>NZ_AP018288.1:2129268-2336182 GCF_002368335.1 Nostoc sp. NIES-4103 | reverse complement strand
TCCCCCATCTCCCTCATCTCCCTCATCTTCCCTGCCTTTTCTATGCACCTCAAATTTCACTGATCATGTCAGACTTTCTTACTGCATCAATTCTGTTAGTCGATGACAACCCCACTAATTTGTCGGTACTCAGACAAGCGCTTAAAGAAGTTGGGCTGAATGTCCGAATTGCTACAAATGGAGAAGAAGCTCTAGAGCAGGTGCAACGCAAGCTGCCCGATCTGATCTTGCTAGATGTGCAAATGCCAGGGATAGATGGCTTTGAAACCTGCCGCCAACTCAAGTCAAATGTACTTACTCAAGATATCCCGGTGATTTTTATGACCGCTCAGACCGATACCACCAGCAAAGTCAAAGGCTTATCGGTGGGTGCGGTGGATTATGTCACCAAACCTTTTGAGCAAGAGGAAGTCTTAGCCCGCGTCAAAGTGCATCTGCAACTACGGCATCTTAACTATGCATTGCACCAGACAAATGAAACATTAGAGCAACGAGTCAAAGAACGCACAGCAGCTTTGGAAAAGGCACAAGTGCAGTTAGTGCAACAGGAAAAAATGTCAACCTTGGGGCAGTTAGTCGCGGGTGTTGCCCATGAGATTAATAACCCTGTAGGCTATATTGCGGGCAATCTTCACCAGACAGCGCTGGTACTGAACGATATCTTGGAACATCTACGCCTGTACCAAACAACATTTCCCAATCCTGGAGAGGTGATTGAGGAACATGCCAGAGATATTGACTTGGAATACTTGCTCAGTGACCTGCCAAAGATGATTGCCTCTATGAAAGCTGGATGCGATCGCATTAAAAATATTAGCACGTCGCTTCGTAGTTTTTCGCGTGCTGACAAAGAGAGTAAAGTGCCTTGTGACATTCACGAGGGTATCGACAGCACACTTTTGATTTTAAAATATCGTCTCCAAGCCAATGACCAGCGTCCAGACATTGAAGTGATTAAAGAATATGGAGACTTGCCGCTGGTGGAATGCTTTCCTGGTCAGTTAAACCAAGTATTCATGAATATTTTGGCTAATGCCATCGATGCTTTAGAAGAAGGCAATGCTGGACGCAGCTTTGAAGATATTTTAGCTTATCCCAACAAAATTAAAATTATAACACAATTATGTCCAGAGCAGCAAAAGGTTGTGATTAAAATTGCTGACAACGGCATTGGCATGTCTGAGTCGGTAAAACAGCACATTTTTGAACAGTTATTCACCACTAAACCGGTAGGAAAAGGAACAGGTTTAGGGTTAGCGATCGCCCAGGAAATTGTGGTAGAAAAACATGGCGGCGCGATCGATGTCAAGTCTGCGCCTGGTCAAGGAACTGAGTTTATTATCTATTTGAGTTTGAGTAGTTAAATTGTTGACTGATGATTGATGACAGGAAGTTGCTAAGGGGAAATCTCACGCAAAGGCGCAAAGGCGCAAAGGATGAGGAGAGCGATCGTTTATTATACTTGTGTCTAAGAAGGTTGATCATCAGTTAACTTTCTAGCTTTTCTAATGTCTTGAAGCGTCATATTAACGTGAGTTCGACAGATTTAAAAGACCCCTCTCCAAACCTCTCCCCTGAAAGGAGAGAGGCTTAAAAACCATCATTTTTCGTACTTTATCCAAAATTTTAAAGCCCCTCTCCGCGTCGGAGAGGGGTTGGGGAGAGGTTCATCGAACTCACGTCATATTATTGTCTACTTGTAGAGGTGAAATTTTCCGAAGACCCATTACCCAGGCAGGTGGATTCTTTTTAGTATTATCGCCTCGAAACCACCCATTTATGGGAGATTGACTTGGCTCAGTAACGACTTCCCACGTAATATCTAAGTTAGAAAAATGAACTGTCTTGAAATCGGGCTTTTCTTGAGATAAGGGTATATCCATATACGCATCTAAACCATTAAATGGTTCAGGATAAACACGGATAAGATAAGTTTCTTGAGAGATTCTCTGCCCATTTGAAGTTTCAACTTCAACTGTTTGGTTGGGGTAATCTTGTTCATCACGGTGGTGAGTTTCAAATACCATTTTTTCTCCTTGTGGAGTAATTTTGAAATTTATAAATTCAGGAATGAGTATGCAATGAACAAGAAATCATATTGAATATGAAATATTTATCTGACAGGCATTACTGTCACTTATATTTCTGTTAGCACTCTCAATTCTTAAGTGCTAATCTAGCAAAAAGCAACATCAAATAACCACAATTACTTGTGTACGGGTTCCCGTACTTAGAGCTAATTCGTCAACCAAAGTACAGTATTTGTCTTGTAAGGCTTTCAGGAATTTGAGCCAATAAAGCACCTATTCACTGAAAGACAGACCTAGTAATGAATTAAGTATTCTTAAGATTTTCTTTACGAATCAGATCTTAGAAAGTAGACATCATATGAATACCTAATGAAATAGTTAAATTGCAAGGTCTGCTGCAAACTTACCCAAATGCTCCTGTCGCCACTTGGCATCTAGTTTGCGATTTGTCTGCAACTCTAAAACCCGAATTCCTTTGGTTGGAAGTGGGTTTAATTTTTGCTGCAACTGTTCCCAAGAAGTAATTAATTCATGCTGCACATTGTAAGTAGCGCATAACTGGGCGAAATCTATATCTTGGGGTGTGCCAAAAAACTCTTCAAAGGGTGGGTCAAATTTGGCGATGGGTAACATTTCAAAAATACCGCCGCCGTTATTGTTGATTAACAAAATTGTCAGATGCCCCACAAATTTATTTCTAATTAAAAAACCATTGGTGTCATGCAATAAAGCTAAATCTCCTGTTAACATGACGCTACTTTGATGGCGATGGGCAATTCCTAAAGCTGTGGATAATGTGCCGTCAATGCCGTTTGCACCTCGGTTAAAATACGATCGCACTCCTAAATTATTCGGTTTCCAGAAAAATTCCACATCCCGCACAGGCATACTGTTAGCGATAAACAGTGGCGTTTCTGGCGGTAAAGTCTGGGAAAGCAACCACGCAGCTTTCCCTTCAAACAACTCCTCCATTTTCCCAAAGCTGTCGTCAACAGCTTTCCTCACTTGCGTTTCTGCTGCACACCACTTTTGCAAATAGTCAGACGAGAAAGATTTTATTCCCCTGCTCCCCTGCTCCCCTGCTCCCCCGCTCCCCTGCTCAAGAGCCAACTCTTCCACCCCAACACGCAAATGAACAGTCCTCCCGTGGAGAGGGTCGAGGTTTTGGTCGCTAGGGTCAATTACCCAGCGTAGCGGTTGTGTAGCATTTATCCAGTTACGCAGTTCTTTACTAGTAGGCATTTCCCCCACTTGAATCACCATTTCCGGTGTTAACTGCTTTGCTAGTTGCTGATTTCGCAAAATCAGGTCATAGGTGGAAATTAAATAAGGGTTGAGTTCAGCATAATTCCTCACTGGTGAGAGTCCCTCAGCCAACACAGGCCATTGGAGAGTTTGGGAAAGTTGCGCGATCGCTCTACAATATTCCTGTGGCTGCTGCACTTGAGCTACCCCAGCTATGATGATACCGCGATCGCATTGTTGCCATAAATGGGGAATTGGGAATGGGGAATTGGGAATGGGGAATGGGGAGGAATTTGCTACGCCTGTGAAGAAGTGTTGTAAATTCAGCTGGGACTGTAAATCACTTAAGTCGATACCATCGGGAATTGGTGCTAGAGGGTCACGAAAGGGAATATTTAGATGTACTGGGCCTTTTGTGGGTGTTTGGGTTCTCTCCCAGCTATGAATTATGGTTTGTCGCAGATACGCTAACATTGCCATATCTTTTGCAGGTAAAGCTAACTCTGCTTGCCAGTTGGGATAGTTACCGTATAATTTCCACTGGTCTATTGTTTGCCCTGAGTGACAATCTCGCAATTCTTGCGGTCTATCTGTGGTTAATATTAATAGTGGTACGCGACTTTCTTTAGCTTCTATCAGCGCTGGGTAAAAGTTCGCCCCAGCGGTTCCAGAGGTGCAAACTATGGCAACCGGACGCCCTGTGGCTTTTGCTCTCCCCAAAGCAAAAAAGGCGGCTGAACGTTCATCGAGAATCGAAATCGCTTCAATTTCAGGTACTTGTTGGGCAAAAGCGACTGTTAGAGGCGTAGAACGGGAACCAGGACAAATGACAGCACAACTCAATCCCAACCGTTTTAGTGTTTCCGTTAGAATATAAGCCCAAAGTTGATTAACATTCCTAAAAGCGGTCGGTATCAAATCAAGCATAGCTATTCAGACAATGTTAAATTTTTGATTTTGTATAGGGATCAATTTAAAATCCAAAATGCAAAATTTGCTCTCAATATTTTATGGACTGCATTCATTTGACCGGAATTCGCTGCTATGGTTACACTGGGTATCTGCATGAAGAACAGGTGCTGGGACAATGGTTTGAGGTAGATGTGAAGTTATGGTTGGATATCTCAAAAGCTGCCAAGACTGACGCCATCGAAGATACTCTAGATTATCGCAGCGTCATTAGCTTAATACAAAATCTGGTAAAAACATCTAAGTTTTCTCTACTGGAACGGTTAGTAGGTGCGATCGCAGATGCTATCCTCACAGAATGCGATCGCGTGACACAAGTCCAAGTGACTGTGAGCAAGCCTGCTGCACCCATCCCAGATTTTGGGGGCAAAATTAGCATTGAAGTTACCAGAACTAAATCCAACTTGTAAAGCACACACTTGCTTTTCCACCTACAAAAACACTCTAGGTAATGGGGCATTTTCATCCTGCTTTGCACTGACTTGATAGCAAAATAGCAAAGTGCTATGGCCGTAGTCACATAGGTTTACGTGAGTTCGACAAGGGCTGTTTTGACCTCTCTCCCGGCCCCTCTCCTACGAGGCTACGGTGTACACATAAGTCGGATTTTCTTTGTAGATTCAGGTTTTACCCCCCTTAATCCCCCCTTGTTAAGGGGGGAAAAAAGAAGATCTAGTTCCCTCCCCAATACATACGGGGAGGGTTAGGGAGGGGTAATTCGATAACTTGTGTGTACACCATAGCCTACAAGGAGAGGGGAGTAATATCAAGTTAGCTTAATTACTTATAAAAAGGGAACTTGATATTACTCAAAACTCAGCACTTTGCTACAAGTATTGTCCAAAGCGGATGTAACGAATTTTAATGTTCCCTGGAGAGGGAACCCTACAGTAAGGTGTTCTGCCAACGCTTTGGACTACTATTTAAACGAACATCATAAACTCCCTTTTTTATGAATTATGAATTATTTTTCTATGTATGTAGCTAAATAGCAGATTTTTTTATACGTCAGTTGTATTTTTTATTTTTATGTAAATTTTACGAGTTTTTGTATTTTCTAAATTAGCTCATTTAAGTAGTTTAAATTAACGTTTTATTTTTCACAATTTTATGGATTTTTTACCTAAAACTTTTATAAAAACTTCACAACTACGTATTAAGTGTACAAGTTTTCTCAACAAATTTAATGAGCTTCACTAAATACACACATTGCCAATTATGAGAATTATGATAGTTGCAAATTAAACAGTATTTTAGCCAAGCAAGTACACCGATAATTTAGAGATTGACTATCATAGAATTATTGACTTTCAGATTGAGTGAACACTGAAAACAATATATTAACCTTAGCAAATAGGTTATTCTAACATGTTCGCCCGTAAAATCCTAGTTGTTGAAGATGAAAAACTCTTAGCCTTAGATATTAGCGATAGTTTACATAAATTAGGATATAATGTGTCGGAAATAACAGATTCTGGGGAAGAGGCTATAAAAAAAGTTGCGGAGAATCATCCCAATTTAGTATTAATTGATATTTGCTTAGCAGGGGAAATCAATGCTATGCAATTAGCAGAGATTATTGAAAATAATTACCAGATACCAGTGTTATATTTAACCGGGTATTCACAATATATAAAGTTACAAAACAAACAATTAAGTGAACCTTTTAGTTATATTCTAAAGCCATTCACTGAAACAGATTTGCATATAGCTGTTGAAATGGCTCTTTATAAGGATCAATTCAACAAAAGATTGCAAGAAGAAAGACAGAGAATGGCGGCAATTATTGACAGTATGAACTGTGCAGTGGTTGTCACACATACTAATGGTCGTATCACAATGATGAATCCAATGGCAGAGGCCCTGACTGGTTGGAAACAAGATGAAGCATTTGGGAAAGATTTATCAGAAGTGGTATGTTTAGTTGATCAAGATATGGATCAAAAAATTGAGAATTTAGCCATACAAGCAATGACAGCAGGTGAAGTTTTGAATTTGCCAGAAAACTGTATGCTGATTGCTAAAGATGGTAAAGAAATACCGATTGGGGATAATGTTGCACCTATTCGAGATAGCAACGGTAATATTACTGGTGCAGTATTGATATTTCAAGACATTACTCAACGCAAGCAAATGGAAGCCCAATTGCTGAGGAATGCTTTTTATGATGGGCTGACAGCATTACCTAATCGTGTTTTATTTTTAGACAGGCTAAAGTTAGCAATAGAACGAAGAAAACGACGCAGTGATTACCATTTTGCGGTTTTATTTTTAGATTTAGATGGATTTAAGGGGATTAACGATCGCTTAGGACACGGAATGGGCGATGATATTTTAGTAGCGATCGCTCGGAGGTTAGAATCATGTGTACGTAGTGGCGACACCGTAGGTCGATTTGGTGGTGATGAATTTGCCGTCCTTTTAGAAGAAATTAAAGACGTTAGCGACGCCATTAACGTTGCCAAACGTATTCAAGACACCTTGGGTTTGCCACTTCATCTCAACGGACAAGAAATATGTATCACAGCCAGCATCGGTATTGCGTTGAATTGTACTAGTTATAATGAGCCTGAAAATGTGCTGCGGGATGCTGATATTGCGCTGTACCGTGCCAAACAGCAAGGAAAAGCGCGTTATGGTGTATTTGATGAAGGCAGTAATTTTTAGTTACTTTGCCATTGATTAAAATAATTCGTAATTCGTAATTCGTAATTCGTAATTAAGTATTACAACGGTAATTTAGACCCCGCCACAAAACTCACTGATGACGAAGCCGGAGACTTAAACCCCCCAGAATTGGTTAAAAAATAAAAATTTATTTTCCCCAATTCCCAATTCCCAATTCCCAATTCCCAATTCCCAAATGGAACAAACAGAAAAACAAAAAATGCTGGCTGGCGAGTTCTATCTTGCAGATGATCCGGAATTAGCTTCTCTTAGTAAACGTGCCAGTCGTCTTCTGCGAATGTACAATGCTACAACAGAAGAACAGCGAGAACAAAGAAGACAAATTTTACAAGAATTATTTGCCAAGGTAGGCGAAAAAATATCTATTGTGCCACCATTTCATTGCGACTATGGCAGCAATATTTCTGCTGGCAATGGATTATATATGAATTATGGTTGTGTGATTTTAGACTGCAATCTAGTTGAAATTGGTGATAATGTTTTATGTGCGCCTTACGTGCAGATTTATACGGCTTATCATCCAACAGATCCAGAAATTCGACTTACTGGTAGAGAACTCGCCGCCCCAATTAAAATTGGCAACAATGTCTGGATTGGTGGTGGTGCAATTGTTTGTCCAGGAGTAACAATAGGGGATAATACCACTATTGGTGCTGGCAGTGTAGTTGTCAAAAATATTCCTGCAAATGTCGTAGCTGCGGGTAATCCCTGCCGGATTATTCGGCATTTATCCTCAAGTTGATAGCGGTTTAGAGAGTCAGGGCGCTGGGGAAGATGAGGGGGATGAGGGAGATGAGGGGGATGAGGGAGATGAGGGGGAAATAACTAACTCCTAACTCCTAACTCCTAACTCCTAACTCCTAACTCCCAACTCCTGGTTTAAAACTTGTATCCTCTAGCAAGCCAATAGTGCCAATCTGCGATCGCTTCAGTAGTTTCATCATCGGCATCAATGGGTTCTATTTCCGATAGCTTGGCAGAAAAAATATCTTCATCCTTACCATCTGGATAAACCACTTCCACATACATATCTTTTAAGCAGTCATCATCTGGTGCCATTCCTAGCACTTCGACTTGTTTCTCCTCGATGGTGCCTGTTTTGCGTGACTTTTTCTTCAACTTTGCCATAAACGGCACGTTCAGAGTGTCGTCAAGGTAGTAGTACCAACCCATCGCTCGTTCTTCTTTATCATTCTCAGTATCGACAATTATCTCTGTTTCAATGCGATTTTCTCGGTTTTCGTCGCGTTCAACACTAGGCATAGCAAAGAGATTTGGGTATTATGCACCTTGATATGGTATATCCTTTTGGCGAATTCTGTCGATAAATCTTTACTCCACAAAAAAACCACTCTGCTGTCTCACCCAACTCCGAAATGAGCGTATCATGGGTATTTCCCCAATTTTCAGACTTTCTTGCAAAAAACGAGGAATTTCAGTAGTTAGTGGGAGATTTGCAAAAGTTGGCGACACATCACAAGGGACATACACACCCTCGCGTAATTGGTAGATTTGCATGACAGGTTCGTCATAACGCCAAACTTCCACAATACCCAAAGCAAGATAGATAGGCATTCGGTCAACAGAGGCGCTGGTGTAGTCTACCTCGATTACTAAATCAGGTGGTGGGTCTTGGGTCAAGTCGAGATTTTGCTTATGTCGCATCAAAGGTTCATTCTGGATGTAAAAACTCGAATCTGGTTCTACACCCCGCAGTAAGTCTGGACGTTTGCAAGTTACAGAACCAGTGCTTTTGAGGTTGAGATTGAGTTCCTCGGCTAGATTATCAATCAGCTTCTCTATCAATCTTTTGTTATGCTCATGGGGCATTAAAGGTGTCATAATTTCCAGCGTTCCGTGGTCATAAGCCAGCCGCGTAACGCGATTATCCCCCATTTCTGCCAGGATGGTTTCAAAAGTCTGCCAACTGATGTTTGGCAGTATAACTCGCTGGGAACTAGTCGCCGCTGTTACTACCATAGGACTTCACCTTGGGTTTTCTACCAAGATATCAAGCATTTGCTTTTTTGTTTGCAGGGTAGGCAAAGGCGATCGCGTGCTAACCCAACGTGAGTTCGATGAACCTCTTTCCCCCCCAACCCCCCTCTTTTGAAAGGCAAGGGAAAAACAACGAAAAAACAATACTTTCACTCCCCTCTCCTCGTAGGAGAGGGGCCCGGGGAGAGGTCAAAACAGCACTTGTCGAACTCACGTTGACCCATTCTGCTATCAACAGTAATTAGTGAGTGCGATCGCCCTAGAGATTTTTTCATACTTTCTTAATTTAGTAATCACTGAAAGTATAAAATCACTCAATTGTCAATGAAACTTTCAGCTTTTACAAAGTAGGAAAAGTAAGAAAAGTAAGAAAAGCAATAAAAGTAAAATTTTCTAAACTTCTCATCATAAATCAAGTTAAATCATATCTTCAAGCCTAATTTTTGCTTGGTTTATGCCTTGTATAGCATCTTCATAATTAAATTAAATTTCACTAGCAATTTTACTTAATTCAAATAAAATCTTAACGTAAAAAAAACGTTTATTTTTATATGATTAACCCGTTGTTCAAGGAGTATCTATGCGTTTTTCTCAGTTTTTAGTAATTCTTGGTTGCACCATAGCAGCTTTTGGAACAATTGCGCCTCTACGGGCAGAAGCTGCAAAATATCAGGTGCAATCTGGAGTCACCAGCGTCTATCATGACCTGGAAGCTTTCAGTCAGATCGGGCTAGATTTGACAGGCACTAATAATACAGTCATGCCAATTAATAGCAATTATATAGTTGGCTTCGGCATCACCCCAGCTACCAACTTCACCTTCAGCGATACAAACGGTTTTACTTTGCTTTCAGGTACAATCGAACACAGTGGAACTGTTACATTTAACAATCAAACCACTATTGGAAACTTTTCTATTGGTTTTGATCCCAACCGTGCTATTGACAATGCCAGTGGGCTTTTTTTAAAAGATACATTGTCAGGGTTAATTGTCTTTGATTTAAGCGCACCGGAAACTGTTTCATTGAACGCCAATAGTTTAATTCTCGATCAAGTTACACTATTCATTTCTCCTGAGTTTGCTAATAGCAGTATACTAAGCAACTCTGACTTAGCAGGTGAGTTTGGTGGATTTGCACGAATTGACGCTCAAGTAGTTCCAGCTGCAATACCAGAACCAGCAACCACAATAGGATTATTAGCAGTTGGTATGGCTGTATTAACAATTAGGTGTAAAAAGCAGATGTAATCACTAATTGGGAAAAATTACGAGAGACAAATTACTTATTTCTCGTCAATATAGCAATCCTAAATCATTGATGAAAATCTGGCTCTATTTTATCTGTGTTCTCTACATCTCGGCAGTTCATTAAAACAAATTATGTTTTCACAAGTCATTTAGGATTGCATATCTGTTTCACTTGAGTTTGTTAAGGAACTTCCCCATAGTTGAGGCGTTCAATAGTCAATAGTCAAAAATCAAGCTTTTTTGGACTATTGACTATGGACTATTGACAACCCTAACCTATATTTAGTGCGCCAGTTGCGTAAGTCCCACAGATCAAAATCATGTGTATCATCGTCTTCGGTAGCATCAACCTAGATTTAGTAGCAACAGCCCCTCGGTTGCCAGTCCCAGGAGAAACATTGCTAGGAGAAGATTTTTTTAAAATACCGGGAGGCAAAGGTGCAAATCAAGCGGTAGCATTAGCGCGGTTAGGAATTCCTACCCAGATGGTAGGACGTGTAGGCGCACACAGTTTTGGTGCAGAACTTGTTAGTAATTTGCAAGCTGCTGGTGTGGGGATTGACAATATTTTTGTAGATGAAAGCGTAAGTTCTGGAGTCGCCATCATCACTGTCAGCCATACTGGCGAGAATCAAATTATCGTGATTCCTGGTGCAAATGGACGCGTCAATCAAGAAGATGTCAATCGATTATCCCACTTATTACCAACAGCAAAAGCATTGCTTTTACAACTAGAAATTCCGATTTCTGCTGTAGTAGCAGCTGCCCAAGTAGCACGAAGTGCAAATATCAAAGTAATTCTTGACCCCGCACCGGCACAGTCTAATTTACCGAAGGAACTTTACCCTTTAGTCGATATTATTACACCGAACGAAGTTGAAGCAGGGCAATTGGTGGGTTTTGCAGTAGACGGGGAAGAAACAGCAGCAAAGGCAGCTCAAGTTTTATTGCAACGGGGTGTAAAATCTGCGATCGT
Organism: Nostoc sp. NIES-4103; assembly: GCF_002368335.1. Lineage (GTDB taxonomy): Bacteria > Cyanobacteriota > Cyanobacteriia > Cyanobacteriales > Nostocaceae > Amazonocrinis. The sequence goes on along the minus strand of NZ_AP018288.1, from coordinate 2,325,027 downwards.
CAAACTAGGTGCCAAAGGTGTTGTTTGTGCCACAGCTGAGGAAACTTTTTTTGTCCCAGCTTTCCCAGTTCATGCAGTGGATACCGTTGCTGCTGGCGATGCTTTCAATGGTGGCTTAGCAGCAGCACTTTATGCAGGACTTTCTTTACATCAAGCAGTTGTTTGGGGTGCAGCAGCAGGTGCTTTGGCAGCCACAAAACTAGGCGCACAAACTTCGTTACCTGATAAATTGACATTTGATGCTTTTCTAAAAGAAAGGGGAGTAGGGGAGAAATGATAACTGATAACTGATGACTGTTGACAAATGACAACTAACTACTTACCAATATCCTCATTCCAAAGTTCCGGATTAGATTCAATAAATTCACTCATCATCTGTTGGCATTCATCAAGATTAAGGTCAATTACTTCCACCCCGTGGGATACCATAAATTCTTTAGCACCTGGAAAAGTGCGAGATTCTCCGGCGATGACTTTTTTAATCCCAAATTGCACCACTGCCCCAGCGCACAAATAACACGGCATTAAGGTTGAATATAATGTTGTACCTCTGTAGCTGCCAATTCTACCGGCATTGCGGAGACAATCGATTTCGGCGTGGGTGACAGGATCGCCATCTTGCACACGCTTGTTGTGTCCTCTGCCGATCAGTTTGCCATCTTTGACGAGAACGGAACCAATGGGAATTCCACCTTCTTGTCTACCTTGTTTTGCTTCTTGAATTGCAGCTTCCATAAATTCGTCCATTTTTTTATCTCCTTGTATGTCAAAACAACTCGTATTAATGGATCACGATGGCGGTGTAGATGATTATCTAGCAACTATGCTGCTGTTGACGATGGATCATATAGAACTCCTCGGTGTTGTCGTCACTCCGGCTGATTGTTATATCCAACCAGCCGTCAGTGCTACACGTAAAATTCTAGATTTGATGGGATTTTCTCATATCCCGGTTGCCGAAAGCACAGTACGCGGTATCAATCCTTTCCCCTATCTTTATCGCCGTGATTCCTTTGTGATTGACCATCTGCCCATTCTCAATCAAAACGAAACTATTACTACGCCTCTAGCGGCAGAAACAGGTCAAGATTTCATGGTAAAAGTGTTACGTGAAGCTTCCGAACCAGTCACGCTAATGGTGACAGGGCCGTTAACCACCGTTGCAGTAGCCTTAGACAAAGCACCAGACATTGAAGCTAAGATTCAAAAAATTGTTTGGATGGGTGGTGCGTTAAATGTACCTGGCAATGTAGAGAAAAATTGGGAACCAGGACAAGACGGTTCTGCCGAATGGAATGTTTATTGGGATGCAGTTTCAGCGGCGCGGGTATGGGAAACGCAAATTGAAATTATCATGTGTCCCTTAGATTTAACTAACAATGTTCCAGTCACATCAGAGGTAGTGTACAAAATGGGGAGACAACGCCATTATCCTATTTCTGATTTAGCGGGACAATGTTATGCACTGGTTATCCCCCAAGATTATTACTTCTGGGATGTGCTAGCGACAGCTTATTTAGGACATCCAGAATTTTATCAATTGCGTGAATGGGAAACCGAAATTATTACCACTGGTCTGAGTCAGGGACGTACTAAAATTGTGCCTGGTGGTCGCCAAATTTACGCCATGGATCAAGTAGATAAAGATGCTTTTTATGCTTACATATTGCAACAATGGGCGAGGTAAAAAACTAAAAATTTCAAATTCAACGTGAAGTTTGGTTGGTGATACTCAAAATTGTCCCTGGATAACAACATCCTTAGCTTGTCTGATTAGATCCCAATCAATGACAGCAACCCACAACTTCTCCTTTTTGGAGAATTGCACCACTCCATCAACTTCCAAATCTTCACTATATAATGTCAGTAATTGCCCATCTTGTAACTCAATACTCTGATTAGCCAAGTCTTCGATAGTACCAATACAGTTCAAACGCAAACGCCCTTCAGCATCAGCATTGTGAAAATCTGCAAAAACTTTAGGAGTAATCATTTTAGCTGCTCTAAACTATGATTGCTGTTGTGCTGGATTAAAAATCAATACAGTTCAGTTAAGCATTTCTTTCTTCTCTCTGCGTCCTTGGCGTCCTTGGCGGTTCGTTAAAAAATTTGACTTTGACTAAGAGCTTTAGCCTTAACTGAACCGTATTGGATTAAAAATAGTAGATATCAGTATGGAACTTTACAATTTGGGACGTACTTCAAATATTAGTTGAATCTTTGAGCATTATGCATTCTGCGTCGGTGGTTCTGATTCCAAAAGTTGAGCGAGTTTATGAGCTGCTTCATGTGAATTAAGCGGCGACCAAACCGAGTAAGTGGCACCTGGTTCTAAAGTGGGTTCCTCTTCTCTAGCAAGTTCTGCAACCAAAAACTGCATTACTTTTAGTTTGTCTGCACGAGTTAAACTTCTAAGGGTAGGAAATAACTCTGCTACTGTCATAAGTTTAGAAAAATACTTGACTTCTTAATTTTCTCACACTCACCGTCAATCAAGGATGCTGTTGTGGAAGGTGGCAAGTGTAGAACAGCCCTTCAATTTATTTATTTTTTTTGGTCAAAATTGAAATTAATTCATAATTGCTTATTAATAAGCAATAAATCTTAAACCTAAAAATAAAGCTGCAACAGTTCCAGCCACAGAAATTTCACCTTGATGAATTTTATCTAAAATTGACTCTACAGGAATTGATAAAATTTCAATTTCTTCTGTAATATCAAGATTTTGTTCTCCAGTCTTGACAACATCCTCTGCTAAAAACAAATGTATTTGATTAGTATCTTTGCTAGGCTTATCATGTAGTGTGGCAATTTTTTTCACTTGATGGGCAGTATAACCAGTCTCTTCTTGCAGTTCTCTAACAGCAGCTGATTCTGCACTCTCTTGTGATGGGTCAAAACTACCAGCAGGAAGTTCTATAAAAAAATCTCCGACTGCGTGTCTGTATTGGCGGACAAAAATCACTTCTTTGTTGCTAGTGATAGGTAAAATCAGGGACACTTCTGGTTTAATACAAACAAAGTAATCGTCTATAACTTTTCCATTGGGTAATTCTATTTCGTCTTGTCTTACCTGACACCAACGATGATTTAATACCATTTGGGATTTCAAGGTTTTCCATTTTTTTAATTTATTCATAGATTAATTAGCAAATTAAATCTAGCTAAATATTTTGGCAAGATAATATGAATGTAAAAAAGTATAACAGATACCTCAGATCATCTAGAATTTGAAATTACACTGTTTTTGCTCTAGCCAAAGATTGAGCAGACTTATGCAAGTTGAAGTAGATTTATTCACGGTTAACAAGCGATTCCCCTTAACCATTAGCCGCGGCACCACGGCACAGACAACGAATGTATGGGTGAGGATTTTGCAGGATGGTCTCGAAGGCTGGGGTGAAGCGTCGCCATTTGGGGTTGGCAATCATTCACAATCAACTGATACAATCAAAAATTGCTTGCAGCAACTCGTACCAGTGTTAGAAAAATTTAGCCCTTTGCAACGCCAAGAAATTGAGCAAGTTTTTATCAAACACCAGGTTCCTTCAGGTGTGAGGGCGGCGCTGGATATTGCTATGCACGACTGGCTGGGTAAGCGTGTGGGACTACCTTTGTGGCAACTGTGGGGACTCGATCGCAATGTCATAGTACCAACTTCAGTCACAATTGGTATTAATGCGCCAGAAGTCGCCAAAGCAAGGGTGCGAGACTGGTTGCAACATATCGATGTTCGCCTTTTGAAGGTCAAGTTAGGCAGTCCTGATGGCATAGAAGCAGATCGCAAAATGCTACTAGCAGTCAAAGAAGAAGCACCAAATCTTGAATTGTTCGTAGATGCTAACGGGGGTTGGAGTTTGACAGATGCCATTGAAATGTGCAGTTGGTTAGCCGATTTAGGTATAAAGTATGTAGAACAGCCACTACCACGGGGACAGGAAAAGAGTTTAGCACAACTTAAGGAGCGATGTCTTGCGACAAGCCGCTTTGCGTCTACGCCCCTACCAATATTTGTAGATGAAAGTTGCTTTACCAGTTCCGATATTCCCCATTTGGCAAACTACGTGGATGGTATCAATATCAAACTCATGAAATCAGGGGGCCTAACCGAGGCAATGCGGATGGTACATACAGCACGCGCCTGTGGGTTGCAAGTGATGTTCGGCTGCTATTCTGACAGTTCGCTGTCCAATACAGCAGCAGCACAACTAGCACCACTGGCTGATTATTTAGATTTAGACAGTCACCTCAACTTAACCGATGACCCCTTTACAGGTGCATTAGTTAAAGAGGGGAGAGTATTACCAAACGATTTACCAGGCTTGGGGGTGCAATACAGTGCGTCTGCCGCTTAATCAAAAAGTAGCTATCTTACTGCATGAGGGATGTAATGGAACTCATGGCAAAACTGGACTGGCAATTTTACGCTACAGTGAGGCTCCAATTGTAGCAGTAATCGATCGCGAGTCTGCCGGTAAATCCTTAAGTGAAATCACAGGCCTCAAGCGTGATGTGCCGATTGTAGCATCGATGGCAGCAGCGCTTGAGTATAAACCTGAAGTTTTAGTCATTGGCATTGCCCCCAAAGGTGGGGCTGTGCCAGATGATTACTGGGTGGACATTAAAAATGCACTCGAAGCCGGAATGTCCTTGGTAAACGGGTTACACACACCCTTAGCAAACATGCCAGAGTTAAACGCACTACTAAAACCAGGACAATTAATTTGGGATGTACGTAAAGAACCACCTAATTTAGAAGTTGCTGAAGCCAAGGCACGCAGCCTTCCCTGTCGGCGAGTGTTGACTGTGGGAACAGACATGGCCATCGGCAAAATGTCAACTAGTCTAGAGTTACATTGGGCATCACGCTTGCGGGGCTGGCGTTCTAAGTTTATAGCTACGGGTCAAACTGGTGTGATGTTAGAAGGTGACGGTGTGGCTTTAGATGCCGTGCGGGTAGACTTTGCCGCTGGTGCTGTAGAACAGGCGGTATTACGTTATGGTAAAAATTACGACATTCTGCACATTGAAGGACAAGGTTCGCTGCTGCATCCTGGCTCAACTGCAACCCTGCCCCTGCTTCGAGGTTCCCAACCAACACAACTGGTATTAGTACATCGGGCAGGACAAAGCCATGTGCGTAATTATCCTTATGTACCAATTCCGCCGTTACCAAAGGTAATTCAGCTGTATGAAACAGTCGCTAGTGCAGGCGGAGCCTTTGGAACTGTGCCTGTAGTGGCTGTAGCGTTAAATACTGCTCATTTAGATGAAATTGCGGCGAAAGAAGCGATCGCCCAAACAACAGCAGAAACCGGGCTTCCCTGTACCGATGCAGTGCGCTTTGGCGCTGGGGTACTATTAGATGCAGTGCTGAAGAGTTAGGTGTAGGTTTTACTCACATCCAAATCAGTTGAGAAACTCGCTGGCAACAGCGGGTTTATACACAAAGATTACATTAGATTGCTGAATGCTTTCAAATCAAGCTTTTCTGTATAAAGAGTGAGAAAATTAAAATGTAATCAAGTCAAACAAGGAAGGTAAAAATATCATGTCAGTTAAACTGTTACCCGACCTTGAAGAATTAGCTGAAGGACTAGGATTTACAGGGATTTTAGGGATAATTCTTATACCTGTGTTCCTGCCAGTTATCGGTAGTTTTGGCAGACCCATAGCTAAAGCAGCTGTCAAAAGAGGAATCCTTTTTTATCAAAAAAATAAAGCAACTTTGACAGAATTAGGTGAAACTTGGCAAGACATCATGGCAGAAGCCAAAGCAGAAGTTGCTGAACCACCAATGAAATCGGCCCAACCAAGAGAAGTTTCCAACTAATTGCAAAAAAAATGGTTAGAATTCTATTTGTTGAGATGCAACAGCGATCGCATATATCTCAACGATGATTGGGAAAGATTTGTGATGTATTATATACACATAGCTGGGAGTAGAAGATTAATTAACCTGAATAATCTTTGCCGAGTAGATATGCCACATCCTTTCCTTGGTGGTTGAACCAGGAACATCATTCACACGTCGTAAGACATAACTACCTTTAAAGTGCTTGATGTTTCCATTAATACTTTTGGCGGTGATAGTGACAGGAATTTCTATATACAATGAGCCTGCTGCACCATCAATTCTCCCAGGTTTTCCAATCTTAACTTGAGAAGAAACTGTATCTCTAAAGCCTTGTTTGAATTGCTCAAAAGTAGCTTGGCTAGCAGCACCATCACCAGACCAATCTTCATAAGCACTTTTGTAGTCTCGACGATTAATGGCATTATAATAATGGCGAATAACTTGCACCGCCTGTTTTTGCTGGTCTTCGGTACTCGCATCGGCAACACTAGAAGCTGTTTTGACACTATATGGCATTTCTGATTGAGGATGAGCCACAGAACTCGCTACAGTCTTCACATCTAAAAAAGGTTGTTGTATGTTTTGTCGAGCAATAGATACTTCACAACCTGTCATAGCAATAGACAATACCCCTGTGAATAATACTTTTTGGTATCGGCTCATGGGGTTGATGTTGCTAAAAACTATACGTTTATTACTCATGGTAAATTAATCCAATTAGTGATCAGCTACTACGCTGATGCTATCGCATACACTGTAGGTTTTACATCAACCCCAGCTTCCAGCCTGCTTGTCAAACTTTAGGCGAAGCGAGGGCACTTAGTAGTAGCAGTGACCACGGTACTTTAATATCAGGTACAAGCCAAGAGTAATTTCTGAGTATGGGTAAGGCTGCGGGTAGCACAAAACGTAGAGAACGTAACGATGCTGGACGAGAACCGTCTTGATCTACAAGATTATATTGTTTAGCTAGTTCTGCAACAATATGCACACGTCCTGTACGACCCATGATATTCGGTTCACTAGCAAGTGCAGCAATAACTCGTCCTGTTAATAAAGGAGTTTCCCAATTATAGCGATCGCTAATCAATAAACTTTTTGGGTCAGTCAGATTTTGTTCTTGCATTTGTGACGCAAACTCAGAAAACAGTTCAGTCCCCACAATACCCGGCCAAAGGGAAACAGAAGCGACATTATGCGGCTTGAGTTCAACAGCCATATCACTAGCCAAGCGATCGCATCCTGCTTTACCGGCACCATAGGCGGTACCAAAGATATAAGACAACCCGCCCCAGGAGGAAATAGTGCAAATCAGCCCAGATTTTTGCTTAGTCATCATCCTAGCGGCAAAAACACTTGCAACATAGTGGCTACGCAAACCAACATTGTTACAAGCATCCCAAAGACTGGGGTTACAATCCCAAAAAGGTTGTCCACTAGCATTTGCTAAAGCCTGCACACCTGCGTAAGCATTATTTACTAGTAAATCAAGTTGTCCGTGTTGTTCATCTTGAATACGTTCAAACAGCAACCGCACTTGTTCATCGTCACTGTGGTCTACCTGTACAGGAATGCATACACCACCAGCTGCTTCAACCGCTGACTGGGTTTCACCAAGACTACCAAAAATGCGATCGCTAGCATCAGATTGATTGAGGCTGCGTCCTGTAATATACACAGTTGCACCTGCTTCACCCAGACCAATGGCAATTCCCCTACCAATTCCCCGCGTTGCACCCGTAACTAATGTTACTTTTCCTTCAAGACTTTTCATTTATTTGTGCTAGTTTGTCTACACTATATATAGCAACAGCCAAGGTCGTTAGAACATCAACAGATGATAAAACTTAGACACAAAAAGACTTTTCACCCAGTACCCAGTACCTAATCCCCAGTCCCCTACCATATGTCTAAAAAGCCGTTTCAAAGTCGTCTGTTTGCCTCAAACACACCTTACACACTTTCGGAAAAATGGCAAAAACGGGAAGCGCAAGTAGCATATCGCTTTAACCAGCAGTATCAAAACAAAACCTTTGACTTACCACCAGAAGTCAAGGAAATGCCAATATATCAAGAATGGATTTCTGGCATATTGACAGGGAGAATTGTATCTCCTTTTTGGGAAATTGCTCAACCTCAAAAAAATCAACATTGTTTAGATATAGGCTGCGGTGTCAGCTTTTTAATCTATCCTTGGCGAGATTGGCAAGCATATTTTTATGGACAAGAAATCAGTACTGTAGCACAGGAGACTTTGAATTCCCGTGGTTCGCAGTTGAACTCAAAGCTATTCAAGGGAGTTGAGTTAGGCCCAGCGTATCAATTAAACTACTCATCAGACCAGTTTGATTTAGCGATCGCCACAGGATTTAGTTGTTATTATCCCCTGGAATATTGGAGTAGTGTCTTGGATGAAGTCAAACGAGTATTAAAACCAAATGGACAATTTGTATTTGACATCCTCAATTCACAACAACCCTTAGCAGAAGATTGGGCAGTTTTAGAAACCTATTTAGGTGCTGAGGTGTTTTTAGAACCTGTAGTTGAGTGGGAAAAAACAATTAAAGCCGCTGGTGCTAAAGTAGTGACACGTCAATCAGGAGAATTATTTGACTTGTACAAAGTCCGGTTTTAATTTATTACTGATAACATTCATTAGTCAACGGTAGGGGCGCACAGCTAGCTGTGTGCCCATACAACTTATAATTGAGTGATAATTTATGTCTAAATACGCCAAATTATTTTCACATCTCATTAACTGGCGGCATATAATTGCCAGAGTCATAATAACTATTTGTATAACAGTAGGCATATTGAGTATTTTTGCAAGCAATGCACCTATAAGTTATGCTCAAACTGTTTTTCCAAATGCCACTGTATATAACAGTCCTGAATGTACCTGTTGTGGCAAGTGGATGAACCACTTAAAAGAGCAAGGTTTTGCAGTTAAAAATATACCCACAACTGACATCGAACAAGTTAAACAAAAGTACAACATCCCCAATAACTTGACCTCTTGTCACACAGCAATTATCAATGGATATGTCATAGAAGGACATGTACCAGCAGACGATATTAAACGTCTGCTAGCAGAAAAGCCAAAAATTGCAGGCTTAACTGTACCTCAAATGCCTGTAGGAACACCAGGAATGGAAATAGGAAATCAAAAAGACCCGTTTACTGTATTTTCTTTTGCTTCCAAAGGCAGAGTAGGAGTATTCAATAAATATGGTTCTAATTCGTAATTCAGTAAATTTCAAATAGCAGTAGGGTGTGTTACAATCCGGTTCGGATAATCTCTTAAGCAGAGGGGCACAGAGGAAAGAACTTGTACAAGAACTCTCCCCTGCTTCCTTGCTTGTTGTTTGATTTGGTGGCTTGGAATTAAATGCCGTAAAATCTGGTACTAAATTCCCAACTTGACCTATTTATCACAATTAAACAACCACAAAATTGTTTTCGGTTAATGAAACGCCACTATAGAGTTGTGCAAATTGTACTTGACTAAACGCACCACCACTGCCATCTCGGTCGAAATACAATGCCCCTATAGCGTTGTCATAGATAAATCGCTGAGTATCTGTCGTCGCAGTTGTGCCAAGGGTAAACTGACTAGCTAATAGTGAACCTATCGATAAGCCACCACCAAAACCATCAGCCGATACTTGAATGATTTCACTAGTAGCATCGAAGTCATAAAGACTATCAATACCTTCAGTGTAACTATTGAAGCCAAAGGTATCAATGCCATCATAGCCCATGACTATATCATTACCGCCGCCACCTGTGAGAAGATCTAAACCAGAACCACCATAGATGGAGTCATCCCCAGCGCCACCATTGAGGGTATTATTACCAGATGCACCCCTAGCATCAAGATAATCATTGCTATCGCCACCATCAAGTATGTTATAGCCTAATGAATAGGTGATATTTAAGTTATCATCACCAGCACCACCGAGTAGGGTGTTATTGCCAGAAGCATTAAGGCCATAGTAAAAGGCATCAGAATCACCAGAGGCGTAAAGAATATCGTTGCCATCACCACCATCGAGTAGGTTATCACCCGTTGAATAGTCAATATACAACTCATCGTCACCAGCGCCACCAAGTAGTGTGTTATTGCCAGAGGTTCTAGTGCCATAATACCTGTCCTCGCGGAAGACAAAACCAGAGGCATAGATATAATCATTACCATCGCCACCATCGAGTAAGTTATCGCCTGTTGAATAGTCAGCATACAACGAATCGTTACCAGCGCCACCCTTGATAGTGTCATCACCACGATTGCGACCGCTGAGTAAATCGTTGCCATTTCCCCCCTGTAAACTATCAGTGTAGTCTGTACCGCTGATTTCAAAGCGCTCAAAATTCTCAAAGCTCAGCTGATAGATGCCAAATGTAATCGTGCCATTGTTAGTGGTTGAGTCTAAAGTGGTGAAGATTCCCTCTACAGTATTGTAGAAAACACCGTATAAAACATCGTAACCTGCACCACCATCTGCTATGCTGTTACCGTAACCATACATAGATATAGTGTCGTCGCCTGCGCCACCCTTGATAGTGTCATCACCACCAAAGTCTCCGGTAAAGGAATCGTTGCCATTTCCCCCCTGTAAACTATCACTGTATCGTGTACCGCTGATGTCGAAGCGCTCAATATTCTGGAAATTCAGCTCAGAACTGCCAGATGTAATCGTGCCATTAGTAGTGGTTGAGTCTAAAGTGGTAACGATTCCCGCTTGAGTACGGTAGAAAGAAGCCTCTAACAAATCGTTACCTGCACCACCATCTACTAGTTTGTTGCCGTAATAATACGTAGCTAAAGTATCGTCGCCAGCGCCACCCTTGATAGTGTCATCACCAACACGTCCGTTTAAGGAATCGTTGCCATTTCCCCCCAATAAACTATCACCGTATTCTGTACCAGTAATAAAAAAAGTCTCGATATTTTCAAAGTTAATTACAAGACCGTTTTTTGTAATTGTGCCAGAATTGGTGGTTTCATCTAAAGTTGTGATCACAGCGCTAGAATATTCTAAATTGATAGATAAAGAATCGTTACCTTCTCCACCATTTAGAGTTCTTATACCGGAACTATAGGAATTGTAGATATTTAAGGAATCATCGCCTGCACCACCATTTAGGGTACTGTTTCCATCAGGATTGCTAGCAGAAAGATTGTCATTTCCAGAGCCACCATTGAGAACATTGAGAACATTGTTTCCAGAAGACCCATAAACATCTAACCAATCATCCCCAGCACCACCATTGAGAACATTGTTTCCAGAGGATGAGTCAAAAGATAACTGATCATTGCCACTACCACCATTTAAAGTATTATTGCCACTGGAATAGCTAGCAGAAAGAAAATCATTTCCTGAACCACCATCGAGAAGATTGTTTCCAGAGGAACCATAAACATTTAACCAATCATCCCCAGTACCACCGCACAGACTGTTATTTCCTTGGCTATCTTGGAGATAATCATTGCCATTGCCACCGTCAAGCTTGTCGTTTCCTGCATCTCCATAGATTGTGTCATTTCCAGCAAAACCTCTGATGCTGTCATTACCATCTCCACCAGAAAGAGTATTACTGCCAGAATTACCTATAATCCAGTTATTGAGTGCATTGCCATTGCCGTTAATCGCTGTTGTGCCTGTGAGGGTGAGGTTTTCTAGATAAGCACCTAACGTCCAGTCAACGGATGACTTGACTGTATCAACTCCGCCTGCATTACCTCCATTGCCATTATCTTCACTGACAATATCTCCAATGCTATCAACGATATAAGTATCGTTACCTGCCCCTCCTTTCAAGCTATCGTTACCGGTGCCACCATCCAATGTGTCGTTGCCACTATCCCCAATTAGTGTGTCATCACCACCCAAGCCTTTGATGTTGTCATTATAAATTGTGCCAATTAAGTTTTCTGGTTGCTCAATTCCAATGATAATTGCCATAAATTTCTCCGATTTGAATTAAGTAAAAATCTTTTTAATCGTTTACCTCTTGCTTTTATCCAGAGCTAACATGCCTAAAGTATTCTTGATCATAACCAAGATTAAGAAGCAACAAAAAAATCACTATTTCTCTTTTGATTTATTTTCCCAACCTCAAAGCGATACCTAGATTTTTGTCAAAAAGCATAACTTAATGCGATTAATCTGGGCTTTCTTAAAAATAGGATTTCCTTGTCGCCAAGATGCATTTAGCCCTGTGTTTGTACCTGTGTAATTTTAGAGGCTCACCTTTACAGCTAATAAGTTAGTCTTAGCTGTTCACCAGTTATTTTTTATCATGAGGTGAATCACAAGTAAATTACTTTACTAAATCTTAAATTTGTAAAAAAATATGATTTCTAATCTTTTAATTAATTCTTAAATATTTTTGCTAATGAAATTAAAATATTTTTTATCAAAATTTAAATTTCTTAATACACAATTTGTAAAATATTAAGTTGTTTTTTAAATTTGAATTCATGTAATTTTTAATAATTTTATATTTCCAAAAAAAATCTACCTATAGATAGAAAATACAGGATTAATAAATCAGCGATTTATATAAACTATCTAGGCTACTTTTTTAGTTTGTCCCTGTTTTACCTTTACATAAATTTTATGAAAATGTTGAACATTATATCTATAGCTATTTCATCATGATCAAAAATACCCAAAAGTTCTTCAAAGGCAAGCAGAGGAGTAGAGGAGGCAGAAGAGGAAGAATTTTACAATTAGTCTTCCCTGTGAAAATTGAATAATTTAATTTCTGGAAGCCCTTAATAGACTGGTTAAGCAATTATCGATTCCTTTAGAGAGGCATTACGCCCATGTGTTGGTCATGTAATTGCCTATCCTTCGCTCATTCCTTTTTCTGCAACCTGAATCCTTACCTCTTTCACAATCCCAAATCTAAAATCAGTTGACCAAATAATTACTAATTCGTAGTTCGTAATTAATTTAGGATACAGAGCAACTAACTTGAGTTATGGAAAACAAGAAAACTTCTTCCTGATTTCAGAGCAAGCGACTTCAGTCGTGGGGTAAACAATTACGAATTATGCCGACTATTCACTTTTTTCTTTAAGCAACGATCGCCAGTCTGATATTGCCTTTTCTGTCCATAGCCAATTGTTACTCAATTTATTTACTTGAAAATTTACTGGATCGCCTATAATTACCGTTTGTCGTAACTTGATAGCTTCATTCAAATATTGTGTTTGTTTACTACCACTTTGATTCAGTGCAGCTTTATACAATCCAATGGCTAAACCAGCATAAGAAGTTAAACCATCTGGAGGTACAGTTGCTTTCAAAGATACTTGTGCGGCAGAGGCTGTGTTTTGCTGTTTGAGAGCTAAATTTAAAGCTTTAAACCAAGCATCATTGGCGCGGTTAAGATTACCTTCTGCGTAGTAGGCAAAGCCCAAAGCATTATTATACATCAGCGATTCTGGTTGAGCCTTGACAGCACTTTCCCAGTAACGGCGGGCATCATCAATACTATATTTCTTGTCCCCAATTTGGAGAAACTGCCATGCTAATCGCCCTTTGAGAAAGTTGACGGCTGCATCCTCAGCTTGCTTTGACGGTATCAAATTTAGGGCAGTTTCAGCAGCAGCAAATGCACCACGATTCAGTAATTCTTCCACAGCAACCAGCCCGGCTTGTAAGTTGCCTTGGCTTAATTTTTCCGTAGCAGTAGCAGTCACAATTCCAGTAGCAGCCTTCTTTAAATCAACTTTAGGGTCGCCCGCATTAGACGAAGACTTAGGAGCAACTACTGGTATATTCAGCAATTGTGGTTGTCGATTTTGCCACCACCAACCTAAACCAAAAGCAGCTGCGATCGCACTTACTCCCACAATGCCTAAAATCGGTCGTAGTTGACGACGAACACGAGATTTCAATGAAACTTTTGGTGATGAGGTCAGCAAAGAATTATCCTCATCTGCTGCAAAATTCCGGCTAGCTTCAGTTATCGCTTCGGGAATTTCTCCCCTAGTTCCTAATTGCCTATTAAAACCAGTAATTTCAAAAGAAGTCTGTGCTTGTGGAAGGTTATTTTCTCTAATCTGTGGTGTAATCTCCTCAGTTGTAGCAGGTTCAGGTTGCTCATTTCCTGCTTTTTGGTTATCTAGCTGACGAAACAAATCTGAAACCAAAGCCGAATCTTCTGCATAGGTTGGGTCATCATACTCAATTTCATCAACCAGATCGCCCCAAGTATCCTCACCTAACCAATCCAGCCCAGAAGAATCATGAACCAAACCAGAGGGGATCATGTCGTCGATTGGTAAATGCATGTCTTCAATATCATCCACCATCCCAGAGTACATCGCTGGGGGAGTTGACTTGAAAGGCGGTCTATAATCGTTCAGTGACTCCGCATTTGTATTGAAAGAAGTTTCCGAAAACAGAAAACCATCAAACTCTGGCTGGAGATACAAAATCGGTAACGCCCAGTAAGTTTGGTGAGAACCATAAGCAGAAATTAATCCCTGACGCACCCGACTGACACATAAATCTACAGGATATCCCTGACTGAGGTTGCGGTAAAACAATTGTGTCAGCGTCAGCGCGACTTCATCAGGAATACGTTCTGACATAGCCAACACGCTTCTGATCCCGCGCTTGACTAAACTTTCTGTGAGGTTACGTTCACCTGTTTCCCCAACAATCTCGGATGTAGCGGTGTATGCTCCCCAGCAGGAGTTAAACACTGCCATTTGAATGTTATTGTTAACGAGCAAACCTGCTAAATCATCGCCACTGAGGGTTTCTGTTAAACCAGTTCTACTACTAACTAGATAAATTTCTCCACCGTTCGGCCCTAAGCTACTGTGACCGGAGTAGTGCAGAACATGGTATCTTCCTTGCTCTAAAGCTTGCGTCAATTCTTCCCGCCCTGGCTGGTCTAGCAGAGTGAGTTCAATTTCGGGTAAATGATTGCCATTTTCGGCAGTCCGTGGTATACTCCTACTTAATTCTGCTTGCAGTCTGATAGCTTCTTGTTTAAGAAGGTCAAGGCGTACTTGATCTGGGGGAGACGCAAGTACCATCAAGACTTTTACACCATCTTCTTGTGCTAATTTTGGTATGTTTCTCGATGGAAAGCGAGATGCTGATGCCAGAATTCCGCTTTGGTAGCGAGAAAAAGCAACATAAGGGCCAGTGGCGACGGGGCGATCGCCTGCGTGCATAACTTCCCAAGGCAGACGTGCTAACCTTGTATCCTTTAACCCCAAGCGCAGACGCAGTACTTGTTGATGGTTTTGGGCAATACCTTGGGCAGTAATCCAACTATCTCTGAGAGTACCTTGAAACAGTGCGTTATAAAACTGCTGACCCAATGCCACCAAGTTGACAGAGTTCCTGGCGATGTCACTTTCGCGCCCGCCAAAAGGTAACACATCACCTTGCAATACCGACTTTAATGGGTCATTCATCAGATAACCAGCCGCCGCCAACCACTCACCCACAGGCCAAGTCACAAGTTCTTCTGCCAATGGCACTCCAGGCGCGACTCGTTCTGTTCGCACCAAGTAGTCATTTTGCCCTACAGGAGTTACCGAAATGTGGAATTCCTGAGTCACAGCTTCTCCTGTTTGCCTCCTAAATTTAATTGGAAACGCGAAAGTTTCAAGTCGATTTTTCGCTCCTTCTGATACCTTAGATGCATCCTGCTACTTAATGTTTCTAAACTCAGTTGTTTTGCTTTTTGTGCTTCTACAACTTTATCCGGATTGGTTGGCATCGGCATAGAACACCTTATTGGTAGATGCACCTTGATCTTCAACTCCCCTAGTTGGCTGATGCCTATTGGGGGTTTTTTTAATTTTGGTAAACAGTCACAACCACCAAGACAAGCATTCTTGACCACAGAATGCAACTGAATAAAAAATTGCTCCTTGAGAATTAAATTGCCAAACTGATTAATATTAACTGTTTTTTTTTATACTTAATAGCAGTTACAACCATGATTATGAAACATTTATCCGGAAGGCGCTGTTTGAGTTGTGAACAAATAATTGGTAGATGCACCCTGATAACTAACTCCCCTGGCTGGCTAACACTGGCTGGGGGATTTTTTTAAAGGGCATCACCAACAACCATATTATGAAACATTTATCCGGAAGGTGCTGTTTGAGCTGCGAACAAATAATTGGTAGATGCACCCTGATAACTAACTCCCCTGGCTGGCTAACACTGGCTGGGGGATTTTTTTTTCACAACCACCGATTATCAGAGATTTATCCGGAAGATGCTGTTTTAGATGCGAACAAATAATTGGTAGATGCACCCTGATAATTAACTCCCCTGGCTGGCTAACACTGGCTGGGGGATTTTTTTTTCACAATCACCGATTATCAGAGATTTATCCGGAAGATGCTGTTTTAGATGCGAACACATAATTGGTAGATGCACCCTGATAATTAACTCCCCTGGCTGGCTAACACTGGCTGGGGGATTTTTTTCACCCAAGAAGTTGCTAGTTACAAAAATGCCTGCTGTCAGCTGAAGGCAAAGATAAAAGCTTTTAACTTAATCGGTTTTGCAACATACAGAACCTTGTTCTTCGTAATTTCCTACACCCCACATTCCACACCCTACACCCTACACCCTACACCCTCACTCCTTTTTTACATACCGTGAAAAGTCAGGTTTAGATGGGTGATATCTCTACTAGAGTAGATTGGCGCTGAATTGGAAAATAATAGATGTATGAACAAACGCTATTTTTTAGAGGCTAGCGCTGTATTAGTTGGTGCTGCCTTTTTATCACGTTATATCAATATCAATCAGAGGTCGGAAAACATGGCAACTTCTAATACTGAGTTTGAAATTAACAAAACTGAACAAGAGTGGCGGACAATTTTATCGCCGGAACAATTTCGTGTATTGCGGAAACATGGAACGGAACGGGCTTTCACCAGCCCACTTGATAAGCAATATGCTGAAGGCACTTATGTGTGTGCTGGTTGTGAACTGCCGTTGTTTACATCTGATACCAAATTTAACAGTGGTACGGGCTGGCCTAGTTTTTTTCAACCAATTGAAGGCGCGATCGCTACTACTGTAGATCGGTCGTTGTTTATGACCAGAATTGAAGTGCATTGTCATCGCTGTGGCGGACACTTGGGTCATGTGTTTGATGACGGCCCTGCACCCACTGGCAAACGCTACTGTATGAACGGTGTCGCACTCAAGTTCATTCCTGCCTAAGATCGCACCAGAACATTTGCGATCGCACTGCCAACTAAGGGACTTCCAACTAAAAAAATATCCCATCGCTTTGGTGAGCAGGGGGAGCAGGGGGAGCAGGGGGAGCAGGGGAGGAAGAATTTCACAATCGGCTTTGCTCTGACAATTGAATAATTTAATTTCTGGAAGTCCCTAAAATCCTAATATCTAGCAATTAGCCCCGTATCAAATTTACGGGGCTTTTATGTAATTTTAATTACGAATTCATGTAATTAACTCATCTTCAGAGAAAATTAAGTGTAACCACTTAAAAAACAAACATAACACAAGGTTATAAAAACTGAAGATGCAGCAGTTAAGGGTAAAGTTATCACTAGTACCAATACTGACGACAGTGACAGTAAGTAGTACAGCAAGTTTAGCATTTGCTGGAGGATTTGCTTTAAATGAACAAAGCGTCAAGGATCTAGGAACTGCTTTCGCTGGAAGTGCAGCCAGTGCAGAGGATGCTAGCACCATTTTTGCTAATCCCGCTGGGTTGACTCGTCTAACAGGCAATTCTTTTGTTGGCAGTTCCTTTGTAATTTTCCCCACAGTCAAATTTAAAAACCAAGGCTCTACTATCAGATCAGGTGCGGCATTGACTGGTAATAATGGTGGCGATGCAGGTGTTGATATTGCTGTGCCCAACTTATATGCTGCCTGGAGCCTTTCTGATAACGTGAAAGCGGGTGTTGGTATCAATGTTCCTTTTGGACTGGCTACCACATATAACAAAGATTGGGTTGGGCGTTACCAAGCGATAGAGTCTAGTCTTACTACTATCAATATCAATCCTACCATTGCAGCTAAATTAACTAATAACTTTTCTGTAGGTGCGGGTCTGAATGTACAATATGCCGAAGCAAAACTGTCTAACGCCATTGACTTTGGTACCATCGGTCGCAGTGTAGGCTTACCTACCCAACCTCAACAAGCAGATGGTTTAATTAAAGTCACTGGTTCTGATTGGAGTGTGGGTTACAACTTGGGAATCATGTACGAACCGAGTAAAACCACACGCATTGGTTTAAGTTACCGTTCTCCCATTACCCAAGAAATCCGAGGAGATGCAGACTTCACAGTTCCAGCGAGTGTATCAAGATTAGCTACGGCAACAGGACGGTTCGCAGATACAGGTGCTAGCGCTGTTTTAAAGCTGCCCGATACACTTTCACTTGCTGTCTACCAACAACTGAATCCACGTGTTTCCGTTGTCGGTGATGTCACCTTGACACGCTGGAGTCGCTTTCGGGAATTACGAGTATCATTTGCCAATCCCAACGAACCAGATACCGTCCAGCCACAGAACTGGAATGATACCTACCGTTTTGGGGTGGGTATTAACTACGCCGTGAATGATCAATTAACACTAAGGACTGGTGTCACCTACGATCCCAGCCCTGTTAGCGATGAATATGTCACAGCCAGATTACCTGGTGGCGATCGCACTTTGCTAGGGTTTGGCGCTAGCTACCGACCCTCCAAGTCATTCAGTTTTGACATTGGTTATACCCATGTTTTCTCTGAAAATAGCTCCATTAACGAAACCAGTTCCACAGGGGATACCTTAAGAGGTGAATTGGAAAGCGAAGTGGATGTCATAGGAGTACAACTCAATTGGCAGTTTTAATTTAAAAGGGAATGGGGCATTGGGGATTGGGGATTGGGGATTGGGGATTGGGTATTGGGGATTGGGTATTGGGAATAAAGGCAGCAGAGGTTATTATTTTGTGTCCCTCTATCCCCTCATCCCCTCATCCCCCTCATCCCCCTCATCCCCACATCTTCCCAGTACCCAGTCCCCAGTCCCTAGTCCCCAGTACCCAGTCCCCAGTCCCTAGTCCCCAGTCCCCAGTTCAATTACAACCTTACCGAAATGAGCAGCACTTTTGAGGTAAAGATAAGCTTGTCTTGCTTCACTCAAAGGGAAAACTTGATCAATAACTGGGTGAAGTTGATGTTGAGCGATCGCCTGATTCATCGCTTCAAACATTTCCCGGCTACCCACATAGATCCCCTGAACTGCTAAACTCTTAAACAAAATTGGCATGGGGTCAATTTCATTTCCTCTACCGGACAATACGCCAATCAAGCTGACACGTCCTCCAATGCGGACTGCTTGTAAGGATTTTGGTAGAGTCCCAGCACCGCCTACTTCCACTACATGATCTACACCTGCGCGGTTAGTCTGTGTATAAACTTGCTTTTCCCACTCTGGTGTAACCTTGTAGTTGATAGTCTCATCAGCACCCAGCTGTTTAGCTCGTGCTAATTTTTCATCACTGCTAGAAGTAACAATCACTCTAGCGCCATGTATCTTAGCAAACTGGAGAGCAAAAATCGAAACGCCGCCAGTACCGAGTAATAAAATACTTTCACCTGCACCGATGTTGCCCTTTGTGACTAAAGCGTGCCAAGCTGTGAGAGCAGCACAGGGCAAAGTTGCACCTTCACAATAGGATAGATGGTCAGGTAATAACACTAAACCATCTTGATGTAAAACGACATACTCAGCCAGCATCCCATCGATACCCCCTCCCAAATCCGATTTCATTTTCTCTCTAGTCAAAGAGCCATAAATCCAGCTTTGGAAGAAAATACCAGCCACGCGATCGCCTATTTTCACCCGTGTGACACCTTCTCCTACCGCCACCACTTCCCCTGCACCATCAGACAGAGGAATTACTGGATATTTCACCCCTGAACCATAGGCTCCCTCAGCCACCAGTAAATCGCGGTAATTTAGGGATGTAGCTCGAACTTTGATCAAAACTTGCCCTGCTGCGGGTAGAGGTTGGGGGCGATCAACTAACGTCAAAGCATCAACGCCAGCATTGCTTTGAATCTCGTAAGCTTTCATATATGGGGAGTCTTGTAGTTCAATAACTTGACTTGGCTGGTAGAGCGATTGCCTTGGGCAACGTCTTCTCCTTCAAAGACGAAGGGCGCGAACGACTAACGCACCGACTGACTGCGCTGCTTTTCTCAAGAATACCTTGAATACAAAGGGGTTAAGCCAGATAACTACAAAAATATGAATACTAAGAGAAAAAATTTTTCCCCAAGTACTTGCACTTTTAAAAAAAATTGTGCTATATTTATTTCTTGTGTGGTGCAGCGGGTGGTTAGCTCAGTTGGTAGAGCGCCTGCCTTACAAGCAGGATGTCACTGGTTCGAGTCCAGTACTACCCATTTTTACGAAACCCGTCTATATGGTGGGGGTTTTGTGTTTTTAGTGACTAATTACAAACCTGAACCATAAATCCCCCGAATTGTATTCGGGGGATATAAGCGAACTGGCTCAATTTATTCAGCCATCAAACCCAACTTGAGGATGTGGGGTTCAAGATGGGCGCTACCTCACCGCAGTGGCTCCCCTTGGCAGAAGACACGGCTTAGCTACGCTAACGCCACGACCAGTTAATATTTAGTACCAGAATTTACTCTATCAGCAGGATCGCGATAAACTTTAGGTTGTTGTCGATTACGGGCTAAACCTGCTAAACCTGCTAAGCCAAGTAAACCTAACCAACCCCAATCAGAGCCGTCTTCGTTCCTCTGCTCACTGTCTGTTTGATAGCGTGTTGTATCTGTATTTGTTTCATTGCCTGTAGTACCAGTACTAGGTGCTGTATTTGTCGTAGTACCAGTACCTGTTGTACCAGTGCCAGGAGCCGTATTTGTTGTAGTACCAGAACCTGTTGTACCAGTACCAAATGTACCGTCAGTACCGGAAGTTGTGCCACTACCTGTAGTACCAGTTCCAGGAGCCGTATTTGTTGTAGTACCAGTACCTGTTGTACCAGTACCAAATGTACCGTCAGTACCAGAAGTTGTACCAGAACCTGTTGTACCAGTACCAAATGTACCGTCAGTACCAGAAGTTGTGCCAGTACCTGTTGTACCAGTACCAAATGTACCGTCAGTACCAGAAGTTGTGCCAGTACCTGTTGTACCAGTACCAGGAGCCGTATTTGTTGTAGTACCAGTACCTGTTGTACCAGTACCAGAAGTTGTGCCAGAACCTGTTGTACCAGTGCTGGAGCTGGTGCCAGAACTAGAACCAGTTCCACCACTTTGAGCAGAAACTGACATAGATAACGGTACAGCTATAAAACTTAAGGCAAACAGACCCGCGAAAACAGATTTGGATAAGTGAGAATATCTCATGATTATGGCCCCTTAGATGTTCTAAATTCCTATGGTTTATTTGTTTGCTCTTGGACGCTTTGGCATTTGCTAAGAATAAATAGAGAATCTGCCAAATATACTGGCTCGACTACACAAAACTTTAACCATCTGTGCAGATTTGAAAGCTTATTGTCATCTTTTCAATAAGTTTCAAACCTGAATATTTGAGATTCAGCTAATATTTATTAGCTATAAATACAGATGTTTAAACACAAGATAATTGTTGAATACATGCAATTTACAAAGAGCAACTGGACATCCACATGTAACAGATAATAACTTGATAGAAAAACAAAACTTTCTATCTGAAGATGCAAATGCTTTATTCCAAAAGAATTAAGTTATTATTCCAAAGTGCTTTCATTCCTAATAATTGCTAAATTCAGCCAATAATAAATTAATGACTTTGTTAAATCTAATGTTTAACAAAGTTATAGCATTTGAACTATGGCAAAGTCCTGAGGAGCCAGTGTAAAGATCGCGGTTTCCCGACAGCCGCGCACCTGGCGTTAGAAAACAAGTTTTTTTACGGCTTTGAGCAATTAGCAGTTTCCTAAACTATGGTTCGACTGCCATATATTTGAGTACAAGGGTTAATCATCAAACATGAGCAATAATCGGCTTGAAAGTTACTCCCTGTTTTCTGATATATTAAATCGATTTATTTCTCTACCCTTAGCTGAACACTTAAGTTAAAATTTTTGATGCCAAAATAGCAATTAATACAGCAAGACCTAACGCTCTGCGAAAATAATTAACCCCCTCAAATAATTCCAGCCAAGCCCAAGTAAACAGGGAGCCATTTGACAGTACTTCTAACACTGTATTAATTTTGCCAGTCGTAAAAATTAAAGTCAGTATAGTGGTTACTGCCCAAACAATCAGGGGTAGATTTGGCATTTGAGCTATAACAATTTTGCCCTCGCTGTCACGAAAGGTTTTATCAAAGAATGTACTTTCCATAGCTTTTATTTCCTAGTCAGTTAAAATTGGCAATTTACGAAATATACCAGGTGGGTGATTGACAACATGCTTATACCAATTCTCTGTGAGGCTGCATATTATTTTGACCCCTCCCAACCTTCCCTTACCAAGGGGAGGTGCCGCAGGCGGTGGGGTTCTTTCTATGCGCCTTCATATGGAAATGGTATTACATTTAAATGTAAGTTACTAAATGTTATTAAAACATTAAAACAATATACTTACCAAGCATCTAATTGCTGAAATTAAAATCATAAAATATATTCATTTATGAGTATATTCCCAGGTATACTCACACTCAATTCGCCAATATCTCTTCCATCGTACACATGGTTTTCAAGCCGAGTATGGAGGGTAGTTCCCATGCTGAGGTTAACAGATTACCAAGTGAGGACAATGGGTATAAATCATTCTTGAGGTTGAAAAATTCAAGAGTGCAAGTATGGTATGAAGCTAAAGAACAACGCAGTTAAAAAGGTTCAGGCTCATGCTGTTCATGCCTCATAATTTTCTGCTCGTCTGGTTGGCTCAACTACTGTCAGTTGGGGTACTTGGTACTGGAATCTATCTTATTTATGAGTGGTATGAACGGGAATTGGTAGGAACAGCATATTTAGTAGGCGGACTGGTAATGGTTTTGTGGACTTTTGCTGGTCGTTTTATCAGTTTACCTATGCTACGTCGTCCTGGAGTAGAAGAACCTAAATTCATGCGTAGTAAAACTGTCAAGCGCTTATCACAACCAGATGGTAGCGTATTGCAAGTAGAGTTTTTTGGCCCATCAGATGCCCAACCAATTATTTTGTCACACGGCTGGGGGCCCAACAGTACAGTATGGTACTATGCCAAACGACAACTGAGCGATCGCTTTCGAGTGATTGTTTGGGATCTACCAGGGTTGGGAAAATCCTCTAGACCAAAAAATAACGATTACTCTTTGGAAAAATATGCTCGCGATTTAGAAGCTGTTATTAGCATTGCTGGAGATAAACCTGTTATTCTGCTAGGGCACAGTATGGGTGGAATGATTAACCTGACATTTTGTCGACTGTTTCCAGAGCAATTGCGGCGACGGGTGGCAAGTTTAATCTTAGTGGATACTACTTACACTAATCCAGTCAAAACTTGTATATTTAGCAGTTTGGTACGCAAATTACAAAAACCCCTGCTCGAACCTTTGTTATACCTGACTATCTTGCTGTCACCCATTTTGTGGTTGATGACTTGGCTTTCCTATTTCAATGGTTTACTGTATATCAGTGTAGAATTGTCTGGTTTCACTGGTACTGAAACACGCGGTCAACTCAATTTTGCAAGTTTGTTATCAGCGTTGGGTTCGCCTGGTGTTTTGGCTCGTGGTACCCTGGCAATGTTCAAGTTCGATGAAACACAGACATTAGCAAAAATTAACGTTCCTGTTTTGGTTGTCTGTGGTGCTTCAGATATAGCCACTAAACCTGTTGCAAGCGATCGCATGGTAGCAGAATTACCTCATGCTCAAAAAGTTACTATCAAACCAGGTGGACACATGGCGTTGATGGAGCAAAATCATCAATTTGCCCAAGCTGTTAACGCATTTTGCAACCGTGAAAGCGATCGCCATATAATCGAGTAAGCGTCAAAACTTGTTTTGCGTCAGCTTCTTTCCTCACACTTGCATGACAACAATTAGAGGATGTTTTAAAAGTCCTGTTATTAGTAGCCAAATATTTTAGATCCCCCTAAATCCCCCTTCAAAAGGGTGACTTTGAGCAGTTATTCCTCCCTTTTGAAGGGGAGCCAGCACCGTTGTGAGGCAGTCCGATCTTGGGGGTTCCTCCCCCAACCCCAAAGGGGGCCCCGAGTCCCCCAGGAGGAACTACCGAAAGGGTTTCCCGACAGCCTTTGCGACTGGCGTGGGCTAGGGGGGATCGGCAAGTGCTTAAAGTCACCTCTAAAAACTTTTTGAACAACCTCTTAGAACAGGTACGATATTCACCTGCTCTAATTTGCTGAAGTTAATCGTTTATGACGATACAAAAATAAACTTCAGGTGGAAATTGAAGAACAATTGTTGTTTGTTATCTCACATCTTGCACCTGGAAATATGAATGTCAAAACCACAACTACGTGCTAGAGGAGCTAGGCGTTCAATATCAAGTAACATATAAGACACAACTATTTGAGGAAAAATAGATTCAATAGCTATTTGTGCAGCTTGACCCCAGTCAGGTGGTGATGCTGTTTGAGTATGCAAATAACTCCAATGGGCTATGAGATAAGCAGTTAGAGAAAGAATGAGCCAGCGATATATAGCAAGCAGAGTCCCTTGACCAAAACGATGTAAACCGAAGCGATGCTTGGCAGTTTTGAACCATCCTTCAATCTGCCAACGACGCTTACCCCACCATTTTAGAGTAGAAGCTTTGATGGGTGGAGTAGACAAAACAAAACGTTTTTCCAGCTTGCCGTTGTGACGCTTTAGGTAATACCAAGATACGCTAACAGTCAACTTTAAACTAACTAAAAAAACTTGTTGTCCCTGCTGATGTAAATGTCTTAAAACTCTGCCGTCAACTAGTTTACGATTAATAGCTACACCTGTAATAGCATGATATTTAAGCTGGTGTACCCCATGAAGAAAATCCTTGCTACCAAATGCAGTATCAGCCAAAATAATTACGGGAAAACGTTCAGTTAAAGATTTAGGCAAACGCTTGACTAGCTTTAATCCTAACTGTGCTGGTGAAAGAGTACCCTTACCTCTCCAAACTCGGAAGCTCCAAGGTATGCGCCACTTTCCTACAACTAATTGAAGAAGAATTCAGGAGTCAGAATTCAGGAGTCAGAATCAATCAGTCGCGGGTCTGAATCCCCGACTGATTGAAGACCTCCCTCACGGGTTCGCCAGTTTCCCATCTCGGCAGAGCCAAGACGGGAACTGGACTCACCAAATCATAGATTTGGAGCGGGTTTTAAACCCGTTTATTCATCCGCGGCTTCGCACAGAATTCAATTTCTTATTCTGGCGACTGACGCCTCTATTCTGTTTGATAAACTACTACTAGATGTAGACCACGCTTACCATTATGTTAATATTTTATACTCGTGATTTGCCTATTACGGTTTTATTCGGTTAGGTGCAAGATGTGAGCCTCCCACGGGCGCGTTCTTCGCTCCCGCAAAATATGAAACAAGCACATTTTCCTGAGATTTATCAAAGCCTTACTGTATAAGGGTTATAAAATGTGCAAGTTAAGAGTTAATAAATGCTTCGTTAATATCAGTTGCAGAACGTTATGGAATATCTCATGAGAGGAGAGATATTCCATATCAAGAAAATTATCTATTAGTCAAGTACAATCACAATTGTTTTGTTAATCTTATTAAAGATATCAACACGCTAACAGAGGCTATATATCAAGGGGCAACTACATATGTTCCGTCAAATTATAAATCACTCTTTGGAAAAGCTTGTCAAGTTATAGCATTACAAACAAATATTGATGCTTATGCTCTTGCTGAAATAGTTAAAAAAGATGCTGAAGTCAAATATCAAAAACACTTACAAGAGCTTGAAATTCAAAAAACAGAAGCCAGACGAAGAGCTATTAAGAAAGCAGAAATACGAGAGCAAATAGAAGGATTTTTGAAAAAGGCTGATATAAAAATGGCAGAACTAGTCAGAGAATTACGAATAACTGCTAGTAAAGCAGCTAAACCTTTGGCAGCTATTAGCTTAATTGTTGGGGTGGGATATATTGCTTGGCTTGGCGCTCAGTATTAAATAAATGAAAAAAGTGCCCAAGTGAATTGGCTAATATCCGCAATCAAAGTTTAATATTAACAAAATAAAATCAAGAACTAGCTAGTTTCAAAAATGTCAAAGATAAAATTCAAAACCTTACTCAATAAATTGAAAATTTCAAAAATGAAAATAATCAAATTATCATAGAAAATGATAATCTCAAACAAGAAATTACAAATATTTCTCAAGAAAATCAGAATTTACGTGGCAGAATAAATAGATGTAATTCAGGATTCCTTCGGGTTGGTGGATGTTAGTTTCAATATTGCTTAAAAGTGGGGAGCAAGGCAAAGTAACCCTATATCTAAAAGGTTATATCTGTTTCTCTTCCCCCCTTATTGGTCACTTACACACTTGGAGATAAGGCACCTGCGAAAAGAAAAAATGTCCCACCGTATCATAAATATTTTGGGCATAGTGTTGATATATTGGCGCTTTCGCCCCCAAGGGCGCTCATCGACGGTGGGACATTTTTTTTGATTGGAACTCCCTAACAGCAGAGATATCCAATACTACTCCAATTGCGATCGCTGGCTTGTGGAGAATAGCACGCTCGTTAAGCACAAACCCTTAATATAGCGCAGCAGGAGTAATCGCACCATAGAATCTCAAAATATGGACACACCAACAGATTTTTTATTTCTCAGCGAACAGTATGCTACAAAATTTAACCCTTTTTGTGAAGGCGAATATTTAATTATTCAGACTTATCCTCACAGCCAACTCTTGAAAGTTTGTTTGAGAACTTTCAGCTATAAATCAGCACAAAAAGAGTGTGATTTTGAAAACCTCTTAATCCCAACAAATATTCTTTCTCACTTAGGTACGGCGCTTCATTGCCTTTGAGATTCAACGAGTTTCCACAAGACCCATGCCTCAAAGGCTGTTTTGAGACTCTACAGCAAGCTATTGATGCAGGCATCGAAGAAATTTACAGTGAGGGGTAAAATTTTGTGATGCACACGTTAACTTTCAAAGGCAACCCAATTGAAGCTCATCAAACCTACCAAGGTCTTGAAATTATCATTACTTATTGGCAACCTGATAAGTTTGATATTGGCTACTATTTCTGGTATATTCGTAATTCCGATTTAGAAATATTAGCTGACAATTCAAAAAACTGTGGCTGTGATAATCTACAATCAGCTGCTACAGAAGCAAGGTTTGCAATTGATAATTTGGTGCAATAATTAAAGCGATCGCGCTTCATTATTAAGGAGCGATTGCACACTTAAGAGCAAGTCAATCTACCTACAAACACACTAATAAATAAACAAATGATATCTATGAAAAAAGTTTTAGAAATTGTTAAATCAGAAATGGAATTTTATCTATTGCAAAGAGCAGACAATTTTTTAGAAATTTTAGTAATAATTCCTTTAATTAACTTAGATTTAGCAGAAAATATTATTTTTCTAGCTAATAAAGAATGGCAAGGAAAATTACAGTAGTATAAATACTGTGTAAAAACTTCAACTAATGAAGATATACAAATTCCTGAATATTTAGAAACATTGCGTTTATCAAAAACAGATTCTCTACAGATAAAAGCTCTGCCAAATTATTTCATTGGTAGTAGCCAAGCTGATAGTACTGTTTTTGATGAAGAAACTCAAACAGAAAGCACCAGATAAAGCTAAAAGCTAATTATTTTAAAAGCCCCAAAATGGGGCTTTTATTTTTATCATTATTATGTGCGTAGATGCGCTGCTTTGGCTTGTCGTTAGACATCGCATCCCTCCCTGGGAGCAATGCGATGAGAGTGAGGTGGGCAAGCTCTTGAGGCTCTTGAGGCTCTTGAGACAGGGGAGGAGAAATAAATTAAGTGTATTTTGAAGTATTTATAGTAGCAAAGGTTACTAAATTCTCTCTTTACTCCCCCTGCTCCCCCTGCTCCAAAAAGTGATGATCTAACATTTTCGCGTTGCTCCCCCCCCTCTCATCACCCCGAAGTCAGCACCAAATTTTCGCCCTTGGAGTTAACCATCTTCATCAAATGTTGGTTGAGGTAACTCTGGGCTGATATGTAGAGGCTTTCGGGAGCAGCGGCAGCAACAAAGTAAGTCTTTCCCTTTCGGCGTCGGTGATTTGGCTGGGGCTGCTGTTCATGGGCGGGTGCTTGGCCCGCTTGTTGCTATCTGGATTATATTTGTTCCTGTTGAGGCAGTTAAGCAGCCTAAGTAAATGATTGACGTTGCATTGGGCATTTTTGGGAACCCCGCTTTGGTTTTGATAGTAGGCGATGCGAAACTTTCTATCTTCTGCGCGTTCGAGCTGACCTAAATACTGTTGTATAAATTTATAATCGCCCCTAGCATTCACTTTTGACCTAGAATCCACTGGCGAAGTGGTATTGGAAGCCAGCGCAATGTCTAGTGCTTCATCTTCAAGCAACCCAATATGAATGGTAACTTTGACCCTGGCTTGAGTGAGGTCGTACTTATAATTTTTCGCACTTTCAAATGCCAGCACCGTATGTCCGCCATTGATGATGCCGTCGCTACCACCCTCGCTAGCTTCTAGAATCTCTAACTCTAGTTCAGTTTTCTTGTTATTGGGTTTAACCTTGTTCGCACATAGCACTATGCCACTATGGCACGAGAAGAATTTCGCTGGTTCAGTTGTGATTGAATCGAATATTTGTCGGTATGTGGCGCTTTTGCGGTTTGGTTCCCTGATGTTCGGCTCCAGGGACAGGTCTGTTGGGAAGCTGTCTACATGGGCAGTGGCGATGATGCAGTTCGGGTTCGCATTAAAAAAGTTATCAATCTTCAACTTTAAAACCAACATTGCCCCATTGAGCGCGGGACAGTGTTTAATACAAGTAATTATACTGGAGACTTTTAGTTATTGTCTCCTTGTTTAGATATATCAGTTACCTTTATATAGTAGTATTCCCTTCAAATTCTGTACTTTACGCAAAAAACTAACAGCCTTAACAATTACGTTACAAACAGGTTCCGCGATCGCACGGCTAAAGGAAGCGATCGCCCTATTCAACACCGCGACCTAACTCCCTCCTGCATTCTGCCCCATTAAGGGGCGACACGATCAACCTTAAAAGCCTGCCCAATTTTTCTGTCCTCAGCTCCCTCCGTGTCAGAATCAGCAGCGATTAGTTAGCACGTTGGTCAGGGTTTACCAGGGTTTGGGGAATCCTGGACAAAACTGGACAACATGCGTAAAAATTCTATCCATGATGGCAGTAATTCTCTGCCCGGTAGGACGGGTATTTCGCTCCTAATTATTGAGAATAATTGCAACCCACATTCCGCACCCTTAACTGTCACAGAGGGAAAATACTGATAGAAAAAATACATTTGAGAATAAAAAGAAACATATTAGTGAAAAAATACATTTGAGAAACAATAAATCACCAAAAATGGTATCAAAACTGATTCTCAATAAGGAGCAATAAGAAGTGATAGCACCTATAGGAGTAAACAGATTAATGAAATAGATGTTCAAGACAGAAATTATAAAATAGACTAATAGATTGAGTGATTAACCGAAATTATTGACATAGTAAAATAGAACTATAAATCAAAAAAATTAGCTGATTGTCATTGTGGATATTAAATTAATAGAGAGAAAAAATTAGGTAATTGATTGATAATAAACTAGACAATATTCTGGTAAGAGATGCAGGATAAAATCTCTTTCTTGAGTCCAATTAGAGACGTGTTTTTCGTTGTTAAGTTTAACTAAATTAATACACTGAAAGCGTTGAAATATCCAACGTAAAGTGGGATGGTCAGTTGCTTTACCTAATTGATTTTTAATTGTTGATTTAGACTCTTTGAGTGCGGCTCTGATTTGACGTTGAGCCAATGTATATACTAACAGAGATGACCCCATAATCATTCCTAGAGATTCTATTCCTTCTGGACTTTTGAGAAAATACTATCAGCAAAAAATAATGTATCTTTTAGAAAAGCAAATCCTCTCTCACAAGACTGCTGGGCTTTATATTCACTCAGCATGGAATCATTACTAAGTTCACTTGGCTCTAAAACATTGGTGGCAATAATAAAACGCCCTGCACTCAGAACTTATGTATGAATTTTACTCTCATTCTGAGAGACCTTAGCTGATATTTGTTATGATGTCTCTACTTGATTATCTTGATTTTTAGACTTAATTTCAGTAACTTGGCTCGACTGAATTTGATGATATTTAAATTGTTTTGATAGTTTGGTTAACGCCTTGACAGCATCAACCTCAGAGGATGTTTTAAAAGTAGGGGGTATTGTAAGAAAGCTCACAAGGCGTATGCTGAAATTTGTAGAAACCAGCACCCTGTGAGCGAATGACTAAAGCATACCGTAGTAATCTGACATGGGAACAATGGGAATTAATTGCAGACCTATTCCCAGAATCAAAACCAGGGGGTCGTCCCCGAAAATTAGCATTATTTGCGATCGTGAATGCAATTCTCTATGTTCTGTGCGAAGGTTGTACATGGCGAGGTTTGCCAGGAGATTTTCCGGCGTGGTCAACGGTTTATGGTTATTTTTGGAGATGGGGAAAAGATGGTACATGGTTGAAGGTTCATGACCAACTCTATCGGTGGGTAAGGGTAGACTCAGGACGTGATAAGAGTCCATCAGAAGCGGCGGTTGATAGTCAATCAGTAGAAACAGCAACGATGATTACTGTTGATGTCGGCTATGACGCAGGAAAAAAGATACATGGGCGCAAGCGACATCTAAGTGTAGATTTGTTAGGGCTAGTTTTGCGGGTCTTGGTAACGTCTGCAAGTGTTCCAGAACGTGAAGGAGCGAAAAAAGTCCTCAAACGAGTTCACAATACAGGCAATCACGTCAAAAGGTTAAACATCATTTGGATGGACGGAGGATACCGAGGCGAAGAATTTATGCATTGGGTGATGGATATGTTTCGGTGGATTGTAGAAATTGTTCTTCGACCATTGGAGAAAAAAGGTTTTGTCCATTTACCAAAGCGTTGGGTTGTCGAAAGAACTTTTGGATGGCTCAATTGGTGTCGCCGTTTAAGTAAAGATTATGAAAGGCTACCCAAAACTTCGGAGACTTTTATATATATAGCGATGATTCGTATCATGGTCAGACGACTAGCATAATTTTTGACTCAATTTGACTTTTAAAACATCCTCTAAGGAGTGAAATCATGACTGTATCACAATATCAATCTTCTTCAACTGATTCTAGCGATCGCTTTAACCGTCTGAGAGAATTGTTAAATGGCTCATCTAGTGCCGCTCGCGTGCAAAAATTTCAGCGTCAGCTTGAGACTAATCGCAACCGTAACGCGATGTTAGCGGTATTATTGCACGCTTGCGCTCGTTTTGAGCGGGGCGAACCTTTGAGCGACCTAGAAGCGAATATGCTCGACACGATACGTACTTGCAATAATGACGAGGATCTAAAACAATTAGGTCACATTTATCAGGAGATGACCACTGAAAGACGCAAGGCTCTATTTCCGGGTAAATTAGCAAGTTTGCCCTTGGAACAAAGGTATACTGAGGCTGATTTGAAAGAGGACTTGAACACTATTATACCCGAACTGATGAGCCAACCGAATGTTCGTACTATCAATATAGACGAACTACCGCCCGATGCTCCCCTCGGTCCTGACGATGAAGCTTTTCTACAAGCTGTTAAAGATTATGGACACGGGATCGTTAGGTATACTTCTTCTGCCCAAAAGAACCAACTCGCTAGCACCGAGCCGAAAAATTATGGCATTAAGATGACTCGTTTCTATTGCAGTGATAACTCAGATGAATTGAATAGTGATGAGCTTTATTTTTCTGTAGGAGCAGCTAGCGATTTAGGTTATAAATGCACCTATAGTTCAAAGGAAATGGGGATGTTGATCCGGGCGAGACTCATTATTTCCCCTCTAATGCCTATGTTTTCAAAGGTAAATATAGGGAAAGTATTTGTATAGATGTTGAAATTTGGGAAAAAGACCAAGGGTCTGGTTGGGATGCTGTGGCCAACGCAGTTAACAAGGTAGCTGATCGTTGTGCTGATGCAGCAGGGGCAGCCTCAGCTTACGATGATGCCGAATATGCAGCTGCATTGTTGGCAATTGCAGCGATCGTCGGGTGGATACTCGGAGGGATATTCGGTATGATGGAGGACGATTTCATGTGTCAACGCACGATAAGTTTTGATGCAGCAGCCTTGCAGAATTTTGCACAAAAAGAAGACTGGTGGTTGTTCAAAAATCCAGATGATTCAGGGGCAGCAATTTTGAAAGTATATTTCAAACTTGGCCCTGTGGATCTTTTCTTTGAAAGTGATATTGATGCTGCTTTTAGCCACAACGGGAAAGCCTTCTTTTTCAAAGGCAATCAGTATATTCGCTACGATCTTGATAGTGATCGAGCCGATGAGGGTTATCCATATCCGATTGGTGGAACTACTTGGCCGGGTTTGGAGCCTTTCGCTGACGGAATTGATGCTGCTTTTAGCCACAACGGGAAAGTATTCTTTTTCAAAGGCAATCAGTATATTCGTTACGATCTTGATCGCAATCGAGCCAATGAAGGTTATCCATATCCAATTGGTGAAACTACTTGGCCGGGTTTGGAACCTTTCGCTGACGGGATTGATGCCGTTTTGAATGCAGGCAATGGCAAAGCCTACTTTTTTAAAGGCAATCAGTATATTCGCTACGATCTTAATCGCGATCAAGCCGATGAGGGTTATCCATATCTGATTAGAGATCATTGGATTTAATAACCATATCTTTGCCAAAAAAAGAAAAAAATTAGTTATTTTTGCTACTTAAAATATGAAAAATACACTTAATTTCTTCCTCTTCCCCAGCCTCCCCAGCCTCCCCAGCCTCCCCATCTCTGCTATCTCACTTTCCGAAGCGTTGCTCCCGATTGACCGTTGCTTTCGCCTTGAAGGGCGTTCTTCGCCTAAGTCCTTGGGTTGAGCCAAAATATATTGGATACGGTTGGGCATTTTATTACTTGTAGGTTCCTTATCCCTTGGTTAACAAGAAAAATAGGTTTAATATGTATTTTTTATGACATATAAATCCTACTTTTATCACCTTTTTACTTAAATTTATAGTTAGTTTTTTTACAGATTTCTTAATAACTTCAATAATCTTACTTCTTAAATCCACTATTAGTTACTTATCAATCAGAATTAACCTAGTATTATTATTTTTCAGCCACAACAGTTCCAAAACCATAAAATGTAAAAATTAGCAAAAGTAAGAAAAGTAAGAAAATTCGGTCGATTATACTAGCAACAAATGAAAACTTTGCTTATTATCCAAGTACATCTGGTCAGTTAAAGTCACTAAAATTTAATCCACAAATATTTAAAGAATTAATGAAGATAGTTCTCTTTACTTGAGTTGACAGTATTTTTTACAGTAGTATTCTTTCTAAGCAAAATTAATGAGTAAATAAGTAACAAAAGTCATACTTAATAGAGTGTGCTTACGTTTACCTAGTTAGTTGAATTTTGCTGTTCACAATAGTAAAAACTTGTAAAAGGCTTTCTGATGAAACTAACTAAGCTAGGTACAATCTTCACTACACTGGCTGTAGCAACCATGTTTAATCTACTCAGTGTCGCCAAACCTGCGGCAGCTGTTAGTCTGGTAGGTCTAACTGACAACAACACTCTAGTTTTATTTGACTCCAGCAGTCCCTCCAGTATTAGCACTGTCTCAGTCACTGGAATCACTGGGACTTTAGTAGGCATTGACCGTCGTCCAGCCAACAATCTGATCTATGGTCTGACAGATACCAACAACATCTACACCATTAACCGGATTACTGGTGCTGCTTCTTTTGTCAGTACCCTTTCCGCAGCCTTCAACGGAGGAATTGTTTCTGGAGTAGACTTCAACCCAGTACCTGATCGCCTACGGGTCGTGGGTGGCAATGACCAAAACTTCCGCATTAATGTGGATACTGGTGCAGTCATTGTTGATGGGACACTCAACCCTTTTGATCCCAACATCACTGGTGTAGCATATACTAATGCGGATAGAGATCCAGCAACCTTAACAACGCTGTATGACATCGACTACGTTCAAGACGCATTGTTTATACAAAACCCGCCTAATAATGGCACCTTGACGCAAATAGGTTCTTTGGGAATTGACATCGACTCGGTAGCAGGGTTCGACATCTTCACAGACAATGGGGTAAATTCCGCCTTTGCAGCATTGACTCCCACCTCGACAACTGACTCCAATCTATACACCATCGACTTGACCACAGGTTCTGCTACACTAGTAGGCTCCATTGGTGGCGGTAGGCGTCTCATTGGCCTCACAGCTGCTGTACCTGAGCCTAGCGTTAATCTTGGTGCTTTGATTGGTGTTAGTATCCTTGCTTTAGTAGGTCGTCGCCTCAAGTTCGTCAGTTAGTCAGACATCTAGTCTCTTGGAATATGATGCCGAGAGGAATGGTACTAAGTACAGCATTGGATTAATTCAATACCCTGACTGTTCACGGAAAGTACTAAAACTCTCATCAAGGGGTTTTCCAGAAAATAAAAGCGCTCTTCCGTATCAAATATATATTGGCTCAAACCGAGGATTTAGGCGCTTTCGCCCCGAAGGGGCGCTCATCGACGGATGAGCGCTTTTATGACTTGGAGGTGTCAAGGCTGGGGGTGGCTGAGTGGGGATAGGTGTCAGGAACTGAAGAAAGTCTTACTACACCCCACACTCAACACCCTCACTCCTTTTTCACATGCCGTAAAAAGTCAGAGACAGATGAGCGATCGCTTTAGAAGTAAGACAGGCCCTCATGAAGGCAGTTCTTTCGCTGCCAGCGATGTTGTGTAATTTTAAATGGGAGAATGTTCACCAAAGCGCGATCGCACGGGATCTGGAAGTGATTGCTGTTGGGGTGGTGTGAAAATCCGACAGGCTTGTTTATCAACAGCTGTACTCTTTAGAGCTAAAGGTAAGAATGCCGTTACAAGAGATGTTAGTGCTTGGTTCAATTGGGCGAGGCAAGAGCGGATTGTGCTGGGAATGTCAGACAGGGTTGTGTATACGGTGGACAGTGAGGCAGTGGCAGTTGCGGTCTTTGATGCGGCGGTTTCGGATGCGGGAGTGATACTACAACTTATGTGCGATCGCAGCACAGTCAAAGGCACGACCTTGGGTATGGAGTAACTATCGCTCGTCTTCTTTAATGTGTTTGGAACGTTGCAAAATTTGAGCATAACCAAGAATACCATTAAGAGGAGTGCGTAATTCATGGCTCATATTTGCCAGGAATTCGCTTTTGGCATAGCTAGCGGCTTCTGCTGCAAGTTTTGCTTCGATCAGAGCAAGTTCTGCAAGTTTACGCTCGTGAATATCGCTGCAAGTGCCAATCCACTCTCGGATACTGCCATCCGCTTCTAAAGCAGGGACACCTCGACTGAGTGTGTAGCGATACTCTCCATCATGCCGTCGCCACCGAAATTCATGTTCAAATGGGATGCAAGTCTTAACTGCCGCTTCCCATGACTGCGCCATTAACTGTTTATCTTCTGGATGAATTGCCTCTAACCATCCAGTGCCTTGATACTCCTGCCATGTTTGCCCTGTATATTTTCGCCAAGCCAGATTATCCTGGGTGACGATGCCATCGGGTGGAGCTATCCAAAACACCTCAGAAGTTGCATTGATTAGGTAGCGATAGCGTTCTTCGCTCTGCTTGAGTTGTAGTTCTGCTTTTTTACGATCGCTAATATTGCGTATAACCGCAATTATGCCAATAATCTGACCATCCGCATCTCGCCAAGGTGCTTTAGTAGTCAAATAAGTACAACTGATTTTACCATTAGAGATTTCTTCTTCATAAGTCTCGCCTATGCCTGAAGTCATAATTTGTTGGTCTTTGACTATAATTTGACTAGCATCTGACGGTGCAAATATTTGCAAGTAAATAATAAGATGTTAAAACCTAATGACAACAAAGATGAATTTCTCTACCCTCGTAGTCGTTACTATGGTCAAGTTAAGCCAGAAAACTTGATATTTAATGCCAACTTACAAGAATTTGCTCATAAAGTTGGCTATATTACGGCTTTAGAAACGAGTGGCAAAACTTCCCCCCATGAAGCTTACAAACAAATAAAAGGACTTTGGAAACAGTTAAAACGTAGTAAAAAAGCACTTAAGACGAGCGAACCACCATCTGTTTAATCAGGTGCGTGGGATGCGATCAGCTACGCTCTTGCGTTACGCCATCGCATTCTTTTGTGTATGATGGGTGCGAGGACAGGCTGTAAGGGAGCAACGCGATTTTCTGAAATCGTCGTGAAACGAGCGCTCTTAAGCGGGGGAAGCTGGGGGAGCTGGGGGAGAAAAAAGAAAAAATCGTACTTTTTGCTACTAAAACTATACTAAATCCACTTAATTTCTTCTCTTCCCCAGCCTCCCCAGCCCCCCCAGCTCTGCCACCTCACTTTCCGAAGCGTTGCTCCCGGCTGTAATGTACAGGCAATATTTCAAAGGATGCGATCGCTCCTTCGACTAATTGCGAATGGCTGAGGCTAATGCCAAATGTCAGAAACTGGGCTTAGTGAACCAATCGCAGCCCGTGATGCCTTGGGATTTCAGGCGAGGTAAGAAAGATACTGCGCCTACTACAGTGCGATCGCCTAACTGTATTTTGTGTGTTAATCACATTTGGTTCATCCTTTACAGGTAGTCTATCAATTTAAAAAGACTGAAGTTGAGTGTCAATTTATATTAAGTAATTTTTAGTGCTAGTACTAGTAGAGCATTGAGGTGGTGGATACGCACTTAAAGTTACAGACGTAACAACAATTGGATCATAGAAAAATATTGCTAAATTTTTTGTGCAAAAATAGGATCTATAACTACCAATACCTCTGTATTTAATAGAGCCGTAATTATTGCCATTTGTTATCAGGTAAACATTGTAAATTCTTGCTGAGCCAGTTCCAGGATTAGCAAAACAGACTCCTCTATCAATTGTTTTATTATTCCAAAGCTTGAATAAATCTCTGCGGTCATGGCATTATGTGCCAGAAAAACGGTTAATAGCCCAAGCCGATTGAGGAATCATACTTAATGCGCTGAGTAGGAAACTACCAGTAAGTAAAAGACCAAATTTATTTTTGAACATGATTTTCCTTTAATTTAGTGGTGCAACAACTAAGTCATTAGTGAGTATAGGGCGACCAGTCAGCACCCCAAATATCACGTTGTTTGCTTTCGTACCCATTCTGACACCGCTGACTCCTGAATTCTGTTTGATAACTAGAATAATGAGTAAATCATTGAAGTAAGTGCAACAAATCAGCATTTTTTCACAATTGAGAGCAACATACCCAGTACAGTATTAAATGTGTACTACTGCTGACTGCTGCTGGTTTCATTGCCTATTGAGCGTTGGCTACAGTTCCAGAACGAGTGGCGTAAGCGCTTTCGAGTGGTGTATTCGCTTTTACCCAGATGGTAAAGAACAGGGGGAGCAACGCGATTGATTGTGAGATGGCAGAGCTGGAGAGGTTGGGGAGGCTGGGGAAGAGGAAGAAATTAAGTGTATTTTTCATATATTAGGTATCAAAAATAACTTTTTCTCTTTTCTACCCCAGCTCATTTCACGATGATCTCACTATGAGCGCGTTGCTCCCAGAACAGGTGCACTTATGGGGGCGATCGCTCTTTAGTAATGGAGCGATCGCGCTATTTTAACTGCTGACTTTTTCTAGCGCTCTGTATTTATAGCCGTTGGCCCTAGCTCTTATCCGGGAACAGCAGGTACTTCTCGCAATAAGTCAGGTTCGTTGTGGATAAATGTTATTTGTAATGTTCCTGCCAACTCTTTGTCTATGAGGGTCAAGTCATCTGAAGGCATGAGTTGCTCTAGGCTCTGTTGGCTTAAATTTAAACCTGTCTGTTGCAGAGATGTAGCAAGCCTGCCTAAATTAGCGCTCGACACTTCAAAGTTGATGCAAATCAGCACGTTTGAGTATAAATGGAAGTCAGTAATCCAAGCTCCTGCAAGGTTAATCGCCTCACTCACACGACCAGTCATCCCAATCCGTTCTGCTTTAGTAAAGCCATCCAAGCGTAGAAACCGTTGCCCCAACACAAACAAACCTCATAAGTCAATCACTTCCAATATAAGAGATTTGTATGGTAAACAGCAGGTATTGTACAGGGGCAACTGCTATGGAAGTGAACGAGCGATCGCACTACTGAGCAATTTTTGAGTATTGTGACTAAAAACCAAACTCGGTTTTAAACTAATTATTAGAATTACTCTACTGAACATGACCAACGCACCCGACCAGCCGAGCAGATTAGACCGTATTGAGGCTTTAGCTTTCAGTAACACCGAAGCAATAGCAGCGTTAACAATTAAAATTGACAACTTGACTGATAACGTTAACGAATTAACCA
Source organism: Nostoc sp. NIES-4103 (assembly GCF_002368335.1). Lineage (GTDB taxonomy): Bacteria > Cyanobacteriota > Cyanobacteriia > Cyanobacteriales > Nostocaceae > Amazonocrinis. The sequence continues at coordinate 2,286,557 of NZ_AP018288.1, read as the reverse complement.
GTAATGTAAATACTGTCCTTGCCCGTAGTACGGTACTTGATGATGTACTTTTAGAAGTACGTGATAGTCATGAACAGCATCAACGTAGTGTTGAACAACATCAGCGCAATTTTGAAGAACATCAGCGCACGACTAACGCTGCATTGCAAAGCTTAGAAGCAATATTGCTACAGTTAATTAGAAGCAATATTGCTACAGTTAACTAGAATCAATCCACAAAATTAAGACCACACAACTGAGTTTCTATTCGCCCTGGCATTATGTGACAGTGGACTAATATATCAAACTCTAACCCGTGTAGCCAGTCGCCTGTGCCAGAGCGATGTCTGACGACAAGCCGAAGCAGCGCGTCTACGCACGACAGCATCACCACCTGACTGGGGTCAAGCTGTACAAATAGCTCTTGAATCTATTTTTCCTCAAATAGTTGTGTCTTATATGTTACTTGATATTGAACGCCTAGCTCCTCTAGCACGTAGTTGTGGTTTTGACATTCATATTTCCAAGTGCAAGATGTGAGTTATAGTACTTGTCACTGCTAAAGCCAGTCGCACATAAACTGTTTTCATAAAAAGCGACTAGATGCCAATTTTGTCAACCATCTTGATGCTTCGTCGTAGGATTTGAACTGGCTTTCACTAGCACGGAACTCTTTTGTATGAACCATTTTTCTGCCGTGAACTAACTTCGTGCCGTAATACTTATGCAACAATTCGTGATACAACACAAACTCAACTACAAATTCAGGTACTTTAGCATTATCAAGGGTTAAACTCATCACTACCCTATCTCTAGCTATCTCATAGTGTCCAAATTTACGGTAAGTGTTAATTCGGCTCCATGCTAGACGCGGTTTGGCAAGACTTGCCGCGAAATATTCATGGTTAATTTTATTAAATAACTCATCTAGGTTATAAAACTTTCCTTGTGGGTTTTCTGCCACTACTTCGATAATCAAATCAAGCTCTGACACTACATTAGTGTATTCTTCTGTATTGACAAATGATCTGATTAGTTGCGTATTCTGTTGATTCTTGCCAAAAAGAGCAGACTCCACTAATGCTTGCAATACTACTTTTGGTGCATTTATAAACCCTTCACTAATCATGATATTAGCTGTGCTATTATTTCTTTTCCCTTGATATAGTCCAGCTAAATTAGTTATGCCAATCATTAGTTGGAGCGACTTTTGACCACGTTGATTCAGGATTTCTTTGGCAGTTGACAACACATAGCTACTAGCTCTCAGGTGAAGTTCTAAATAATGTTCATTTGTCAAAAACTTGATCCATGAGTAGATTCTACGGGATGGAGGAGTTAGACTTGCTGGTGTTGCTTGTTGGTTAGAACATATTTTTTCAATTTTTGTTGCTGTTGTAATTAAAGTTTGATTTAATTGTTGTATTTGAGTTGATTCATAATTAGCTTCAGAAGCTAAATTAAAAAAATTCTGCAATATATTATTTTGTTGCAATTTGATATTTTTCAGGCGAATCCCTTCAACGTTCATTTGATATTTTAATATAAATAAGTCAATAATTTAGCACATTTTGGCATTTATTTGGGGTGTGAGAATATAACTTTTTGTATCCAAAACTTCAGTGAAGACGGAAACAGAATTTTATTAGCGATCGCACGTTCTAACTACAGCCTTACGGTTGAGTCACCGTTGGCGAGGATATTTCTTGAGCGTGCCAATCTTGAGCTAGTTGGCGAATAGACTGTAATTCTTCAGGAGACATTTTATCAAGATTGTTCAAGATAAAGCTCATCCGTCCTTGAGACTGTAATTTATTACGGTGTCGGTCAAGAAAATCCCAATAAAAGAAGTTGAACGGACAAGCATTTTTACCTGTCCGTTCTTTGTGGTTATAAACACAACTTTTGCAATAGTCACTCATTTTATTGATATAGTTAGCGGAAGCAGCATAGGGCTTAGATGCCAATAATCCTCCATCTGCAAATAAACCCATACCAATCACATTTGTCTGCATTACCCAGTCATAAGCATCAATGAAAGCTGCGTGAAACCAGTTTTCCACTGCTTGTGGCTCAAGTCCAGCAATTAATGCAAAATTACTCAACACCATTAACCGCTGAATATGATGAGCGTAACCAGTACGTTGGACTTGTGTTAATATCTGGTGTAAACAATTCATTTTGGTTTTACCAGTCCAGAAAAATTCCGGAAGCGGTTGTGTGTGGTTAAACCAATTTTTGTTTGAGTAATCTGCATCTACAAAATGATAAATACCATGCATATATTCTCGCCAACCCAACACCTGACGAATGAAACCTTCTACACTATTTAAAGGCAGCTGATATTGAAAGTAAGCTTGTTGGGCTGCTTGAATTACATCCATTGGTTGGAGTAACCCAATATTCAAGTAAGGAGAAAGCAGTGCGTGCCACATAGTTTCTTCTCCTGTTACCATTGCATCTTGATAGGGGCCAAAATCTGTTAAACGATGTTGAATAAACCAGTCTAATACTAAGAGTGCTTGTTGGCGACTTACTCCCCAGCGAAATGTTTCTACTTCTCCATAAGTAGTCAAAGATAGAGAATTAACTTTAGCTATGACATCAAGTGTAATTTCATCTGGCTCAAACCATTGCGCCCCAGGTGTATTTAACTTACCTTTGGGCGGTTTACGGTTTTCTTTATCTAAATTCCACTGTCCTGCTACTGGTTTATCTTGATCCATCAAAATTTGAAAACGCCGCCTTCCTTCTCGATAAAAATCTTCCATCAGTAGACGCTTACGAGACGAAGCCCAGTTATTAAATTCTTCTGTACTCCACAAAAACTGGTTATTAGGAATCAGAGTTATTTGACAAGGGAGTTCTAAACTTTGAATCATCTTGCTAAATGGTCGGTCATTTGGCATCATTACCCGCAACTGAGTAATTCCATTTGCCTTGATCCATTCAGTTAGTGGTGTTTCAAAATTTTCAGCTATTTTGTAGGTGACTGGATATTTTAGTTGCTGCAACTCTTGTGCAAAATGTCGCATTGCTGACCAAACCAAAATTAGCTTTTGTTGATGGTAAGGTCTTACTTGAACATGATGTAGCGACTCAATCAAAATTATAGGCAGATTATCCTGATGAGTACAACTTTGCAAAGCTGCTTGTTCTAGCCAAAGTTGGTCGCCCAATATCCAAATCCCAATTGTCATGTTAGTACCACAAATACCTATTTATAAAGACAAGCCAAATTTAGACGATGTAAACACTTAATACCAATTTGTAATTCGTAATTAAGATTCGTCAGATTTGGTCTTGGTTTCGAGGAGCGATCGCTTTGATCAAATGTACTCACTTTCAGCATAAGCTTAAATATAATTAGCTAGTTAGCGATCGCCAATTATATCATTCAATATTCTTGTTATTTTTACCACTTTATGTTAAAGAAATTCTCTAGCCGTGATGAATTGATAGCTTATCTCCAGGAACAATTCCCAAAAGCGGCAGAACGCGATCGCCACATCAGTGATATCGTGGGAGGACGCAAAGCCGCTAGGAAAGCATTGCAAAAAGTAGACCCAGCAACTTACGCCAAAACCCGCAACTTTTTAACAGGTGCAGTCACGCGTCTTTCGCCTTATATTCGCTACGGGGTTTTAAGTTTGCGAGAAATTCGGGATCATGTGCTAGACAACGTAAAGCACCCAGACGATGCCACAAAACTAATTAATGAATTAGGCTGGCGTGACTATTGGCAACGGCTTTATGTCAAACTGGGTAACGGTATCTGGGAAGACCAAGAAGAATACAAAACAGGTTACACCCCAAAAGACTACGCACCCGATTTACCAGAGGATATCAAACAAGGCAGCACAGAGCGAGTTTGCATTGACAGCCTTAGCCGTGAATTGCAAGAAACTGGCTACCTACACAACCACGCCCGCATGTGGTTAGCTGCTTACATAGTGCATTGGCGACGGATTCGTTGGCAAGCAGGGGCTAAATGGTTTCTTGAACATTTGCTAGATGGCGATCCTGCTAGTAATAATATGTCATGGCAGTGGGTAGCCAGCACCTTTAGCCACAAACCCTACTTTTTCAACCGTGAAAACTTAGAACGCTACACCAAAGGAGTTTATTGTCAAAAATGCCCACTTTACGGACATTGTGACTTTGAAGGCGGCTACGAACAAATAGAACAGCAACTTTTTCCCAAAGGAGAATTTACCAAACAATCTAACAGCCAAAGCTGGCAACGTGGAAAGAGAGGGAAGGGGAGATAGGGAGATGAGGGAGATGGGGAGATGGGGGAGATGGGGGAGATGAGGGAGATGGGGAGATGGGGAGATAAGTGACAACTGACAAATGACCAATGACAAATGACCAATGACAAATGACCACTGACCACTGACAACTGACAACTGACAACTGACAAATGACTAAACCAATTGTTTGGGTACATGGAGACTGTTTAAGTCCACACAACCCTGCACTGCAAGAATACCCAAAAGCACCAGCTATCTGGGTTTGGGACGATGCTTTAATAGAAGAATGGCAACTGGGTCTCAAACGCCTCACCTTTATCTACGAATGCTTGCTAGAGTTACCCGTTGAGATCCGGCGTGGAGATGTCGCCCAGGAAATTTTAGCCTTTGCTAAAGAGCATAATGCTAACTTAGTTGTCACAGCAGATAGTCCCAGTCCCCGATTTGATGATATCTGCAATCAAATTGAGTCTTCTTTAGCAGTGGAAGTGCTGGAAGTAGAACCATTTTTTGACTACGACGGCTATATTGACTTGAAACGGTTCTCGCGTTATTGGAAAGTAGCTGAAAAATATGTTTTTGAAGATAGCTGATGACTGATGACTGATGAGTGTCAATCTACTGGCGTGTCAAGGCTAAATTTGTGCATTAGCTTTCCTCTTGTGGGATGGGTCAGAAAGCCCGTCCTAACTGGCGGACAAGATGTCCGCCCCACAAGACAATTATTGCAACATTTTAGCCTTGCCACGCCACTACTAGCGCGACCGGACTAATTTTGTGCATTAACGAACCACAGAGACGCAGAGAACACAGAGATATTAGAAGAAATTTATGCACTATTTTAGTCCGGTCACGCTACTACCATAGTAAAACTAACTATAAATTATGAATTAAATGTTATCTGCTCATCTCTATAGTTTTTTAACTGCTCATCAAGACAAAAAATTTGATAAATCAGTTATATTCTGGTTAACTCTAAGTCTAGCTTTTGCAGTATTTTATGGATTTTTAGGACTACAAAAAGCCTTTAGAGGTGAATATGTTGCTCAAGATGATGCACGAGAATATGTATTTTGGATGCAGCAGTTTGTCGATCCCAAGTTACTGCCAAATGATTTAATTGCAGATTATTTTCAATCGATTACGCCTTTAGGATTTGCTGCTGTTTACAAAGTAATGGCTAGTCTAGGGATTCAGCCTTTGTTGCTGAGTAAAATTTTGCCTATTTTGTTGGGTTTGATTGTCACTATCTACTGTTTTTGGCTGTGTTCGCAAATATTTCCAGTACCAATTTGTGGATTTATTAGTTCTTTATTGCTCAATCAAAGTCTTTGGTTCAAAAGTGATTTAGTTTCTGCCACACCCAAAGCTTTTATTTATCCTTTGCTATTGGCTTTTCTCTACTATCTATTGCGGGAATCTTGGCTAATCATTTGTTTGATAATTATCTTAGAAGGACTTTTCTATCCGCCACTACTATTAATTTCTTTAGGAATATTACTGATTAGATTGCGAAATAATTATTTTTGGCTGGTAACAACTTTCGGATTAGGGTTTTTAGTGATGTTGCCCTATGCTTTAGCTTCCTCTGAATATGGGCCAGTTGTCACTGCCTCTCAAGCCTGGAAAATGCCGGAATTATGGCCAGGAGGACGACATCCCTTTTTTAACAATAATCCTTGGTGGTTTTGGCTGGTTGGTCAACATAGTGGCATTTTACCACCGTTAATGCCTCCCCTAATTTGGTTAGGATTATTCTTGCCTCTGGTATTGCGATATTCGTCTCAATTGCCGTTGGTCAATTTGGTAAATAGTAAAGTCAAAATATTGCCACAAATCATCATAGTGTCCTTGACTCTATTTTTTGCTGCCCATGCTTTCCTATTAAAATTGTTTTTCCCCACCCGCTATACAATTCATTCACTACGAGTTGTGATGGCTGTTGCTGCTGGGATCACGTTAACTATAATGTTGGATAAATTTTTGCGTGCATATCAGCAAAAACCTAGGGTTTGGCAACTGACATTAACATTAGTTTTAGCCGTTGTCCTGCTTTTCTACCCAAATTTTTCAGGACGTTTTCCCACAACTGATTACAGACAATCTGGAGAATCAGCTTTATACAAATTTCTGCAACAACAACCAAAAGATAGTCTTATTGCTACTCTTTCTGACGAAGCTGATAACATTCCGACTTTTGCCCAAAGGTCTATTTTAGTGGGTCGAGAATACGCGCTTCCTTTTCATCTTGGCTATTATTCTCCAATTCGCCAACGCACTATTGATTTGATTGTTGCTCAGTATAGTAACAATTTGACAGCAGCAAAACAATTAATTCAAAAATATAAAGTAAATTTCTGGCTGGTGGAACGCACAGCTTTTCAACCTGAATATTTAACTGAAAAAACCTGGCTGCAAAGTTTTCAACCAGCGTTTGCTGAAGCTGTCAGCAGTTTATCACAGGGGAATGTTCCTGCATTGGCAAAGGTGACATCTCGATGTTCTGTTTTGGAGACAGAGAGGTTTATTGTGTTAAAGGCAGAGTGTGTTGTGAAGATTAGGGACTGGGGACTGGGGACTGGGGACTGGTGACTAGGGACTGGGGACTGGGGAACTCGGGGCCCCCACGACCGTAAGGGAGTGGGGATTAGGGGCAATGGGGACTGGGGACTGGTGACTGGAAAAGAATTTTTTTAATACCCAATACCCAATCCCCAATACCCAATACCCAATCCCCAATCCCCAATACCCAATACCCAATACCCAATACCCAATCCCCAATACCCAATACCCAATCCCCAATACCCAATACTGACCAAATAATTGCAAAATAAAGGCAGTTCGTCATGGTTACTACCTAAGATGCCGACTACAATTGCTGACGCACAAAATTTACTTTCTGACCTCATCGCCCGCTACTCATCCCGTGTAGATTATTTGATGATTCGCCTCGAAGAAGCAGAAGGGACTGATATCTTGTTGCGTGGCGACAAGGTAGAAACCCTCAGCGAAGGTATTTCTATTGGTGGACATATTCGGGCTTGTTATAAAGGTGGATGGGGGTTAAGCAGCTTTAACCAACTTGAGATGATTCAACATCGCATTGAAGAAGCGATCGCAGCTGCACGTATGGTTGGTGATGAAGAAACTTTACTAGCTCCCATTGACCCAGTGCAAGCAGTATGCCAACTACCTCTAACAGGTACTGACCCCCGGAAAATTCCTCTGAAGCAGAAAAAAGAGTTATGCGATCGCTATACTGAATTACTAAAAAGTGTTGATCGTCGCATTACCACTACTTCAGTGCGTTACGGTGACAGCACCCAAACTGTTATCCTGGCTACCTCAGAAGGCACTTTCATCAAGCAATCTTGGGTAGATATGGAAATGCGCTTTTCCGCCACCGCCAAAAACGGCGAAATCATCCAAACTGGGCGAGAAACTACAGGTTCTCGTAAAGCCTACGAAGACTTAATTAATTTGGACGAACAAGTTAAAAGTGCCGCACAAAGGGCTGTTGCAGCTTTATCTCTGCCATCGGTAAAAGGTAGTACCTACACCGTCGTTATTGACCCCATTCTCACAGGTTTGTTTGTCCATGAAGCCTTTGGTCATCTTTCCGAAGCAGATATGGCTTATGAAAATCCGGATCTGCTAGAAGTCATGACCATCGGACGGCGATTTGGCCCAGAAGAACTACAAATTTTTGATGGTGCTGCCCCTCAAGGACATCGGGGTAGTTATTTTTATGATGATGAAGGTACACCCGCTAGTACTACCCAATTGATTAAAGATGGCATTTTGGTGGGACGTTTGCATTCTCGTGAAACTGCCGGCAAGTTGGAAGAAACACCCACAGGTAACGCCCGCTGTCTCAATTATCACTTTACGCCCATTGTGCGGATGACAAACACCTGGATTGAACGAGGTCAAACCCCAGTTGCAGATTTATTTACCGATATCAAAGAAGGAGTATATGCCCGTAATTGGCTGGGTGGTATGACTAATGGAGAAATGTTTACCTTCAGTGCTGGGGAAGCTTGGATGATTAGAAATGGGAAAATCGCTGAACCAGTGCGCGATGTCACACTTTCAGGGAACGTTTTCCAAACCCTAGCGGATATCGAAGCAATTGGCGATGATTTTTATTGGGATGAATCTGGCGGTTGTGGAAAAGGTGGACAAAACGGTTTACCTGTGGGTTGTGGTGGCCCCAGCCTGCGAATTCGAGATGTAGTTGTGGGAGGGGAAATCTAAACTAATTCGTTAGTTGTTAGTTGTAGGGGCGGGTTTTGCAATCTTACTCAATTATTAGCAAGTTAATCGGCTAAACCCGCCCGTACAGTTAGTTGTTAGTTGTTTTTTTAAATTACCACTGACCACTGACCACTGACGGAAGAAAGACAAAGGGCAGGAGGAAAGAATTTATTTTCCCTCTGCCAAAAGAGTACAGAGCAACTAATATTTATTTATCAACAAAAGTCAAAAAATCTATTTCATTGAGAGGGAATTAAACCCGCAAACTTGATTAAAATACCATTACAACAGAGTAATCCCTGTCCGAAAATTAAGCATGAATCAACTTAAAACCCAACTCACCCTAGAAAAATTCCTTGCACTCCCCGAAGGAGACATCATCTACGAACTAATTGATGGAGAAGCTGTACCCAAATTCAAAAATGATGAAATGTCACCAAAATTTTTTCATAGTTCTATAACAGGTGCGTTATTTATACTATTGTCTGCATGGGCACAAGCAAAGGGGCGGGTTGTAATTGAATGGGCAATTAAGCTAATGCGAAATCAACAAGAATGGGTTCCTGTACCAGATTTGACTTATGTTTCTTATAACCGTCTTGCTGCTGATTGGTTACAAGATGAGGCTTGTCCTGTTCCACCTGAATTAGTTATTGAAATTATCTCAGCTGGTCAAAGTTTTGGTGAAATGACAGAAAAAGCCACAGATTATCTCAATGCTCAAGTTCAACGTGTTTGGATTATTGACACTAGAGCAAAAACTATTACTATTTTTTATCCTGATGCTCTCCCTCAAACCAAACGCGGTAATAATAGTTTAGAAGATTCCCTGTTTCCAGAGCTACAAATTACACCTCAGCAAATCTTCCAACAAGCAAGAATTTCCTAACAGATAATCTCAATCAAATTCAATTCACTGATAAAAATTTGCTATTTCAAAGCCGATTTAAACTCCAGTGTTGAACTCACGTTAATTTAGACTTACCATTTTTAAGGCAACATCTACCTGTTTCAGCAGTGTTTCTAGGTTGGAGGTGTTATCTAACACCACATCTGCACGAGAGACTTTTTCTTCAATGGATAATTGGCTGTTGATGCGGGCTTGTGCTTGTTCTTTACTTAAATGATTGCGCTGTATCAATCTTTGCAATTGCTGTGACTTGGAACAATACACAACCCAGATTTCTGTAACTAAATTGGTCATCTGGGCTTCAAATAGCAAAGGAATAACTAATACCAGTGTTTGCGAAGATGATTGGCTGATCGCCTCAACAAAGCGATCGCCTACATAAGGATGAATCAAGCTTTCTAGCCAGTTGCGTTCATCTGGCTGCTGAAAGATAATTTCCCCAAGCTTTTGGCGGTTGAGACTGCCATCTGATAGTAAAATTTGTTCACCATAACGTTGAGCGATCGCGTCAAGAATGGGCGAACCTACACTGACTGCATCTCTAGCATAGATATCTGCATCCAAAACTGGCAAATTATAAGCGCTAGCCAAATAATTAGCAACGGTAGTTTTGCCTGTGGCAATACCTCCAGTTAAACCGATAATACGTTTAGTCATTTGTCAATAGTCAATGGTTATTTGTCATTTGTCATTTGTCAAGGGCTTCTAAATAAAAAAACTAATTACGAATTACGAATTACGAATTACGAATTACGAATTACGAATTACGAATTACGAATTAGTAGAAGTTGCCCATTTGATTAGTGCTTGGGTTAACCCATCTAAAGTATATTCTTCAGCTTCTACATCTACGCGCCCGAATAGAGAATGACAGGTTTTTGAGGTTTGAGGGCCGATAGAAGCAATACAAACTCCTGCTAATTTATTAGCCACTACAGCAGATTGATTTCCATCAACGTTATTGGCAAGTATACTACTTACAAGTTGATAGAAAAATTGTACAGTTTTAGAACTAGCAAAAGTAATTACATCTACTGTACGATTTTGCAGAGCTAATTTTGCTGATGACGGAACAGTACTTGGACAACAAGATTGATATGCAGCAACTTCAATTACTTCTGCACCCTTTGCAGTTAATTCCTTAACTAAAATCTCTCGTCCACCGCTTTCGACTCTGGGAAATAAAACCTTTTTTCCTGGTAGTTCTGCTGTTAAATTTTCCACTAAAGAATCAGCGACAAAGTTGGGGGGAATAAAATCTGGTTGGATACCATATTGTTTGAGACTTTGGGCTGTTTTCTCGCCAACAACAGCAATTTTGACACCAGTCAATGCAGAAGTATCTTTACCTTGAACCTGCAATCTTTGCAAAAAATAGTCTACACCATTAGTAGAAGTGAGAATTAACCAGTCAAAGTCAGATAAATTAGCGATCGCATGATCCAAAGCTTCCCAACTCGAAGGCGGGCCAATTTCTAAAGTCGGCATTTCGATAACTGTAGCACCACAAGCAGTCAGGCGATCGCTAAATTGACTCGATTGTCCAACTGAACGTGTCACCAAGATTGTTTTACCTGTGAGGGGGAGGTGGGTAGATGGGGGGGATGAGGGGGATGGGGGAGATGGGGGGAAGTTGTTTGACATGGTTATACTAATTTTAAAAATGATTGTGACATATAGAAGGCTGAAAAGCTCATTCAGCAAGTATTTCACAATCTAAAATCCAAAATCTAAAATGGTTTCAGCTTATATTTTCTCAGGTTGTAAGTAATTGGAGAACCTGACAACTTCGCCAATGACAATTACCACCGGCGAAAGAGATAAGCCAGCAGTTTGTTCGAGAATATTATCTAGTTGACCTGTCCAAACTTGTTGATTTGCGGTTCCAGCCCAGCGGATGATGGCAATGGGTGTTAAACGCGATCGCCCATACCGCAGCAACTGATGTAAAATCTCTGGCAGATTTTGCCCACCCATCAATATTACTAGTGTTTCTAACCTTGACAGCGCCTCCCAGTCTAAAGCTTCTACTTCATGGGCTGTAAACACTGCAAAACAACGACTGAGTACGGGATCTGTCAATGGGATTCCCGCAAGCAAAGGTGCTGCTAGGGCTGAGGAAATTCCCGGTATTACTTCAAATTCACAATTTGATGTTCTCAAAGCTTCAATTTCGGAAGTACAACGCCCAAAAATAAACGGATCGCCTGATTTTAGCCTCACGACTTGTTTACCAAGCTTGCAATACTTCACAAGTAACTGATTAATCTCAGGTTGTGGCGTACTCGGTTTCCCACCACGTTTACCTACATGTAACTTTAAACAATCAGCTGCTACACAGTTTAACAATTGCTCATCTACCAGGGCATCGTAAACTAATACCTGAGCTTGACCCAACAAATTATAAGCTTTTACTGTCAAGTATGCTACATTTCCTGGGCCAGCACCTACGAGGTAAACCTTGCCCTTTGCTTCAGCCATATAGTAGTTTTTATCCAAGTGAGGTACGGGCTAATTGTAGAAGTAATTGATGAATTGCTTCTACTGTGTAGCTGACTGAGTTGCAATTCGCTATACTTTGCGAATTTTGTGATTCAGCAAGCTTTTTCAGCTTGAGCATAAAAGCTGCAATTCCAATGCTACTCAATTTGATAGGATGTCTGTAAGGATTATGAGTTGTACACAGAGTTAAGTGTAGCTATGATTTATGGTTCATTGATTCGTCTGATGATCAAGTGAATGGTGTCTTAAGCTTTTTTTATAAATTTATATTTTAATATAAACATTGTGGGATAACAAAAAAATAGTGAAAGTTAGGTGTATCAATCATGTCCAGTCGTTTGACACTAATCGAATCACATCACCACGAATCAAAACGATTAATCTAAATTAATTATGATGAGTTTTTATTCATATAAATCCAAGGGTTATATGAATAAACTGACTACTAAATATTCAATGAATTTATCAATAATTACTGAGTCTGTTCGAGTTAATTGTTATAGTGAAAAAAATCAATTGATTTCAGCCAATTTCCTACACACTCTTTTGACCATTCTATTTTTTGAATCAACTCAAAATTAGATAAGTAATACTAATATTTTTGTAACATAAACTACTTTGTAGTTCAAGTGGTTTATTAATTGCTGATTGCCTTGCAAAGAAAACTTTTTGGTTTACTGGTGTAAGAGTACAGTACAACCAATCACGATCATCAGCCCAAAAACGTCGGCTGAAACCCTTATGATTTCGTCAACTTATAAAATTTATAGGTCTACTGACTTTGGGTTGAACAATAAAAATTAGTTGAAGAAGAATTCAGGAGTCAGAATTCAGGACTCAGAATCAATCAGTCGCGGCTTCGCACAGAATTCAATTTCTTATTCTGGCGACTGACGCCTCTATTCTGTTTGATAACTTTATTTTCGGCAAAGGTATTGATTAAAATATAATGTATGCAGTAATATAACGGATGAAAGTTGCATAATGATAGATTAAATAAAACACTAAAACTTATTGAGATGGCAAAATAAATGGCGGTTAACTATCCTAAAAACGGCTTTGTCGCAGTACTAATGACTTGTTTTAATAGGCGTGACACAACCATAGCTTGTCTTAAACAACTTTATAAGCATAATGTAAATTTTGATGTTTACTTGGTAGACGATGGTAGTTCTGATGGTACTTATGAAGCAGTATCTACAGCCTTTCCAGATGTCAAAATATTGAAAGGCAATGGTAGTCTGTTTTGGGCAGGAGGAATGAGACTAGCATTCGCTGAAGCCATGCAAAGGGGTTATGAATATTATCTTTGGTTAAATGATGATACTTTTATTGAATCAGATACTATTGAGCGTCTATTAGCTATTCATAAAGACTTGTCTGAACATAATCGTTCAAACTCTATAGTGGTTGGTTCAACTAAAGACCCAAACACAGGAGAACCAACTTATGGTGGTTCAGTACGGTCAAAGCGTTGGTACTCTAATAAGTTTGAGTTCTTGGAACCTTCTGATGTTCTCCAAGAATGCGATACTATGTACGGCAATTGTGTGTTGATTCCTGACTCGGTTGCTAGAAAAGTAGGAAACATAGATGCCGCCTTTATTCACTCACTAGGTGATTTGGATTATGGGCTAAGAGCGCGTAAGCTAGGCTGTTCTATATGGGTTGCACCCGGATATGTTGGTATCTGTTCTAAAAACTCAATCCGCAACAGCTGGGCAGATACCGATTTACCTGTGTTAGAACGGTTAAAAAAGGTAGTTCAAGTTAAAGCATTTCCTCTCAAACCTTGGACTGTGTTTTGTAGTCGGCATTCTGGTGTATTTTGGTTTATATATTGGTTTTTACCTTATATACGTGCAATCATCGGATACAAAGATTTAGCAAGTTCTCCCACATTTACCAAGTAAATTAAAGAAAGTAGACTGTAGACTTCATGCCAGAATTCAGGTATTTGAATAGAAGTCACAGAGCTACTTTCAAAATTAGTTTTTTGCCAAATCGAAAAGATTTTGTTAGCCATCTCAAACATGCAGATATAGGTCTTCTTCCCTTTTCCAAGCAGGCTGTTGCTGGCAAAGCGCGTAATAAGGTACTTGATTATTTTGCCTGTAGAAAGTTAGTCGTATCCACTCCTGAAGGCTTGAGAGGTTTAGAGGAATTTCATCATCAAGAACATCTGTTAATTTCAGGATATTCTGCCCACGAAATGGTTAATGTGGTGCTAAAAGCATTTGAAAACCTGGATAAATATGAGTATCTTGCGGAAGCTGCACATACCCTAATTCGAGATAAACATTCCTGGAATGCATTGGTTTACCAAGATTACTTGTACAATAAATTCAAACTATTTTATTTGCTCTAAAAGTTGAGCTATCTTCTTAGCTTGTTCTGGTTGGCGTTGTTTTTGGAATAATTCTTGAGCTTTTTGGAGATTAATTTTAGCTTCTTGGGGTTGGTTTTCCTGCATTAAAATATTAGCCATACGCAAATAAGCATCAGCATTTTTGGGACTGCGTTGAATTACTTCACTAAATAATTCCCTTGCTTCTTCAGCTTTACCTTGCTGATTTAGAACATCTCCCAACAACAAGCGAACGACATCATTTGTAGAGTTGATAGAAATAACTTTGCGAAAAGCTGCTTCTGCACCTTGATAGTCTTTTTGTTGATAAAGTTCAATTCCTTTTTGATAAAAATCAGAAGTAATTAAGGTTTTCCAACCGAAATAACCAAGCAGGATGATACTGGAACTGACTATAGCGATCGCAACAATATCAGTTGCTGGAAATGTTTCTAGCATTGTGTTAAACCAAAAGACAGGCAATAGGGAACATCAGATATTCGAGAAAAAATAGTTTCCAAATAAATTGGTAAAATTGAGCGATCGCTCTTTTATCTTGCAAATCCACTGCAAAACTCCGCATCCACATCCAACACAGCACCAATAGATGCGTAATGACCACAAATATCGAATTAACTGAAGCTAGACGTAACGCACCAATTAAAATCATTGCTAGGTAGCAGACAGTTAACACCCAAAGAGCTAGATTAAACACAGCTTGTGGCCCTAATTGGAGCGTGAAAGTGGTGATATTGTATAAGCGATCGCCTTCCATATCAGGGATATCCTTAAAGATAGCGATCGCAAAGGTAAACACCAAAATAAATAATGTCAACACCCAAACTGTAAGAGGAATTGCTTGGTTGTTTTGCAGTACCCAACTAAAGTGCAAATATAACCCTAAATTCACAATTGTACCGCGTACTGAAAAAATACATAGCGCTGCCCAAAATGGAAACTGCTTCAAACGAATTGGTGGTAATGAATAAACTGTACCAATCACCAAACTCAAAGCCACCATCCCAAATAAAAAAGGGCCGTTTAAAAATGCTATAACTAGTGCTAAAATACCAGTCATAATCACAATTAATTGCCCTTGCGCTCTAGAAAATTCTCCTGATGCAACTGGTAAATGAGGTTTATTAATTTTGTCAATTTCAACATCTTCCAGTTGATTTAAACCGACAATATAAACATTGCCACACAGACAGGAAATCCATGTACCCAAAAGTGAACCTAGTTGAATATAAGAAAATTCTGTAGAACTAAGAGCAATAGCAACTAAATATAAACCTAACACACTCAGACTCGTACCAATAATGGTATGAGGGCGGGAGAACTTCCAAAAAGCATAAAGTGATTGAAAGGGTTTGCGTGGTAAAGGACTGTTTTGAGAATGACTCATGATTAGCTAAGATGACTATTCCGGCTTGCTGTTAATCATTTTCACAGAATTTGTACCATTATCTGATCATGGAAACAGAAGGGAAAAGGGGAAGGAATTAAAAATTTTTCCCTTCTCCTTACTGTTTACCCGTTCGCCTTGTTCGGTAAAAGCAGAATAAATGAAAGCTTTTTTCCCTCTCCTTCCCCTTCCCCTTACCCCTCCCCTTCCCCTTCTTCAGTAAAATTTAAAAGCGATCGCCATTTTTAACACCCCATCATGAGCAACATTCCCCAAGCTGGACAAAAAGCACCTGATTTCTCCACTCCCAACCAAAATGACAACCTAGTCAGTTTGAATGATTTTAGCAGTCAGTGGGTTATCCTCTATTTTTACCCCAAAGATGACACCCCTGGCTGTACTACGGAAGCGAAAGACTTTACCGAGTTATATCCAGAATTCAGCGCACTAGGAGCAACAATCTTAGGTGTGAGTCCAGATTCGGGTAAATCCCATTGTAAATTTATCGACAAGCATAACTTATCAATCACCCTGTTGAGCGACCCGGAACATGTGTTAACAGAAAGTTATGGTGCTTGGCGACTAAAGAAGTTTATGGGTAAAGAATATATGGGTGTTGTTCGTTCAACTTTTTTGATTTCACCTGATAGAATCATCGCCTATACTTGGCCTAATGTGAAAGCCAAAGGACATGCTCAAGCTGTTTTAACTAAATTACGAGAATTAATAACTGGATGAGTAGTAGCGTGTCAAGGCTAAAATAGTGCATTAACGTAGACGCGTAAGCGGCTTGCCGCAGGCTACCGCACCAGGCGCAGAGAACACAGAGATATTAGAGGAAATCTATTGCACCATTTTAAGCTTGCCACGCCAGTAGGTAATGGCTGTAATGCTACATCAAGTAGATTTTTAGCAATCAAAGACAATTCTACCAGCCAATTTTAACAGGCAATGATTGCTAGCGCTATCATCTAAGTAAGAATTAGACTTCTTGCTAGTTGAAATCAATATGGTTCAGGTCATCCAAGCCCAAAATGTCACTCTCTCTTACTTAAAGGAAAAATTTGCCCTGCAAAAGTCTGAGGATGAGCATTTTTTTACAGAGTGGTTTGACTATCTACCTGAAATTTCAGAATTAGAAAAACAATACTTAGACCGAGTTAAAGCTAACTATCTCAGCGTACTTGAAAACGCTCCTCTTTTAGAAGAAGCTGTAAAATTGGTAGTGCTATCTCCTTTGCTAGATTTGGCTGGTTTTTATCGTCCTCCTTTTCATATTCTGACAGAAGAGATTATTGAGATTAGTGAAGACATCATCAATAGTAATGGAGACGATACAGAAATTATTAAAGCTAAAATTGATGTATTGGTTCTGCAAAATCAGTTGTGGTTTTTAGTAATTGAATCTAAGAGATCAAGTTTTTCCCTGGCTAAGGCAATTCCCCAAGCCCTCACTTATATGCTGGCAAATACTCAACGCGATCGCCCTGCATATTCATTGGTAATAAATGGGGAAGATTTCCAATTTATCAAATTGATAAAACAGGATAATCCAATGTATGCTTTATCTGATAGATTCACTTTATATAGACGTGAAAATGAATTATATAAGGTTTTGAATATATTAAATAGATTAGGAGAAATCCTGAACTAATTATATCTATTTGTATAATATTATTTTCAATAATATAGTGTTAAAATAACGTGAGTTCGATGAACCTCTCCCTCCATGTCCTCCTCACCTTTTAAAAGAGGGAGGAGGAAGGAAAAAATCACGGTTTTACTCCCCTCTCCTTGTAGGAGAGGGGTTGGGGGAGAGGTCAAAACAGCACTTACCGAACTCACGTTAAAATATTGATAGCGTTATTTTAAATAACCTATGACTCAAGTTATCCAAGCACAAAATATTGGGCTTGCCTATCTGGAAGAAAGATTTGGCTTACAGCAAGCCAAAGATGAGGAATTCTTTCCAGAATGGTTTGAAAATCTCCCAGAAATTACAGATTTAGAAAAACAAAATTTAGACAAAATAAAAGTTAATTTTCTCCGTTTAGTTAAGCGTCCTCCTTTATCAGAAGAAACGGTAAAATTAGTAGTTGTATCTCCCTTGCTCAATTTAGCTGGTTTTTATGATGATCCTTTTTATATTAGAGGAGAGCAATCAATAGAAATTTCGGCGGAAGATGAAGGAGAAATTATTAGAGGTAGAATTGATGTTTTAGTGATTCAAGAGCAATTATGGTTGTTGGTCATTGAATCTAAAAGGTCTAGCTTTTCTCTTTTAGAAGCCATTCCTCAAGCACTTGTTTATATGCTAGCTAATCCTAATCCTGAGAAATCTGCTTTTGGATTGGTTACAAATGGTAGTCATTTTATTTTTGTAAAACTGACTAAGCAAAATATGCCACTGTATGCTATATCTGAAGAGTTTTCCCTATTGAGGCGAAAAAATGAATTGTATCAGGTTCTAAGTATTTTCAAAAATTTGAGTCAAATATTGAGTTAATTTATGTCTATTCGCCCTATCTACCTCGATTGCCACGCTACCACGCCTGTAGATGAACGGGTAGTTGCAGCAATGTTACCTTATTTTACAGAACACTTTGGCAATCCATCTAGTCTTAGTCATGTTTACGGTTGGGAAGCAGAAGCTGCTGTCAAACAAACGCGGGAAATATTAGCAGCAACAATTAATGCTACTCCAGAAGAGATAATTTTTACTAGCGGTGCAACAGAAGCGAATAATTTAGCCATTAAAGGCGTTGCCGAAGCTTATTTTCAAAAAGGACAGCATATTATTACTGTTGCAACTGAACATAACGCAGTTATTGATCCTTGTAAATATTTAAAAAGCCTCGGTTTTGAAATTACTATCCTTCCAGTTCAAAAAGATGGATTAATAGATTTAACCGAATTAGAAAAAGCTTTTCGTCCTGAGACAATTTTGGTGTCCGTGATGGCTGCAAATAACGAAATTGGTGTGTTGCAGCCATTGGCAGAAATTGGGGAAATGTGCCGCGATCGCAATATAATTTTTCACACAGATGCAGCTCAAGCGATCGCCAAAATTCCCCTTGATGTGCAAGCAATGAAAATTGACTTAATGTCACTTACAGCACATAAAGTATACGGCCCCAAAGGCATCGGAGCGCTATACGTCCGCAGGCGCAACCCCAGAGTACAACTTGCTCCCCAGCAACATGGAGGCGGACATGAACGGGGAATGCGTTCTGGTACATTATATACACCGCAAATTGTCGGCTTTGGCAAAGCTGTAGAAATCGCCTTGGCAGAACAGACAACAGAAAACCAACGCCTCAGCGAACTCAGGCAAAAATTGTGGTTACAGCTTTCCCAGTTAGAGGGAATTCACCTCAACGGACATCCTACCCAACGGCTAGCGGGAAATTTGAATATCAGCATCGAAGGCGTTGATGGAGCTGCACTATTGTTAGGATTACAGACAGTAATGGCAGTATCTTCAGGTTCTGCTTGTTCCTCAGCCAACACATCACCTTCCCATGTCCTCACAGCACTGGGACACCCCCCACAGCTAGCTTATGCTTCAGTGCGGTTTGGCATTGGACGATTTAACACTCAACAGGAGATTGATATTGTAGCGAAACATGCGATCGCCACCATTCAAAGTTTACGCAAGCAGACAACATTGGTGTAGAAGAGATGGGGGGATGAGGGGGATGAGGGGGATGAGGGAGAAATTCATATTACTCCCCAGTCCCCAGTCCCCATTGCCCCTAATCCCCACTCCCTTACGGTCGTGGGGGCCCCGAGTTCCCCAGTCCCCAGTCCCCAATTCAATACGGATCTGAACTAAACCTTCCCCGCTGGACACTGCGGAAATAATAACCTCTATTTGGTAGATTAGTTAAGTCAAAGCTATCACCGCTGGGAACTCGCCAAATTTTATAGTCATAATAAGTCAGCGGAGTTCGGGGTTGACATACTTCTGGTGGATGATCTCCCAGCACAAAATATGCTGCATTTCTCCCCACAACTTTCGCTAAACCATATTTATTGATCACAACCGATGTTTCCTCACTAATAGCTATTCCTAAAACGCTATTAGCAATACCATCTTGAATTTGACGCGCTATGAAAGCCATAATTCGACCCATTCTTTTACGAGTGTCGAAATGGGTATCAATAATGGTTCCCCGCAAATAAGGCCATTGGAAAAAATTGTAAGTAAAGGTAATATTCTGATACGGATCTGACAATGCATCTCTAGTTTCAACACTCTCTTCACAAGCACAAGAATCATACACGTATTCGCTTTGAATCATTGCACCTGCGCTAGTGCCACCAATAGCACCGCCTCTAGCGTAAACTGACTTCACAGCAGCCTCTAAATTGGTACTTTTCCAACTGCGAATATATTGACATTGGTCGCCCCCAGCAAAGAAAATTACCTCAGCATTTCTGACTTTCTCAACAATCTCAGCTTTGTTTGCATCTTGTCGATTGCTAACAATTAGCGTCTCCACAGAATTAACACCCTTCATGTCAGAAATTACCTGATTGTAATCGTGATTACCATAAGTGCGAAGAACCACAACATCAACTTTAGTAGTGCTGTTATGACCTCCCCGAACTTGGTTAATCATCCATTGAATACCTTCTTCTACATCCGGGCCACCCCCACCCAAGCTAATCACAGGCCCAGCTAAGACGGGATAGACAGTTTCAGGTATGGGAGAAGGAAAATCGGCAGTCTCGCCCAGGAAGTAGCGTTTCAAGTCTGCTATAAAATCGCCTATGAAGAAAACTACCATCCTCAACAACTTAGTTCCGACGGCCTTCAAGCGCTTGGCTACATTTGGTAATGCGTTTGTCATACTAAACTTCTGGTGCAAACTGCAATTATTGCTAACTTTCGCACCAGATAAGGTAAAATTTCCAGCGTATAGAGCTTGTACTGTTTTTTAACGCAAAATAACGCAGAGTAATCATTAATTCTCTGCGTTATTTGCTAAAATATCCACATTTTTTGTGAGATTTAATTTTAGACAGTGAAAATTTTAAATATAGCAGTTCTCGGTTGGGTGAAGCACAGTTTTGACCTCTCTCCAAACCTCTCTCCTTGTAGGAGAGAGGCTTTGAGTGTTGTTCCCCTTCCCTACAAGGGAAGGGGTTAGGAGTTAGGTCTGTATTTAATTCAACCGCAAACCGCTATAGATTAAGTATTAGTTGTTACTGTCCAAATCCTTCCATAATTGCTAGGAATTTTTACCCAATATTCCGAATAACTGGGAACGCCGATTAAATTGTTTTCATTGTGAAGTTCTTCCTGATAATCTCCAGCAATTGGAAACCAGAAGGGTACACTTTGATCGCTATCGCCAAAGTTAAGGGCTACTAAGCTGAACTTGTTACCGTGTTTGCGAGAAAATAGCAAGACATTTTTTGAGTGATAGCGGTCATAATTGTTGTAAAAGAAATGCTCACCTTCTGTAAACTGTGATTGCTGACGACGCAATTGAATCAGCTTTCGTACTAAAGCAATTACTTTCTGACCAATGGGGTCGTAAAAATAATCCCATCGCACAGGTCGAAGTAACATCACTCTACCAAAACCTTGGTCTGGGAGGTAATAATTTTCACCAAATTCCTGACCTTGCCACAGCAAAGGAATACCTTTAGCAGTTAAAATTCCGATTAGGTAAGGCTGGACTTTATACCACAGGTCACGATTGCCTTCTTGTAATAATTCATTATCGCGGGGGTTCGTACCAAAGTTACAAACAAAGCGGGAATGGTCATGATTTTCTATATATTGCAGCGCCGTCTTAGCAATTTTATTACCGTTGTTTGTCACCTCTGTAGGATAACCATCCAAACCAAGTTTAAAGCCAAAATTAGCTAAATCACCTCGATTTCCATAAGCTACACTTTTAGCTGCACCAAAAGTTTCATTTTGCCAGGTAGAGTTAGTATAAGTTGTTGCCAGAATTTCCTGTGGCCCTTCTAACTGTTCAGCACATTGAATTAAATTGATAGTATCATTGTTAAAAAATCTCTGCCAATGTTCACCAGATGATTTCTTTTCTTTAACCGTTTGGTAAGTAGTATAGACTAAATTAGCGTAGCCAACTCCTGTAGCACCATCCCAATAATTAGGTACACAGTCATAGCGAAAGCCATCTACATGATAAACTTCTAGCCAGTGATAATTGACTGTATAGAAAAAGTCTTGGGTAAACTTGCGATTATAGTCTGTACTTTCGCCAAAATAATTTTTAGCAAATGAACCCATAAAAGGGTTTTCACGATACTCTAGTTGTTTATAAAGATAAGAGTAGGGAAAATGATCGCCAGTGTGACCATAAACAGCATCTACAATTACAGCAATGTTGTATTGATGTGCAGCATCAATCAACTTCTGTAAATCTTTTCTATTGCCAAATCGTTCATCAACACCAAAGTAACCCAATGGTAAAAAGCCCCAATCTACTGTCAAGGCGACATTGGAAAGTGGCATGATTTCCAGACAGTTAACTCCCAAATCTGCGAGATAACCAAGTTTATCAATTGTGCCGTCGATATCGCCGCCGAATTCATCAATCATTAATTCGTACAGAACAATATCTTTCAAGTTGGGAGTTTTCCAGGTTGTTTCCTTCTGACTCCACTCATATGATTGATAACCTAGTGTGAAAGCAGATAATTTACCAACACCAAATTCTCTCGCAAAAGGGTCAATAATCCAATCAATTTCTCCCTTATTGGGATTTTGTAAACTATAGCGGTAAATATAAGTACCTGGTTCTCCCCATGCAGATTTTGAACTGGGTTTTCCAGAAGTATTGATATTAATTTGAGTTGACCAATAATCACCATACTCTGGATCTATAGAATGCTCTAATTCAAATTCTAATGGCTGAATATCTTGTAAAAATTGGTCTTTTTCGTGGATAACTTTCACCTTGAGTCGATTTCCATCCTTTGCAGAAACCCAAGGAAGAAATATTCCAAAATCAACCGTACCATCGGCTTCTCTAGCTCCTAGTTTATTCAAAGGTAGTAGTTTCATAAAATTATCCTTGATAAATTGTTTTTTTAGCTTCTGATTACGCAATTAAAAAAAATGGCATCTGTAACCAGGTTAAATTTACACTGCTGAAGAATTTATACCAATTCTCTAAAATTCGGCAACACATTCAAACCCCGAAAGCAATACTATATCTGACGAATCTTAATTACGAATTACGAATTACGAATTACGAATTGGTATTACAGCAGTGCCTATTGTAGATTTATCGAAGGTTGATTAAGGATTTATGCAAGTTTAAAAAAAATTTACATATATATAGGACAGCTAAACTTAGCTGTCCTATATGTGATATTTTAGAAAGTAGAATCTATTGCTCACCAGTCAACTTGCGATCGCTCTTGCACAACTCGGTGATAAACTTTATCTGTTTGTTCGGCTAATTTCGGCCAGCTAAAGCGCCGCCCTAAATCTTCATAAGCATTATCAACCAGCCATTGTCGATAACCTGGATTTTTCAAAACCTCCAAAATTCCCCAAGCCAGGGAATCAGGATTATTCACCGAAGTCACAATACCTGTTTTCGTGTGTTGCACGACTTCTGGGAAACCCCCTGTATTGGAAACTACCACAGGAACGCGAGAAGCAAAGCTTTCTAAAGCTACAATCCCAAAAGGTTCGTAAAGACTGGGAAAAACGGCACAGTCAGCAACAGTTTGGAATTTATCTAAATATTCATCGGAGAGAAAGCCGGTAAAATAGCACTTATGCCAAATTCCTAAATCCCAAGCTTGACGCTTGAGATGATCGGTATTTCCACCACCCACAATCACAAATTTAACGTATCCCCCCATTTCCCAAAGTACTTTGGGAGCAGCATTGAGTAATAAAGGTACACCTTTTTCGTAGGTCATGCGACCGACATAGTAAACGATTTTTTCCCCATCCTCGGCAAATTGGCGGCGAAAATCTAGAGCGTGAAAATCTTCGTGGTGCTTTTTCTTTTCGGCACGGATACCATTATAAATCACATCAATTTTGTCCCCAGGACTGTGCAATGCTCGTTGTACCTCTTGCCGCATATAATCGCTACAAACGATAATCCGCCAAGCGTCGTAAGCCAGTAAGTTTTCTTTAGCACTAATATAATGTTGGGTATCAGTGTAAATACCATTATAACGCCCATATTCAGTGGCGTGGATGGTGGCGATTAAAGGTATTTTAAAATTATGCTTGAGAGCGATCGCAGCATCCCCAACTAACCAATCATGAGCATGGATTAAATCAAAAGGCCCTTCCTCCTGAATTAACTTCCCACCGTGATGTCCCATGCTTTGATTGAAATTGACTACCCAGTGAAAGAAATCGTTACTATGTCCCACTGGCACCCGATGCACATGTATTCCTTCGATTACCTCATACATCGATGCTTGACCACACTCCACCGTAATCAAGTGGATTTCATGCCCTAGTTTTACTAGTTCCGGGTACAACTCCGCCACATGACGCGCAATTCCGCCAACTATTCTTGGTGGAAACTCCCAACTCAGTACCAGTACTTTCATATACAAGATTCTCCGCTGTTTTTATAAATATCTAAAAAACTAGATTTATCTCAAAATACAAGGGTGGCGATTACAGTGGGTATGTTTACGAAAACTTTTAGATTTTTTAACAATTTTTTGTTGAAAAAGCTGTTTAAAGGTTATCAAGGCTGAGGAAATCAGCAAAGACCATATGAAACATCTCAGAAGATTAACCTAAAAAAGCCAAACTCGTAGGAAGTATCTTACCCCCCGATGAAGAGGTTGGGGATTGGGGATTGGGGACTGGGGATTGAGGGATATAAAACAACTGACCACTGACCACTGACCACTGACAACTGACAAAACTTAAATAAATAGGGAGTGGGAAAGAAAAATTCTTGCTTCCCACTCCCTACGAGTTAGCTGTAGATAATGCCTGCTGTAGAATCAACTTTGATCTAAACGCAGTACTGCCATAAAGGCTTCTTGGGGAACATCCACAGTACCTACAGATTTCATCCGCTTTTTACCTTTAGCCTGCTTCTGCAAAAGTTTCTTCTTGCGGCTAATGTCGCCGCCGTAACATTTAGCAAGCACGTCTTTGCGTAAAGCAGGTATGTGTTCACTGGCAATCACTTTACTGCCAATTGCTGCTTGAATTGGCACTTTGAATTGATGACGGGGAATCAATTCTTTGAGTTTTTCTGCCATTGACCGCCCGACGTTGTAAGCTTTATCGCGGTGGACAATCATTGCCAAAGAATCAACAGGGTCACCGTTAATCATGATATCCAGCTTCACCAGCGGATTTTCACGATAGCCGATGAGGTGATATTCCATGCTGGCATAACCGCGCGATCGCGATTTCATTTGGTCGAAAAAGTCGGTGACGACTTCCGCCAAGGGTAGCTCATAGGTCAGTGTGGTACGTCCTTGGGTAAGATATTTCATATCTTTGAACACACCACGCCGATTTTGTGACAACTCCATCAATGTGCCGACGTAGGTTTCCGGCGTAATCATCTCTACCTGGACGTAGGGTTCTTCGATTTTTTCGCGATCGTTGGGTGCGGGTAGGTGGCTAGGATTATCAATGTACAGTTCTTCACCCTTGGTAGTTATGACTTTATAAACCACCGAAGGGGCTGTAATAATTAAATCTAGGTCATACTCTCGCTCTAAGCGTTCCTGAACAATTTCCATGTGCAGTAAGCCTAAGAACCCACAGCGGAAGCCAAACCCCATAGCGCTGGAAGTTTCGGGTTCGTATTGTAGCGCCGCATCGTTGAGTCTTAACTTTTCTAAAGCTTCCCGCAAGTCTTCAAATTGGTCGGCATCAATGGGGAACATGCCACAAAAAACCATCGGGTTGGCTTCTGTGTAACCGGGTAAAGGTTCAGTGGCTTTGGCGTTGGCGAGAGTAATGGTATCTCCTACCCGTGCGTCAGCCACAGCTTTAATAGCTGCTGCTAAATAACCCACTTCCCCAGCGTGGAGTTCTTCTACTTGCTTTTGGGTGGGAGAGAGAACCCCCAACTCGTCAATTTCGTATTCTTTACCAGAAGCCATCAAATAGACGCGATCGCCTTTTTTCAATGTGCCATCCATCACCCGAAAATAGACAATCACTCCCCGGTAGCTGTCGTAGTAGCTATCAAAAATTAACGCCCGTAACCGTTCATTTATGGTGTTTTTAGGCGGTGGTACGCGCTCCACAACAGCTTCTAAAATCTCATCAATACCGATTCCCTCTTTGGCAGAAGCTAAAATTGCACCACTGCAATCTAAACCGATAATTTCTTCAATTTCGCTGATTACTCGGTCTGGTTCTGCCCCAGGCAAATCAATTTTATTTAAAACTGGAATAATTTCCAGATTATGCTCCAGAGCTAAATATACATTCGCCAAAGTTTGCGCCTCGACACCTTGAGACGCATCTACTACTAACAATGCTCCTTCGCAAGCGACAAGACTACGCGATACTTCGTAAGAAAAGTCTACATGCCCTGGAGTATCAATTAGGTTCAGTACATACTGCTGACCATCTTTGGCTTGATAATTCATCCGGGCAGCTTGCAGCTTAATTGTAATGCCGCGCTCCCGTTCCAAATCCATGTTGTCGAGAAACTGTTCCTTCATCTGCCGCTCGTCAACAGTGCCAGTGGCTTGCAGTAAGCGATCGGCCAAGGTTGATTTCCCATGATCGATGTGAGCAATAATACAAAAATTGCGAATGCGAACTGCGGGAACGTCAGTCATATACTATCTTTGCTGAAGCAGCAACCAAGGTTAAAAGAGCAAATTACTTAATGTATTTTAATGCTTTATTAGCCAAGATGCTGCTATTGGGGAATTGGGAATTGGGAATTGGGTACTGGGGATTGGGTACTGGGTACTGGGGATTAGGGAATGACCAATGACAAATGACCAATGACCACTGACCAATGACAACTGACTGACTTTTAATAAAAATATAAAGTCTATTTTTACCTGATGGTATTGCTCAAGCAGGAGCGTACAATAAATATATATGTAAGTACATAGTTAAATATCGTGGGTAGTTACACCCCGTAATCGCCCATAACTACTGATTTACTGGCAAAACTTCCAAAAGCTATTGAAAGAGTGAGTTCTATGAAAATTACAAATTAAAACCTGACTATGTTATTTTCGTTGGATTTCGGGGAACTATGTAACTGTGACCTTTAAAACTTGTCAGTAAACAAACCCGAACCATGAATAGAACTACTTAACAAAGCTTTTGACAAAGCAACCTCTGAGTATATAAACCTATGAATATGAAAGAGAAAGCTACCGATGCGGATTCTAGACGAGCCGAAAAGGTAGAAATCGCTGTCCGCCTAGATTCGGAGTTAGTGGAGCAAATTCAACATTTGACCAATGACCCCAGCAAAGTGATTGAGGTAGCGATCCGTCAATGGTTACGAGGTGATGTTCCCAGAGATGACGAACTGACACGCACTCCCCACCGTACACCTATTCCACCCAGAGGTGAATGGAATGATTGACAGCAATAAATAAGCTGTAAAAAGAAAATAAAATAAGTGTAAAGTTTGTCCATCTGGATTCTAAATCAGCCAAAATACCCAATGTAGGTCTGCCAAAGCTGTAACATTTTATGCCAAAATTTGAGCAGCTTTAGAAAAACTGTTTTGAGTTGCTATTTATCTATCCAACTCGATTAATGACTATTACTGCCAATTCTCAATTGCCAAACTTATTTCCCCAAAATCTGGAATATATCAACAAGACCGATAGTTCATTACCAACTCTAGGAGCCGAGCTGGTATACACACAAGATGGGGCAGGGCGCTATCTGACCTTTTATTGGCAGCAAAGCGAACTGTTGGGGTTAAACCCTGAGGAAATAGTCAATCAAGGGGATCAAAATCCAATTTTTGCCCCTGTAGATCAACTTGCCTACTTGGAACAATTGGGCCGAATTTTAACCAATTTAGTGCCAGAAAAGTTTCAGTGTTGGTTTAGCTACCACAAAGAATTATTCGAGTTGGAGTTGGTGATTTGCCCGATCATGCCGCAATTGGGAACTGCGGCAACTACAGTTTTAGTAATGGGGCGGCTATTGCAAGCAAAAGTCAATAAAAAACAAGTGAATGTGGCATCAAAACCACCTACACAGATAGAGTTGGCTTTGCGTTCACAGCAACATCATAAACTGGTAAATCTAATTACCAGAAATATTCGGCGGACATTAGATTTAGATATTATTTGGCAACAAACAGTAGATAGTTTGGGGAAAGCGCTGCGGCTAGAACGTTGTATTATTTGTCCCTACCAGCCTTCTAGCTCAAGAGTGCGGGTGATAGCAGAGTATCATCAGCCAGAACGCAGTTCAATGCTTGGCTTAGAAATAGATATAGCTTCTGAGCCAGCCTTTGCTCAGGCATTAGCAACCCTAGAACCAGTTGTGATGGAGGTGTCAGAGTATACTCTATCTCAACGGCAGAAAGTTTTAGTAGTTGCAACATGCTATCAAGACCAACCAAATGGATTAATTGCCATCAGTCTGCGGGATGAATGCTGCCCGTTGACAGATACAGAACGTGAGCTGGCAAAAGAAGTCGCAGATCAGTTGGGAACTGCGATCGCTCATGCGACTTTATACAAAGAATTAGAAGCAGCACGTCAAAAAGCCGAAGAAGCCTCACGCTTAAAGAGCGAATTTCTGGCTAATGTATCCCATGAAATTCGCACGCCTCTTAACGGCATGATCGGATTTTTGAAGCTGATATTAGAGGGTATGGCAGATGACCCAGAAGAACAAAATCAATTTTTGCAGGAAGCTCACCAGTTATCAATACACCTGCTGAACATCATCAACGATATTTTAGACATAGCCAAAATCGAAGCAGGTAAAATGGAGCTAACTTGCGCTCCAGTCAAACTAGATGAGCTATTTGGTGATGTAGAAAATTTCATGCGTCCCCAAGCAGAGATGAAAAACCTCAGCTTCCGGATGCAATTGCCTCCAACATCCGATGAAATTATTGTCCAAGGTAATTACCAAAGGCTGCTACAAGTGATGCTCAACTTGGTGAATAATGCCATAAAATTTACCCAAGAAGGCGGCATCACCATCAGTGCTGATTTAGTACTGAAAAAAGCGAAATTCCAAGACCAGCAATTTCCAGGGATGGTGAGAGTTAGAGTCGCAGACACTGGTATCGGCGTTTCCTTAGACAAACAAGATAAACTCTTTCAATTATTCTCTCAGGTAGATGGCTCTCGCACTCGCCAGTACGGCGGTACAGGTTTAGGACTGGCAATATCCCAGAAGCTAGTAGAAGCAATGGGTGGTGAAGTGCATTTTTATAGTCTCGGTGAAGGACTTGGTTCAACAGTCACATTCACAGTGCCTTTATATCAACAACCAGTAATGCTTTTATCTTTTGACAGCGACTCATCAAGCAGTGGTGAGTGGTGAGTTAGTTGTAAGTTGTCAGTTGTCAGTTGTTATTCTCCCTATCTCCCTCATCACCCTCATCCCCCCATCTCCCCACCTCCCCATCTACCCTGCTGGTAGACTAAACTTATTCATGAGTCATCAACACATGACCTCACGCTCGTAAACTTGGCACGGAACACAATCTAGCAGCAATTAGATCTAGGATTGAGTTAATAAGCTATTGAATATAAAGTTTTTTCAGTCGCAAGAGGTCTCAAACAATGGAACTGACACTTGAAAACGTCGAAACAGTCTTAGATGAAATGCGCCCTTATCTCATTTCTGATGGCGGCAATGTGGAAGTTGTAGAACTCGATGGCCCCATAGTCAAACTACGGTTGCAAGGTGCCTGTGGTTCTTGTCCTAGTTCTACTATGACCCTGAGAATGGGCATTGAACGCCGCCTGAAGGAAATGATTCCTGAAATTGGAGAAGTTGAGCAAGTAATCTAAAAGTTAGGAGTTAGGAGTTAGGAGTTAGGAGTTTATGAGTTAACTTATAACTCAGAACTCATAACTCACCACTCCTCACCATAACTATGTCCCATCCACTCTACGTCGCCTTCATCTGGCATCAACACCAGCCGCTGTACAAATCTCCTGACAGCGGCGTTTCGCTTTCTTCCAGCCAGCATTACCGCCTGCCTTGGGTACGATTGCATGGCACTAAGGATTATTTGGATTTAATATTAATTTTAGAGAAGTATCCCAAATTACACCAAACGGTGAATTTAGTACCGTCCTTGATATTGCAAATAGAAGATTATATTGCCGGTACTGCTTTTGACCCTTATCTTACAGCTAGTTTGACACCCGTTGAACAATTAACTCAACAACAACGGGAATTTATTATCCAACACTTTTTTGATGCTAATCACCACACCTTGATTGATCCTCATCCCCGCTATGCCGAGTTGTATCAGCAAAGGCAGGAAAGAGGGCAATCTTGGTGTTTAGCAAATTGGCAATTATCAGATTACGGCGATTTGTTGGCTTGGCACAATCTGGCGTGGATCGACCCTCTATTTTGGGATGACCCAGAAATTGGTGCTTGGATAAAACAAGGTCGGAATTTTACTTTAAGCGATCGCCAGCGGATTTATTCTAAACAGCGCCAAATCCTCAGCCGCATCATCCCCCAACACCGCAAAATGCAAGCATCGGGGCAGTTGGAAGTTACTACAACTCCCTATACCCACCCAATTTTGCCTTTGCTTGCTGATACTAACTCTGGGCGGGTAGCTGTGCCAAATATGACACTACCTAAGTACCGCTTTCAATGGGCGCAAGACATTCCCCGCCACTTACGGAAAGCTTGGGATTTATATATAGAACGCTTTGGGCAAGAACCGCGGGGAATGTGGCCTTCAGAACAGTCAGTCAGCCCAGAAATACTTCCATATATTATTAAACAAGGGTTTAAGTGGATTTGCTCAGATGAAGCCGTCTTGGGGTGGACACTGAAACACTTCTTCCACCGGGATGGGGCAGGGAACGTCCAAGAGCCAGAATTACTGTATCAACCGTATCGCCTGGAAACACCAGCAGGTGATTTGGCAATTGTATTTCGTGACCACAGATTATCTGATTTGATTGGCTTTACCTACGGGGCAATGCCGCCAAAACAGGCAGCAGCAGACTTAGTAGGGCATCTGCAAGCGATCGCCAAAATGCAAAGAGAACGCCAAAGCGAACAACCTTGGTTAGTTACCATTGCTTTAGACGGCGAGAATTGCTGGGAATTTTATCCCCAAGATGGCAAACCTTTCCTAGAAGCTTTGTATCAAAGCTTAAGCAACGAACCCCACCTAGAACTCGTCACCGTCTCCGAATTTCTTGAGAAATTTCCAGCCACAGCCACCATCCCCGGAGGACAACTGCATAGCGGTTCTTGGGTGGATGGTAGTTTCACTACCTGGATTGGCGACCCTGCCAAAAATCGTGCTTGGGACTACCTGACACAAGCTAGGATCACCCTGGCAAATCATCCTGAAGCCACGGAAGAAAACAACCCAGCTGCTTGGGAAGCTTTATACGCCGCAGAAGGTTCCGACTGGTTCTGGTGGTTTGGTGAAGGTCATTCCTCAAATCAAGATGCCATTTTTGACCAGTTATTTCGGGAACATCTGTTTGGCATTTACAAAGCTTTAAATGAACCCATACCATCCTATCTCAGGCAAGCAGTGGAGGTTCACGAAGCACGAGCCGACCATACACCCCAAGGATTTATTCATCCTGTGATTGATGGTAAAGGTGATGAGCAAGACTGGGACAAAGCCGGACGCCTAGAAATTGGCGGGGCGCGGGGGACGATGCACAACAGCAATGTCATCCAGCGACTTTGGTATGGGGTAGACCACCTCAATTTCTATTTGCGAGTGGACTTTAAAAGTGGCGTTGCGCCAGGAAAGGATTTGCCCCCAGAGTTGAATTTGCTGT
This sequence comes from Nostoc sp. NIES-4103, assembly GCF_002368335.1. Classification (GTDB taxonomy): domain Bacteria; phylum Cyanobacteriota; class Cyanobacteriia; order Cyanobacteriales; family Nostocaceae; genus Amazonocrinis. Next base: position 2,254,944 of record NZ_AP018288.1, on the reverse strand, counting down.
GGTTTTATCCCAATAAAACAATGCACAACAGCCCAGTTCCCCTAGCAGATGTGCCCGATACAGCGCCAGTTAATTATTTATTCCACCATCATCTGGAGATTAATTTGCTGACACAATCGTTGCAATTTCGAGAAGCTGGCGACAGTTATCAATGGCATCCACGTTTCAGCCGCGCTCAAGTAGCTTTAAATAGTTGTTTGGAAGTGGCGGTACCGTGGGCAGATTTGCAAGTTCCACCAGATTATCCCCTACGTTTGATTGTGGTTCTCTCTGATGAAGGGCGTTTTCGCAACTATTTACCGGAAAACACTTTGATTCCCATAGAAGTACCTTAGATAACTGATGAACGCCAGTTTGCAAGGGCGGAGGGAACCTCCGCACGCAACTGGCTCCTGATGACCGATAACAGTTATCAGTCATCAGTCAACACATCTTTGAATGCAACTTGGTATTACGCAAAACTACGCTCTCTGTAGCGGCAATTCATGGAGGTTTGCTACGTAAAACTACGAATTAAGTAGATTTTAGCGCGAAAATAAATACAATTAATTTCAGGCTTTATACTTCGTCCTTGAGCTTTTCTTTGCAAAGGTCAGGATTTGGCAAAATGCAGTAATACTAATGGCGTTGAAGAATATTTATTGTTAAATTGAGGACAATATATAGTACTGCGCTTGACTGATGAATGGCTTTCCTAAAAAAATTACCAATTTACGCGAGTACAATTTAGAACACAATCAGCTGGCACAAATGTGTGGTTCCCAGCAGCTATTTCGCGATCGCTATCAAATCTTGCGAATTTTAGGCAGAGGTGGCTTTGGCATCACTTTTTTAGCGAGAAATGCTGTATTACCAGGAAATCCCTTGTGTGTCATTAAACAGCTTTCTCCCAAGGTGACTAATGCCAGAACTTGGCCAAGTGTATGTCAGCGCTTTGAGAAAGAAGCAAAAACTTTGGCTCAACTCGGTAGCCATTGCCAAATTCCCTTGCTGCTAGACTACTTTCAAGGGAATGGAGAATTTTATCTAGTTCAAGAATACATTAAGGGTAATACTTTATCCCAAGAAGTTAGGCAAAATGGCCCCAAGAGTGAAGCTGCTGTAAAACAGTTTTTGCAGGAATTACTGCCAGTTTTGCAGTATGTTCATCAAAATCGTGTAATTCATCGGGATATTAAACCCCAAAATTTATTACGCTCTGAAGATGACCGACGCTTAGTGCTGATAGATTTTGGTGCAGTCAAACAGAAATTAGCTGACGCTGGTGAAAACTCAGTGAATAAAACTACAACTACCAACTTTGTAGGAACTGTCGGGTTTGCACCTCCAGAACAGTTTTGTCTACGTCCAGTTTATGCTAGCGATATTTTTGCTGTGGGGGTGACTTGTCTTTATCTGCTGACTGGTAAAGCACCTTCAGAATTTGCACATGATAATCACACCGGTGAGATATGTTGGCAAAAACAGGTGGATGTTAGCGGTAGTTTTGCTAGAATTTTGGCAAAAATGCTGAAAATCTCTTTAAAAGAACGCTTTCATACAGTTGAGGATGTGATTAAAGCTTTAGGTACTTCAAACTATCCGCCATCTTTGAGTAACTGTTTAGCTACCCAACCACTGACGAGTAATTCTCTTTCCAAACCAGAAACTCCTCAGATGTATATCCCACCCTTAGCAAGATGTGCGATCGCAATTCGCGCACGCAAAGCCAAACTCCAAGATAATAAGTAGCACATCATCAACTGCCTACACTAGCACCAATAAAAACCTTTGTGTCTTGGTGTCTTTTGTGGTTATTTGATTTTTACCACTAAGGCACAAAGACACAAAGTATAGTAGGAGGCAGAAGGCAGCTTTGCTGGAGGCAGGAGGTAAAAGTATTACTATTCCTAACATTTACGCTCTTCATATGTCCTAACCTATGTGACTACGGCTATATTTTCAGTCAGGAGTTCAATAGTTACTTATCTTTCATCATTGAATGAGCAATTATTGCTAATAAATAGTATAGAGTTTGACTTTAATTAAATAACATTTTTTACTAGCTTATATGTAATTTTTTATTCATCACAACACAAGGAAAAGTACCTGAATTTAAAATTTGAAAAGACAGTCAATTTAAAATACTATATAATCAATGAAATAACTCATCTCAAAGCTCTCGGAGTTTTCCTGAATACGGAAAACTAACTAGGAACTGACAAATCAAAAGTATCTCATAATCATTGTTCGTTGCTGGCAGTCAATCATCAACGAGTTCAAATGAGATAATTTTTTTGTTATAGTCACCCTAGCATTTACCAACATTAACTTTATAAGTAAATCCCCAATTTCCAATACCAGTGCTTTCTACTAACATCAAGCGAGAGCTAATTCTATTAAAAGAAATGTTGGGGTAAACTTAGCATATTTTGTCGTGCAGTCGCGTCTGTCAGATTATGATCTGCTGCTTAAATCCCGATTGCCCAAATCCCCTAAATCCCAATGGAAAGAAGTTGTGCCAAACTTGTAGCACCCCTTTGGTGCCACTTTTGAGAAATCGTTTCCGTGTCATTCAAGTGCTTTCTGATGAGGGGGGATTTGGCAGAACTTATCTATCAGAAGATACAGATAAACTCAATGAACGTTGTGTCATCAAACAACTAGCGCCGAAATTCCAAGGAACTTGGTCACAAAAGAAAGCGATGGATTTGTTTGCTGAAGAAGCAAAGCGACTGCAAGAACTCGGAGAACATCCACAAATACCAACTCTGTTAGCTTATTTTCGGCAAGACAACTGTTTGTATTTGGTGCAACAGTTTATTAATGGGGAAAACTTGTTAAAAGAGTTACAGCAACGCAAAGCTTATAGACCTGGAGAAATTCAAGCAATTTTGCTCGATTTACTACCTGTGCTTCAGTTCATCCACGATCGCGGAGTGATTCACCGAGACATTAAACCAGAAAATATTATCCGCAATCGCAAAGATGGACGATTAAGCTTGATAGATTTTGGTTCCTCTAAGCAGTTAAGTGCAAAAGTACAGAAGAAAATTGGCACATCCATTGGTTCACATGGCTATTCACCCCTCGAACAAATTAGAGATGGTAAGGCTTGTCCAGCAAGCGATTTGTTCGCTTTGGGCGCTACTTGCTTTCACCTATTAACTGGAACTTCCCCGTTTCAATTGTGGATGGAATATGGCTACGGTTGGGTGAATAATTGGCGGGAATATTTGCGGAGTCCATTGAATCCTGAATTGGATTTGATTCTCGAAAAACTGTTACAAAAAGATATTCAGCAGCGTTACCAATCAGCCGATGAAGTGATTGCACAATTGACTCCAAAACAACCACTCGCCCTACCACCCGCTGGTAAAACTTCTGGAAAACTACCAGTCACTCAGACACCATTATTACCAGCTAAATCTGCACTATTGAGAAATATAGTCTTGGTAAGTGCTGTCTTAGTGTTGTTTGCATTCGGCGGATCTTGGTATCAGCAATATCGCCGTGTGCAGACGATTTTATTATCTAGGCTGAATCAGTATCACAATAATTCAGACAAGAGTGAAGCATTGGTTCAGCCACCAAATATGACTTTAAATAGCATTGCCTTAGCTAACACTATTCAAGGTCATGAAAAATCGGTTGTATCCATTGCTATCAGCCCAGATGGTACTACCATTGCTAGCAGTGGCGATCGCGATCCCTTAAAGAAGCCACCCGAAGCAGGTCTACGCACCATCAAATTGTGGAATGCAGCCACAGGAGAGGAAATTCGCACACTAGAGGGACATTCCCAAAAGGTAAATGTTGTAACCATCAGCCCCGATGGTACAACTTTGGTAAGTGGCAGTGATGACAAAACTATCAAACTGTGGAATCTGGCAACAGCAAAGGAAATCCGCACGCTGGAGGGACATTCTGACTCAATTCAAGCGCTAGCCATCAGCCCGGATGGTAAAACTCTGGTAAGTGGTAGTGATGACAACACCATTAAAGCGTGGAATTTAGCAACAGGACAGTTAATGCGGACATTGACAGGGCACACATTTTGGGTGCGGTCAGTTGCCATTAGCCCTGATGGTCGTACCTTGGCTAGCGGCAGTTTTGACAAGACGATTAAGATTTGGGACTTAGCCAAGGGAAAAGCAATTCGTACATTGAGGGGGAACGCTAACACCATCACATCCATTGCTTTTAGTCCCGATGGTATGATTCTTGCCAGTGCTAGCCGCGATCGCACCATCAAACTCTGGAATTTAGCAACAGGAGAGGAAATTCGCACACTCGTAGGTCACGCCAACACCGTCACATCCATAGCCTTTAGTCCAAATGGTAAGACCCTTGCCAGTGCTAGCCGCGATCGCACTATTAAACTGTGGAATCTTTCTACAGGAGAGGAAATCCGCACACTCGTAGGTCATGCCGATACCATAACATCTGTTGCCTTCAGTTTTGATGCTAAGACCCTCGTCAGTGGTAGCGAAGATAATACAATCAAGATTTGGCGTATGTCTGGTCAATAACATTACACAAAGCCAACTCTAGATGTCATTAATTTTGCTTAACTCTCAAGAAACACAGGGAGTAGGGAGTAGGGAGGAGCCACTGCGGTCTTGGGGTCTCCCCAAGTAGAGCATGTGGCGTTGGGGAGTAGGGGAAGAAAGTGTTTCTTTTATATTTTGCTGGCGCGTCGCCGCGCTAGTTAGAGGCTCATATCTTGCATCGGCCTCTCAATAATTGTAGGGTGGGCAATGCCGACAACGTAATAATTACGGTTTGAGCAAAGTTGAGTGCATTGCCCACCGCTGTGTAATTGCAATAAAGCAACTGGTGCAAGATGTCAGTTAATCAACGTGAGTTCGACAAATATAAAAAACCCCGCTTCCATTCCTCTCTCCTGTAACGAGAGAGGCTTTAAAACTCTGATTTTTTCGTTGAAAACGCGGAATATTTCTGCCCCTCTCAGCATCAAAGAGGGGTTGGGGAGAGGTTCATTGAACTCACGTGAATCACTTTATAGCTATACATAGTGGTTCGCTAAGATTCTTGGCGAACCATCTATACTTTTTGTCTCAAATCCTCAAATAACCTGTTCCACATTTAACTTGCATATACTGGACAGGCTGTCCGACCCACCCCACAATAATTGAATCAAATTTAGTTATGCGAATTAAATATATTTTAGCTTATTTGTCTATCTTCCCAATTGCTGATGTTGGTCTATTGGTGAGCAGAAGGAAACGGTTAGAGCATTTGACAAATTAATCATAACTGTAATGTTAATTTTTTCTGGATTTTTTTAACTGCCAACATTATCAAAAAAACTCTATTTGTTAAATAAATTAGGTTTTTTTGAAAAAAGCATAAAATTTACTGTATTGAGTCTATCTAAAGGCTGAAAAAATAGCTAGCTTAAATAAACTAAAATGTCTTGATTCTTCACAATTTCCTCCAATTTTTTTGATAAGTTTAAGATAAAGCCAAAACAATAAAGCTTTGGCTTTTAATTCCTCGATCAAAAACGAAGGAACGAGATATGGATACTGCTGTTAAATATGACATTGAAGTTATCAAAGACGAAGTGCGCCAACTAGTGAAAAAGGGACTTGTTAACCGTCAGCAACCAATTTATACACTCTGTAAATATATTCCCAATCGTGACTGGGTGTGTTTTGAGCTAGAACTAGAAAAAAACGAATTTTTGCTCAGAGATAGGGTTATTGACCTATTGGGTTGTGAAACCTGGGAAGAAGATTGAAGCTACCAGTAGAAATTACTCTATCTCAATAGCATCCCATTTAATAAAAATTAAAAATAAAAGCAAATAGAAAACCCTCGAATAGATTCGAGGGTTTTAAGCAATAAATTGTCAAATTGGAATTTTTTGGCATTTTAGCCTCAAACATTCCTATATCTGTACAACAGGTGCTTGAGTGCATTTACGATCCATTTTGATGAAAACTAGGGTTTGATGACTGATGACTATTATTATTTGTCGGTCAACTACTCTGACGGATAATTATGCAATTTAGATGTGTTTGAGCTTTGTTGAGTAACGACTCGATTTTGTCGTCTTATGCTGGCACATTTTGTACCCCGATCCAGCCAGTTACAGTTTTGCGTTTGGTATTGTAATTTCTGGTATTGGTCTTTTCCACTTTCTCAAGATTTGTAGATAATTCACTTACCACAACCTCTGCCAATGAACCAGAATGAATTGCAGTAAATACTGGCATATCTTGCCAACAATGACGGCAAAACCAGGAGATTTCGGAACCACGTACATGTTGTAGAAGTAATCCAGAACAGCAAGGACAGTAATTCATATTTTTTGAAACCCTGATTGTAAAAAAGTGTGTTGGATATGAAAGCGGTCAGTTGACAAGCCAGCAGTAATTCAAAGAACTATTTATACTTCGAGGATAGCTATCAAATATGAGGAAGTTGTGAAGAAAATCATATTATTCAATTTATTTTAATATTTATACACAATTTTTTAAGTAATCACCCTTAAATAGCGTTTTAAGAATTTACATGTACGGTTAACAGTAGTGATGTTTTAGACTTAGCGTATGCTTGATGCTTAGTTGCTAGACTCAATTTCAAGCAGTTCACAAGACATTAGCTCTTGAACACCAAATGATCCCAAGATTTCTGGTCTTTCCTAGATGTCAAATGTGGATGGAAATTCTTACTAGCTTTATCCTCACAAGATCCTCAACTTAACTCCCTATAAAGATTAATAGTGAAAGTTAGAAGTAAATTAAATTACTACACAGCTTTTAAGTATTTTGATTCTTATGGAACTCTCAGGGATGTTAGAAATACTTGTACATTCAAACAATAAAAACCCAATCTCTAAAGAACAAGCCTTGGTTTTACCTTTGAGCAATGTAGGGATTGCAGACATCCCATTAGTAGGCAGTAAAAACGCTTCTGTTGGTGAAATGATGCAGCAATTGCGGCGCAAAGGAGTGAAAGTTCCTACAGGCTTTGCCACAACTGCTCATGCTTATAGGTGTTTTATTTCTTCAACAGGGTTAGAAGCAAAACTGAAAGAGATATTTGTAAACTTAGATGTCGAGAATCTCACAAATCTAAAGCAGTGTGGCAAACAAGCCAGACTCCTGATGCTGCAAACTCCCTTTCCTGTGAAATTACAGCAAGCGATCGCTCTTGCTTACCACAAACTCTGCCAAAATTATGGTGTCGATACCGATGTTGCAGTCCGTTCTAGCGCCATAGCTCAAGATTTACCCGATGTTAACTTTGCTGGCCAGCAAGAAACTTTCTTAAACGTCCACGGACTAGAAGCTGTCTTAGAATCCTGCCACAAATGTTTTGCTTCAATATTTACAGACCGTGCCATTTTCTACCGACAAATCAAAGGCTTAGACCACTTTAACATTGCCTTATCAGTAGGCGTACAAAAAATGGTGCGTGCTGACTTGGCAGCTGCCGGTGTCATGTTCTCCATCGACACAGAGACAGGTTTTAAAGATGCTGCCCTGATTACCGCAGCTTACGGTTTAGGTGAAAATGTTGTCCAGGGAACAGTTAACCCCGATGAATATTTAGTATTTAAACCTACCCTGCAACAGGGATACCGCCCAATTATTAAAAAGGGCTTGGGCACTAAAGAAATGAAGATGGTGTATGACCTAGAAGGCTTCAAATTAACTAAAAATATCTCTGTTCCACCAAATGAACGTATTCTATTTGCACTCAACGATGACGAAATTTTACAACTGGCAAACTGGGCTTGCATCATTGAAGAACACTATTCCCAAGTGTATGGTACTTACACACCTATGGATATTGAGTGGGCAAAAGACGGCTTAACTAATGAATTGTTTATCATCCAAGCACGGAAAGAAACGGTGCAATCACAGAAGAAGGAAAACGTGTTGCGTAGCTATCGGCTTGTAGGGGAAGCAGGGGAGAAGGGGTGCAGGGAAGCAGGGGTGCAGGGAAGCAGGGGTGCAGGGGAGAAGGGGGGAGAATTCTTAAATAATTTCTCCTCATCCCCCCATCCTCTTGTGACTGGTAGTAGCGTTGGTGAAACGATCGCCCAAGGCAAAGCTAGAGTCATTCTAGATATACATCAACTCCACCAGTTTCAATCAAAAGAGGTGTTAGTCACAAATCATATCGATTCTAATTGGGAACCGATTATCAAACGCGCCAGTGCTATTGTTACCAATTTTGGCGGGCGAACTTGTGACGGGGCAATTCTTGCTAGAAAAATGGGAATTCCGGTGATCGTTGGTTGCGGTAATGCTACTAATATTTTAAAGACGGGGCAAGAAATCACCGTTAGTTGTGCCGAAGGTCAAACTGGAAACGTTTACCAAGGTTTATTGCCCTACGAAGTCCAAGAAGTAGCATTGGAGAAACTACCCCACACCCAAACCCAAATCATGCTCAATGTCAGCAATCCAGAAGAAGCCTTTGGCTTCACTAATATTCCCAATAATGGGGTGGGATTAGTGCGGATGGAATTGATCATTGCTAACCAGATTAAAGTACATCCTCTGGCGTTAATTCACTTTAATGAATTAGAAGACCAACTTGTCAAATACAAAATCACTGAATTAACTGCTCAATATGCAGACAAAGCACAATTGTTTGTAGATAAACTAGCACAAAGTGTAGGTGCGATCGCTGCTGCTTTTTACCCCAAACCTGTAATTGTCCGCTTCTCAGATTTCAAAAACAACGAATACGCCCATCTGTTGGGTGGTCAGCAGTTTGAACCCACAGAACAAAACCCCATAATTGGCTGGCGTGGTGCTTCTCGCTACTACGATCAACGCTATCGTGAAGGTTTTGCCTTGGAATGCCAAGCAATGAAGCTAGTACGCAATCAAATGGGCTTAACCAACGTCATTTTAATGATTCCCTTCTGCCGTACTCCCCAAGAAGGTCGGCGTGTGCTGGCAGAAATGGCAAAACATGGTTTAGTGCAAAAAGAAAATAACTTGCAAGTTTATGTGATGTGCGAGTTACCCAGTAACGTACAACTAGCAGATGAATTTAGTCAAATATTTGATGGCTTCTCCATTGGCTCAAATGACCTGACACAATTGACACTGGGAATAGATCGTAATTGTGAGTTGGTAGCCCATCTATTTGATGAACAGGATGAAGCAGTGCAGCGAAGCATTGCTTGTGCGATCGCTACTGTCAAACAGTACGGGCGTAAAATTGGTATCTGCGGTCAAGCAGCTAGCGATTATCTAGAATTTGTTCACTTTTTAGTACAACAAGGTATTGATTCCATCAGTCTCAACCCTGACACAGCACTAAAAATACTGCTAGAAATCGCCGCTGCGGAACAAGCAAGGTAGTCGATTGAAGAAGAATTCAGAATAGCTGAATTCAGGAGTCAGAACGCTCTTCGTGGGGGATTCAGACCCACCACTATCTTGTTGACCACGCTCATCTTCGATTTAGTGGGGGTGCAAAAACGCGCCCTTTTCATCCGCCACTCGTACAGAATACCCAACTGAATTCTGACTCCTGACTCCTGAATTCTGTTTGATAAAAAAGCAGGCTCTATTAAATCTATATCCTTAGATATTACTCATATATGCAATCTAAGATGTCGGGGATGCTACTTTTTTGCAGAGGATATGGATAAAAATAAAGCACCCCAAAATGAAGCAGAATTTGACGCATTTATTGAACGAGAGAAAGCGCGAGGTACAAATTTTGTAACAGTAATAGGAGGTGAACCTAGCCTAATGTTACACCGCCTAAAAAAATTACAAAATAATTTCTTCACTACTGTTGTTACTAATGGTGTCAACAAAATACCTTTTGATGGTTTTGAAAAATTAACTATTGCTGTTTCCGTTTGGGGCGATCATGAAACTGACAAGCGATTGAGAGGAAATGGCAAAACAGATGTTTTTGCAAAAGGCCTGGAAAACTATAAAAAAGATCCACGTGCTGGCTGGTATTACACTACTACTCCTGGTAATGCTCAAGAAATTGAAAGTGTAGTGGAGCAATGTGTTGCCAACGGTAATTTTGTGGTACCTAATTTTTATGGTGATATTACTTCAGTTGGCGCTGATGTGGATCATCACCGTGGTTTTGATGAGGTACGTGATGAACTTAATCGAATGATTGATCGCTACCCAGATAAAATTTTGGCTACATCTTACATGATAGAGGTAATTACCGCTGGTCAAATGTATGATCAAAAGTGGGGCTATGAAGTTTGTGGCAGCATAACATTTGATAATGAAAAAAATAGAGAACGTGTAAAAAATGGTAATCCCTTTAATTCACACTTTAGAGCTTACAATCCAGATTTAATTTCAACCCGTCGCTGCTGTGTTGGTGAAGATCGAGACTGCTCGAATTGCTATGATCTTTGGGCGCATTTCTCTTGGTTAATGCTGAATATGAAACGACATCTTGGCTCTAAGCAAGAATTTACTAATTGGCTGACATCTGTATACATTTTCTACATTTTAAATGGATTTATTAACTTGGATGAAGGAATTAAACTTCTACCAGAAATCCATAGACGTGTAGGTAATAAAAATCAGATTTTACAGATGGCTATGCCAAGCTGATTTGTTTTTGAGGTGCGAAACGCTTGCTGTGCTTAGGTAACCACAGCAGAACACCATTACCATCGGTGTCCTGCTGTAGGGTAGCTGAGGCAGTGGTTGCATGAGTGCGATCGCTAGGATAGAGAAACTCAACATGGCAGGAATATTTCAGGAAAATCCAGGCTTTGAGTTTTTGCAAGAATGCTGGGATGATGACCCCGCTTTACAGAAAGTTGCCTGAGATTTTTCTTTCCTCAAAGTGAGGAAATTAACGATAAGTCCTGACAGTTCAGTTAATTCCAGGACTTACGCAACTGGCACACATATTTTCTGTCATGGCAGTCAACAGTTAACAGTCCAGAGTCAAAAAATTAGCTTTCTTGGACTATTGACTATTGAACGCCAGTTCGTTCAAGTCGGGAAACCCGCCCACACGACTGGCTCCTTTTGACGATCCACATGAAAAAAATATGACACTTGCGTAAGTCCTAAATCCCTAACCTTTGACTTGATCTTTTCTAACTTTAGTCAGAGGGTAATATTTGAGGACTCATCACAATAGGTAGTTATCTTCTACACTCTACTCAAAGTTAGCAGAGTATTTGACAAGTAATTTATTTACTTTGGCAACTATCAGGCTACAGTCGCCAAAAATTACTTCATCAGTTTCGCTAAATAAATTGTAGTTGTATTTACAAGTAAGGAAGTGCAATTACCGTGTCCTCATCAGAAACTTTTGAACAACAGCAACCACAAATCCAGACTTCACCTAATTTCGAGTTTTGGAGACAAGTAGGACAAATCACTGGTGGTACTCTCTTAACAATCGCTATGTTGACAACTTCTGTTGTCGCTGGAGGACTGGTTGGTTTAGCTATTAGTTTCCGTAATTTACCCCAGGTGGGACAAATGCGGAACTTCACACCAGCAGAAACAACTTACATTTATGACATCAAAGGCAAGCTTTTAGTCGGTTTACATGGAGAAGCCAACAGAAAAAATGTACCCCTAGATCAAATTTCCCCAAATTTAAAACGAGCAGTCTTAGCCAGTGAAGATAGTTATTTCTACCACCATCCCGGTATTGACCCAGGGGGTATCGGACGTGCTGCGATAGTTAACTGGACAGCAGGTAGTGTGCATGAGGGTGGTTCTACCGTCACCATGCAGTTGGTGAAAAATCTGTTTTTATCTCGCAAACGTGCTTTTACTCGCAAAATAGCAGAAGCAGTATTAGCAATTCGCTTAGAGCAAATTCTTAGTAAAGACCGGATTTTAGAAATGTACCTCAATCAAGTTTATTGGGGTCATAATAACTATGGTGCAGAAACAGCAGCACAGACTTATTTTGATAAATCGGCTGTTGATTTGACTTTAGCCGAATCAGCAATGATGGCAGGTTTAATTCAGGCCCCAGAACAATTTAGCCCTTTTGTGAATAAGAATTTGGCTATACAAAAGCAAAGGCAAGTATTGGGACGGATGCTAGAATTGCAATGGATTAGCAAGCTTGAATATGATGATGCTCTCCGGCAAGAAATTAAACTTGGTAAAATTAAGTCATTTCAAGCTAGTCTCTTTCCTTATGTCACTAATGCAGTGTCGCAGGAATTAATTAAAAAGTTTGGGCGTGATGCAGTACTTAAAGGTGGAATGCGGGTGCAAACTACCGTAGCCACCGATTTGCAAATGCTAGCAGAACAAACTATCAAAAAATGGCATAAAACTCTTGAAGAGCAAGGGTTAAATAAAAATCAAATGGCTTTAGTAGCAATTGACCCACGTACTCATTTTGTCAAAGCATTGGTTGGTGGTGTGGACTCAAAAAAGAGCGAATTTAACCGCGCAACTCAAGCGCTGCGTCAGCCAGGTTCTTCTTTTAAGCCTTTTGTTTATTACACTGCCTTTGCTAGCGGCAAGTTTACACCAGATACAACGGTGCTTGATACCCCAGTCAGCTACCCTGATATTGATGGTTTGTACTCTCCACGCAACTATGATAATACCTTTAAGGGTGCAATATCGATTCGTACTGCTTTAGCACAGTCTCGGAATGTGCCAGCGGTGAAGATTGGCAAAGCGGTAGGAATGGATAAAGTTATAAAAACTTGCCGTACTTTGGGAATTATGAGTCCGATGGAACCTGTAACTTCTTTGCCATTAGGTGCCATCGGTGTGACTGTGCTGGAAATGGCTAGTGCTTATGCTACCTTTGCTAATTATGGCTGGCGATCGCCCCCAACGCTCATTGCCCGTGTCAATGATAGTAGTGGTAATGTCTTACTAGATAATACTCCTAAGCCTAAACTAGTTCTTAACCCTTGGGCATCAGCCGCAATTTTAGATGTGATGCAGTCGGCAGTTAAAGAAGGAACTGGTAGAGGTGCTGCTATAGAAGGTCGTCCAATCGCAGGCAAAACCGGCACAACTTCTTCAGAGAAGGATATCTGGTTTATTGGTACAGTACCACAATTAACAACTGCCATCTGGGTAGGAAGAGATGATAACAAACAATTAGCTCACGGTGCCACAGGCGGAGGTATGGTTACTCCCATGTGGCGCGATTTTATGCAGAAGGCAATTAAAAATGTACCAGTCAACAACTTCAAGCCGCCTTCTCAGTTTTCTCGCCCCAAATCAATTAAAAAGGCTAAAAATTAACTGTTGTCAGGTAAAACACAATTAATTTGCATAATCACTTTATCTGGTTGTTCTTTGTCATTTGTCCTTTGTCATTTGTATTTATAAAGGACTAATGACAGTCTTAACCAGATAATTTGCAATTGAAACGCACATTAGTATTAGTAGTGGCGCGACCAGGTTAAAATAGTGCATAAGTTTCTTCTAATATCTCTGTGTTCTCTGCGCCTCTGCGGTAGCCTGCGGCAAGCCGCTTACGCGTCTACGTTAATGCACAAATTTAGTCTTGACACGCCACTAGCTAATAACTAATGACAGTTTGCTTAACTCCTAGATTTTACCAATTTGAAAAATGATTGGAACAGATGGACATCTGGTAGGGGCGGGTTCACCCAGATCATCATTAATATTGATAATATTTTTAAACCCACCCCTACTGAATTTCACAATCCAAAATCTAAAATCCAAAATAGTATTAGGGTGGAGTCAAGGTCATAGACACACCTGCTGAGTGTTTTTTCCAAACAGGAACGCTGCTGTATAATTGTTCCACAATGTACTCTGCAACAATAGTTTCAGAGCATTTATTCTTCCACCAATTCAATGACTTTTCGTGCATTTCTTGCATAAGTTGTTCGTTGCCCAGCAGATTACTTAATATTTCTTCCAATTCTTGCCAATCCTTAATTTGAATAATAGGCGATCCATCCAAATACCAACGTGAGGGCAAAGCTTCTGCTACCACAATGCATCCATATTTCATAGCCTCAAACAAACGAGTTGTTTCAAAAGATGTGCCTCTAGGAACCAGACATATTTTTGTATCCATCATGATTTCGCAATAGCTGCGTTCATCTTCAATAGTTCTATTACGAAAACCACCAGTGATTGATAATTCAACTTTCAAATCTGGATTTTTTCTCTTGAACTTATTTACACTTGCTATCATCAGTTTTCTAGCAAGACTTTTTGGAGTTCCTAACCAGTACTTCAAAGACCATAAAGGGTAGGGTATGTGTACTATGCTGCCAGAAAAATAAGTATCATAGAGACGCTCTTCAATATTCTTAATTGGCATATCCTTGGAATTATTGTAACCCAAGGGAATATCGTAGATAGGAGTTATTGTATTTTTTCCTGATAGCAAGCTTTTGAAGTTATGCCAGTGATAATTCAGGAAACCAGGTAGGCAAACAACTAAGATTCTCAGAAATTGAATCAATGTCAAAAAATTGAGAACAGAAGGCTTGAGGAGAGGATTACATCCAAGGATAGGGCGTGTACCTATACATTTAAATACTGCCCTCACTTTGTGAGCGTATTTTGGAATGCGATACCACTCGTCTCCTAAGACAAAAACAACAACATTTGGCCCATATGACGGAAGTTCATCAATTTCATCCCAGGTTACATAAAATATTAAACCACTGACTTTCAGACTTTTCTCTATAGACTGAAATACTTTACCAAAATAAGTAGTTAAGCCAAAGTTAATCGGCGGATGAGGATCGTATATATTCCAAGGAATCGGTTTTTGTCCTCGTTTGATGTAGAGATAATATTGATTGGCAAGTGCAGTAATTACGGACATATCAGTGTTTTATTCTTCCAGATACAGATTAATTTGTTGAGTCAACAAAAACTGCTACAGGTTTCTTAAAGAGGATATGAACAATTGGATGTCTAAGATATACATAAAATAGAGTATCTTTGTTCACAACTCTAATAGGATTTATCTCATACCAATTCTCAGTGAAACTGCACATTATTTTAAGCACTCCCAACCTTCCATCCCCCTTGCCAAGGGGGGACAGAGGGGGCTTAACACAAGCGATAGGCTTATTTCTATGCGTCTTCGTATAGAAATGGTATAAGCTGTTTTATTTTTGTTGAAATTTTTGGAATGATGATGCACATAGCTAGAGAAAAATTTTTAAATTATTTTTCTCAGTAAAATAATTTAACGGCAATTATTTGACCTTTTTATAAAGAAAGGGTAAATTCAAATATTTTATCTATGAAATTTTTATAAATATCGATTTTGTTAATATTCATTTAGTTTAATAAATTTCAACTTAGACAACTGCCAAGTATTTTCTATACAAAAATATTTTTTAATGACTATACCTTCAAATATTGATAATTCTATAGTTATAAGGTATTGGATTATATATTAATTGTTTCTTATATAACAATTATCAAGTAAAATATTTTACTAAATGTATAGTCATTAAAAATACATTACTGAATTATAATAAAACAGCATTCTTGATATGTGGCAATTCTAGTTAAGTTGTGCCATATTCATTTTTATTGAAATAAGGAAGCCAGGAAACTAATTATCCAAATATCCTTTTTCATGAATAATTGAGAATTGTTATAGGTAATTAATGTTAATTGACGCACGTACACTACCTCTAGATGAAACTATTGAAACTGAAGTTTGCATTGTTGGTGCTGGGCCAGCAGGTATTACTTTGGCACGAGAATTAGCCTTTGCAGACTTCCGAGTTTGTCTTTTAGAAAGTGGTGGAATAGATTTTGACAACAATACTCAATCACTTTCTCAAGGTGAAAGTGTAGGGAATCTTTTTGGCAGACTAGACGAACAACGTCGTTTTCAGTTTGGCGGTACAGCAAACTCTTGGAAAATTCGATTGGGTAACAATCAAATTGGTGTTAGGTACGTACCTTTAGACAAGATAGATTTTGAAAAACGCGACTGGCTACCATACAGTGGCTGGCCTTTTGAAAAATCTCACCTCGATCCATTCTACGATCGCGCCCAAGCAGTTTGTAAGCTAGGAACTTTTGCTTATAATGCTGAGGCTTGGGAAGATGCTGAAAATCCTCGGTTACCCTTGGCTGGTAATGTCGTCACCAGCATGTTTCAGTTTGGCCCTCGTGCTGTCTTCACCCATGAGTACCGTGAAGAAATTAATCAAGCGAGTAATATTACTACATATCTCAACGCTAACTTGATGGAAATTGAAACTGATGAAACAGCCAAAACTGTGACTCGCTTACGAGTAGGTTGTTTATCAGGTAATCAATTTTGGGTTCGTGCCAAAGTTGTAATTTTAGCAGCGGGTGGGATTGAAACCGCACGTTTATTATTGCTATCAAACAAGACACAAACAGCTGGTTTAGGCAATCAAAACGATTTGGTGGGCAGATTCTTTATGGATCATCCTTTAGTTGGTTGTGGTAAATTAATCCCTGTTAATTCAGACCTTTTCAAACGCACAGCTTTATATGATTTACGACGGGTAAATAATGTACCTGTAATGGGCAAGCTAACTCTCACTGAAGAAGTGATGCGGCGCGAACAAATACTAAATAATAGTACATTGCTTTTTCCCATCCCTAAACCATATCAATTAAAAGCTATTAATTCGTTGAAAGCATTGCTGGCTTTAAGACATAATTCAGATGCTCGAAAAGATGTGCTGAAACACTTCACAAATCTCATGATTGGGCTTGATTATATCTTGCCTGCTGCCTATGACGCAGTTAGCAAACAGCAACCATTTATTCCTAGTTTAGCTTGGGGCGGTTGGTCGTATATTCGAGGTCATGAAAAGCGATTTGTTGAGTTTGAAGCCCTTCATCAAACAGAACAAGTACCAGACCCAGACAATAGAATAACACTGATTAGCGATCGCGATCGCCTCGGTCGTCAGCAAGTTAAGTTACACTGGCGTTGGAACGATATTGATATCCACAACATTAAGCGAACACAAGATATCCTCACTGAAGAAATCGCTCGTGCTGGAATTGGTAAATTACAAGTTGAACGCGATGGCAACCTACCAAAGTTAATTCATCCTGGTACACATCATCACATGGGAACGACACGTATGCATGATGATCCAAAGCAGGGTGTTGTAGATAAAAATTGCCAAGTCCACGGCGTTTCTAATCTTTTCATCGCCAGCAGTTCAGTTTTTCCTACAGGAGGCTATGCTAATCCCACACTCACCATTGTGGCTTTAGCAATTAGGCTTGCCGACCATGTGAAAACAATTATGGCATTGAAGCCAATAGCAGAAATTATCAGCTAATGGACATTTAAATTGTATAAGCACTCGTGTAAGCGTAGCGTCTAGATCAGGAGAAAGCCGTTGATTGATGACAGTCATCAGTGAAGGGATTTCCAACAAATAAATTATCCTCTATTGTGGGGTGGGCATCCTGCCCGCCCTTCAGACAAAGGACGGGTAGGGACACGAAGTTTGCAAGGGCGGGGGGAACTTCTCTCCATTCCACAAGAAAATTTGGGATATTTTTGAGAATGGAAGTCCCCAACACAATCTCTTAATTTTAAACCCTACGTTGTGGCGAATTTTTGACTAAAAAGCGCCGCCTGCTGACACCCAAAGCCAACAACATCCCTAAACCCAAGACAGTAGCAGGTTCAGGAACAGTTTCGATTCTAGCGTTGGTCACTTCCAAAGCAGATGTCGTGTCAAAATCATCTACATCCACCACACCCAAAGCAAAAGTGTAAGTTCCAGCAGTACTGAAAGTATAAGAACCAAACCCTGTTTGTTGCCCAAAAGGACTATCAGCTAGAGTTGCATCAGTCAAGTCTGCCAATTTAATCAGTGTATTGTCCACTAACAAAAAAGCAAAATCCTTATTCAGCGTCTCATTAGTGCGGAAATTCCAATCAAAACGCAACACATCACCAGGTGCAACAGTAACAGTATTTTTAATCGCAGAACCTTCCACAGCCTCGCCTTCAACATCCAGCGCTTCGGGTTGCAAACCGAGAAAATCTTGTAAATCTGGAAAAGGACGTGCAGAACCAGCAGCATTCCCAGAGTAATTAAAAATTGTATCTGCTAAAAAATCTTCATTTTGTAAAGCATTATTAGACAACTTAGCTTCACCCAAAGCTGTTGTAGACACATCACCAAATTGTTGCCAACCGCCCAAGTCAAGCAAAGCAGCATCAGCAGAACCAGTATTCATTGCCAAACCACAAAAGCTAGCAAAGCTGATAAGACTGGTTTTGAAAATTAAATTTTGGATCAAAGAAGTTGAGAATTTCATGATGTTTTTATGTGTGGAATAGTTATGAGTGTTCAATGAAACAGAATAGAGTCGCAGCAAAAAGGGCAAACAACCTTGCCATTACAAATTAAAAAACATTAGAAAACAAAATTATCCGCATTGGCTAAGGTATTTGACGATACATCCAATACCGTTAACAAACTAGTCGCTACAGCCCGACCAGTTAAACCATCTGGGTCAATCAAAACAGCGGTATTATTGCCCTGAGACCTAAAACCTAAGTAACCTTGTGCAGTTGCAGTTTCATAATTGAGACCGCCTAAGTTAAAACTGGCAAATAAATCAGTCAAAACAATCTTGTCTGCACTAGGCGAAAAATCAGTAATTCTATCTCTGGCATCGCGGATACTCGTATAAACAAACAAGTCATTGCCAGCACCACCAGTGAGAACATCACTACCAGTGCCACCAACGAGAATATCATCACCAGCACCACCAGAGATATCATCATTACCACCTTTGCCATCAATAATGTTGTTGCTGCCTGTTCCTGTAAGGACATCTCTGCCTTTAGTTCCGGTGAAATTGAGTGCAGTGACTGTTAAATCAAAGCTTTCACTGACACTTGCATTGCTGCTATCAGTAGCAATAACTTTTAGGCTAATAGTGCCCACATCTGTATCATCAGGTGTGCCGCTAAAGGTGCGGGTATCGGCGTTGAAGGCTAGCCAGTCGGGTAAGGGGCTATCGTCAGCGAGGGTTGCAGTGTAGGTTAAGGTGTCACCTGCATCGACATCACTAAAGGTATCTGCATCAAAGGTGAAACTGAAAGCGCTGCTTTCGGTGGTGGTGATGTCTGCAATGGTATTGGCAACAATGGGGGCATCGTTGATTGACCTGATGTTGAGGTTAAAAGTACCATCAATACTGCCGCCATTACCGTCGCTGACAGTGTAGGAGAAGCTGTCAGTGCCGTTGTAGTTGGCATTGGGGGTGTAGGTGAAGTAGTCGTCATCGGTGACGCTGGGTGTACCGTTGTCGTTAAGCGTCAGTGTGGCATTGCTGGGGTTAGTAAAGTTAGTAATGCTTAAAGTGTCGCCATCTACATCTGTATATCTACGTAAAATATTCCTGGCAAGGATGTTAACAGTAGTATCTTCGTTGGTAGTTGCGCCAGTAGCAAAACCAAACACCACGTAGCTCTGTCCGGCATTGAACTCTCCGTTGGAGTAGGCATCTGGTGCCCCGATAATCAGGTCTGAAATGCCGTCGCCATTGATGTCTCCCGCACCGCTGACAGAATAGCCAGAGTTGTCACCCGCATCAATGCCGTTGAGTACAAAGCCGTTGCTGCCATCCAGGTTAGATAAGTCGAAACTGGCACTAAAGCCGCCACTCTTACCAAACAATACATAGCTCTGTCCGGCATCGAACTCTCCGTTGGGGGAGGCACCGTATGCCCCGATAATCAGGTCGTCAAAGCCGTCACCGTTGATATCACCTGCACTGGTAATAGATCTGTCTGAAGAGGACAACCCAGAGATGGGGGTAATTACGAAGCCGTTGCTGCCGTCTAGGGACGATAGGTCAAAGCTGGCACTAAAGCCGTTACTCTTGCCAAACACCACGTAGGTTTGATTGTCGTAGCTTCTGCTTCCAAATGCTACGACAATTAGGTCATCGAAGCCGTCGCCGTTGATATCCCCTGCACTGCTGACGGAAAAGCCTAAGCTTAAGCGGTCATCTGCATCAATGCCGTTAATCACAAAGCCGTTGCTACCATCCAGGGACGATAAGTCAAGGCTGGCACTAAAGCCGCTACTCTTGCCAAATACTACGTAGCTCTCTCCGGCAAAGTACTCTCCATTGGGGTCGGCACCAGGTGCCCCGATAATCAAGTCGTCGAAGCCGTCACCGTTGATGTCCCCCGCACTGCTAACGGAAAGGCCTAAGGCATCGCCTGCATTAATGCCGTTAATCACGAAGCCGTTGCTGCCGTCAAGGGAGGATAAGTCCAGGCTGGCACTAAAGCCGCTGCTACTACCAAACACTACGTAGCTCTGATTAGCACCAGGTGCCCCGATAATCAGGTCGTCGATACTATCGTCGTTGATGTCCCCCGCACTGCTAACGGAAGAGCCTAAGGCATCGCCTGCATCAATGCCGTTAATCACGAAGCCGTTGCTGCCGTCAAGGGAGGATAAGTCCAGGCTGGCACTAAAGCCGCTGCTACTACCAAACACTACATAGCTCTGTCCAGCTTCAGACTGACCGTTGGGGTCGGCAAAGGCTGTCGCGATAATCACGTCATCGAAGCCGTCGCCGTTAATGTCCCCTGCACTGCTGACGAAAGAGCCTAAGCGGTCACGCGATTGAATGCCGTTAATCACGAAGCCGTTGCTGCCGTCAAGGGAGGATAAGTCCAGGCTGGCACTAAAGCCGCTGCTACTACCAAACACTACATAGTTCTGTGCAACATACCTCCGTCTGCCGAGGGATACATCAGGTGCCGCGATAATCACGTCGTCGAAGCCGTCGCCGTTGATATCCCCTGCACCGCTGACGGAAGAGCCTGAGCCATCACCCGCATCAATGCCGTTAATCACAAAGCCGTTGTTGCCGTTGAGGGTGGAGAGGTTGAAAACTGAAACAACTGCTGTGGGTGCGTCATTTACTCCGTTGATAGTCAGGTTGACGGTAGCAGTTCTAGTAAAGTCACCATCGCTGATAGTATAGGTAAAACTGTCGCTGCTGCTTTCACCCACAGCCAAAGTTTCAAATTGACCATTAGGATCATAAGTGAAAGTGCTATCAGCATTGAGAGTGAGTAAGGCACCCGAACTTAAAGTAATAGCACTGCCAACAGTGACTGTATTACGGTTAACAGCCGTCACCTTTAAGGGATCGTTGTCCGGGTCGCTGTCGTTGGCTAAGACAGAAATGTTAACAGCGGTGTCTTCGTCAGTGGTAGCTGTATCATTCACTGCCACTGGAGGTTCATTTAGAGGTTCATCAATAGACCCAGTGGCAAAACCAAACAGAACCCCCGACGCAATACTCAGGTCGTCAAAGCCATCGCCGTTGATGTCCCCCACACTGGTGGAGTAAAAGCCGTTGGTTATGAAGCCGTTTCTACCGTCTAGCAAAGATAGATCGAAGTTGGCACGAAAGCCGCCACTCTTGCCAAATAACAGGTAGTCATTGATCATAAAGTCGTCGAAGCCATCGCCGTTAAAGTCTCCGGCACTCCTGACAGATCTGCCTAAGTAGTCACGCTCATCAAGGCCGTTGATCACAAAGCCATTGCTGCCATCTAGAGTCCGTGGATCGAGGCGGGCACTAAAGCCACTACCCTTGCCAAATAGCACGTAGGCTGTCCCATTATAAAAGTTACCACCCCCTGGTACGCCGATAATCAGGTCGTCGAAGCCATCACCGTTAATGTCTCCTGCACTTGTGTAGGTCGGACTTGAGTATCCCCTGCCATAAGCATTAAACACGAAGCCATTGCTGCCGTCTAATGTCCCTAGCTCCAGGGTAGCACCAAGGCCCTCACTCCTGCCAAAGACTACGTAGATATTACTAGAAATATTAATAATCAGGTCATCCAAGCCGTCGCCGTTCATGTCCCCTGCATGATCGAAACTTAACCTTGAAAACCTAGACGCCCTGAGGTCGTCGATCACAAAGCCGTTGCTGCCGTCTAAGGAGGATAAATCGAAGCTGGCATTAAAGCCTGTGCTACTACCAAAGACTATATAGCTCCGTCCAGCATTTTCCCGTCCGTAGTCGTATACATATGTTGGCAAAATAATCAAGTCGTCGATGCCGTCGCCGTTGATGTCTCCCGCAGTCACGGCGTATGAGCCATCGCCTGCATTAATGCCGTTAATCACAAAGCCATTGCTGCCGTCTAAGGACGATAAATCGATGCTGGCACTAAAGCCTGTGCTACTACCAAACACTACATAGCTCTGTCCAGCATTTTCCCGTCCGTTGGGGTCGGCATCTGATGCCACAATAATCAAGTCGTTGATGCCGTCGCCGTTGATGTCTGCTGTACCCCTGATGCTTGAGCGATCGCCTGCATTAATGCCGTTAATCACAAAGCCGTTGCTGCCGTCTAAGGAGGATAAATCGAAGCTGGCACTAAAGCCTGTGCTACTACCAAACACTACATAGCTCTGTCCAGCATTTTCCCGTCCGTTGAAGATTCCATAAAATGCCGCGATCATCAAGTCTTCAATGCCGTCGCCGTTGATGTCTCCCGCAGGCCTGCCAACTACGCGACCGCCTGCATTAATGCCGTTAATCAAAAAGCCATTGCTGCCGTCTAAGGAGGATAAATCGATGCTGGCACTAAAGCCTGTGCTACTACCAAACACTACATAGCTCTGTCCAGCATTTTCCCGTCCGTTGGGGTCGGCATCTGCTTCCCCAATAATCAAGTCGTTGATGCCGTCGCCGTTGATGTCTGCTGTACCCCTGATGGATGGGCGATCGCCTGCATTAATGCCGATAATCACAAAGCCGTCTAGGTCAGAGGGGTTATATACCACCGAATTGGCAGATTGATTGGTGAGGGTGAGGGTTGTGGTAGCCACCGTACTGGTGTTGGATTCGGCTTGGCCATCATCGACGATAAATTGAATGGTGCGGGGGGCTATAGTTGTTACAACCGCAGCAGTATTGTTGTAAGTAATTGAACGCAAGACTTGCTCGTAATTGGCTATTGTATCCGTCCCCGTCAGGGTGAGAATACCTGTTATTGTATTTGAGTCATAATTGTAGCTAGCAATGATACTAGTGCCACTAGTATCAGCACTCAAGGGCTCGGCTGCACCTTCAAAAAGAAGTTCAATAGTAATAGTGACTCCCACCAAAGTGCTACTGTTGGCGTCCGTCAAGGTGAAGTCGCTATCAACAATAGAGACTGGAGTGCCGCGATAAAAGGTAGTGGCAAAATCAATACCAGCCTCATCGCTGCCATTTAAGTCTAGTTGGGGAGCAGCATTGGGAATGCTGTCATCCAGCTCAGAGAGATTAAAGACTACATCAGCCATCTTTGTTGATTCTCCAAGTAATTTTGCATGTGTTAAGTATGAAATTCTGCGCGGTGCATGATAGTTGAATGATTTCTCATCCCACTGTCACCATCCGCCGAATTTCGTCATTACGAAACCCGATCGCCATCGGACAACGTACCTGTGGCAGTACCACCACGTCGTATAATTCCAGTACCACCCCCTCTAGTCTTAAACTATGAACAATATCGCCACTTCGTAGGTCAATCACTAGCAACCCACAACGAGGTTCGGCTTTCTTTTGCTGCAATTTTTCATCCAAGGGCAAGCCGCTAAAGGTTTTATTATGTCTGGGTTGGGAAATTCCCACGATCGCAAAGTCTCCGTGAAAAGCACAGCCGCGCATGTATCCTGGGCAAAAGGTCACGGGTTGAAATTCTCCCCGGTCTAAGTCGGCAAAGCCAAACTCGCCGGTGCCAGAGTTGAGTAGCCAGAGTTTGTCTTGATACCACCGAGGTGAATGGGGCATGGACAACCCTCTAAGGATAATTTCATTGCTCTGCACGTCGATGACACAACCCCCATCCACCCGATGCTCCCGCCAGCCTTCTGCTACGTCTGACTCGCTGACAGCTGTTACATATTGGGGTTTGCCGTCACGCATAGCTAAGCCATTGAGGTGACATCTGTCTTCTGCACCCAGTTTGCTAATAAATGGCGGCTGCCACAAAGGCACAAAACTATGGGTTTCGCTGACTGTGGCTAAACAACTAAATAATGTATTGACAAATATGATATTTTGTGGTTTCAGAATTTTGGGGGAATTGGGAATAGGGAATGGAGAATTGCTTAAAATGATGTCATGAATGTCTAAATCGGCAGTTACATAACCTAGCTGGGGCAAATATACGGCATCGTAGTTTTGGTAGGTTTGTCCCGGTTCGAGGATGTTTTCAAACCGCCACAGTTGATACAGCGAACTCATGTATAGGCTGTTGCCTTCAGCATACAATCCCATGCACCGCTCAAAGGTGCGTTCAAAGACTGACAGTTTGCCATTGGGTTGCAAGCCGATGAAAAACAGTTTCCCGGCTTGATAGGTGGTAAATGCCAAACTGAGGTTTTGCTCTTTCAGCCAAGGGGTGAACTGGCGGGAAGCATTGATTTCTAAAGCCGGAACCCCAGCCTGAGATGATGCAGAGGTGGGGGAAATTGGGGTGTCTGAAGAATCGAGCAAGGTAACTATTCCACTTAGTTTTTCTCAGTACTTACCCTACAACAATTCTTTTTTCTTCCATCACGCTTTTTCAACTCTTCTTATTATGGTCGCTTTTCTTCAACTGTGCTTTACTATTAGTGAGTTAAGATACAGATTTTTTCCCTTTGTGTGCTTCTGTTCCTGCACGCTGTCGTGCCAAACTATCAATAGCATCACCCAAAGCGGTGGTCAGGCTTTTATGAGTTTGGGCGTGGTTTTCTTGCTCAGTTTTTAAAGCTTGCAATAAGCGATCGCGTTCTTTAGTGACTGCAATCAATTTAGCTTGCAATTCTTGTACAGATTGGATTTGCTCGATTTGTTGAGTAATTGCTGTGGTTGTTTCACCATCAACAAGTATTGTGCTATTAACAGAACTAGGAATTATAGCCAAACCACAAAAGCTGGCAAAGCTAATAAGACTGATTTGGAAAATTGAATTTTTGCTCAAAGAAGTTGAGAATTTCATGAGATTTATCTATGGAATAGTGATGAATGCCGAGTCAAACAGAATAGAGTCGCAGCAAAAAGGGCAAGCAATCTTGCCACTACAAATTAGAAATTAGAAAACAAAATTATCCGCATTGGCTAAGGTATTTGACGATACATCCAATACCGTCAACAAACTCGTCGCTACAGCCCGACCAGTTAAGCCATCTGGGTCAATCAGGACAGTGGTATTATTGCCCTGAGACCTAAAACCTAAGTAACCTTGTGCAGTTGCAGTTTCATAATTGAGACCGCCTAAGTTAAAACTGGCAAATAAATCAGTCAAAACAATCTTGTCCGCACTAGGTGAAAAATCAGTAATTGTGTCTCTGGCATCGCGGATACTCGTATAAACAAACAAGTCATTGCCAGCACCACCAGTGAGAACATCCCTACCAGTACCACCAACGAGAATATCATCACCAGCACCACCAGAAAGATCATCATTACCACCGTTGCCATCAATAATGTTGTTGCTGCCTGTTCCTGTAAGGACATCTCTGCCTTTAGTTCCGGTGAAATTGAGTGCAGTGACTGTTAAATCAAAGCTTTCACTCACACTTGCATTGCTGCTATCAGTAGCAATAACTTTTAGGCTAATGATGCCCACATCTATATCATCTGGTGTGCCGCTAAAGGTGCGGGTGTCAGCGTTGAAGGCTAGCCAGTCGGGTAAGGGGCTATCATCAGCGAGGGTTGCAGTGTAGGTTAAGGTGTCACCTGCATCAACATCACTAAAGGTATCAACATTAAAGGTGAAACTGAAAGCGCTGCTTTCGGTGGTGGTGATGTCTGCAATGGTATTGGCAACAATGGGGGCATCGTTGACTGGTTTAATGTTGAGGTTAAAAGTACCATCAATACTGCCGCCATTACCGTCGCTGACAGTGAAGATGAAGCTGTCAGTGCCGTTGTAGTTGGCATTGGGGGTGTAGATGAAGTAGTCATCATCGGTAACATCGGGTGTACCGTTGTCGTTAAGCGTCAGTGTGCCATTGCTGGGGTTAGTGAAGTTAGTGATGCTTAAGCGATCGCCCTCTGCATCTGTATATCTACGTAGAATATTGCTGGCAAGGATGTTAGCAGCAGTATCTTCATTGGTAGTAGCCGCAGTTGCAAAGCCAAACACCAAATAGCTCTGACGAGAAGATCCACCCCCGATCATCAAGTCATCAATGCCGTCACCATTGACATCTCCGGCACTGCTGACGGAACGACCTGAGTAGTCACGCGCATTAATGCCGTTGATTACGAAGCCGTTGCTACCATCCAAGGATGATAAGTCAAAGCTGGCACTAAAACCGCTACTGTTGCCAAACACCACGTAGGTTTCCCCAGCATCCAACCGACCGTTGGGGTCAGCACCTGGTGCCCCGATAATCAGGTCTGAGATGCCGTCGCCGTTGATGTCTCCTGCACTGCTGACGGAGAAGCCTGAGTTGTCAAAAGCATCAATGCCGTTGATTACAAAGCCGTTGCTACCATCCAAGGATGATAAGTCAAAGCTGGCACTAAAACCGCTACTGTTGCCAAACACCACGTAGGTTTCCCCAGCATCCAACCGACCGTTGGGGTCAGCACCTGGTGCCGCGATAATCAAGTCTGAAATGCCGTCGCCGTTGATGTCTCCTGCACTGCTGACGGAAGTACCTGAACGGTCAAAAGCATCAATGCCGTTGATTACAAAGCCGTTGCTACCATCCAGAGACGATAAGTCGAGGCTGGCACCAAAGCCGGTACTACTGCCAAACACCACGTAGGTTTCCCCAGCAGCAGACTGACCGTTGGCGTCAGCACCTGATGCCCCGATAATCAGGTCTGAGATGCCGTCGCCGTTGATGTCTCCTGCACTGCTGACGGAAGTACCTGAAAGGTCAAAAGCATCAATGCCGTTAATCACGAAGCCGTTGCTACCATCCAGAGACGATAAGTCGAGGCTGGCACCAAAGCCGGTACTACTGCCAAACACCACGTAGGTTTCCCCAGCAGCAGACTGACCGTTGGGGTCAGCACCTGATGCCCCGATAATCAGGTCTGAGATGCCGTCGCCGTTGATGTCTCCTGCACTGCTGACGGAAGTACCTGAAAGGTCAAAAGCATCAATGCCGTTAATCACGAAGCCGTTGCTACCATCCAGAGACGATAAGTCGAGGCTGGCACCAAAGCCGGTACTACTGCCAAACACCACGTAGGTTTCCCCAGCATCAAATCGACCGTTGGGGTCAGCACCTGGTGTCCCGATAATCAAGTCTGAGATGCCGTCACCGTTGATGTCCCCCGCACTGCTAACAGATCTGCCTGAATAGTTAAAAACATCAATGCCGTTAATTACAAAGGCATTGCTACCGTTGAGGTCAGAGACATTGAAAGCTGAAGTAACGGTGGGTGCATCATTAACTCCGTTGATAGTCAAGTTAACGCTAGCTGTACTAACAAAGCTACCATCGCTGACAGTGTAGGTGAAGCTGTCGCTGCTGCTTTCACCCCCAGCTAAAGTTTCAAATTGACCATTAGGATCGTAGGTGAAAGTGCCATCAGCATTCAGTGTGAGTAAAGCACCAGTACTCAAAGTAATGCTAGTGCCAACAGTTACCACAGTACCGTTAACAGCTCTCACCATTAAGGGGTTGTCTAGGGGGATGTCGTTGGCTAAGACAGAAATGTTAACAGCAGTGTCTTCGTCAGTGGTAACTGTGTCATTCACTGCCACTGGAGGTTCATCAATAGACCTAGTGGCAAAACCAAACAGAACCCCCGACCCAATAATCAGGTCGTCAAAGCCATCGCCGTTGATGTCTCCTGCACTGGTGGCGGAGTTAAAGCTGTTGATTATGAAGCCGTTTCTACCGTCTAGGAAAGATAGATCGAAGTTGGCACTAAAGCCGCCACTCTTGCCAAATAACAGGTAGCGATCGATTATCAAGTCGTCAAAGCCATCGCCGTTAAAATCCCCCGCACTGCTGACATTGGTGCCTAAGAAGTCAAGGTCATCAAGGCCGTTGATCACAAAACCATTGCTGCCATCTAGAGACGATGAGTCAAGGTAGGGACTAAAGCCGCCACTCTTGCCAAACACCACATAGCTTTCCCCGTTATAGAATGTGCCGCCCCTCCTTGCCCCAATAACTAGGTCGTCGAAGCCATCACCGTTAATGTCGAACCCGCTACTGAAGGGGGGAATTGAGCCATCATACCCCGCAATAGCACCCCTAAACACGAAGCCATTGCTGCCGTCCAAGGTAGGTAGGTCGAGAGTAGCACCAAAGCCCTCACTTGTGCTAAAGACTACGTAGATAAGCTGAGATCCATTTCCCACAATAATCAGGTCGTCCAAGCCGTCGCCGTTAATGTCCCCTGCACTGCCAAAATTTATGGTGCTGGAATAGCCAAACTCTTCAGGGCCGTTGATCACAAAGCCGTTGCTACCATCTAAAGACGAGAGGTCAATGCTGGCACTAAAGCCACTAGTATTGCCAAAAACTACGTAGGCCTCCCCGGCTCTTTCCAAACCATTGCTAGGGGTGGCAATCGGTGCCACAATAATCAGGTCATCTATGCCGTCGCCGTTGACATCTCCGGCACTGCTGACGAAAATGCCTGACGAGTCATAGTATGCATCAACACCGTTTAGCACAAAGCCGTTGCTACCATCTAAAGACGATAGGTCGAGGCTGGTACTAAAGCCACTATTCTTGCCAAAAACTACGTAGCTCTGTCCAGCATTTTCCTTTCCGTTGGGGTCGGCACTGGGTGCCCCAATAATCAAGTCGTCGATGCCGTCGCCGTTGATATCCCCCGCACCGCTCACGGAGGAGCCTAATCTGTCACCTGCATTAATACCATTAATTACAAAGCCGTTGCTACCGTCTAGGTCAGAGAGGTTGAAGCTAGGACTAAAGCCACTAGTCTTGCCAAAGACTACGTAGCTCTGTCCGGCATTTTCCTTTCCGTTGGGGTCGGCACTAGGTGCCCCAATAATCAAGTCGTCGATGCCGTCGCCGTTGATGTCTCCAGCTGCTCTTAAGAAGAAACCTGAGCCGTTGATCACGAAGCCGTTGCTACCGTCCAGGGAAGACGAGTTGAGTACTACTGAATTGCCAGATCGATTGGTGAGGAAGAGAGTTGTAGTAGCCACCGTACTGGTGTTGGATTCGGCTTCGCCATCATCGACGATAAATTGAATGGTGCGGGTGTATAAGCTTGAGACGATAGAGGCAGTATTGTTGTAGGTAATCGATCGCAATACTTGCTGGTAATTGGCTATTGTATCTGTACCCGTCAGGGTGAGAATACCTGTTATTGTATTTGAGTCATAATTGTAGCTAGCAATGATACTAGTGCCACTAGTATCAGCACTCAAGGACTCGGCTGCACCTTCAAAAGGAAATTCAATAGTAATAGTGACTCCCACTAAAGTGCTACTGTTAGCATCTGTCAAGGTGAAGTCGCTATCAACAATAGAGACTGGAGTGCCGCGATAAAAGGTAGTGGCAAAATTAATACCAGCTTGATTGCTGCCATTTAAGTCTAGTTGCGGAGCAGCATTGGGAATACTGTCATCCAGCTCAGAGAGATTAAAGACTACATCAGCCATCTTTGTTGATTCTCCAACTGATTTTCCATGCGTTAAGTATAAAATTGTGCGAGAGTCAAAAAACGTGAAATATTATGTCCTTTGACAGTTGAATGATTTCTCATCCCACTGTCACCATTCGCCTAATTTCGTCATTGTAAAAGCCGATCGCCATCGGACAATGTACCTGTGGTAGTACTACGTGGTAGTACTACCACGTAGTATAATTCCGGACTTCCCTCTCTAGTCTGAAACTATGAACAATATCGCCGCTTCGTAGGTCAATCACTAGCAACCCCCAAAGAACGCAAAGGACACGTACTGCGAAGCAGAACCCATTCCCTCGAAGAGGGTTCCCGCTTTCTTAGGGTAGGAATAAGAGTTTCAGAGAGTTATTGCGTAAGTTCTAAGTAAGTTAAGATACAGCATTGTTCCCCTTCTGTGCTTCTGTTCCTGCACGCTGTCGTGCCAAACTATCAATAGCATCACCCAAAGCGGTGGTTAGGCTTTTGCGAGTTTGGGCGTGGTTTTCTTGCTCAGTTTTCAAAGCTTGCAATAAGCGATCGCGTTCTTTGGTGACTGCAATCAATTTAGCTTGCAATTCTTGTACAGATTCGATTTGCTCGATTTGTTGAGTAATTGCTGTGGTTGTTTGACTATCACCAAGTATTGTGCCATCAATGCCTTTGAGTTTGTGAAGTTCTATCTTCAGCGATGCGATCGCCTTTTGGGATAGATCAGCATCTGTGCGGCGTTGCTCTGCTTCTGTATTATAGAGTTTGCGCCATTTTTGGGCACTTTCCCAAGCTGCATCGCGATCGCGTTGCTGTTGTTGCAACTGCTGTTTGAGTGCCTGAATTTCCGCTAACCACTTTTGTGTTAAAACTGCGGTACTATCATTAATTTCAGCCATTTTAATACTCTTTATCTACGAATTTAGAATTTTTATCAGTTGAAAATGTCAATAAAAATAAATTTATAATGCCAACAAACATATCTAAATGCTGACTCAAGACATACCATAGCATCTTTACATCAAAGTTTATTACTTCTAAAAATCATGGGACAGCCTCGTTTTGTCCGCTTCTTTCGCCATCTCAATAGGCGCACAGTCAAGAAAACTATCACCAGAACCATCGAAAGGCGACTTTTAGGGCTTGCCTCGGAAATTGCTTTCAATGCTATGTTATCCTTGTTTCCAGCGATTCTTGCGGTAGTTACAGCCATCGGCTTGTTTGAAGCATCCTTACAAGACACTTTTAAAGAACTGGCTAAGGAACTCAGTCAAGTTGTACCACAAGACGCTTTGAACTTGATTCGTGATTTTGCCACAAAAGAAATTACCAACCCGAAAAATAGAGGTTTATTTTCTTTAAGTTTTGCGATCGCGATTTGGACTGCTTCAGGGGCAATAACTACCGCTATGACAGCCTTAGATCAAATTCATCAAATTCCCCCACAACGCACGCGCCCCTTTTGGCAAGCCAAACTCGTCTCCCTCGGATTAACAATCGGTACTATCTTGTTATTAATGCTGGCTTCTTTTTTGGTATTTATCAGTGACTTACTATTAAAAATAGTGGTGGATGAAAATCCTTTTTTGGGCTTTTTGTACTATGTTTGGGTCTTGTTACGCTGGCCTTTAGCTTTAGGTATAGTTGCAAGCGCCTTTGGTTTTGTCTATCGCTATGGCCCTAGTGTGTGGAATTCTGGTACACCCATGATGCCAGGGGCCATCTTAGCAGCTGTTTTCTGGGCGATTCTGTCTGGTTTGTTTCGGACTTATGTGGCAAATTTTGGTAACTACAATAAAGTCTATGGTGCAGTGGGAACTGCGATCGTTTTGATGCTATGGCTGTGGATGAGTGCTGCTGTGATGCTAGTGGGCGACCAATTAAATGTATCTGTTGCTGAGGATATGCGTGCAAAAGGAACTAATGACAAATGACTAGTAAAATATTAGACTATTCTATTTGCAACGAGCGATCGCCTTTATGCCTGATTCTTATTCACGGTTTTCTGATATTGATGCCAAGCTTCATGCACCTACTTTACAAAGGCTACGTCAGCTTAGCCGCCTCCTGGATAAAGTGATTGCTGTTCCCGGAACACCAATTGCTATTGGTCTAGATCCTCTTATAGGATTTATACCTATTGGTGGTGATGTTTTAGGATTGTTACTTTCTAGTTACATTATCTTGGAAGCATCTCGGTTAGGTGTGCCTAAAGCTATTTTAGGTAGAATGCTCTTGAATGTGATCATCGATAGCTTGGTAGGCACTATACCTGTATTCGGAGATTTGTTTGATTTTGCTTGGACAGCAAACGAGTATAATCTTAAGCTATTGGAAGAATACTTAAAGTTTCGCCGTTAATAGCAAACTGTAGACGCTATATTTTTGCTAATTCTTATTGTCTTATTAGCATTGTCATGCTAATAATTGAAATGCTGTATTGTGCCAGTTTTGGCACAGAAATTAGTCATTGAGAAACGAATGAAAGATTGGTGGCAAGCCACTTTTCCTAAAGGGCGGCAAAGTCTAGTTATTACTGATGCTAAGGGGTATCCTGTACAAATTGCTTATGGTGAAAAAGGTACAGGTAAGCCACTAATTTTATTACATGGTATAGGTAGTTGGAGTTACAATTGGCGTTACAGCGTTGCCCCACTATCTAAATATTTTCGGGTTATTTGTTTTGATGCTAAAGGCTATGGTTTTTCAGAAAAACCCTTGTCCCGCCGCGAACATCAAGGTCATCAACTGATTGAATTTGAAAGAATTATTCAAGCATTATGTGATGAACCGGCAGTAGTTGTAGGTGAATCTTTAGGTGGATTAATTGCTCTTGGTCTTGCTCAAAAAAATCCTGAATTAATAGAGCGTTTAGTAGTAGTAAATGTACCTATATTCACTGAAAGTCTACCCAGTTTACCTATGTGGTTGCTCGCACAAACACCCATAGAACTAATTCAAACAATTGACTTTTTGCGTTTGGCATATCTCTTTGCACCTATATTCAGAGAAATGATGGCTTTAGAAAGGCGGGCGGTGCTTTTTGATCCGTCAATATTGACTGAGGAAGATATCTACTGGATATCTTATCCCTTTATTGAATTGCCTGGTACTTTTGCAAAAGTTGCTGAAGAGTTACGAATAGCAGCACGAGAAATTGAGAATTACCAAGCGAATAAACCAAATATGCTCACTGACATTCAAAATAATTTGGGTAATATTAAGTGTCCAACATTAATTTTATGGGGTGAACAAGATACTTGGTTTCCAGTTACTCATGGTCAAAAATTGCATCAACATATCCCTCATTCTCAGTTAAAAATTCTACCTAACTGTTGTCATGATGCTTCGACTGGTGCTTTCAAATTAGTGAATACAACTATTGTTGAGTTTCTAGAGAAAACAAATTTTTTGTGATCTCATTGGATTTGCATTGAATTTTACTTATAAAGCAAATCTTAAGTAGTAGCAGTAGTAGCGTGGCAAGACTAAAATGTTGCATTAACGTAGACGCGTAAGCGGTGAGCCAGCGCGGTCTTGGGGGTTTCCCCCATGAGCGACTGGCGAACCCGTAGGGCTTGCCGCAGGCTACCGCAGAGGCGCAGAGAACACAGAGATATTAGAGGAAATTTATGCACTATTTTAGCTGTGTCAGTTCAGTAGTAGCGTGTCAAGGCTAAAATGTTGCAATAGATTTTTGACAAAAGTAATATAAATCAATGTTTTTCAGTTTTTCCTAGTGCACTATTTTAGCTGTGTGACGCCAGTAGGGTGTGTTATGGCTTTAGCCTAACGCACCACTTATAACATAGCGCGTATCTAAACATAAATACTTATCAAAATATCCCTATGTTGTCAACCATCAAATACTATTCTCAATAAAACATAACTTAATCGCATAAAGTCATGCTTGTGTATAACATTACTAAAAAAACCTGGATGGCTTGTAATTCATAAATTTAAACCCTATTTAGTTCGTGACTTAACTGTCTTAACTGTCTTAACTGTCTTAACTGTCCTTGCATTTTTGCAACAAAAACTAGACAATACCCAAAAGCTAATTTTCAAAAAACAT
The DNA here is from genome assembly GCF_002368335.1 of Nostoc sp. NIES-4103. GTDB lineage: Bacteria > Cyanobacteriota > Cyanobacteriia > Cyanobacteriales > Nostocaceae > Amazonocrinis. The sequence goes on along the minus strand of NZ_AP018288.1, from coordinate 2,221,299 downwards.
CCAGGTTCCTTTGCTCAGTTATAAAAACTCCATATAACTGTGAATTAAGCTGCATTCAATTTGAATCAAAGGATTGCATAATGACTAACCAACAGATCAATCTGCCGTATTTTGACAAACTTCTCACATTGCTCGACAATGGTCATCCTGAAATCGATCTAGCTTTTGGGCGTCATGTACATTGGGGCTATTGGTCGAATCCAGAAAAAGCATTAAATACACCAGAAGATTTTAGCAAGGCAGCTGAGCAACTAACTCGTGAAGTTTATGGTGCTGCAAATGTCCAGGATGGTCAAGATGTTCTGGATGTGGGTTGTGGTTTTGGTGGCACGATCGCTAGTTTAAACGAACAGTTTTCACAAATGAACCTTGTGGGGCTGAATATCGATGCACGGCAATTAGAACAAGCACGAAAAAAAGTAGTAGCACGAGACGTAAATACGCTGCGATTTGAAGAAGGTAATGCTTGTGCATTACCGTTCCCTGATGAGTCCTTCGATGTGGTGTTGGCTGTTGAGTGCATATTTCACTTTCCAGATCGTCGGCAGTTTTTTGAGGAAGCCTTTCGAGTGCTGAAACCAGGCGGACGCCTTGCTTTGTCCGATTTTGTTCCTATAGATTGGTTCCTACCTTTTGTGTGGTTGGACTCCAACGTCAAGTTACTCGACTCAAGTTTTTACGGCAACTATGATATGGGATACACTGCTAGTCGTTACAACCAACTCGCTGCCGAGACAGGTTTTGCTTCACTGCTAGAACGGAATATTACTGCTAATACTCTACCAACTTACAACTTTCTCTGGACTCTATGGCAAACTCAGATGTCGTCGAATATGTCTAACAACACTTCGGCATTTTTGCAAACTTTCGGACTAGAATGGCTCAGTCGATTAGGATTTCTAAATTACATGATCTTCTCATATATGAGGTATTTGTGAATAACAACAGAGAACTCGAACCCATAGAGAAAGCAATAGAAATAATGAATCGTCATGGTGGCACCATGAATGTGGTGACAGTTATGCGCTTCACAGGATTTATCAACGAAAAAATCGTCAGACATGCTCTTAACCTTCTTCAGCGTCGTCATCCGCGTCTACATTCGAGAATTGTCAAGGCTTCGGGGAGTCTGCACTTTGAAACTGAAGGGACGCAACAAATTCCTTTGCGGATTGTTAAAAAGGTATCTAAGCAAACTTGGCAAAATGTCATTTCATTAGAACTAAACCAGACAATTGATAGTAGTAAAGTTCTAATGAGAGCTGTACTAATTCCTCCTGAAAGCACAGATAGTGAAAGTTATTTGATTACAACAATACATCACGCTATAGTAGACGGTTTATCAAGCATCAAAATGCATCAAGACTTACTGACATACATGCAGAAAATTGTATGTGGTGAGCAAATTACCCAAGTCGATAGCCTGTCTCCACTTCCACCTATCGGACAGCTACTTCCTAAATCCATGCAGGGTTGGACAGGCCAATTGAAAGCTATGTCGTATTGGTCGAGGTTGGTATTCAAGTACTTAAGCAACATACCAGAAACCTTGAAGTTGGAGAAGTTGGCACCTATCAATTTACGTCGTTGCGGCTGGGTTACAGTACAGCTAGACAAAGAGTTGACTAGACGGTTTATAAATCTTTGCAGGCAGGAAAAGGTGACAGTGCAAGGTGCTTTGTGTGCAGCACTAATGTTTGCAACCGCGAAAAAAAGTTCTTTAGAAAATAGAAAAGATATCTGTGTCAGTTGTAATTCGTATGTAGATTTACGAAAACATTTGTCACCAGTTGCCAGCTCTGACAACATGGGTGTATTAGCTTCGTGGGTAATAACATGGCATACCATAAAATCTAATACATCGTTTTGGGAATTAGCACGAGATGTGAAACAACAACTAAACACTAGTTTAAAAAGTGACGATATCTACAGCGTGGTTTTGATGTCTCATATGATGCTTGAGTATTATCTTGCATGGCCCAATCAAGGAATTATGACGGCAGATATCAGCAATATAGGCAGAGTAAATATCCCCAGAGATTACGGTAAATTCAAATTAGAAGAAATCAGCTTCATGGTAGGGGCAGCTTTAGCGGTAAGTAATACTATGTGTGTTACAACATTTGAGGAAAAAATGATTTTGAATTTCACATATCCTGAGCCTTTAATCAGTCGTGAAACAGTAGAAAATATAGCAAATCAAGTCTTATACTATCTGTCAGTGGATAGTGGGGTTGACTCTGAGAGGTTGTTTGAAAAATATTATTATAGCAGTCGCCAGTAGTGTTAGGACATCAACAGATAATAAAACCTAGACACAAAAAGACTTTTCACCCAGTCACCAGTCCCCAGTCCCTAGTCCCTAGCTATACTAACATCAAAATATCAAAAACCTAACTTCTCTATCCCGCTTCCCTACGAGGTAATGGGGGTTTCAAAGCCTCTCGACCTTTCAAGGAGAAGTTTGGAGAGGGGTTGTTAGTATACTTTTCGACTTTCCAAACATCCTCTTAGATTCTCCTCCCTGTGCTTCAAAAGCAACAGGGTATTTTTGATGTTGATGAAAGTTTATTCTGTAGGCGATCGCTTCTGTGTGGTTTTACCCATAAGAAATCACGCTTGGCGATCACTTTAACTAATCATAGCGTTTATATTGCAAAATATAAAGTTTTGTTAAAAAATATCTAAACTGTCTTATCTGTCTTATCTGTCCTTGCATTTTTCCGGCAAAACCGAGACAATACTCGAAATCCAATCTTGTAAAACTATCGACATGCATCTATCTATGGAATTATTTTTTGTAAAAAAAAGTAAAAATACTGAGAATCACTTGCCTGATCAGGCAAATGCTGGTATTGTCAATGGTGTAAATTTAAGCACTAAACAAAATGTCACCATAAAGCCAAAAAAAGTCTTGCTTTGCAAAACTGACAGTTTTGGCAAACACACTAATTCTAGCTAGATTTTTGAGTAATTGTGTGAAAAAGCTATTATCTGCTTGAACTCAAGCTACGTTTTTTAAATAACTCTGGAAAAATAAAAATTTAATACCAGTTCCAAAAATGTTTGCAACAAATAACCCCAGTCTATTGGCACATCCTCACGTCACTTGCTACAACAGGGTTAACTCCCATAAAGCAGTGGCTCACTGATGTCTGAGATAGCTACTGCATTCTGTCACCAGACAGGCACAAAGCAAGTGGTCTAAAAGTTGGGAAAGAGTATTATGCATATGTTGCATTCTTTTTTCAAAGTGGTATATCCATAGCTTGTGAGAGCTTCACACAGTAATTGGGTTTAGCGCTTTATTTATTAAAATTATGGTTATAGTTAACTCTTTCATCTGAAACTCTTGTGTAGCGAAAATTCTATTTTTTCTCTCAAAAGTAGTAATTAAAGAGCGCTATATTCCAACCTTCTATCCAAAAATTTTCACGACATAAGATTCATTAGTGGAATTATCCAACCCTAGCACACAGGGTTTGGAAGAATCTTAGTATCAGATGAAACCATTTTTCGGTGGTCGATATCAAGGGCTACAGGCAATTTTGGGCTAGTGTAGTTGGATGAAAAAATGCAAACAGACTTCCCTCTCAATTCAAATCGAAAGACGAAAACAATAGCGAATGACCGCATCAAAGGTCTGCAAATTAGTCATTTTTTGTTGTACAACATGATCCCCTTGGTGGGATTTATAGTTGCAATGATTTCGCTTTGGTGGTTTCCCATCGGGCCTGTAGAAGTGGGCTTGCTCATAGGGATGTGGGCTTTGACCATGACAGGACTGAGTGTAGGATGCCACAGATACTTTTCACATCACGCTTTCAAGGCTAACCAAGCTGTGCGTGTGACTTTGGGAATCCTTGGTTCTATGGCAGCTCAAGGGTCTGTGATTTCCTGGGTAGCTGTACATCGCCGGCATCATGAGTGCAGTGATGAACTTGGTGATCCCCATTCTCCAAATCTGCATGGAAATGGAGTTTTAGGAATGATTCGAGGAGTGTGGCACTCACATTATGGCTGGCTGGTGAATCACGAATACCCTAATCCTGCCTTCTATGCACTCGATCTTCTACGGGATAAGACCATCGCCAAAGTTAACCGATACTATGTCAGTTGGATCATCTTGGGTCTAGTTATACCTGCTGTCTTGGGAGGAATTCTAGAAGCTTCTTGGATAGGTGCTGTCAAAGGCTTTCTCTGGGGTGGAATTGTTCGCATCTTCCTAGTAGATTGCCTCATCTTGAGCAATAACTGGATTCTTCATATATATGGAAGTCGTCCCTTTGAGACTGATGACCAAAGTCGAAATAACTTCTGGATGGCTATCCCTTTTCTAGGCGAGTCTTGGCACAACAATCATCATGCTTTTCCCAATTCAGCAAGTGCTGGCTTGAAATGGTGGCAGATTGACTTGGGATACTGGATCATTTGTGTTTTAGAAAAATTCGGCTGGGTTTGGGATGTGAATGTTCCCTCAGCCAAGATGATCGAAGCCAAACAATTAAGGGCAACTCAAAAGTCGGTAACAGTATTAGATCAAACGCAATCGTAAAGAACATCACGACAATATGAACGTAGCGGTAATCAAGAACATCACAATCAAGAGCGATCGCCTCACGACTCACCAGCGCATTCATGGCATAACTAACGTCATTCTTCCTTTTTTAGGTTCAGTAGCCGCCATCGTCATGGCTTTGACAGTAGGCGTTAGTGCCGTGGATATTTGGTTATTCCTGGTGATGTACTATTTAACCCTCATGGGTGTAACTGTAGGATTCCACCGACACTTTGCCCACTGTGCCTTCCAAGCCCACACATCTGTGCGTGTGATTCTAGCTATCTTTGGGTCAATGGCTGCACAAGGGCCTCTCAACTATTGGGTAGCTACCCACAGACGGCATCATAAGTACGCCGATTCCTATGGAGATCCCCATTCCCCCTATGTGAAAGAAGATAAAAAATTTGGTTTTCTAGAAGGGTTATGGCATTCCCACGCAGGTTGGACATATAACCACGAAATCACCAACAGTTTCTTATTTGCCAAAGACATGATCAAAGACCCATTAATGTCCAAGATCAGCCAGTTGTACTACTTCTGGATTGTATTGGGTCTGGTGATTCCCGCTATTTTGGGGGGCTTGCTGACACAAACTTGGATGGGAGTTTTGTCAGGGTTTTTGTGGGGAGGTTGTCTGCGGATGTGCCTACAACACCATTTCGGGTTTTGGATTATCGGTTCCCTAGCTCATGTGTGGGGTACTCGTCCCTATAATACAGGCGACTACAGTCGGAACAATTTTTTATTTGCAATCCCCACGGGAGGGGAAATGTGGCACAACAACCACCATGCTTTCCCCAACTCTGCCATGTTTGGTTTGGAATGGTGGCAACTTGATTTAGGTGCTTGGTTTATTCGTACCTTAGAAAAAGTCGGTCTAATTTGGGATGTGAAAGTACCTACAAAAGGTATGAAAGAAGCTAAAAGAAATAAAGTTGCTGAGGCTGCTGGCTGAAGACTGAAAACAAATTGATCTGCTCGCGTTACAACCTGTAAAACCTTGGCTTATGAATGTTCCTTTGAACGATTTGCAAAACCCTCTAGAGAGATTTTCCACATTTGTGGAACTCCTCAGCTACAGAGCGGAAAATCAGCCACAGCAGAAAGCATATACTTTTCTGCGAGACGGAGAAATTGAAGAAACCAGCCTGACATTCACTGAATTAGACCAAAAAGCGCGAGCGATCGCCACCTATCTTCAGTCAGTTGGCGCGACTAATCAACGAGCCTTACTGTTGTATCCACCAGGTTTAGAATTTATCACCGCTTTTCTGGGTTGCTTGTATGCCGGTGTGGTCGCAGTTCCTGGTTATCCACCAAGGCCCAATATGAAACTGTCTAGGTTGCTGGCGATCGTCAAAGATGCCGAGGCAATGTTTGTATTGACCAGCAAATCCTTGTTAGCCAATCTGGAGAATCGCTTTGTTGAAGATCCAGAATTGGCGACTATGAGGTGCTTAAGTACTGATGACATTGACGACAATCTCAGTTTCGATTGGCAACAACCGAACCTTGCAGGTGACAGCCTAGCATTTTTGCAATACACCTCCGGTTCTACAGGAACACCCAAGGGAGTAATGGTTTCTCATGGGAATTTGCTGTGCAACCAAATAGCGATCGCCAGAGGTTTTAAACACACCGAAAACACAAGCCACGTAATTTGGTTACCCTTATTCCACGACATGGGACTGATTGGCAATGTCTTGCAGTCCTTGTATTTGGGTACACCATCGATTCTCATGTCACCAGTGGCTTTCCTGCAAAGACCTTTGCGGTGGTTACAAGCGATTTCTCGTTACCAAGCTACTACCAGTGGCGGCCCGAATTTTGCCTACGATCTGTGTGTGAGCAAAATTACACCAGAACAGCGTGCGACTCTAGACTTAAGCAGTTGGGACGTGGCTTTTAACGGTGCAGAACCAGTGCGTGCAGAGACACTAGAGAACTTTGCCAGCTATTTTGCTTGTTGTGGCTTTCGCCGCGAAGCCTTTTACCCCTGTTATGGGATGGCTGAAGCAACTTTATTTATTACTGGGGGATTAAAAAATGATCCGCCTGTTTTATATCCAGTTGATGGTGCAGCCCTTGAGGAAAATCGGGTGGTAGGAGTTGCCAAACCACAAGAAGGGACTAAGGTAATAGTTAGCTGTGGTCAGACTTGGTTAGATGAAAAAATTGCGATCGCTGACCCCACAACTTTAACTAAATGTCCAGATGGCAACGTAGGAGAGATTTGGGTTCATGGTACTTCTGTAGCTGCTGGCTATTGGCAACGACCAGAACAAACCCAAGAAACTTTCCAAGCTTACCTCACAGATACAGGTGAGGGGCCGTTTCTTCGCACCGGGGACTTAGGCTTTTTGCAAGACGGCGAGTTGTTCATCACCGGACGACTCAAAGACGTGATTATTATCCGAGGACAAAATCATTATCCCCAGGATATTGAATTAACAGTGCAAAAAAGTCATCCAGCACTACGAGCAAATTGTGGTGCCGCTTTCACAATCGAGCAAAAAGGACAACAACGATTAGTTATTGTTCAAGAAGTAGAACGAGTTTACCTCAGACGGTTGAATGTTGCTGAAGTGGTGGGAAATATTACCGAGGCAGTGGCAGCAAATCACGGGTTACAAGTGTATGCCACAGTTTTGATTAGACCTGGCAGTATTCCCAAAACATCTAGTGGCAAAATTCAACGTCAAGCCTGTAAGCGGGGATTTTTAGACCACAGTTTGAATGTAGTGGAAGATTGGAGTGAAAGTCCTGAAGAGAAAGCCAAGTTTCAACAGTTAGAAGCTGATGTCAACTCACTCTTAGCAAAAGTGCAGGCAGGTGATGCTACTTTTAGGGAACTGAATGTTAAATAGAGTGCATAAGTTAAGATAATTCAATCATTAAATTTTGATTTTAACTATGAGAACTCAACGAATATTTATTCCCCATGATAAAAAGTAAATAATTCAATTTTTTCTGACAAATCCCCTTTGAATAATCTTGTAAGTGTGTCAAGATTAAGTAAAAAATACTCGGCTTTTTCCCGGTTTAAAGCAGTACAACATATCCCAAGAATGAGGTTGCTAAAATGACTCAATTATTCACAAACGAAACAGTAAATGGACAAGGCACTCAAGTAACAGCAGCAAAAATTAAAGAGTGGTTAGTTCAGTATTTATCAGAGCTATTAGAAATTTCATCTGAAAAAATAGATGCCAAAAATACTTTTGAACGTTATGGTTTAGATTCATCAGCAGCGATGGTTTTAACAGGAGATTTAGGAGATTGGCTAGGAAAAGAGCTAGATCCAACCTTAGTTTACGATTACCCCACAATAGCCGCTCTTGCAGAACATTTAGCTGAAGCAAGCTAAGCAAAACTTTCAGAGGATGTTTGAACCAGTGTTTAGATATCCTCTATGACCAAAATTGAAGCTACACCTGAAGAGAATAACCTGTCATGAAGACTATTGTTAAAGACTCCCCAACATCCAAAGTCAACAGAATTCTTCCCTTTTTAGAAAAGAACTACGACAATAATCTGGAATCTGACTACACTGAAAAAATAGAAGAGTTAGATAAAAACTTTAATTATAAAAGTAACAGCAATCATTACTGGAGTGAACCAGAACAGTCAGTGCTTTATGGCACACCACTCTATCAACAAGCTTCTCCATCTCAAAAAATCGCTCTCAATCATCTGCATTGGGTAGGCTTTTACAAAGTAGTTGCTGATAGTGAAATAGAACTGACTTTCTACAACACAATCACAGCAGATTGCTTGCTAGCTGCAAATAAGGATTATGCATTTATTGCAGACATGCTCAATCATGAAACTTATCAGGAGCGTAAGCACATTCATTCTTTTGCCAAAATCAACTACCAAACAATCAAAGCTTTGCTAGGTACTAAAGCTTTGATTAATTCTGGTTCAGATAATTCTACCTCCTTTGAACCAAAAAGTTTTCATGTCACAGATTATTTATTAAATACTGCAAACTTTATTGGTGGGATTTGGCTCAAAGATAAAGAACAAAATTATTCTCAAAAGCTCATAGAGTTGCAAGATTTGAATAAATCTATTTCATCTTCTACTCCTGCTAATCCTACTAGTCCTACTCCTACTAGTGGCTTTTTCAATGGCTACTTAGGAAATACCAATACATCGCTCAGAAAATTCTTTCCTTTTAGCTGGGGAAGTTATCCATTCTTGGCTGCTAATTTTTATGTCGTGCGTTACATGGCAAATATAGTAGTCAAAAATAATGAATTTGAGATACATAAATACTGTAGGAAATTACAAAAAGCAAAGGATTTTATCCCTGCTCCAACAGCTATATCCCACTATCATTTTTTAGACGAGGCTTTTCATACAACCACTTCTCTATATCTTGCTAGAGACTTTTATAAATCTTTGCCGAAACCCTCAAAATTTGAGAAATTAATGGCGAATTTAGCTGTACTACAAACACAACGTGAAAACCTTAATGGTCTTTCTGGAATGATACCAAATCGCTTTGTGAGTGATAGTAATGCTATAACCTTTATTATGAAACTCTTACAGAGTCCTGTGTTTGATATGTCTCTACAAGAAGCAATTCACTGGCTAGAAAAGTGCTTATGTTATGAACACGAAGGTTTTCATTTCAATTTGAAAGTGCATAACCATCTACTAGCAAATATGCAGAGATTTGCAGAAGATATTGACTACTTATGGCCTGTTAATCGGGAAATGCGTCTGATGGCTGATGCAGGTTCAATCAAAAAAGCTCTGAACAATAACATCAAAGCTTTTAAGAACTTTTCTAGAACAATTGAAAAAAATTGAATCATGGAATAAATAGCACTTAGGTAAGTCTAATGGATGTAGGGAGCGCAAGCAAGCCATTGCAACCCTACAACCAACATTTCATTAACTAAAATAATTAATAACAATACTAATTTTTTAATGAATTTAGAATCAACACATATAGCAATTGTTGGTATGGGTTGCCGTTTTCCCCAAGCAGAAACACCACAAGCTTTCTGGGAATTTTTGCATGATGGGAGAAATGGAATCACTGAAGTACCTAAAGACCGATGGGATATTGATGCATTTTATGACCCCAATGCCGCTACCCCAGGAAAAATGAATACCCGCTGGGGCAGTTTTTTAGAAAAAGTAGATCAATTTGACCCCAGCTTTTTTGGTATTTCTCCCCGCGAAGCTGAGTATATAGACCCTCAGCAAAGACTGGTGCTGGAGGTAGCTTGGGAAGCATTGGAAAATGCAGGAATCGCGCCAGAAAGTTTAGCTGGTAGTCAGACGGGGGTTTTCATTGGAATTACAAACATTGATTACCATATGCTGATCTATAGAGATATTTCTGGCATAGGAGCATACAGCGGCACTGGGACACATCCAGGTATCATTCCTAACCGATTATCCTATGTACTGAATCTGCGGGGGCCTTCTGTTGCATTAGATACAGCTTGTTCTTCATCTTTAGTTACACTTCATTACGCTTGCCAAAGTTTGAGAACTAGAGAGTCTAATGTATGTCTTGCTGGAGGAGTGAACCTGATTCTTTCTCCAGAGATGACAATTACCTTTTCTCATGCTCAGATGATGGCAGCAGATGGTCGTTGTAAAACCTTTGATGCTGCTGCTGATGGTTATGTCAGGGGAGAAGGATGTGGAATCGTTGTTCTCAAGCGCCTTGAAGATGCAATCAGAGATGGAGACAATATCCAGGCAATAATTAGAGGTTCAGCGATTAACCAAGACGGTTTAAGCAATGGACTGACAGCTCCAAATGGCCCTGCTCAACAAGCAGTTATCCGCCAAGCCTTAGCAAACGCTGGGGTGAAACCAGCGCAGATTAGTTATGTAGAGGCTCACGGTACAGGCACACCTTTGGGAGATCCCGTTGAGGTGAATTCTCTCAAAACAGTACTGATGGAAGGTAGGGAAGCAAATCAGCCTTGTTGGATTGGTTCAGTCAAATCGAATATTGGTCATTTAGAATCTGCTGCGGGGATTGTCGGCATCATTAAGGTGGTATTGTCACTACAACATCGTCAGATTCCGCCTCATCTGCACCTCAAGCAGTTAAATCCTTATATTAGAATTAAAAATACTCCGATTCAAATTCCCACAGAACTCCAGCAATGGCCAGCCCAAGGACAACCCAGATTAGCAGGGGTTAGTGCCTTTAGTTTTGGCGGCACTAACGTACATGTGATTTTAGAAGAAGCGCCCCCTCAAGTCAAAAGTCAAAATTTACCGGAGCGTTCTTTTCATTTATTAACTTTATCGGCAAAAACACAACCAGCTCTGCAAGCATTAGTCAGTCGTTATCAACATTACATAGAGGCTAATCCCAAGCTAGCACTAGCAGATATCTGTTATACAGCCAATACAGGGCGATCGCATTTTCAGCACCGCTTGGCAATTGTAGCTGACTCAACAGAACAATTAATCGAACAACTAGCATCAGCAAATCATACCTTCAGCAACCAGTCAGCGAAAAAGCCATCAAAGATAGCCTTTTTGTTCACAGGACAAGGTTCCCAGTACATCAACATGGGACGGCAACTCTACGACACACAGCCCATATTCCGCCAAACTATTGACCAGTGCAATGAAATTTTACGCCCATATTTAGAACACTCGCTCTTAGAAATACTATATCCACAGCAAGCACAAGAACAACTTGCATCATCATTATTAGACCAAACCGCCTATACCCAACCAGCATTATTTGCCATTGAATATGCCCTGTATCAGTTGTGGTTTTCCTGGGGAATAACTCCAGATATAGTCATGGGGCATAGTGTCGGCGAATATGTCGCCGCCACAGTAGCAGGAATTTTCAGCCTAGAAGATGGACTCAAACTCATCGCCCATCGGGGAAGATTAATGCAGCAGCTACCATTGGGTGGTGAGATGGTTTCGGTGATGGCAGGTGAAGAACTTGTCAGGGAAGCGATCGCACCATTTCATGGGAAAGTAGCGATCGCAGCGATTAACGGCCCAGAAAGTGTAGTGATATCTGGAGTCAGTACTGAGATTGCGGCGATTTGTGACAAACTGGCAGCACAGGGAGTCAAGACAAAACCCTTGCAAGTTTCCCATGCCTTCCATTCGCCGTTGATGACACCAATGTTGGCAGAGTTTGAAGCGATCGCCAATTCCTTCACCTACAATCAGCCGCGAATTGCATTAGTATCCAATGTCACTGGACAAGTGGTTGATGATACAATTACAACAGCGCAATACTGGGTGAAGCATGTCTGTGCTGCGGTGCAGTTTACTCAAAGTATGCAGACATTGGATCAGCTTGGCTATGAAGTGTTTGTAGAGATTGGTTCCAAGCCGATTTTATTGGGTATGGGGCGTCAATGCCTACCTGCGAGTGAGGGACTGTGGCTACCTTCTTTGCGTCCTGGCTTCGATGAATGGCAGGTAATGCTTTCTAGTTTAGGGCAGTTGTATGTGCAAGGTGTAACCGCAGACTGGTTAGGATTTGACCGTCAGTATAACCGTACAAAAGTTGCACTACCGACCTACGCATTTCAAAGACAGCGCTATTGGTTGGAGACTACACAGCCTCAACATCAAAGCTTTAATCAGCAACAAAACTCAACAAGACTGCACCCTTTAATAGACAGAAAGCTCCAGTTGCCCTTATCCAAAGAAATCTTATTTGAATCTGACTTTAGTACTGAAACTCAGCCATTTTTAGTAGATCGCCTAGTTTATAACTTTGTTGTAGTACCTGGAGCCTGCCATCTTTCCTTCCTACTGGGTGCAGCAAAGTTAACTTTCCCCACCCAGGCATGTGTATTACAGAACATAGTTTTCCCGCAGGCTTTAGTGATTCCAGAAGATACAGTACGCAAGGTGCAGTTGGTGCTTTCGCCACAAGATAGTGGAATGTCTTTCCAACTGATCAGCTTTGATACAACTGCCGACAGCAATACTCAGGTCAGTGATTGGCTAGTCCATGCCACAGGGAAAATATCTAGCAGCATTAATACTACATTAGAAACTATTTCCATCCCAGAGATCCAGGCACGCTGTCCCCAACAAATAGCTGGTGTAGAATTTTACCAAGATAGCCAAAATCAGCAAATTTACTGGGGGCCAAGCTTCCAGTGGCTTGATTCCATCTGGCGTGGAGAAACAGAAGCCCTAGCCCAGATCAAATGGTCTGCCAAAGCAGATCAACTTGACGAGTATCAGTTGCATCCAGGTCTTGTTGACTCCTGTTTACAACTAGCCACCACTTTATTCTCTGGTGATGAAACTTTTGTGCCTTTTGCGATCGAAAGCTTTCAGTTTTATCAACGTCCCCAAACTCAACAGTTATGGTGTCATGTTCTGCGACCTTCAGAAAACTCCAAGATAGTAGATATCAATCTGTTTAATGCTAATGCAGAGTTGATTGCACAAATCAAAGGTTTGGAAGCCAGGAAAGTCACCCCTGAAACTTTGTTACAAAATCTCCACCAAGACTCGAAAGAAAAGTCTTTAGAAAATTGCTTGTACGAAGTAGAGTGGTGTCCTCAAGTGCGGTTTACTCAAGAGCAACTGTATCCAGATTACCTGCCAACGCTTGAAGAAATTAGCCAAAAACTCCAGCCACAATATTCTCAATTAATAGCTCAACCACAGCTAGAAGTCTATGAGACAGCAATCAGCCAGCTAGAAGCTTTGAGTATTGACTATGTGTTGCAAGCCTTAACAGTAATGGGATGGAAACTGCAAGTAGGGGAACGTTTCACTACAGCCACTATTGCTAAACAGCTAGGAGTAGTCAGCCAACACCAACGGCTAATAGGACGACTACTACAAATGCTAGTGGAAGTAGGGGTATTAGAAGCAAAGGCTTTTGAGTGGCAAGTCATTCGCCAGCCAGAAAACACAAATCCGCAAGCCAAATTAAATGCTCTTTTAGCTCAATATCCCATAGCCAATGCTGAATTGACTCTTCTGGGTCGTTGCGGCTCATCTTTAGCCCAAGTCTTGCGGGGCGAATGTGACCCATTACAATTGCTTTTCCCCGAAAACGACTCCACCACAACCCAGCTATATGAGAACTCACCAGTTGCAAAGGTAATGAATACCTTAGTGCAACAAGCCCTAGTATCAGTTATGGAATATTTACCAACTGGACGGGGAGTGAGAATATTAGAAATTGGCGCGGGAACTGGTGGAACTACCTCTTATCTCCTACCATATCTGTCTTGTGAGCAAACAGAATACCACTTTACCGACATTGGTATCTCTTTTACCAAAAAAGCCCAAGAAAAGTTTCGGGATTTCCCGTTTGTGAGGTATGAGGTATTAGATATTGAAAAAGACCCCTTAACTCAAGGGTTTAAACAGCATCAATATGATGTGATTGTGGCTGCGAATGTATTACATGCAACCCATGATTTGCGAGAAACCCTCAAGCACGCCAAGCAATTATTAGCACCACAAGGAATATTAATTTTATTGGAAACAACTCAGCGTCAGCGTTGGGTTGATTTAATCTTTGGATTAACTCCAGGATGGTGGCGGTTTGGTGATTTGGACTTGCGACCAGACTATCCTTTAATTAGCGTTGCCCAATGGCATGAGGTCTTGCAAGAGACTGGGTTTACCAACACGGTAAACATATCACCTGCTCAACAGACTCAAAGTGTTTTATCAACAGCAATGGTGATGCTGGCACAACTACCTCCATTGGAGGCTGAGTCAGTTAAAGTTGAGCCAAAACGCTGGCTGTTATTGGCAGATGAGCTAGGCATAGCGCAACAGTTGGCTGCTAAGCTACACTCTCACTCACAGGTCTGTACTTTGGTGTTTGCTGGTGAGGAATATGAACAAATAGACCAGCAACAGTTCAAAATTAACCCAGCTAATCCAGAACACTATCAAAAACTATTGCAGGCAATCAATAGCGATGTTTTGCCATTGGACGGTGTTGTTCACTGCTGGAGTTTAGATACAGTCAAAGCTGCACAGCTAACAACAGACGATTTAGCAGCAGCATCTTTGCTAGGATGTGGTAGCACTTTGCATTTAATCCAGGCATTGACAAAAGCTGATTTTTCTGCATATCCTCGCCTCTGGTTAGTAACTCAGGGCGCAGTGGCAGTTACCAACCTAGAGGGAGTTGCCCAATCAAGCTTGTGGGGCATGGGACGGGTAATTGCAAGGGAACACCCAGAATTTAAATGTGTGCGCGTGGATTTGGCTGTTGAGTCAGGTTTTGATGCAGTGCAAGCTTTATTTGAGGAAATTTGGTTTCCTACAAAAGAAGACGAAGTAGCCTTACATGGGCAACTGCGTTATGTTACAAGGTTAGCTCCCTACAAATTGACCAAAGATTCTGTTACAAAAGCAGCGCACAAACTCGAAAGCTTTCGTGACGATAGCACCTACCTGATTACTGGCGGTATGGGTGGTTTGGGTTTACTGGTAGCTCGTTGGATGGTGCAAAAGGGAGCAAGACATTTGGTGCTAGTTGGACGTAGCGGTGTCAGTGTTGCTGCTAGTAACCAAATCAAAGAGTTAGAACAAGCTGGCGCTCAAATTATTGTTGCTCAAGCCGATGTATCGGAGGCCGAACAAATCACAAAAGTACTAAGAGAAATTGAGCAATCTTTACCACCATTGCGCGGAATTATTCACTCTGTCGGTGTTTTGGATGATGGTATTCTACAACAACAAAATTGGCAACGCTTTACAAAAGTCCTAGCTCCTAAAATACAAGGGGCTTGGTATCTTCATAGTTTAACTCAGAGCCAGTCTTTAGATTTCTTTGTGCTATTTTCTTCTACTGCTTCTCTACTCGGTAGTACTAGTCAATCTAACCATGCGGCAGCCAATGCTTTTCTAGATGCCTTAGCCCATTATCGTCAGGCTCAGAAATTAACAGGATTAAGCATCAATTGGGGAGCTTGGTCGCAAATAGGAGCCTTTGCTGAGCGTCAAATTGATCAGCAAGCAAAAATGCGAGGTATTGAAACAATCTCGCCAGAACAGGGATTAATTGCTTTAGAGCAATTATTGTGTCAATCCTCTGCCCAAGTTGGGGTTATGTCCATCAACTGGTCGCAGTTGCTCAGCCAATCAACTTTTGCATCGCCGTTGTTCACTAACTTTTTAGAAACTTCAGCCAAGTCTGTTGTGAAATCCGAGTTTCGTGAACAATTAGAAATAGCTGATACAAGTGAACGTCGAGAGCTTTTGCAGGCTCATATTCGTTCAGTAGTGGCAGAAGTTCTTGGCTGGCATCAATCAGAACCTATAGACTTACACAAAGAATTTTTCCAGCTAGGGATGGATTCACTAACTTCTTTGGATTTGAAAAATCGCTTGCAAAGCAGTTTACGATACTCTCTGCCCTCAAATTTAGCTTTTAAGTATCCTACAGTAGCATTGCTAGCTGATTATCTGACCGAGGAAGTTTTTGGTTTAAATTTTGATGATCAATCTGCTGAAGATATTCAGCCAAAAAGTCATGAGCAATTGCAGCTAGCGAATGTCAAAGACAGTAATTGGATTGAGTTAGAACTATGAATTTAGTAGAATTTTTACAAGACCTTTCTTTTCAAGGAGTGAAGTTGTGGCAAGACGGGGAAAAATTACGGATTGGTGGTGTCCAAAGTGCATTAACTCCTGATGTAATTGCTCAATTACAGCAGCATAAAACTGAAATTTTACAGCTACTGCATGATTCCCCAGATATTTTAAATGTTTATCCCCTCTCTTATACTCAACAAGCCATGTGGTTCCTGTGGCAATTAGCACCTGAGAGTGGATTTTACAATGTGGTGTTTCCCTGTCGTATCTGTTGCCATGTAAATCTTACGACTTTGCAGAAGACTTTCCAAACCCTAATTGAACGTCATCCGCAGTTGCGTAGCACATTCCCCAAACAAGGTGACAAGCCAGTTCAACAGATCCATCAAACTCAGTCGCTAAACTTTCAGCAAATCAATGCTTCTAGCTGGAGTGAGCAGGAGCTTCATCAGAGAGTTTTTCAAGAATCACAGCAACCCTTCGACATTGAAAACGGGCCGATAATGCGGGTACGTTTATTCACTTGCTCTGAACAAGAACATGTTTTGTTGCTGACAGTACACCACGTTGCGGTTGATGGTTGGTCTGTTTTCTTGCTGATGAAAGAGTTGATCGAGATTTATCCCACACTAGAGTCAGGGGTGCAGCCATCTCTAACTCCTCTGAAGCATTCTTATTTAGATTACGTGCGTTGGCATAAGGAATTATTGACCAGTACTCAAGGAGAAAAACTTTGGAACTACTGGCAATCAAAACTAGCAGGAGAGTTACCTGTACTCAATTTGCCAACAGACCGACCACGACCACCCATACAAACCTATAACGGCGCTTCCTATAATTTCCAACTATCCCAAAAGCTCACCGAACAACTCAAACAGCTAGCTCAAAGCCAAGGCGCGACGCCATACATGGTTCTGCTAGCTGCATTTCAGGTTCTCCTATATCGCTACACAGGACAAGCAGATATTCTAATTGGTGTTCCCACTTCAGGTAGAACTCAGCCGGAATTTGCTCCAATTGTTGGCTACTTTTCTAGTACAACAGTTACACGAGCTAATCTCTCAGGAACTCCCAGTTTTCAAGAGTTTCTCACTCAAGTTCGCCCAACAGTATCGGAAGCATTGGCACATCAAGATTTTCCTTTTGCTTTACTGGTGGAGCGATTGCAGCCACAGCGCGACCTCAGCCGCTCCCCCATCTTTCAAGCTTCATTCAACTTTAACTTGCAGGGTTTGCAGAGCTTGCGACAATTTCAGGATATACAACAACTGCTGTTAGGTGGTGAAATAAATAGAGAAGGATTTAAACTCAAACCTTTTGAAATATCCCAGATGGAAGGTCAGTTTGATCTAGATCTGCTAATGGCAGAAAGGAATTTGTCTTTATTTGGAATTTTTAAGTACAACACTGATTTATTTGATGAGCAGACTATTGCCCAAATGGCAGGTCATTTTCAGAATTTATTAGAAGCAATTGTATCCAATCCACAGCAGAAAGTGAGTCAACTGCCTCTTCTAAGTGAAGCAGAACGACGGCAGATATTAACGGTATGTCATGACCCTGCTATCAAAACTCAAAATAATAGATTTATTTATCCTGAATGTATCGATAATTCACCAATTTATGTATTAGATAATCATGGAGAATTGCTTCCTTTCAATGTGGAAGGAGAAATTTATATTGGTGATGTCTATTTAAATAAAAATCACTTGCAGCAAGAACAAACTCCAACAGAGGTTATAGAACACCCCTTATTGGGAACTTTGCTGAGAACAAGAAAGTGGGGTCGGCTGCGACGAGATGGATCTCTAGAAGTATTAGGATTAATACACAGGCAAGTCTGGATTAGGGGACACCGGATAAATCTTCAGAGTATAGAGCAGGTTTTACTAGCAATTCCTGGTGTAGAAGATTGCTATGTTCTGGCGCGGGAGGGTAAACTTGTTGCTTACGTAGTTGGCTCAAAATTCTTATCTTCTGAGTTTTTGCATACTCAGTTAAAGGCTAACTTGCCCGATTATATGTTGCCAGTTGCCTATGTACCTGTATCCAGTTTACCGTTAACAGCAACAGGGCAAATTGATGAACAAGTTTTGACTTATTTAGAAGTTATTGATACTAAACTTATAGAACAATGGCAGCAACAATTAAACAGTCATCCTGAAATTCAACAAGCGGTGGTGATTGCGAGTTCACGTCATACACCTTCACCCTCACCACTCCACTTAGCAAAATTACTACCACCAGGAACAAACAACACAGCAATTTCCTTACTAGTTGCTGAAACTACCTCCAATGTGGGTTTTGTCCCAACAGAAAAACCACAATTTACAATACCTGCTATTAGCGATGGCGGCCCACTGAACATTCCAGAAGATGCCCCTAAAACTTTAACAGAAGCATTAATACAAACAGCAACTCGATACAAAAACCAAGGCATTACTTACATTTCTGCTGAAGGCAAAAACGAATTTCAAACATACGCTAGCCTTTTAGACGAAGCGAAACGCATTCTTCACGGCTTGCGAAATCAAGGCTTGCAGCCAGGACAGCGAGTCATTCTGCAAATTGCATCGCTGCGAGATTATTTTCCAACCTTATGGGGATGTATTCTCGGAGGAATTCAGCCTGTAACTGTAGCTGTAGCCCCGACTTACACCGAAAAAAATGCAGTGATTAATAAGCTATACAATACATGGCAATTACTAGACTATCCATGTATTTTAGCAAGTGATTCTCTCATGGAATCACTGGAAAATTTGCGCTCATTGCTAGCAATACCAGAATTAAAAATTTGCTCTGTAGCAGAGTTGAAAAATTACTCAGCCACCTCAGAAATTTATCCTAGTCGCCCTGATGAAGTAGCTTTCTTACAGCTAACTTCTGGTAGCACAGGAGTTCCTAAGTGTATTCAAGAAACTCATCAAGGTATCATCGCTCATATCCATGCGGCTAAACAATTTAATGGATATAAAACTGAAGATATCTGCCTAAATTGGTTGCCTGTTGACCATGTTGTACCCTTATTAACATGTCACTTAAAAGATACATATTTGGGTTGTCAACAAATCGAAGTGGAAACAGCAGTGATCTTAGCTAACCCCTTAAAATGGTTAGATTTGATTGAGCAATATCGAGTTTCTCACAGCTGGTCACCAAACTTTGGATTTAAGTTGATTAGTGAGGTACTAGCAAAAACTCCTGGTAAAACTTGGGATCTTTCGTCATTGAAATTCTTGATGAATGCAGGAGAACAGGTAACTCCTAGAGTTATACGAGAATTTCTGATTTCAACTGCACCTTTTGGTATTTCTTCCCAAGTTATGCAACCTGCTTTTGGCATGGCTGAAGTCTGTACTTGCATGACTTATCAAAATCAGTTTAACGAGGAAACTGATATTTATAGAATTAACAAATCTTCTGTTGGTCGTCAGTTAGAACTCACAACAGATTCTCACATAGATGCAATTGAGTTTACTGACCTTGGTCTTCCAGTTCCCGGAGTACAAATTCGCATAGTTGATCATGAAAATTCCCTTTTACCAGAAGGTGTAATAGGACGCTTGCAAATTAAGGGAAAAGTAGTTACCCCAGGTTATCTCAATAATCCTCAAGCTAATGCAGAAGCTTTTGTGGGAAATGGCTGGTTTAATACAGGAGACTTAGGCTTTATTCTGAAAGGTCATCTTGTTTTAACTGGACGAGAGAAGGAAGTAATTATTATTAACGGAGCTAATTATTACTGTTATGAAATCGAAGATATCGTTAATAGTATCAGTGGTGTAGCTCCCACTTATGCAGGTGCTTGTGCATTCTCTAACCAACAGACAGGAACTGAGGGATTAGCAATTTTCTTCTCACCTGAAAAAGAAGAGTCTCAACTCAATGTGGAAGTTATTCAAGCTATTAGAAGAGAAGTTAGCTCTCAGTTAGGAATTACTCCCACTTATGTAATTCCTGTAGAACGTCAGCAATTTCCTAAAACTACAAGTGGCAAAATTCAGCGTTCTCAACTCAAACAGAAACTAGAGTCTGGTGATTTTAGTGCGTTGATTCAAGAAATTGATATTCAACTAGGCAAGAATACTATTCCTGATTGGTTTTATCAGAAAGTCTGGTGTCAAAAACAAGCTCGAACTAATCCGATTTCAACTGTCAAACAAGCGGTGATAGTATTCCTTGATGATTTGGGATTAGGACAATCAGTTTGTCAAAAGCTGGAAGCGCAAAATTATCCTTGTATCAAAATTGAGACAGGAAATAATTTTGTGCAAATGAGCGGTGAACGTTATGTGATCAATCCTACTGATGAAGAAGATTATCAGCGTTTAATCAAATCATTAAAAACTCACAATTATTCCATTGGTCATATTTTCCACCTCTGGAATTATGAAACTGATAACAATGGCATCTCCAATCTGGAAGTTCTTGAGGTTAGTCAACAAAAAGGACTTTACAGCTTACTGTTTTTAGTGAAAGCAATAGAGCAGTTGCATGAAACAAAAGATCATATACAGTTGCTGTTTGTAGCTAGTTGCAGCCAATCTATTTTACCAACTGACGCGATCGCCCCCTCAAAAGCAACAGTTTTAGGCTTGCTCAAAACCATCCCGCAGGAAATGCCTTGGTTGCAATGTCGCCACATTGATCTACCCATTGCACCAGTTGAGATCAATAGAACTCATCTGTTGTCAGAATTTTATACCTTGACTCCAGAAGCGGAAGTAGCTTATAGAGATGGACAACGCTTAGTTCCTCGTCTGCAAAAGACAGATTTTGAAAAAGAACAACAGCAAGAACTGCCTTTTAAAAACGGTGGCGTCTACTTAATTACTGGCGGACTGGGAGGCATTGGCGTTAAAATTGCCAAGTATTTATTAGAGCATTACCAAGCCCGTTTGTTGTTGATTGGTCGCACACCTTTACCAGATGAAAACACTTGGCACAATTATCAAGAAGCAGAAGATGAACTAACAGCTAAAATTCAAGCTTATCAACAGTTAAAACAACTTCCAGGCTCAGTTATCTATAAAGCTGTCGATATTTGCAATTTAGCTGAGATGAAACAAACCCTTGATTTGGTATCATCCCAGTGGTCAACTCAATTTGATGGAGTGATTCATTTAGCGGGAGTTCTTCAGGAAGAATTAATAGCATCTGCAACCCAAGAAAGCTTCACAGCCAGATTGCAACAGAAGGTAATGGGAACTTGGGTACTTCATCACCTACTGCAAAATCAAAATCATGGTTTCTTCGTTCACTTCTCCTCAGTCAATAGTTTCTTTGGTGGTACAGGTGTTAGCGCTTATGCAGCAGCCAATAGTTTTCTAGAAGCTTTTAGTACTTATCAAAGACAACATAGTTCTTGGCAAAGCTATTGTTTGAGTTGGAGTATGTGGGATGAAACTGGCATGAGTCGTGGCTATCCCATGAAAGAACTTAGTCAAGCCAAGGGCTATTGTGCTATTTCACCCTCTCAAGGAATGGATTCTTTGTTGATAGCTTTAGCACATCGTTCTAGCCATCTTTTAATAGGATTGGATGCTAGCAAGTCACATATTCAACGCTTTACTTTAGATTGTCTAAGTTTACAACAATTAACTGCCTTATTCACAGCCAACACCCAGGAATTGTCCATTGAGCCATTGCCATTGTGCGATCGCTTCGGTACTCCCACTCACTGCCATTTTGTCCAACTCGATAAAATGCCCTTAACAGATACAGGGGAAATCGATCTCAAACAGTTAATTAATTCCCACGATCTAAGTGCATTTAATCTCACCAATCATCTGCATTCTCACTTGAGACTAGCTGATTCACCTCCCCAATCAGAGTTGGAAAAAATGATTGCTAACATTTGGCAAGAAGTATTACATTTACAACAAGTAGGAATAAATCAAAACTTTTTTGAACTAGGCGGTCATTCAGTATTAATAGTTCAGGTTCATAGCAAACTTAGGGCTATTTTGAACAAAGATTTATCGATAGTCTCCTTATTTCAACATCCCACTATCAGTGCTTTAGCACAATATTTAAATCAACAACCACAAGATTCAACTGCTTTGAAATCCGGGCGCAATCGCGCTAACAAACAACTTGAAGCTATGAATCGCCAAAAGCAATTGTTAAGCAAGCAAGGGAAAAAGATTTATGGATAATAATACAGATTATGATAACTTCAAAGATATAGCCATTATTGGGATGGCTGGGCGTTTTCCCGGTGCTAAGAATCTAGAAGAATTTTGGCAAAATTTACGAGATGGTGTAGAGTCAGTAACGACCTTTACTGATGCAGAATTAATGGCTGCTGGAGTAGGGCGAGATTTGATTAACGACCCTAATTATGTCAAATCTGGAGCGATATTAGAAGATATCGATTTATTTGACGCTGCTTTCTTTGAATTGAATCCTAAAGAAGCAGAAAGTACTGACCCACAACATCGCTTATTTTTAGAATGTGCTTGGTCAGCTTTAGAAAATGCTGGCTATGATTCTACTCGCTGCGAAAGTCGTATAGGAGTGTATGCAGGTGCGGCTTTAAATACTTATTTAAGTTTGAATGCTGATCGTGACCCTATAGGGTCAGCAACTAATTTTCAAAAATTAATTGGTAACGATAAAGATTTTTTGAGTACCCGTGTTTCTTATAAGTTAAATCTTTGCGGCCCAAGTATTACCGTTCAAACTGCTTGTTCTACTTCCTTAGTAGCAATTTCTTTAGCTTACCAAAGCTTGTTAAATTACCAATGCGATATGGCATTGGCAGGGGGAATTTCACTTCTAGTACCCCAAAAAACAGGTTATTTGTATCAAGAAGGCGGCATATTATCAAAAGATGGGCACTGCCGCGCCTTTGATGCCAAAGCAAGCGGCACAATTGTTGGTAATGGTGTGGGAATTGTAGTGTTAAAGCGGTTGGCAGATGCGATCGCTGATGGAGACTGCATCCATGCAATTATTAAAGGTACTGCCATTAACAATGATGGTGCGAATAAAGTTGGTTACACTGCACCCAGCGTTGACGGTCAAGTAGAAGCAGTTTCCGAAGCACTCACCCTAGCTGGAGTTGAGCCTGAGACCATTAGCTACATTGAAGCTCACGGCACTGGCACAAGTTTAGGTGATCCCATCGAAATTGCTGCCCTGACAAACGTTTTTCATGATAGTACGGAAAAAAAGAACTTTTGTGCCATCGGTTCGGTGAAAACCAATATCGGTCATCTTAATACAGCCGCTGGAGTCACAGGTGTAATTAAAACTGTTTTAGCTTTGAAACACAAGTTAATTCCACCTAGTTTGAATTTTGAACAGCCTAATCCCCAAATTGACTTTACAAATAGTCCTTTTTATGTAAACACCCAATTGCAGCCATGGCAAGCTGGAAAAACTCCAAGACGTGCAGGAGTGAGTTCTTTAGGTATTGGCGGAACCAATGCTCATGTGATTCTCGAAGAAGCCCCCACTGTCGAAAAGCAGGGTAACTGGGAAGCTGGGGAGATGGGGAGAAAGCATCAGTTGTTAGTTGTTTCTGCCAAAACCAGTTCAGCATTAGCAACGGCTACAGCAAACTTGGCTAAACACTTAAATCAGCATCCAGAACTAGATTTAGCAGATGTAGCTTACACACTCCACGTCGGACGTAGAGAATTCAATCATCGTTGCATGGTGGTATGCAAAGATATTAACGATGCAACCACATTATTAGAATCACAGCCAGTTTTCGCTCACCGCCTAGAAAACATCGAGCGCTCCATCGTTTTTATGTTTCCAGGACAGGGAGCGCAATATGTGAACATGGGCAGGGAACTTTATGAAAGTGAGCCTGTATTTCAAGAGCAAATTGATCATTGTGCAAAGTTACTTCAGCCAGTTTTGGGACTGGATTTACGGCGTATATTATACCCAAATCAGGAAAACACCGCAGATATTACAGCAAAACTGCAACAGACAGCCATTGCTCAACCTGCACTATTTGCGATCGAGTATGCCCTAGCCAAGTTATGGATGCATTGGGGAGTGCATCCCATAGCGATGATAGGTCACAGCATTGGTGAATATGTAGCCGCCTGTCTGGCTGGCGTTTTCTCCCTAGAAGATGCCTTGGCTTTGGTAGCCGCACGGGCACAGCTGATGCAGCAACTACCTCATGGAACGATGCTGGCTGTTCACCTGGCAGAAAAGGAGTGTCAAAGCCTGCTAAATGCTGAACTATCCATAGCTGCGGTGAACGGGCCATCTTTGTGCGTGGTTTCGGGTTCAACACCAGCAATAGAAGCCTTGGAGAATCAGCTAGCCTCTACTGGGGTGGAGTGTCAGCGTTTGCATACCTCCCATGCTTTCCATTCCAGTATGATGAATCCGATTTTGGATGCATTCACACAAAAGGTCAAAAAAATCAGCTTGCATCCCCCGGAAATTCCTTACCTGTCTAATGTTACAGGTACTTGGATTACGGCAGCACAAGCAACCGACCCAAGCTACTGGTCTAAGCATTTGCGCTCTACAGTACGCTTTGCTGATGGTCTGTTGGAACTATTTAAAGAACCTAGTAACATCCTTTTAGAAGTTGGCCCAGGAAGAACTTTAAGCACATTAGCCAAAAGACATCCAGATCATCACACAGAGCAAGTTATTCTGTCTTCGGTACGCCATCCACAGCAGCATGATTCTGATGTAGCATTCTTGTTGAATACATTAGGGCAACTGTGGCTAGCTGGTGTGCAAATAGACTGGTTAGAATTTTATACTAACCAGCAACGTCATCGCCTGCCCTTACCAACTTATCCCTTTGAACGGCAACGTTACTGGGTTGAAGCTGCTTCACAGTCAAATAATTTAGTCAAACTAACTTCATCAGAAGCCAAGTGGCAACCTCTGGAGTTACAAAAACGACTAACGGATT
Source organism: Nostoc sp. NIES-4103 (assembly GCF_002368335.1). Lineage (GTDB taxonomy): Bacteria > Cyanobacteriota > Cyanobacteriia > Cyanobacteriales > Nostocaceae > Amazonocrinis. The sequence continues at coordinate 2,196,283 of NZ_AP018288.1, read as the reverse complement.
ATTTCCTATCTCCCATGACCATCAGCCAGCGCTTAGAGAGCCAGTTAGCTGAATTCTTTTCTCACTCAGGTAATCAAATTTTTAACCAGCTTTTCCTTCAACTAGAATCTACCTGCGTGGACTATGTTCTGCAAGCCTTCGAGCAAATGGGGTGGCAGTGGCAAATTGGGGAGCGTTTCTTAACAGGCGAACTAGGCAAAAAGTTGGGCGTGGTCAGTCAATACCAGCAGCTTTTAGGTCGTCTGCTAGAAATGCTAGCCGAAGCAGGTATCCTATTGCAAATGGGCAACGAATGGGAAGTTATTCAAAAGCAGCAGAGGTTAAATCCACAAGAAAAAATGCACGAGTTCCTGGCTCAATACCCAGATGCCGAAGTGGAACTGTCCATGCTACAGAATTGTGGTGACAACCTGGCAGAGGTACTGCAAGGAAAACGCGATCCGTTAGAATTGTTACACCGCAATTTCTATCTTGAAACTGCAAATCAGCAGTTGCGAGAATCCCCCATTACCGAGATGATGCAAACCTTAGTGCAAAAGACGGTCTTGCTAGCTCTCGAACAATGCCAGGGGAAACTCAAATCAAAATTGCGAGTATTAGAAATTGGGGCGGGAACTGGTTTGACAACCTCTTATATTCTGCCTATACTCAACCCCTCTCAAACTGAATATGTATTCACTGACATATCACACTTCTTCAGCATTCAGGGGCAGGATAAATTCAGAGATTACCCATTTGTGCGCTATCAGCTATTAGATATCGAACAAGACCCTTCGACCCAAGGCTTTGGTTTACACCAGTTTGATCTAGTGATTGCCGCAAATGTCTTACATGCTACCCAGGATATGCATCAGACTTTAGAGCATGTACGGCAGTTATTAGCTCCTGGTGGAATGCTGGTATTGTTGGAACTAACGGGTCGTTTGCGATTTGTGGACTTAACCTTTGGGTTAACAGAAGGTTGGTGGCGGTTTACTGACTACGATTTGCGTCCTGATTATGCTTTACTTTCTGGTGCCAAATGGCTCTTACTATTGCAGGAAACTGGCTTTTCCCAAGCCGCAACGATTCCGCCACAGACTAGCCATGATGGCTTATCCGACTACCAGTCGGTAATTGTAGCTCAAAATAGCGTTGCCTCCGTGGAACGCAAAAATTGGTTAATTTTGTGTGATGCCGAGGGCAGGGGTCAACAGTTAGCAGCACTTTTACAGGCTAAGGGTGATGTCTGTACTCTAGTATTTCCTGGTGAGAAGTACGAACAGTTAGGAGATTGGGAATTCCAGATAGATGCAACCAATCTCACAGACTGGCAACGAATAACCGAGTTTTTACCATCGCCTGTGTATGGAATAATCCATTTATGGAGTTTGGATGCAATCAAAGCAGAAATCACTACAATACGAGATTTAGAGAACACTGTTGAAAAAGCTTGCCGCAGCGTCTCTGTTTTGGTGCAGTGTTTAAATTCAAGCAGATTTGTTCAAGCTCCAAGCTTATGGTTAGTGACTAGGGGAACACAACCAGTAGAAATCGAACCGCATATTTACGGTTTAGCCCAATCTCGTTTATGGAAAATCGGCAAGGCGATCGCTCAAGAACATCCCTGGTTAAACTGTGTACGAGTGGATTTAGACCCAGTAACAACAGAGGGTGAGGTTGAATACTTATTTGCAGAAATCTCTGAAGAGATTCAGGCAGATGAAGTAGCCTTTCGTGGTCAAATCCGCTATGTAGCAAGGCAAATAACACCTCTAGATGCAGTGCCGCAAGAAGCTGCGAGCGATCGCCTTGCTGAAAATGCTACCGAAGTGATAAAATTCGACAGTGCAGATAAATCATTAATATCTGTCATCAAAAAGCAAGTAGCTCAAGTCTTAGGAATTCCTCCTGAAAAATTAGACACTGAACAGTCCCTGAGCAACCTGGGGCTAGATTCTTTAGTAGTCATTGAACTCAGGAAGCGAATATCAAATGAATTAAAAGTGGATGTACCGCTAGCAAGCTTCCTTGATGGCTCTAGTATTGCGAAACTGGAAAATCAGATCAAAGAGGCGATCGCTAGCCCAACACAAGTGGAAACTTGGCAGACATCATCCTCACTGGTTGCTCTGCAACCATCTGGGAGTGAACCACCTGTTTTTTGTGTCCATCCAGTTGCTGGAGTGGTTTTCCCTTATTACGAATTGGCGTGTCTGTTAGGAGAAAAGCAACCGGTTTACGGGCTGCAATCACTGGGTTTTGGTGACGACGAGCAACCCTTCACCTCCATAGAGGAAATGGCTACTCACTATATCAAAGACCTACGTGCGGTTCAGCCAACAGGCCCGTATCACATTATTGCTTGGTCTTTTGGCGCTCTAGTGGCTTTTGAAATGGCTGTACAGCTAGAAAAGGCAGGTGAAAAAGTAGATTTACTAGCTGTCATAGACACGCCGCCCCCTTCTTTGAACAAGATAGGTAATGTTTTCCTAGCTTTGAAGTTTATTTCCATGTCATTACTGCCATACATCTGGCCGTATGTCTACGACTATCTTGAGCTATCACTTGCTGCTGATCAATCAAAGCCAAGGAACCTTGTTCAAAGAGTTGGGAAAAAATTGTGGAAATTAACTCAGACTAAATTTAAATCTAGGCAGGCACCCCGGTCTGAGTTGCTGATGAAATCTCGTCAACCAAATGTGAATCGCTTGTTGCGAGTAGTCTTGAAGAACTTCCTAGCAAGTGGCAACTATGTGCCATCGGTGTATGCAGATAAAATTCATCTGTTTCGTACTAACGAAAAACTGTGGGGAGTTGAGCAAGATAACACATTAGGCTGGAGGCATTTCGCTAAAAAAGGAGTAGAGATTCATCAGATTCAGGGTCATCACCTCAACGTTTTAAGAACTCCTAACGTACAAGTGTTAGCCCAAAAATTAAAAGCCTGTCTTAATCATGTTCATCCTCAAGAAAAAGGAACTGGTAATAGCAAATGACACAGAATAAATTTATCGGAGTCTGGCGACTGGCAGGTAGCGAAATCAAGGACGACCAGGGTAATAGAAGTGAATTGTACGGCCCCGATGCTACTGGGCAGATCATATATACAAAAGAAGGATACTTTTCTGCACACTTGAGGATTCCCAACCCACCAGATCCAATGCAAGAACTCGTGGTCTTTCTGGGAGAATTAAGCGAAGAGGAGAGGGTAGCCCTACAACTATTTCCTAGATACACTTACCTTTCCTATGGTGGTAAATATGAAATTAAAGACGACAAGCTGATTAATTACGGTGACTTCGCTTCTAATCTCGCGGTCAGTGGAGCACAACCACGCTCTTTTGAATTTACAGATAACAATGATCGCTTGACATTAAGTGGACTTTTTCCCCTACCAGGCATATTAGTGAAATTCTATTTGACTTGGGAAAGGATTGAAAAAAAGGATTGAAAAAGCAGTTTTAGGACGGATGATGTAAGTAGTCCTATGTCTAGCCGTTTCAGCGTGTAATGTCTTTTTCTTGGTGTCTTAGTGTCCTGGTGGTAAAAAAATGACTTATAAACCACCCTTCGGGTGACGCTCGCAAGCTCGCTAACGCTGCGCTAACGCCAGTTCCCCATCTCGGCAGAAGCCAAGACGGGGACTGGACTCACCAAGGCACTAAGACACTAAGCTGAAAAGCCCAAAATTCGGTAAATTTTGTGAGGATTTTTACCCACCTTGAAAGGCCTAGTCCTCAGTTTTAGTTTGTGCCCGATTTTCATTTTGATGATTAAATGGAGACCTACCGATGACTACATTGTTAAAGTTGCGTAAAGGCTTTAGTTATGATGAAGCTATTTTAATGACACAATTTTCACAATATGCATACGACATTTTTCAATATGATGATGGCAGTGTTCATGATATAGAGTTAAAGACAGTTTACAAAGCTCTCTATCGAAATCAGGGATGGCAGTTGGTTCACACCGTCCGTAATGACGAGACGAATATCCGGGCATTGGTGCTGAAAAATACTGAATCGCCAGGTAGTCATCAGTATGCAATTGCCTTCCGAGGATCAATAGTTAGCGATCGCGGTGCTGTGGAACTGACTGATTTTACTGCTGATTTCGATTGGGAACTGGTTCGCTACGCATATTTGTCTATCCAACGGGCGAAAGTCGTCAGAGGATTCTATCTCGCCTTTGAGTCCGTAGCAGATGAAATTCAATTCTTCTTCAAGACTCTGCGGGGTGAGCTAAGACCTTCAGATTTTCGGCGGCTCCATCAGTTACCTGCACTGCGGAAATTTGCCTGTATCACGGCTTTAGCTGACGCAGGAGCAATCCGACTAGGGGCAGAGTTTGAACAACAGGCTCAAGATTTAGTTGAGAAAGTGGTTGCTGACGGTGAAATCGATGACGATGAAGAACTGGAGAAAATTTTGCAATTTCTGGAAGAGGAGCTTTTATCTCAGCTATCACCTTTAACTGAACCTATAGAAGTATGGGTGACAGGTCACAGCTTGGGTGGTTCCTTGTGCCAATTTGGTGGTTTATCACTACGACGCTGGTTTGGCCCAGCTTCAGCTGGAGGATTACATATCAAAGTCTATGCGGTGGCTTCACCTAAAATTGGCAACCCAACCTTCATAGATTACTACAACGAGCAAATGGGAGAAGAACTCAGTTATCGTCTCGAAAATCTTTTAGATGAAGCTCCCAAGTTTCCTTACAATCCTCCTTTCTTTCTCTCAGCGATCGCTCCTGAAGGAATACGGATCGGAAATACTTACATTGGCAACTATGCTAACGGTGGCGAAGCCTTTACAGTTATAGGACTCGGTGGTCAAAGTGCGTCTATATCCTTTGGTGGTATTGTAGATATCCCATTTACCATTCCTTTTCCCCACAGCGCTGAAACTTATATTCAGTTATTGCAGGAGCAGAAGCAATTTTGGTCTGGCTTAGTTCGTCCATTTAAAGATGTTTTACGTCCTTTTCTGAGCGAGCTGATCCGTGATGAACAGAAAAAAGACATCAATTTTGATCAAGATAGCAATGGTTACAATGGTAGTGAAAATACTAATTCAGTTAGTAGCGATGAAGACATAACCATTATCAAATAAAAGGAACTGAGGATTAGGGGCAATAGGGATTGGATAAAAAGCAAAAAAATTATACAATTTGGTCTAATTCCTGCCATATTTTGGAATTTTCCCAGTCTCCGATACCAGAGTGGCATTGGTTCCACCACCAAACATGCATATTTTGGTGGTGGATTTCGATGTTTGTGACGTTCATGCGATCGCCACAACCTATTGATTAAATTTTATAGTTCAGTATGAAAGCTAGTTCAGTACCATTACCAAATAATGCAGTGGCCGCTATGGCCTACTATAGCCAAAAGAAGAAGAAACTTTGGGCACGTCGGCTGACTATTTTGAAATCATCTGTTTGGTTCTGCATTCTGCTGGGATGGGATAGCCTCACAGGTCGCTTGCTACAAAATCAGCAGCGACGAGCCAAAATGTTAGTGCAAAAGCTGATTGAAATGGGCCCCACATTCATCAAGGTGGGACAATTTCTTTCCTGTCGTCCCGATATCATTCCACCTATTTATGTGGAGGAACTGGCAAATCTACAAGACAAATTGCCTCCCTTTCCCAATGAACAAGCTTATCAGGTGATTTTTGAAGAACTCGGATGTCCCTATGACCAAATCTATGCTGAATTGATTCCCGAACCTGTAGCCGCTGCTTCTTTGGGACAAGTTTATAAAGGAAAACTCCTAACTGGTGAAATTGTAGCTGTCAAGGTACAACGTCCCGGGATCATTGATAGTATTGCCTTAGATCTTTACTTGCTACGCCAATTAGCGGGTTGGGCACAAAAAAATATTTCATTCGTTCACAGCGACTTGGTAGCTTTAAGTGATGAATTCGCTACTCGGCTGTTTGCAGAGATGGATTATATCGAAGAAGGTTTGAATGCCGAGAAATTTGCCCGACTCTATGCTGACTTGGACTATGTTCGTGTTCCACGCATCTATTTGCTATATACTAACCGTCGAGTCCTGACAATGGAGTGGATTGATGGCGTTAAAATCACCTCAACTGAAGTTATTCGCGCCCAAGGATTAGAGCCTAGCGACTTTCTAACTGTAGGGTTCAAGTTTTCTCTGCGACAACTACTCCAAGGCGGGTTTTTTCATGCCGATCCTCATCCAGGTAATTTGCTAGTAACCCCAGATGGAAAAATAGCTTACCTGGACTTTGGCATGATCAGCGAAGTTCCACCAGAAACATGTGACTTGTTGATTATCTCCTTGTTACATATGATTGCTGGTGACTTTGCAGCACTTGCTCAAGACTATGTTTTATTGGGATTTCTGCCTCCAGAAACTGATTTAACTCCCTTAATTCCCAAACTGGCAGAGATATTTGGCAATATCAGAGAAGCTAGTGTAGCTGAATTTGGCTTCAAGCAAAGTTTTGAGAAGTTATTAGCTTTGATATACGAATATTCTTGGAATACGCCCAGATTATATTTACTAATTTTCCGAGCCTTCGCCACCCTAGAAGGAATAGCTCTCAAAGTTAATCCCAATTTTCAAGCTTACAAGGTAGGGTATCCCTATGTTGCACAATGGCTATTAACCAAGCGATCGCCTATATTATGGGATGCACTCAAAAATTTCTGTTTGAACAATAAAACTATCCAATGGGAACTAGTATCAGATTTATTAGAGAATATTTATCAAAGTGATGATTTTCATCTTAACGAAACATTAGGAAGGTTATTAGAATTTTTATACTCCCCTCAAGGAAATTCTTTACGTTATGTTTTGGTTGATGAAGTGGCGACGAATTTAGAAAGTCTCTCACAAGAAACTTTCGAGGAAATGATGGTTTTGACAAGAGCCATAAATACTCCTTTTGCTCCAATCACAAGACTAATTGCTAGATTGCAGAATATCCAGCAATTTCTAGATACAAAATTACTGGTTAATCCTTTAAACTTTACCTCTTTCTTGGAATTATCTAAATTATTGTTCCGCCCAGAAGCCCAGCGTTTAGGACAGGAAGTAGTGAGTGAACTAGGAAAGCGAATGTTAATGCGTTTCATAAATACTCCTAGTCCATAATCTCTAGTCATACCAAGTTGCATTCAGAGATAGTAGCTTAGGGAGCAGAGGAGCAGGGGAGCAGAGAGGAAGAAATCGTACTACTTCAAACTGCAACTTAGTATCAACAGTTCCCAGTTCAATAAAAAAAGAGTGGGAGGAGGCATACCAATCGCCTCTAATCTCCCACTCTGGCATTTACCGCTGTAGCGTTCAGGAATATATGCAGACGTTGCCCGTTATTTAGGGGGCTAATGTGTACGTCAACGACAACGCCGATACATATTTATTATTCCCGTTGCGGCAAATGTCAAGCCTAATTATTCATGTTTATTTGCTCAGATAAATAGACTTTCAATTATTCTTAGATCTATCTTATTTCTTGGATAAAAATTTACCTAAACAATTTTGAAAAGGTATACTTTTCAGTTAACACATAATTTCAATTGCTCAACAATTAAATGTGCAATTTTTATGTGAAACAGTTGATTTTGGTAGCCCCTGATAACAAAACCCTTGAAGTCGTTTATCTTCTACAATTTAACTTGGAGAATCTCAGCTTGGTTGCCATTTTGGCAGGTTTTTAAATTACAAAAAGTAGGGAGTAGCAAAGATGGGGGGATGAGGGGGATGAGGGGGATGAGGGGGATGAGGGAGAAATAACAACTGACAACTGGCTCATGACTTTAGCTACTAATAAGGGTACGGTTATTCCGTACCCCTAAAAGTCAAAGGCTTCATATTAAAGCTTTTTGTGTTGCACTGATATTAAGAACTACGTAAAATTGAAGACAAAGACTTCTGTTTACGAATATCCATTAAGTCTGCCAGAGATTCTTGGTTTTTATCGAGCGGATGTGTATGTTCTGGTGGCAAAACTGTAACTAGAGGCTTTGTTTTTGCTTGCGTTGACACCATAGGCTTGATTGGTTGCAATGGCACAAAAACTGGCGGATTCTTGGGTGCCTGTGGTTCCAATCTTTGGTGACGGCTTGGTGTCACAGATGCCGGATGGTGGTTGATATGTTTGCGGACTTTTTGACGTGGCGCTAAATGGTTAAGTAATCGCAGAATTATAAAGCAACCACTTGCACAACTGAGAGCGATCGCAGCTACCATCCATAAAGGTGTAGGATTGCTAGTCTCAGAGGGTGTCTGGATTGGTTTTTCAACTACAGCTGGGATTTCTTCTGGTTGTGCTTGTTCTTCACTACCTCCAGCATAACCCAGGCTGTACAAGGCCAATGCAGCAGTCCCCAGAAACATTGTTAATAACCCAGTTAACAATAGCAAAGGATGCTGTGTCAGCAGATAGATAAAAACGTTCGAGCCGCCTGTTAGTCCCGACTTACTGTTTGTCAGTTCTGGCTTTGGTTTTGTTACTTGGGTTGACTCACGCTGTACGCTCTGACTATTTTCCATGATTACTTTCAGATTTGTACCCCTCTAGACCATGATTGTACTAAAAGAGCTATCTATGAAGTATCCGTAGCTAGATTTTTGATTCTAGTAGCTTTTCTGTGCAACATATGCTACAGAAAAAATGCTGAGCAGGGGAGATGGGAGCAGGGGAGATGGGGGGATGGGGAGCAGGGGAGATGATTCTTCACTGCTAACTTCCATTTCCCAATTCCCAATTCCCAATTCCCAATTCCCAATTCCCAATTCCCCATTCCCAATTACTGAGAATGTCTTTCTAAAGCCAATTGAATTAATCGATCTACTAATTCTGGAAAGGATATGCCACTGTGGGCCCAGAGTTGGGGGTACATACTGGTAGCGGTAAAGCCTGGTAAGGTGTTGATTTCGTTAATTAATATTTCTCCTGTGGCTTCTACGTAGAAAAAGTCTACTCTTGCTAAGCCAGCAGCATCAACAGCTGCAAAGGCTTGCAACGCCATATCCTGAATTTGACGGCTAACAGCATCTGGTATTGCTGCTGGAATCACCAAATCTGCTTTACCTTGAGTATATTTAGTTTCGTAATCATAAAAATCACTGTCAAAAGTAATTTCGCCAACGACAGAAGCTTGAGCTTGCTCGTTGCCCAAAACAGCACATTCTACTTCCCTAGCGACAACTCCGGCTTCTACAATGATTCTGCGGTCATAACCAGCAGCATTATCCAATGCTGCTTCTAATTCTTGGCGCGATCGCACTTTGGCAATACCCACTGATGAACCTAAGTTAGCAGGCTTGACAAAACAGGGATAGCCCAATGTTGCCTCAATTTCATCACACAATTTGGGAAATACACAAGGATTTGACCAAACTTGCGCTCTCGTTAATGCCTTGTATTTCACCTGCGGTAGTCCGGCTTGTTCAAAGGCCATTTTCATGGCAATTTTATCCATACCCATTGCCGAACCTAGCACTCCAGAACCAACAAAGGGAACTTGCATCAAGGTGAGTAATCCCTGAATTGTACCATCTTCACCATTGGGGCCGTGGAGGATGGGAAACCAAACATCGACTTCAGCGACTTGGGAGGGTGATTGCCAGCGGTTTAAGGTTTGAGTTTGGGGGTTAGATACCAGATGATTTTGCTCTTGGGGTGTTGAATTTTGGGATTCTAGATGCCCAATGCCAGACCCTAGTACTTGTTGCGGAACGTCTCCCGCTAACCAACGTCCATCTTTTTGGATGTAAAAAGGCAGGATTTCGTACTTACTAGCATTTTGCTCTGCACTTAAGGCAAGTGCGATCGCCCGTGCTGAACTAATGGAAACTTCATGCTCGCCAGAACGACCGCCAAATAATAATCCCACCCTCAGCTTACTCATCTTCAGTACCTCTTGATTCTTCAAGCAGTTAGCGTATCACAAGCTGCTAAAGTTGCTATATTTTTACCTGAACTCAGGTACTTTCAATAGTATGGGATATGTTGGGAATGGGAATTGGGAATGGAGAATGGGGAATGGGGCATAGGGCATAGGGCATGGGGGAGCCAGCGCCGTGGGCGGCTTTGCCGACTTGAGGCGACTGGCGTCATGGGGCATAGGGCATGGGGAAAATAACTAATAACAGCTGACAACTGACCACTGACTACTGACCCCAGTAATAAACTTTTACTAAGTTATATTAAGATATATGAATGTTACAAAAGCAGCACAAACTTCTCCTTAAACCTGGTTGGTCTTTGGATGAACGAGATCCCAAGTTCATTCAATCTATCATGCCCCTGTTGGGCTTTTTCTATCACTACTATTTTCGAGTGCAAACTAGTGGCTGGCATCATATCCCACCACAGGAAAAAGTCTTATTTGTCGGCTCTCACAATGGAGGAATTGCAGTTCCTGATATGCTGATGGTGATGTATGACTGGTTCCGACGATTTGGTGTGGAACGGCGCGTCTACGGTCTGATGCATCCCAAAGTTTGGCAGGTAAGTCCGCCATTGGCGCAACTAGTCGTTAAGGCTGGAGCAATCATGGCTCATCCTAAGATGGCTTACACTGCTTTGCGTTCTGGAGCTAGTGTGCTGGTATATCCCGGTGGAGCCGAAGATGTGTTTCGGCCATATTATTTGCGTCACAAAATTTATTTTGCGGGAAGGCAAGGATTTATCAAGTTAGCGCTGCGGGAGAATGTACCGATTGTGCCTGTAATTTCAGCAGGTGCCCACGACACGCTAATTGTACTGGCTGATTTATACAGAGTTGTACGGCAACTTCATGAGTGGGGGATGCCTTGGCTGTTTGGCATTGATCCGGAAGTTTTTCCCATTTATCTGGGGCTACCTTGGGGATTAGCAATTGGGCCACTCCCCCATATTCCATTGCCTGTAACTATACATACGCGAGTTTGTCCTCCAATTGTATTTGAACGCTATGGTCGGCAAGCTGCTAGCGATCGCGAGTATGTGCATGAATGTTACGAGCTTGTTGTCAATCAGATGCAGCAAGAATTAGACTACTTGGTGAAGCAAACTGCTTACTAAATAGTCTTTGTATTTTCCTCCTCAATCTTTCTAGCAACTGCTTGGGCTGCTACACAAATGTAAATCCTGCGTAGTTCATAATATTGATATTTTATCGATAAAACCTAGATGCTTTACTTTATACAGAATAAAACCAACAGGTGCATGAAAGGGGAAACAAGAAAAAGAAGGGTTTCACGAGGATAAACACTAGCCAACACTTAGTAAATGCTTGTTAATGTGTCTTTTGATAACATTTTTTAAATTTTTCCCCTGGTTACTGGATTTTTATGCCATGCTAGGAAGTGAGAATTAATTCGGCGACAGCGTTTGTTTTTAGTATTGATGGGCTTTTTCCTTTTGGTATTTACAGACTTTTCTCCGAAATCTAAATCTCTGCACTCTCGTATGATTCTCGGAGATAATCTATGTCAGTTTATGTAGGCAATCTTTCCTACGAAGTTACACAAGATGCGCTCAGCGCTGTTTTTGCAGAATATGGTTCTGTAAAGCGAGTTCAGCTACCTACTGACCGTGAAACAGGTCGGCTGCGCGGTTTTGCTTTTGTGGAAATGGGTACAGAAGCAGAAGAAACCGCTGCTATTGAAGCTCTTGATGGTGCTGAGTGGATGGGTCGCGACCTCAAAGTGAATAAGGCTAAGCCCAAGGAAGACAGAGGCTCCTTTGGTGGTAACCGTGGCGGTTACGGTGGACGCAACCGTTACTAAGCTAAAGACACTCAACAGTTTTAAGTGCTGTTTCTCAACTCAAAAGTCTCAGTAACTTAAATAAAAGTTAACAAACTAATAAAGACTCAAGTTTTGCTACTTGAGTCTTTTGCTTAATTAATGATCTTTTTGATAGGTGCAATTAATACAAATAAGACTAACTCTTTCAACGTGGGTAAAAATCCCAGAAAATGGGGCACGATTTTTGGTTTTTCACCTTGGTGTCTTAGTGCCTACCCTGCGGGAAGCCCTACTCTTCGAGAACAGCTTCGCCGAACGGGTGACGCTCCTGCGTCGCTAACGCTGCGCTAACAGCAGTTACTCCACTTGGTTCGGGAGTTGCCGTCTTGGCGCTTTGCGTCGATGGCAAACTCCCGAACCCGAAGGGGGAAACCCCTCTTGGCCGTACTGCTTCACCGCTGACGGGTCTTTGTGGTTAAAAAGCTAATTTTTTAACCACAAAGACACGAAGACACAAAGAAAAATGCTTCATGCAATTTACAGTTTCAAAGGGTACACATAGGACTTACGCATTGACAGTAAATGCTAAATATGCAGTATATCTGTCAGGCATTATAGTTACATTTTTTGACAATTTTTCAGCGATGCCTGCGGCGGGCTACGCCTACACTACTGATCAAAAGATGATTGAGAAACGCCTGAAATAATCTATTATAGTTAACCCACACAATCAGCATTTTCTACAGTGCATAAGTCCTAATAAAATACATTCTTTCTATTCTCTGGCAATGACAATATCGTTAGACTTGATTACGGCATAGGCTTCTGTTCCCTCAGAAAGTTGTAATTCCTCTGCTGACATTCTGGTGATAATTGAGGTTAACTCAACTCTATGAACCACCTCTATTGTCACCTCACTATTTACAGCTCCAGTAACAACTCGTTTGACAACACCCTTAAGGATATTGCGGGAGCTAACTTTTAGTGGTCTCTTGGGACTAGTAATTTCTAACTCAGGCTGAGCATCTTCTTTTTCCTCCTGCGTGGTTGGTAGTGATGTAGGTGCTGTTTGCTGCTTGTTGAGACCACGCACCAATTCCCGCAGAATCTCAGTTTTAGTGCGCTGAGATTGCTGGCAGAACTCCTCTAGAAGCTTCCGCTCCTCTTCTGATGTTTGAAATGTGATCCATCCTTGTTCTTTTCTTGGCATAATGTTACCAATTAGGTTGGTACATATTGAATTGACGCATCGTATGATCCTACCAAGCGTCAATAGTTTGAAGAAGAATCTATCTCAGTGCGATTTACTTATGAAAAGACGACAAATTTTTGCCTTCTTCGGCACAGTAATTGCTAGCTGGTTTTTAGCAATTGCCTTGCCATTAGTTACATCTTCCCCTGTGGTAGCGCAATCAGACACAAATTTACTTGTGTCTGCTGCTGCTAGTTTGAAAGATGCAATGGAAGAAATTAAGCTTCTCTATCAACAGAGTAAACCTAACGTCAACATTAATTATAATTTTGGCGCTTCTGGTGCTTTACAGCAACAGATTGAACAGGGCGCACCAGCGGATATTTTCATTTCTGCTGGGAAAAAGCAAGTAGATGCTTTGGAGCAAAAACAGTTATTAGTTGCGGGTACTCGCTCTATCCTGGCAAAAAACCGCTTAGTCTTAATTGTGCCTAAAGGCGTGACTGGTGTCACAAGTTTCTACAACCTCAAAGATGGCAAAATTAAAAAAATAGCGATCGGTGAACCTAGGAGTGTTCCAGCAGGACAATATGCACAGCAAGTACTCGATAAATTGAAAATTTTGCCGCAGGTGAAATCGAAATTAGTTTACGCTAATAACGTGCGTCAAGTCTTGGCATCGGTAGAAAGTGGCAACGCTGATGCAGGTTTAGTTTACGCCACTGATGCCAAAATTTCTGATAAGGTAACAATTGTAGTTGCTGCCGATGAAAAATACCACTCTGCGATTGTTTATCCTCTAGCAGTAGTTAAAAGTAGTAAGAATGTTAGTGTTGCCAAGGAGTTTGTCCAATTTTTATCAAGCGGTCAAGCCAAAGCGGTATTGAGGAAATACGGGTTTATTCTGTCTTAAGAGTAGGGAGTGGGGAGTAGGGAGTTAGGAGTTCTTATTTCCCTCCACATCTTTCCTGCACCCCATCTCCTGATCCCCATGCCCTGATGGATAATAAAAGTAGGTGTTATCTTCTCTTTGGCTATGTATTTAACTTGGTTAGACAGCAATAGTTGGCTGATTGAAATCGGTAGCCAACGGATACTACTTGACCCTTGGCTGGTTGGGCCTTTAACTTTTGCAAATTCGGATTGGTTCTTTAAAGGCTCCCGATCGCAAGAACGCCCAATACCAGAAAATATAGATCTGATTTTGCTGTCTCAGGGTTTAGAAGACCATGCTCACACACCGACCCTCAAGCAACTTGACCGCAAAATTACGGTTGTAGGTTCTCCTAACGCGGCAAAAGTAGCGCAAGGATTAGGTTACGCCTCTGTGACATCCCTGGCTCATGGGCAAACTTTCACATTGAACAATCAAGTAGAAATCACAGCTTTTCCCGGTTCGCAAATTGGCCCTACTCTTGTAGAGAATGGTTATTTGCTCAAAGAGTTGGATACTGGCTTAAAGCTCTATTATGAGCCTCATGGCTATCATTCCCCACAACTTAAACAATTTGCACCAGTAGATGTGATCATTACGCCAATCATAGACTTGGGGCTGCCTTTAATTGGGCCGATTCTGAAAGGAACGAACAGTGCATTGGAAGTAGCTAAGTGGTTGCAACCGCAAGTCATGCTGCATACTGCGGCTGGGGGAGATGTGATCTTTGAGGGATTGCTGATGAAATTTCTCAAGACTGGCGGAAGTTTTGCAGAGTTTCGTTCTTCACTAGAGAAGAATAATTTAGCGACACGAGTGCTTGAACCGAAGGCTGGCGATCGCTTTGAATTACAACTAGAGAAGCGAACATTGGCAATTTAGTTAAGGGTAGCAGGGGTGCAGGGGTGCAGGGGAGCAGGGGAGAAGGGGAGAATAACAACTGACAACTGACAACTGACAACTAACTCCTAACTCCTAACTCCTAACTCCTAACTCAGCACTCCTAACTCCTAACTCCTAACTTTCTAAAGTTTCTTGCGAGAACTTTTTGTGGATGGTTTTAGTTTGTTCGCCGTTAGCAGCAACTGCTGTGATTAAATAGTCGATTAAGTTGTCCGAGAAGGGGATACGCAAGTGGAAACTACCATCTGATTTGAGTGTGACAGGATTACCTGCAATAGTCACGGTTGCACCTGGCTGTGTTGATCCGTGGATAATTAGCTCAGCATCAGCTAGAAACCAGAAATCTCCAGGAGGACTGAACACACGAACAATGGCTGAACGTGCTAGTTTCACCCAATTATCACCATCAGTGACATAGCCGAGTTCTATGATGTAATCGCGATCGCTTTTAGGAATTGCCACAAAGCGCTGATGTGTTGCTTCTTCGCAGGTATACTGCTGTAATAATTGGGGAATTTGATAACTCAAATCTAAGCCAGTCACATCATATAGTTGCAGTGCTAATGATGAACCTGCACTGTGCAGTGCTTGCTTGTCAGCTTCAGAAATCTGCCATAAAACTTCAGCCCACAGAGGAGTTCTAGGTGTAAGCACAACACTGCTGTGTTCATCTTCTGCGGGTAGTTCATGAGTCACAGTGTCATCTGTGTGGGGAGGACTGAAAACGTGAACAATGGCTGAACGCGCTATTGTTACCCAATTGTCGCCATCAGTGACATAGCCTATTTCTGCAATATAATCGCGATCGCTTTGAGGAATCGCCACGTAGGGCTGATGTGTTGCTGCTTCGCAGGTATACTGCTGTAATAGTTGGGGAGTTTGATAACTTAAGTCTAACCCAGTCACATCATATAGTCGCAGTTCTAATTGGGAGCCTGATGCTTGCAGTGCTTGCTTGTCAGTTGCAGAAATCTGCCACGAGACATCAGCCCACTGGGGAGTTTTGGGTGTCAGCACAATACTGCTGTGTTCATCTTCTGGGAGTAGTTGAGCAGCCACAGTTTCATCTGTGTAGGGAAGACTGAAAACGTGAACAATGGCTGAACGTGCTATTGTTACCCAATTGTCACCATCATTGGCATAGCCGATTTCTGCAATGTAATCGCGATCGCTTTGAGGAATCGTGACACAGCGATCGTGTGTTGCTTCTTCGCAGGTATACTGCTGCACTAGTTGGGGAGTTTGATAACTTAAGTCTAGCCCAGTCACATCATACAGTAGCAGTGCTAATTGGGAACCAGATGCTTGCAGCGATCGCTTGTCAGTTTCAGAAATCTGCCACGATACATCAGCCAATTGGTGAGTGCGGGGCGTAAACACTACACTACTGTGTTCATCTTCTGTGAGTATGTCTTCATTGCTAAAACTTTGCGCCTGCACCTGTGATTCAGTGCTGTCCTGAATGCCATAAATACTAGCCCATGCCCCAATTCCTACTCCTGTGATGGCTGCACCTTCTGCAAAATCTGCTAAGTCAGCTTGAGTAAAATCTTCTGTCTCTTCTTTTAAGTTAGAGATTGTTTCATCATCTGTAAGTTCAGCCTCGTCTGCTACCACATTGAACGCTTCTTCTGTGAGATCTGGCAGTTCAGGCAGTGGAGTTGTCACTTCTGCCTTGGGCCATTCTATTTCTGATGTTGGTTGACCAAATTCAGTTAACGGTAGTTCAGCAACATTGCCGAATTCTGTAGTCTCTCCAAATTCAGACCAAACACTTGCCGCGCCTGTGGTTGCACTTTCAGTTGCGGTAATCTCATCTAGCCGATGCAATTCTGCTTGGAGTTGTTCTGCCGCTGCGTCATTTGACGCTGCAATAGCCTCATGTTCATCCTCAGATGCCACTGGCGCGATATCTGATTCAGGAATTACATCCGAAAATACTTGTGTGGGCCATTCTAAATCTGGTGTGACTTCCGCAGATTCACTTGAGAATAGTTCAGCCGGATTGACTTGTGTGGTATCGTCAGTTTCTTCGGTAGTAGATGAGATGTTTGCTGTTGCTGGGGTTGCACTTGCAGTTGAGGTGATATCTTCTAGCCAGTTCGATTCTGCCTGGGGTTGTTCTGCTATCGGTTCTCTCGCTACTTCAATATCCACATTTTCATCAGTTGATGCCGCTGTTGAAACATCTGGCTGATTAGAAATTGTGTTTGTGTCTTCCACTGTAGACGGCTGGACATTAGGTGTGTTTTTAGAGACATCTAATATTTGTGGATATGAAGTATTGACAACAGCCGCTGGTGCTTCTATGTCCCACGGAGATACTCCAATGTCGTAAGGATCTACAGTATTTGCATCAGTAGAAGTATTTAAATTATCTGTAGTTTTTACTTCTTGATTAACAGCTTCTGCGTTGGAAACTGTAGCCGAGATGGCTGCTACGGCAGCACCTCCTGCTAAAGCTGCGGCTCCAGCGGTGGTAATATTTTCTCCTGTGTTAGATAGGGCTGGGCTGATGGTTTGACTCAAGTTAGAGTCTGTGGCGATTTCTTTTGGTGCCGAATCTGATGTTGTTTGGTTGGATGGGGTTTCAGTTAAAGGCTCACTGACAGGAGGAGCAACGCCCGTGTTATCTGTTGGCGTAGGAGAATTGGGAGTTGAGTCTGGTGTGTTGTTTGTTTGGCTTGTATCCGATGGAATTCTTCTGATCAGCCATGTTACCAATGCAGTGATCGCAGCCAAAGGCAACAGGAACCACCAAAATTGACCTTGAGCGATTGGATTAGAGACGGCAGGAGCGACAGGTTGCTGTTGGGTAGGTTGAAGTTCTGTGCTGGGTGTGGCAGTTGCCACTGGTGTGGCATCGGCGCTGGGTGTAGCAGTTGCCACTGGTGTGGCCTCAGCACTGGGTGTAGGATTTGCAGCTGTCAATAATGCTTGCGATTCCCCAAGCGCGATCGCATTTGCTTCGGCGGCTCTAGCTTCTTCCATAGCCTGTTGTCCTGGCTTTGCTAGGGTAAAGCCGAGAAAACTTGCTATGGCTGGGCTGGGATTTTTCTGATAAACGTATACTATTGGTTGTGAAAAAGGATACTTTGGGTCGTCTGGTAATGTTTGATGTAGCTGAAGAACTCGCACGCCTGGCAGCTTGGACACCTGACTCGCTATTCCATAGCTGATACCGTCTTTACCCAATTGTTTAATAATTTCTGCGGTGTTATCTTCCGCTATTTGGGTTGCATTAGCACCTGTAGCAAATTTAGCAGCTTTGAAAACTGGGTAGTTGCTTAACGTTTTGCGAATCTCGCTGGTTGTGGGGCGATCTATTACTCTAATTTTACCCGCAGTCCCTCCCAGTTGCGACCAGTCTGTGATTCTCCCCCGGAAAATCCTAGCGAATTGCCTATCAGTCAAGCTTCCCTTAAAAGGATTGTCCGCACCAACCACGATCGCAATTTTTTCTCGACGGAGTACGACTTGTTCCAAACCTTGTGCTTTTTCTTCTGGAGTTAAGCCGCGACTCATCCCCACTAAATCAACTTGTCCATCAACTAAAGCTTTCAGTGCGGCTTCCGTACTGTTAGTAGCAACTTCTACCTGAGTGCCAGCAAACTGTTTTTCAAAACTTTGTTTTAAGTTTTGGTTGATTGTAGCCAAATCACTGGAACCATCAATCCGCAGTGTAGTGCCATTTTCCACTGTTTGCGGCAGTGAGAAAGAGGGAGTCTCACTAGCAGATTGTGCCAGCAGCGGTGCAGACACGAAGAGATTCGCTGCGGTAGGGGTGGTAGCTAACGCCACCAATAATGCCAGATTGGCGATCGCACTATCTTTTTTTTCTTGTTGCCACATACGCTATTTATCAGGTTTAGAAACCCAGCCAGCCTTAAATTTTATTTATAAAGGAGTAGACGCGCTAATTATACATTCCCTGTCAAGGGTGCAACATTTCAGCTAAACAATTCAAACATTTCTACTTAAATCGATCACTATAGCAATCCTAAATGAATTGTAAGAAAATTCACCCCCCGCCTTCGGCGTCCCCCCTTGCCAAGGGGAGCCAGTGCCTTGGGCGGGCAATGCCCGACAGCCGTGCATCTGGCGTGGGACTACAGGGGGGTTACGACTAGCTCAAATTCTCACGAATGATTTAGGACTGCTATATAGCATCAACATTAAAGACACAGTGGTTTTTCTGTTGCAAACTTTTTCAGAAAAATTTAGGAGTGACGCATTGACAAAGTAGACAATCAATGAACTAACTGGAAATAGTACTGCCAGTCCCCAGTCCCTGTGCTTAAGAACACCAAACAAAACTTCTTAGTTGCGCTGAAGATAACCATTGTGGGCGTTTCATTACCGCTGTTTTTCACTAGCAGCAGTTGGGCACAAGTGTGCAATCAAAATGCGATTGACGGTGTGATCAAAAAATTAAAAATTGATTCAGAATCGTCTTCAGCGATGGAAACTCTGCGACAATGTGGTTCCTTAGCTGTTCCTCAACTCAAAAACGAGAACAACTTCAACGACGAATTCGGCGCTTAATTTCCGACCTTTACGTTCCAGAAGCAGAAGACCGCGATCGCGCTGCCACAGAATTGGGCAGAATTGGTATAGAAGCTAAGGCTGCCATACCTGATCTAATTAAAGTGTTAGAGGATGATAGTAGAGACGTTCAACTGGCTGCCATCGAGGCTTACAGAATTACTCTCAGAAGCACAATTGATTTAGATGAGCGCTTCGATGTGAAAGATAAAAATGTTGTTGCTGCTCTCCAAGAGGTTTATGACGTTCCAGGTCGGGAATTTTGGGAAGCCAGGAACGAGCTAAAAGCAGCCGCAGAGTATGCCCTCAGCAGAATACTTAACGACGAACAGGGAACAGAGAATAGGAAAGCACTCTTGCACTAGAAGCCGCCAGGGCTAGGTGCTGATACAAATTTTTTCACCCCTGCACCCCTGCACCCCTGCACCCCATTTGTATCAACAACGGTATTAGCACTTTGCTTATCTAGCTATTGCCAGATGCTAAATTAATCTCAAAACCCATAATCTACAATTATTGAACCGAGAGATTTACTTGTGGATGCCATATTAGAACGATCGCACGCCCTCAAACAAGCTATAGTTGATTTTGTTCTTGATGCTGAAGGTGAATTAGCACAAGCACTAGAAACCTATGCAGCAGAACAGTTACGCCGTGGCAGTGGCGATACTACACAGCAGGATTTAATTATTGATAGCTTTCTCACAGAAGGAAAAGTCGGTGAAAAGTCACCACTAGAATTATTTATAGACAACCATCCCGATTTATCATCAAGCGATCGCAACCTGATTTTAAGCTGGCATCATAGTTTTATTGGGTTATTTGCTATTACTCAAATCCTTGGCGATGGCTTTGAGTTAACTAACTGGCTGACAGATAAACATTACCTCGTCAAGCCCAACAATACCCAAACATTACAAGCATTGTCTCGCTTAAAAGCTGGAGAAATCTTGTTAACTCGCATTTCTCCAGTTACTGATAGCTACTGGACATTTTCTGGCCCCTACACACTCATGGGCAAATTAGGTAAACCAAAACTTGCTGTAGCCATTGGTAATTTCAAAGATAACTATAAAAATCAACTTTACAGCGACGCACCAGAATTACTAGAGGCAGCTTGGGAATCTGTAGCTACATATCATCAGCAATTTGTTGAATTTTTTGGCAGCGATGAAATCACCTTACCTGGATACCAACTGAATAAAAAAATCGCTGAATTCCAAGAAATTATCACTGAGAAACACTTAGCAGCAGCAGGACTTGATACTTCCAAATCCCTAACTGAAGTTGCAGCAGAAGCCGGGGTTGGCGAAGAGGAAATTAAAGCCGCAGTTGCAGAAATTGGTGGCGATTCCAAAGTCGTTTCTCAAATATTAAATACTAAAAATGCCAACAGCAAAATGGTGATGCCAAAAGTTGATTTACCTGCGGAACTGAAGAAAGCAGAACAGGTGACAGCTATTTCTCATCCCCGTTGGGGACAAATGTTTTTACCAACGTACAGTAGAATCCAAACAATTCTATCAGCTGAAGATTGGCAAAACATTGAAGGCGCTGAAAAACTAATTCGTTTTTACCTCACAGACAAAAGTATTAACGCCTTTATTTGGCATCGGTTAGCCCAACAGTACCCAACTCAATTAGAAAAGGTATTGCAAGCTGTTTTGCAACGTCCAGAATTTAGCGTGGAAAGTGACTTAGATACACTATTACAAGAATTTGGCAAACCTATCCAGCCAGAGTTACCAGAAATTGCTAGTGTCCCCATACATCTGCACAACTTATTTCAAGAGGCTGTCACAGAAGTTAACAAATCTAAGCCCAAGGCCAAGGGGCAAAAAAAGGTCGCAAAGGGTTTTCAATAACTTAGATCTTGCACCTACCCCATATAAAGTACCGCGCTTGCATAGAGCGCTTACGCACTAAAAAATTGGTATTGAGCATATGCGTTCCGTGTTCAGTATCAATGTGAACAGTGCTGCTTTACTGTATCTAATGCTAGTTGGGTTGAATCAATGAGTAATTGATTATTCTTAAATTTGCGAAGCTCTAATGCTTTTTCAAAATAAAATTGTGCCTGTTCATATTGAGCTTGATCAAACTTGCATTTACCAATGTGTTGATAAGCAAAGTCAAGATAACTTTCGAGTTCAGGATTATTTATGCATTGTGCAATTGCATCAAAGAATAAAGTTTCACTCAGAGAATATTCCTGCTGCCATTGATACAGATGTCCTAGCCGAATTAAATTTATTACCTTAAGCCTTTTGTCGTTGATAGAGCTACATAACTCCAGTGCAGAGGTCAGTGCTAGCTTTGCAGTCGAAAAATCACGCAAAATACGCGCATATGAGCCTATTAAACCATTAAGAGATATCTGTTGCTGTGTGTCATTAGCACTATCATTGAGCTGAGATTGAAGAAATTTGACTGCTTGCTGCATTTCGGCAGGTGAATTTGGTACTTCGTGTAAATTGTCATCAAAGTGAAATGACACATCAAACAGTATATCCATATCCTTAGAGGCGATTAAAGATGATAAACGCTGCTATGTTTCATCTTTTACCAGCTGACGCCATGGGTGTAAAACTTCACATCTTCAGATTTTAGATGTGCTTGAGCTGATTTAGCTACTATATTTTTGTATGCTCTCTTAAAATTGAGGTTATACGCTGGTGCTGTCTTAACCAGTCTTGACACACTTCTTTGCTAAGTCGAATCTCTTCCTCGGTGAGAGAGTCATCAGGACAACCAGAGGCTATAATTCTGGCGGCTTTGGCGGCTTTTTGGTAATTTACGCCATATTTAACTAGTTGTGTATGAAAGAATCTTTCTCTTTCTTTAGATGAAAACATGGCTAAAAAGTCAACAGAAGTCAGGAACAGGTTTTGTTAAGATTTATTACTATTATTGACATTTTAATAGCCAATGTCTTCTTTCATGAGATTGATTAAGGGTTTTTTAAGATTATCTTGAGAATCAGAAATGATTATATAGCCAGGGACTAGGGACTGGGGACTGGTGACTGGGTGAAAAGTCTTTGTCTATTAAAGTTCAGAGCGGCGGAAGCCGCCGCTCCGACTTTTCGCTTTGTGTCTAGGTTTTGTTAAACTCCGTCCTTAAGGACGGGGTTTGTGTGTCCTAACACTACTGGCGACTGCTATAAAAGGTCAGTAGATCAACAAGTTCTGCGATCGCCTGTCATCTCTATACCCGGAAATCTCCTGAGAATAGCCTACTGCTGTGGGGATAGAACACTTCTGTTCACTTGTGGACTAGCAAAATCACTTTTTTGGTGATTTTTCAGCAGATTAATTATTATTATACTTGAGGAGACAGTGAAACTAGAGAAATAATGCTTGAATATGCGAGAATTTAAGTAAGTCGGTGGAAATAAACCAAACTGTGTTACGAAACGTAAATAGGCTCTTATTCCCTTACAAATGACAAAGGACAAATGACGAATGACGACCCTCACTAGTTAGCTTTATTTACCTCGACCTACTGAATTTGTAAATGAAATTAAGTATTTTCAAACAACAAAGATGGCTACTAATATTCAAGATGGAAAAAATCGTTTAGGCACTTTGTGGTTGTTTAAGGAAAGGTATGGTTTTAAACAGTTGCCATCAGATCTAGCTTATGAAGCTTATTTAAAAGCGCTTATGATTTGTGCCAATGGTGATGGAACACTAGCAGATGAAGAAAGAGATTGGGTAATTGGATATGGCTGTGCCTATGATTGCAGCCCTGAAATTATTGAAGAACTGAAAGTTTACAAGGCTGATGAAGATATAGAGACAGTCATTAGTGGAGATTTTGCAGCCAGTGATTCACGATATTTCCTAATTTATGATGCCATACAAGCTTGTTGTGCTGATGGAGAATATAGTGAAAAAGAAAGAGCTGTAGTTCTCAAAGGAGCTAAGAAACTCGGTATTTCTGAAGAAGAATTTCAACAAATTGAAGAAATCTATTTAGAAACAGTCCAACTCCATCAAAAACGGCTGGCGGTACTGTTTCCCAAGGGCGCACCTTTATAACTTAACCTTTTTAGAAGATTCAGTGCTGTGGCTGCGATCGCCTGTCATCTCTATACCCGGAAATCTCCTGAGAATAGCCTACTGTGGGCTAGCAAAATCACTTTCTTCATGATTTCTCAGTAGATAAATTATTCTTATACTTGAGGTGGCAGTGAAACTACAGAGATAATGCTTGAATATGCGAGAATTTAAGTAAGTCGGTGGAAATAAACCAAACTATGTTACGAAACGTAAATAGGCTCTTATTCCCTTACAAATGACAAAGGACAAATGACGAATGACGACCCTCACTAGTTAGCTTTATTTACCTCGACCTACTTAATTTGTAAATGACATTAAGTATTTTCAAACAACAAAAATGGCTACTAATACTCAAGAACAAGAAAATAGTTTAGGCACTTTGTGGTTATTTAAGGAAAAGTTTGGTTTTAAACAGCTTCCAATAGACGTAGCTTATGAATCTTATTACAAATCGCTGCTTATTTGTGCTAGTGGTGATGGAACACTAGCAGATGAAGAAAGAGATTGGGTGATTGGATATGCCTATGCCTACAATTGCAACCCTGCAATCATTGAACAACTCAAAGTTTACAAGGCTGATGAAGATATTGAGACAGTCGTTACTGGACATTCTTCAGTCGATGTATCACGACGTTTCCTAATTTATGATGCAATACAAGCTTGTTGTGCTGATGGAGAATATAGTGAAAAAGAACGGGCTATAGTACTCAAAGCAGCAAAGAAACTCGGTATTTCTGAAGACGTATTTCAACAAATTGAAGAAATCTATCTAGAAACAGTCGAACTCCGTAAAAAACGGCTGGCAGTGATGTATCCCGATGGTGGGCCTTTATAACTTAACCTTTTTAGAAGATTCAGTGCTGTGGCTGCGATCGCAGCCACGCTTTTGGCTCAAATTGCACCCAAGCTACAAGCAAAAAAGAAAGCAATTACGATACGTAAATATGCCCAAACCCCTAACAAATAACAACTAACAACCATCAATAATTAACTTTATTCCCACCGACCGACAACGCACTGATATAGATTTTTTGAGCGCGAAAGGCATTAACAATCAGGGCTGAATCATGAACACGACTTGGCATATTTGGAGTGTTAATTGAATTGAATTCAGTTAATAAACTACTGTAGGTTTTGACCAAACATAAGGTTGAAAAGCCTTATCTAAAGGAGTTTTAGCAATGTGGTTAGTGTAGTTGTGGATAATTTTCACAGCAATTCCTAAAATAACTTCCAAAACCTGTTGTTTTGTATAACCTGCTGCCAGAAACTCTTCGATTTCTTGATCATTCACCCAACCTCGTGCCTCAATCATCCGCTTAGTAAATAGCCGCAACGCTTGTAACTTCTGGTCTGCTAAAGGTTGTCCGTGACGCAGAGCCTCAATGTCTTCATCAGTCATCCCAATCATTTTTGCTAAACCTGAATGAGCTGCCATGCAGTAGCGACAATCATGTTCGTAATTAGCAGTGAGATAGATAACCTGTTGTTCGATAGGCGTAAAACTGGTCGTTTCAAACAAATCCCACAATGCCATGCCTCCCTTCAAGGCGGCGGGAGCTTCGGCAAGAATTCCCTCTAAATTTGGAATCAAACCAAATGTCTCCTTTGCATGGATCAGAGCTTCTTTTGAGGCTTCTTTTGCAGTTTCAATCGTATAAATTGTAAATTCCATTGCTTACTTCTCTAATGAATTTCCCAGTAGACAAATTGGTCTACTGATAACAGGTGCTAGTATATCTTTACGGAGACAAACTTGTCTACCAAAATTTATGACTACTGAATCAAGTGCTGCACGTCAACAAATTTTAGAAACTGCTTCTTGTCTGTTTTATCAGAAGGGAATTCAACATGTGGGAATTAATGAAATTATTGCCGCCTCTGGTGTAGCAAAGCGGACTCTGTACCGATGGTTTTCTTCAAAAGACCAACTGATTGAGGAAGTGATGAAATATCGTGCTACTCAATGGTTACGTTGGTTTGAAGATGCGGTTGCAGATCAAGGAAACACTCCTAAAGAGCGGTTATTAGCAACCTTTGATGTTCTCCAAGATTGGTATGCTGCACCTGGGTTTCGGGGTTGTCCATTTATCAATGCGGTCTTAGAAATCGCTGATGCTTCTCATCCAGCTCATCAAGTCTCAGTTAAGTTGAGAGAAGCTATCCGCAGCTACATCATGCAGCTAGCATCCGAAGCAGGTGTGCGCGACCCTGCATCATTTTCACAGCAGTATTTGCTTTTAATTGGGGGAGCTAGTTTAATGGCAACCATTGAGGGAAATCCAATAGGAGCGCAATATGCCAGAAATGCTTTGTCTGTGTTGATTGATGCTAGTGGGAGTTAACGTGATTCTCTAACAAAGGGGGATGTGAAGTTATAAGAAAAAGAGGAAAAAGCGATCGCATCTTACAGCCAGTAGATGGTAAATTCTACTTGTGACTAGACTTGAGAACTATGAGCTTCAAAACAGTAGTCTTCTATGGTTCCTACAGAAGCGATCGCCAGGGCATTAAAGCTGCCAGATTCATCATTGATCAGCTTCAGCAAAGAAACCATGAGGTGATTTTTGCGGATGCAAAAGAATATGACTTTGGCATCTTAGACCGGATGTATAAGGAATATGCTAAAGGTGAGGCTCCTGCAAAGATGGAAGAACTGGCTGAACATATCCGCACAGCAGACGGTTTTGTCGTTGTTGCCGGAGAATATAATCATTCCATTCAGCCAGGATTAAGCAATCTGATGGATCACTATTTAGAAGAATACTTTTTCCGTCCCGCTGGTATTGTTTCTTACTCAGCTGGTGGCTTTGGAGGAGTGCGCGCAGCCATACAGTTACGCGCTTTTCTGTCAGAAATGGGAATGGTTACTATTTCCAGTATTTTTGCCATTTCCAAAATTGGGGACTCTCTGGATGAAGCAGGTACTCCACAGGAAGCAGCTTTGACCAAGAGAGTAGGTCAATTTTTGGATGAATTAGACTGGTACCAAGAAGCATTGCAACGCCAAAGAAAAGAAAAAGGCACCCCCTTCTAATCAATTAATAAAAGGGCATTACCCCATTCCCCATTCCCCATTACCCATTCCCAATTCCCCATTCCCTATTGAGTTGACACTGTTAATACCTGCGGTGGTGTGGCGTCTGGCGGATAAAGCAAGTCTACTTCTACCAATCTGCGATCGCCTGTCTTCATATTTAATAAAACCAAAGGTTCCCCAGGTTGTCCTCTCTTTTGTACCAAATGCACAAACTGGGTTTTCGGCTGCCCTTGGTCATCTTTATAGCGTACCCGCACGCTTCCCCGGAAAAAGGTTTGCCGGGCTGGTGTACTAAAAAAGCGGAGTCCTGGTTTGCTCAACTGGTCTTCTTTTAATGGTGTTTGTATCGATAGAGCAACTCTTTGCAGACTTGAAGTATTGTTATATAGCGGCAACTTCAGACTATATTGAATTCCATAGTTGCCATGAGCGCGATATGCAGTATCTGGGTAACGTGCTAGCATAGCAGCACTTTGAATTTGACCAGTCCCCAAAGTCCCACCATGCAAGGTACTAAGGGCATAGGAAAACGCTTGACCAGGCTGGGGAATAGTTAAATACTTGGTTTGAGAATTATCTGTTAATAATGCTTTCCATTGAGTACCAGCAGCTACTCCCGCCACACGACCATAAATTCTGGGCTTGCCGGTTTCTTCCAGGGGAGTTGGTGTTTTATCCCTTGGCCCAGATAAATCACCATTATCGAGCAAATTTTCCCACTCTTCTAATGTAGGCGCACGCTCACTACCATCTGCATTACTTCGGGCAAACATGGCGAGACTGGCTGCATAGACTGTGCCATTACTCCGTAATCGTACCAACGTAGACCGACCATTTAAAGGCGGTGTTAGTCCCTTCACTGGAATGGGCAGATTTAGCAACATCTGACTTTGCCCTGCTGGAATCACAATTTGGGCAGGAAAAATATTTTGTCGTCGTCCCCTCAGCACATCAGACATAACGCGATCGCCCGGCCCTGCGAAAACTGTACCCAAAATATTTTGAGTTAAAGCTGGTAACTCAATAAATGGTGCATCTGGTTGACTTAAATAACTCGCCGCCTGCAAGATATTCACTTTCACCGACTCAGCAGTGGGGTTATGTAGAATGATTCCTAAATATAGTGATCTCAGATCCTCCGCTGGTTCAGCCCTAGCAATGTGGTGGGCAAATATATCAAATCGCCCACGAAACGGAAAATTTAAATGCGCTGTTGGCACTTTTTTCCCATCTGGCGGAAAGGTAGATAATAAAATTCCCTCTTTTAAAACTAGTTCTGGACTATTGCTGTTAAACGTCGGCACCCCATCTAACTGACCTGGTAAAGGGCGGACTTCTTGGGGTTGCACTACTTCTTCAGGCGGTGGTGCAGCAGGAGTTGATTGGGCAATGAAAAAATTTGGTAACAAAGGCAACATATACTTAGATTATTTTTCCAACTAACAGACGCTAGTAATTTTATGAAAGTGCCAGTTTGTGAATAATTAATACAAAATCAGCAATAATTCCTTCCAAGTTTTCGGAAGTTAAAACTGGAACGTGGACAAAGATACAACATGTAGTCAGTTGGTTTTGGTGCAGATAGTTTAACACCGAATAATAAAGACCTTCGCAAACAAATTTACCGCAGTCATGGCTGATCTCAACTGCCGATGCTCCTTTGACTAGTTGTTCTAAATCAACCGTTGTCTGCAAAACACTATCTTGATAGCTAGCATTTGCTTCCACACTTAATTGTGTGCGCTTGGCAGCCATGCCACAACAGATAATATAGTCGGGTTGCCATTCATCGATTTTTTGAATTACCAGCGAACTAGCAAGTTGCACATCTACAGGAAGCAGGCGTAAAAATTTCAAGTCCAAGGGGAGCAAGTCAAGTTGAGTAACTTTTAGTAATAAATCATCGGAAGAATTTGACTGTTGATCATCAAGCCAAGTGTCAAAAGAAGTTAATAATAATCTTTTCGTCATAACAAATATTATTTAGAATAGAATAACCCTCCATAATTAATTTACAAGGAGCAGGTCAATGCCAATTATTGCGGTCGTAGATTACGACATGGGAAATTTGCACTCAGTCTGCAAAGGGCTAGAAAAAGCTGGAGCTACTCCTAAGATTACTCATTCTCCCAAAGAATTGGCACAGGCCGATGCAGTGGTGTTGCCGGGAGTGGGAGCTTTTGATCCAGCAGTGCAACATTTGCGATCGCGTGATTTAGAACAACCCATAAAAGACACCATCGCATCAGGTAAACCTTTCTTGGGAATCTGCTTAGGTTTGCAAATTCTCTTTGAATCAAGTGCAGAAGGTACCCAACCAGGACTAGGAATTGTCAAAGGAAAAGTCAAACGGTTTCGTCCAGAACCTGGAATTACAATTCCTCACATGGGTTGGAATCAGCTAGAAGTGACTCAACCAAAAAGTATTTTGTGGGAGCATTTGCCATCCCAACCTTGGGTTTATTTTGTCCATTCCTATTATGTTGACCCAATTGATCCACAAGTTCGTGCTGCAACTGTTACCCACGGTACCCAGACAATCACAGCTGCGATCGCTCATGAAAACCTGACAGCAGTTCAATTTCACCCCGAAAAATCTTCTAACATTGGCTTGCAAATCCTGTCTAATTTTGTTGCTCAAGTCCGGGAGAAAATAGCTGCATAATTATGTTTTGTCATTTGTCATTTGTCCTCTCTTACAAAGTTCTGATCGGAGGAAACCTCCGCTCAGACTTTGCGCTTTGTCATTTGTTAAGAATTGAAAATGACCTCCGACTATTGACCATTGACTATTGACTAATGACTAATGACCAATGAGTCTGAGAATATACGGTAATCGCCAGATTAAAACTTTACCAGGGCAAGAAACCAGACCCACGAGTTCGCGGGTCAGGGAGGCAGTTTTTAATATTTGGCAGGGAACAATAGCAGGTTGTCGTTGGCTGGATTTATGCGCCGGTAGTGGTTCAATGGGTGCAGAAGCTTTGTGTAGAGGAGCCAGCTTAGTCATAGGAATTGAACAATCAAGCCGAGCCTGTGCAACTATCCGTCAAAATTGGCAGCAGGTAGCTCATGCTGAACAAGAATGGCAAGTATTGCGGGGAGATGTCATCCAGCAGTTAAAGAGTTTATCAGGAAAGCAATTTGACAGAATATACTTTGATCCACCTTATGCTAGTGGATTGTATCAGCCTGTGTTAGAAGCGATCGCCCACCATCAACTGTTAGATGTTAACGGCGAACTAGCAGCAGAACATAGCCCCCAAGGCTGGACACCTCCAGTAATTTCTACTTGGGAAATTTGCCGCCAGAAAGTTTACGGCAACACAGCCCTGACTTTCTATAGAATCATGGAATCTGAGGAATAGGGGAGCAGG
The DNA here is from genome assembly GCF_002368335.1 of Nostoc sp. NIES-4103. GTDB lineage: Bacteria > Cyanobacteriota > Cyanobacteriia > Cyanobacteriales > Nostocaceae > Amazonocrinis. Next base: position 2,166,530 of record NZ_AP018288.1, on the reverse strand, counting down.
GGAGATGGGGAGATGGGGAGATGGGGAGATGGGGAGATGAGGAAGGTGGGGGAGTAAGCAAATAATTATTATTCTCCCTCATCCCCCTATCCCCCTATCCCCCTATCCCCCTATCCCCTCACTCCATCACCCTCCCAACTGGTTGGGGCGCTTGTATTGCTTATAGGCAGCGTAAAACAGCCCACCGAGAGTAACTACAATTAGACCAAGGACGATACCTGAGAGCAGGGGTTCAACCACTTTTAATCTCCTGTTTGCAAATATTCAAAATTCGTATCTCGTTTTGATTTTACCAAATCAGGGGTGAATCCCGCTCTCCACATTGTTTTTAGCTGACAACAGATCATTAAAAAACTCTAATCTGTGCTTGCAGACACCATCAAGAACTTTTAAGCTATGTGTAGGAAATGAAAAATTTTTAGCACACCTAGACTTTCACAGTAAACCTTTTGGATAACAAGATTACCAAACATGAAACTCTGATTCAGCGGATCGCTTTGTTGGCTCTAGCGATACTGCTAGCAGTCCCTTTAGGCATTTTTGGGGTTCAGATGGTTCGAGCTTCCGATCCATACGTCAAAAGTGTTCTTTCTCTGACAGGAGACCCAGTTCAAGGACATGCTATCTTTCAAATCAATTGTGCTGGTTGTCATGGACTGGAAGCAGACGGACGAGTAGGCCCCAGTTTGCAAGCCGTCTCAAAGCACAAATCTCGGTATGGACTGATTCACCAAGTTATTAGTGGCGAAACACCACCCATGCCCAAATTCCAACCAAGCGTTCAAGAGATGGCAGACCTTTTGAGCTATTTGGAGACTTTGTAGGTTCAATATCCAAAGGAACTGAAGATAAACAGTATGTAGGTAGGGCAGTAAAGTTCTCCACATACTGTTTTTTATTTGGAAAATTGGTATGGAAAATTGGTATTCTAACCGTGTAGACACCTCAAAGTCAGCTTGTTTCAAGCATTGCATTTCCATGTAATTGCTTACGTATAAATACCAAATAAGATGCAATCAAAAGATTAAAAAACTCATCAAAAAATTGCATTTAATCACAGCATTTTAGCTGTATTTTATCCGGCTAAAATTTTATGTTTAAATAAGGCGGTAGAGCTTCCAAAACTGCCTGAATCTAGCTTTAGATTCAGGTTTGATGCTAGTACGAATTATGAATTGCAAATAAGTATCACTTCAGTAACTCACTAAAAAATTGGCACCTGTTAATTTTTATGTTATGGTGTCATTTTACACAGCTTTCATAATTCAGTGCAATGATTTATCACCGCCAGTTGCCCAAGTATTTAGCATTTTTATTTCTATCAGTAGTATTGGGATCTGATTTAGCAATTCCTCAAGTTTTTGCCCAAACTAGTGTCCAGACATCTGTCAGTAAAGGCGTTGCATTTACATGCAATGACAGTGAAGCAACCATCAAAGCTAAAAATGGCCCTAGGGTGGTTAGTGGGAAAACAAGTATTTATATTGGTTATCAGCAAGTTACATCTAGCAACAAAGACCCTCGGATCATTCGTTTCGATAATGGTATTAAGAAATGGTGTCGCAGTGACTACGAAACAACGGCTGACGATGGCACAGGCTATGGATTACTTTGGTCTGGAAGCGTTTTGTATGGCGTTTTCACCTCTACTGGAACCCAGACTGGTAATGATTTTCGACGCTTTGCAACTGGACGCTGGCTGTCTAGCTATGGCAGCGGCGGTGGTGCAAAAGTCGCAGTAATAGCCCGTATTAATCCTGACAATGGCACCGTTAACTATGCCACTTTTTTCTCTGCTAAAAAGCCAACTGATGGTAAGACTAACTCTTTAATTGTCAAAAGTTTGTCATGGAATGGCACAAATTTGACAGTACAGGCAGATTCGTGGTTTAGTCCCCGTCGCGCCAATACAAATGCCATGACTTGCACTGGTTCATCACCTTTTAAATACACAGTTATATTCACTGGCGATTTAACAAAAGTGAACTCGGCTTCAGCAGTTAACTGTACCTAGAAAGGGTTTGGAGTCTTATTCAAATTTAGCCAAGCCACGCCAGTAGGGTGGGTTATGGCGCTAGCGCCATAACCCACCCTCAACAATTCAAGGTGTGTGAACCTGCTGAATAATACAGCCGTTTTCACTTGGGTAGAACACATATTTTGTTCCTCCCTAGCCTTTTAGGCTAGGGAGGTTAAGAGGGAGAGGGATTTTGATTCATGCAAGAAGTCTAATGATTAATAATTCATCACTAAAGTAGTTAGATTCTTCACATCTTGATTAACTAACGCTTCGATAGTAGAGAGAAACTCATGCTCTAAATAAGGTTTAGTTAAGTAAGCATGTGCGCCTAACTCTTGTGCCAGTTGGCGATGTTTATTAGCACTACGCGAAGTGAGAATCACTACAGGCATTTTGACAAAATTGGGATTTTGACGGAGATTACCTAATAACTCAAAACCATTCATTCGTGGCATCTCTAAATCGGAAATCACCACTTGAATGTCGGGATACCGCTGCAACTGTTCTAAAGCTTCTACACCATTTTGTGCTTGTATTACTTGATAGCCAGATTTTTGCAAGGTGAGAGAGAGGGTTTGTCGCAAACTAATCGCGTCATCTACTATCAACACTACTTTTGGTGTAGACTGAATTGGTTGTTTTTCTATGGTATCTGTGGCAGTAGAGGCAGTAAGTAGCGGTATGGATGGAGTAGTAGAACCTGACATCTGCAAGGTATTTTTATTAGCAGAATAAGCAGTTGGTAGTGCTGCCATATCAAGAGTTGCTTGCTTCTCGTTAGACTCCAGCAGTAACGCACCGTCAATCACTAAAATAAGATTACCATTAGCTAAACTACTACAACCATAAATATATTTTGGGGGAGCGATCGCATTTCCTAAAGGTCTAATTACCAATTCTTGTTCACCAATTATTTGGTCAATTTCTAAACCAAAAATACCTTGATTTCGCCGCAGCAAAAGCACAGGATTGCTCATATCTTGTTGCTCATGAGTAATTGATGTACTAGATAAAGTCGCACTAGGAGAAAACGAACCTTTATAATACATCAAGTCTGAAAGTTGATGAAGGCTGACCATAGCCTCATTTTGGTCTGTATTCCAATGCAAGACTTTTTTCCCTTCAAACTCTTTAATTTGTTGAGATGAGGGTATCAATATTTTTTCGATACTATCCAAAAGTAAAGCATAAACAACACCCCCAGCTTGGACTAACATTAATTTATCTGTGGTCATAGAAAAAGGAATTTTAAGTACAAAGGTTGTGCCTCGGTTCGGCAAAAATTGAACTGAAACTGAGCCATTCAGTGCTTGCAACTGTGAACGCACAATATCTAAACCTATACCACGTCCCGAAATTTCGCTTACCTTATCAACAGTAGTAAATCCGGGTGAAAACATTAAATCTAATAGTTCAGCTTCAGTTAGATGAGCAGCATAATTTCTAGCTTTATCTTCACTTTGGATGGGATACAGTTCAAGAGCTTTTCTGCGAATTTTTTCTAAGTTTAACCCTTGTCCATCATCACGAACTTCAATAATAGTTTGACTTCCTTGATGATAGGCACGAATTTCGATTAAGCCTTGTTCTGATTTGCCATTTTGCTGACGAACTTGTGGAGATTCAATACCGTGATCAAAAGCGTTACGTACTAGGTGCAATAAAGGTTCATAAAGCTTTTCAGCTATAGCTTTATCCACTAGCACTGCCGTCCCAGTTAATTTTAATTCTACGAGTTTATTATAAACATTTGCCAGCTTTTTAAGCATTTGGGGAAAGCGATTCAAGATATTACCCAATGGCAACATTCTTGCTTCTACTAAATTATCGATGATGCTAAAAGCTAAATTCTGTTTTGCATTACTAATATGAATAGCTTGCTTGAGGAGTAAGTCAAGAGACTCTGTGGTTTCATGTAGTTGTAATGTTTCTTCGATGCTTTCGTGTAAAGTTAAATTGAATTCTGTATATACATCCATTTCTAGAGAATCAAATTTCACACTTGCAAAATTTTGTGTGGATTGGGATGTAAAACTTTGTCTCTGTAATGGTAAATCACGTAATTGATTTAAAGTTTCTTGATGTCTGGTAAGTCGCTGCAATAATTGCTCAATTATTTCTTGGATCTGTTCATCATGTAAAGTCCGTCGTTTCTGGTGAATTAGCAATTCTCCTGCTAGATAATTGATGTGTTGTAGTCCTTCTGTATCTACACGAATAAATGAACTTTGCCGAGAATTTTTACTTTTAGTAGCTTGAGATTTATCTTCTATTGGTTTATTGTTTGTGATAGCTGAAACAGGAATATTCGTAATGTGTTGCTCGTTTGCAATCCCAGGTTCAACTATTTCTAAAGAATTATCAATTTGAACTTTGTCTTGAAGCTGCTTAGTTTCGACTTCATCAGTAATGTCTTGATGAGTTTCACCTCCCCAGATCGCCTCTAACAAACTATCATCTGGAGATGAGACAGGAGTCAAGATTTTTTTCAAAAATAATAGTTTTTGTAACTTAGGATTCTCAAGCCAATTTTTTTCTTTAGCAGTTACAGGAGGATATTTTTTATACTCTTTTGCTAGTTGACTAATTTTATTTTGTAGAGTTTGTATCAAAACAAAATTGTTCTCGTTTTTATTCAGAGAATATTGAAATTTTACAACAGCAAGTAGGATGATTAAAATCATACCTTGTCGATAAAGACCAAGATTGTATTTATCTTCTGCATCTCGAACAAAATCAAGAAATTTATTTAACCAGGTTTCAATATAAATAAATGAAGGTTCTTCAGTTTTGTTGGAAATAAGTAGAGTCAAAGCAAGTTCTGACTCGGGAATTTCCATTTCATGATTAAACCAACCTAAAATATACTGAATTACTTTTAAATACAACTTGGCAGTTGTGGGTTTAATCCGCTCATTTTTAGTGTTTCCAGATACAGTCAAAAATTCGTAAAATTCTTCTCCAATAGTTACAGACACAGGATTGATAGTTGTGCTATCTGACGTAGTAGACGAATCTTCTTGTGATGCTACAGATAACTTATCCTGTATAACTCCTGCGAGTTTTTGTAAAGCTGGAGAAGGTGTTCCACCAGAAGCGCGATCGCCTGCTAATACTTGTTTTTGTGCTTGCTGTAAATCTGCTAAGCCAACTTCTGCAATTTGGTATACCTGGTGAGGATTTACTTGCAGCGCTGTAATAATTGTTTGGGCAATTTCTCCCAATCCCGGTAAATTTAAAGATTCTGCCAGACCAAGAAATACCTCAGCTTGCGAAACTAAACAATTTCTGAAATTAGTTTGATCTGGAGGATTGCTAATGGCTTGTGCAAGACTTTCTAATCGTTGTTGTACTCCTACTTCAAAAATAGATTGAACAATATCAAAACCCAATTCTTCAGAAGTGGGGATATGATTATCATTGCCGAAAGCATCTCCTAGTTTTTCTTGTAATTCTGCAAAAACTGAAGTTGCCCGGCGAATAATTTCTTCATCATTTACAGTACTTCCTGTTAATTCTTTAGTTAGTGCTAAATTCAAACATTCATAAGCTTGTAGCAAGAGCGTTTGTAATTCAGCGTCAACTACCACTTCTGGGCTATATAATGCCTTAAATACATCTTCTAAAGAATGGGCTATCATCATAATTATTTCTAGCCCAACATTAGCAGCTCCACCTTTAATTGTATGAGTTGCCCGCATCAGATTATGTACTTTGGCAATACTATAATCTTCCAACAAACTAAAGAGTTCTTGCTCGATATTTTGTACTAATTCTGGTGCTTCTGCTAGAAAATACAGATAACCTTGTTCACGAATTTCTGTGTCTGTAATCATAAATTGAGAGTTAGGAGTTAGGAGTTAGGAGTTAGGAGTTAGGAGTTAGGAGTTAGGAGTTAGGAGTTAGGAGTTGTAAGGGCGGGTTTTGCAATCTAATTCAATTAGTAGCAAGATATGTGTGCCCTACCCGCCTGTAGAGGAGTTAGGAGTTACTTATTTGATTGATTTTTCAGTTGTCTTCACTATGGAACTCAAAATCCTAATGATTTCATCTGTATCAGTGAGTTCATTTGTGAAATCAATATTTACTAGCTGAGAATGTTGTAACAACCTTAGCCAATATTTAGTTTCCCTAGCTTCTTTGTATGCAATATACATTTTTGCCAAGAAATCCTTTCTACTTTGACCCCCGCTAGCTTCTTCGACATTTGCACCAATACTTGTCCCACTTCTTAGTAACTGCTTAGAAAGCACATATTCTCGCTGATCTTGCAGTTTCATATATAGGTTAATAACTTTCAAAGCAAATTGAAAAGTTTTTTGTTGAATAATACTTTCTGTCATTGACTCTCCTACTATTTATAACTGAAATCTCATAGTTAGGTAAAGAGTAAGCAAAGCATTACCAACTTGATGCATAAAGCCAACATTTATCCAATAAATGCTCTGACTACATGACTCATAACTCCTAAATCATAACTCCTAACTTTTAACTTTTTTTCAGTTGACTTTAAACTTACTCGCAGTCGTTAACAAATCTTGTGCCATTCCTGATAATTCTTGAAAGACGGTGGCAATTTGTTGAGATTCAGCAAAGGTCTTGTCAGCAATTTCTGCTACCTCTTTCATTGATGTTGTCACTGTCACCGATTGCCCCATTTGTTGATGGGTGGCTGCGGTAATTTGTTGGATTAATTGACTAATTTCGGCTGTTGCAGAAACGATCGCATTCAAGTTTTGCCGTGTTTCACTGACAAGATTTGTACCTTCTACTACTTGCTGAATACCTACTTCCATCGCTACTGCCACCTCCCCAGTTTCTGCTTGAATCTCCTGGACTAATTTTTCAATTTCGATGGTTGCTGCTGCTGACTGGCGAGACAATGAACGCACTTCATCAGCTACAACAGCAAAGCCTTTGCCATATTCACCTGCACGAGTGGCTTCGATAGCTGCATTTAAAGCCAGTACGTTTGTCTGTGTGGCAAAATTACTGATCAAATTCACCACTTTGGAGATTTTTTGTGATGATTCGCTGAGGCGTTTAATCTTTTTGCTGGTTTGGGCGACGGTTTCGCGAATTCCTTGGATGGCTTTGACTGTCAGGTTCATCGCAGTATCGCCAGACTCTACAGTTTGGTTGGCTTGTTGCACTGCTGCTTGCACCAACTCGGCGTTAGCCACCACAGCTTGAGTGGAGTCTACCATCTGTTGAATCTCGCTCAAGGCTTGAGTAATATCATCAGACTGTTGTTTTGCCAGATTAGTCAGTGCTGCTAGGGAAGCATCGCTATTACCAGAAGTTTGGGCAACTTTTTGGGCGGCTGCTTGCACTTGGATAACAATTTTTCGCAGCGCTTGCAAGGTATTATTGTAAGCATCGGCGATAGTGCCTAGTTCGTCTTCTGTAATTGGCGCACGTACTGTCAAGTCACCGTTGAGTGCAGGTCTGAGGGCTGTGAGAAGTTGAATAGATCTTTGTTGCAATAACTCCTTGGCGGCTTTTTCCCTAGCTGCGGCTTCTGCTAATTTGGCTGACTGTCCCTGTAGTTGTTGCAGATATTCAATTTGTTGTAATGCTAGTCCTAACTGGTCACCAATACGTGCTAATAAGCTGACTTCCGATTCTTCCCAATGGCGAGAAGCAGAATTTTGATAAGTTGCTAGTAAGCCCCACAATTGTTCTCCAGAAAATACCGGAACTACTACATAAGATTTAGCTTCAAACTGTTCTAAAATCTCAATGTGGCAGGGAGCTAAATTTGCTTTATAGATGTCATTAACTACGAAGTTATCACCTCTAACATATCGACCTCCCTGATTTTCTTGTAAGTAGGTATCTTCCCAGACTGATTTGAAATCAGGACTGATAATTTTGACCCAATTATTACCTACCGATTCAGCTACAAATTTACCACTCCAGTCAGACTTAAAGCGATAAATAGCTACGCGATCGCTGCGTAGTAATTGCCGCACTTCTTGAGTGGTAATCTTGAAGATATCTTCTATATCCAATGATTGCCGCATCCGGTTAATAATCTTGGTGACAGCTTTTTCTTGTTCAGCTATTTGAAGTAGTTGCTTAGATTTCACCCGCACTTGTTCGAGATATTCTGCTTGTGATAAAGCTATACCAAATTGCAAACCAATCTGAACTATAAAGTTGATTTCCCAAGCTTGCCATTCACGAAAGTCTGTGTTTTGATAAGCTGCTAACAAGCCCCATAATTGTTCACCAGTGAATACTGGTACAATTACATGAGATTTAATTTCCAGCTGTTCTAATCTTTCGATGTGGCAAGAAGAATAGCCCATTTGATAAATATTATTGGCGACACAACTATCACCTTTGCTATAACGACCTCCATCATTTTCTTGTAAGTAAGTATCTGCCCAAACTGTTCTAATATCAGGGGCTACTAATTTGGGCCAATTATTACCTACTGACTCGGCGACAAATTCACCACTCCAATCAGGATTGAAACGAAAAACAGATACGCGATCGCATCGTAACAAGTGCCGTACTTCTTGAGTGGTGATTTTGAAAATATTTTGCACATCTAAGGATTGGCGGATGCGGTTGGCTATTTTGGTAAAAGCTTGTTCTTGCTCAATTATCTGAGTTAATTGCTCAGATTTTTGATCCGCTTTTTCTACATATTCTCTTTGAGAAATAGCCACACCAAATTGTAAGGCAATCTGAGTCACAACCGTTTCTTCCCAAGCTTGCCAATTACGAGGGCCGGAATTTTGATAAGCTCCTAATAACCCCCATAATTTTTCTCCTGTAAAAATGGGGGCAATAATGTAAGCCTTCATTTCATACTGTTCTAAAATATCAATGTGGCATTGAGCATGACCTGCTTGATAAATATCATTAATTACAAGGGTTTCGCCTTTGGCATAACGTCCTCCTTGGGTTTCTTGTAAGTGGGTATCTTCCCAAACCATAAAAAACTCAGGAGTCACCATCTTTACCCAGTTATGTCCCACTGATTCAGCGACAAATTGACCACTCCAGTCTGAATTGAAGCGATAAACACCGACGCGATCGCATCTGAGTAATTGGCGAATTTCTTGAGTGGTTGTCTGGAAAATTTTATCGATATTTGCTAAGTGGAGAATTTTGTCAATAACCTTAGCTACTGATTTTTTTGCCAATATGCGTTTTTGCAGTTCTTGTTGAAATTCAAAAGTCTGCGATTTGTAAGCTAGTTCTGTGGTAATTTGAGATAGTAGGGCAATTTCCATCTCCTGCCATTGCCGTGATACAGAACAATGATTGACTACTAATAAGCCCCAAACTTTACCTTCTATGACAATTGGTAAACTTAAACTTGATTTGATCTGAAATTTATCTAGCAGTTGTTTTTGGTATGGCGTAAGTTGTATCTGATTAACATCGTCAATCGCTATTGGTTCTAAATAGTCTTGATTGGTATACGAACCAAAAACAATTCCGGGAATAGTTTCGCCTTGAATAGGTGTCCAACCAAGAGTTCTAGATTCGACTAAAACAGTACCAGAATCAAAAGAAGTGAATTGATAAATTAAGGCGCGATCGCAAGCAATTTTTTCTCTAACTTGTGCGACGGTAACTTTCAGTAGCGTATCTATCTCTGTAGCTTGGCGCATGTGAGTAGTAATTTCTTGCAACTGCCGCCGCCAAGTTTTAAAATCGTGAGTAATTGTATTTAAACCAGCAATTTCATCACTTGCAATATTGGCTATTTTTACGTTATTATCATTCTGATTTAAATCAGTGAATATATCTTGGTTATCTTGGCTGTTATGGTAGGCGATCGTCATTTTAAAAAACCTCAATTTTGATGTTTAATGTATGAATTTTAATTAGACATTACATGACATCTATAGTTGAAAATTCACATTTAGTATGAATACTACAATACTCTCTGTACAAGAATGTCTTACCAGTTCGTTAACTCACTCGTGGTACCTAAACTAACGATTAAAATCGCGGCTATGTTTGTTTAACCGCGACTTCTAATTGTTCGGGAAGAGTGCAAAATCCTAGTCAATTATGAATAGCCCACATCGGAGATTGGATAATCGCTACTGCATCCAAACTGAACATCATGTCTTCAGCTTGGTTAATAAAATATCCTCGCAAAAAAGGTGACATTTCTGGGTAAAATAACTCACCAGATGGGGATTTGATTTGACTATCATCTAGCCATTCAATATCCATGAATTGCCGCACCAACAGTCCCAAATATTTGCCTTCAATTTCTAAGACAATAGCCATCATTTTTGAAAGCAAATTTACTCCTTGAGAAAATGATGGATAACCAAGCATCTCCTCTGTATCAACTAACCAAAGCATCTCGCCGCGCCAGTTGTATATACCCAAAACACAACTAGGCATCTGCGGAACGTGACATATTTCTGTCAATGATACTTGCACAACTTCTGTAATGTGCTGTAAAGCAATTACTGCTGTATCCCTTACTCCTAAATTAAAACTTAAAAATTTTTCCTTGTTCTCCAAAGTTATTTGTCCTTTGAGTACTGCTTGAATTGATGCTGCCAAATCATAACTGGTTTGACAAATTATATTTTTATCGTTTTATTTCAGAAACTGCTTGAGAACTAATACTAATTCTTCTTGATTAATTGGCTTGGAAAGATAACCTTCTGCACCCAACATATTACCCCATATTTTATCTACATCACTATTTTTAGTTGAACAAAAAACTACTGGTATATTGCTAGTATCGGGGTTATTTTTCAGTTCTCTGCAAATTTCAAAACCGCTTTTACCTGGCAAAATTACGTCAAGAAATATCAAATCTGGCTTAGTGCTGTCTATTTTGACTTGAGCCTCTTCACTACTTGTGGCGCCAATCACAGAATAACCTGCCTGTTGCAAGTAACGGCTGAGGATTTGCATATCAGTCAAACCATCTTCAACAACTAAAACAGTATTCATGGTAAGTACCTGTCAAATTCTCCTAAAAGTGAAAAGAAAAACTGAAACGTGTATCAAAATTAGATTGATACAAGTTTTTGTTTTCATCCAATTTTGATTCATCGTTTCTATATCTGACTCCGAAGAAATACGTAATATTTACATTTTCTCCATCAGAAATTTCAACACAAAAAGGTTTTATTGATCCCATAAATAGTTCAGGCTGAAGTTACAGAACCCAAAGCTGACAAAAATGCTTTTGGGTAAAACTATGCCTAATACTAACTAATTTGGGATTTGAAATTTTGGCTTAAAAATCTTAACCAAAAAGCTTTTCCAGAAATGTGAGACAATACCACCTAACCTATTTTGGTATCAGTGCTACCCTCATGCTCAAAAGTATTTTTTTACAGTTCCTCTGATGAGGGAATAACGAATTATCAAATGAACTGTGGCTATTGCAGCAGATTCACAAGAACTATGCAGTTAGAAATGAAGTAAAAGCTTCAAATATAAGCTTTTCTTGATTTCTGCCTCCCGCCTTCTTTATTGCTTTAATGACAGACTTCTAAAGGAGGCTGAGGTCTGCTTTTAGCTTGAGGTGGAGTCTGTACAGGTAAATATTTACGTACTACACTCATTACCCTATCTGCTGCTACAGGCTTAGTGAGAAAATCTGTAGAACCGACTACTTTAGCACGGACTCTATCCAAGAGACCGTCGTTGCCCGTTAAAATAATCACGGGTGTATTAGCAAAAGCAGAAATTCGTCGCAACTGAGTACAGATTTCGTAACCACTAGCAACTGGCATGATCAAATCTAAGAAAATTAGATCTGGCTTATCCTGAATAAGAGTTGGTAGAGCTTGTACAGCATCCTGAATTTTGACAAACCTCAGTCCATTTGCGGTAACAATTTCCTCTAGCATTTTACAGACTTGAGGGCTATCATCTACGCAGGCTACTAGTGGAGCAGTTGATCTTTTCGGTTGTGTGGAGATAGGGTTGTTTTGGCCTTCAGTTATTACCAAGGGTAAATCAGGTACTTCCACTAGTTCAATGATGCCTTTGAGAATATAAGGAAGTAATGAACGGGTGACAGGCAAAACATTCTGCTTCATTTTTACTCCTAAGTCCCGCAGCGTGTGTTTACCGTTAATCATAGTTACAAAATTTTTGTAAACAGATGGACTAACCTGCTGCTGGAGTTGTTCTGGTTTTCGCAGAACTGGTGCTAAGTCAGGAGCAAAATTCGCCAAGCCAGCTTCTGACCAAGTTGTCCACGAGTCTTGCATATGTTTCATAGACACATCTACACTCGTGTAACTCATTGGTGTTTCTAAGATCACGTCTTGATTGCGATCGCAACTTCCAGAAACAAAATTCGTTTGTTGAGCTAGGTCAAATAAAAGTTCTGCGATCGTGCTTTCCACAATAGCATTAATTTGTTCTCGTTGAATTTTTTGTTTTTTATACAAAATCTCCCACAGGCGATAATCCCAGTGATTCATTGATATGTCTTGCTGGCGTAACTGCATCTTATCCACATCAACCTGGGGACAATATTGAGCCATATAACGACGCCAACGTCTGAAAGGATGAGTTCCCCCCGTTGCCCAAACAAGTCGTCCCAGGCGATAGTAGAAAGTCCATTGGTGTCCCTTTGAACTTTTAATATTTAACTGGCCGTTATATTGCAGTTGAGTACAAGTTTTAAATTCATCAAGTATATTATTCGATACCATCACTTCCGGGTGGGTCATACTTTGTTCCTTTAATTAAAAAGTAAGTCAGCTCTTCCAAAACCCACACTAGCTATCTAATCATCTAGCTATCTACAAGCATCTGTGCGATCGCTTTCTACAATTGGTAAGCTAATTTTCATAGCAACCATTTGTTTTAAATGTGTCGGCATCTAGCTTTTCTGAGTCAGCTTGAAAAGCTCAAAAGAAGTAGAGAGATAACAAAAGCATTACTAATAGAGTAGCGTTCCAATGCAGAATTTCCTCTCAACATACTTTACATCCTCACTAACTTTTCCCCTCTCAAATCAGATTGCTACACTCCGAACATTCAGATACTTTCATTAGTGCTATATCATCTTAATCATTATTGTATTTAATTATATCCGTGTAATTTCTGAATTTTATTCCTATAACAGAGGGTGTTATGGAAATTTCTGATTGTTTTCTAGACTTTACCCAAATGTTATCAAATGTTACAAAAATTAGTTTTTTAAAAAATACTATTTTTTAGTGTGATTGACATAGCAAATTTTATCTTTTTTATTTTAAAGAAATAACTAACTTTTTGACCTTCTCTGCCGATGTTCTAACTAAAAGGCAGTAGGTGAAACAGTCTCACATCTTCAGCCTTGCATCGATTGCAAAGTGCCAAGCAAGTTAGTGGTCAGGAGGTCGCAGTCTTGGACACTCCTAAGATGGGGCTACCTCATCAAGGTGTAGGCTAGGGCAGGAAGAAAAAGCATTTTCTTGAGTTGGTTTCCTCGGTTGGCATTTTACATTGAATTAGTTCGCCTACTTACTAACATTTTTATAAGTTAGCTTACACAACAAAAATGCATTTTTTATTATGAATTATATAAATATTTATCTATAAATCTGCAAAGATTTTGGCGGCGGTACTCGCTACTGATTTACAGCGACAAATTAAATGATACGATGAGAAACTCTGGTCTTCGAGTTGAACCTATCTGATATCAGGCTTGTAACATTCATTTTAACAAGCAAGCTATACCCGTTATTGGCTGAGATGGACGCTGACACAAGACACTCCACAACAGCGCAATATCTAACAGAATTACTTGATATAGTGCTAACCAACTTCTAAACCGCATACAACAAAAGACTATAGGAATAATTAGCTGTAATAATACCTGAGTTACTGAAAATATGAGCTTAGCTAGAGCCAGGGGTAGTTCATGAATAGATAACTTGGTCATAGGGAAAGAGATAATGCTCAAAGAGCTAATTTTATCTGACCAATTACTGACTAGGAGGTTATTTCATGAAAACCAGAAAGCTAGGCAAACAAGGGTTAGAGGTTTCAAGTATCGGACTTGGTTGCATGGGAATGTCTGAATTCTATAGTGGTCGTGATGAACAGGAGGCGATCGCTACAATTCATCGAGCATTGGAACTTGGAGTTAATTTTCTTGATACTGCTGATATGTATGGGCCCTTTACTAATGAGCAACTAGTAGGCAGAGCCATTAAAGGCCGCCGAGATCAGGTAGTATTAGCAACCAAGTTTGGCAATGTCCGCACTGAAGATGGTGGTTGGAAAGGGATTAATGGCAGACCAGAATATGTCCATCAAGCTTGCGATGCTTCGCTAAAACGTTTGGGAGTTGAAGTCATTGACCTCTATTATCAACATCGTGTAGATCCAACTGTACCCATTGAAGATACTGTAGGGGCAATGGCAGAGTTAGTCAAGCTTGGCAAAGTCCGTTATTTAGGACTTTCCGAAGCTGCTCCTGCCACGATTCGGCGAGCTGTGGCAGTTCACCCCATTACTGCATTGCAAACAGAATACTCTCTTTGGAGTCGAGAGCCAGAGGATGAAATTTTATCTACTGTGCGGGAATTAGGAATTGGGTTTGTTGCCTATAGCCCATTAGGAAGAGGATTTTTATCAGGTGCAATCACCAGCCCTGATGATCTTGCACCTGATGACTATCGCAGAAATTCTCCTCGCTTTCAAGGTGAGAATTTCTATAAGAACCTGCAATTAGTAGAGCAAGTCAAGGCGATCGCCACCGAAAAAAAAGTAACTTCCAGCCAATTAGCACTAGCATGGCTTTTGGCTCAAGGAGAAGATATTGTACCCATTCCTGGTACAAAACGCCGCACTTACTTGGAGGAGAATATTGCAGCTACTGAAATTACCCTGACTGAACAACAGTTGCATCAACTTGAAGCAGTTGCGCCAAAAAATGTAGCAGCAGGTGCGCGTTACCCAGACATGAGTACTGTTAACCGTTGATCCATCTGAGTGCTGGAGTATTCAGATTCTGCTGCTCGATGAGCGATCGCTCTTGGTTTTCCTCTCAAAATGAAGCCGAGGAAGTATAAGCGATCGCTTAACATTTAAAATACTGCTGTGGTCAATCACAACCAGATTGCCTGAGAATAAAACTTAGATTTAATATGAATGAGAATTTAGCAGCCACACTAGGAGAATTACAAGCACAAATATATTGGTTACATGATGCTGAAAACTTTGCACAATTAGCATCAGCAGCAGCTACCATATATATGAAACTTGGTTATAATCACCAGCAAGCAGAAACCGCAGGTAACTTAATTAGTCAGGCTTATCAATTAGCTGATGATGCTGCTACAGCCCAAAAAGCAGGTGATCATGATAGGGAAATACAGTTTTATCAGCAAGTAAAAGATAAATTAACCCAAGTAGAAACTACATTAAATTATAAAAATACTGTTGCCATACATCAAATGCAATGGTGGATGCACTTTCGCCACAGACGAAAAATAAAAATTTTGCTTCACTTATTTTTACAACATTTGAAAGCAGTAGGATTGATTAACTTACTTACTGCTATGAAGCTGACATATTTTCTCATGGAAATAGGCAGAGTTCACAAATCGCGTGACATAGAAACTACTAAAAATAATGCTATCAAATACTGGGCTGAATTACTAAAAATCAAACCGCCACAGTATCCTTATCTTGGTTAAATTGCTGTGCCACTCTTGGTCAGTCTGAGGTGGTTCATCTTGTGTTAGTCCCACTATTTATTTGCCCTAGCTTGTGGGTTTGGTCTATATTCTAGCCATGCTCTAATACCATTTGACTTTAATTTTGACACAAATAGGCAGCTCTTGAGCAGAGGTGAAAGAATTTGTATCAGAAAAGTGAAATGGTATAAATATAAATATTTCTTCTGCCTTCAGCAAGACAGCATAGCTACCTGAGCAATTTTATTTATGAATTAGATGCTTTCTCATGCTTCACTTTTTTGATGATTTCTATGTAGACATTAATCTCATTCACTTCTAAATCATGTTCAACTCTAGTTACTCTCCATTTCTCCTTTTTCAGGTAAATTTCCTCTCCTATTCTAGGAACAAATTGTAAATCATAGAATTTTTTGAGAAAATCTTTTTGATTTTCTTCCCATAAGATTACTTTGGCTAGATCTTTGCTCATTGGTTATCCTTTTTTGTGACTAAATCAAAGTCAGTAGTTTGATGACATACATTCAGCCAGTTTATCTTACTCATTCAAGTCAATAACGTAGTTAAAACCACATTATTTATGAATACTCATTTATCTTGTATGTTATTCACTCTCAATCCACAGCAAAGATATCCAAGTTTTTATACCAACAATCCCATCTGCTTGCAGCTTATTTTCCTCTTTGAATAAGATCATTTGGTACTGTACATTAGTAATGGGGAGGAGCGATCGCAATGTTGTAATGAGGTGCGAGTGCGATCGCATCCTGGCAGGTTGCTTAAACTGTTGTACACTGACAAGCTCAATGACACGATGACAAACTAAGGTCATTGAGTTGAACCCTAACCGATATCAGGGTTGTAGTATTCATTTTCGCAAACAAGCTATTCCCGTTATTGCCTGATCTAGACTTAAGCATCAAGGGCCATAATAGAGACCCCTAATGACACTTACTTAACCTCTTCATACCAGATACCGACTGTCTCAAAAGCAGCATAAGCAAGCTTAAGAAAATGTACAACTCGCTGTTTACCAAGAACCCCAAAGTCTTTATATTCTCTGGCTTCCGCAAAGGTCAGGCGATTTTGGTCAATGATATTTCTTTCTTTATATGACAGTTTCGGAAAATCAATAACCTGAATCCTGTGTTTCTTCAACAGCTTTTGCATCACAGGGTCTGACTCAACATGCTCCCAATCGTCGCATAAGCCGAAATTCTTCACCAGAATATGAAGGATTCTGTCACCGTAGCTATTTACTGACTGCACAAATAAATTTAAACTGTCATATCCTCCTGTGGACACAAACCACTTACAAAAACTCACTCCCTCAGAACTTCCCAGTTCGATTAACTGATTTTTTTCAATCCAGCTTTTGACAGCTCTATGCGATTGAGCAGCCAGGTTGACAATTACTGGCTTAGACATAGCCATTTCAAAAATTCTATCTGCTTTATCAGCCTGCCGTTCATCTTCAGTAAACACAGCATACTGACATATTCCCTTATAAACACCAGCAACATCAGGATTAGACCTATCAGTCTCCACAGGTACAAACGGTATTCTTTTATCCAGACAATACTGAACCATTGTCCGGGTTACGAGAGACTTTCCTACCCCACCCTTTTCACCATCTATTAAATGAATTGTCGGCATAACAGCTACCCCTAGTACTGATTGAAATCATCTAAAATATTTGCTTTCGGCTGAGAAGTTTTTGGATTTCTTCGCCTCACAGCTTTGGTAATTTTCTGTTCAGGCTCTATACTATCTGTTGATGACTGCTTCTGTGGGATTTCTATAGTAGATTGACCCACATCTGCATTCAGCTTTTCAAAGAATAGAGTTAATTCAGCTTCTGGTGGGGTTGCTGATGATGTTGACAAATCAAGAGCAGCAGAGTCAGCTTGCTTAACTTGTCTTGATTTCGTCCTTGGCTTTTTTGTACTTTCTTCCTTCTCAATGTCCGTTAAGTATTGTTTAATTGTGGCAGCCGAAACTTTAACTTCTTGATCTGCAAGTATTTTAGAAAGGTCTTGATAACTGTAGCCCTTCTTCAGAGCCGATTGCAAATGAGTGCGAAGGAAATAAATACTCTCTCGCAGTGTTAATTCTTCTTTAGGTTTCTCTTCTAACTTTTCTAGTTCTGCTATGGAAGCTTGAAGTTTCTCAATAGGAATCTTTTGTCCAGACTTTGTGCGTGCCATTTGTGCCGCTGAATTAGCTCAAAATCTCATTCATCCTATCATCACATACTAGTGTCAGTTGTCAGCTGTCAGTTGCTATTTCTCCCTCATCCCCCTCATCCCCCTCATCTCCCCTGCTCCCCACCCTACACCCTACACCCTAAACTGAAAGCGCATGTTTTTTCAGATCATCTAGGGAAACGACTTCTAATGCTCTAGGATGAGTGGCGCAAAGAATGACGGGTGGAGCAACACCAGCTTCTAGAGCTTCCTGCCAGCGAGAAGCGCACAAACACCAGCGATCGCCTGGTTTCAAACCAGGGAAATTATAATCAGGAACAGGGGTGCTAAGGTCGTTACCTCGTGATTTGGTAAACTCAAGGAATTCTGCTGTTACTTGGGCACATACGACATGCGATCCAAAATCCTGACCGCCTGTGCGACAAAAACCGTCGCGGTAATACCCAGTCATGGGAGAAGTGCAGCAAAGCTCTAAGTTAGTGCCGATTACGTTTTTAGCCTCTGTCATGATGATTTCCTTATGGCTTGAGCAACAGCTGTTTGAGCGCCAGCATTAATTTTACTGGAAATTTTTGTTTACGGTTAACAGTCAACTGTACTCTAAACTACGGTTTACCTATCAAATTAATGTTGTATTTATTAATATGTTTTATGGTAGAATTATGCCTGTAGCAAATACCTCTAGGGATAGATGAGTAATCAAAGTGGACACTCAGATCATAGCTGGGTGCAACCTCATAATCCTGCAAATGCAGAGTTGAAACTACAACAAAAGCGACCGAAGGAGCCGACGTTCTACTATTTTGCTTACGGTTCTTGCATGTGTCCGGTGGATTTAAAGCGATCGCTTGGTGAAAATACCCACCATTACATCATCGGTACTGGAATATTAAAAGAATATCGATTAGGATTTTATCTGTGTTCTCCAACTCGTAATTGCGGTGTTTTGGATGTAGTGAAAGACTCCAAAGCAAGTGTCAGAGGCGTACTTTATCAGCTACCCTTGCGGCTGAGTGAACACCTAGACATACGTGAAGGTGTTTCCCAAGGCCTTTATCGTCATGAAATAGTAGATATTCACTGCCAAAATCGGGTGTATAAAGATGTTCGCACCTATGTAGTAGTCAATAAACTTGCAGAAGAAATTGCACCGAACGACTGGTACTTTAACGTTGTGCTACGGGGTGCTATCACCTGTGGACTACCAGAAGAATATTGCTGGCACTTATTTAACCATATGTATAAATTGCAACTAAAACATCAAGAACAGCAAAACATGCGATCGGCTTAGCAATTACTATAATCTCAACGGATAAAAGTCAAGCTTGAGAGAACTTGATCAAATACCTTTTTATTAAAAATAGTAGTAGGGCGTCCTTCTTTAAAGTTAAACGGGGCTGAGATAGTAATTATATATTTACGGTTAGGAGTGAACAAAGAAACATTTTGATTAACTCCTAAAGTACTAGAAATGTAACTTACGGCAGTTCGGTTGGCAACTTTGATATTTTCAAATTTATCTGCTGTAGGGTCGTCTTTTTTAATGAGATTAGCTAAACTCTGGTTTTGAGAATTAACAGACTTGACATAAATAGAAATACTCTTTGGTAGTTCTGTAGGAGCTTGGTTTTTGATTAAACATTGCGCCTCGGCAAAACTATTAGGATCAAATATTAGTAATACATTCCCTGAACGCGTCATTGTTCTATAGTTATTTGGGATTCTCAAGCGATATCCAAATTTTTCTTGACGAATGATTCGAGTTTGCACCGAAGCAGGAACTACCACGTTTCGAGGACAGTCTTGAGCCTGTACAATATTTGAAGCAGCAAAGAAAGTAACGCTTGCTAATGCAGCGCTTAATAAGACAGTTTTGATTTTCATAATTTACCTGTTCTCAAAAGGTTATTAGTGAGATTTATAGCGAATTGCCATTGAGTCAGGTACACCGTAGAAATAATTCATAAATTGCCTCTATAATTAGCCCTTGTCTAACTCAGATTTTAATCACTATAAATAAATTGACGATCACATTAGTCAGAAAGTGCCAGATTACAGCTAAAACTTTTACCTACGTTTCTATTTTGAAAATAAGACGTAGTTTTTCATTTATGTAACGAAATGTAAATACTAAAACTTTTTTGGAAAGGAGTTTTTTCAATCTGTTGAACTCACGTTAACTTAAAAGCGAGGTGCTTTTTCAACACCTCGCCAGACGAAGATTTGTTATTTGGCTGTGCAGCTAGCTGAGTGATGAAAAACAGCTAGTTGTGATTAAACAACAACAAAATTGTTTGCTGTTATTGAAAGTCCAGTATCTAGTTGTGCAAATTTGACTTGACTAAAGCCATTGCCAGTCCCATCTGAGTCAAAGTACAATGCACCTGTATTGCCATCATAAATAAATCGCTGGTTGCTGTTGGTTGCAGATACTCCCAGGTTAAATTGACTAGCTAAAAGTGAACCTGTTGATAAACCACTACCAAAACCATCAGCCGATACTTGAATTAGATCATTAGCAGCACTGAAGTCATAAAGGCTATCAATGCCTTGGTTGTAACTGTTGAAACCAAATCTATCGATGCCATCGCCGCCAATTAGGATATCATCGCCATCGCCACCAATGAGGGTATCGTCACCAGCACCACCATTGAGGGTGTTATTGCCTAAAGCGCCAGAAGCAAGCAGGTAATCATTGCCATCACCGCCTAACAGCAGGTTATCGCCAAGTGAAATGCTAACATTCAAGTAATCATTACCAGCGCCACCATCAAGGGTGTTATTGCCTGAGGTGGAGACATCCACATCTACAACATATTGGTTGTAGTACTCGTCGTAGTAGCTGTAACTGTAGCTGGTGTTGCCAGAAGCACTCAAAGAATCATTGCCATCGCCGCCATCAAGTAGATTATTGCCTCTTGAATAATTAGCATTCAATGAATCATCACCAGTATCACCAAGTAGGGTGTTATCGCCATTGGAAATACTAACATTCAACTGATCATTACCAGCCCCACCATTGAGGGTGTTGTTGCCCGACGTGGAGATATAAACAAGTGGAGGAGTAGAGTATGCCCTGTAGGCGTTAACGTACTCTTCGCCAGAAGCAGACAGATAATCATTGCCATCGCCCCCAGATAGCAGATTATTGCCTGTTGAATAATCAGCATACAAACTATCGTCACCAATGCCACCATCAAGGGTGTTATTACCAGTGTAGTTTGAGTAATAGCGATCGCCCAAGTAAGGGTCTTCGGAGTAGTAATAGCCAGAGGCAGAAAGAGAATCATTGCCATCGACCCCAGACAGTAAATTATTACCAGTTGAAAAGTTAGCACTTACAGAATCATTACCAGTGCCACCTTCCAAGGTGTTATTGCCTCCTGAATTGTTAGCGCTCAAAGAATCATTGCCAGCGCCACCATCTAAGGTGTTATTGCCTCTTGAATAATTAGCACTCAAGGAATCTCTACCAGCGCCACCATCAAGGGTGTTATTGCCTCTTGAATTGTTAGCACTCAAAGAATCTTGACCATCGCCACCATCAAGCAGGTTATTTCCTGATGAATAGGTAACATACAAACTATCGTTACCAGCACCACTAACTAGGGTGTTATTGCCTGTGCCACCGTCAATAGAGAGATCTCCTCTGTAGGTATCGATCACAGAAGCAGAGGCAGAGAGATAATCATTGCCATCGCCACCATTGAGCAAATTATCGCCAACTGAAGCCTCAGCATACAAGCGATCATCACCAGCACCACCGTTAAGGGTGTTATTACCTGAAGAGGCATAGCCGTATGTCAAGTAAAAGTCCACGAATCCGAACAAGCCAGAGACGGAAAGATAATCATTGCCATAGCCACCATCAAGCAGATTATCGCCAACTGAAAGTCGAGCATATAAACTATCGTCACCAGCGCCACCATCTAAGGTATTATTGCCTGACGAGGCGTAGAAGGGAACTCCAAAATCAAAGACTGTTGTGAAGAAGTCGCCAGAGACGGAAAGATAATCATTGCCATCACCACCATCAAGCAGATTATCGCCTGCTGAAATCTCAGCACTCAGAGAATCGTCACCAGCGCCACCGAGTAGGGTGTTATTGCCTAATGAGGGATAACCATAGGCACCATAACCATCTCCGCTATATTTACCAGAGACAGAGATATTATCGCTGTAAGCTGTACCTGTAACCTTTAGTGCTTCGACATTGCGGTAACTAACTTGATTTGTGCCAGCGGTAATTAAGCCTTCGTTAGTAGCAGCATCGAAATTCGAGGTGATTGCTACACTCGCATTGCTGTAATCGATGGACAAATAATCGTTACCTGTCCCCCCATCTACTATTTGAGTGACTAATGAACTTGGGGCTATATTTGGGGAGCTGAGATAAAACGAGTCATTACCGCTTCCACCAATGAGTGTGTTATTGCCACTAGTAGATAAAGCTTTGAAGATATCATCATTAGCCCCTCCATCTAAGCTGTTATTGCCGCTTGAAGAAGTAATATTTAAATAGTCATTGCCATTTCCACCAATGAGTATGCTATTGCCAGTAGTTGAAATCGCATAGAGGGTATCGTTACCAGCACCTCCATCTAGGGTGTCATTGCCGCCTTTACTATATAAAATATCATTACCTCCATTGCCTCTAATTAAGTCATTGCACCTTGTGCCATTGAGGGTGTCGTTTCCATTTGTACCATTGATGTTTGCCATGATTTTTACCTCGATGAATTGATTTTTTTAGGAACTGAAATTTTCAAGTTGTAGTTAGTGCTGTTTGAGGACATTGATGAATTCCATGGGAGGTGTTGTATTAAACACCTCACCAGACGAAGATTTGCGATTTGACTTTGTTGAGTAATCAAAAACAGGCGTTGTACGATTAAACAACAACAAAATTGTTTGCCGTTAGTGATAGCCCAGTATCTAGTTGTGCAAATTGTACCTGAGTAAATCCACCGCCAGTACCATCTAAGTCAAAGTACAATGCACCTGTATTGCCATCATAAATAAATCGCTGGTCGCTGTTGGTTGCAGATACCCCCAAGTTAAATTGACTCTCTAAGAGTAAAACTGTTGATAAACCACCACCAAAACCATTAGCCGATACTTGAATCAGATCATAAGCAGCACTGAAGTCATCAAGGCTATCAATACCTTGGTTGTAACTGCTGAAACCAAACCTATCGATGCCATCACCGCCAATTAGGATATCATCGCCAGCGCCACCAATGAGGGTATCATCACCAGCACCACCATTGAGGGTGTTATTGCCTAACGCGCCAGTCGAAAGCAGATAATCATTGCCATCACCGCCCAACAGCAGGTTATCGCCAGTGGAAATGCTAGCATTCAAGTAATCGTCACCAGCGCCACCATCAAGGGTGTTATTGCCAGAGGTGAAGACATCCACAGTTACTTCTTGCGATAAGATGTCGCCGGAATAATCATCGTAAAAGTACTGGGTGTAGGTGTAGCTGGTGTTGCCAGAAGCAGAAAGAGAATCATTGCCATCGCCGCCATCAAGTAAATTATTACCCCTTGAATAATTAGCACTTAATGAATCATCACCAGTATCACCAAGTAGGGTGTTATCGCCATTGGAAAGGCTAACATTCAACTGATCGTTACCAGCGCCACCATTTAAGGTGTTATTGCCTGACGTTGAGAGATAAACAAGTTCATTTAGGGAATACCCAAAGAACGTGAAGGTCTGAACGTAATCTTCGCCGGAAGCAGACAGATAATCATTGCCATCGCCCCCAGATAGCAAATTAGCGCCTGTTGAGTAATCAACAATCAAAGAATCGTCACCAAGGCCACCGTTGAGAGTGTTATTGCCAGTGTAGTTTAAGTAAGTGCGACTTTCATCGTAGGAGTCATCGTAGTAGGCATAGCCAGAGGCAGACAGATAATCATTGCCTTCGCCACCATCGAGTAAATTGTTACTTGTGGAATTGTTAGCATTCAAAGAATCGTCACCAGCGTCACCATTCAGTGAACCTCTACCAATCAAGGAATCGTTACCATCTCCACCATTCAGTGAACCTCTACCAATCAAGGAATCGTTACCAGCGCCACCATCAAACAGGTTATTTCCTGATGAATAGTTAGCAATCAAAGAATCGTCACCAGCGCCACCAAGTAGGGTGTTATTGCCTGTGCCGCCGTTAATAGAAATACTTCCTCTGTAGTAATCGATGACGGAGGCAGAAGCAGAGAGATAATCATTGCCATCGCCACCATCAAGCAGATTATCGCCTGTTGCACCCTCAGCAATCAAAGAATCGTCACCAGCGCCACCAAGTAGGGTGTTATTACCAGAGGGTGCATAGCCGTCTATTTGAAAGAAGACATCCTCAAAGTAGCCAGAGGCGGAAAGATAATCATTACCATCGCCACCATCTAGCAGATTATTGCCTGTTGAGATGTCAACATACAAACTATCGTTACCAGCACCACCGTTAAGGGTATTATTGCCCGATGAGGCGTAGACAATATCTTGATAATTGTAGTAGTTTGGAAAGAAGTAGCCAGAGGCGGAAAGATAATCATTACCATCGCCACCATCTAGCAGATTATTGCCTGTTGAGATGTCAACATACAAACTATCGTTACCAGCACCACCGTCAAGGGTATTATTACCCGATGAGGCGTAGACAATATCTGGATTATTGTAGTCTGCTAAGAAGTAACCAGAGGCGGAAAGATAATCATTGCCATCGCCCCCATCAAGCAGATTATCGCCAACTGAACCCTCTGCATACAAGCGATCGTCACCAGCACCACCAACTAGGGTGTTATTACCTGATGAAGCATAGATCTGATATGTTATCGAGTACAGGTAGTAGTAGTCTGCTAAGAAATAGCCAGAGGCAGAGAGAGTGTCATTACCATCGCCACCATCTAGCAGATTATTACCTGTTGAATAGTTAGCACTCAAAGAATCGTTACCAGCGCCACCAAGTAGGGTGTTATTACCTCTAGTTGCATAGCCATAGCTATAAAACCCATAATTGTAATAATTTAATAGGCTATAAAAATAGCCAGAGGCAGAGAGAGTGTCATTGCCATCGCCACCATCTAGCAGATTATCGCCTGTTGAATAGTTAGCACTCAAAGAATCGTTACCAGCACCACCAAGTAGGGTGTTATTACCTCTAGCTGCATAGCCATAGCTATAATCGCTACCATCAAACTCATAGTAATCCTCGGTCTTGATGGATTCTACGTAGTATTCACCAGATATAGAGACGTAGTATTTACCAGAAATAGAGATATTATCATCACTGGCTGTACCTGTGACTTCTAATCTTTCGATATTCTGGAAGCTAACACTATTCGTGCCAGCAGTAATCAAGCCTTGGTTAACACCAGCATCGAAACTCGAAGTGATTCCCACACTCGCATTGCTGTAATCGATGGACAAATAATCGTTACCTGTCCCCCCATTTACTGTTTGAGTGACTAATGAACTTGGGGCTACACCTGGGGCGCTGATATAGAACGAGTCATTACCGCTTCCACCCAATAGTGTGTTATTGCCACTAGTAGATAAAGCCTTGAAGATATCATTATCAGCCCCTCCCTCTAAGCTGTTATCGCCACTGGAATTGCTAATATCCAAATAATCATTGCCATTTCCACCTTTGAGTATGTTATTGCCACTAGTAGAAGCTGCATTGAAGCTATCGTTTCCAGTACCTCCATCTAGTGTGTCGTTGCCGCCGTTACTGTATAAAACATCATTACCTGCCAATCCTCGAATCAAGTCATTGGTTGTTGTGCCATTGAGAGTATCGTTTCCATTAGTGCCATTGATGTTTGCCATGATTTTTACCTTGATGAATTGAATGATTCAAGAACTGAAATTTTCAAGTAGTAGTTAGTCCTGTTTGAGGACATAAAGAAGTTGCTGAAAATTCATACTTCCAGTACGCTTTTTGTCCTTCTTGAGGAAGAGCAATTTTTTGAAAATTTACACTTTTGACCAAGTTACAAGTAGCATTTATCTAACTACCTAAAACTCTCTAAGTCTTACTTACGCACTACAAACAATCATGAACGCATGAAATACTAAAATAGCTCGAACTAAGCTTTTTCAATCATGCTGCAATTCCTGAATACCACTGAAAAAGCGGAGGCACTCCGTTGGTGAGGCAGCCCCCGTCTTGGTGAGGCAGTGCGGTGAGGCAGTGCGTTGGGCGGGTTCCCCGACTTGAAGCAACTGCCGAACCCGTAAGGGTCTTGGGGTCTCCCCCTTCGGGTTCGGCAGTTCGGAATCGGCGGAAACCGCCAAGACTCCGACTGCCTCACCAAGTGGAGCAACTGCCGAACCCGTAAGGGCTTCTGCCGAGATGGGGAACTGCCGAAAGGGTTTCCCGGCTTGAAGGAAGTGCCGTCCAAGAATCAAGCTTGATAGTTAAAAACCTCACTCGATATTTGATTTTCTGCCAATGCATAAGTCCTACTAAATAAGTAAACGCAATTAAATGTAAGATGTCCGAAGCAAGCTGAACGAAGTGAAATATAGCAATCTCAGTTTTTGCGATCGCTTCTCTTCGTAACCCTGTAGGAAGGCGTTCCGCTAACGCTGCGGACAACTATCTTATATTTTTTTGATCTACTTACTGAGTTTGAGAATAGGAATAGGTGACAGCTAAGTAAATAATTACAAGTTTCCTAATTCGTAATTCGCAATTGCAGGTACAAGTCCCTTGCTGTAGTTATGGAAACTAAAAAGACATTCCTGGCTACAAGCCCACGACTAAAGTCGCAAGATAATAATTACGAATTACGAATTATCTTGACAGAAAAAGACATTTTGCTTTCCTGAGTGCGGACTCTTGCCCGTGAATATCTAGCCTGAGAATTGGGAACATTTAAAATAATAGCTTAACAACTTGATACTGTATATCCACTTACATGTCTATCCTTTTAAAAGCATCTTTACATACTCTTCATCTGATGAGTTGAAAAACTGATATAAAAGTAGATATTTTTACGTATTATTTACATAGTTTTAGTCAAAAATTTGCAGGCGACAGAAGGCATATATCTCAAGAAGTAGTCTCGAATACATATTTTGATTAAAATTTTTTATTCTTAGTTGGTAAGAAGCTTGGCATAAATTATTACCTAACTGGTTTGGTGTGAATTCAGTTAACTAGTGAAGGTTATCAGTCGTTAGTTGTTAATAGTATAGGTCTCATGCATATTTACGTTTTGTAACATAGTCATTTTGATTTTCAATCATCTACTTATAGCAATCCTTATTAACTTGTGAAAATTATCGAATTTCATACCCACTCCTCTCTAATTACCGCTGAAAAGTGTAGGTTTTTGAGGTGAGTATAAGTCTATACTTGAAAATCAGCTTTGTGAACCCCTCAAAACTTAAACATTCAATTGTCCAATTACTGCAATACTTTCTTCATCGTTTGAGAACTCGGTAAAAAATCATAGATTCATACACAACAAATCTAGATGAGATTAATAAGCCTACATATTAACCACGTATTCATCAGGGTTTTAGCCTTTGTGTAAAAAAAATTACCAATATCAGCCTAATTACCCCCTGCCTACTTGCACTAATCAAATGACAAACAACCAAGGAATTAGTTTATGCTGGGAGTAGTGAAAGCTTAAGAAATTTTAAATTCTGTTCCCAGAGTACTCATGCAATGCATTGTTAATCGCCGCGCTCAGTTTTCGGCAAGCCACCGTTATTGGTTGTCAGAACTGAGTGAAGCCGAAAATATTGAGAAATTTGGTGCTTGCTCTAAATTTCCTGGACACGGACATAATTATGTCTTATTTATCTCCCTAGCTGGAGAATTAGATAAATATGGCATGGTGCTGAACTTGTCAGACGTGAAACAGGTAATCAAGCGCGAAATTACCAGCCAACTAGACTTTTCTTATCTCAACGATGTGTGGGCAGAATTTCAACAAACTCTGCCCACCACTGAAAATATTGCACGGGTTATCTGGCAACGGTTAGCACCCCACTTGCCTTTAGTCCGTGTGCAGTTGTTTGAAAATCCTGAACTTTGGGCAGATTATATGGGAAACGGAATGGAAGCGTACCTCAGTGTCAGCACTCACTTTAGCGCCGCTCATCGGCTAGCTCATCCTGATCTCAGCAATGAAGAGAATGCTGAGATTTACGGTAAGTGTGCGCGTCCCCACGGCCACGGACATAACTACCATTTAGAAGTCACTGTCAAAGGAGAAATTGATCCGCGTACAGGCATGATTGTCGATTTAGTTGCTTTGAATCGGGTGATAGAAGATTATGTGGTAGAGCCATTCGATCACACCTTTTTAAACAAAGACATTCCTTACTTTGGTCAAGTTGTGCCCACTGCTGAGAATATCGCACTTTATATTAGCAAGGTACTGCGATCGCCTATTCAAGAATTAGGAGTTAAGCTTGACAAAGTTAAGCTGATTGAAAGCCCTAATAACTCCTGCGAAATCTACGCTACTGATTTAGAATCAAACCATTCATTGGTGCCAGATGCGGTTCTCGCTTCGTTGTAATCCAGTCGAAACCTCACCCTGTATTTGTTAAAACAAACACTTCCCTCTCAGCTTGCTGGGAGGGAATTGCTATATATACTTCCAAGTCTCTTAGCAAACATCTTCTAAGCGTTGCTTTCTGCTTCATTTGTGATTTTTGCAACGTGATCAATAAGTGTTATTTTTTGGCATAATATTACCAATCTAATTGGTAAATTGTTGGTTCTCCCGGCAAGAGAGTGGGGGGATGAGGGGGATGAGGGGGATGAGGGGATGGGGAGAGTTTTCACTACAAATGACAAATGACAAATGACAAATGACAACTGACAACTGACCCCTAAATTTTGACTATGCCACAAGATTTATCTCCACTTTGGATTTCGCTGAAGACATCTTTACTTGCTACATTTATTACTTTTTTTGTCGGTATTGCTGCTGCCTATTGGATGCTAGGATATCGCGGCAAAGGCAAATCTTTAATTGAAGGTTTATTTGTTGCTCCTTTGATTTTACCTCCGACTGTGGTTGGTTTTATACTATTGGTCTTTTTTGGCAAAAATGGCCCCGCAGGGAAACTGATGCAGTCTTTCGACTTCAGCATCGTCTTCACTTGGTATGGTGCAGCGATCGCAGCTACTGTGGTAGCCTTTCCATTAATGTATAAAACTGCACTGGGAGCTTTTGAACAAATTGATCAAAATCTGCTGCGAGTAGCCAGAACCCTTGGTGCTAAGGAATCAACAATTTTTTGGCGCATCAGTTTACCCCTAGCCGCTCCTGGTATTGTAGCAGCCACAATTTTAGCTTTTGCCCGCGCCTTGGGGGAATTCGGTGCAACCTTGATGCTTGCTGGTAACATACCAGGACAAACTCAGACAATTCCAATGGCGATTTATTTTGCGGTAGAAGCCGGTGCAATGGATGAAGGCTGGTTCTGGGCGATCGCGATTATGGTAATTTCTTTATCTGGAATTATTGCAGTTAATTTCTGGCAAGAACGTAGGGAGAGAAGAGAGGCAGGGGGAGCAGGGGAGGCAGGGGGAGCAGGGGGGGAAGTTATTTCTACCTACTATACTGTGCAATCTGGTTCTGAGTCTGGGTTGTTGGTAGATATCGAGAAATTACTTAGTGACTTTGCTTTAAATGTTACTATGACTGCTAACAGGCAGCCTTTGGGATTATTGGGGGGGTCTGGGGCTGGTAAGAGTATGATTCTAAGGTGTATTGCTGGTATAGAAACACCAAGCAAAGGTCGGATTGTTTTGAATGGACGGGTATTATTTGATTCTCAACAACAGATTAACATTCCCAGTCGCGATCGCCGCATTGGTCTTTTAGTACAGAATTATGCACTATTCCCCAACATGACCGTGGCAGAAAATATTGCTTTCGGCTTGCCGAAAGGATTATCAAAATTAGCTATTAAGCAGCAGGTGCAAGCCCAGCTATTAGCAGTACAATTAGAGGGATTAGGCGATCGCTATCCGCATCAACTTTCTGGCGGTCAGCAACAGCGGGTAGCACTGGCGAGAGCTTTGGCAAGTCGACCTGAAGTACTATTATTAGATGAACCATTTTCGGCGCTGGATACTCACTTACGCAGTCAACTAGAGCAGCAAATGGTGACAACATTAGCCTCCTACCAAGGTATCACGCTGTTTGTTACTCACAATATGGAAGAGGCTTACCGAGTTTGCCCCAACTTGTTGGTAATGGAGCAGGGAAAAGCAATACAATATGGCACTAAACAAGATATTTTCCAGCGCCCCGCTACTGTCAGCGTTGCCCAATTAACAGGTTGCAAGAACTTCTCAAAGGCTGTTGTCAAAGGATATCAAGAAGTGGAAGCTATTGACTGGGGTTGCAGACTGCGAGTGATAGAACCAATACCTAACCAGCTATCTTCCGTAGGAATTCGCGCCCATCAGTTAATTTTTACTAACGACTCATCCCAGGAGAACACCTTTCCCTGCTGGCTAGTGAGGACTAGCGAAACACCCCACAGAATGACACTGTTTATTAAACTGCATTCCTCCCCTAGCAATCCTAATGATTTTCATCTGCAAGCGGAAGTCTTCAAGGAAAAATGGGCAATGATGAAAGACCAGCCTTTGCCGTGGTATGTTCGTTTAGATTCTCTGCGATTAATTTTGATGGAATAATTTTGGCGTTGCTGAATTGAAGTATGAAATTCAAAATTCCATATCTCAAACTCTCACTCTCTGCGCGACGGACACTTTGCTCAAGTCGGCAAAGCCTTCCTGTGCAAGTGTCCTCCTCTGCGTCTGTGCGTGAGATAAATTCATACCCGAATTCAGCAACGCCATAATTTTTAATCTAAAATCTAAAATCTAAAATCTAAAATTTGTACGGCCATATTTGGCGAAGTTTTCCAATACCAATTTTCTGTGAGGCTGCACATTATTTTGACCCCTCCCAACCTCCCCTTACCAAGGGGAGGTGCCGCAGGCGGTGGGGTTCTTTCTATGCATCTTCATACAGAATTGGTATCAAATATTTAAAGTGTGTTAGGGTCAATTCCTTGCTGTTGTAATCTGGCTAACAGATTTTGTAATTGTTCTTCTGGAGTTTGGTATCTGTTACCGTTATCGTCATACCAATATAACCATTCTCGTGTTCTTCCTTGATAAGTACCCTGTTCCCGTCCAATACTTAAACCTATTTCCGGCATCCAAATTTTATCGCCTGGTTGTAAAATATATTGACCGTCAACTAAGCGATAAACTTCTAAACGTTGACGCTTGCGACGTAGCCGCGTTGGTGCATAAATGACATAATACAAAATGCCTAATTCGGCATAATCTATTTTCTTTTGTTCATATTCGCCATTGTAAGTTTGAGAAACAACTTCTAAAGCTAAAATTGGTGCAATTCCCTCTTCTTCCCAAAAAACATAGCTGGAACGTCCATTTTCTCCAATAAAACGTTCTACACCTAAGAGGTTGTTTGAAAAGTGATTGGCTGTGATTTTTATTGCGTTGTTACCCCCCATTATCCCCCCTTGTAAAGGCAGGGCTGTTTCATCCGTTCAGATAGCGATTTTGTCAAGAGTATCAGCTAGAAATTTTAGGGAGTAGGCAATCGAAAAATTACTATTTCAATGAGTAAATTTAAGTGCGTACACCGAAGGGGTTGCCGAAGGCATCGCCTGGTTCATCAGAAAATCCAGTTGTTGAACTACCTGATTTTTTTGATTGATACGCTTGTAAATTATGGACTTTTAGGGAATGAAACAGCCCTGCTTGTAAAGGGGGGAAATAAGAAAAATCCGGTTCCCTCCCCCTTTACAAGGGGAGGGTTAGGGTGGGGTAAAAACATATTTGATACATCAATCATGACTTTTCAAACATCCCCTAAACTCAAGAAACCATCAGGAACTATGGCTTTCTTACTGGGTGCATAATAAACTCCCATGTTAATACCGAAAAACCAATCATCGCGGTTTTGCCAAATTGAGGCTAAGATGGCTAACAATAAGTTGGGAATTAATATTTGCAGTTCGTTATCCACGGGAGTATAATCTGAATCTGGTAATTCTGCTGATGAAGGTAGACACTCTAAAGGATTGTAGTTGAACATAAAGTTATTAACCCCCCAAAATCTAGGTTTAAACTCAGTTTTCCATTATTCAAAGGTAACTCAGTCTGTTTGTAAGAGACTTTGGTTTTTATTTCATCTGTAATAAAAGCGATCGCCTGTCACTCAAAATCATGACTTGCGATCGCTCAACTTTTTACAATGATTGGGCGTTGCTGAGAATCTCATTCCAGCCATTCACCACGGATTGTAAATTCTCTGGCAGGTTACTTTGAGAAATATCGTTGTATTGAACGGTTCCCTGTTGACTTGTAACAGTGTATGTGATGTAATCAGCAGCACCACTAGGGGCTGGGTAACTCAAATTTCTGTATTCTCCAAATCGAGAACGTCTGAGTAATTGTTCAAACTGTCGCACCTCTTGCAAAGTAATACGGCGTACACTTCGTTCTGAATCATTAGCATCACCTATTCGCACACGAATCACAAGCCCATCTTGTAGTAACACGGTTTCGTAAGTTCTACCAGTGAAGCCACCGCTGGAGATTTCCCGAAATACTACACCTTGATCCAAAGGTGGTGGTAACTCACTGGCGGGAATTGGTACAGGTTGAAGTGTATTGTTGCTAGAGTCTTGAGAGTTCTTAATTTGATTCCAGCCTTTGACTACTGACTGCAAATTCTGCGGCAGATTATTTTGAGAAATATCGTTGTACTGAACCGTACCCTGTTGACTTGTAACAGTGTATGTGATGTAATCAGCAGCACCACTAGGGGCTGGATAACTCAAATTCGTGTATTTCACAAATCGAGAGCGTTTGAGTAATTGTTCAAATTGTCGCACCTGTTGGCGAGAAATGCGGCGCACACTTCGTTCTGAATCATTAGCATCACCAATCCGCACACGAATCAAACGCCCATCTTGCAGTAACACTGTTTCGTAAGTTCTACCAGTGAAGCCACCGGTGGAGATTTCCCGAAATACTACACCTTGATCTAAAGGTGGTGGTAACTCGCTAGCGGGAATGGTTACAGGTTGAATAGTACCAGCATCACCAATAATTTGGCTCGCAACTGGATTAAACTTGACTAGAGAATAGTTGTCAGTGTGATAAACAAATTTTTGTTGGTCAATGGCTACAGTCACCCGCCAGCCAGGTACTTCTGCAAGAGTGCAAACATTACCGGCTAAATCTAGACAGCCATTACTCCAAACAACCTGTTTTGCTTCAATAATATTCTTTGCACTCACCGCAATCTTGATTCTGGCTCGGCTAGATGCATCTGCCAACACCTGATCTACAATAGACTGTGGTAAATTTGCTACTGGATTATTGCTGTTAACAAGTTTAACTTGTGAACCATCTTGATTAGAGAGAACAAGCCAGCGTTGATTGCCAGCACCTACAGTTACTTGCCAACCTGACAATAAAACTGGATCGCAAGGATTAGGATAAGTTGAGCGATCGCAACCATCAACCCAATTAGTCTCGATAAAGTCTACAATACTTAATACTCTACTTGGCAATCCTGAGACTTTTGTGGCTTGACGCAAAACAGCGTTTCTAACATTAGCAGGCAATTTTTTCCCAGTAGTTTCGCTAGCCTTTTCATTCACCCTGATTGTCGAACCTGTTTGATTAGTGTGATAAACCAAAACTTGGTCAACAGCACTCACTGTTACCTGCCAACCAGGCGTTAAAGCTGCAAGACATAATTCATCTATCCCTCCTAAATTCAGACAGCCATCTCTCCAAGTTTGCTGTTGAGCTTGAATGATGGTTAACTGAGAAATTGGTTGTTGCAAACGTCTGGATGCTGCTTGTAAAACATTATTTCTCACAGATGCAGGTAATTTACTTGATGGGTTGTCTGAGTGTAACAATGGCGTAGCCAAACGCAGCGATCGCCCGTTGCTATTGGTATGATAAGTCCATTTGCGTCTACCATTAGAAACCACTACCTGCCAACCAGGAACTAGTGCTTGGGTACAAAATTCATTAGGTTGAGGCAATCCTAAACAACCATTACGCCAAGTTTTTTGACTATAATCAACAATTTTGAGTTCTGTGATTGGAACTTGCTCTGTGCGGGCTAAATCTTGCAGCACTGCCTTAGCTACGGAAGCTGGCAAGCGGTTTGATTTAAGATTATCTTTGCTAATTTCATTAGTTGTTTCCGGTAATGAATTGACAGAAGCCGCCGTAGCATTTTTATTCAAGGTTAGTCCGCTACCAACTGACAAAATGCCAGTCAAAATTAAAGCAGTAATAATTCGAGCTTGATTGGTAGTATGGTAATTTTTCAGCATAGTTTTTATGATAAGGTGCCCATCTTACTAGTTAATCAAAAGCTTAATGATTAATTCCTAAAATTTAGCAATTAATAACAAAAATTAAGTCCCCCCAAAACTAACTAGTACTCTGTATCATTAATTCTGATGACCGCGAGATCCCCGACTTCTTCAAGAAGTCGGGGATCTGACTGACTTATCAAAATTAATGCGATGAACTAACTAGTCGGGATTAATTAAACGTGAGTTCGACAAGTGCTGTTTTAACCTCTCCCCCGGCCCCTCTCCTACAAGGAGAGGGGAGTAAAACCCTTATTTTTTCGTTCCTCCTCCCTCGCCTAAATGGAGAGGGAGGCCGGGAGGGAGAGGTCATCGAACTCACGTTAATTAAGTGTCTGTGTTTTCAGGCAGATATGAAGCCAGACGCTGCGATGTAGATCATTTGTTCCTTGAGATTTATACCTGTTTATAAAGAGGGGCTGGAAACTGGGAACCCCCTAGCCCGAAGAATGTTGTAGGCTACCACAAAGAATCCAAAGGACAGATTCACCGTTGGGCTTTGCCCATCTGTGAGTTCTTCACCCTTAGCCCTAGTTTTGTAATGGTTCGACCATAACCTATCCTGATTTCACCCGTAGATACAGAAGACAAATTAATTCGTGCGATACTGGTTGATTTACTAGCTGATTTTTGCCTTTATCTTGAATTTATAAATGTATTTGGATTTAGGATTGCTTTTGTCTGTTATTTGTGGAGCATTATATCGCCACTGCCAATGGCTTAGGCTATTTACAGTTAATAAAAAATCCTCAATTAGCTAATTTAAAAAATCAAATAACTGTAAAGTTATAGTTAATTAATTTCGGTAAATTAACCCTTGAGATTGAAATAATGAAATTAATAAAATAACTACAATCATCTAATCAATCTTTTTGAAAATGAAATCATTCTCCCAAAGTTTGGCAGTTTTAACTTATTCTGTTGGTTTATTTTCCATCAATTTTTTTGTCTCTCTACCTGTTCATGCCTCAATTGTATGTGAATCAGGGACAATCAATAATTATCAAAATGGTTCGTTGGCAAGTTGTATACTTGGTCAAGATACAACAGTTAAAGTTTCCAGCCCTACTACAGGAGCATCTAATTTTTATTGCAAAGCTAAAAAACTTATATCTTTTGATGACAAAGCACAATTCCAAAGTTGTTACCTTACACAGGAAGTTCAATTGAGAAAAGGTAACTTAATTGATTTATGCCCAGTAGAATATAGAATATCTGTTTTAATTTCAAATGATGGTATTCAATTTATTAGTTGTAGTCCTTATTAACTCTGGTTGCTAGTTGTATGTTTGATTTAGCGATACACCTCAACAAGTACAACTTGCAATCACCCAAAGTCATGGAATTAGACTGAGTGCAATGGTGTAAAACCCAATGCCCAATTTCCAATGCCCAATCATACCATGTCCGGCTAATTAGTTACGATATAGTCGGTTTGCTTGGTAATAGGTAATGGGTAATGGGCCAGATGTGATGACTAATAGTAAAATCCAATTACCAATTACCAATTACCAATTCCCAATTCCCAATTCCCAATTCCCAATTCCCAATTACCGACCTCCACAGATATCATAAGTGTTTAAACGGACATAATATCAGTAGACAACAATGCAACTTTTGTCAAAAAATACCAATCATGAATCATGATGTGTTTTTTGATGGCTGTAGCAATTTATGCAAAGATTTGTAAAGTGGTGTGTGGAGTTTTTTAAGTGGAATATTCTTCCAAATAGAAAACGGGCTTTGTTTGCTGTGATAGTTAGCTTGAGCATGGTAGTTACGGTGATGCTATCCTTACCATTGAATGCTCAAACGACTTCAGCGCGATCGCTATTCACAGAGTTAAGAGGAGTGTGGTTAACAAATATTGATAGTGATGTGCTGTTTGAACGCGATCGCCTGAAAAATGCTTTACAACGCCTTGATGAGTTAAATTTTAATACAGTTTATCCTGCGGTCTGGAATTGGGGGTATACTTTATATCCCAGCAAAGTAGCAGGCAAAGTGATTGGGCGATCCCTTGATCCCACCCCAGGACTACAAGGGCGTGATATGCTGCAAGAAATTGTCACAGAGGGACATAAAAAAGGGTTAACGGTGATTCCCTGGTTTGAATTTGGCTTTATGGCTCCTGCTGATTCCCTCTTAGCCAAAAATCGTCCCCAATGGCTTACCAGCCGCAGCAATGGTACAAAGATTATCAAAGAAGGCACACATGACCGGGTTTGGCTAAATCCTTTTCGTCCAGATGTGCAACAATTCATTCAAGATTTAATTGTTGAAATCGTCAAAAACTATGATGTAGATGGTATTCAATTTGACGACCATTTTGGCTTACCTTCGGAGTTAGGCTACGATGCCTATACAGTAGCCTTATACAAAAAAGAACACCGTGGAAAAGCTCCTTCTAAAAACCCTCAAGATCCAGAATGGGTGCGTTGGCGGGCTAACAAAATCACCGACTTCATGAAGCGAGTATTTACAGCCATCAAAGCCAATAAAAAAGACTGTCTTGTTTCCGTTGCACCAAATCCCCAACGTTTCTCCTACGGCTTCTTTTTAGCAGATTGGCAGAGATGGGAACGCATGGGACTCATCGAAGAATTAGTATTGCAGATATATCGCAATGACCTGAATGTCTTTATCAGCGAATTAGAGTATCCAGAAGTCAAAGCAGCCCAAAAACATATACCCGTGAGTATTGGGATTTTAGCCGGCTTGAAAAACAAATCGATACCCATCGCCCAAATTCAGACACAAGTGCAAAAAGTGCGCGATCGCAACTTTGCCGGCGTTTCCTTCTTCTTCTATGAAACCCTATGGAACCTCAGCCAAGAACCAGCCCAAAAGCGCCAATCTAGCTTTCAGCAAATCTTCCCCACACCAGTGGCTTATCCGAATTTGCTCACAGGTTGGAAACCGTAGGGGATGAGGGGGAT
>NZ_AP018288.1:1579354-2129026 GCF_002368335.1 Nostoc sp. NIES-4103 | reverse complement strand
GGGGGATGGGGGATGGGGGAGATGGGGAGATGAGGGAGATGAGGGAGATGGGGAGCAGGGTAGACAACTCACAACTGACAACTAACTCCTAACTCCTAACTCCTAACTCCTAACTCCTAACTCCTAACTCCCAACTCCCAACTCCCAACTCCCAACTCCCAACTCCCAACTCCTAACTTTTAACTTCCTATTCCCAACCGCCCAGCCAAGGCGGGAGTTAGGGGTAAAAGAGTAGTAATCATTAAGAATAGAGCCAAAAGGCCCAAGGCGGCTCTGGCATCATCGGGTTCGGTGATTTCATTCAAGCTGGGGCGTTCTAAATCCCGTTGTAAGAACAAAATCACAAATGCCCAATATAAAGCCAGAGTATTAGCAAGAGCTACTATTCCTAACAAAATTAAAGTTGCCAGTGTTGCCCGTCCTGCGGTTTTACGTCCATAAATTGCCTGGACAATGCGACCACCATCTAATTGTCCTGCGGGCATTAAGTTTAAAGCAGTGATTACCAATCCCAACCAACCAATCACTACCAAGGGATGAATACTCACTAGGGGTGACTGTAAAGCTGAACCCAAGACAACCCGCGCCAAGCTACCCACCAAAATCGAGCTTTGGAAAAACTGATTGGGCAATTGAAATAAACTGCCTGGGTGGGAAAGCAATAACCCAACAATCAGCATTAACAAAGAAATGATACCACCTACGGCTGGCCCAGCCAAAGAAATATCGAATAGTACCTTGCGATTGGGCAACAAAGATTCAAAGCGAGTAATTGTACCAAAAGACCCTATTTGCACAGCAGGCAAAAAGAACGGCCAACTGAGGCGGATTTGGTGACGACGTGCAAGCAACCAATGACCGATTTCATGAGCTACTAAAATGGTTAATATGCCAGCGCCTATAGGTAAAGCTTCTGTAAACCGTTCTGGATTAGCGAATAAATCGAAATTCAGCAGCAGTCCCGCAGTTTCAAAACTGGTGCCGATAGTTGCCACAGCCAAGATACCTGCAAAGACTTTTTGCGGTAACATCGACGGTTGTGGATCATTACTACTAGGTAGAACAATTACCACAGGTTTTCCGTCTGTGTTTTCCACTAAAAACAAGCGATATTTATCACCTAGTCTTTCTTTTAAACTTGCAGATAAACGGTTGTGAACCTCTTCTGCTTCTCCTCGGAGATTGCCTTTAAAAATAGCTCCTTGCTGGTAGGGGATGGTTTCTGTAGCAAAAAATGTATCGATACTGAAAATGCTTTTGATAGCATTTAAGTCTTCTTCTGGAATGGGCAAAACTTCAATTTGCAGTTCTGCAATTACTGACTGTGGGGTATTTTCTGCTTGTGATGAAGAATCAGCCGCCAGCCTTTCGGTTGCCCTTTGCCTGAGTATGGCCTCTTGCCCAGCCGATCGCAATTGTCTTCCTAAGAAGATGTACAACCCAGCAGAAACCACCACTAGGAATAATACACCAACTATGTTGATATATATTCCGGCTGCGAACAAACCAAAGAACAACAGCCAGGGAGTCATTAACACCACAGACTGCAACCAGGCTAAGATTCCCAGTTTACCAAAAGGTCTGGCGCGATAAAAGCCCCAACCTAAAATTCCCAAAGCTACGAGTAAAAGTGTCCCAATGATGAGAGTCTCTGACGAAGTAAACATTTCCAAACCCATCGCTGTGAAATACCAAGCCCGAATTAGTCAGGTGTTACAGATATATTTATCAGCCTACACGATTCAATGGGGACAAGGGGAGCAGGGGAGCAGGGGGGATGAGGGAGATGGGGGGGATGAGGGAGATGAGGGGGATGGGGGAGATGAGGGAAATAATTCTTTACTCCTGCCTCCATTCCCAATTCCCAATTCCCAATTCCCAATGCCCCTAGTGATGACTATTGTAGGTAACTTTCTCATCACGGCTAGAATCTAGCTGGTGAGGTTGGTGGCGACGTGTTAAGCGATCGCGGATTCTGCCAATCACGATATACAAAATTGGTACGATAAATAAACTCAAGAAAGTAGAGACTATCATACCTCCTGCGATCGCTGTACCAAGGGATTTTCTACTAGCTGCGCCTGCTCCCTCAGGATTTACCAATGGCCAAACACCCAAAATAAAAGATAAGGAAGTCATCAAAATGGGTCGCAAACGCTCTTGTGATGCTTGGATTGCAGCTTTGGTGAGTGAAAGTCCTTGCTCTCGCAGTTGGTTGGCGAATTCTACAATCAAAATGGCATTTTTACTCGCCAGTCCAATTAGCATTACCAAACCAACTTGACAAAATACATCGTTGGGTAGACCCCGCAGAGATTGCGCCGACAGTGCCCCCAAGATAGCTAGAGGAACTGAGAGCATAATAATTAATGGGTCAACGTAATTCTCATACTGAGCAGCTAGTACTAAG
Source organism: Nostoc sp. NIES-4103 (assembly GCF_002368335.1). Classification (GTDB taxonomy): domain Bacteria; phylum Cyanobacteriota; class Cyanobacteriia; order Cyanobacteriales; family Nostocaceae; genus Amazonocrinis. The sequence goes on along the minus strand of NZ_AP018288.1, from coordinate 2,126,616 downwards.
AAGACGAACACCAGTCCCAATCCAAAAATCAGCGGTGCTAGACCTCCAGATTCTTTTTCTTCAGCGGTAATACCAGCCCATTCATAACCCATGGTTGCAGGTAAAACCTCGTCTGCCAGTTTCTCCATTGCTGCGGTTGCTTGTCCGGAACTGTAACCAGGTGCGGCGGAACCGTTGATTTCAATTGAGCGGAATAAGTTGAAGTGGTTAATGGTTTGCGCCCCAGTGGTAGAAGTGATTTTCACTAGATTGCTCAGAGGAATCATTTGATCGTTGACAGAACGAACGTACAATTTACCGATATCATCAGGGTTAGAACGATGCTCAGCATCTGCTTGCACGTATACTCGATAAGTCCGCTGTAGTAAGTTAAAGTCGTTGACATAGCGCGAACCCAAGTAACTTTGGAGAGTATTAAAAACCTCGTCTACATCAACTTGTAGGGCTTTAGCTTTGTTGCGGTCTACTTCAATCAACATTTGAGGCGTATTTGCACTAAATGTGCTAAACACAGCTTGCAATCCTGGTGTTTGATTACCGCGTTGAAGTAACTGACCCATGATTTGCAGCATGGTATTCAAGCCACTGTTACCAGCTCTATCTTGTAGCTGAAATTGGAAACCACCAAAACTGCCTAAACCCTGAATTGATGGTGGATTAACTGGGAAAATTCTGGCTTCAGGAATTGCCGACACCACTCCCGCTAACCTACCTATGATTGCCTGTGCTGACTTTGCTGGGTCGTGGCGTTCTTCCCAAGGCGTGAGGGTTGTAAAAATCGCACCACTATTAGCAGAGTTGCCACTAAAACCAAAGCCACCTATGGCAAAAGTACCCGTGACTTCAGGTATTTTGAGGATTTCTTGTTCTACCTGAGTCATCACCTTGCTGGTGTAGTTGAGGGAAACTCCTTCTGGCCCTTGGATAATGGTGATGAAATAGCCTTGGTCATCATCAGGAATAAATGCTGTTGGTACACTCAGGTAAAGCCAGCCTGTGACGCCCAAAGATAGGGTAAATAATAATACAACGATCGCTGTGATCTTTGTCAAACGATACAGTATGCGCTCATATCCCCGGCGCGTCCAATCAATAAACCTATTAATCTGGTCAAAAATCCAGCCTAACCAACCGCCTGGTCTTTGTCCTCGACGCAACAGCAATGCTGAAAGTGAAGGAGTCAGAGTAATGGCAAGAAAGGTAGAAATTCCCATGGAAAAGGCGATGGTCAGCGCAAATTGCTTATATATTTGTCCTGTGGCTCCTGGGAAGAAGGCTACAGGTACAAATACTGCCATTAGCACTAAGGAAGTGGCAATCACTGCCCCGAATAACTCCCTCATGGACTCAGAGGCAGCTTGGCGGGGTGACATTCCCTCATCTTCGATTAAGCGAATGACATTCTCAACGATGACGATGGCATCGTCAACCACCAAGCCAGTTGCCAACGTCAGACCAAACATGGTCAAGGTATTAATGGAAAATCCGAAAACCTTGATAAAGGCAAAAGTGCCAACTAAAGTCAGGGGCACAACGATGACCGGAATGAGCGTGGTGCGCCAGTCTTGCAAGAAGATATAAATTACTAGGACAACAAGAGCGATCGCTTCTATCAGGGTCTTGACAACTTCTGCGAGAGATGCTTCTACAAATGATGTGGTATCAAATGCCACCTGATATTCCATTCCTGGTGGAAAGCGTTGCGCCAGTTTTGCCATTTCAGCTTTCACAGCTCTAGCCACATCCAAGGAGTTACTCCCAGGTGTGGTAAATATGCCTATACCTACACCTTCATTGCCTCTAAATCGTAGGAAAGAGTTATAGTCTTCTGCTCCCAGCTCAGCCCGGCCCACATCTTTGAGTTTGATCAATGTGCCATCTGCACCTGTCTTGATCACTATGTCTGCAAATTCCGATGCCTCAGTTAGCCTACTCACTGCTTGCAGGTCTATTTGATACATCTGCTCTGGGTTTGATGGCTGCTGACCGATTTGCCCAGCACCTACCTGTAAGTTTTGTTCGTTGAGGGCATCGATTACATCTTGGGCGGTGAGGTTGCGGCTAGCAAGGCGGTTAGGGTCAAGCCATAGACGCATAGCATAGCGGCGTTCACCAAAAATCTGTGCTTCGCTTACACCATTAATTCTTTTGAGGGCATCGACTATGTATAAGTCAGCATAATTACTTAAAAATACGTTGTCAAACTTTTTGTTCTCTGAGTACAGCCCCATCGCTAAGACGATGTTATTAGACTGCTTGTTGACAGTAACTCCAGTTCTTTGGACAGCTTCTGGCAACTGCGGTTCGGCGAGGGACACGCGATTTTGCACGTCAACTGCGGCAATATCTTTGTTCCGCGCTGCGTCAAACGTGACTGTAATCGTACTGTTGCCATTGTTGCTACTGCTCGAAGTCATGTACTTCAAGCCTTCAACACCGTTAATTTGGCGCTCTAAGATAGTCGTTACCGTATTTTCTACAATTTCAGCACTAGCACCGACATAATTAGCAGTAACGGTGATTTGAGTAGGGCTAATATCTGGATACTGGGCTGTAGGTAGCGTTGGAATACTGATTGCTCCTACCAGCAGAATGAGGATGGCGCAGACACTCGTAAATACAGGTCGCCTAATAAAGAAATCAACAAACATTGGGATTGGGTAATAGTGATTGGGTATTGGGGATTGGGTATTGGTGATTGGGTATTGGGAAAACTCTTACCCAGTCCCTAGTCCCCAGTCCCCAGTCCCCAGTACTAAGATTCAGGAACTATCGGCAGGCCATCTCTAAGATTCAGTAGTCCTGAGATGACAATTTGATCTTGTGGCTGTAATCCTTCGAGAACTTGGTAATTATTACCTCTAATATTGCCTAATTTTACCTGTTTTTGCCTAGCTACCAGTTGCGATACTCCTTTTGGAGATGTTTCCGTTTCGGCTACATAGACAAAAGTTTCTCCAGCTACACGAGACACTGCTGAAGTTGGAATTAAGACTCCAGAACGCTCACTCCACACCACTCTAGTTCGCACCAATTGATCTGCCCGTAGCTCACCTTTTGAGTTATTAAAAAGTGCTTTAATCAGTATTAACTGCGTATTATTATTTGTATTTGGCGCGATGAAAAATACGCGACTAGTACCTATGACTTGACCTTGTGTATTTAATAACTCCACAGGCATCCCCTTACGTAATTCCGGCGCTTTCTCTATTGGCACAGATATTTTGACTTCTAAAGGTCTGTTTTGAGTAATTGTCACTAGCTGTGTGGAAGTGTTAACAAAGTCACCTATTTTCACCGGGATATCGCCGACTGTGCCATCAAAAGGAGCAGTAATTCGGTAGTACTGAAGCTGAACTTGTTGTTGTTCAGTATTTGCCTGAGCTTGCTGCAAGTCCTTTTCAGCCTGCAATATGCTAGCTTTTTGGGCTTCAATCCTGGAATTAATGACACCGAGATTAGCTTTGGCTGTGGCGAGCCTATTGGCATACTGCTCCTTTGTTTGTCGAGCTACGGCTCCTTGGTCTGCCAAGGTCGCATACCTGTTGTAGTCCTGCTGATTCAATTGCAAATCAGCAAGATTGGATAAACGTTCCGCTTCTAGGGATTTGAGTGTAGCGCGAGCATTCTCCAACTGTGCCTTAGATGCTTGGGCAGCAGCATCGATACTAGTGACTGCTGCTTGTTGCTGTCTGGGGTCTACTTGGATCACTGCCGCTCCCGTTGCGATTGTATCTCCTGACCTGACAAATATTTGGCTGACTTGACCTTGAATTCTCGGCTGGAGTGTCACGGAACGCCGAGACTCAAGGCTGGCGATATATTCTGTACTCTCGTCAATTGTGCCGATTTGGACTGGGGCTACTTTGACTCTTACCCCTGGAGGTTGAGCACTAGTAGAGGCAGATTGTTGGTTAAAAGGAGTGAGCAAACGCCAAACTACAGCTGTTCCACCCCCTATGATTAGTAGTAAAGCTAACAATAACCGAAGCCACCGCCGTTGTTTGCGGGGTGGCTCGTAGGAGGTCTGGGGAAGCTGATCTCCAAAATCGGTTTGAGGCTCAGGGGATGTCATGACTTACAGGCAACCTAAGAACAACTTAAAACATTAACTAATTAAGCAGAACTGAATCAGGAATTGAGGTTTGAAGTTGAAATTTACTGATTTAGCATGACGCTTTAAAAAGCATTTTGTGATACTTCACCCAAATATACCGCTTTAGAAATTTTGCACAATCTACCAAAAGGTGAATGATAAAGTCTAGTTTACAAATTAAACGAACTCACGTCTTTTCAATTATTGCGGAAAATATTCTATTATTGCTTTCAATAGTCCAAACAAATAAATGACCATAAAAAAAGTATTGGGCATACAGCGCTGTGAAGTAGCTCCCATCTTGGATGCCACATCCTCCACTTCAGGAGCTACTGCTGCGCCTGCTTTACCAAGAGCCTTTGCAGCTAGCTGGCGTCATTAGCTATGGGAGCTATATCGGTATATAACGATTGACTAATGACTAATGACTATTGATTATGATGATTTGAGCCATTTGCACACGATATTAACATCTGTTCAAAGGCTGTGGAAAGCGCTGTTTGAAAGCGTTGCCGATGCTTGAGTTTGAAAAAAGGTCGAACTATTTCTGCGATCGCACCAGAACCATTTCTGTTATCGATAACTTTAATTGCTCGCAAAGTTCCCAGTTGTATTTCTTTTTTTACCATCAACTCAGAAATCCCAGTAGCACCTTCTCCATTCTCAATAGCTGCTTTTGCCATTTCACCGCTATTGAACACCAAAATTACATTGAGTTCACTCAAATTAATACCCCAATTTTGCAAGGCTTCCTCAAATCTTTGTTGAGTTCCAGATTCAGGAACTCGCATCACCCAAGGAGTGTTTGTCAGTTCGCTTAATTCAATTTCTTTGCGTTCAAACCAAGGATGAGATTTACCTACTACAATTTGTAAGCGATCGCTCTCCACAATTTCGTATTCTAGAGTACTCTGAAGTGCTGGTTTCACATCTCCTTCCACTAAACCCAAATCAAACTGTCCCATTGCTGTTCCCACACAAATTGTTTCTGCATTGGCAAGAGTACAGTTAATCTGGATACCAGGATACTTACTTTTAAATTCACTAATCTTGCTTGGTAGCCAGTAGTTACCAATTGTCAAACTCGAACCTAATTTCAATTCACCACGTTGCAGATTGTTCAATTCCCGCAATCCCCGTTCTGTCAAAGCTACTTGGTCGAGAATTTTCCGTGCCTCTACTTGTAGTAACTTGCCAGCTTCTGCAATCTCGATATGGCGACCAATGCGATGGAACAGCTTGACTCCGTATTCTTGCTCTAAGTTGTGGATCGCTGCACTGACGGCAGGTTGGGTAATATAAAGTTCTTCAGCCGCACGGGTAAAGTGTAGATGTTCTGCCACGGCGATAAAGATTTTTAGCTGCTCAAGCGTCATCCCTGCCATTTCAAGTTTCCCAAAAAACTAATGTCAAATTTCAATCACTTGCATTTATCATTCTGACAAAAAAAAGCATTTGATTCTATCGTTTAGTTTGCATACAGTATAAATCAAGCCTTTAGCACCGGGCCCAAACAGCTAAGGCAAAGATTGTAAGTACCAGTCAAATGAACAAGCGGGTTAGTTACAAACGCGCAGCCGCTTGTCGTGACATTGCTCGGTAGTTAAAGGAGATATGTGCATTATGAACAGTTGGCTATTGAGTACATTACTTATTGGGGTTTCTGCGGCTTTCGCTACCACCTTTGATGACAATTTATACTTAACGGCTTTCTTTGGCAAAGTCAATCATCATTTTCGACCCAAGCATGTTATCCTTGGCGAATTTCTGGGATTCACGGCATTAGTACTTGCTAGTATGCCTGGATTCTTTGGTGGTCTAGTAATTCCAGAGGCTTGGATTGGATTGCTCGGTTTGCTGCCGATCGCTATTGGTATTAGTCATTTATTGAGCCGCAAAGTGGAAGAAGAGGCAATACAAGCTGTATCTGTTTTATCATCCACTGCTCCATCTCACTCGCGGAAGAAATCACTATTGGCGACTATACGCGATCCCCAAACTTATCGAGTTTCGGCAGTCACCATTGCTAATGGCGGAAACAACATTGGGATTTATGTGCCGTTGTTTGCTAGCTGCAATCTCCCAAGTTTAGGCGTGATATTGTGTGTGTGCTATGCAACTGTTGGGCTGTGGTGCTTTCTCTCTTATCACTTGACTAGTAATCCTTTGTTGGCTCCTGTTTTAGCTCGTTATGGTCGGAAAGTCTTTCCATTTGTATTGATGTATGTGGGATTCTCTATCCTGATTAAAAGCGGCTCATTTCAACTTTTACCTAGTTTTGCAATGTTTCCCCGTTAAGCTTATAAGAAATGTTAACTTGATGATCTTATCTGTAGGTGTTAGTTAAGTTTTTCAGTAATTTTAACTGTCAATGATCAACTACCACCTAAAAATTTAAATAATTAATTCTATCAAGGAAAGGTGCATCATGAAAATTATAAAAAATGTAGTTATTCAAATGCAAAATCTAGCGTCATTAAGTAGGATAAAAACCATGAAACCCTGGAAATATTTATTAATTATTTTGATGATCTTTGCAAATTTCGCCTTTGCTCAACCTTCATTTGCTGACAGACCAAAATTGAGCAAAAACCCCGACTATATAGAAGTAACTAAAGCAATTAAGAAACTATCTCAAGTCAAAGATGCTCAAACTCAAATCGAAGGACTGACACCAGAAGAAACTCAAAAGAAAATTGATGAGTTAGAATTCCAAAAATATGCTTTAGAGACGGGCATCAACTGGGGTCAGTGTGATAACCAAACCGGCAAGACCATAGCTGTATACGGTAAAAACCCAAATGAGGAAGAAAATGAAGATTACTTATACGACAATGGGCTGTATTTTTTAGCTGACGGTCAAGCCACTAGAAATAATTGGGATTGTGATGGATTCTATCTTCCGAATGATGCCAAACTCGTAGGTTTAACCCCAGATCAACAAGTTGAAGAATTTACAGAACCAGTTGCAATCAAGATAGCTGATGGTAATCGGTTGACGATTAAACGAAATCAACAAACCGATGCAATTGAAGTCAACATTCCCAATGTCCAAATTGTCAAAGCTAACGATGTTAACTGGTTTATTCCCAATGTATCCCAGGCTCTTATAGATACACGAGTTCCAAATGCGCCTACTGAGAATTCCTAAGTTTGACAGGCAAAATCTATCCTGAGAACAGTGTTTCTCAATCTCATATCAATTTAACATGGGGTAACAGCCAAAATCAGAGAAGTAACAGGAAAAGTACTGGTGAAAAATCTCTTTGATTTTGGCTGATTTATTTTGGCTTTTAATCATACTCGGCTTGCTTTATTGAGATATCTGCACTAAAATAAATTTTGAAAATAATGAACAAACATATAAAGTATATTTCGGTAGTGCAATTATCTCCTTGGATGCAAATGACCTGGAAAGAGATTTGCTACTACTTGGGTATTTTTTGGAGAGGAGCCTCGTCAGGCATAAGGGTGTTATTAATGCAGTTAAAGTCGAAACCCGTCGAAGAAGATAAAGACAAGAAGAAACCAGGACGACTGAATCCGTCACGAATACGGGATCACCTAGCAAACGAGCGTACCTACCTGGCTTGGATGCGGACAGGCATCGCTTTATTGGGTTTTGGTGTAGTTATTGTGCGTTTGCGTGCCTTTCAAGTACCCTTAGTTCCGCGTCCTGGTACCGGCTGGAAGTTAGGTTTAGTCTTCTCACTGGTGGGTTTGATTACGGTATGGCTGTCAACAGGACACTATTTTGCTGTTCGCCGTGATATCGAGGAAGACACTTATGAACCTACAGACCGTTGGGTAATCCTCTTCAGTCTCGCCATCATGATTCTCGGCGCTGGAGTCATCTATTTTGTTTTTACAAGTCCTTTAGACCCTTTAAGTCCAGTGATGCCTGAGTAGGGGAGCGGGGGAGCGGGGGAGCGGGGGAGCAGGGGAGCAGGGGAGCAGGGAAAAAGCGAAGAACCCCACCCCGCCTTTGACTTCCATCAAAGTTTCCCCTCCCCGTTCACCTACGGTGTACACACAAGTGATTAAATCACCCATTATCTTGTTTTGTAGGGTGTGTTACGCCCTAGGCTAACGCACCACAAATCTCTGGCGGTGCGTTAGGACAAGAGTCCATAACGCACCCTACCAAACTCAAATCTTTTGTAGTAATGGTTTTTTTGACTTGCGTGTACACGGTAGCCCCTTCACGGGGAGGGGTTAGGGAGCGAGTGCGTTGGGCGGCGAGCCGCTCTTGTTGCATCTGGCGTGGTGGGGTGCAATGATTGTGGGAATTATAAATATTTATCCAAACTTGATATTAGTCATTAGTCCTTCGTAAATACAAATGACAAATGACTAATGACCAATGACTAATGACTAATGACAAAAGACGACTAGATGTGCTTTTGCCTATCAAGCTAAATCGAAAAGCAAGATTTCTGCACCGATGTTGGTGCTGATTTCTAACTGTTCTTCACCAGTAATTTGCACTCCATCCCCTGCTCTCAGTTCCTCACCATTTAAGGTGGCAACACCTTGAGCTATTTGTAACCAGGCATAACGATTAGGCTTGACGTGGTAGTTGACAACATCACCCTGCTCTAAAACAGATGCATATAAATCAACATCTTGGTGAATTGTCACAGCACCATCGCGTCCATCTTTGGCAGCAATTAAACGTAGTTTGCCACGCTTTTCTTCTAGAGGAAAAGCTTTTTGTTCATACCTTGGTGGCAAGTCTTGCTGGTCAGGTAAAATCCAGATTTGCAGTAGGTGGAGTGGCTCAGTTGACGAAGGATTAAATTCGCTGTGCTGGATTCCAGTACCAGCACTCATAATTTGTGCGTCGCCAGGACGAATCACTGATCCTGTACCCAAGCTATCTTTATGCTCTACTGCACCTGACAGTACATAGGTGAGGATTTCCATGTCACGATGACCATGGGTAGGGAATCCAGCGCCAGGGGCGATGCGATCGTCATTGATGACGCGCAGGGAACGAAATCCCATGCGCTTGGGATCATAAAAACTACCGAAGGAAAATGTGTGGTAACTATCGAGCCAGCCAAACTGAGCATGACCACGAGCGTTTCTATCATGAATTAGGTAGTTAATAGTATTTTGAGACATAGGTTAACCTCGTAAATATCAAGTTTTTTTGTTTTCAGATATCGCCTGTCACGATAATGAGTGATAATTGCTGAAAGCAACTCTTTTTGGTCTGAATTACGAATTACCCTACGGGTTCGGCAGTCCCCCATCGACGGGAACCGCCAAGACGGGGGCTGCCTCACGAATTACGAATTACGAATTACAAACAGATTTGTTGTTCAACTATCTAAATAGTAAATTATGGGCATGTAAAATGAAAAGTACGCACTAAAAAGTGGCGTACTTACCAAAAAGATACTACTAAATTTTAGGAAGTGTGTATTGCTCAAAAGTGCTTATTTTACAGCAGCTGTCTTTTGAGCTTTAGTAGCACCTGCTGCCCCATTTTCTGCTTTGACTTCTGATACTTGCAGATGAGCTTCTAAGAACCAGAGTCGTTTGTCAATGGTACGAGAAATTTCGGTGTAAAGGTCGGCTGTATCCGCATCGCCTAATTCATTAGTTTTGTCGATCGCTTCCCTGATATGCTTGGCATAGGGTGCAAAGCGATCTGCCAAAGCTGTGACATGCTCTTTACCGTCCAAAATATCAAAAGGATATTCTGGCAGAATCGAATTGCTAGCTGCGGCGCGGGCTGTGCCTACGGCGTATCCACCCAAAGCGGTGATGCGTTCGGCAACCATATCAACGTATTCTTCTAATTCACCAGCTATTTCATCAAATAATTCGTGTAGCTGATAAAAATCAGTTCCTTTAACGTTCCAATGGGCTTGCTTGGTCTGGGTTTTCAAATCCAAAGTAGCTGCCAAGGTTTGATTGAGAATGACCACGATTTGCACTCGCGCTTGGGCGGGAATGTCAATACGGGTAGGGTACAAACGTGATGCAAGTGTGTTGTCGCTCATGATTCTACCGTCTTGGATCGATATGAACAGTCTACAGATAGTCGCTTAGTTTTTGGAACTCTCTCTAGACAGATGGTATTAACGGGTTATTGAGCTATTATCTTAGTCATACTAGAGAATTGTTAGATTTGCTCACTTAAACTTACTCACTTACACGCGATGATTGTCTATGGCGTTGAAGGTGCCACCGAAAAGGCGATCGCGGATCGTGTCATTTGCTAAGAAGTCATGGGGAAAACCAAGTTCAATTTGACTGACTTCGTTCAGGCGTTGCAGATGCTCACTTGATAAAGTAACATCTAGACTCGCCAAGTTATCTTGAAACTGGGTCAGCTTGCGTGCGCCAATAATCGGGATAATTATGCCACTTTGAGCGCGTAACCAAGCTATTGCTACCTGTGAAGGTGTACGTCCAATTTCTGAAGCTACTTGAGTGACAACTTCAGCGATCGCTAAACTGCGTTCTGAAATACTTCCCATTGCAGCATTTGCAAGCCTTCCCTGTTCTTCACCTGGTTGCAGCGGCTTGTTATACTTACCTGTCAACACACCAGCAGCTAGAGGTGCCCACGGTGTCACTGCCAAATCAAAAGCTTTTGCTAATGGTAGCAATTCCCGTTCTGGTGTCCGCTGAATCAAATTATACTCAATTTGCAAAGCGACAAATTGCGTACATCCTTGATATTGGGCGATTGTGTTAGCTTGGGCAATAATCCAAGCAGGTGTATCGGAAATACCGATGTAAAGTATTTTACCTTGGCGAACCGCATCATCAAGCGATCGCATGACTTCTTCTACTGGCGTTGTAAAGTCCCAAGCATGTAACCAGAATAAATCAATGTAGTCGGTATTCAGTCGTTTGAGGCTACCTTCTAGCGATTGCATCAAATTCTTACGGTGGTTACCACTAGCATTCGGGTCGCCCTTACTCTCATTCATCCGCAAGGGAAAGGAATACTTAGTAGCAACTACAAAGCGTTCCCGGTCTTGGGCAATCAATTCACCGACAATCTTTTCACTACTACCATCAGTGTAACCATTAGCCGTGTCAATGAAATTACCCCCTGCTTCTACAAAGGTATCAAAGATTTTACGGCTTTCATCGACAGATGCACCCCAACCCCAGTCTTCACCAAAGGTCATGGTGCCCAAGCATAGTTCTGAGACTCGTAACCCGCTTTTACCTAAGAGTTTGTATCTCATAAAGGATAAAGTGTAAAGGATGAAGTCTGATATTCAGAAATGTCTAATAAGTAGAAAAAATTTTTTTATCCTTATTAAACATCCTCTGAGATTCTAGTGTACATGCTGATTAAAATTATGGTTCAAAAGTAAAAAAGATTTCTTTGACCATTTATGTATGGTCATTTTGTAGACCGAGAAATCCTACTTCATCCTTTATTTAACTTTTACCCTGTAGACTTTGGGTGTGATACCAACCAGTTTACGAAAGACATTTGTGAAGTGACTTTGACTTTCAAAACCCACTTGCTCACATATTTGCTCTATAGGTTGTTCTGTTTTAGTCAATAGATGTTTTGCCTTTTCAATTCTGCTATTCATTACATATTGATGAGGTGTAAAACCCGTTGACTGTTTGAATAGCCGTGAAAAATGATAAATACTCATTCCTACTATCTGAGAAATTTCAGCCAAACTCAAATCTTTTTCTAAGTTATCGTTGATGTAGTCAATTACTTGTTGCAAGTTCCGGGGTGAAAGACCTTTAGCGTTAGCGTCAAATAAAATCTTCTCACGGGAGACAGAATAGTGTTTCAACAGGTGAATGCAGAGTGTAGTTGTGAGAGATTCGATGTAGATGCGACTACCCCTGTGATCTGATTCTAACTCTGACTTGAGTGCCAACCCGACCTGCTGAATCAAAGGATTGGGTGCGGCAAAATGTGGTATGATCTCTAAGTTTTGAAAATCTATTGACTCAAAAGCAGCACGAGTCAAAAAAGCTGGTTCTAAACTCAGGATGATAAATTCTGCTTCTGATTGCCAGCGCGATATATGATGGGTGTTTGCCGGAATAATCACAACATCCCCATAAGCTATATCCTCATCCTGGAGGCGTCCATTAAACACTCGTTCTGACTTGATTATGCCAGGTTCTAGGCAAACGGTGATAATATGCTGTTGAAAAGAATGTTCGGGGGTTTCGTAGGCAGGCTGCCGATGGTGATCTAAACGAATGCCATTCCAGCGAGCATGATAACTGGAATTGAGGGGCGATCGCGGCACAATTTTTGATATAGCATCTTCTTGAGCAAAATCAATACTTAAGATTTTCTCTTCTAGCATCGTTCTCACCCCAAAAAACACTAAATCTAAGTGTAATATGTTTCACATAAAAGTTGCATATATAATCATGTTGATTGATGGTTGATGACTGATGACAGTCATCGGTCATCAGTCAGCAGTCTCTGACTATCCAATTTAGATGTGCTTGAGATTATCAGATATTTTGTGAATGCAAGGATGTTCTTGTTAATGCATCGGCTTGCATTGTTACAATGCTTGATACTGCACATGATTGCTAGATGAGCATCAAAATGCTTTTGCTAAAATCAAGATACGTCAAGTCAAAACAATATTTATGACTTACACCTCTCCTAAAGTACTGACTTTCGAGGAATTTATAGTCCAATATGGTGACAATACACGCTATGAACTAATCGACGGAGAACTAAGAGACATGGAACCTACAGGGCCTCACGAAGCTGTTGCAGGTACTATTGCAGGTAGAATCTATGTCGAAATTTTTAATTCTAATTTTAACTGGTTAGTTCCAAAAAATTGTCTCATTAAACCACCTGCTGCTGAAGCCACAGCGCTGCGTCCTGACGTAATTGTTTTAGATAAAGCAGAACTGAGTAAAGAACCACTATGGCAAAAAGAACCTATTATTTGTAACGGCAGTACAATCAAGCTTGTTGTTGAAGTTGTTAGCACTAATTGGCAGGATGATTATGCAAGAAAAGTGGAAGAATACGCTTTTCTTAACATTCCAGAATATTGGATTGTGGACTTTCGCAGCTTGGGTGGTTTGCAATTTATCGGTAATCCCAAACAACCCACATTCACTGTTTGTCAGTTAATTAACGGTGTGTACCAACAGCAACAATATCGTTTAGGAGATACTATTTACTCTTATATTTTGCCAAATCTACAATTTAAAACTGACGATATTATGTATAAGTAAAAAAGACTGGAGATTGGGAACTGACAAATAAAAAAATATTTCATCCCAACTGTTCATAGTCATCAGGAATTAGTGATCAGTCAACAAATTGAAGCTGTTGTTTTGAATTATTCGCTAATTTACACTGTTTTCTGAGTTATAATACTTAAGTTGCATTCAGACACATAGTCATTGTCAAAAAGCCGTTATTTTCATGACTTACTACGTAATCTACGACGGAAACTGTAATCTCTGCGTTACCCTAGTCCAATTGCTAGAAAATCTAGACCAGGGGAAGTTGTTTCGCTACGCTCCTATGCAAGATGAGCAGACACTTTTACAGTGGGGAATTACAGCCCAAGATTGCGAACAGGGAATGATTTTAATTGATGGTAATGAACCTGAAAGACGTTGGCAAGGCAGTAACGCGGCTGAGGAAATTGGGCGGTTACTGCCAGTAGGAAGTATATTTGTAGACGCTTATCGGGCATTACCAGGGATGAAGTGGGCGGGCGATCGCTTTTACGAACAAATCCGTGACAACCGCTACACTATCTTTGGCAAGCGTTCTAGTACTTATCAATCGTCATTCTGTGTTGATGGTAGCTGTGGTAATTTGTAATTCGTAATTCGTAATTCGTAATTCGTAGGAGTTCAAATACCGGAAAAATAAGATTGGAAATTGCCCCAATTCCCAATTCCCTATTCCCTATTCCCAATCTCGTAGCATCAAAATCGCTTTTCTGTACAAAGACAAATCCACTTGGTGAACTTCTATACCCTGCCCAATTCCTTGTAGAAGGGTGATTGTCAATTCTCCTCCTAAGTGTTCGCGGAACTCGGTAAGCCCCCTAAATAGGCAATGGGGATGGTCTGGTTGATCTAATTGCTTTGTGAGTGCGGATACGTACAATGTAAAGCCTAATTTCTTGAGTGTGCCAAGAATCCTTTGCCATTCTGATTGTAAAAGTAGCCCTGTTAAATATGAATAGGTGCTGTCCAAGGCAATGCCAATGGCTACGGCTTCACCATGACGTAAACTGTAATTGGTTAAATGTTCTAGTTTGTGAGCAGCCCAATGTCCGAAATCTAAAGGACGGGATGAACCCATTTCAAAGGGGTCGCCACTACCAGCAATATGCTCTAAATGTAACTGAGAACAGCGATAAATTAACTGTTCCATGATTTCTATATCTCGCTTAGCTAATTTATCGGCATAATTCATGATGAAATCAAAGAAATCGCCATCTTTAATCAGCGCTACCTTCACAGCTTCCGCAATACCAGAACGCCAGTCTCGCTCATCAAGAGTAGTCAGAAAATCAAAGTCATTTAATACAGCATAAGGTGGCATAAATGTGCCGAGAAAGTTTTTCTTGCCGAAGGCATTGATGCCATTTTTTACCCCTACACCCGAATCATTTTGCGCTAACACTGTGGTCGGCACTCGCAACAACCGAATTCCTCGGTGAGCAGTTGTTGCTGCATATCCTGCCATGTCTAGCACAGCCCCACCGCCAATGGCTAACACATAGGAGTGACGACACAATCCACATATATTGATGCGCTGATGAATTTGCTCTATAAATTTAGAATCGTTCTTAACTGTTTCTCCACCCGGAACTATTATTGGCTCACCGCTTAAGGTGAATATATTGTCATAATGCTGGGCATAAACTGATAATTTTTCTAACAACTTACTCTGATACTGTAATAATCCTCCATCTATTACTGTTACCACTTGTTTTGCTGTTGTCTGTTCATCTGCGGCAATTACTTGTGCCAGTAAAGGATTGTTTAACTCAAATAATCCTCTAGTGAAGTGAACATCATAATTAAATGTCACGCGTACACATTGTTTAATTGGTTGCAGATTGAGGATAGTCTTTTGTTCAATAAACATTTTGTTAATATGACTTTTTAATTAACTAGAAATAGATGCACCACTTCAATTAATATTGGCAGCAAATTTATAAATATAAATCCATGCCAACACTTGCACCAAGAGATAATTTCTTGGACTAATTGAGCCAATTAATCAATGATTTAAATGATTGATGGCCGTTATCAGTTAACGTAGAAGCGCAACGTAGCAACCTTCCTACAACATTTAACAGCCCATACCCAAGATTCCACAAATCATCTAAGACTGCTAGAGACTTAAGCTCTAGGATTGGCAAACGATATTATTACTACATTTACTCTAAATGTTTTTGCTGAAAGTGACTTCAGATTTTTACTCTTTTGCAGAATATCTTTACAGTATCTTATTTAAACTATGTATATTTTTATAGTTTCAGTAAAATTACTATATGGGTTGGAGGTGTGTTTTAATAAAAAAGTATCAATTTTAGTAGCAAGTTTGACGCTTGTCTATCAAAGAAAAAAGTTGGAAAACTTCTTTTGAATCAATCATGACTAGGGTAAACGAGTTACTGCATCAATGGCTGTTAAAGTCTGCTTCAGACAAAGGTATTGCTTGGCTAGAACAGAAGCAGGCACAAATTGCTAGCGGCGCTGCTGAACGAGTTTTTTTTACTGCTTTCAGTGCTGTACCGCGTTATCTGGGTAAGGAGAATTTGCAGTTAACATCTGAGGACTTGGAAGCAGCGCAGGCTGTGCTTCCTGGTTGGTTTCCTGGTCATTGGAGTGTAGATCAAGCAGGGCGTACACTCTTACTTCTAGCTTTGCAGTGTGATGATACACAACAGTATGTGCGATCGCTCGAGCAAGTTTTCACCACCGCCGATATGGGGGAGTTAGTTGTCCTGTATCAAAGCTTGCCCTTATTGCCACATCCAGAGTTACATCGTCAACGTGCTGCCGAGGGTATCCGCAGCAACATGAGTAATGTATTCAGTGCGATCGCCCTACGCAACCCTTATCCGGCAAAATATTTAGATGACATTGCCTGGAATCAAATGGTGCTGAAGGCTTTGTTTGTAGGCAGTCCTTTGCATCTCATCTGGGGTCTGGATAGCCGTGCTAACCCAGAATTGGCAAAGATGTTGGCAGACTATGCCCATGAACGTTGGGCAGCCAAACGTCCAGTGTCACCAGAACTTTGGCGACCTGTGGGACGGTTTGCTGATACTGCAATCATTGCAGATTTGGAAAAAGTGCTAGCTGATGGAGATACAGCTTCTCAAGCAGCAGCAGCATTGGCTTGTGCGGAATCTCCTTTACCCGAAGCGCAAGCATTACTTTCGCGTTACCCAGATTTGCACTCATCTATTCAACGAGGTGATTTGAGTTGGAGTAGTTTGTCTTAGTAATTCGTAATTCGTAATTCGTAATTCGTAATTCGTAATTCGTAATTCGTAATTCGTAATTCGTAATTCGTAATTCGTAATTCGTAATTCGTAATTCGTAATTCGTAATTCGTAATTCGTAATTCGTAATTAGAAATTTATCCAGGGTATAGCAATAGTATGATGTTTATTGATCCTCACATTCACATGTGTTCCCGTACAACGTATGATTACTTAGTCATGCGGGAATATGGTATTGTAGCCGTTATTGAACCAGCTTTTTGGCTAGGACAACCCCGGACTAGCGCTGGCACATTCAAAGACTACTTTAGCAGTCTTGTAGGGTGGGAACGGTTTCGTGCTAAACAGTTCGGTATCCAACATTACTGCACAATTGGCTTAAATCCCAAAGAAGCTAACAACGAAGCCCTAGCGGCAGAAGTTATGGAACTGCTACCGCTTTATGCTTGTAAAGAGGGAGTTGTGGCTATTGGCGAAATCGGTTATGACGATATGACAGAAGCAGAAGATAAATACTTTTGCCAACAATTAGAATTAGCCAAAGAACTCGATATGCTAGTGCTAATTCATACGCCCCATCGCAATAAGAAAGCGGGTGCTAGCCGTAGTATGGATCGCTGCATTGAATATGGCTTAGATCCGTCACAAGTAATTATTGACCACAACAACGAAGAAACCGTTGAGGAAGTTCTAGACAGGGGCTTTTGGGCAGCTTTTACTATTTACCCACAAACGAAGATGGGTAACGCCAGGATGGTGGAGATTGTCCGGCAGTATGGATGCGATCGCATTATTGTAGATAGTAGTGCTGATTGGGGTATCAGCGATCCGTTAGCTGTTCCGAAAACTGCTCAGTTAATGTTAGATAGGGGTATTCCTGAAGAACATGTCAGAGCAGTTTGTTATGAAAATGCCTTAGCAGCTTATAGTCAAACTGGGCAGATGCAAGCATCAGACTGGCTCAATGCACCATCTATTGATCAGGGTCAATTATTCAATGGTAATTCTGTTTTGCGGGGACAGGAACCAGGGATTAAGTCTGTTTCTGACTTTGCGCTGATTGAGTAAAAAATTTGCATTAATTTTTTATATTTAGCTAGAGTCATTAAAGAATTCTAAGTAATGAAAATACTTTGTGTCTTCGTGACTTTGTGGTTCATCACCACCAAGGCACTAAGACACTAAGTATTTTTAAATCAGGATTGAGAATCGTGCAAGATCTCAGATAAGCAAAACTCGCCTGCGCGGGTTTGAAATCCTTAATTTTTCTTAAAGTCTGCGTAGACCGACGCGCGTTTGTATAGCCGTGAATTCCATTCGCCGGGACTTTCAATCATTGAATTTTTTATCTCTAGAGGAATTAAAGAATTTTAAGTGATGTAAAATTTTAAATTAATCACTATTTTTTCAGGCTTAAATAAAGTAGGTTAGAATTATTTAAAGTATTTTAAATGTAAAAAATATTGTCATTACGCTATTTAAAAACATATTAATGAAGAAGGGGAATTGACTTCCCAAAACTTCATGAATATGGTGTTTTCTCATGAGTCATTTAGGATTGCCATACCATGTGGGGAAAAGTTTTAACTTTAATTCCCAACCCCAATTCCCCTTTTTCTTTTCCCCTTTTTGGTAAATCATTGTAAATAAGCCTGATAAACCGTGTTTTTTCTAGTTATAAAACAAGAAAGTAGTTATTTACACTGAAAAAATCGGAATATAAATGAGTTATTTAGATAACCTGCGGCTGACATTTGCTGGCGATTTTCAGGCAGATGTCTCAACTGTCAATAATGATGTTCGCCACTTCGATAATGCAACGTTTGAGGATCGGTTTCAAAATTTCCAGCAAGGAAATGTGGCTAATGGTTGGTGGAATCCAATTGGCTCTGGGGCTTACCGTTTAATCAATTGCAAAGTACAATCTGTTCACTACCAAGATGGCAGTGGCACTACCGATGCTACTGTTGACCCAGCAGTCGGTCTTTTCATCGATGGTTCTAACGATCGCGTTGGTGGTAAGTTAGTAGATCTTGATCCACAATGGCAGCTAGCCTCGCAGATTTGGGGGCTGAAAATCCGACTCACCGACGGTAAGATTCCTCATTTGCTGACTGCTAATTTCGAGCCAACGGCCTTTCGAGACATCTTATTTGGTCGTCAAGAAGGCGCATCTCCAGGCGACCAGACTGCTGCGGCTAGTTTCCAATCGGTACTCACCGATTTAGAATGGGGCGAGAACTTACGCAACTCTCGCTTTTTAGAGGAACTTAAGAAAGCAACGAGCGACGGGTTACTATCAATACGGTTGGCTACTTTCGGCTATAGTACAAACAGTACCTCGAATCGTTTCACCATTGGTACAGTCATCGGTGCGATCGGCCCCTACAGACTCAAGGAACCCCGCTCTTTTGTTCTCGGTCGGCGTATGGTTCCTCTCAACGGGCAAAGAACAACCGATAATGTTAACTTCTTCGATTGTCGGGTGGACGAAGCCACAAAAACAGTATTTGCCGATTTTGGCAATGCTTTACCGCTCATAGATGGTTATGGAAGTCTGAAAAACATTAACGATCTTCAATTGGCGGTACTTACAGACGCAAATACCAAGGAGTCTCAGCAAGTTAGCAAAAATAGCGATTTTATTGCACTGGGTACAACAATTCCCTACCGTGAACAAAACTGGCTGCGTCAAACCTCTGGAATTTGGGCTGTGAAATTGCAGCCAGAGATATTTGAATTAATTCAAAACAAGCCCCTCGCCTTGATTAAGATGAGCAATACAACTGATGGGGTAGTAGTCATTCGAGAGAGTGTCAACGGTTTACTAATTCGTGCTGATAACTTTGTTCACCGAGTCGAACCAAAAGAGACAGTCCGAACAAACTTGTTTGCTGTAAGCTATGGTAAACCCTTAGCTGATGCCAAAATAACCATCGCTCTTTTACCCCCACTTGAAGGTCAAGGAGGCGGACGACCGACAGATCCAAGCCCTCCCAAAGCTACCATCCCTGTGATTAATATCCCAGCCTCAGCTCTTTCTTTTACTGCGAGTTTGACTACCAACTCAGAGGGCAAAGCTGAGTTGTCCATCGTTACCACTAATCCCAATAATCCCCGCCAGTATCTAGATGGTCAAGTCTACATAATTCAATACCAACTAGATGGACAGATTGAAGGACAACAACAGCAATTCGATTTTATCTATCTTCTGCTGCACGACGAGTATGTGGTTCCCGAACAACCTACATGGCTCGACCACATCCAACCAATTCTTCAACAATATAGCAATCTCTATCCGATTATGAGTAAGAGATTGGTGAACCTCGGTAACTATGACTCAGTGAAGGAACACCGCGCCATTCTCGAACTGGCTTTTTCTCTACATCCCAGCGATCCCAATTTTATGCCCGTTACCCGCGATTTATCCCACCCCAAACAACAGACTATTCTTAAATGGTTGCGTCAGAAAACAGCAGATGGTAGTTACGCCTTAGTCTATGGTGAACCGAAGCTTTCTTTGCAGCAGCCAAAGGTGGATTTAAAGGAAGCATTGGTGTCAGTACCATTAGTCGAGATTGAGGAAATTGAAGACCTTGGCGGTAAAACCCAATTTTACCAAGGTTTTCAAGCAGCCCGAAAAACTAACAGCGATCGCACCTGATAGGCTTTTACTTTAACGTGAGTTCGATGAACCTCTCCCTCCCGGCCTCCCTCTCCTAAAAGGCGAGGGAGGAGCAACTAAAAAACAAGGGTTTTACTCCCCTCTCCTACAAGGAGAGGGGTGGGGGGAGAGGTCAAAACAGCACTTGTCGAACTCACGTTACTTTAAGTTTGATACACATAGGCCGGGGGAGATGGGGAGGGAGGAGAAGAGAAAAAATATTTTGTATCAAGTTTTTTGTGAAATGGTATAAAGGAGAATCTTATGCTGAAACTTCGCGCCGAAATCATTCAAGAAATCCGTTCTAAAACTAGCACTACTGAACTGCACCAATATCTCCAGTCCGCCATCAGGTTAGAACATTCCACCATTCCCCCCTACCTGACTGCTTTATACTCCATCAAACCCGGTCGTAATCAAGAGGTTGTTCGCATTATTTTGTCAATAGTGCGTGAAGAAATGCTACATATGACCATAGCTGCCAATGTCTTGAATGCGATCGGTGGTCATCCTGATATCAACCACCCAAAATTCATTCCCAGCTACCCTGGTAACTTGCCAATGAATATCGGTGACGATTTGATTGTGGGACTCAAGCCGCTCTCCAAAGAAGTATTGAAAGATACCTTTATGCGGATTGAAGAACCAGAAGATCCGATTAATTTTCCAGTCAAGCCTAATTTCCTGTTCCTGGAAAAAGAGGGGTATGCAACTATCGGTCAATTTTACCAGGCAATTATAGACAAACTAAAAGAATTGGGAACACATTGTATTAAAGGAAATCCTAATCGGCAAGTCGTCAACGAGCAATGGTTTCCCCAAGATCAACTGTTTGCTATCACCAACTTAGACGAGGCTGTGGAGGCTTTGACCATTATTGTAGAGCAAGGTGAAGGTACACATAATAGCCCTCTAGATCCAGAAGGAGCCTATGCTCACTACTACCGTTTTGCAGAAATATATCACGGTCGCCGCCTACAAAAAGATTCTACAGTTAAAGAAGGATATTCATATAGTGGTGAGCCTGTACCCTTAGAAGAGGATGGAATTTGGCAGTTAGTAGAGAACTCTAAAAGTAAATATTACCCAAAAGGCAGTAAAGCCTTGCGCTTAGTGGATCAGTTTAACTACTCCTACACAAATCTCCTCAACGGTTTGCACAAAACCTTCAATGGTGAACCCCAGTACTTGAACACTGTCATGGGTTTAATGTTTGAACTGAAGCTGCAAGCACAGCAAATGGTAGAAATTACCGATCCTACTTTAGGTAAGCAAGTAGCACCTGCATTTGAATACGCGGCGGTAAATGTTTAGTTAAAATTCAAAAGTAAAGAATAAAACTCTTTGTGACGGGCAGTTTGCTCAAGTCGGGAAACCCGCCCACGCAACTGCCCTCATCTTTGTGTCTTTTGTGGTTAAATAATTTTTACACTAAGGCACTAATACACTAAGTATTTTTACTTGCTTAAGGAGATAGACCAGTGAATATTACAAGCTGGAATTTTCAACACTGGCGCGGTTATTTAGAATTGATGCGTCCTGCTAATATTGTGACTGCTTGGGCGGATATTCTTGTAGGTTTTGCTGCTTCTGGTTGGATTATTTTTGATGACTTCATCAATGGACAAGCAAGTTTTGTTAATTTAATTCCTTTAGGCTGGTTATTATTGGCTACAACTGGTTTATACGGAGGCGGTATCGTTTTTAACGATATTTTCGATGCCCAATTGGATGCAAAAGAGCGACCAAATAGACCAATTCCTAGCGATCGCGTGTCTCTTCAGAATGCTACCTTATTAGGGAGTTTGCTATTTGCCATCGGCATTGCAGCGGCTTTTCAAGTATCTTTGTTGAGCGGCATTATAGGTATAGTGATCACTTTTGCAGCTTTATTGTATGACGCGATCGCTAAGCATCACGGTTTTTTTGGGCCGTTGAATATGGGATTGTGTCGTGGTTGTAACTTATTATTAGGTGTAAGTGCAGTACCTGCGATCGTTGCAGAACGTTGGTATTTAGCCATGATTCCTGTTCTTTACATTGCTGCAATCACCGCAATTAGCCAAGGAGAAGTTCACGGAGGCAAAAAAATTACAGGAATACTAGCAATACTCTTAATTTCCATAGTCCTAACAGCAGTTTTAGCCTTGGGATTTTTACAAGACTATACAGTAATTGCAGCCTTACCATTTGCGGTTTTATTAGCTATCCGAGTCTTACCTAATTTTGTGAACGCTGCGCGTGAACCAGTACCTGAGAAAATTAGAACCGCTGTGAAAGTAGGTGTGTTATCTCTAATTATATTAGACGCAACAGTTGCAGCAGGTTTTGCTGGTTTGTATTACGGTTTATTAGTGCTAATTTTACTCCCAATTTCCATGAAATTAGCACAATTATTCGCTGTTACTTAAAATCAGTCTTTTTAATTTTCACGCAAAGGCGCAAAGGCGCAAAGAAGACCGCAAATAACATATGAAAATTACCACAGATAGCAATATTCATTTAACATATTGCACTAACATTCATCCAGGAGAAACCTGGCCAGAAGTTTTTGCCAACTTACAAAAATATATCCCCAATCTTAAATCAAGATTATCACCAGAAGCACCCTTTGGCATTGGCTTGAGATTAGCAGATGTAGCTGCAAAAGAGCTTTTAGAAAGCAATAATTTAGCTGAATTTCAAGAGTGGCTAGCTGAGCAAGATTTATATGTTTTTACCTTCAATGGCTTTCCTTATGGGGGATTTCATCGACAGGTAGTAAAAGACCAAGTTTATGCCCCAGATTGGTCAAAACAAGAACGACTGGATTATACATTAAACTTGACAAAAATTTTAGCAACTCTTTTACCAGCAGGGCTAACTGGCGGAATTTCCACACTACCTCTATCTTATAAACTTTGGTGGCAAGCAGACCAAGCAAATGCTGAAACAGTTTTCAAAAATAGCTGCATTAACCTAGCATTAGTTGTAGCTGAAATGATTCGCATCCGCGATGAAACAGGGAAGTTACTGCATATTGATTTAGAACCTGAACCAGACGGATTAATTGAGAATACATCGGAAGTTATCGATTTTTATCAAAATTGGTTATTACCAATTGGTGGGAAATACTTATCAGAAAAATTAAATATTCAACAGACTTTAGCAGAAACTAAATTGCTAGAACATGTACGACTTTGTTATGACACATGTCATTTTTCAGTTGAATATGAGGAACCAAAGTCTGTATTTACAACTTTGCAATCAGCAGGAATTAAAATTGGCAAAATTCAAATTAGTGCAGCAATTCAAGTAAAACTACCTGCTGAAGCTGAAAAACGTAGCTTAATAGTTGAACGTTTACGTCCTTTTGCTGAATCTACTTATCTGCACCAAGTAATAGAACGTCAAAGCGACGGTACATTACATCACTACCCTGATTTGGTAACTGCATTGCCACATTTAGAAAAATCTGTAGCTGAAGAATGGCGTACACACTTTCATGTACCAATTTTTATTCGTGATTATCAGATTTTGGAATCTACCCAAGATGATATTGCAACTGTTTTAAAGTTACTCCAGACTAATAATGCTTGTCAACATCTAGAAATTGAGACTTACACTTGGGATGTCTTACCAGCAGAAATGAAGATAGATTTGCTAACTTCAATTCAGCGGGAGTATGAATGGGTGTTAAATATAATTCGTAATTCGTAATTCGTAATTCGTAATTCGTAGTTCGTAATTCGTAATTCGTAGTTCGTAATTCGTAGTTCGTAATTAATAAGGAATTACCAAGAAATAAATTACTACTACTTGTGGGGTGGACATCTTGTCCGCCCCAAGTAAAGGCGGGCTTTCTGGCCACCCCACAATAATTGTATGTTTTTTATTTGGAAGTCCCTAAAATCTGATTTTATTTGGTCTAACATATTTGGAGTTAGTATATAAGGAAATAACATTTATGCAGAAAACGGTTGTTCTCAATGTTGTAGGATTATCACCCAGTTTACTAGGAAAAAATACACCGTTTTTATGTTCTTGGGCTGCTAAAGGGCGAGTAGTACCCATCGCGCCAGTATTACCTGCTGTGACTTGTTCTGTTCAGGCTACTTATTTAACAGGAAAATTGCCTGATGAACATGGAATTGTTGCTAATGGTTGGTATTTTCGTGATGAATGTGAAGTGAAATTTTGGCGACAATCTAATAAACTAGTGCAGGCTGCAAAAGTTTGGGAAATCGCTAAATCTATTGATCCAAACTTTACTTGTGCTAACCTTTTTTGGTGGTACAATATGTATTCTTCAGTCGATTATGCCATTACACCACGCCCAATGTATCCGGCAGATGGCAGGAAATTACCTGATATTTATACTCAGCCTGGTGATGTGCGATCGCAAATTCAATCTGAGTTAGGACAATTCCCTTTATTCAACTTTTGGGGGCCAAATACTTCCATAATTTCTAGCCAATGGATTGCCAATTCCGCCAAATGGATTGAGGAACGTTACAGCCCGACATTATCATTAGTTTATCTGCCTCATTTAGATTATTGTCTGCAAAAATTTGGTCACGATGAAAAACAAATTCAAGCAGATTTACAAGAAATTGATGCTGTCTGTGGTGAATTGATTCAATATTATCAAGCACGTAACGCTCAAGTAATTATTCTTTCTGAATATGGTATTACCCCAGTCTCCAAAGCAGTGGATTTAAACCGTGTGCTACGGGAAAATAATTTAATTGCTGTGCGAGAAGAATTAGGGCGAGAATTGCTTGATTTTGGTGCTAGCATTGCCTTTGCTGTTGCTGATCATCAAATTGCTCATGTATATGTGAATGATCCGGCGTATATTCCCAAAGTTCGCTCTATTTTAGAAGGAATTGCAGGAGTAGCACAGGTATTAGATGAAGAAGGAAAGAAAGCCTATCATATTAATCATTCTAGATCAGGTGAATTAGTTGCGATCGCAGAGCCTGATGCTTGGTTTACCTATTATTATTGGCTTGATGATGCTAAAGCACCTGATTTCGCTAGAACTGTAGATATCCACCGCAAACCAGGTTACGATCCTGTAGAACTTTTCCTGGATCCCCAACTGAAAATTCCCCAGGTAAAAGTTGCTTGGAAACTGCTGAAGAAACAATTGGGTTTTCGGTACTTAATGGATGTGATTCCTTTAGATGCTTCGCTGGTACGTGGTTCTCATGGTCATATTACCAATTCTCCAGCTGATGGGCCTTTATTTATCACTCAACAAACTCACTTAGTCGAGCAAAATTCAATTGCAGCAACTGATGTTTGCTCATTGATTCTCAAACATTTAAAGTTAATGTAGATCAGATTTTTCGACTTATGTGTACATCGTCATGGAAATCACATCTTTGCTATTTACTAAGTTAGTACGAAGTTTTACTGTAAAAAGTTACATATAGTTGATAATACCTCGACAATCACGAATAAGCATTTTATGATTGTGTAATCAGCTTGATATTTGGCAGGGGAAAGCGGGGGCAAAATCCCTGGAGTCCCGCCAAAATCGCCAGAACCTTGACAAATCAATAATTACAGCGTTTCAATAGTTAGGTTAATTGCAAGTATTTTGCAATAAGAGCGGCTGAAATTAACCAAAATTTCTCCCCCGCCAAAAACCCTCACAGAAAGCTTGTTATCTAACGGTTTCAGGTTTCACACTTCTATTACCCCGCAAGGGGATTAAAAGCAAACCCCTTGGGCAGGGCTGCCTGTGTAGACCCCGCGGCTTTTGACTTCTATTACCCCGCAAGGGGATTAAAAGCAAACCCCTCTTAGACTTACCTGGGGACTTTACAGATTGCCTACACTTCTATTACCCCGCAAGGGGATTAAAAGCAAACCCTAAAACCAGCCCTGCAAAAAGCTTTTGGGTACGATAGCATTAAATTTAGTGCAAATTTAGTGCATAAACAATTCAATGATCAACATCATTAGAGATATTCATTCACTCTCCAGCTTTAAACGCAATACACTGGAATTTTTACAGCAGATGAAGCAGACAGGAAAACCTGTGGTGCTGACAGTTAATGGTAAAGCTGAACTTGTGGTTCAAGATGCTGAATCTTACCAAAAGTTGCTTGATGCTTTAGAACGGTTAGAAGCTATTGTTGGAATTAAACAAGGATTGGAAGATGTAGAAGCAGGTAGAACCACTAGCTTAAGTGAATTTGAACAAGAAATGCAACAAAAGTATGGCATTTCAAGTTAGGACTACTCGAACAGCAAATGCAGAAATTGAGAAGGCTTATTCTTGGTTGAAAGAACGCAATCCCGTTTATGCTGATAAGTGGTTTCGGGAATTAATGGATACTATTGCAACTTTACAAGAAAAGCCTCGACGCTGTGCTTTGGCTCCAGAAAATGATGCGTTTACTGAAGAAATTCGTCAATTTATTTACGGTAAGTCAAGAAATAAGTACCGAATTTTGTTTACGATTCGGGGAGATACTGTGTTTGTCCTTCATGTGCGTCACAGTTCCCAAGCTTGGCTTACTGGTGAGGAAGTTGACGAGGAAGAATAATAATATCAAGTCCGGTTAATTAGTTATAGTTCCTACAGTAATTGCACCCCACCCCTAACCCCTCCCCGTCAATGGGGAGGGGAAACAAAGCGTAGCTTTGGTGGGGTGGGGTGAGCGCGGGTTTAATAAGTAATTAAGCGAACTTGTTATAAAAAGGGAATGATAACTGTTAAAAGTTTTGGCGTTTATAAATTGTCAACAGTTATCAGTCAGCAATTAAAATTTCCTAACTATTCTGTTTATTAAATACCTCTAAAATCTGGCGACAAACTTTTTTCAGCTTATCCCCAACTTCACTAGAAGGCAAAGATTCGCCGAAAAAACTCCAGTTTTCCACCGTCGAAAGTCGCCAAGCTTCGCCGCGATGGTCAAAACCAGCCACTTCTATACCGATCGCTCGCCGTAAATTATTGATAGGATCTTGATAAAACCGGATTTGAATTAATACACTGCGACTACGCCACGATTTACTAATCCCAGGAAAGTGAAAGCCAATATCTATGGAATCTGGATCTACCAATTCCCTTGTTTCTGGGTCATTCTTCCAAGGCTTGAGATCCGATTTAGCGTCAGGAAACTCAAATTTGAATAGATTAACTACCGTAGCAATCTTGCTGGCGAGTTCAAGGTTAGTTGCCTGTTCAGCTGCGTTCACGACAAAAAACTCCTCATTATGGTGTCGGCTTTGAAATGTGACGACAGAAAAACCGCCAGAAGGCTTATCATGTTAGTGTTTCAGCTTATCAATACCTTTTGAATTACGCAACCATAAATCACATTTCCCTGACAATTATTCTTACCAGAAGCCGCTAAAAAACTGCTCATCGAAGGTTTATGTATAGAAAAAGGTTATTTAAGTAATTATACTTAAATTTTTTCAAAAAATCACCCCTTACTCTGGACTTTCTCAAAAAGATTAGGTGTTAATACAAGATTTTCAGCAAATTCTCTTGCCGACAGGAACAATCAATTACCCTAGCGATCTAAAATGACACTGGTAATCGGCAAACAAATAAATTCTGTTTATGGCGCGTCAACGCTCAATATTTTCCTTAATTCTGGTATTGTTAGCCACATTCCTCATCAGTTGTGGTGGCCCTAACGTCGCAGCTCCACCTCCGACTTATACAACAGCTCAACTTCAGAAAATTCAGACATACGTCCCTGAAATTAAAGCAGTGCGCGATCGCGCTGACGAATTGAGAGACCTGATCGAGAAAAAAGACTGGATATTTGTGGGTAATTTTATACACGGCCCCATTACGGAAGCCAAGTTGAGTATGACTTATGTCACTCCCAATCTTTTACCCAAGGTTCAACCCCAAGCACGTCAGATCACAAAAGATTTCTTTAGTCACCTGATTAAAATCGATCAAGCTGCTAAGGATGGCGACAGTTTAGTTGCTTTGAATAACTACCAAGCTGTTTTCGACGACATTGACAAATTCTTAGAACTGGTTCCTGATACAAGCGCTCCCTCAGAAGAGGCAAGCTAAGGGCGAGGTAAGATGGGCACAAGAGGATGAGGGGGATGAGGAGGATGAGAAGGATGAGGGGGATGAGGAGGATGAGGAGGATGAGGAAGCAAAATTTTTCTTATCTCCCCCACTCCCTCATCTCCCCCCACTCCCTCATCTCCCCCACTCCCTCATCTCCCCCCACTCCTTCATCTCCCTCTCAAAACAGTAATGAGTCATGTAGTAATTATCGGTTGTGGTGTGGTTGGGGCAGCGATCGCCTACGAACTAAGTCTTGTCCAAGGGCTAACAATCACAGTTATCGACCGTCAACCACCTGCACAAGCTTCCACTGGCGCTGCACTTGGCGTTTTGATGGGTGTCATTAGCCATAAAATCAAGGGTAAAGCTTGGCAGATGCGACAAACTAGCATCCAGCGCTACGAAACCTTAATTCCAGAACTAGAAGCATTAACAAATCGCCAAATTCCTTTTAATCGTCAGGGAATTCTTAGCCTCTGTGGTGCAGAAGATGATTTAGCAGCATGGGAAAATTTAGTAGCTATTCGCCACTCCCAAGGCTGGCGGTTAGAAATTTGGGACACAGCGAAACTCAAAGAAATCTGCCCTCAAGTTAATCAGGAAAAAATTACTGGCGCTGTCTATTCTCCACAAGACCGTCAACTCGATCCAACTGCCCTGACTTTAGCTTTAGTTGAAGCTGCCCAACACAAAGGTGTTAATTTTCAGTTTGGTGTCACAGTTTTGGGTGTACCAACGCCCGAAAAAAATAGTTTGCAAGAACCCGTCAAATGTAGTTCAGTCGAGACTACAGAGGGAAAAATCGCCGCAGATTGGATTGTATTTGCTGCGGGACTGGGTTCAACGCCACTCACCGCCCAATTAAACCAGATAGTTGATATCCGTCCTGTGTTGGGGCAAGCACTACAACTCAGTTTAGGACATTTGTTAGGAAATCCTGACTTTCAGCCAGCCATTACTGGTAATGATGTCCATATTGTGCCTGTGAGTGGCGGTAATTACTGGATAGGCGCGACAGTGGAATTTCCCACAAATGGCGATGAAATCCCGCCAAATCAAGAACTTTTGGAAACCGTCAGACAACAAGCGATCGCTTTTTGCCCAGAATTAGCCACAGCAAAGATTATCCGCACTTGGTCAGGCTTGCGTCCCCGCCCCGAAGGTCGCCCAGCACCAGTTATCGGTCAACTACCAGGCTACAATAACATCCTCCTAGCCACCGGACACTATCGCAACGGCGTTTTGCTAGCACCCGCAACAGCTCATGCAATTTGTGAGATGATTATTCCTGGGAATTTTTGAGTTGGGGACTGGGGACTAGGGACTGGGGACTGGGAAAAATTTAAAACCATACCATTACCTTTGTTGAACATTTTCCCAGTACACCAACCCCGTTCCTTCTCAACCAATTAACAATCTGGTTGGGAAAGAACAAAACGCAACCCGTTAATAAAAAACACCTTTTTATCTCTGTGCCTCTGCGTCTTGGCGTGAGGCATTTAAATTCAAAAACCCAGGAAAATCGCGTGTCTATAACAGAACATAAAATCACAGTAGATTCACTAGAATGGTTTTATCGAGAAGCTTCACCAATTGGCAGAACTGACTTATTGCCCGTAGTCTTACTACATGGTTTGGTTTCGCAAAGTTACAGTTGGCGTAATATTTTACCAGCTTTAGCCAATCAGGGGACGAGAGCGATCGCGCCTGATTGGATCGGCTATGGCTTTTCGGCAATGCCAGAAAAACGAGATTTTGCCTACACACCAGATGCATTTATTACAGCCTTAGAAAAATTTATTCAAGCATTAGAACTTGAGCGTTTTTCTTTAGTTGTGCAAGGTTTTTTAGGCTCCGTTGGACTACAATATGCCTTGCGGCACCCCGAACAAATCGCCAACATAGCTATATTAAATACACCAATTTCTTCTGCTGCCAAATTACCTTGGAAAATCAAACAAATGGGTTTACCTTTAGCAGGTGAAATGATGACCCAAGACCCTCTATTAGTTGATAGGACGCTAGAAGGTGGTAGCCGTTACCGCATAGAAGATCAAGATTTAGATGTATATCGAAAACCCTTTTTGAAAACCTCTGCTGCGGGACGCGCCCTTTTAGCAACCATTCGCAATTTGCAACTTGAACAAGCAATCACAGAAATCGACTCTGGCTTTCAACAATGGCAACAGCCAATTTTGATTCAGTGGGGCACAATTGACCCTTGGTTATCTGTAGACATAGCACAAAAATTTGCCGATTCTGTACCAAATGCTGAATTAATAAAACTTAATAACGTCGGGCATTATCCACAAGAACACTATCACAAAACAATTCTAGAAGACCTTTTGCCTTTTATCCGACGTACAAATGCCTAGTTTATCTTTGTGTCTTAGTGTCTTTGTGGTAAAAAATCAAACAACCACAAAGACACAAAGGCACAAAGTATTTTTAAGTCAGGTAGATGTGAATAAATATAACTATATGAAAAGCTGTAATAATGCCTAAACCCTTACAACTGACAACTGACATTCTCAAATTAACTTGATTATTATTGTTAAGGATAATAACTTACTGTATGTTTTTGTATCAGATTTATAATATTATGTAAGGTTGCATTAGTGGAAATTATAGTACAACTAACAATTCATTAAAACCTGAGAGAGGGAGATTATTCTTCATGGCTTATTCCTGGTTTAAAGCATTTCATATTATTGGCATTGTAGTTTGGTTTGCTGGGTTATTCTACTTGGTGCGTCTTTTTATCTATCATATTGAAGCTAACGCTGAACCAGAACCAGCACGTACGATACTGAAGAATCAGTATCAGATTATGGAAAAACGCCTCTACCGGATCATCACTACTCCAGGAATGTTGGTGACAGTAGCAATGGCAATTGGTTTATTAAGTACTGAACCGGATGTTTTAAAAGAGGGTTGGTTACACGTCAAACTTTTATTTGTTGCCCTTTTACTTGGTTATCATCATTACTGCGGTCGTTTGATGAAGCAGTTAGCAGCAGATGAATGTCGCTGGAATAGTCAACAGATGCGTGCTTTAAATGAAGCGCCCACAGTGATGTTGATGGTAATTGTATTGCTGGCTGTGTTCAAAAATAATCTACCTACAGACATTACTGCTTGGTTAATTTTCGGCTCAATTATTCTCATGGCGGTAACTATTCAGCTTTACGCCAAGAAACGCAAGCGTGATAAAGAGAAGCTAACAGCACAGATAGGACAACCCCAAGAACAAAGTTAGACAAGATTACCTGAGATATCTTACATTAAGAATTGTTAAAAAACTAATTTTGGTATCTCAGGCGTAAATATGTCCGGTAAACCTTTAGGTAAACCCCGTCCATTGTGGCGAGTCATTTTCTTGTCTGTTGTCACCTTGATGTTGTACTACGGCTGGTACAAATGGATTATTCAAGAAGAACTACGCCGTTATAATGGGTTTGGTTGGTCAGGAACCCTGTGTTTAGCACCTTTCGTTTTGGGGGTAGCAGTTCCCCAAGCTTTACGTATATTTGATCCTGATGTTCCAGGATGGTTTGGTTGGTTTTCGCTACTGGGTGTTGTTTGGATTTACATCGTCCAATTTAAGTTATATAAAACAGTAAACGCACTGTACAGCCAAGCAGGAATGAAAGCACCGCTTGTAGTTTGGTGGTTGTTTGTACCGGGATTAAATTTAATTGTCGGTTTAAGACAGATTCACTTTTTAAGTCAATTCTGGGCAAAAGAACAAGGAGTAATTATTCCAGATTCCCTTGCGGAAAATATTCCCCTGCTGTCAGGTAATGCTTAATAGTGGCACGACCAGCCTAATTTAGTGCATCAATTTCTTCTAATATCAAGTTCGGTTTATTACTTATTACAACCTCTAAACCCTACCCCGCCAAAGCTACGCTTTGTCTCCCTGCCCCTAATCCCCAGAGGGGGTTCCGAGTTCCCCTTACTAAGGGGAGGGGTTAGGGGTGGGGTAACGCGAGGACTGCAATTATAACGAATCATCCGAACTTGATATAATATCTCTGTGTTCTCTGCGCCTCTGCGGTTCGTTAATGCACTATTTTACTTTGATCGCGCCATTAGGTTGTGTTACAACTATGCAAGGATTTGAGAGTTTTAGAGAATAAGAATTAACCGCAGGGCACTATATCTCTCGGTGCGTTAAGCGTTGCTATAACGCACCCTACAATTTCTACAATTTCAGGTTTACTCGAAAAGTATCTCTTAATAATGCACTATTGTTTGCTGTGAGAGTCAAGGATTTAACCCGACAATGAAATATCAGCAATTATTTAGTAATCGAGTGGCTGTACTTGGTACAATGCATCAAAAAGAGAGAGCGATCGCGCCAATTTTAGAAAAGGAATTAGGAATTAAAGTTATAGTACCAGATAATTTTAATACTGATATTTTTGGAACTTTTAGTAGAGAGATAAAACGCCCTGGAACTCAAATTATTACAGCCAGATTAAAAGCCCAAAAGGCACTAGATATTACAGGTGAAACGCTAGCGATCGCTAGTGAAGGCAGTTTTGCACCTCATCCTGCTGTACCTTATTTATACTGTAACAAAGAAATTGTCATTTTGATAGATAAAGACAATGATCTAGAAATTATTGGCGAGGAATTTTCTCTAGAAACTAACTTTAATCATCAGGTTGTAGAGAATCTACAACAGGCGCGGGAATTTGCGCTGAAAGTTGGTTTTCCTGAACATGGTCTAGTTGTCTGGTTCGAGAAATCAGAAGGTAATAGTAATGAAATCATTAAAGGTATTACTACAGAAACAAAACTTGTAGAAGCTATAAATTTATCTTTAGAAAATTCAACCACAGTGCATATTGAAACAGATATGCGAGCGATTTATAATCCTACAAGGATGAAAAACATAGAAAAAGCTACCAGTG
Source organism: Nostoc sp. NIES-4103 (assembly GCF_002368335.1). Taxonomy (GTDB): domain Bacteria; phylum Cyanobacteriota; class Cyanobacteriia; order Cyanobacteriales; family Nostocaceae; genus Amazonocrinis. The sequence goes on along the minus strand of NZ_AP018288.1, from coordinate 2,093,420 downwards.
ATTTGTTAACAAAAATTAAAACCCTCTGCCCAAACTGTTCTACACCAGGTTTTGCCATCACTGAAAGAATTCAAGGTTTACCGTGTGAAATTTGTTTCACGCCAACAACCCTAACTCGTTCGGTAATTTATCAATGCAAGAAATGTGGTTTTCGTCAAGAAAAATTATTCCCTAATGACAGAGAATTTGCCGATCCAGGGCAGTGTATGTATTGTAATCCCTGAATTGTAATTTCAATTTGGTATAAATTCTGGTGAGAAAATTTCTGTGAGAATATAGGGACAAGTTTCTGGAAATGAGGATAACCCTGTTTCTCTTTCTGCGCTGAGGGTAGCTAGAGGATAAACTTTTTCTATGACTTCGGAAAGATTCGATTGCAGACTAGGGTTTTCTTGCAACAGTTTTTCTAAACGCAGGCGTTGTTCTTTAATAGTTAATTGCCAACTGCGGGAACGTAAATTAGGCTGAAACTGCCATTTTAATAAATGCATAATCAATACTTCTAATCTACTTTCTAATTGTCGTTTTTCATAACGCCCCATGTCTTCTATTTCTTCGGCGATATTCTGCCAATCTATTTGATGTAGTTGTTCTGTTCTTAAAAGATGTGCTTGCTCTTGTGTCCAAGCATAAAAGTCATTGTCATGGGTAGCTGAGTTCATAAATTTTACTGCGGTTCAAGATTAAGAACGATAGTGAACGCGGACAAATAATTAATCAATCAACATCATTTTGCAGACCTTCACGCAAACCGATCGCAATTTTACTGTGTTTCTCAATTTGTCCCATTACTTGTTTAGCCCGTTGGATAACTACCGCTGGTAAACCTGCCAATCTTCCCGCTTCAATACCATAGGATTTATCAGCACCACCTGGTTGAACTTGATGTAAAAAGATAATTTGGTCGGGTAATTCTTTCACCGTTACTTGATAGTTAGCGACATTCGGCAACATGCTAGCAAGTTCATTTAACTCGTGGTAGTGAGTAGCAAAAATCGTCCGCGCCCTAATTTCGGTAGCTAAATATTCCGCCACCGCCCAAGCTATAGAAAGACCATCAAAGGTAGCCGTTCCCCGGCCAATTTCATCTAATAATACCAACGACCTCGCAGTTGCATGGTTGAGAATATTTGCCGTTTCATTCATCTCTACCATGAAGGTAGATTGACCGGTTGCCAAATCATCAACTGCACCGACACGGGTGAAAATGCGATCGCATATTCCCAACTTAGCAGACTTAGCTGGGATAAAACTACCAATTTGCGCCATTAACTGAATTAATCCCACTTGGCGCAAATAACAACTTTTGCCGCTGGCGTTGGGGCCAGTGAGGATGATGAGGTCAGGGGATGAGGGGGATGAGGAGGATGAGGAGGATGAGGGAGATGAGGAGGATGAGGGAGATGAGGGGGATGAGGAAGAATTTACTCCCTTATCTTTTCCTAATTCTGTCGAATTGGGCACAAAGAAACCCGCAGGTAAAGACTGTTCCACTACTGGATGACGACCATCAACAATTGCGATTTCTCGTCCTGGTAACATTTCTGGACGACAGTAACCTTGTTGGACAGCCAATTCAGCTAAACCACACAACACATCCGCCGCCGCTACTGCGCGGGAAAGGTTGCGAATTACTTCGGCTTGTTGTGCTACTTCTTCCCGTAATGCTGTGAAAATCTCATATTCTAACTGATTTAAATCATCCCGCGCTGTGAGAATCCGCGCTTCTCGTTCTTTCAAATCTGGGGTGATGTAACGTTCTTCATTTGTCAGGGTTTGCTTGCGGATGTAATTCGCGGGTACTTGGTCGGCTTTGGCACGGGAAATACTGATATAGTAACCAAAGGTTTTATTAAATCCTACCTTTAACGTCGGTATTCCCGTCCTCGCCCTTTCGTCAACTTCTAAATTAGCAATCCATTGTTGGTCTGCTTCTACAGTCGCCTTTCTCTCATCCAGTTGTACGTTGACTCCCGGACGAATCAAACCGCCTTCTTTAATATGTATGGGCGGTGACTCTACAAGATGGGCGTGTAATTTTTGTGCCAATTCTTCTAAAATCGGCGGCACTTTCTGTAAAGCTTTTAAAAAGGGGGAATTTGCGTCCGCCACTAAGCGAGATAATTCTGGTAAGCGTGAGAGGGAATCTGCCAAGGCTACCAAATCTCTAGCATTGGCTCTACCAGAACCTGCCCTTCCTGTCAACCGTTCTAAGTCATAAATTTGCCGCAATAACTGCCGCAAATCTTGACGTAGAGTAGTATTTTCTCGCAATTCTGCAATTGTATCTTGCCGTGAGCGAATGCCTTTAATATCGATGAGCGGTTGCAATAACCATCGCCGCAACGCCCGCCCGCCCATTGCTGTGCCGGTTCTATCCAATGCCCAAAGCAAAGAACCATGAAAAGTGCCATCCCGCACAGTTTGAGTAATTTCCAAGTTTCTGCGGGTTTGGTGGTCAACAATTAGGTAATCGGTGGTTGTATAGGTGCGTAGTCTCTGTAGGGAAATTGGGTTTTCTTTTTGCGTTTCTTCCAAATATTCCAAAAGACCGCCAGCGGCGCGGACAGCCAGGGGAAGATGATCACAACCAAGTCCTTCGAGCGATCGCACTTTAAATTTCTGCAATAATTTTGGTCTAGCCTCACCTTGGGAAAAAGGAAGTTGCGATCGCAAGCTATAACAAAATGATGGCGGTAAACATTGCGGTAAATGCGGCGAAGTTTCTCCCGGACGCAGCAAACTTCCCAAGTCGGGGGCGTTGGTCGGAACCAGCACCTCCGCAGGCTGCAACCGCATCAATTCCTGCGTCAGGTGTTCTAAATCACTGCCTTGGGTGGTGAGGAATTCCCCTGTAGATATATCTGCATGAGCTAAACCCCAATGATTCCCCGCAATTACCACAGCCGCTAAGTAATTATTGCGACTTGATTTTAACATACCTTCTTCCAGCAAAGTGCCTGGTGTGAGGATGCGCGTCACCTCACGCCGCACTAACCGACCTGTAGCTTCGGCTGCATCTTCCACTTGGTCGCAAATGACCACAGCAAAGCCTTTTTCGATCAACAAAGTTGTGTAGCGTTCCCAAGAGTGATGAGGAACACCGGACATCGCCACCCGCCCCTGTTCCCCGGCTTGTTTGCTAGTCAGGACTAATTCTAATTCTTGGGCTAGTGTGACAGCATCTTGAAAATAGCATTCAAAAAAATCTCCTACCCGATACAGCAACACCGCGTGAGGATATTTATCCTTCGTCTCGACATAGTGCAGGTACATTTGACTTAGCTTACTGCGGTCTACCTGTCGATGGTCACAAATAAAAGTACTGGCGTCTGGCTTGGTAGATGGAGTGTCAGAGTGGGAAGCAGTCATAGATGCTAGGGAGTTACGCACAAAAAAGCCACAATACCCGATGATAACGTGATGTGAAAGTTGAGGGGCGATCGCTTGGAATTTTTTTATTGTTTTTTTCTAAAATTTTCCATACCACCTTCAAGTGCAAAGCCCAGAGTTTATACTACAGCCATTTTCAGATGCATAGACCACAGCTAGGGCTGGGAGTAGGGAGTAGGGAGTAGGGAGTGGTCTATTGATTTGAAAACTGCTGTAAGTTGCATTCAAAAATAGCATCTAAACATAGGGAAGTAGCATCTCCCTCATCCCCCTCATCTCCCTCATCCCCCTGCTACCTTTGAATACAACTCGGTATTAACACACCCTTGATATTTAACTGGGCTAACCATTCTTCACGAGAAACTCCAGCTTGTCGCAATACCCGCGATAATAAATCCAAACAGATATTACCCTCATGAGGATTAGGAAGAATCACAGTCACATCACCTCGCCGCATTTGTGGATGCTTTCCTCCGGCGTATGGGCCTTCAAAGCCTAACTCTTGCAGACGTTTTACTAAATTACGCCAAGAAACAGGGGTTAATTTAGACATTGTGATACAGGTGTGGTCAATTGATTGAGGTTCACACCAACAATTACGGGAATACCTAAGAATTTTATACAGGCTTAGTCAATTCATTAAGATTCATACCAGCAATTACGGGTATCGTTAACCCCAAATGTAACCGTAGTGCTAGCCAGTCACTTAAAGCTTCTCTTAATTCCCGCCTGCATCCTGCTAAAGTTTGATGATTAGCCCAGACTCCTTGCAAGCCGGGAATTTCACCCCAATATGTTTGATCATCTGCAATGATTTCATAAACCGCCAATTCCATTGCTTGGTCAATGTAGCTTGCCAGCATCGCAATTAAACAACCCAGTACTCTACCTCAATTTAGCTTTTAGCGGTGGCGATCGCTCAAGAATTTTTTCTTTTTCGTGATTTGAACTTGTTGATGCACTGCTATGAGAAATCCGGCTTCAGCGAACAAAAAACTGCGATCGCAATTCTTACCCATCAGTCAACCGTAATACCCTGTCTACATCCTCAACCTCAATCCCTACAACGGCATCTACAGTTTATCAGGAACATGATTAGTTGAAATCAAGTCCAAATAACGGAATTAGCTGGGGGGTAGCGAGAGTGCTTTTTCAACAAATTCGCCGCTTTTCTATTTTCAGTCTGGTTTTGATACTGCTTTTAACCGTAGCTAGTATAATTTTTGTGTATTTAGTTTCACCACTACGAGATCCAACTTTTCAACCCAATAGTGCAAATGGAGGTTCTTTGATACCTTGGTTGAAAAGTGTAAAAGAAAGCGATTGGTTATTAGGCTCTAATATTTTAGCTTTTTTACTTTCTAGTAATATCACGCTGGTTATCTGGCAGCAATGGTTATCTAAGAAAAATCCTCGTTTGTTATATTTCTTAGTTACAATAGTCGTTTTGGTATTACTACTTTGCTTTTTTAGTTACGGATTTTTGCTTTACTTATTGGCACAGTGGTTGATTGATTAATTATTCTACAGCGTAGTTAATGCGTCATCGTTTAGAATTGAGGGCAATATTAACAAAAATTATGACTGGTACAGCCAGCAGACAAAAAACAAAATTCTGTAATCATTCTATCTAACTGGCTGTATTTCACTCCATTTTTGAAGATTTATTTTTCTGGTGGTAAATCTACACTGTAAAGAGTTTCCCCTACCAAATTACGCAGCGTCACTGTCATCACTTTTGTATAACTATTAATTTTGACTGTACCAAAAAATTGCAACCCTTCAGTTGGGGGTCGATTTGCTTTCGTATCTGAAGGAATGCTTTGAAATACCAATTGTGGCCCAAAAGTATTTTCCAATTGATTTGGCCCAAATGTGCCAGAGTTGAGAGGCCCAGCGACAAATTCCCAGAAAGGTTTAAAATCAGTAAATTGTGCTTTAGCAGGGTCGTAATAATGTGCTGCTGCGTAATGTACATCAGCAGTTAACCAAACAACATTTGGGATATTTTTGTTTTTGATATATCGTAGTAAATCTGCAAGTTCTAATTCTCTTCCTAAAGCCGGGCCATCTCCATTAGCCCATGCTTCAAAGTCTGTGCTACCATCTCGAACTATCAGCCCTAAAGGCATATCACTAGCAATGACTTTCCATGTTGCTTTTGATTTTTGCAATTGTTTTTTCAACCATTGCACTTGTTTATTACTCAGAAATTCTGTTTCTTTACTTTGTACTGACTGATTATTGGGGCTATTTGGCCCTTTATAGCTGCGTTCATCAAGCATGAAAATTTCTAGTAATGGCCCATATTTGAAAGAACGATAAATTTCAGCTTTATCTGTATTCTTATACCGAATAGGCATATATTCTAAAAAAGCTTGTCTTCCCCTTGCGGCTAATAAGTTAACATCCTTAACTTGATAACGGTCATCATCATTGGGGAGAATTTCGCCAGGATACCAATTATTTGTAACTTCGTGGTCATCCCACTGTGCTAGTATGGGAACTTCAGCGTTAAACTTCTTAACGTTTTCATCTAACAAATTATATTTATAGTTGCCACGAAATTCTGTTAGCGTTTCTGCTACTTTTGATTTTTCTTCTGTAGTGATATTTCTCCAGATAGTACCATCATCTAGAGTTACTTCTGATTGAATGGGGCCATCAGCATAAATATTATCACCGGAATGGATGAAAAAGTCGGGATTCAGTTGGCGCATGGTTTCATAAATTTTCATCCCACCAAAATCAGGATTAATACCCCATCCTTGACCAGCAGTATCTCCACCCCAAACAAAGAATATATCTCGTCCATATACAGGGGGAGTTCGGAAAGTGCCGGTTACAGGGGCGCTGTAGGTATTCTTGTAATCTAAATCTTGGAAAATCACCCGATAAAATATTTGTTGACCAGGTGGTAGGTTATTAAGATTGAGTCTGGCTGTAAAGTCGTTATCCTTCAAAGCATATGACCCCAAAACCCGCTGTACACGTCGAAAAGATTCGCTTGTGGAATATTCAACTAACATTCTGGCGGGGCGATCGCTGCGACTCCAAATGGTAATATTATCGTTGGTGATATCTCCACAAGCTACGCCATAAGGTATGCCAGGACGCATGTTATCAGAAGTGATAATTGCAGGTGCTTGGGCAAAAACTTGTGATTTTGCTACAAGATTTGTGGAAATAATTCCACCTGCTGTCAAAGCTGAACTTACCAAAAACTGGCGACGGTTTAGTTTCAATGGTGAATTAGATTCCATATTAATATCAAACTCCAGCAAAAGTATTACAAATAGAACTTACACAAAACTCTACACTTGACTCGCTAATTCATGAATTGCCATTACATCTGTTTGCATAAGTCTAGACTTAATAGCATATTTAGCAATGGTAAACAGTAAAGTTTAAGTTATCTAGAATTTAACAAAAGATTATTAATCATCAACTAGATACACCAAACCTAATGAAAACTCTTTGTATCTTCGTGTCTTCGTGGTTTAAGATTAATTACCACTAAGACACAAAGGTACAAAGAATTCATAGATGACTTCTACGTCTTTTTACCGCCTCTTTGGGGTAATCTCCTAACCATTCAGATTTAGGCTTAATTTCAAATAGTGTAGCCTCTAACATTGCCAATAAAAGATTTTTGCGACGAAAGCTTTGTTTGCGTAAAATCGTAGCTTGTCGTTCTATATTTTTATAGGTCTGCCACGAAACATCAGTCGCTAGATTTATACCTAAATCATTCAATATTTGTTGGCGAAAACTCAGATGATTTTGTAATAGTTCATTAAGATGAATATTAGGGTCAAATGTTCGTACATGTTTAGAGTGTCGCCACATGTAAGGAATGGCATCATTTTGATTGACTTCTCGATTAATAACAGCAACTATCCAATCTTGTTCTAAAAGACTGAAAATAGAACTATTGATTGCGATCGCCTCACCGTTTTTTTGAAAAATCTGACCAATTTCTGCAAAACAATACTCTTGTGGATGAGCAAAACACCGTGCAAATCCATTACCTGAGTCAACATTATAATCCATCAACTGGACAAAACCCAAAGATTCTAAATTAGTAGTTTGTTGCTGCAACCAACTTAAATCTAACTGTGGGTAATCTGCAAGTACTGCAACTTTGAATTGCCATTCATTTGGTATTGATTGAAGTAATTGTAATTTTAAATTAGATAGGAACCAAAGCAAGGGAAATATAACTAAAGCAACGACCAGTGTAAAACCTGTCAAATCTGGCAGACTCAACATATTAGTCAATCTCCAATCATTCCCAGCGAGAAAAGATAAAAATAAACTTAAACTCAAAAGTATATGGCTACCTAGCGCAATCCAAAATGTTTGTATTCCTTTACTCAGCTTCATAGCTGTCCTTATGTAATACTGATACTTGGTTAGAGTACCCACCAAAGCAGCATGAATAACTATTTGTGATATATTTTGTTAAGTGTGTGAGATGTAGCGATTATCCTTCAAAGTTGTTTCATCCTTTCCTGCGACTACTACGCCGTGTAGGTGGCTGTGGTGGCGGTGGTTCATAAGCCTTCAGTCCTCCATCACCAGTAAAAATTTCGATTTTGAATGTGGTACTAGTTTTAGCGTAATATTCCGCTACAGTCTTAATTGTGGCATCTCCGATAGAAATCTTTCCAGCTGCTAGAGTCGGCCATTCACTAGCTAACTGTTTTAATTGTTCTGCATTCCAAAGTTCATCCATTTGAGTTTCAAAAACTCCCCAAGGAATCACTTTATCTGCTACTTTCACTAAAATATCAGCAAAAGCTTGAGCAATTTCATATCGCCGAGAGTTAGCTTGTGCAATGTGATTACCAGTTTCTATAATTGTTGCTAATGGTAGTATAAACGTTGCGCCTTGTTTTTCTTCTTCCTGAAAACGAGCTTGAACTCTTTTTTTATCCCATTTATCATTATCAGAACCACAGGTATCTTTACCAGGAACACCTAAATAGACACAAAGTATTGATGTGTCAATAATCAGAATCTTTCTCATATAAGACTCATATTTTTTGAAATACAGGTAGGGTGCGTTATGCCTCTGGCTAACGCACCACCCTAAAGTTTTGGTGCGTTACGCTACGCGATAACACACCCTACATATACCTAGATTTTTTCATCAATCAAATCGGATTCGTATATTTTATTTTTTTTCAGAAAGACTCCTTTCAATTGCGCCTTTCGTCGCTAATTTTCCCAAACTACCTGAAGCTAGTAAAAGAGGAAGATTTTCAATATCTTCTAAAAGGGTAAGCTTACTTTCTCCGGTTTCAGCATCGCGGTGTGCGACAACTACAAATGGGACTATCTCAGGCCCTAAAGCATCAAGCAAAGCTGGGTTATGTGTAGTAAGTAAAATATCAATTTTTCTTTTACTACCAATCTCGCGTAGTATTTTCACCAGCAAATTTGCACGCGAGGGATGAAGCCCATTATCTATTTCTTCAATTACGATTTGACTACCTTCTGGTCGTGTAAGTAAAGCTGTGAGAATTGCTATAAAACGGAGAGTTCCGTCTGACATAGTTCTCGCATCTATTAGTGTTGTCTCTCCAGGTTTCCATTCTTCTTCACAGTAAAGCATCGCATCAGTTTTAAGTCTACCAACTGGTTCTGCAAAGACTTTTTTAATATCACCTTCTGGTAAATCTTTTATATAGGCTGATAGAGTTGATTCAACCTCTGCTTTTTGCCCACTATCCAAAGCTGCTAGTACACCAGCAATATTTGAACCATCACTTTCTAGTTTGTCAGACAGACGTGAATAATCACGTATTTTTGAGGGAATAGGATTAAAAATAAAAATATTTACTAATGTTGCGAAAAGTTCATTTATAACAAATAAATTTTTTTGTAACCATTTTTTATCATTTTTCTCACGACCAAGTTGATACATCAAAAAGTTTATAATTAGCTCTCTACTAAAAAAAATATTTTTGTCTTCATTAAACAAATAAGATTTTACATTACTATCGCTATAAATATTTATTTTTTGTTCTAATCTATCTCCTAAAAATTGACTAGTTACTAAATAATAATCTTTTTGTAGATTTGTATTATATTGTTGCTGATTTTCTCGGCAAATTATATCTAAATTTAGAGTTTGTAAAAATGGTTGTGTTTGTACTGTAATACTATAAATATAATCAGTATTTTCGTCTTCACCCTGTACAAAGGCTTTCAACGTAAATTGAGTTTCCGGTTTAAGTGCAGTCCATTCTAGACCACCTCGAATTGAAGGAAGTTGATTATCACCTGCTAAAGCTGTTTCAATGTTCTTACCTCTAGCGATTCTTTGTAAAAATTCCAAAGCTTCAACTACATTCGACTTACCACTGGCATTAGTTCCAATTAAAACAGTTAACGGGTCAAGCGGAAGTTCTGCATAACGGAAACTTTTCCAATTTTCAAGGATGAGTTGCTTCAGCATGACCCACTCCACAAAATGTATACAGGTTGTTGAAAAACTTTACATTTAATAATAGAGGCGTGAAATTTCACGCCTTTACACTTAACACTTATTAAACGTAACTTTGCAGACGTTGCACCAACTGTCCTGCTTGCAATACTCCCTCAATTCGATCTACAGGCTGACCCCCTTTAAACAGAACTAGCGTTGGTAGCGCGTAAATCTGATACTTAGTTGCTAAATGCTCATATTTTTCCGTGTCAATTTTGACGATACGTAGTCGGTTATTCAGTTGAGCATTGACTTGCTCTAAAATCGGCACCATCATATGACAAGGCCCACACCATTCAGCATAAAAATCTACCAACACAGGTAAATCTGAATCAGACAGCATCTCTTCAAAGCTGTTGAATTGTTTTTTAGTAGCCATGTGACACACACCAATTTCTCTTGTTGTTTTTCAATAGTAATGCGTGCCTTAGAGAATCGGTGTAACATCATTTTGTTTTTATTGTTGCCAAATTTCCCGCTTCATCTCAAAGGTGTAGATATATAGCTGGGGACTGGGGACTGGGGACTGGGGACTGGGTGAAAAGTGTTTTTGTATCTAGGTTTTATCATCTGTTGATGTCCTAACCTATATGGCAATCACTATTTTAAGAAAAAGTTAAATTTGTTTTGAAAAGCTGACTACGGAAGGTAACCCTCGTCACAACTTTTTGCAAAATTAAAAATCCTAGAAGTTATAGGTACGAATCACCATAAGATAATTAGCGCGGTAATTCAAAGCATTAAGGAAAAGTTGATGACAGTCTCAAGTGAAAATTCGCAATTATTGCAAGGTCAAGTTGCCATTGTTACAGGTGCATCCCGTGGAATTGGCAGAGCGATCGCACTACAATTAGCTGCACAAGGAGCCAATGTAATAGTCAATTATGCCAGTTCTGCTACTGCTGCTGAAAACGTAGTCGCAGAAATTACAGCAGCCGGAGGACAAGCAGTAGCCCTACAGGCTGACGTTTCCCAAGCAGATCAAGTAGATACACTAATTAACACTGTCTTAGAAAAGTTTAAGCGCATTGATATTTTGGTCAATAATGCAGGTATAACGCGCGACACACTTTTGTTACGCATGAAGCCGGAAGATTGGCAAGCTGTAATTGACCTCAATTTAACAGGTGTATTCTTATGTACACGCGCTGTCAGTAAAATCATGCTGAAGCAACGTTCTGGGCGAATTATCAACATTACCTCCGTCGCCGGACAGATGGGCAACCCAGGTCAAGCAAACTATAGTGCAGCCAAAGCAGGTGTCATTGGTTTTACCAAAACCGTCGCCAAAGAATTAGCTACTCGCGGGATTACTGTTAACGCTGTCGCCCCTGGTTTCATCACCACCGACATGACGAGTAATCTCAGTAATACCGAAGATATTATTAAATACATTCCCCTCGGTCGTTATGGTCAACCAGAAGAAGTTGCTGGTGTCGTGCGCTTCCTCGCCGCCGATCCCGCCGCCGCCTACATCACTGGACAAGTCTTTAACGTCGATGGCGGTATGGTGATGGCTTAAAGAGTTCTAAGCGGCGCAAGCCGCCGCTTAGGACTAGTATGCCAAAATATAACGATTTGATATTGTCAGGCGATCGCTTTATGCGACCACTATTAAACACTTGTCATCCCACCGCCTGCGGCACCTCCCCTTGGTAAGGGGAGGTTGGGAGGGGTTAAAATAATGTGCAGCTTCACAGAGAATTGGCATCAGTAGTTGGTGATGACTGATAGTGCAGACGGCGTTATATTATATCAGAATTTGTTCACTAATTTGGGGAAATGGTATAACATGACTGTCAATATCCAATAACCCTAGTCTAGAAACACGAAATAGATTACTGTGACCAAAATTTTATTTGATGAATCCCATAATGAGTTACTGCGATCGCAAAAGGATAACGATGATGCAGATACTTATAGCGAATTATGCAAAATTCTAACTGAAGAACTTAAATATGAAGTATTGCCTCCAGTTACTTCTGCAACAGCCACCCTGACAAAACAAATTTTTGATGGAGAAGTACAAGCAGATATACTTGTTTTAGCGGCTCCTATTCAAGACTTCACAGCTGACGAAATAGAAGCAATCACCTACTTTGTTAGATCAGGAAAATCCCTGCTGATTGCTAATAACTACTTTTCTCTTCACCCACGGGAACACCTGCGTAGCATTAACGAATTACTAGAAACTTTTGGACTTCATGCTCAACAATTAGTCAGTTATCCACACGAAAAAGTGTCGAGCTTTTTACCACATTATCTAAGTTCAGGAGTCCATCGACTTGCTATTAAAGACCCTTCATATCTCAAGCTATTAAATGATGTCCCTCAAATAATTGCCACCTTACCTGAGACTGGTAAGCCTTTCTTAACCGCAGTTGACAATAAACCTGGTCGAGTAGTTGCAGTGGGAGATTTTTCACTTTTTGGAGATGATTGTATCCAAGAAGATGATAATAAACTGTTGACTATTAATATTTTTCGTTGGTTAGGATATGACAATTTTCTTGATTTTGGGAAGTCTCATATAAATCCTAAAATTATTTACGGTAACAAAGAAGTATTTTCAGTTAATTTAGTTAACTCATATTCACAGAAACGCTTAGAAGGTATCCGCTGCTTATTAGAGTCGGATTCTGTTGCCTTAATTGAGAACACATGCCAAGAAGTACGTCCTTTGATAGTTGATGAAGATAGTCATATAAAGTGGATTATTGAACCTAGAGAACTTGGTTTTCAAAGCCTCAAACTCAAGGTAGACTTTCCACCAGATTTAAACCATTCATCCCTCGTCTTTGACCCCGTTGTTCAGTTTAATTGTGTACCAGATGCTGAATTATCTTTAGTTTTTCGGGATAGTCAAGGCAAAGGACTACAGATAGTTGAAACTGGTATTTCATTCAATGTACAAGCGCTAGTGCGTTGGAATCAAAATGCCAGACAAGTTCCTTTAAAATTAGCATTAGACTGTCATTTAGCTCCAATTACCATTGAGCAAACTGAGGCAGACCGCTGGCGTTTGACTGCTCTCGATGCAGGAACATGGACAATTAAATTAACAGTCAAACAAACCAACCAAGAGATCAAACAACCGCTGATTGTTAAATCATCTCCTCAATTTGAAATAGCAAAACTTGAGCGTGATCTTGTTTCCAGCTTGGCTGCCAAAGTACATCATCGAATTTCACAAATATTACCAGAATCTGATATAGATGCAATTAAGCAAATACCATTTATACTTTTAACACCAGAAGATTTTGTTCGCAAAATATACCCACAAGATTTACAAGAGCGTCTTTTGGAAGCTCTTCATGCAGCCAGAAGCGAAACTCAAGAATTTACTCCTTTAGTCGATGAGTTGCTTTTATACATTGCTCCTGTTTACTCACCGCAGCATGGCTGTTGCATTCCTTATGATCCAAAACTAGCAGCTCATTTAATTGAGAAATATCCGTTACGCGAAAAGAACCTAGCCTACAACTTTCTTTGCGTAGAAGGACATGATTTATATGGTCAGGCTTGGTTAGAAGGTAACATTGCTGCACTTCTACTACATGAAAAATATGGTCATGGATTCTTTTACACCCAGACGAAATTAGGTCGCCAACTATCAATTCTTTACCGTCATGGCTTACTTCGCAAAATAGATGCTGATAATTTGCGAGATCCTTATCTGCGTTCCCTACATCAAGAGTACGGGCAAGTTATTCAAATGCTAAATCATAGTGCGCTTTTACTCAATGAGGGCTTTGCTACATGGGTTGAGTTAACAGGTTTACAATACTTGTTGGGGATTTTTGAGCAAACAGTTCATCGACGCAAAGAGTTTCTATTTGAAGATACGCAATTACAAATTTTAGTTTCCCGTAGCGAATACTTCAAGCGATTCAATCCGGGGCCTGGCTCGAAGTATCAATTAGGATACGAACGGCTCAAAGGTATCCAGAGCTTTTTTAGCTACTTAGATCCGGATTTTGGTGTTCAGTGTGCTGTGCAAGCAATGCTCAAAGCCGCTGATGTTGATTTTGGCATTAGTGAACAAGATGGACAAATCCAATTCCAACTAAAAGCAGATCAAATTCAGGAACTGCTTTTGGATGACCGTAAAGACTATGAAGCTGGTGCTGATAGACGTATAAGACGCATATGGAGATTACTGAAAGATTACAGTGAGCAGTGTCAAAAGCATTTAGTTTCATTTCAAGAGCAATATGCGTATTTACGCCCAGACTCGTCTGTGGTAAACAATGTAATAAGGGAAAAATTAGGATGGTAAGCCAATGCCACATCCAGATGAAGCAAGATTGATAAGAGACTTAGAGGATAATTTTGGTGATGAAGTAGTAAAACAGTTTAAGAATTGTATTCAATATGCAAAATTTTGGAGGCAATATGAAAATTTACAAGATGGTTCTGGTGATGCATTTAGTAATGTTATGACTAATTCACGTTGTAATGAAAACCTCACTCGTATTACAGACGAAAAAATGCGTAAACGTGCTTTTAATTGTCTTAATTATTACAAAAAACACCGTAGCTAAACTTGCTGTAGACTATTTACACAAATAGCGACTAAGCTCCCAAACAGCTATACTAATTAAAAGTAGCTAGTTTTTCTCTAAAAATTTCATAGACTTCTAAAATCGTTCGTATTGCCACACCCATATAAAAAAATCTGATTAGATTATTACAAAATTAAAACCTTCAGCTAGCAAATAAATTCATAATATGTATTCAACATGCACAAAATTGGCGGAGAACGCATGGGTTACAAGCTGTATATGAAGATGCATTTAGTAATGTTATGAATCGTTGTAATGCAAATTTAGTGGCAAACTTATCACAGAACCCAAATTTAATTATTCGCGCTCAAGCTTATGTTAATTACTATAGAACTAATGGTATTTGAGGATAATTAAAACTATATATGTATAGCTACTAAAACTCGAAATATTTATACTATTTAGAAACTATTTATCTTTTTCCTAGAGGTTTGATGGCTTTGTCTTGTTTGAATTTATATATGAGGTGAGGTATTTGACGAAAGCTAAAAATTCGGAAAATAACGACGGTAAATACTCAGATTTACTTGACATTTTACGAGAGAAGCAAAAGATACGCTTAGGTAATTTTAAGTCAGGCGAATATATAACCTTAGAATATAATTTTGAAGAAACTAGTCTCCAATCTGAAAAATATCCAAATATATCTTCATCCTCCAATCCAATAGATGATGTACTATCTGAACCTAATGCTAATCCACAACCTGAATTAAATGTAGAGACATCTATATCGAATAATAAAATAGATAATATAGCTCGGAATTCCAGCCTTCAAAGTACAAATAAAAATAGAACAGACGCTGATAATAAAGAATTGAATGAATCACCAAGAGTTTTTATTAGTTACAGGCATGATTCGGAGGAGCATAAAAGGCGTGTACTAAGATTTCATAATGGTTTACAGACTCAAGGAGTGGAATGTATCATTGATCTATCATTCAATAAACCACCTAAAGAGGGGTGGATTAGATGGATGAGAACTCAAATTCAAAAAGCTAAATTTGTTATTGTTGTGTGTACAGAAGAGTATAAGAACAGTGTTGAAAATCGTAAAGGGGGCGTTGGCTGGGAAGGAGCAATTATCGAGCAAGCACTTTATGAAGATTATGAAGTTGAAAAATTTATTTCCATTATATTCTCTAAAAACTTTACTGGTCAAAGACAAGAACTTTACAGAAAATATGTTCCTGACTTCCTTCGACAAGGTAATATTTTTATATTTGATATAGATAAAATGGATAAAAATGGATATAAACTTCCTCCTCAAGAAAACAGGGATAAATTTCATGAAAAAAATAGTCAATTGTATGATGAAGAATATCAAAGACTTTATGCTCAACTCACATCTCAAGATCTATATAAAATAGAACCTCTTGGCTCTATCATAAAGTTAGAGTTATTAAATTAGTGGACTAGCCTTAAATGGCAAATCAAATATTTATATTAAAAAAAAATTTAACTTCATGAAAAATCAAGTTTAAACTGTTATTTAAAACTATTTATAACTCAAAATTGTAAGAGTGACTACAATAACAACCAAGTATGGCAGATTTGCCCACGACTTAATAGTACTCACATACATCTTAAATTCTTGCCCAGCAGAGATACGCTCTAACTTTATAAAATTGCCCTTTAAATTTTTCATATTTTCTAGTGCGTCTTTATCGAAACCGCACAATAACTCTGTCAGACGGTTAAAGTTAGTACGAAAACGTCTCTCTAAAAACAGGTAATACATATCCAACAAAGCTAGTAATATCACAGAGATAATAGCCAGCACAAATAAAGATGGAGTTTTATTCGTAAAACCAAATCCTACTAACGCAGTCCAGATACTAAAACCTAGTTGTTTGACTGCTAGTGAATTGCTAGCCATACGAGTAACAACAGCTTGCAGCATTTCACTTTGTTTTACAAGGTAGTCTCGGTTTTCTTTGATTAAATTTTGGTTGTTTGGATTCATAGTTATTATGTAAAAATAAGTTTGTCAAACAGAATTCAGTATGAATTATGTACAAAAACGCGGATGAATAAGTGGGTTTAAGAGGATGTTTGAAAAGTAGTATTTTGTTTTGATTTTAATCGAATTATCACCCCCCTTAATCCCCCCTTATAAAGGGGGGAAACAATAAAACCCGGTTCCCTCCCCTTGATGGGGGAAACAATAAAATCCGGTTCCCTCCCCTTTATAAGGGGAGGGTTAGGGAGGGGTAAAAAATTTTTGATACATCAATCATGACTTTTAAAACATCCTCTAAGACCTCCACTAAATAATAGATTTAGTGGTATTCAAGAACGTGGGTGATTCAGACCGCTAAGAAAAGCATTTTGACTCTTGAATACAGGATAGCTGAATTCTTCAATTTAATATTTTTATTTATACAAAATATCTCTTAGTTTAAAAAAACCTATTTGGCAAGCCGAGTATTCACATTGATTTAAATACTCAAAAGGATGCCATTCATTTTTACTAATAGATTCATGATAACTACCATCCTGCTGTGCAATATCTGGTTCTACACCAGTCACATCAGCATAATACATATAGCAAATTTCATTCGTCTGAGTACCAACAATGTACTTTCCTAGAGGTAAAACCTCAACTGAAAAACCAGATTCTTCATAAACTTCTCTAATGGCTGCTGCTTCTGGTGATTCACCTTCATCTAATGCACCAGTAATCGGACAGGGAAAGAGCCTTAACATCCCATTGATTACTACATTATCAATACAAAGTGGCTGCTGCCTAATTAGAACTTCATATTTTTCAGGATTAGTATCATTTTTTCTTAGCAGAAAAACTGCAACTGAGTTTTTTCCCTTTCTTTGTAAATAGTAAAATCCTTTCAGCGTTTTCTTAACTTCAATCCACTCATTGCTAAAAATGGTCTTGTCAGCGTTGATCATGCTAAATTTCTGGGAACGGGATTTTCATTGAAATTCTGTCATCATTTTTATCCCAAAATACTTGATTACAAGAAAATAGTGATCATAAATTTATTTTCTTGAGCGATCGCATAAACTACAGTAATTTTGACCAAGATGCTGAGTGGTGAGTAAGAAGTTAAAAGTTAGATTGAGTGAAAAACTCCTAACTCCCAACTCCTAACTCCTAACTTTTAACTCAGGTCTGCTGGCGGATTCTTTGCCAAATGGTCAAGCCTAAAAGGACGACAATACTACTAGCAGTGGCAATTATGACTACCAATGGCATACCTCGTACTGACATGGCTAGCATGTTGGTAATTAAGGTAATCGCCCAAAGGGTGAATGCGGCGTGGCGCTGAGAGAATCCCCAAGCCAGCAACCGATGATGCAAGTGATCTTTACCTGGGGTACTTAGGGGGTTCTTTCCTGCCAATAGCCGTCTGACAAACACTTGGGTAGTGTCTAAAACTGGCAACAGCAAAAATAAAACTGTAGGTATTAAGGAGAAGACCGTAGTTATTTGTAAGTCTCCTAAAATACTGGTTGCAGCCAGCACATAACCGAAAAAGTATGCCCCAGCATCACCCATGATAATGCGTGAGGGGTGGAAGTTGTGCCGCAAAAAGCCCAAGGCAGCGCCTCCTAAAGCTGCCAAAACTAAGGTAGCTGCCGCTTTGTTGGGAAATTGGGCTGCGACCCCCAGCAAACTCATGGCAGTAATAAAACTGACTCCTCCTGCTAATCCATCCATCCCATCCATCAAATTGATGGCATTGGTAATACCTACTACCCAAAGTACTGTCAGGATCATTGACAAAAATGAGTCGATGGGTGTGCCAAAATTAACGGCAATGTTGATGCCATTAGCAAAAAGTAACAATGCTGTGACAATTTGTGCCCACAAGCGAACAGAGGGGGGTAAGCCGAACTGGTCATCGATAAAGCCAACCAGCACTAGGATTGAACCTCCTAGTAAAATAGTCAGCACTTGAGCCAATACACTTTGTAATTCAATGGGTCGTAAGAGGCTAGCTAGTACCAATGCGGCAATCACTCCTGCATAAATAGCCAAGCCTCCTGCATTCGGCAAAGGTTCTCGATTCAATCGTCGTGCGTTTGGTTGGTCAGCCCAACCTACCCGCAGGGCAAAATTGCGGACTGTGGGAATCAAACGCCACGTTACTAGGCAAGCCAAAAGAAACGTAAATACCACTGCTAACCAGCCGGTGCCGCTAGGGTCAGCAATACCGAGGGCCCTAAGGGAGTTGTATAGATTCATCTCCCAATTCAATCATTACTGCCTGTATCCTACATGAGCATCAATAGTATATTAATCAATTTTTTTTATTTCCATTTATAATCTGAACTGCTTGGGTAATTAGCACTCTTGGCTTGTGAGTGCTAAATTGTCTAATGGAAGCGCTAGAGAAAACAAACATGGCAAAAATCATTTCCTTTGATGAAGAGTCGCGGCGGGCGCTAGAACGGGGTGTGAATGCCCTTGCCGATGCTGTGAAAATCACCTTAGGTCCAAAAGGACGTAACGTCCTCTTAGAAAAAAAATATGGTGCCCCCCAAATTGTCAATGATGGTATCACTGTTGCCAAAGAAATTGAATTAGAAGATCCTTTAGAAAATACTGGTGCCAGATTGATCCAAGAAGTCGCATCTAAAACCAAGGATGTGGCTGGAGATGGTACCACCACCGCCACAGTTTTAGCCCAAGCCTTGATTAAAGAAGGTTTGAAGAATGTGGCAGCTGGTACTAACCCTGTCAGCTTGAAGCGCGGGATTGACAAAACTACTGAGGCTCTGGTAGAAGAAATTGCCAAGGCAGCAAAGCCAGTAGAAGGAAGTGCGATCGCTCAAGTTGCCACTGTCTCAGCTGGTAACGATGAAGAAGTCGGCAATATGCTAGCCGAAGCCATGGAGAAGGTCACCAAAGATGGTGTAATCACCGTTGAAGAATCTAAATCCCTCACAACCGAATTAGAAGTGGTGGAAGGGATGCAAATCGACAGGGGTTATATCTCTCCCTACTTCATCACCAACAACGAACGGCAGATAGTAGAATTTGAAAATGCCCGGATTCTGATTACTGACAAGAAAATCAGCAGCATCCAGGATTTAGTGCCAGTGTTGGAAAAAGTTGCCCGTTTGGGTCAACCGTTGCTGATTATTGCTGAAGATGTCGAAGGAGATGCTTTGGCAACTTTGGTGGTGAACAAAGCGCGGGGTGTGCTGGCTGTAGCTGCCATTAAAGCCCCTGGATTTGGCGATCGCCGTAAAGCTTTGTTACAAGATATTGCAATTCTCACCGACGGCCAGTTGATTTCTGAAGAAATCGGCTTAAGCCTGGATACCGCTTCTTTAGAAGCATTGGGAACTGCCCGTAAAATTGCGATCGACAAAGAAAACACCACTATCGTAGCTGGTAGCACTACCAAGCCAGAAGTGCAACAGCGTATCGGTCAAATTCGCAGACAATTAGAAGAAACCGATTCTGATTACGATAAAGAAAAACTGCAAGAACGCATTGCCAAGCTAGCTGGCGGCGTAGCAGTGATTAAAGTCGGTGCAGCCACCGAAACCGAACTCAAAGACCGTAAACTGCGAATTGAAGACGCGTTGAATGCCACCAAAGCCGCTGTAGAGGAAGGTATTGTTCCCGGTGGTGGTACAACCCTAATTAACTTGATTGCGAAAGTAGACGCGATTAAAAACAACCTGGAAGAAGAAGAAGAAAAGATTGGGGCAGATATCGTTAAAAGGGCGCTAGAAGCCCCCTTGCGTCAAATAGCAGATAATGCCGGGGCAGAAGGTTCCGTGATTGTCTCTAGAGTCAAGGAAAGCGATTTTAACATCGGTTACAACGCCGCTACTGGTGAATTTGAAGACTTGATTGCCGCTGGCATCATTGACCCTGCTAAAGTAGTGCGTTCAGCTTTGCAAAATGCTGCTTCCATTGCTGGCTTAGTTTTAACCACCGAAGCCATTGTCGTAGAAAAACCAGAGAAGAAAGCCCCCGCTGCCCCTGACATGGGCGGCATGGGCGGCATGGGCGGCATGGGCGGCATGGGCGGCATGGGTGGCATGGGTGGTATGTTCTAATCCCTGCTTCCTTTTGTAAAGATTTTGTAAACAGTTTGCCTTGCACGGCAAACTGTTTTTTTATACCATTGCTGTGACGGAGGGGCAGGGGAGATGGGGAGATGAGGGAGATGAGGGAGATGAGGGGGATCGGGAGAATAACAACTGACCAATCACCAATGACAAATGACAAATGACAAATAACAATTGACAACTAACAACTAACCACTAACTATCAGGTAAAAATGCATGGCAAAAAGTATGGTAAGAAAAATTAGCCGCATTCCTAAAGTGGTAACTAAGCTATATAAAAAAGACTTCTATCATCAACCAGGCACTATACCAGGGACAATCATAGTTGATGAAAATGCTGAACAACCAATTATTTTTTTGATTGACTATAACCACACTAACTTCATCCGTAAACAAATAGCAACTCCAGAAGAATGCATTCCTTATCTGGATAAGGAATCTGTTACTTGGGTAGATGTACAAGGATTAGGTAATCAAGACATATTACAAAGATTAGGACATGTTTTTGATTTACATCCTCTCGTTTTAGAAGATGTGGTTAATGTCCCA
This sequence comes from Nostoc sp. NIES-4103, assembly GCF_002368335.1. Classification (GTDB taxonomy): domain Bacteria; phylum Cyanobacteriota; class Cyanobacteriia; order Cyanobacteriales; family Nostocaceae; genus Amazonocrinis. The sequence goes on along the minus strand of NZ_AP018288.1, from coordinate 2,072,366 downwards.
GAACGCCCCAAAGTAGAGGATTATGAAGACCAATTGCTAATCATTGCCCGCATGGTAGTACCAAAGGAAAAAACTTACGGGTTTTACAGTGAGCAAGTCAGTTTAATTTTGAGTGAACATTACTTGTTGACAGTGCAAGAAGAACCAGAACATGATTGCTTTGAAAGCGTGAGGGTGCGAATTGATAGAAGCAAAGGCATCATCCGTAAACAGGGAACTGATTATTTAGCTTATGCACTGTTAGATGCGATTATTGATGGTTTTTTTCCTGTATTAGAGCTTTATGGCGAGCGAATTGAAGATTTAGAAGAAGAAGTAATAGTCAAACCTACCCGGCAAACATTACAAAATATTTATCAAATTCGGCGAGAATTACTGCAATTGCGTCGCGCTATCTGGCCCCAACGGGACGCAATTAATTCTTTGATCCGAGATGGTGGTGAATTGATCAGTGAGGAGGTACGAATTTACCTGCGAGATTGTTACGACCATACAGTGCAAGTAATGGATATGGTGGAAACCTACCGGGAACTGGCATCTGGATTGATGGATGTCTATTTGTCGGCAGTGAGTAACAAAATGAATGAAATCATGAAGCTGCTAACTGTGGTTTCTTCAATTTTTATTCCGCTAACTTTTGTTGCAGGAATCTATGGTATGAATTTCAACACCGAAAAATCGCCGTACAATATGCCTGAACTGAATTGGTATTGGGGCTACCCGCTTTGCTTAGCGGGAATGGCAGCGATCGCATTTGCATTGTTATTCTTTTTCTGGCGACGGGGCTGGCTGCAAAATTCTTCTACAATTAAGCGTGATTAATGTTTTAAGATGAGCATGAGTCAAATATACAAAATTATTACATGGAGTTAATATTTTAAATTATGAGAGGGACTAGTGACCAAAATTTAGTTGTTTTAACACTTTATATTATTGGTGTCTCCTTTGTCTTCAATCGCATGGTCGAATCCATTGATGATCGCATCAAATTTGAGTTTAAAAAAGGCAGTGTCGATGACCAACTCAAAGAACAAAATCTTCAAGATCAGATTGGTGTTTCCTTTAAATTCGATAACTCACATTCGCTAGGAAACCCGGAAAAAGAGTTAAAAGAATTGTCCGTTAGCATTGAAAATAAATCAGACAATATAGCGATATATGTTGACTGGGATAATAGCGCTTTAATCGTTGATTATAGTAAACAATCATACCGAGTAATTCGCAAATCACCAGACGTAACCCGCGACTTAGGTGTACCACAAATTTTCAGTGTGATTGCCCCGAAGAAAACACTCTCAGAGACAGTGACAGCCGAAAATGTTTTTAAACTAGAGGATAAAATTTATAAACCAAATTCCCCGTTAATTAATATTACCGCCCTGCAAAAGTCGCAAAAAAAGTTGTACAACGACTTTATGAACCAAAGAGCAGAGTTGACATTTTCACTACAACTCGTAATGCGGTTATCTGAATTACGTGTCGGTTTAACGCCAGGTGCTAACATACCTCCTGTGTGCATTATCAATTGTCCCTTCACTGTCAAAAAATTACCCTGGACTTACGCCCTACCCTGGAATAAAAAGAAGTAATCCATATCATACATATAATGTCATCGAATATTACACTGGAATTAGGGAGAGAGTAGGCGCAGGCGGTTGCAGATCAGTCATATAACTGGTTTGAGGAAAGTCCGGGCTCCCGAAAGACCAAACTTGCTGGATAACGTCCAGTGCGAGCGATCGTGAGGATAGTGCCACAGAAAGATACCGCCAGGAATTAGGGACTGGGTACTGGGGATTAGGGACTGGGGAAGATTTTTCCCAATCCCCGATCCCTAATCCCCATCGCCCCTTATCCCCAGAGGGGGCCCCGAGTTCCCCGATCCCTGGTAAGGGTGCAAAGGTGCGGTAAGAGCGCACCAGCAGTGTCGAGAGGCGCTGGCTCGGTAAACCCCGGTTGGGAGCAAGGCGAAATAGGAACTACGGTTGGTCTTTTACCAGTTCCTAAAATAGAGCCGCTAGAGGCGTATGGTAACAGGCGTCCCAGATAGATAACTGCCCTCGCAAGAGAACAGAACCCGGCTTATGTCCTGCTCTCGAACTTTAATGGAGTCAAGAAACCGAGAGTTTCTTGCTCCATTGTTTTTTGTACGGATTTTGTACGCAATACCATTACCAAAAATTTTTGCAACAAATGAATGGTCTGTAGGGGCGTACAGCTGTACGCCCCTACCCATATATCCGTATCAGCCAGTAGGGTGCATTGTTGCACAGCGCAACGCACCACCCACCTGCTATTGGCTCAACAGTGCAAATGCCCTTTCCAGATGCATCTTAGCCTGATGATTCAGCTATTGAACATGAATTGTCCAGTCAAAAGGGCGATCGCTCCACCTCAAAGCCTCATCATTCACCTTCCGAACACCAGTTGTCGAGTCAAAAGGGCGATCGCTATCTTTATTGAGGCTGGCGATCGCATAATTCATATCATGTCGGGTTAAAAAACTTGATTTTTCCTGCTTTATACGCAACCAGACTTCATTTACTTGCCAGTCAATCAGTTCAGTCATTAATTAGCAGGATTCACTGCTTCTCGAATCTTTTTACAAATATCCACCCAGACTTTATTTCTTTCTGCTGATTGAAATGTATCTAAAGGTTGGCTGGGAAGGTGCGCCGCACCATATTTTGCAATTTCGGTTACTTCATAATTGCTAGCACTTAAGGGTATCCAGATAATGGTGAGTCCTTCGGTTTTAGCAGCATTCAACAAAGGGGGTAACTCATGTTTTGCGATAAAATCTGCCCACAATTAGTAATTTGGCTTCGTAGAGGCGATCGCTTTCCTGTTCTAACTGTTGCTTGTAAAAGTTCAGAATTGCTCTAAAGCCTTTTTTGCGGATTTCTGGTGGAGGTGATTCTAAGGGATTATTGTCGAGGTAAAGTTGGCTGAGGTTGGTGAGTTGACCAATCTCTGCTGGCAGCATTTTTAAACCTTTAGAAGAAAGGTCTAATTTTGTAACTTTGTTTTTGGCTGCTTGTTCAATGATTTCCAGCAGTTCTTGGTTGGTCATGAGCAGAGTATAGAAAACAGGGGGTAGGGAGTGGAGTAGCGGCTAATGTATTTCAATTTCAGGACTTACATATAGGTAACGGGAAATCGAACCACAGAGAACGCAGAGGACACGGAGAAATAAGAGTTTGAGAGGTTTTTTGCGTAAGTCCTAAATTTATTGCAAAACGCCATAATTCCTAATTTAGCTGGTATCAAAGGTTGCATTTGACTTATGAACACGAAAATTTGACCTTTGAAGACGAATTATCGAGTTAAAAGCGCGATCGCTCCCCCTCCAACCCTCACCATTCACCTTCCGAACAAGAAAATTGTATTTAGTAACATAAAATCTCGAGTCCAAAGAGCGATCGCTTGACATCCCCGACATTAGCCTGACAACAATTCCAGAAAGTGTATAAAACTTCAGATGCCTAACGCGGAGATAAAAAGTATAAGTAATTTCTCGATATACTGTTTAATGTATTTTGTCAAGATTTTGTACTATAAGTAATATTTTCAACATGTTTTAAAAGCCTAAAATATCGTTAAAATGTACAAAACTTGTACATCACAAATTTATATAGGCAAAAATGCGAGTTGAGAGTTAAAAGTTAGGAGTTAGGAGTTAGGAGTTAGGAGTTAGGAGTGAAAAATTATTTCCCTTGCACCGAAAGCTCCCCCGCTCCCCATCTCCCCAGCTCCCCCGCCCCCCTGCTCCCCTGCACCGAAAGCTCCCCCGCCCCATTACCTTTAATGACACTTGTATACCCACGCCGTCAACGGCAACTCGAAAGTTTAGTTAGAAAGTTAGGTTTACCACCACAAGCACCCATCAAATGGCAACTGTTGGATTTGGCACTGACTCATCCTACTGTCTCCGAATCAGCAAATTATGAACAACTAGAATTTGTCGGCGATGCAGTAGTCAGACTGGCGGCGGCTGTTGTGTTGTGGGAAAATTATCCAGATTGTCAGGTGGGAGATTTTGCAGCCATTCGTTCGGTGTTGGTGAGCGATCGCATTCTCGCCCAATTAGCAAGAGAATATGGTTTAGAGTTATACTTACTGGTCGCTGGTAGTGCCACCAGTGATAAAGTTGGGCAAGAGTCAAGACTAGCAGACGCTTTTGAAGCTGTTTTGGGTGCGCTTTATCTCAGCACTAATAATTTAGACCTGATTCGCCCTTGGCTTGACCCACATTTCCAACGACTAACAACAGAAATTCGCCTCGACCCCGCTAGACTTAACTACAAAGCGGCGTTACAAGAATGGACTCAAGCACAGTTTAAAGTTTTACCTGAATATCGAGTTGCAGAAGTTAATCAAACTAATCGCAATCAAGAGCGTTTCATTGCTGAAGTTTGGCTGCATGGTAATAAACTCGGTGAAGGTAAAGGACGCTCAATTAAAGCTGCTGAACAAGCTGCCGCTAAAGTAGCTTATTTAGCAATTTCTAACCAGGGAAGTTCTTGAGTATTCATATTAGGAGCAGGGGAGATGGGGAGATGGGGGGATAGGGGGGATAATTCTTCACTTCTAACTCCTAACTCCTAACTCCTAACTCCTAACTTTTAACTATTGACGATTGATGATTTGCCACTGACTATTGACTATTGACTATTGACTATTGACTAATGATTAAAATCGCGGTTATCGGGGTTGGGCGCTGGGGAGTGCATTTACTGCGGAATTTTCTAGCACATCCCCAGGTGAGTGTAGTGGCGGTGGTAGATCCACATCCAGAAAGATTGGCGGCGGTGAAGCAGCAATTTAATTTAGAGGAAAATATACTACTGACAACACTGTGGCAAGATTTGCAACAAGTGCCAGAATTGACAGCAGTGGCGATCGCAACTCCAGCTTCAACCCACTATGCTTTAATTAAGGACGCCCTGAAGCAGGGATACCACGTTTTAGCAGAAAAACCTTTAACCCTCGACGCACTAGAATGTCGGGAACTTTGCCAGTTAGCGCAGCAACAGCATTTAATCCTGATGGTTGACCACACCTACTTATTTCATCCAGCAGTTGAGCAAGGACAAGCTGTAGTTCAAGCAGGCAAATTAGGCGACTTACGCTATGGCTACGCCAGCCGCACCCATTTAGGGCCTGTGCGCCAAGATGTTGATGCCCTCTGGGATTTAGCCATTCACGATATTGCTATCTTTAATAACTGGCTGGGTCAAGTACCTGTGAAAGTCCAAGCAACAGGCACTATTTGGTTACAGAAGTATTCCCCCTCATCTCCCTCATCTCCCTCATCCCCCTCATCTCAGGGATTAGCTGATTTAGTATGGGTGACGCTGACATACCCCGATGGTTTTCAAGCATATATTCATTTGTGCTGGCTGAATCCTGATAAACAACGGCGGCTTGTGGTTGTGGGTAGCCTTGGCAGCTTGATTTTTGATGAAATGTTACCCTCATCACCTTTGACCTTACTACATGGTGAGTTGGAAATTCAGGGGAATCACTTTCTACCTGTAAATCAACAGCGAGAGGTGTTGGAACTAGCAACAGGGGAACCGTTGCAGCGAGTTTGCGATCGCTTTGTCGCTTCTATCCTCCACAATACTCCCCCAGAAATTTCATCGGGCTGGGTAGGCACACAGTTAGTTCAAATTCTCACCGCTGTCTCGACATCTCTCAATCAAGGCGGTCAACCTGTTTTTTTAAAGGACTGGGAATAGGGAGCAAAAGAGCAGGAAAGATGAGGGGGGCTTCGGGACCCCTGGAGGGGTTGGGGGGCAATGAGGGAGAGGAGGGAGATGAGGGAGAAGTTAAAAATAACTTCGTTTTCCCATTCTCAATTCCCAATTCCCCATTACCCCCTTCCTTTCCTGGAGGAGGTAAAGGCGAGACATCAACCATAGGCAAGGTAATTTTCACTGTCGTGCCTTGATTCAGTCCCGGACTCTCAAGAGTAATGCTACCTCCCATGAGTTCAATTAAGTTTCTAGAAATGGCCAATCCTAATCCCGTACCCTCTATCTTGCGTCTGGTGCTATCATTCACCATCACAAAGGGGCGAAATAGTTTGTGCTGTTGGGCGGGTTCAATACCTAAACCTGTATCTGTGACAGTAATAATTACTTGAGATTTGTCGCCCCTCTGTTGAATAGTTGTACTAATTGTGATATTGCCCTCATCAGTGAATTTGGTGGCATTGCCAATTACATTGATCAGTACCTGCCTCAACTTTGCCGCATCTGCCATTACAGAAATCGGCTCATTACCTAAATCAATTTTTAATTGCAAGCCTTTTTGTTGAATATTTACTGATTGTAAATTAATGACTTCTTGCAGTATTTGACGTAGGTCAATCAATTCCATCATCACTGAAAGTTTACCTGCTTCGATTTTGGAAATATCAAGCAAATCATTAATAATTCCTAGCAAGTGCATCGCTGTTTCATCGGCACGTTTGAGGAACTCCATTTCTTCTTCCCGACTATCACACATGCCTTCTCGAACTAAACGCACGCAGTTAATAATTATATTTAATGGATTTCGCAACTCGTGGGAAGTAGTGGCTAAAAACTGACTTTTGACTTGGTTAGCTGATTTTGCTTCTTTCCAAGCAATTTCTAGTTCTTCTGCCCAAGCTTTGAGTCTTTCAACCATTTGGTCTAGTGCTTGCGCTAGTTGATTGAATTCCCGGATTTGAAAGTTGTGAGGAATTGGTTGTGCGGCGTGGTGGCTGTGAATGTTTAAAGCGTAGTCTCGTAGTTCTTCTAGAGGACGTGCAAGGTAGGGAGCTAAACAAAGCGATGCCAATAAACTTGCACCAATCAACCCCACTGTTAAAACTATGAGGATGAGTTTTATTTCCTCTAAACCAAACAAAGCATTATCTACAGTGGTGACAGCTAGAAGTACCCATTTTTGCCCCTGCTGATTTGTCACAGGATTGGTAATGGTCGTATAGCCACAGACTAATTCTTGACCTTCTTCAAAAGATAAATTGATCGAATTATTTTGGCCAGCGATCGCATTTTTGACAATGCTTTGTAGTTGGGAAGCACTTGGATGCTGTTTGATATTAGTCCCGACTCGCTGTTTTAAGGGGTGTGCTAATATCGTGCCGTCCTCGGCAATGACTAACATCGAGCCTGTGAGCGAACCTGGCTGATAATGAGTTTTCTGATAAAGTGCTGACTGAAGACTCAAGGTATACTTTAATTGCCCAGTTTGGTTGTAGACTGGGGCAGATAATACCAATTCTAGTTGGTTGTGTGCGTTTCTTTGACCAGTGACTCCCGCCTTTGGCGGTAATATTGTCTTGACATCAACGCCGTTATTTGGTATTGATAAACTCAATTCTGTAATTGTTTTATTGCCACAGGTACTAGCAATGATGTCACCGTTTTGCACATTGGTTAATTGTAGACATTCAATGTAGGTTGGCAGTTGTTGTGCCAGCTGTGTGAGAAATTGTTGTACTTCCAGAGGCGAACCTGACTGAACAACCGTTGTGCGACTAGCAACTAGTAAGCTAGTTTTGAGAGTAGCGATCGCATTGGCAATCTTTTCTCCTTTAATAGTGGCGCTTTCTGTAAGGTTTTGACCGGCAGTTTTTAATAGACTGGTGCGTGTCTTATTCAAAGCGACAATCTGCCCTACAAATAAAACCGGGAAAAATAGAAGCAAAATTCTTGTAACTAAAATACGACGAAAAGATGATTGACGCTGCTTAGCCATCACTTGTCTCACTTCGCATCTGCAAACCACAACAGCAACGATATGCAATTAGACCAGAGAAAGGAGACATATTATGAAGTTATAAAAACTTTGTTATTAGCCCCTAACAATATCAAGTATTTATAACGTGAAAAGAAACATGCTATACCAAAACTCGTGTAGTGTAGAGATGAAAGTGACTTTTGTTGCATACAGATACAGTTATGAACTTGGTAAACGTTAGCTTGCAGGCATAGATTTTTGATATCGACACACTACAAGGAAAATATCCAGACTATCAAACCAACCCAATGGTGCAATATCGTCCTCATACCACAGTAGTTTTGGCAATGAGTGCAGATGGCAAGATAGCAGATTTCAGGCGATCGCCTGCTCGGTTTGGCTCAGGGGCTGATAAAGCACACCTAGAAAAACAAATCGCTGCCTCTGATGCCGTTTTATTCGGTGCTGGCACTCTCCGCGCCTACGGTACTACACTTACCGTATCACAACCAATTCTGCTGCAACATCGAATACAGAAGGGCTTGCCTGCCCAGCCGGTTCATATAGTCATTTCCCACTCTGCTGACCTTAATCCGGAAATTAAGTTTTTTCGACAACCAATCAAACGCTGGTTGCTGACAACAACAGCGGGCGCGATTTCTTGGCAAGAGCGCTTAGACCAAAAAAAAGGCGTACCGCTGACAACTATGAAAACTAAAGTCCAAGAGTATCCTCCAAAATTTGAACAGATTCTAGTTTTTGAAACACCAATAGGGACAATTGATACTCTAGCTGCTTTGCAACACTTGGCATCTCTACATATAACACGCCTAGCAGTTTTGGGTGGTGGCGAATTAGTAGCTTCTATGCTGGAATCAGATTTAATAGATGAGCTCTGGCTGACTGTCTGTCCCCTGATTTTGGGTGGTGCGACAGCACCCACACCAGTAGAGGGTAAAGGATTTTTATCTCAACTAGCTCCCAGATTAGAACTAAAGGAAGTTCACACAGTCGAGCAGGAAGTATTTTTGCACTATCGCCTGCAACGCCAGTAGACTATTAGGGATTGGGTATTGGGGATTGGGGATTGGGTATTGGGTATCGGGGATTAGGGATTGGGGATTAGGGATTGGAGATTGGGTATTAGGAAAAAACACTGTTTGATGAACTAATATTTTTTCCCAGTCCCCAGTCCCCAGTCCCCAGTCCCCAGTCCCCAGTCCCCAGTCCCCAGTCCCTACTCCCCTGACATGGAACAACTCAAGCCTCGCTATTCTATTGTTTGGATCAATAAAATCGCCGAAGTTCCTCAAAGTGCCTGGGATGCTTTGGCAGTGCCACTCAAAACTCCCTTTTTAGAGTGGCGGTGGTTGAACCATATCGAAACTTCTCACAGTGCTACGGCTAAAACTGGTTGGTTGCCAAATCACTTGACGCTGTGGCGCGACAGAACCCTGATTGCTGCCGCCCCACTTTACCTCAAAGGACATAGCCAGGGTGAATTTGTGTTCGATCACCAGTGGGCAGAGTTAAGCGATCGCATCGGTGTACAATACTATCCGAAACTGCTGGGGATGGCTCCATTTACCCCTGCTGAAGGCTATCGCTTTTTAGTTGCTCCTGGGGAAGATGAGGAGGAAATTACAGCGATGCTGGTGCATGAAATTGACAGTTTCTGCAACAAAAATCGCATTTCTGGCTGTCATTTTCTCTATGTTGATCCCGAATGGCGGCCATTGCTGGAACGGCAAGGTTTTACAGCTTGGTTGCACCACAGCTATATTTGGGAAAATGTCGGATTTAAAACTTTTGATGATTATTTAGCAGTATTCAACGCCAACCAGCGCCGCAATATTAAACGGGAACGCAAAGCAGTAGAAAAGGTGGGTTTACGACTGCAACCGCTGACTGGTGATGAAATTTCTAAAAATATGTTTTCTTTGATGTACCAGTTCTACGCTGATACTTGTGATAAGTTCGGCTGGTGGGGTAGCAAGTACTTAACAAAGCGGTTTTTTGAACAGCTACATAGTGATTATCGCCATCGGGTTGTGTTTTTCGCCGCATATCATGAGCAAGATGAACGCAAACCTGTTGGTATGTCTTTTTGTTTATATAAGGGTGATCGATTGTATGGGCGATATTGGGGTAGTTTTCAAGAAATAGATTGCTTGCATTTTGATGCTTGCTATTATGCACCCATTGAATGGGCGATCGCTAATGGTATCCAACTTTTTGACCCAGGCGCAGGTGGACGCCATAAAAAACGTCGCGGTTTTCCAGCTATGCCTAATCACAGTCTGCACCGCTTTTACAATAATCGTTTAGGGCAAATCCTACGTCCTTATATCAAGGAAGTCAATCAACTCGAACAGCAGGAAATAGATGCGATTAATGCAGAGTTGCCCTTTAGTCAAAAACAAAGCTAAAGGTCAATAATTGCTATTTTTATGATCAGATGCCGAACAAATCGCTTTTGTTCGGCATTCAAAACTGTTGCTCGAATTGTGGGATAACGTGAGTTCGACAAATGCTGTTTTGACCTCTCCCCCAGCCCCTCTCCTTGTAGGAGAGGGGAGTAAAACCCTTATTTTTTCGTTACTCCTCCCTCTCCTAAAAGGCGAGGGAGGTCGGGAGGGAGAGGTTCATCGAACTCACGTTGAAATTCTGGATAATTCAGATCTTGCACCTGATCCTGAGTACGCCTTGAACTTAAGTTCAAGGCTTATAGCTCAAGTCCGTTTTAACGGACTGAAATTTATGTTTAGTAAGCTTTGGCTTACTTCGGCTTTGAGCCAAGAAATAAATTTCTTGGCGGTCAATTGGGCAGGTGCAAGATGTAAGATAAATAACTAAAAATTAAGGTTTTGAAGCCTCTCTCCTTTCAGGGGAGAGGTTTGGAGAGGGGTCTTTTAAATCTATCAAACTCACGTTAAATCAAAATTCACCCTCTTCAATGCCTTCGCGAATAATTTCTTCGTATTGTTGTACTGCCTCTGCCTTTTGTAATTCACCTCTTGAAGTAAAAATAGTAGCAGCTTTCTGGATATCCTCAATTCCTTTTTGTGGTTGTCCTTCTAAAGCTAGAGTATTACCTCTATAAAAATAAGCCTCAGCATAGTTAGGATCAAGCTCAATTGCTCGCGTATATTCAGCAATTGCTTCTTGAGACTGCCCTTGTCCACCAAACTCACGCCCACGTCGGAAAAATTCTTTGGCTTTTTCCATAGACTCTGACTCTTGTTCTTGATTATTTGAACTACACAAATTATTTGAATCCATAACTTCTCCATCAGGACAAGCTGACTGTTCCTGAGCTTTTGCTACAGAATAAAGAGTTACAGGAAAGATGATAAACGCGAAACATACACCAAATATAAAAAACAGGTGTTTTGTTGTTGATTTCATTTAATACTACTCCTAATTTGAAGAGTTTATTGTTGTGCTATATAATCCATTCTTTCTACTTCATTAGGCAACAAACCCTCGAAACGTAAAGTTGTCCGTTGTCCTATTTTTAAATCTTCCACTTCAACTATACAGGGAATATAAGCATCCTGGCCACGCATGAAGTCCATTGTAAAAGTGTATGCATCTTTTTCAACTTCCCTAACTTCAACTTGGCGAAGCTGAGACTGAAATTCGCATTTAAATTCCTCTTCAAAAGATAGTCTTTCTTGTAAAATACCATTGCTGTAAAGATGGTATTCAATAGTGCCACAAGTATCGCTACCTGCATAGTAAATCACAGAAGTACTTAGCAATTCTGAAATCCTGCGAGCATCTTCTTCTGTTAAATAGATTCGTATTGACGAGCTAGAAAGCTTATAAATTAAGCTCCAAGGATGTCCTCGTAATTGAAAAACAAAGGCACTTTCATTGTGAATTTCAACTTCTGAATCATAAGCATTGCGTACCCAGACATCCATTTGCCTTAAAGTGCTAAACGCTTGTGCGACTTGTTCTACAGATGCTCGAACAAGTACAAATAGAAGATTGCAATCAATTGTTTCTAACCCTCTACGTTGCTCTAGCAGGATACCTTCTTCTCTAACAAAACATATTGACATCGTTTCAGATTCTTCTAAATTCTTCCAGGGGTTCCAGGGCCACCATAACCTGTTGCTATCCTTCCTGGAAGGATATAGACACCAACATTTTTTTCTAAAAATTTGTATACAAAGTATAATTTTTGACTAAACAACGTAAGAGTCATAGGTAAAAGAATTCACAAATATTTAAAGATATGAAGAATACCCAGGGAGATAGGAATTACACTTGATATGTAGTGTAAAAACCCTCAATAAAGAAATTTAATTTTTAGAGTAACCATGAATTTGACGGTTGAAGATTTGGCAGCAATTGATGATAAACTTTCTGGGCGTCACATTGACCTTGACCCAAGTGGATATTTCATTATTTACTTGGATCGGGCAGCAGGGTTAATTTATGCCAAGCATTTTACAAATGTAATTGACGATCGCGGTTTGGCTGTCGATCCAGAAACAGGAAAGGTAATTCCGGCGCGCTTAAAGGTGGAACGCACACACACAACTGTGTTTAGCGGGAGAACAGCAAAAGAACTGTGCGTCAAAATTTTTGAAGAAACTCAGCCCTGTCCAGTGACTCAATTAGACCATGCAGCCTATTTAGGTCGAGAATTTGTCCGCGCTGAGGTGGCTTTGGTGACAGGGCTTGAGTATGTTCAAGATTAAGTTAGAAGTAGAAATTGGGAAGTTAGAAGTTAAAAATTCATAACTCCTAACTCCTAACTCCTAACTCCTAACTCCCAACTCCCAACTCTCCCATCACCCATTAGATGATGGTTGATTTATTTGGTAGATGTAGTAAGTCGCCATTGGGATAATGGTGGCAGCAATTAAAAGTCCTACTACCCAAGCAGTGGCGTTACCTTGGTCGGTTTCTTCTGCTTTCTTGAATGTGCCTTCTACTTGCACATTGTCAACGATTTCGGGAGGGCCCGGATCGGGTTGACCAGAGAGAACCGCTACTAGGCGATCGCTTGCATCTACAAATGCTTGATTATATTTATTACCATCTCGTAAAGGCGCACCCAATGTTTCGGAAGCGACACTTTCGGCAATCGAGTCTGTCAATAAAGACTTGACTTTATCCCCGGTAATAATCTCTGTACCATTAGTAACTGTCACTAGCACTAACAGCGTTTGATTAGCTTGTGCTTCCTTTGTGGGAAACCATTTTTCAAACAGTGCTTTAGCAAAGCTTTCCGGTGTTTCCCCGTAGTCAAGACGGCGAACAGTCACAAATCTGACTTCGTTTCCTGTTTCCTTAGCTAAATTACCCAAGGCACTGCTAATCTTACCTTCATTGATACGGCTGATAACATCACCCTCATCAAGTACCCAAGTAGTATCACCTGCTACAAGGTTTGGTATTTGATATACACCTGTAGCTAATGCAGGTGTAGCCAAAAGCGAACAACCGACAATGCTAATTAGCAGCGGTAGCATCAACCGAATAATGTATTTTTTAATGCTAAGTAATTGGTGGAGGAACTGTTGCATTGAATGATTCCTTAAGACATACTTGCACCAAAAATACTACACAACCCATGTCAAAATCACCTCAATTATGGTTTTCTTGAAAATTGGGAATTGGGAATTGGGCAGAGTAAGCTGGGGAAGGCAATTTAATTTCCGCGCCTCCTAACTCCTAATACGGGCGGGTATGCTACGAAATTCAAGTAGTAACAAGATATGCCGGGTAAACCCGCCCCTACAACTCCAAACTCCCAACTCCTAACTCCTAACTCCTAACTTTTAACTTCTAACTCCTGATCTCAATTACTATCAAATTTATGACCTTCATCTTAACTAACGACGACGGCATCGATGCGCCTGGTATTCAAGCGCTAATCAAAGCTGTAAATGGTAGAAATGCTATTATTGCTGCTCCTAAATACCATCAATCAGGCTGCGGGCATCAAGTTACTACCACTAGCCCAATTCAGCTGCAACAGCGTTCTGATACAGAGTATGCGATCGCAGGTACTCCTGCTGATTGTGTGAGAATTGCAATCACACAAATTTGTCAAGATATCAAATTTGTGCTGTCTGGTATTAATGCTGGGGGCAACTTAGGTGTAGATGTTTACATTTCTGGTACTGTTGCCGCTGTGCGTGAAGCTGCAATGCACGGTATTCCAGGAATTGCCATTTCTCACTATCGCAAAGCCAAGCAGAATTTTGATTGGGATCTAGCTGCTAAGTTGACTGCTGAAATTTTAGCTGACTTACTCCACCGTCCCCTAGAACCGGGATGTTTCTGGAATGTAAATCTGCCACATCTGCAACCAGGAGAACCTTATCCTGAGTTGGTGTTTTGTCAACCATGTACCAAACCTTTGCCAGTTAACTATCGCATTGACGGCGATGAATTTTATTATGTCGGGGAATATGGCAAACGCGATCGCACCCCAGGCAGTGATGTGGATGTCTGTTTTTCTGGCAACATCGCTGTAACTCAGTTAAGGGTATAACTAAGCGCCTTTGTAGCTTTAGGTCGAGGAGTTGTCAAACTTGCCCTTGAATCAAGGATGTCAGCCTGTCTAGACTTTGTGTGAGTTGAGTTAGTTTTTTTAGCGAGTCATCTTGCGATTCTGCAAGGCTCTGCACAGCATCACACAATGCAAAAATTTGATACCCCTGCTGCTGCACTTGCTTTCCTTGTGCTTCGACTTGCACACTTAGGTTTTCTAATCTTTCAGCAAGACGTTCAATTGTCTCAGTAGTAGAGATTACGGCTTCCCCGATTTGCTCAACAATGGATTCCAAGCGACTAATTTTAACTTCGACTGCTGCTGAAACCATGTTTTTACCACCCCTGAAAGTAATGTCGCTAATTATCCTTAAATATTGGCTAATTTGCTTGTCTTAACTGTTATCTTCACTCTGCAAGACATGCTATCTTATGCGTTTTTCTGAAAAATCCCTCCTGGGAGGATGTTTTTTTCCTAATCACTGCCATCTTTGTCAAATATGAACACCCCACAAAGGGGAAGTCAAAAGGAGGCAGTGCGTTGCCGGCATCTCCCCCCCATCTGACAGGTGTAGCAACTGCCGTTCCAAATTAAACCCGCATTGCTACGAATCAAACAAACACTCGATAATCAAAAACTCTATGTAGTAGGTAATCAATCGGTAACATAACTCTAAATAGTCGTATTTTTTATACATATCTACTTTATTGAGTCATCTACCAAAAGATACATCAGTGTTACTTTACATAAAATTTACAAAAGCCGAGGAAATCCATGGATATTGATGAAGTTTCAGTAAAAATACCGAAAAACGTATTAAGCTGAATGAAGCTAAGTTTATATTCGGGATAAAAGCTTAAGTAATTCCCCTTGTCGCTCAAGATTCGGCTAGAATAATGTATCAAACATCATTAGAAGGCGTCTTTCAAGGTGCTACTTACAAAGCTTGGGAACTAGAATTTACTAATCACCCCTCAGTAGAGTCTAAATTCAAGCGCAGTCTTGATATAGTTGGAGGCTTGGTGGGGCTACTAATTCTAGCTATTGTATTTGTACCGATAGCGATCGCTATCAAGCTCGACAGCCCAGGCCCAATTTTCTTTACTCAAGAACGATATGGACTTCAGGGACGTACCTTTCGTATCCGGAAATTCCGCTCGATGGTTAGTGATGCGGAACAGTTAAAATCTTTAGTAGAGAATGAAGCTAACGGACTCATCTTTAAAAATAAAAATGACTTTCGCGTTACAAAGGTGGGGCGCTTTTTGCGAAGCACAAGCTTGGACGAACTACCTCAATTTTGGAATGTCCTTGTAGGGGAAATGAGTTTAGTAGGAACACGACCACCTCTGAAAGATGAAGTAATTAAATATACGCCACGTCACTGGCAACGTTTAAATGTCAAACCTGGGTTAACTGGTGAATGGCAAGTTAACGGTCGTTCTCAAGTGAAAGACTTTGAACAAATAGTTGATTTAGACTTGCAGTATCAACGCAACTGGTATCCGTGGTATGACTTGTTGTTGATTGGTAAAACTCTCTACGTAATCTTTGGGCGAATCGGGGCATTCTAAGTATGTAATTGTTAATTGGTAACTATTTATGCGATGAACTTGTTAATAGTTACCCATTAGCAATTACCGAAAGCTTATAGCATTTGAAATTTGAGATTTTGGATTGTTATAGATTTAGCTCAGGGACAAAATGCTCTATTTTAATTGAGCGAGCTTTTCAAAAAGACAATACCAATAGCACAGAAAGCGAAGCCGACAAAGAGAATTGTCCTTGGTACAATTCTATTAATGTTGTTAGAACTGATTGTATTACCAATTTCTCTGGCACTCATGGCAACTGCGTATTGAGTGACAGTAACGCCTAAAATATAGGCAAACGACGGTAGTATTCCTGCACTCATGATGGATTGACCATCACTATAACCTTGAAACAAACCAGCGATCGCACCCAGCAGCGCCACTATTAACCAGTTAGGTCGATTTGTCAGTATTAGCATAGTTCCGAAGAGCATGCTGGAAATAGCGATGGCAATTTCTGCACCTGGTAAATTGAGCCAGAACAGATAAATTACCATTCCCAAAACACTTGCCAACACAAACGAAGCAGCAACCAAAGTCCCACCAACAATTCCAGCCGAGAGTAAGCCGATAGCAACAATACCAGCCAAACGATCCAAAGCAATTACTGGATTTGCTATTCCCCACAAAAAGCCTTCCCAACAGTTAGGTATAGCATGGTGAGATGGTAATCCACTCCATGAATATAGCAGGCTAATGAATACCAGAGAAGCGATCGCTCCCACATGGCGAAACTGTAACTTGGAAAGAGAAAAGTCCCCAATGGGAGAAGACGCTGATAACTCAATTTTAAGCATCACCTATACCAGTACCAGATTAGTTTATTCGGTACTTTATACTGCCCAAGTGCCTAAAAAAACTAACGCAGTAATTACACATCAATTTCATCAAGTTATGTGAAGCTTTAAAACTGGGGAATTGGGAATTGGGAATTGGGAATTGGGAATTGGGAATTGGATTTTACTATTAGTCATCACATCTTACCCATTACCCATTACCCATCACCCATCACCCATCACCCATTACTAGGCAAACCGACTATATCGTAAGTAATTAGCCGAACTTGATATAAAAGTTACCAATTTCCTAAATCAAGAAAGCTTCAACCGAGTTGGAATCTGGATGAGAAACTCTGTACCTTGAAGTGGTGCTGAAATACACTTTAGCAGACCACCATGCTTGCTTATAATTTGATAGCTAATAGACATTCCTAGACCTGTACCTGAACCAACAGGTTTAGTGGTAAAAAATGGCTCAAAAATTTTTTGCCTTACCGCTTCTGTCATACCACAGCCATTATCAGCAATCCGAATCATCACTTGATTGCTGTCTACAACCTCAGTGCGAATACTAATTACAAGCTTGTCAATTGTCAGTTGTGCGTTATCAGTTGTTTTTCCACTGACTACTGACAAATGACTACTGACTACTGACCACTGACTATTAATTACCGACTCTTCCAAAGCATCAATAGCATTAGTTAAAATATTCATAAACACTTGATTAAGTTGTCTAGGATAGCATTCGACTTTAGGTAAATTGCCGTACTCTTTAATAACGTGAATCTCTGGCTGATCTTTTTTACCTTGCAAGCGATTTTGCAAAATCACAAGAGTGCTATCAATCCCTTCATGAATATCAACTTCTTTTATTTCTGCTTCATCTAGCCGTGAAAAGTTCCTTAAGGATAAAACTATATTGCGGATACGATCAGCTCCCATTTTCATGGAAGATAAAATTTTCGGTAAGTCTTCTTGAATAAAATTGAGGTCAATCTCCTCATTTAAAGCTTGAATTTCTGGAACCGTAAGTGGGTAGTTTTGCTGATAAAGTGCAATCAAATTTAGTAAGTTTTCAGTATATTCATTGACGAGACTAGTATTGCCATAAATGAAGTTAATAGGATTGTTAATTTCATGAGCAATACCCGCAACCAATTGGCCCAAAGAAGACATTTTTTCAGTTTGAATTAGTTGGGTTTGGGTGCTTGCAAGTTCTTGTAGGGTAAGTTTCAATTGAAAATTAGCGGCTTTTAGTTGTGACGGACTCGGCAAAGCCAATGCTTGGGGAATTATGGGTAATAGCGCTACTGCTGTATACGCTGAAACAATAGCTGTAATAACTTTGATAAAACTCGAAACCCAGTAAGTTGGATGCCAAAGCGTCCATACATCCATGATATGGGTTGTACCACAGGAAATGATAAAAGCTCCAAACAATACAAGTATCCATTTGAAGGGGAAATCTTTTCGCTTGTGGGCAAAGTAAACAAGGATAGCAGGAATGGAATAGTAGACTAGGGCAATCACAGAATCTGACACGATATTTAGCCACACCAAACTGGGCTGCCAAAGGTAACAATGCCCATGTGGAATAAATGAAGCCTCAGTAAAGAAATTTTCCAGAAATTGCAGCATACACCACAATTGATAGTGGTTCAAGGATTATCTACAGATTATATTTGCTGCATATTAAATTGTCTTTAAATTGGGACTGGGTACTAGGGACTGGGGACTAGGGACTGGGGACTAGGTAAGAGTTTTCCCAATACCCAATACCCAATATCCAGTCCCCAGTTCAATGTAATAATTCTTCTACTTGGTGCTGACTCCACAAAGTTCGATATAGACCTTCTTGTTGCACTAGTTCCAAGTGATTGCCTATCTGAACAATTTTTCCCTTATCTATAACAAAAATCCGGTCAGCAGCAGCAGCAGCAGATAGTTGATGAGTAATAAAAATGATTGTTTTAGGAACGTTGCCACTAGAAAGATTATTGAGAATTCGTGTGGCAGTTTGATTATCCACACTAGAGAGGGCATCATCCAAAATTAATATTGGAGCATCGACCAGCATGGCACGAGCTAGGGCAGTACGTTGCCGTTGACCGCCAGAAAGAGTAATACCACGTTCACCAACGATGGTTTCGTATCGTTGCGGAAAATTATTGATTTCTGCGTCAATCTGGGCTATTTTGGCAAAATATTCTACATCTTCTTGTTCTCTCAATGGGTCGCCGTAACGGATATTATTTTTGATGGTAGTGCTGAACAAAAAGCTATCTTGTGGCACGTAGGCGATCGCACTTCGTAAGTCTGCCAGTGCTATCTTGGTAATATCCCACCCGTCTAAAAACAGCTGCCCTGGCTCAATATCCAATAAGCGTGGTATGGCATTTGCTAAAGTTGTTTTCCCAGAACCAATTGCCCCGACAATTGCCACTAATTCCCCAGGAGCGATAGTAAAGTTGACATTTTCTAAAGCTGGTATACTGGAGCTTGGATAAGTGTAACTGAGATTTTTAGCTATTAATTCTCCTTTAACTTCATCCCTAGGCAAATGTACAACATCGGCTGTATCTTGAATTTTGGGTGTCACATTAAAAATAGAGTCAAGGCGGTCAATACTCACCTCACCTCGTTGGTAAGCTGTAATTGTGAATCCTAACAAAGCGGTGGGGAAAACCAGACGTTCTATATAAATCAGGAGTGCCAAAAAATCCCCAACCGCCAGGGTTCCAGAAGAAATTTGCGTCGCCCCTAGCCAGATAACCACCAGTGAACTGAGATTAGCTAGACCATTAATTAACGGAAACAAAGTATTTCGGCTTTTTGCCAGTTGCAGGTTGGCTGCTAATAGCTGCTGATTCTTAAGGGCGAAAGCGCGACGCTCGTTTTCTTCTTGGGCGTAGATTTTAATCAGAGCAATACCGCTAATATCCTCTTGAATGAGTTCGCTGATGTCGGAAAGTTGCTCTTGTACCTTCGCTTGTTGCTGACGCAAGCGATTGCTGAACAGATTTACTAACAATAATATCAACGGATAAACTCCCAAGGCGGCTAGTGTGAGATTCACACTAATTCCCAGCATCACTGGCAATGTTAGGGCGTAGGCAAACAAAGTATTTGCCAAACTGAGTACTGCAAAGCCCAACAACCGCCGGATATTTTCCACATCACTAGTAGCTCTGCTAATTAAATCGCCAATAGTATTCGTGGCAAAATAAGACGGCTCTAGCCGCAGTAAGTGTTGAAAAATTCGTTGTTTCAGGTCAAATTCTACCTGACGCCCCACTCCAAACAGCCAGATGCGCGACGCCATACGGATCAGTAACATTGCTGAACTCAGTAAAATGATCTGTATTATGTAATACAGTACTTCATTCAAGCTAAAGTTGGTCGAGAGTTTGTCAACACAGGCGCGAATTAACAAAGGGATGTAAACGCCAAGCCCATTGACAGACAATAAAGCAATAATGCCTAAAGTCGCCTCGCGCCAATGGGGACGCAGGTAAGCACCGAGTTTAGCCAGTCGTCGAGATTTTGCCATTAAAGCAGTTTTGCAACTTTATGATCCTAAACCAATATTCAGTTATCAGTTTGCGCTTCGCGTGTCAGTTGTGAGTCAGTGCGATCT
Source organism: Nostoc sp. NIES-4103 (assembly GCF_002368335.1). Taxonomy (GTDB): domain Bacteria; phylum Cyanobacteriota; class Cyanobacteriia; order Cyanobacteriales; family Nostocaceae; genus Amazonocrinis. The sequence continues at coordinate 2,052,101 of NZ_AP018288.1, read as the reverse complement.
TGGGGGTTTCCACGCCACTTGCAAAGGCTGCCGGGAAACCCGTCCAACGCAGTGGCTCCCCATGAGCAACTGACGATCTCAAGAGCGATCTTCGACGCAGGAGCGTCACCCAAAGGGTTAGTAGTCAGTTGTCAGTAGTTAGTTGTTAGTTGTGATTTTCCACTGACTACTGACTACTGACCACTGACCACTGACAAAACTCCAGACGTGGAGTTTTTATTTTTAGCTGTTTACTGTTCACTGTTTACTGGTTTAAGGTTATTTGTTTAGCCTTATGTCTGGCGACCACGCAAGAAAACGTAAACCTGATTGAGGTAACTTTCCCAGACTTGGGTTGTGAGTTGCAGCGTTGCTGCACTGGGTACAAAGTCTTCAATCCGCAATCCTCGCGTTCTAATATCTTGGGGATTTTGCAACAGGTAAGGAGGGATTTTGATATCCAGTGAGTTGAATGCTACATCTGAAATATTAGCTGATTGTGTGTTTTGCCCCAATGCCAAAAGCGTCCCAGATTGAGCCGCGTTGAATGACGATGAGGCTAGCTGATAATTCTGGACAATTTGCCCATTTGCTAGCTGGGTATCACCCACCGTTGCGATTGGTGCCCTGACTAAAAAGTAAGCGATCGCTGGTGTACTTGCCAACAACAAAATTGTCAGCGCCCAACCCACTAAATATCCTCCTGGCTTGTCTATTCCACCTCCTTTTATTCTCTGAGCAGCAAATATTAACATTAAAACCGACGCTCCCAAAGGCTTGAGTGGGAACGATATCAACCTCCACAAAGACGCCACAGCTGGTTCACTGGGGTTCACAAACGATAAAGCTATGACAACCAACACAAGGCCTAACACTAGTCGTCCTACAAATGTTCCACTGGGATAAAATCTTTGGAACAGAGAGTAGACGATAGTGCCAATCAGTAACCACACCAGTACTCGGCTTAGCAATAGAAACATAGATAAACTCTCAAATTTTCTGCTGCCGTTAGCCTAAAGGTGTTGGGCAGTAGGTTTATTTTAGTAATCGCAATGTTACCTGACATAAAAGACCTCAAACCTCACACCAAAAGACTACCGTCGTAGTGATTTTAGTGCAATTTTTTCACTCTGCGTCTATTATTTGTAATTTTTTGGCTGAGTAATGTGGCACCAGTAAACTAAATTAATTGAGTAGTTGTCAAGTTTAAGGAAAAACTATGTCGCCTGGAAAGCCCAGCATTTTAGTCACAGGGGGAGCAGGATATATTGGTTCCCATACAGTACTTGCTCTTAAGCAAGCCGATTATGACGTGTTAATCCTCGATAATCTGGTCTACGGTCATCAGGACTTGGTAGAAAAGGTGCTACAGGTAGAACTTGTCATTGGCGATACAGGCGATCGCGCCTTGCTGGATGATTTATTTCAAACCCGTAATATTGCCGCAGTCATGCACTTTTCTGCCTATGCCTACGTAGGAGAATCGGTAACAGACCCTGCTAAATACTACCGTAATAACGTCGTTGGGACTTTAACACTATTAGAAGCGATGTTGGCTGCATCTGTTAAGAAATTTGTCTTTTCTTCCACTTGTGCCACCTATGGAGTACCAGAAGTTATACCTATTCCAGAAAACCATCCCCAAAACCCCATCAACCCCTATGGTGCTACTAAGCTGATGGTGGAGCGGATTCTCTCCGACTTTGATGTGGCTTATGGTTTTAAATCGGTGCGTTTTCGCTACTTTAATGCTGCTGGCGCTCATCCCAACGGATTATTAGGTGAAGATCACAACCCAGAAACCCATTTAATTCCCCTAGTGCTGTTGACAGCTTTAGGCAAACGGGAATCTATCTCCATTTTTGGCACAGATTACCCCACACCCGATGGTACTTGTATTCGTGATTATATTCATGTTAGCGACTTAGCAGATGCCCATGTTTTGGGATTGGAATATTTATTAAAAGGCGGTGAGAGTGAAGTTTTCAACCTGGGCAATGGCAGTGGCTTCTCCGTCAAAGAAGTAATAAAAGCTGCCGAAGAAGTGACTGGACTTAGCATACCAATACAAGAGTGCGATCGCCGCGCTGGAGATCCACCAAGTCTCATCGGCAGTGGAGAAAAAGCCAGAAAAATCTTAGGCTGGCAACCTCAGTACCCATCCATCAAAGATATTGTGACTCACGCATGGCAATGGCATCAACAGCGGCATAAATAAAAGTGCGCTCGTGCTAAAGAGGACTAGCCCAAATGACTAACGAGATTACTGAAAAATTAAAGCAAGCATCCGATGGCTTGCTTTTCATGAGTGAGTCTGATTATCCCTTTGAAGTTTTTTTATGGTCTGCTCAAGCTCAAGCAGCCCTCACAGATCAAAAACTTCTCCAACTAACAGATCATTCCCAAGATGTGCCAGTCGAGAAAGTTGACCTAGATTATTTCTTTCGTAATAGTGCCCAGGAAAAAGATTGGCATGATCAAAACCAGAAAGAAACTGTTAAACAATTTAGGGCACTTGTAGAAACCCTCAAAGCTAACCTTAGCGATATTCAGGTTTATCGTGTGGGCACTATCAACATTGATGTCTATATTGTTGGCAAAACCCAATCCGGTGACTTAGTAGGACTGTCAACAAAAGTTGTGGAAACCTAGCTATTAGTCAACTGGGAAATCAATATAAATAGGACTTACGCGCATTGTCATATTTTTTTCATGTGGGTCGTCAAAAGTCAATAGTCAATAGTCCAAGAAAGCTTAATTTTTGACCATGGACTGTTGACTGTTTACTGCCATCCCAGAAAATATGTGTGCCAGTTGCGTAAGTCCTGATAAATTACAAGCCTATCCGCCAGGTTAAATAGGCTTGTAATTTATATTTAAATTCAGCTAAAACCCAATACGGTTCAGTTAAGGCTAAAATTTTTTATCAAAGTCAATTTTTTTAACGTAGACGCGTTCGCGAAGCGTTGCCGCAGGCTAGCGGCTTCCCGAAGGGTACCGCACCAGGCGCAGAGGAGGACACTTCCGTGCGGGGGTTCCCCCCCGCCCTTGGAAAGTGTCCGTGACACAGAGAGAAGGGAGAAATGCTTAACTGAACCGTATTGAGCTAAAACCCATTGAATTAGTTCTTTGTCACTGGTCATTAGTCAAAAGTATTTACAAATGACAAATGACAAATGACAATATTAACCAGATAATTTCCAATTTGGACACACATCAGCTTACAGATTATCAATTCTGGCCTCAATTACACTTTGAATAGAAGTAGAGACATTGGAAAGGAAGTTGTAACCTGTATTAGATTCAATGCTATCAACAGAAACTCTATATGTTCTCCAGTTGTCACTTCTAATTCCTTGTGAGTTAGGCATGTCAACAGCAATAACCCGCGTGTTAGTGGTCACACCACTTGCCCCAGAACCTGGTGTATCTAATACAACAATAACTTTCCAAGTTCTTGCCGGGACTTGAATATTGCCATTAGCAATTGTGTATCTCGTTCCATTCGAGCCAGTGCCCCCACTACCATATCCACCCGAAATGATATAAAGTTCTTTCCCTTGATTAACAACTAAGTCTCGGCAATAGGTTTCCAGGTTAGCCCACGGCCCTTGATTGTTATCAGGAGCTTGGGGAATCATATTTGTCATCAAGAAGGTTGCAGAGTTATTCGTAACTGTGTTTGTTCTGTCTGCTGAAGGAGTCATATGTCCCCTATCAAATCCACTACCTTGGTAATCAGTTCCTTGAACCCGATACCAACTGCTAGGGAGGGATGTATCAGCACGAAAATCATCTTGACGTGGAGCGCTGCCTAGCCAGTTATTATTCAGTTGCCAACTTACCCAATTGGGGATTCTTGTAGTATTGTTGTATGACAGTGCATACTGAGATTTGCTCATCAGATAATTGTTGGGGTATGAAGTGCTTGTGACAGCCCCACTGGGGTTCCCCATTGTTAAGTGAATACTTGAAGATTGTGCAGGTGCTTTTTGCCAGTGCAGCAGGAGTATAAGTGAAACTACACCCACAAAAGGCAGAAGAAAGTTGAAAAATTTATATTTCTTCATGGCGCAAGCGTGTATTTATTTACGTACCCAGTATTCAAAAGTTACTACTGTAAAATCAAGTAATCCTGGATACAAAAACACAACTGCATAAACTAAGACACCCAACACCTGAGTAGGGTAGCACAGCTGTGCTACCCTACTAGGATCAACCTTCATCTGTGATTATTTTTTTTCTGTACCTGACCTATGTGGGAACCGTTAGAGATTGACCCAAAATCATTGTTTTGGGACTACTAGGAAATTACAAGGGTTTCAACATAATTACTAATTCTTAATTTGTAATTCGTAATTAAAAGGGTTTGAGTCAAGAGCTAAATATGCGTGAAAATTAGCGGTCTTGAATTAGTTGGGGATTTAGACCCAAACTAATTCAATTACGAATTACGAATTATCAATTACGAATTATTTTAAGACTTAATTCCCATTAGACGTAACTCATAACTCATAACTCATAACTCTCAACTCTCACTCTCTACCTTTCCTCACCGTTTGTACCAGAAAAACTACAATGCCTATGCCCAGAAGACTTGCCAGCACTGTCACAGTCAGACCCAAGCCTGTATTGGTTCCCTGTGTTGGTGTGTTATTGACATCTTGTAAGTTTTGTGTGTTACCTGCTGCTCCCGCTGCTACGACGACTTCAAACTTGAATGTAAACGGTTTAAAATTTGCCCCAGGTGCTGGTTTGCCACTCAGCTGTAGCTGATATATTCCTGGCTTGGGGAAGATAATATCCGCACCTGGAATACCTTGATATCGCTCAGCCACCACAGGCTTTAAGGATGGCTCTAGCAGTGCTGGCTCTTTTGGTGTATGGGGTTGGGCATAGACCAACAACTGACAATCACACTGTGAGAGGGGAATCTGTTTTCCACCTTTGCGGGTAAGGGCGAACCAGGCTTGAGTGCTTTCTCCAGCACGGGGATTATCATTGGGTTCGATGTGAAGAGTGGCACCAACATCTGCTGCTACTTTTATTTCATGGGCAGAAGTAGGGTAAATACTAGCTATTGCGAGAACTAGGCTACTCAAAAATAATAAATGCTTTATCCTTCCTTGACTCTGCCGACAAATACCGTTGAGCGGGTAAGGTCTTGGTTTTTGACTCGTTGGGTGTTCCGAGGTTGAGCTAGGGAACAACCACGGTTTACCGTGATTTTGTGGGGGGGACATATAACTTTTCTAGAGCTAACTTTGACCAAAACAAGCGCGAACGCACTAGCAACACGCCAAGGGTGACAATTCCCATCACCACTATTGCTAATTTATTCCCCCAAGTTGATTGCGAAGAACCCAGGTAATGGGAACCAATCAACACAGCATGAATGGCACTCAATAGCATTGCTGGCACACTCAATAAATGAATCTGTCGCCAGCGCTTGCCCAACGATTTTTGCAAAGATTCCAAACTTGTGAAAGCAGCGGGGGTCATTAATATTAATGCTACAGCACCCGCAGCCATACCCCACTGAAACTCTGGGCGCAAGAAAAAGAAGGCGGCAAAATTCCATTGCAGTGAGTGTTGGATCATGTGGACAGTGTGAGCCACAGCAAGCACAAAAGCTCCCACTCCCAAAGCACGGCGGTAACGCAAAAGTGAAGGCCACAAGCTGCTAACAGGACGGGCAATTAATGCCAATATCAAACAAATCAATGCTGTGTGTCCGGTGTAATCTACTCCTGTGTCACCAGTCCGCAGCAGTGTAAGGGCACCAATGATCAGAGTAACCCAACCGCCTAAACGAAACAATTGACTGCGCCTGTCTTTACTGATCAAAGAGGTGGAGACGCCTACACCTAGCATGGTGGGTAAAGTTCCCAAGCCAAAAGCCAACATGGTTGCCGTACCCATCCATAAATTGCCAGTTTCAGCCGCTTTAATTTGAGCAGCATACAAGAAACCGCAAGGCATCAAACCCCAAGTCATCCCCAAAAGCATGGGCGTCCACCAGCTGTTTTGTAAGGAAAGCTTGACCATTCCCCCACTGAGGCGATCATGTAAACTGCCTTTGAGGAGGGGGTGTAATATGGGAAGCCGAGGTAGTAAACCAGGTGTGACTTGTCCTAAGCCAAACCAGATCAGCATCACCCCAGTAACAATTGCCATGACGCGGCGGAAGTCACTACCAATACCTGCTAACTGTCCACCCTCTAACAATACTGAACCCAACGCCCCTATGCCAGCACCAACCACAGCGTAGCTTAACATCCGTCCTAGATTCAGCAGCAAATGAAATTTTAATTGCTGTAGCCAAGTGGACGGCTTGTTTAAGGTTAATATTCGTCCCGACGAAGCTTTTTCTGGAGTCGTTTTCTGATGAGACAGGGAAAACGCCACTGTGAGGGGGCCACACATGCCAAAGCAATGACCAAAACTGCCCAGGAACCCCAGGATTGTGATTAGCAACAAATCTAGCATAAATAAAGTCCTGAGTCAGAGGGTAGGGGAGCTGGGGGAGCTGAGGGAGATGAGGGAGATGGAGGAGATGGGGGAGATGGGGGAGATGGGGGAGATGGGGGAGATGGGGGAGATGGGGGAGATGGGGAGGATAGTTTTTCACTCCTAACTCCGCGCCTCTTAACTTCTAACTCCACGCCTCCTAACTTCTAACTCCGCGCCTCCTGTAACTTTGCGCCTCAGCACTCAGTACTCACCTAGTGCGGAACTGTAAGTGAAGTTGCGATCGCTGTCAAAAGACAGGTTGTCAAACTTGGCGATCGCGTTACCCTAAGTCTGAAATCCAAGGATAAGTTTACATGAAAAAATGGATTTGGCTGGTTGTGTTGGGTCTGGTGGCAGCTGTCGTGGTGGGTAGTAGAAGTGCTGCACTCAATGAGTTGTTTGAACAGCGTCCTTCACCAGCTATTGTTGAGCGCATTCCGGTGAATACACCCCAACCACAGCCTTTGCAAGTGAAGAGTACTCCACCAGTCTCTGCGCTTCGGCTATTAGCCCACATCCAAAATTTGAATTTTCAGCGTTTCACACCAAGCGAGCGATCGCGTACTCGCACTTACATCACGACAGAACTCAGAAAATTCGGCTGGAAGCCCCAACTAGAAAAGTTTGCCGAGGGTGTTAATGTCTTTGCACAACGACAGGGAACTGATAAAAAAGCAGGAGCAATTCTCTTAGCTGCACATTATGACACTGTTGGCTACTCCCCTGGTGCTGATGACAATGCAACTGGTATTGCGGTTCTACTAGAAGCTGCTCGGCTTCTCGGTGCAAATCCAACACCACGGACATTACAGTTAGCTTTTTTTGACAAAGAGGAAGCAGGACTTTTGGGTAGTAAAGCTTTTGCCACTAAGGCAGAACACTTACAAAACTTACGTGGTGTCATAGTTATGGATATGGTGGGTTATGCTTGCTACACTGCCGGATGTCAAAAATATCCTCCAGGATTGCCCGTTCCCCCACCAAGCGACAAAGGAGACTTTCTAGCCGCCATTGGTGATACAGAACACTTACCTCTGCTCAATGCCTTTCAAAACGAAAAGACCCAAAATCAGGAGGGATTGAATCTGCCCTCTGTCCTGACACTGCCTATTCCTCTCAAAGGTTTGTTGACACCCGATACCTTACGCAGCGACCATGCGCCATTTTGGTATCAAGGAGTCGGTGCAGTCTTGGTTACGGATACCGCAAATTTGCGTACTCCACATTACCATCAACCCAGTGATGTGCCTGCGAATATAGAGCGATCGTTCTTCACAGGAGCAGCACAGGTTGTAGTCAATACAACCAACGCCTTGTTATCAAAGAATGATAATTTGGCAACTCAACCACCAACTTGATACAAGAGTTAGGAGTTAGGAGTTAGGAGTTAGGAGTTAGGAGTTAGGAGTTAGGAGTTAGGAGTTAGGAGTTAGGAGTTAGGAGTTTGGAGTTAGGAGTTAGGAGTTTGGAGTGAAGAATTATCCTCCCCATCCCCCTCATCCCCCTCATCCCCTCATCCCCCTCATCCCCCTATCTCCCCATCCCCCTATCTCCCCATAGGCTCACGAAAAGTCAGTGTCCAGTTCTGTTTATCGTTGAGTTGGAAGTATAATCCTTGGAGAATCAGCCGCCAGGCGATGCGAGTTCTAATGTAGTTCCTCACTAAATGAGTTCCTGTCTCAGCAAAAACGTCATCAAAGTTTTGCCTGTAGCCAGATGGTCTTGAACATTCACTGCCAGCGCCTTTAACTGTTAATATAAAAAACGGTGCTTGCTTGTATTCGTTGGGAACTACAAAAATTCCATAGACTTGGTGTTCACCACGCCACGGTTGCACAACAACTTTAGTAGCCTGTACTTGAAATTTTTTGATTTTTGATTTGAGAAAAGCCTCTGAATTACATTCAGAATCATTTATGGGCCACCATAGAGTAATAATACTCAACGAAAACAGCACGATTAAAACATAGAAAATTTTGCGACGCATAAAGTCTAAAAAAAGCGTTGATGCGGCTAATGACAATATTTTTGGGATAAGCCCTCTTTATTTTCCTGATGGTCTAGGAAACAGTCAAAGGGTGAGAAATAAACGTGAAAGAGCAAAAAGCTACTTCTTCCCTTTCCACAATTCAATAAATCTCACTTCAACTCATCTTTTTATTTTTCAGCGCTTTTTAGCAGAATCAGTTTAAAACAGACTAGTATAGCAAAAACTTAATCATCAAAAGCAAACTTCAGGCTATGACCTGTTTTCCAGCTTCGACCTTGATTAATCAAGGTTAAAGCTTGATTACTGATATATAAAAAGTGATGTTATCGACTAATTGTAAAGAAATGTAAAGGTTAGCATTTTTTGCGTAAAACCCGAAAACGAGCCTGATGATTATTTGTGGGTTCAATGAACAACATCCTTGAAATTAACAACCCATACCTAAAGATTACAGAGAAGATTTAAACAGGAAACAGACCAATGATTATTGTCATTAAAGCCGGCACACCAGTAGTAGAAATTGAACGCATCACATTGGAAATTAGCCGTTATGGAATCACCCCAGAAGTAAGTCTTGGTCAGCACAAAGCAGTCATTGGTGTCATCGGTGATACTGCCGAAATTGACACTAGACAAATTCAAAATATCAGCCCGTTTATTGAGCAAGTTGTGCGTATTAAAAAGCCATTTAAGCGCGTTTCTTTGGAATATCGTAATGGTGAACACAGTGAAGTTGTTGTCCCCACACCTAACGGTGCTGTTACCTTTGGTCAAAACCATCCCATAGTTGTGGTGGCTGGGCCTTGTTCTGTAGAAAACGAACAAATGATTGTGGAAACAGCCCAGGTCGTCAAAGCCACAGGCGCACAGTTTCTCCGCGGTGGAGCATACAAACCCCGGACTTCTCCTTATGCTTTCCAAGGTCATGGTGAAAGCGCTCTAGAATTGTTAGCGAAAGCCCGTGAAGCTACAGGTTTAGGCATTATTACAGAAGTCATGGATGCTGCGGAGTTGGATTTAGTGGCTAGTGTTGCCGATGTTATCCAAGTCGGTGCTAGGAATATGCAGAACTTCTCCTTGTTGAAGAAAGTTGGTGCGACTGGTAAGCCTGTGCTGCTCAAGCGTGGTTTGGCTGCAACCATTGAAGATTGGTTGATGTCTGCTGAATATATTCTTGCCGCAGGTAATCCCAATGTGATTTTGTGCGAGCGGGGTATTCGCACCTTTGACAAACAGTATACACGTAATACCTTAGATATCTCTGCAATTCCAGTGTTACGGACTCTGACTCACTTGCCGATTATGATTGATCCCAGCCATGCTACTGGTAAATCTGAGTTTGTGCAACCCATGGCCATGGCAGCGATCGCATCTGGTACTGATTCGTTGATGATTGAAGTTCATCCCGACCCTGCTAAAGCTCTTTCAGATGGGCCACAATCATTGACACTGCCTGCTTTTGAGGAATTAATGCTGGAGTTGGGTGCTTTGGGTAAGTTCTTCGGTCGTTGGGCTAAACCCAGTACTACCTACACCTCAGCAGCGTTAGCAACACGAGTTACCGCACGGGTTTGAATGTATGGCGTTGCTGGCTCCTTTGAGTCAGCAAACTAAAAAAGTAATTTCTGCATGAGTTGCATATTCAGCTTTCTACATCGTGTCCGTAGTACTACCCGTTTCTAGTTCCCTGAAAATGTAAAAAAAGAAAATTTTCAGAATCTCTGCATAAAACTTGGTAAACGGGTTGATTGATATATGTGGGTTCAAACAGCAAATTTATCCAGAACAAAGAACTACTTGATGGCTGTGTAAAACCCAAAATCAATCACAAATTCAGACTTAAGAGCATGTGAGCAAACACTGTTAACGACAGCAACATCTAATCAGATTGGTCAACCCATTATCTCTACAACTAGCTGCAATTTAAACATAAAATAACCTCCAATGAATACAGTTTCTTTAAACACACATCAAACTTCTAACTATTCACCTTCCTTCTTAGGAAACCCAGACAAGACAGTTATTGTTGGTGATCAAAATCTTACAATCGATGAAGTCGTTAGTGTAGCACGTCATGGTAGTTTGGTAAGCCTGACCGAGAATCAGCAAGTATTACAAGGTGTTCAAGCTTCCCGTGACTATATTAGTAATGCCGTGGAAACTGGACAGCCAATCTATGGCGTAACTAGTGGCTTTGGTGGTATGGCAAATGTGGTGATTTCTCCTGAATGTGCATCTTTGCTACAAAACAACTTAGTTTGGTTTTTGAAATCAGGTGCTGGAAAGAGATTACCACTGGCTGATGTCCGCGCCGCCATGTTGTTGCGGATTAACTCACATTTATATGGTGCATCTGGTATTCGCTTAGAACTTATTCAACGCATGGAGAAGTTCCTCAATGCTGGTGTGACACCTCATGTTTATGAATTTGGTTCCATCGGTGCAAGTGGTGATTTAGTTCCACTGTCTTACATTACTGGGGCGCTGATTGGTTTAGATCCAAGTTATACCGTAGACTTTAACGGTAAAGAAATGGATGCACCAACAGCATTGAAAAAGCTCGGTTTAGAGCCATTGCAACTACTTGCTAAAGAAGGGTTAGCAATGATGAATGGAACTTCGGTGATGACAGCCATAGCTGCTAACTGTGTTTACGATACCAAAACTTTGTTAGCACTAGCGATGGGGGCCCATGCTTTAGCGATTCAGGGTTTGAATGGTACAAATCAATCCTTCCACCCATTTATTCATCAACTCAAACCGCACCCAGGGCAAAAATGGACTGCTTCTCAAATGCTCAACTTGCTTGCAGGTTCTCGCTTAATTCGTGATGAGTTAGATGGTTCCCATGATTATCGTGGTACCCATTTAATTCAAGACCGTTATTCACTGCGCTGTTTACCTCAATATATGGGGCCTATTGTTGATGGTATTGAACAGATTCAACAACAGATTGAAGTAGAAATTAACTCAGCAACAGATAACCCACTGATTGATGCCCAAAACCAAGCTAGTTATCATGGCGGTAATTTCTTGGGACAGTACATCAGTACAGGAATGGATCAACTGCGTTACTACATTGGCTTGTTGGCCAAACATTTAGATGTACAAATAGCATCTCTTGTAGCGCCAGAATTTAACAATGGACTGTCAGCATCTTTAGTAGGAAACCGTGGACGTAGTGTGAATATGGGGTTAAAGGGTTTGCAAATAGCTGGTAACTCGATTATGCCGCTATTGACCTTTTATGGAAATTCCATTGCAGACAGATATCCTACCCATGCTGAACAATTTAACCAAAATATCAATAGCCAAGGTTTTGCTTCTGCAAATTTAGCCCGACGCTCAGTAGAGATATTCCAACAGTATATGGCGATCGCGCTCATGTTTGGCGTGCAAGCAGTTGATTTACGCACATATACTGTTGCAGAACATTATGATGCTCGTGCTTGCCTATCACCTGCTACAAGAGATTTATATATCGCAGTACGGGATGTAGTCGGACAACCAGCTTCAGCAGACCGCCCTTATATCTGGAACGACCACGAACAAGGACTGGATTTGCATATTGCTCGTATTGCCGCAGATATCGCTGCTGATGGACAAATTGTCAGCGCAGTTAAGAATCTTTTTGCCAGCTAAAAATGAGTGGTTTGAGTGACGAATCAATTGCCAAAAGCGTCACAAATGGGCAGAGTTTCGTCACAGTCAACAATATTTACTGCAACTGAATTAAGTATTTACAATTATGAATATCGCACAGCATGTAGAGCGGGGACATCGCTTATTTCCTGAAAAAATCGCCCTGATTTTTGAAGATAAAACTTTTACTTACAAACAGCTTGATGAATTAGCAGGACGAGTTGCAAATGGTTTAAGAGGATTGGGAATTAAAAGAGGCGATCGCGTAGCTTTATTTCTGCCTAATATTCCTGAGTTTGTAATTTCTTATCTTGGTATTCTCAAAATTGGCGCGATTGCTGTCTCCATCAACGTGATGTTGAAAACAGCCGAAGTCAGTTACATCCTCAACGATTGTGCAGCCAAAGCCATCATCACCACCGAATCCCAAAGTGAGCAGGTTTCCGAAGCAGATTTACCCGAATTAGAACATATCTTAATTGTAGAAGGTCAAGCTCATAAAGGAATTACCTTAGCACAACTGATGGTAAATGCTTCACCTGAAGCACCAGCAGTCGAAATGGATCGCTATGCGCCAGCTTGTATCCTCTATACTTCAGGTACAACAGGCTTCCCCAAAGGAGCAACTCTGGCTCATGGCAATGTGATTGCTAACAGCTACGTAGCAAATCGTTGTTATCGCATTAGTAGTAGCGATCGCTTGCTGTTGTATTTGCCACTATTCCATTGCTTTGGTCAAAATGCTATTTTAAACACTGGTTTTAGTGCCTGTGCAACAATAGTTCTGCAACGTCGTTTCGATTTAGAGAAAGTTCTGCAAACCATCACTGAAAAACAAGTTACAATGTTCTTTGGTGTGCCTACAGTATTCATCAAAATCTTGAATACTGAAATTCCTGAAAATACATTCAAAAATGTACGTTATTTCTTTTCAGCAGCCGCACCCATGCCCGTTGAAATTGCTCAAAAATGGCATGATAAATATGGAATTTTTATCCATGAAGGTTACGGGTTAACTGAAACTTCTCCATTTGCTACTTATAACAATGATTTGCAATATAAACTCGGATCAATTGGTACACCAATTGACAATGTAGAAATCCAAATTGTTGATAATTACGGTCATCAAGTACAACCAGGTGAATTAGGTGAAATCCTAGTTCGGGGGCCAAATGTCATGCTTGGTTATTGGAATCGCCCCTTTGAAACTGCGGAAGTGATTAAAAATGGTTGGTTCCATACTGGTGATATTGGGCGCATGGATGAAGACGGATATTTCTACATCGTTGACCGAATAAAAGACATGATCAACTTGTCGGGATTTAAAGTTTATCCTACTGAAGTTGAAAACATCATTTATCAACATCCAGCCGTTGCCGAAGTTGCTGTATATGGTGTACCTGATCCAGTCAAAGGTGAGATAGTCAAGACTAACATTGTACTAAAACCTGGAAACAATGTCACAGCACAGCAAATCATTGATTTCTGTTATGAAAAGATGGCAGCCTACAAAGTACCTCATGTAATTAACTTTGTAGATGCCCTGCCAAAAAATCCCACTGGCAAAGTTTTGAGAAGAGTTTTACGCCAGGAATCAAAAACTCACTTAGCTACAGTTGTGAGCTAAAACCAAACATCTTGGAATACTTATTACTTCGATTATTGTAGGAAATCAAATTGAAAGTTATGAATAACGAATTTATTACCAAATCAACAAATCCTCATCAACAGTTGCTTAAGAATACAGGTATTCAATTGAATTTAGGAAACTCAGCTATTGCCTCAGTGCGATCGCCCCATGAGCAACTTCACCAACAAAAAGATAATCTCACAGTTGCAACAGCTTTAGTCCAAGCACTGGAAAATTTAGGAGTACGCCATGCTTTTGGTTTGTTTGGTGGTGGCATTACCCCCTTGGTAGCTAGCCTAGAAGAAAGTTCCATCCAAGTGATGCAATTTCGTCACGAAGCAGGTGCAGCCTTCGCCGCCATCGAGTCATACTTTGCTAGTGGGCAACCAGTTGTAGTTTTTAGTACCACAGGCCCCGGCATTACCAATATCTTGACTGGCTTGTTTGCTGCTCGTTGGGAAGGGGCAAAGGTAATTTTCCTGTCACCTTCTACCTCAGCACCGCAACGCGGACGTTGGGCTTTCCAAGAAACTAGCTCCTATACAATGGCGAATACAGGCATTTTGACTTCAGGTAGTCTGTTCCACTATGCCACCACCCTAGAGTGCAGCGAAGAACTGCCAGAAGTAGCTCGCAGATTGGCATTGGGTCTAGGACAACCAGGTGGTTTTGTCGCTCATATTAGTGTACCCCGCGCGGTTCAGACCAGCCCAGTGAATGTGCCAATGCCCCGCGTCAACTTCTCCAAAACTCTGGCAACTGCTGGGGAAGATGCCATCTGCAAATCTGTACAATTACTTTCTGAAGGGCCATTTGCCATTTGGGTTGGTTTCGGTGCGAGGGGTGCAGCAGCAGAAATCCGGCAACTTGCAGAGAGAACCGGAGCCGCAGTCATGACATCAGCTCGTGGTAAGGGCATATTTCCCGAAGATCATCCACAATATATCGGCGTTACAGGTTTTGGCGGACATCGCTCAGTCCTGCAATACATGCAAGAACAACAACCTCTGCGTGTACTGGTTTTGGGAACCCGCTTGAGTGAATTCACTTCCTTCTGGAGTCCGGTAATGGTTCCCCCACGCGGATTTGTGCATGTAGACATCGACCCAGAAGTACCGGGAACAGCCTATCCATCGGTGGAAACCTTTGCTGTTCAGTCTGATGTCGGCGCCTTTGTCAAGGCATTGCTGAGATATTTTCCCGAAACTTCCAGTTCATCACCTGTTTTACCCTTGCCCCTTCCTGAACAAAAAGTCATCCAGCCCAGCTATGAAGATATAGTGCGTCCAGAAGTATTACTGAATACAATTCAAAAAGTAATTGTTGAAGGTAGCGATGCTATAGTAATTACCGAGGCTGGTAACTCCTTTGCTTGGGGAACCCACATGTTGCGATTTGCCACACCAGGGCGTTATCGGGTGAGTACTGGATTTGGCTCAATGGGACATGCTGGCACTGGTGTTTTGGGTGCAACATTGGCACGAAATCGCAAAGCTGTAGCTATTCTTGGTGATGGAGCCATGCTGATGAACAGCGAGATTAGCACAGCTGTCAAGCACAAAATTCCCGCAATCTGGATTGTACTTAATGATGGGCGTTACAATATGTGCGACCAAGGAATGAACATGGAAGGATACCACTGTGTAGATGCACAGTTCCCCAGCACAGATTTTGTGATGATTGCCCGTGGTATGGGTGCTGATGGTATTCGTGTCACGAGTGAATTAGATGTCGAAGCTGCTTTAGAAAAAGCGATCGCTTCAACTGTTCCCTTTGTAGTTGATGTAGAAATTGACCCCACTCGTCCAGCCCCCATCGGCAGCCGGATTGATAGCTTAATAGCACAAGCAAACTAATAGTACAAAAACTAAACAACAAAATTTACAGGAGATTTACTATCATGCGTCAACCAGTAGGTATTCGTTCACTCGCCGTCAGTTTTCCTAGCATCATTCGTACAAATGATTATTACAGACAAAACCATCCTGAATTGATTGCCCAATCAGAGCAAAAAAGTGCAGCAAAAGTTTTTTCATCTGAATCCTCCTCAAACAGTCAGGAAATAGACCTGTGGGGGCAAGAAATGACACCTTATCTTTCTGATCCCTTTCGTGGAAGTGTTGAGCGGCGTGTGCTAGGCCCAGGAGAGTCCTCACTCACACTAGAGTATCGTGCAGCCTGTGATGCCATAGAAGCTGCTGGTCTGTGTGCTCTTGATATCGATCTGATGATTGTCACCTCTATGTTTCCCGAAGAAATCGTACCTGGTAATGCCCCTTGGCTTGCTGGTAGATTAGGGTTACGTGGTGCTGCATGGAATCTGGAGTCAACTTGCACCAGTGCCCCAACTGCTCTTCAGACAGCCTGTGCCCTAGTGCGAGCCGGAGAATACCGTAACGTGCTGGTAGTGATCTCAAATACCTTCTCTCGTTTTTCTGATGATAATGATACCTTGTCATTTTTAGCAGGCGATGGTGCTGGAGCCTTCGTGGTAGGCCCTCTGGAAGCAAATCAAGGAGTCATCCGCACTCAGATTATCCATACTGCCGAGACCTGTGGTGCCTTCGTGTGTGAATATACAACAGATTCCAGGGGGAAATCACGTATGTTAATACGAGGCAGCAAGGGTGCTAATAAAATGTTTCGGGATTCCTTTGTCAAATTTGTGCAAACCTGCTGTCGAGATGTCCTTGCAAGCGCTGATGTCACCCTAGATCAAATAGACTTTTTTATCTTCAACACCCCCATTGCTTGGTACTCTAGTGTCTACATCCAGGCTTTAGGCATTGACCCACAACGCACAATCAGCCTTACACCTGTATATGCAAACATTGGGCCAGTATCACCTCTAGCCAATCTGTACCATGCAGCCCAGTTGGGTAAAATTCGGGAAAATGACTTAGTTTTACTCTATACATTTGGCGCAACTGGTACCGCTGGTGCTACTCTTATGCGTTGGGGTAAAGTTGCACTTGGGCCTGCTCCCGCTCCCCCACTCAGCATCAATTTGCTTGACAAGAAAATCCCTGTTTTGAGTAAATAAATTCGTAATTGGGTCGTTTGATAACGACCCATTGCTATTTAAGGAGATTAACCAAGTAGCTTTAATATCAGGAATAGCTGTAGTAAGAAAACTAAATCAAAAGGATAATTTATGAAAGTATTTTTGACTGGAGCAACGGGCAATATTGGTAGTGCGATCGCACAGAGGCTGATTGCTCAAGGACATAGCGTGATTGGTTTAGCTCGTTCATTAGAAGCTGCTACGAAGCTGAAAAACCAAGGCATTGAGCCACATCCGGGTGACTTGAATGATCTCCAAAGCATTGCACAGGGAGCCAAACAAGCCGAAGCGGCGATTCATGCAGCTTGGACTCCAGGAGCGCAGATGATTGAAGCTGAAAAAAATGCCGTTACCACTATCTTGGACGCAATAGATAGCTCTGGCAAAACATTTATATATACCAGTGGTATGATGCTTTATGGTGATACTGGCAACAAAATAGTTGATGAAAATACACCCATCAACCCTCCAGACTTTTTGACTTGGCGCGTTCCCATTGAGCAAACTGTATTAGATGCTACTAACCGCAACATCCGCAGCATAGTTATACGTCCGGGTTTAGTTTACGGACAGGGCCGTGGTTTTATTGCTAGGCAAATAGATTCTGCTCGGCAAGATGGAATGGCCCGGTGTCCAGGAACGGGTAAAAACTTCTGGTCAATAATTCATGTGGATGATCTAGCAGCTTTGTACGTCTGTGCGCTGGAAAAAGCACCAGCAGGCACAATCTTGAATGGTGCAACTGAGTCTGTATCTATTAGAACACTCATCGAGGCTATCAGCCATGCCGCCAAAACCAATGGCAAGATTGTCGATTGGTCGCAGCAGGAAGCACGCCAAGTTCTGGGGCCATTTGCAGATGCACTGTGGATGAATATACAAGTTTCTGGAAATAAAGCTAGGGAAATGCTTGGTTGGCAACCGCAGGTTGACTCAGTATTAGATAGAATTGCTCAGGATTATGACAAGATTATTAACTAGTATCTAAAAATTTCATTAAATAAAGTGATAGCGATCGTAATTTTATGCATGTCATCAATATTTTTGCGTTTTTTTAACTACTCAACTCTCAGTTTTACAAAGCAGATGCGATCGCTATATAATATACACGCAACTTAGTAATTACATGCAGCATACATACAGCAATTTGCTTTTTAATAAGGTAAAAAACGCAAAACTTATTCATCAGATATGAAAAGTTTTTAACTCTTGCCTCCTGCAAGACTCCCTCAAAACCTGTAGTTTTTCTACTTCATACCTACGAAAACAGCTGTAGCTGGTAAAAATATCAACGTCAGGTGAATCAAAAATATATTACTTATGTGGTGGATTCGCGCTTTTGGTCAAGTTAGTCTTGTCTTAGCAGCTCTGGCTTTAGGAGAATTGACTGCCCTACCAGCTGCCCAAGCATCTCTTTTGGTGAGCAGTTTTAGCAATAATAGTGTTTTAGAATACAACGAAACAACTGGTGAATTTATTAAACCCTTCGTTGCATCTGGTAGTGGTGGGTTAAGTGGTTCTGGAGGTTTAGTTTTTAGTCCCAATGGCAACCTCTTAGTTACCAGTTTTGGTAGTAATAGTGTTTTAGAGTATGACGGACAAACCGGTGAATTTATTAGAAACTTTGCTGTAGGTGGTGGGCTGACTAACCCTACTAGCTTGATTTTTGCTCCTAACGGCAATCTTTTGGTCAGTAGCTTCGGTACCGATAGCATCTTAGAATATGACGGCACAACCGGAGAATTTATTAGAGCCTTTGTCTTTTCTGGTAGTGGTGGTTTGAGTACTCCTGTTTATTTAAAGTTTGGCTTAAACGGCAATCTTTTAGTGAGTAGTTCAGCTAACAGTAGTGTCCTAGAGTATGACGGCACAACGGGAGCATTTATCAGAACTTTAGTTTCCTCTGGTAGTGGTGGCTTGAGTGCAGCTGAGGGCTTAGGTTTTGGCAGCAATGGCAACCTCTTGGTTAGCAGTGTTCTGACAGATGAAATTCTAGAGTACAATGCAACCACAGGAGAATTTATTAACAGTTTTGTCTCTGCTGGTGAAGGTGGATTGGACGGCCCTAGCGGCTTAGTATTCAGTCCTAATGGTAATCTTTTAGTCAATAGTTTTCGTTCTAATAGTGTCTTAGAATATGACGGCAAAACGGGAGAATTTATCAGAGCTTTCGTGCCGACTGGTAGTGGTGGATTAATTAACCCGACTGGACTAACCTTATCTCCAACTTCAGTTCCTGAACCGTCCTTAGTGTTTGGCACATTAGGAGTTGCAATTTTGGGTAATAGACGGTTAAAAAATACCCATGATAAACGTGTATAAAATTAATTTTTTTGATAGAGTTTTACTATGATAGTTTTGCAAGCAAAACCGAGTATAGAAAACTTTTTTTACAGTTTGATTTGGAGATATAACTCATGCTTTCATCAAATTAAATTTGAAAATTATGAACTCAAAGTTCATTGAATCAACACTGTAGAAGTTCATTAATCAATACTATTGATATGCGGATTCTTACATTTTTAAAAGCAGGTCTGACTTTGGCTGCCCTTAGCATTGGTGGACTGACAGCTCTACCAGCTAAAGCAGCTCTTTTGGTCAGCGACTTTTACACTAATCAAGTCCTGGAGTACAACGAAAAGACGGGGGATTTTATTAGAGTCTTTGCCTCTGGTGGTGAACTATCTAACCCCACTGGCTTGCTTTTTACTCCCAGTGGTAACCTTTTGGTTAGTAGTGCTGGCACTGGTACATTAGAAACTGGTATTGGTAAAGTACTAGAGTATAACGGCAAAACTGGGGAGTTAGTCAAAACCTTTACCTCTGGTGGTGAACTGGAAACTCCCACAGGCTTGCTTTACGCTCCCAATGGCGACCTATTAGTCGCTGACTTTAGCTCAGGTACTGTACTAGAGTACGACGGGACGACGGGGGTATTTAAAAGAACCTTTGCTACCTTAGGCAATACCCCTGATGGAGAACTCAAGCGTCCAGTGAGCCTGCGCTTTGGTTCAAACGGCAACCTCTTAGTCACCATTTGGACTGATGGTAGCGTTTTAGAGTATGACGGACAAACGGGTGATTTTGTCAGAACCTTCGTTTCTCCTGGTAGTGGAGGGCTAAATGTTGCTGAGAACATCAGATTAGCCCCTAACGGTAACGTTATAGTTTCCAGTTTGGGTAGAAGTACCCTGAGTGGTCGAGAAAGTCTGAGTTCAGTCATTGAGTATGACGGACAGACTGGGGAATATATTAGAACTCTAATTCCTGATAATGCTGGCGGACTGAAAAACCCCACTGGGATGTACTTAACTCCAAACGGTACTCTGTTGGTAGCCACATTTAATCCTGGAGGCATTCTAGAATACGATGTTGATACTGGAGAATTTATTAGAACCTTAGTCCCCAATGGTAGAGGTGGACTGACTAATCCTACTGAAATTATACTTTCTCCAACCTCTGTACCTGAGTCTTCTGCCGTGTTAGGCACTTTGATGTTTGGCGCTTTAGGGGTAACTACGATTTTGAAAAGTGTAAAAAACAAGCAAGTTTTGGATTAGAAACTACCTTGGTACAGCTTTGCATCAAATCGTAGCGTTTTTCAAAGTAGAGGAACAAACAGTGCTTCCAAAGAAAATTCACTTTGAATTCAGGAGATCCTCTACTTGGTTCATCTCATTACTACTGCCAGAATAGAACATTCAATGGCTCTATTAGTGCCACAATAACTTTTGCCGCCTACACGAGAAAGAAGTTTATGAAACTGTTCAAAATTACGGTTGCCACATTAAGCATTAGTTTCGTGGCTACACTTAACTTGTTGGCAGCTTCAGCAATGGCTGCTGACCCTCTTGTGAGAAAGAATGTTGTTAATCTGACTCCAGAAGAAAAATCGGCATTTGTTGATGCTCTTCATGTTTTAAAGAATACAATTCCAGAAGGTAGTCAAACTAGCATTTACGAGCAGTTTGTGGCATTACATGTGGGAACAATGGGATTTATGCAAAATCCAGCAGTGAATTCCAATTATCCCAACGGGTTTATGTACATGGATATGGATAGAACTCCAGTAGACGCTTCTGATCCTGATCATGATCACAAACCACATGCCCACGGCCCGGCTGTTGGGGCTGATGCAGCTCATGGCAATGCAGCCTTTTTTCCGTGGCATCGTGAATATATATCAAGATTTGAAAAAGCCTTGCAATCAGTAAACCCAAATATTACACTTCCATACTGGGATTGGACTGATGCTCAAGCATGGTCAACTATATTTGACCCTAATTTTTTGGGGCCCAATGGACAAGGAGACATAGTTCAAGTTCCATATGATGACGGTGTTTACGAAGGAGGCCCTGTTGTTTCAGGTAATTTCTCAGAAGCTAGTGGATGGGTTTTAAACCCAGATTTGCATTTTGGCCCAACAGGAGATCCTCGCGGAACTTCGCTATTACGATATTTGGGACTAGCTCCTTTTAACAATATTCCGTTACCAAAGGAAGATGTAGATCGGGCACTTGCAATCGATAACTATGAGAATTTTCGTCTTGCTATAGAAGGATGGCCCTACGTCGATAAAGACGGTAATTTAGTTCTGAAATTCTCTAACCATAACGTTGTACATGGGACTGTGGGTGGAACTATTTGGGATATCAGGGAGTTTCCACCAACGGATATACCCCAGCCCTTAGGCACAATGACTTTTGTTTCCACCCCCTACGATCCAGTATTTTGGTTGCTACATGCTAATGTAGACCGTCTTTGGACTGAATGGCAGAACGATGGACATGAGGGTAGTGATTTTTATCCTTCTGAGGGTCAGCCCTATGGACATAATCTCAACGATCGCATGTGGCCATGGGATGGAGGTCAATCTATTCCTATGAATATGGGGCCAGGTAATCTTTACGACTATCTACCAAAGTTTGATAAAGATGATATTGTCACCCCCGCAGATACTCTGAATGTTGCAAGTCGTTATGACTACACCTATGATACCCTGCTGAAATCAGTGCCCGAACCTAATTCTACGTTGAGTCTGTTAGGCTTGGGTGCTTTGGGTGCAGCTGGGGTGTTGCGGCGCAAACGTTCACATAAGAGAATGGTAAATTTTAATCAAGTGCCTGCGATCGCCACAGTTCCCGAAAAAGTCAAAGCTAAAATTTAATCCGTTCTGAAACAACAGTTAACGATTAATTACTCCATACAGTTGGTACAGTTGGTAGTGGTAATTAGATTAAAGGTAAACTTAATCACCCATTACCAACTGTATTTTTAATGTAATGTGAAGAATTTTCAGTAATGTATGGTTGGCTTTGCCCACCAAAACCTGGATATGCTGGGCAAAACCGACCCTAAGTGTATTTCAAAAATTAAACATAGAAATCCTAATAGTACTTGATCTGAAGAGAACATTTATTAAAAATTGTAACAGCAAGAATAATCTGCATAAAAGATAAATATATAGCTGAGTATATAGTTAGCAGCTAAGAACTATACGTTAATAGTTTGCAGATATAAGCTAGTAGAATTTTAAATTGTGTGAGGTTATTTAGAGGATGTTTGGAAAGTCGAAAAGTATACTAAGAACCCCTCTCCAAACCTCTCCCCGAAAGGTCGAGAGGCTTTGAAACCCCCATTACCTCGTGAGTGTTGGGGGTTGGGGGGTAGGGGGGTTAGGTTTTCGAGATTTTTATGTTAGTAATAATACTTTTCAAACAACCTCTTAGAGTGTAAATCTAAAGTTATTTCCGAATATGTGCTGTTTTTTTGTGCAATCTTAACTACGAAATTTCAACTTTTGACATATTTGCACAAGCAACTGGCATTACTTTCATCCATGACTAATATTCTGGTATAGTTCATCTTTTTTATAGCTTTAGCACTGCTTGAATCAAACTCATTTAAATTAAACGAACATGGATAAGCTGACGTTTTCAAAACATCAATATCAGGAATTCAACTTGTTAGCCAAACCTTCACAATGGCGAGTGCGGGGATTGCGGGGAGCAACCACAGCCAATGATAATTCAATAGAAGCAATTACTGAGGCTGTAAATGAATTATTGGATGCCTTAGAGAAAAATAATTATTTAGATCCTACGGAAATTGTCAGTGTCACCTTTTCGGCTACTCCAGATTTAGATGCAATATTTCCGGCGGCGGTGGCGCGTCGTCGTCCAGGTTGGGATGAAGTTCCTTTGTTGGATGTCCAACAAATGCAGGTTGTTGGTAGCTTGCAACTCTGCATTCGAGTGCTAATTCACCTCAACACACCTTTACCCCAAAATGGCTTACATCATGTTTATTTACGCCATGCTGCCAAGCTACGCCCAGATTTGGCGCTGTTGAGTTAGGCTGACGCTATTTATAGTAGTTAGAGAAATATTATGATCCCAGAAAAGCTTCAAGAAATTGACCAACAAATTATTGATTTATTAAGCAAAAGAATAGCAGTTTTGGCAGAATCAGAACCAATATCTTTAGAGGCACAAATTGCTAATTTTGGACTTTATGTTGCCGAAGGTGGTGTTCCAGAGTCGATTTGGAAAAACATTGTCATGGATTGTGCTGCTGTCACCACTGCATCTTTACCTATTAATCGCGTTCAACCTCGACGGGTTACTTTAGTTGGTGGACGCGGTATGATGGGAAGCTTCTTTAGGCAAAAGTTATCAGCCGCAGGTCACCAAGTCTCTATTCTCGAACAAAGTGATTGGGATCATGCTGAATCTCTATTAGCAGGAGCAGATTTAGTTTTAATTTGCGTTCCCATTGAATACACAATAGAGGTAATTCATAAATTAGCTAACTACCTTGAGCCTAACACTGCTTTGGCTGATATTGCTAGTATTAAAACTCCTATTTTACAAGCCATGCTAAAACATCACAAAGGGCCCGTTATGGGTTTGCATCCGATGTTTGGCCAAGGTATTCAATCGTTCTTGTCTCAAAAAGTTGTGGTCTGTCCTGGTCGTGAAGATTTTGCTTTTCAATGGCTGCTGGATTTAATTGAAAATGAAGGTGGCAAACTAATTGTGTCTACTCCTGAAGAACATGACCAGATGATGATGGCTGTTCAAGCAATTCGGTGCTTTAAAACTTTTGGCTTTGGTGTTTTCTTACAAGAAGAAGAGATTAACATCGGTCGTAGTTTGGATTTTTCTAGCCCAATTTTTCGTCTAGAAATTGGAATAGTTAGCCGCTTGCTGACTCAATCTGCACCTTTAATTGTAGATATTATGTTAGCTACTCCAGATCGCCGTGAAGCCATTTGCAGATTAGCAAAAACTTATGAACGTTTGGCGCAATTAGTTATCCAAAACGATCGCCATACCTTAATTGAGGAGTTCAAAGCCAGCCATAGTTTTTTAGGAGACGAGTTGAACGGTGCTTTAGAGGAAAGTACTCATGTAATTAATGCTTTGAGTATTTTTCAAGCAGCTAGGGAGGCTGAACAGAAACATCATACTTTCAGCAGGAATGCTAGAGAAGCTCATACCAACTTGTATTCAAAGGTAGTAGGGTGATGAGGGGGATGAGGGGGATGTTACTTCCCCATGTCTAGATGCTATTTTTGAACGCAACTTAGTATCAGTTGACTTATCATTGAGGGTGCTTTCGGTGCGGGGGAGAGTGAGATACTACTTTTGGGTGTAACTTATATAAAGTATTAAAAAACACAATTATCTGCTATATTCCCCTAATCACCAATAGGGGAACACTTTGATGAGCAGCGGATGGAAAAATCTTAGGCTAGTTGCAAGTAGCTTTTGTGCGATCGCTCTAACACAGTTTTTTGCCAGCAAGACTCCTGTACGTGCGGCTGATACTGTTGTGGTGCGTGTGGGTCTTTTTGCAGAATCCATCTCTGTTGCTGATTTGCAAAAGGCTGCGGAAACTGGAAAATTTCCCACAGCTTTGGAGTTTTACACCAACAGATTATCTCAAGAACAACGCCGCTTACTTGTGGGAGCATTGAGAGCAAAAGTACCTTTAAATGTTGTCACCGTGAATCGGTTACTCAACACCCAAATTGGCACTACCATTCTCAAGGACATTTCTACGGCCTTAGTCAGAAAAGATCAAGCTGGAGTACAAGCACTCAGAGGAGCATTGGTATTAGGCTCTACACCACAGGATGGCCTTTCTATACTGAGTTTTATCGCTGCTTATCCTAGCAAACGTCTAGAAATTAATTTACCACGGGCGTTCACCGTGGCAGGCAATTTGAACAGGGGTTTTTGGCAGACTCAGCAGTTTATGCTGGCGATCGCACCCCAAATCGACCCTTACAAAACACAGATTTCTTTACCTTTTGACCCCTCGCAACCGGGAACGACTCAAGTACAACTACTCAAGTTAAATTTCAATGACCAAAAACGCGATCGCCCAATTCCTGTTGATATATACTGGTCAACGGCTGCAACTGCTGAAAAACCTGTAATTATATATACTCACGGTATGGGGTCAGTCCGCACTGACTTGCAGTATGTAGCAGAACATCTGGCATCTCATGGTTATATATTTGTAGCTTTAGAACATCCTGGTAGTAATTCTACCCATGTAAACTTAGCATTACAAGGTAAAACCAGGTTTTTGCAGCCTCAAGAGTTTTTAGATCGTCCCAAAGATATTAGTTTTGTCCTCGATGAATTAGAAAAACTCAATCAAACAGCTAACAATCCATTACAAGGAAAACTTGCAACTAATAATGTGATGGTAATTGGTTATTCTTTTGGCGGTGGTACAGCCTTAACAATTGCGGGAGGCGAGTTACAAATACAAGATATCAAAAAGCGCTGCAAGGATAACTTGGCTGTTTTGAGTTCTGGCGAAACTCTCCAATGTATTGCTCAAGAACTGCCAGAAAATAGCTATCAACTGCGGGATACTAGAATCAAACAAGCGATCGCTTTCAATCCGGCGGCTTCTATAATGTTTGGCGAAACTGGTTTAACAAAGGTGCAAATACCCACTTTAGTGTTGGCAAGTTCCGCAGATAAAACTACACCTGCTTTAAGTGAACAGATTGTACCATTTACCAAAATTCCATCCCAAAAATGGCTAGTTGGCATAGTTGGGGCTACGCATTTGAGTGTCAGAGACCCTAATGCTAATTTAGATCAAATAGGACAACTCAACACACCTTATAGTGGTGGTGAAATTGTGGGTGAACAAGCTGCGGACGTTCGCAAATTTGTACAAGCTATCACTTTAGCAATGGCAGCACAGCTAACACAAGATGCTAACAAATATGCTATTTTTCTCACTTCAGATTATGCTCAATTAGCTTCCACTGCTGCATTTCCATTTCGCATAGTCAGGGAAATTCCTCCTGATGTTTTACCAGTTGTGAACAATAAGTAGAACGTTGGGGAGATGGGTAATGGGTAATGGGTGATGGGTAATGGATAATGGGCCAGATGTGATGACTAATAGTAAAATCCAATTCCCAATTCCCAATTCCCAATTCCCAATTCCCCATGCCCAATTTTAATTTAACTGCTCTTGCATACGTTGTTCTAGCAGTTCTAACAACTCGTTGACATCTTTACCAACTTGCTGAAAACAATCTGGTGGTGCTGGTTGTGGTGCAAACTGAATTAACTTAATTTCACCTTTACCAATACCAATCATTACAACTTCTACTTCCGGTTTATGATTCTCGACAATTCCTAAAATTTCCTGAAGTCTGTTTTCTACTCTATTATTGAGCTTTTCTATGGCTTCTTTGGGACAATAGACAAAATGTGGTGTTGGTTGCAAATCAATGCCGATAGTACCCTGGCTATCGCCATTTTCTAACCATAATCCCCAAAATAATGCCGCCAATTCTTGCTGATTTTCTTTAGCAAATTTATCCAACTGGCGACGCCACTTGTTATCTCCTGATTCGGGTTGGGTACTAGCAAACATCATAAGTAATTCGTAATTCGTAATTCGTAATTCGTAATTCAGAAAGAAAGAATGGGTGAGATTTATCTTAAGCCACTTTGCACACGCCAGAGGCTGGCATAAATTCCATTTTGCTCTAGCAATTGTTCATGGGTTCCTGATTCTACCAATTGTCCGTGTTCCATGACATAAATGCAATCAGCATTGCGGATGGTGGAAAGGCGATGGGCGATCGCAATTGTTGTTCTATCAACTATAATCCGTTCGAGCGATCGCTGGATGGCTGCTTCTGTTTCGTTATCCACTGCTGAGGTGGCTTCGTCTAAAATCAGTATGGGCGGATTCTTCAAAACTGCACGCGCGATCGCAATTCTTTGTCTTTGTCCACCAGATAATTTTTGTCCTCTTTCTCCAACAATTGTCTCATAACCTTGGGGCAGGCGTTGAATAAATTCGTGTGCTTCAGCCACTTTCGCCGCCATGATAATTTCTTCATCTCTAGCATCAAATGTGCCATAGGCAATATTTTCTGCTACGGTGCCATGAAATAAAAATACATCTTGACTAACTAAACCAATACAGCGACGCAAATCGCGCAATTGCAAATCTTGTATATCAATACCATCTAAGGTGATTGTGCCAGTTTTGATTTCATACAACCGTAACAAAAGTTTAACTAAGGTACTTTTACCAGAACCAGTAGAACCAACAATTGCTATAGTTTTGCCTGCGGGAATATCTAAAGACAGATTTTTAATCACTGGAAATCTATCTTTATAAGCAAAAGTCACATCTTTAAATTCTACTTGTCCGCGTACTTGATCAACTGGTAAAGCTATATTACCTGGATGAATAGCGATCGGTGTATCCAACAAATCCATGACACGATTAGTAGAAGCCATCGCCCGTTGATATTGGTCAAAGGTTTCGCCTAATCTAGTTAAAGGCCATAGCAAGCGCTGAATTAAAAACACCAACACACTGTAAGTGCCTACAGACATTTTGCCAGCAACCGCTGCCATGCCGCCATACAGCAGTAATGCAGTAAAACCAACTAAAATCAGCATCCGAATTAAGGGTACGAATGCAGCAGAAAGTTTAATTGCTTTGGCGTTACTTTGCCTGTAAGCTTCGCTATCTTCTGTTAAGCGTGAAGTTTCATAATTTTCTGCGGTAAAACTTTTAATAGTAGTAATACCGCTCAAATTATTTACTAGCCGTGCATTTAAGTATCCTACCTTTTCCCGCACATTGGCGTAACGAGGTGCCAACAAACGTTGAAAAGCAAAAGAACCCCAAAGGATAAATGGCATCGGCGACATGGCCATCCACGCTACACTAGGAGCCAAAGCAAAGAAGGCACCACCTATAATGACTACTGTTGTGGCAACTTGGATGATGTCATTAGCTCCCACATCCAGAAAACGCTCTAGTTGGTTGATATCATCACTGAGGATGGACATCAACCCGCCAGTGCTGCGTTCTTCAAAATAAGCTAATTCCAAATCTTGTAAATGGTTGTATGCATCCAGACGGAGGTTGTGCTGAATGTTTTGTGCCAAATTGCGCCAAAGTTGAGCGTATGCGTACTCAAAAACCGATTCTAGTATCCAAATGATGACAGTGAGCAGGGAAATAATTAAAAATTGCCCAAAGATATCGCGTATACCCAACTGAGCAATGATAGAATCCTCCTGTTTTACCACCACATCCACCGCAATGCCAATTAATGCGGGTGGTGCTAAATCAAAGAGTTTATTTAGGATGGAGCAAGCGATCGCCAGCCAAATTTGTTTACGATACTGATGTCCATACTCAAGCAGACGCTGGAGGGGATGCGCCGAATGTTTACGCCTTGTTGATAAGCGATGAGATTTTAATACTGTAGCCACAGCCGTTTGCAGTTGCGTGCAATTGATATTACCACGAGAACAAGGAACACCGCACTCTTGTAACCTTGAGTTTACCGCAGCTAGGCGGACGACATGCCAACATATTACAGGAGTTGCTTGCAAATTCAAAAGGAGAGAGAAACTTGAAAAATCAGCAATTGGCAAATTGGCAAAGCACTGTTTTAGGAATTGTGTTGGCAGTAATTGTAGTTTTGAGTCTCAATTCCTTTATTATTATCAATCCAGGGCAAGCAGGAGTGATCAGTATTTTAGGCAAAGCCAGAGATGGTGCTTTATTGGAGGGTTTTCACTTGAAACCTCCTTTCATCTCAGTGATAGATGTGTATGATTTGACAGTCCAAAAATTTGAAGTTCCAGCAGAGAGTTCTACAAAAGATTTACAAAATCTCTCGGCGAGATTTGCGATTAATTTTCGCATTGATCCGACACAAGTAGTTGAAGTGAGAAGAAAACAAGGAACTCTAGAAAATATCGTCTCGAAAATTATTGCACCCCAAACCCAAGAAGCCTTCAAAATCGCAGCTGCTAAAAGAACGGTAGAAGAAGCAATTACAAAAAGAAGTGAATTAAAAGAAGACTTTGATAATGCTTTAGGCGATCGCTTAGACAAATATGGGATAATAGTGTTAGATACTAGCGTAGTTGACTTAACTTTTTCACCAGAGTTTGCCAGAGCAGTAGAAGAAAAACAAATTGCTGAACAACGAGCGCAAAGAGCCGTTTACATAGCACGAGAAGCAGAACAAGAAGCCCAAGCAGAAATTAATCGTGCGAAGGGTAAAGCCGAAGCTCAAAGACTCTTAGCCGAAACTCTCAAAGCTCAAGGTGGACAATTAGTTCTGCAAAAAGAAGCAATTGAAGCTTGGAAACTTGGCGGCGCACAAATGCCAAAAGTTCTTGTGATGGGTGGTGAATCACAAGGCAGTGTACCCTTTATTTTCAACCTAGGAAATATCCAAAACCAGCCATGATTTGAGCAGATTATTATAACAAGTATAGTGGGCTGTGCCTACCCCAAAGAAAAAAGTAAAACTCAAAAAAAGGAAATAATAAACCAAATTTATGTCCACTCCCAATCATCCCAACCTCACAACCGCAGAAGCAAAAAAAATTCTGAATAAATTTAATTGTTTGGATATCGCCCCTATTCTCAAGTCATCAGAAAAAGCTTTAACCCGTCGTGCTTTAGTTTTGATGGCTAGTCTTTCTGACTACCAAATATTAGGAATTTGTGCCGATACAGCCGAAGAAGGCATACTAGCCATGAAGACATATTCCCATGCTTTTGGTTATGAAGCCCCAAGCAATTTACCTACAGTTGAAGGGCCAGTTTACATCAAATTAAATGGCAAAAACGGTTTATGTTATCTTGATTCCTATTCAGGACATCATCGCGGCGTATTAGTATCTTGCCAGTCTTACAATGAAGGAGGAATCAACGAACTTTATGGGCATTTACCCCTCGACTTATTTGTCTAGAATTTGGCAGTCTCTGTAGGTAAGGTAATACCATTTTGGATGAGCGGATTTTGGATTGCAACTTGCCTTGGTGCATCTAGTAGTTATTTTGAAATAATCTGTCGCAATCATTTGTCCAATTGGTATAAATACATTACCTACTGACAACTGACAACTGACCAATAGACCTTTTGCAAAAGTCATTGTTAGCGTTCTTTTCTTTGCGTCTACCCTGCGGGAACGCCTGACGGCAAATGCGACTTTGCGCGAGACAAAAAAGATTTATGCAAGAAGTCTAATGACTAATGACAAATGACCAATGACCAATGACTAAAATTTATGAGTATTATTACACTACAGTCAGTCAAAAAAGACTTTGGTATTAAAGAGATTTTAAAAGATGCTAGCTTTAGCCTCGATGCAACTGA
This sequence comes from Nostoc sp. NIES-4103, assembly GCF_002368335.1. Taxonomy (GTDB): domain Bacteria; phylum Cyanobacteriota; class Cyanobacteriia; order Cyanobacteriales; family Nostocaceae; genus Amazonocrinis. The sequence continues at coordinate 2,021,587 of NZ_AP018288.1, read as the reverse complement.
TAAAGTTGGTTTAATCGGTACAAATGGTTCTGGTAAATCAACCTTATTAAAAATGATAGCAGGGCTAGAACCAATTGATAGCGGTCAAATTCTCGTCAACTCTGGTTCTAAAATAATTTACTTACCACAGCAGCCAGAATTAGACGAAAATCGCACAGTTTTAGAGCAAGTTTTTGCAGATAGTGGCGATCATATGACTTTAGTGCGTGAGTATGAAGAACTATCTGATAAACTAGCTCATTACCCAGATGATAGTCAGCTGATGTCACGACTTTCTGTAGTCATGCAACGTATGGATGCGACTGGCGCATGGGAATTGGAAACCAATGCTAAAATCATCCTGAGCAAGTTAGGAATTTCTGATTTTAATGCACTCGTAGGTACTTTATCAGGGGGCTATCGTAAACGTATTGCTCTAGCAACAGCTTTGCTATCAGAACCAGATGTGTTACTGATGGATGAGCCAACAAACCATCTTGATGCTCTTTCTGTAGAATGGCTACAAAGTTATTTGAATCGCTATCGTGGCGCACTTTTACTCATAACTCATGACCGCTACTTTTTAGATAAAGTTACCAATCGTATTATTGAAATTGACCGTGGCGACATCTTTACTTACACAGGAAATTATTCATATTATCTGGAAAAGAAAGCTTTAGCAGAAGAATCTGCTATTAGCAGTCAACGCAAACATCAAGGTGTATTGCGGCGTGAATTGGAATGGTTAAAACGCGGGCCAAAAGCTAGAAGTACAAAGCAAAAAGCTAGAATTGAACGCATTCAAGCCATGCGAGAAACTGAGTTTAAACAAACTCAGGGTAAAGTTGATATCTCCACAGTTAGTCGTCGTATTGGTAAAAAAGTTGTTGAACTGAGTAATATTTCCAAAGGCTACAACGGACGTACCCTCATTAATAATTTTACCTACGAATTTAGCCCAGAAGACCGCATTGGTATTATTGGTGGTAACGGTGCAGGTAAATCCACATTAATGGATATTATTACCCAGCGTGTTCAACCAGATTCCGGCAATGTGGAAATTGGCGCTACCATTCATATCGGTTATTTTGATCAGCATTCTGAAGAATTACTCACAGCATTAGATGAAAATCAGCGTGTAATTGACTATATCAAAGAAGAAGGAGAATTTGTCAAAATTGCCGACGGTACTAAAATTACCGCTTCCCAAATGTTAGAGCGGTTTTTGTTTCCTGGTAATCAACAATATGCACCAATACATAAACTTTCTGGAGGAGAAAAAAGACGTTTATTTTTATTGCGTATTCTGATTAGTGCCCCTAATATTTTGATTTTAGATGAACCGACAAATGATTTAGATGTACAAACCTTAGCAGTACTAGAAGATTATTTAGAAGATTTTTCTGGGTGTGTAATTGCAGTTTCCCATGACCGCTATTTTCTTGACCGCACCGTAGATACAATTTTTGCTTTGGAAGAAGGTGGTAATTTACGGCAATATCCAGGTAATTACTCAGTTTATCTAGACTACAAAAAAGCAGAAGAAGAACAGCAGCAAGCTGTTAATAATAAGGAGAAGGCAAAAAATACAGCCGAACAAAAAGCTGCGCCTCAAATCCAAGATACAGAAAATAAAAAGCGGCGTCGGCTATCCAATTGGGAAAAGCGGGAATTTGAACAATTAGAGGCTAAAATTGCCCAGTTAGAAGAAGAGAAAACACAAGCTGAAAAAGCAATGACAAATGTTTCTCCGGGAAATTATACCCAGGTGCAAAAACTCTACGAACAAGTGGAAGCACTCAAACAAGCTATTGATGTGGCAACTGAACGCTGGTTAGAATTAGCTGAAATGGAATTGTAAAAGGGACTGGGGATTTGGGATTGGGGAACTCGGGGCCCCCACGACCGGAGGGAGTGGGGATTAGGGGCAATGGGAATTGGGTTAGAACTCGTAAAAATTAATGTTTTCCCAGTACCTAATACTCAGTTCCAAAGCGATGTTCCTCTTATCCCGGTGCGTTGCGCTTCGCTATAACGCACCCTACTGGACTGACACAGCTAGCTGAAATAGTGCATTAATATAATTCTTGTGGTGTGGGCTTCTAGCCCGCACAGGACGGGCGAGACGCCCATCCCACAAAGCCATAATGCAACATTTTAAGCTTGTCACTACCAAGTTAAGGTTTACTAAAATGATAAATTCTTCTACTGAAAATCTCCGCTACACAGCTATTCAATTTTTAGAACAAAATCCCGTCAAACGGCTGCAAATTCTTCAATCATTAGGAATGGGTCGTTATGAATTTTTAACTAAAATGCGTCTGAATGAGGCAAATATAACTTGTATAATGCGGTTTTTTCAAAATCCAAGTCAGCTAAAGTTCCCTAATTTAGTCGGGGCAGATTTATCTGGTTTAATTTTAGATGAAGTAAATTTTATTAGAGGAAATTTATCTGGTGCAAACCTGGAAGGTAGTAGTTTAGTTAATGCTGACTTGCTATTTGCCAATTTTACAAGAGCCAACTTAAAAAATGCTGATTTAAGAGGCGCGAGTCTCAATGAAACTATTTGGTTAGATGCTTTAGTCGATGGATGCCAATTTAGTGTAAATTCTGGATTAGCCACGCTACAGTGTAAAGATTTGCAACTGCGTGGTGCTAAATTTAATTTTTAAAAGATGATTGTGAGAATACAAAAAATTATATAATTTTTCAATTGTTATTAAACTGGATAATTTAATGAGTGATTCTATTAAACTGCCTCAAAAATTAATGCTGCTAGGTTCAGGAGAACTAGGCAAAGAATTTGTAATTGCTGCTCAAAGACTTGGTAATTATGTGATTGCTGTTGATCGCTATGACAATGCCCCAGCGATGCAAGTTTCTGACTCTTCTGAAGTGATTTCTATGCTGAATGCTGATGATTTGGAATCTGTAGTTACCAAGCATCAGCCTGATTTTATCATACCAGAAATAGAAGCAATTAGAACAGAAAAATTGCTGGAATTTGAACAGCGAGGAATTACAGTAATTCCAACTGCGGCAGCCACTAACTATACCATGAATCGGGATAGAATTAGGGAACTAGCGCATCAGGAATTAGGCATTAGAACTGCAAAATATGGTTATGCGGTAACTTTAGAAGAATTAATTGCTATTTCTGATGAAATTGGATTTCCCAATGTTGTGAAACCCGTGATGTCATCCTCTGGCAAAGGGCAATCTGTAGTGTCAGATAAGAGTGAAGTTGAGAAAGCTTGGAATTATGCGATCGCTAACTCTAGAGGTGACAGCCAAAAGGTGATAGTTGAAGAATTTATCAACTTTGAAATCGAGATCACTTTACTCACAATTAAACAGTGGAATGCACCGACAATTTTCTGTTCTCCCATCGGTCATCGCCAAGAAAGAGGAGATTATCAAGAGTCTTGGCAACCAACAGGCATTGCTGAAGACAAGATATTGCAATCTCAAGAAATAGCAAAAAAAGTCACCGATGCTTTAGGAGGAGCCGGAATTTTTGGAGTTGAGTTTTTTATCACTAAAGATGAGGTGATATTTTCTGAACTTTCTCCTAGACCTCATGATACAGGAATGGTGACATTGATATCGCAAAATCTTAATGAATTTGAATTACATTTGAGAGCGATTTTAGGCTTACCCATTCCCCACATAGAACAGTTGGGGCCCTCAGCCAGCGCTGTGATTTTAGCTTCTTCAAAAACAGATTCTGTCGCATTTACAGGTGTAGCTGAGGCTTTATCAGAAAAAGATGTAGACATTAGACTATTTGGTAAACCCAGCGCCCATCCTTATCGACGTATGGGAGTAGCTTTAGCAAAGGGCGCTGATGTTCAACAGGCGAGGGAAAAGGCTACAAAAGCAGCTAGTAAAATCAAAATTAGTCAATAGTCATTTGTCATTTGTCATTTGTCATTTGTCATTTGTCATTTGTCATTTGTCATTTGTTTTTATCCCCCATCCCCCTCATCCCCCTCATCTCCCCTGCACCCCTGCACCCCACTAAAGCCTCAAATCAACGGCAATGCGATGGGCGCAGGCAAAGCCGGAAAATGCTACTGCGTTCAACCCTTGCCCCGGAAAGGTACTATCCCCCACACAATAAAGTCCGGGAATAGCTGTGCGGTTAAATGGCATCTTTAATAACCCCGGCAATTTGCGCCGGGGAATTGGGCCGTAAGTGCCATCCTCTCGGCCCAAAAAGCGGCGATGGGTGCGGGGTGTTCCCACTTCCAAATAATCTAAACCAGCATCTAAACCTGGGAAAATTTTCTCTAGCCGGTCAATAATTTGCCAAGCTATCTTTTCTTTTTTCATCTCGTACTCATTGGCAGATAGCCCCTGCCAATCATCAATCGAGTGAGGCGTAAAGGCATGAATGATGTGATACCCCACAGGGGCTAAATCTGGGTCAAGCAACGTCGGAATGGAAACGAAGATTGTACCAGCCGATGCTGCCATTTTCTCCCACTCTTCCAGAATTATATGATGGCACTCTGTGCCACTGGGCAAAACTGACTCTTTTACCCCTATGTGGAGACTCAAGAAACTAGGTGACTTTTGATAGGATTGTTGCCATTTTTTCTCATTAGTTGGTATTTTCTCTACAGGCAGCAATTTTCCAAAGGTATCCCACCGTGTAGCATTAGAAACTATGTGTTTCGCTCGATAAATTTGACCATTAGCTAATTGCACGCCTACAGCCCGTCCCCGTTCCACAATAATTTTCGTGACCCTAGCTTGGTAGCGAATCTCACCTCCAGCCTTTTCTAAACCTTCTACCAATTTTTGGGCAATTTGTCCTACCCCGCCTTTGGGGTAATTAACGCCGCCATAGTGCCTGTCAGAAAAGACCATACCCGCATTAATCATTGGTGTCATGTCAGCTGGAACCACAGACCAGCAATAACACTCCATATCGATAAACTTCAATAACTGGGGGTCTTTGATGTAACGGCGTGCCACATCGCCAACATTTTGGGGCAAATACTTGAGTAAACCGAGACACGCTAAAGGATGCTGGAGAAATGACCCTATGAGATACCGAGGTTCTTCTAGCGACAACAAATCCATGCTGTTGAGGCAATTGAACACTTTAAAGCATTCGTCATAAAAACGACGAATCCCTTGTGCTTCATGGCGAAAATAAGCAATAAGATTTTGCAAAAATTTATCATATGTCCGGTCTACTTTGATGTCTAACCCGTTGGGCAGATGATAGTGAATCTGCACTGGGTCAACAATTGTTTGTTGGCTGACATTTACAGCCTCAAGGGCGCGAGTGAGTAAGTTAGTAGTACCTTTCTGTCCTAAGCCGAAAATCATTGATGCCCCAACATCAAATCGATAGCCTTGGCGTTCAAAATAGCCAGCACTACCACCAGGAATTAAATAACGTTCCAGTACCAACACTTTCGCTTTCTTGGCTGCTAGCTGGGTTGCTGTCACCAAGCCGCCAATACCAGAACCAATCACAATCACGTCAATTGTCATTTGTCCTTTGTCCTCTCTTACAAAGTTCTGAGCGGAGGTTTCCTCCGATCAGACTTTGCGCTTTGTCATTTGTCAGTTGTTTATTTTCTAATGACCAATGACCAATGACCAATGACTAATCACAAAAAAGAGGGACAAGCCTGCTACCGCTGGCTAATCCCGTCTGCCGATCCTTAAAGAGAGGAGAACACTGATTAATAATATAACTTTGATTGAGAATAGATGTCAACTGTTAATGCAAATATTTTTCAATAAAAAATTCGTTGTAGATTTTAACTGTCAGCAGTAGGCGCTAAAGAGTATTATGATGTTTCAGTTCTAGTACAATCAAAAGTGCTTATTTCTGGCTATGACGGCACAACTGCGTATTTACGTTCCACCCCATCCCCTAATCAAGCACTGGCTGGCAGTTGCCCGTGATGCTGCCACACCTTCAGTTTTATTTCGTAGTGCCATAACTGAATTGGGGCGATGGCTAACTTACGAAGCTGCGCGGGATTGGTTGCCGACTTTCGAGACCACAGTACAAAGTCCCTTGGATTCCTGTCCAGCAACTTTGATTAATCCAGAGATACCTGTGGCAGTTGTACCGATTTTACGAGCCGGGCTAGGATTACTAGAGGGGGCACAAACCTTGCTACCCTTAGCTTCTATTTACCATCTTGGTTTAGTGCGAGATGAAGAAACGCTCTCAACTTCATGTTACTTAAACAAATTGCCAGAAAAATTTGACCCCCAAACACGGGTGTTAATTACCGATCCGATGTTGGCAACTGGAGGGTCAATTATGACTGCGATGTCAGAATTGACACAGCGGGGTGTTGATCCAAGTTTGACGCGAATTGTTTGTGTAGTGGCAGCCCCGCCGGCATTACAAAAATTGGGTGCTGCTTATCCTGGTTTAATAATTTACAGTGCTACTATCGATGAGACAGTCAACAGCAAAGGTTACATTGTACCAGGATTGGGAGATGCAGGCGATCGCATCTTTGGGACTTAAGCTAGTATGCAGCTAGGGAAAGAAATAGCTTAAATACAAGTAAAGGTTGCAAGGTTTCTTCAAGGCGGTAAAGTTATGAGTCAACGCGATGGTTTTGCTAGTGGTTTTATAGCAGGAGCTTTTGTAGGCGGCATAGTTGGAGGTATTCTAGGAGCTGTGCTTGCTTCTCGACAAAATCCAGAATTGGTAGCTGAGGAGGACGTAGAACAAAATAACACCACAGCAAGTCCGAAAAAAGTATCAGCCAAACGCCGTCAGATGATAGCCCCAGATGGTGAGGGTGTACAAATGGAAACGGCGCGGCGATCGCTAGAAGATAAAATTGCCCAGCTAAATGCCACAATAGATGAAGTGCGGAAGCATTTGGGTAATGTCAATGGTAGTTCAACCCAGTCTGTTGGCGATCGCTCCCTCACCAAAGATTCTTAAGGTCTTTCACAAAATAACGGAGGTGCTAAGGGTGGTTAATACGGCAACAATCTGCAAACGTCATAGCGTAGACTAAATTAAAATCAAATATAAGGCCCATTTTGACACTTAGCAGGAAACCAAACTATCCATGAATTTACTGTTCAACACCCTAGCGACCTTCTTAACCATTTACAGCTATTTGCTAATTATTCGGGTTTTGTTGACCTGGTTCCCCACTATTAACTGGTATAACCAACCATTTACCGCTTTGAGCCAGATAACCGACCCCTATCTAAATCTTTTCCGCTCAATTATCCCACCCTTGGGCGGTATGGATTTTTCTCCTATCCTAGCTTTCTTGGTGCTTTCTTTAGCTGGTCAATTTCTAGGCACCTTGGCTTCCTTGACGTTTGCACAGGGATTTTAGTTACAACTGCCATAGAGACGTTGACTTTAACAGCGTCTCTAGAATCATTTTAGATTTTAGATTTTGGATTTTGGATTTTGGATTAAAGGTCTTGATGTAAAATCTGTAAAAAAGATAATATATTTTTCTTTGTGTCTTAGTGTCTTGGTGGTTAAAAAGTCAATCTTTTAACCACAAAGGTACTAAGACACGAAGGTAGAAAGCCCAAAATTCGGTTAGTGAGATTACTTACGGACTTGACCGCTAAATCCTGCGGCTTTAAATTGCTTCAGCTTCAAAGGTAAGGGCTGATTAGCAGGTACAGAAATTCGCAACTCAAAATCACTGATTCCTGGTGGAACTTCGGCAATGGAACCAAGACGGGTGCGGTTTTGCATCACCGAGTCGTTGTTGGCATCATAGATACGCCCAAAGATATCTGCATCATAAACTGTTTTATAAGTGCCGTTTTCCGCTTTCCCAGTGACAATAAAACAATTGGCAGCTGCTGCACTACCGCCACTGGTGACAGCTCCTTGTGCCAATTCTGGCGGACAATCTTTATAGGAAAGATCAAATAGTTTAATCTGTGTCAGCGCTACAGCTGGGGGAGTAAACACCCACGACAGACACGCGATAAGTAAGGAAATCAAGATGACCGTGAGTGAGCGCAACCGCATAAAAGATTCCGTGACTTTAATCTAAATGATGCAACTTGTAACCTCAGCTTACCTGAATTTCAGGACTAAGGGACTGACAATTGAAAAAATATGATGACTGATGGCTGATGACTGTACGGGCGGGTTTAGCCGATTAACTTGCTAATAATTGAGTAAGATTGCAAAACCCGCCCCTACTACTGACAACTGACAACTGACACTTTTGTAATAATTAGGTAAACTACCCTCAGTTGCAATTAACTTATGACACCAGATGAGATTGAAGCAGCCTTGCAAGCAGCCTTTATTAGTTGTGATGCAGCCAGCTGTCCTCTCACTGAGACGCAGAAACAGATATTACTGCAACTAGTCGAACAAATTCAGGGAAACTCTAGATCTAGGGTGTCAGATGTTGCTAATCCCCTAGACGAACTCACGCCAGAGGAATTAGAAATATTTTTAGAGTTCGTCAAGAAAGAGGAACAACAAAACCGCACTTGGAAAGTACAATTACTCAACGACTGGTTGCATAACAACGACTCTAAAGAAGTGCAGTTTATCCGCGATCGCTATGGTTTACAATGGCTCAATCGTGTAGAATCATATCATTTTGATAAGTATTCTTACTTAGAGGACGCACTCAAACTGAGAGTAGGCGATCGCATTGAAGTTTCTAATGCACTATGGGAATGGGTACAAGACGATGGCCCTTGTAAGCGGGAATGGTTCCCCTGCATGGTTCTTGAGGTGAATGAAATTAGTTATGGCGATGATTCATATACTAATTGCCTCGTCCGCTTTTACAACGGCGCTGAGTATGAAATTCAAGGTATCTATGAATGGAATCGCTACAATTGGCGCTGGCTGAATAATTCGTAATTCGTAATTCGTAATTCGTAATTCGTAATTCGTAATTCGTAATTCGTAATTCGTAATTCGTAATTCGTAATTCGTAATTCGTAATTCGTAATTCGTAATTCTGCCTATTGCCAATTTCCTACTAAAACATAAGGTGCCCAATAATAAGGATGTGGTGGTAAATTCTTTAATTCTGGAAAAGGCGGATTTAGCTTTAAAGATTCTAATAGTGATACTTGAGCCTTTCTCAGGGCATCTGCTTGTTTGCCTTTTGGCTTTTTCAGATTTTGGTAGAATTCACCCATGAATTTGGCGGTGGAAGCATCTCCTACAGGCCAAAGACTAGCAAGAGTACTACGTGCGCCTGAACGAACAGCCATTCCTGCTAAGCCTAAGACAGCCCTTTCATCCCCTGTTGCGGTTTCGCAGGCACTCAGTACCAATAATTCTACAGCTTTTCCTGGTTCTTTTAACAAAGTACTTAACTCATTAATGCTGATACTTTGACCATCGCCTGTAATAATAAAATTCTTCTGGGGATTAGAACTAAACAGCCCGTGAGTTGCTAAGTGGACAACAGGGAAATTTAATTTCAACTGTTGTTGAATCGTCTTTGCTGTAAAGTCTTGATTGAGTAACTTCTCGGAAGCAGGAAAAGTTTGTTTAATCTGGTCTAATTCCTTTGGCACATTCACCAGTGCAGCAAAAAATTCTCCTTGTACCTTAATTTGCTCACTGACTCCAGCTGCTAAAACCTTAATCTGTTGCTTTTTTAATCGTTGAGGATTGATCAGTTGTAGGCTAGGAACCAGCGCCACACTATATTTCTCGATCAGATAATTTTGTCCATCGTAGAGTGCAGCTATTGGCACTCTTTGCAATCTTCCATTTAATACAAATACTAAATTTTTGATTTGGTTGCTATTTAACTGAGTCTCGAAAGGTTTAATTAACCAGTTATAAATTTGTCCAAAAGTTGGTAAAAGCGTTTGGAGGTTTTCCTTTAATTCTCTTGGGTTGGGATTAGAAGTAGATAGGATATTTCGTGCAGAGTCATTGATAGTTACGTTGTCTAAATAATCGTAAAGCCGATCTAGAGTTTCATTAACTTCTTGCTCACTAATAGGGATTACGACTTCTTGTAAATATTTTCCCGACAAGGAAATAATCACTTCTAAACGATCTGGCAATACAATAGGATAAATTACCGCTGCGGTAGAATCAATACTATCAATTTGCACCGCCACATTTGCTGCTTCAGAACAGGGGTCTTGAAAAAAGTTATCTAGTTCTGCTAATTGTAGAGACTCTATCACCTGGCGGGCGAACTCTAAACGTTTTTGAGTTTTGTTTGTATTTGATTTTTCCTGTTTAATGGTGGGATTTGTCACTATTAGGGAATCTAATTCCTCATCGCTCAGATTTGATTTTAAGAGCAAATCTGCTAATTCTAAATAGACAGGTTTAACCTCTTGGAGAAAATCAAACTGCATATCTTGATTGTTGACGTTTAAATCACTGCGTAGGGATTGGAGAGTGTTGAAGGCTGCGGTATAAGCTGCGATCGCGCCTTTAAAATCTCCCTGTTTCCGCAGTAAACTCCCTAACTGAGATTGCCAAAGATAAGTAATTTCTCTAGCATCACCATTGATATTTTCTTCCTGGGCTAAAATCAATGCTTGCTGAGTCAGTTTGGTTGCCTGATTTAATTGCCCCTGCTTGAGGTAAAGTTTACCCAAGTAACCTAGAGCGTAGGTTTCGGCTCGTCTATCCTGTAGGGTACGCGCCTGTTGTAGTGCATTCTCTAATAAAGGTTCAACCTTGTTGATTTGGGCGTTTTGTATCAAAGATTCTGCAAAGTTAATCTGAGCATAAATTGCCGCACGACTGGGAGTAAGAGCAGCTAAATTGGGTGCAATTTGATTTTGCAATGTGAGTGCATCTTGATTTAACTTCAACTCTAACTGAGAGACAAAATCTTTTGCCCGTTGGATTAATTGAGATTCAGAAAATCTCGACCAAGAAGCAATCCGGCGATTGGTTTGGTCACGCCACCATCTTTGCATCTCTAGTAATAGCTGGAAATGATTGAGTTGCGCTTGAATTTTGGGAATTGGTGGCCCTGATGCTATATTTCCAGCTTGGATATAGTAGTTGAAAGCTTGTTGGTAAGGTGCTAAAGCATCGATGACAGATTGGCGATCAATAATTTCCGTGACCACATCATAGTCCCAGCGATCGCGGATTTGGCTGCCTAAAACGCGTTCGGTATTGCCTAAACTGAGTAGCACAGCACTTTTTTGGGGCGATTCGGGAATTGATGACAGACTTAACTGCAAGATTTCTTGAGACTTTGCCAATAATCCTTGTCTGCGTAGGACATCACCGAGGCTATGCAAGCCAATGGCTTGAGTCAAAGTCAGAGAATCGCGCTGTTGAGCAAGGGTTTTATAGAGTTGCTCGATTTGGGTTTGACTACAGTCGGGATTTTTGATATCAAAAGCTTCAAGTAAGGTCTTACAAGCTTTGGGATAAAGTCCTAAATCTTGCAAAGTCTGGGATTTATTGATGAGGCTCTTGCTCATCCCCTCGCGATCGCCTATTTTTTGATAAGCTTCAGCCGCTGCTTGCCATAACTTTGCTGCTGCTTCTAAGTCGCCAACATTATAGCGTTGTTGACCTTCCCTTGCTAGGGACTGGGGATTGGGGATTGGGGAACTCGGGGCCCCCTCTGGGGATAAGGGGCGATGGGGATTGGGAGAATTTGACCAAGCCGGGATAGTGAAACTAGATAACAGTCCCAATAAAGCTGAAAAAATGAAGATTAATAAACGACGGTATTTTTTATAAATCATAGTTGTCAGTTGTCAGTGGTCAGTTGTCAGTGGTCAGTGGTCAGTGGTCAGTTGTCAGTCCCCAATCCCCAGTCCCCAATCCCCAATCCCCAGTCCCCAGTCCCCAGTCCCCAATCCCCAATCCCCACCCCAATCCCCAATCCCCAGTCCCCAATCCCCAGTCCCCAATCCCCAACATCAAAACGCTTTATACTGCAATTGAAAGTACACGCCGTTTTCTTGCCATGTGCGCTTGTTCGTATCAATATTTACTAAAGGAATACCCCAATCTAGCCGTGCTGTGAAATTATCCCCCATCTGCCAAAGCAAACCTAATCCTGAGCCTACCAATGTATTGGACTGGGGATTTTCTCTACCTGTATTCCAGACAGTACCAACATCGATAAAGGGTGCAACCTGCAAAGTTCCTTGTACTTCTTTTAAGCGGAGGATGGGTAATCGCAATTCTGCCGAAGCGAAAATGCCATTATCTGCTAGTAAGGTATCTTGGCGATAACCCCGCACTGTTCCTTGACCTCCCAAACTAAACTGTTCGATGGAAAGCAAAGAGTTAGCTGCTAATTGCACATTAGAACGCAACAATAATGTTGGGGCGATCGCATTTTGTCCTGTTGTCTGACCCAAGAGGCGCAAATAAATCACTTGTCCCCGCCAGAGAAAATATCGGCTATCTGGTTCGTCGTTATTAACCGTAGCGTCAAAGGCTCCAATCCCTAGATTCAACTCGGAACGAGCAGCTAATACTTCTTGACGACTCCGCTGTAGCCATTCTTGGGCAAAACTCAACTCCGATATCCGAGTCTTTCCTCGATTATCAGCGCCAGGAAACAGAGGAAAATCCACTCCTTGAATGGAAGAATTACTTAAGCGTCTAGCTGCCGTTAAACTTAATGTGAGTTCTTGGCTGAACTCTGGGGTGGCTTTTTGCAAAACTGGCTGACGAAAGGATAATTCAAATTCACGAGAATTTACCCCAATATCTAAACCATTAAAAGGAGGTTCAATAATTTTGTTGTTAACGATGCGAAAGTTAAAGTTAATACTGCCATTGCGGGAATTTACTGGCAAGATATAGCCACCCTCAAAGCTATTACTACCATCGGTATTTTTGTAGGCAAAACTCAACTGATCGCCGATTCCAGAGAGGCTAGCTTCTGATAATGCGATGCCACGCTCAAAACTACCAACGCTGGGGTTGCGGTTATTATTAATACTGATTTGGGTAGTGAAAGTGTCCGCTGCCTTAACCCTCACAGCCAGGGAATTTACACCTGGTCTAGTGCCAGCGGTGAGTTCAGCATCTAAACTTGCAATCAGGGGATTCAGTTGCAGTAGTTGCAAAGCTTCTTGCAGACGATTAATATTCAATGGTTTGGCAGTAGCGATCGCAATGCGACTGCGGACATAATCTGGATTCAACCGTCCTTGAATCACGTTAACTTGAATATCTTCCAAGCTACCTTCTACTACCTGAATTTTAATGATGTCTGAGCGGAACTCTTGAGTTGGGATGTAAGCGCCAGAAGTAATGTACCCTTTCTTGACGTAGAATTGGGTGATTTGATTAGCGGCTTTGAGAAGTTCAGAAAAAGTAATGGGTTTGCCTGTAAAATCTGCGATCGCAGAGTTTAACTCTTGTTGGCTGAATGCAGTATTGCCGACAAACTCGAACTTTTGCACAGTAATACTTCCGGGAATGTCCAAAGCTTCTTGTGGGGTTGGTGGTGCTGTCGGCGGTATTTCGATGGGTGGGTTTGTCGGAGGTAAGGGAATAGATAGAGGTTGTTCTGGGGTGACAGGATCAATCGACTGCCCCCAAGCAGAGTTTGTACCATACAAAAGATGCAGGAGCAGCATGAGAGTAAAACAAGAAGATAAAAAAAATCTCTGTCGCCAAACACTCAACCTTCCCCCTAAAATCTCCTGTACAGCAGTTTTTAGACTACACTCTTGCATTCTCCTCTCTTGACTCCCTTCGGGTGACGCTCCTTCGTCGCTAACGCTGCGCTAACACCAGTCGCCTGCGGAGGGAAACCCTCCCGCAGCGCTGGTTCACTGCGACTCTGCATGCCATAAAAAAATCTAGTTCATCGCCAACTCATCCCACCCCATCCCCAACTTTATCTAATTACCATGACAGTTAGATGAAGTTAACCCAGAACTATAGGGAGTAGGATTCGGTGTTTGGCTGGCGAGAACCACCACACCTTGAGCGTTCACATACCAACCTCGTGCCGCGCTTGGCAATTGAAAGCTATTTTGCACCTCTGTTGCAGCAGTGGGAACAGTAGCATCAAAACTAATCAAAGCTCCACTACTGAGCTGTTCACTCGGTCGAGGTGGCAATCCTCCACGTCCGGTGATGGTAAATTCGCTTCTATCTTGTGTTGTTGTTGCTCGACAAGCTTGAGCTACCACTTGTTCAGGTTTCGCTACCTCTTGGGGTAAATCGACAATTTCAAAGTTATTTTCTGCCTCTGGTGTAATGATGCTGATTTGTCCAGCGATTCCCAGCTGAGAACTAGCAGTGATCTGACAAGTCGGACACACAAAGAATCCTCTGGTGTTGATGCTGATATTTCCTCCTCTTCCCTCGACAGCATCAGCAGTAATCTTACTGCCTTCTAACAGCGTGACGAAGTTGGCGGGACTAAAACCAGTAATATCGATATTACCGCCGTTACCACTACCTCCAGCGGTGGCTGATATCTGACTGTTATGGCGCATGAGTAGGGAATTTGTTTGTAGGAAGATGTTGCCACCTTCACCAGATGTGGTGGCAGCAGATATAATTCCTTGATTATCTAACAGAATGGAGTTAGCTACGACTCGCAGATTCCCAGCATTTCCTGAGCCTAAACTTTCCACGTCAATTCTTGCCCCATCTCGAATAATTAATTTGTCTGTAAAAACGTTGATGTCGCCGGAAGCACCCGTTGCTTGCAGTTCTGGCAAGTTAGCACGTCCAGCAGCAGCCGATAAGCCACCTAGAGTTAAGTTGCCGATTGAGATACCACTGAGTTCTACTGATTCGGAAGCATTGACGGTTAAGGTTCCGCCTTGACCAGCATTTAAAGTCGCTGTTGATGCATCTGCCCCATCGCGGAGAATCAGCTTCTTTGTGGAAACTGTCAAGTTACCTGAGCGAGATGGGCTAAAACCTGAGGTACCTAAACCACTGGGAAACCTTGGATCGGGTTGCACGCCAGCTATTTCTACAGACTCGCGGGCATTGAGGACTACATTTCCCCCTGGCCCCCCAAGGGGGATAGCGCCATTCGGTAGAGAAGCTCCTGTATTGCTGGCAATTACCCCTTGTTGTATTGACACTTTGCCTGTGTTAATGCTGATGTCGCCGCCTTTACCCGTACCGTAGGTAGTATTGGTGTAGATGCCAGCTAAAAGAACGGCTCCAGGTGGGGTTCTCTGCACTTGTATAGTGTCGGCAGCATTAATGTCCACATTCCCGCCTGCACCATCACCCAAGGTAGCACTAATAATGATGCCGCCATCTTGCAAACCCAATTGCTTAGTATTAATTGTGATATTACCACCTGTACCAGTACTGCCACGAGTACTGCCTGCAAGAATACCAGAGCCGTTCACTTGCAAATCAGAGGTATTGATGTTGACATTTCCTCCTACCCCCTGAATAAATGTGGCGTTAAATATGATCGCGCCGTTGCTCATAATCAGGGAGGGAGTCTCTAGATTGAGGTTTCCGGAAGTACCCGCGCCTACAGTTTGAGTGAATATGCCCGTTCCTCGGTCTGTGGGTTTGACTGTCCCTAACAGCGCTCCTACTGGAAAAGTCCGTTGAAACTCCCCATATCCAGTTCCTGATATTTCTACTGAGTTGGCAGCTTTGATATCTATATTGCCTCCCGTACCATCACCAAAAGTTGCCGCAGATAAAAATGAGCGATCGCTGATCATCAACTTACTCGCCTCAATCGTCAAGTTCCCACCTGCTCCCGCACCAAAAGTTGCCGCTGTGATGTTGCTGAATTGACTGGGGTTAAATGGTGAATATCCAGACATTTGCAAAGAATCAGCAGCTTTAATCACAATATTTCCGCCAGGAGCAGCGGTATAAGTGACTGTAGATATAATTGCTCCATCCTGAACCACTAAGCGGGGAGTAGCAACGGTAATATCTCCGCCTTTGCCACCGCCGATAGTTTCTGTAAATAAGTTGCTGGAAATTTGCCCATCTGCTGTGGTTCCCACTAGGGACAAGGACTCGGAGGCATTGACGTTAATATTACCTGCTGATTCCGCTCCTTGGGTTTGAATTAACACAACTGAGCCATCGGCGATGGAGATGTTTCGCCCTTGTAACTGAATTGAGCCACTACCAGGGCCACTGGTATCTGCTAGTGCTTTTTGAGATAGGGCAATATCTTGGAAGTTTGTCACATTCTCATAACTTAAATTCCACCCTTGGGCATTGGGATTGAGACTGACTAAACCTCCTGCCACACTACCTAAATCAATGCGTCCGCCTTCGGCTTTTAGTGTTCCACCTTCTGAGATAATCCCTCCTCCTACCAAGGCTAGGGTATTACCTGGCTTCACTTCCAGCCCGGTGCTATTTCCCCTGGTAAAGGGTGAAAATATGGAACTTTGCAAACTGATGTTATGCCCCTGACCTTGGACACGAATCGCTTGGGGATTTTGCCCAAATTGTAAGCCTATTGGCACACTAATTGTTAGTAGAGGGGAAACTGAAGTGTCAGTGGCACTAAATTCTACACCATCAGCAAATTTGAGGCTATTGGCCGTACTTGCTAAAAACGAGCCTCCAATATCGAGTCGGGCATTGGCACCAAAGTTAATGCCGCTGGGATTGATCAAGATGAAATTCGCACCGTAGTTATTTCTAATTAAGCCATCAATATTGGAAATTGAACCACCTGTCACCCGATTGATAATGTTAGTAATGTTGCTGCTGTTGTTGAAAAAAGCCTCGCCATTAGTGGGTACAGAAAATTCTCGAAAGCTATGGAAAAGGTTGTTACCAACTTGTGCGCCTCCGGTAATTTCAAAGATGTTACCAGATTGACTAACATTGCTACCAAGTGTATTATCTGGAGAAATCTGGGCTAGAGCCGCTGAGCTAGCAATTGCACAGCAAATAGATGTAGTGATACTAATTAAAATGTGGCCAGGGACTTGTTTCATTTGGAATCGGGAACAATTAATCCCACTGGAAAATTACTTAAGTTTTTTTTAGTTTAATATAAGTAAATTCAACTAAAAGTAATAATAATATTGAGTCTATATTCCAGACTCAATTTTGGTCAAGAAAAGGAGTTAAGTAATATGAACAAGTGGCAGTCTTGGGCAACTATGGGGACGATGCCAATATTAACTCTGGGTGCTGTAGCAGCACTCTCTATGCCCAGCAGAGCTAGCAACGTGCAAGTCACCTGTAAGACTAACACTAGTACCCCAACGGTAATTGTGACTTTGGTCAAAGATGGAATTGCCAAAGATTACCCGATTTTTAACTTTATCTCGCAATATTTTTCAGCTACCGATGCTGTACAGAGCTGCCAGAATGCAGCTAAAAGTTTGCAAGTTGCCTATGATACGGGTAGTTCTCAATATTTGACGACTGACAAGCTTGGGGATCAACCTGTTGTCTGTGCTATAGCCCGCAGGGGTATCGGCTGCAATCATTACAGCGCTAAGGTTTTATTTAGTTTTAAGCCAACTGATAACCCTTCCCAAGCTTTACACGAAATTTTGGGTAGCGATTTTAAGCAAGCCCAACGTCCTGATGTCCGGACTATTAGCCGTACTTATACGGATACCAAGCCTTTTTGGTGGCCTTTTTAAAGCAACTCACACAATTATTGGGAACAAGCTTGTTTAGCTTGTGCAGGGGCCTGGTAATCGGGTTTTAGCTTCAGGGCTTGATCGAAAGCGGCGATCGCTCTAGTATTTTGGCGAAATTTACACAAGCTCAATCCCAGATAATACCAGGTTTCAGCTTTTTGATTATTAGTTAGCTGGGGACGATCTAAAAGCAGATAAAATTGAGCGATCGCTTGATCGTCTCGATTTAAGCCTTGCAGTGCGATCCCTTTACCCCGCAAAGCCGCAAAGTACTTGGAATCGTATTTTAAGGCCTGCTCATAGGCTTCTAAAGCTGCTTGGTACTGTTGTTTTTGCAATAACACCTTAGCTTGATAGCTAAAAGCAACGGCTAACTCTTTGGCGTTTGCATTTTGAGGTTCAACTTTTAAAAGCTCAATTGCTTGATTAACAGCACTCAGCGCTTTGTCTGGTTGTTTCGATGCTAGGAGTACTTCGGTTTTATTAATCCAGAATACAGGATCTTTCGAGTTGAGCATAATCGCTTGCTCAAAAGCCGCGATCGCTTCATTATATTGTTTGAGATTGTATAGGGCTTCTCCTCGGCAATTCCATGCATAAACAGCTTCTGGGTTAATTAGAGTTGCTGTGGAGCAAGACTGTAGCATTTGCTTGTAGTCTTTCATGCGAGCTAGTGCATAGCCTCGGTTAGTCCAAGATTGGTAGTAGTTGCTGTCGATTTTTAAAATATTGTTGTATTGTGCGATCGCCTGTTGGTATTCTCCTTGGTACAATAGCTCATTGCCTCGTTTAAAAATTATTTCTATTTGTAACCATTTAAATACACTAAACCCTAAGACCATCAATCCAGAACCACACAGCATCAAACCAGCTATTGCAACTAACACCCAAAATCGTCTAGTTACTCTAGATTCAGGTGCAGCGGTATTGCCATAATTCCAAGTATTAGATGATGAAATCTGATTGTTATATATAGTTGTTTCTGCAAATGAGGGTTCGAGTATTTTATCTAATTCCTGCTCTACCCAATTGAGATTGAATACTGATTGGTAAATGCGGTTACCCAATTTCAACAAGTCTTTTTGTTGCACTAGTAATCCTAAATGCAATAGTTGTGTCTGTTGTGGACTATGATCTATTGCAACTTCACCTTGTTGCCAAACCAGCTTGTACAGTTCCAACAATAATAATGGGTCGCATTGCTGATTGTGAATAATACTTTTTTTAATTTGTTGTAAATGCTCAGCTGCCACTTGAGTTTCCCAATTATCAATCAAGCGGCTTTGTACTAACTGTTGTACTGTTGTTGCTTCCTCCCCTGGGGCAATTATGCCTTCTGATTCTGCTAGCAATTGACACAGTTTTTGAGCGAGAATCGGTTGACCATCTGTCCAAAAAAACACCTCTGCCAGCACGACTTGCGGACAATTAGTTTTTTCATCTAACTTGAATAATTTGATAGTGTTGTGGCTAAAAAGTCTTAACCTGGCTAATTCCTGCTCTAACCAATTGCGATTGAATACTGATTGATAAATGCGGTTTCCCAATTTCAACAAATCTTGTTGTTGTACCACCAATCCTAAATGCAATAGTTCTGCTTGTTCTGGACTGTGATCAATTGCAACTTCACCTTGTTGCCAAACAAGTCTGTACATTTCCAACAGTAATAATGGATCGCATTGCTGATTGGAAATAATACTTTCTTTCATTTCTTGGAAATGCTCAGCTGCCACTTGATTTTCCCAATCATTAATCAAGCCATTTTGTGCTAACTGTTGCACTATTGTTGCTTCTTCTCCTGGGGCAATTATGCCTTCGGTTTCTGCCAGCAATTGACACAGCTTTTGGGTGAGAATTGGTTGACCATCTGTCCAAAATAACACTTCTGCCAGCACGACTTCTGGACAATTAGCTTTTTCATCTAACTTGAATAATTTGATGGTGTTGCAGCTAAACAATCTGAATTGGGATAATTCTAACTCTACCCAATTGAGATCAAATATCAATTGGTAAATGCGGTTACCCAATTTCAACAAGTCTTTTTGCTGTACTACCAATCCTAAATGCAATAGTTGTGTCTGTTGTGGACTGTGATCTATTGCAACTTCACCTTGTTGCCAAACCAGCTTGTACAGTTCCAACAATAATAATGGGTCGCATTGCTGATTGTGAATAATACTTTCTTTAATTTCTTGGAAATGCTCAGCAGTCACTTGAGTTTCCCAATCATTAATCAAGCGGGTTTGTACTAACTGTTGCACTGTTGCTGCTTCTTTTCCTGGGGCAATTATGCCTTCGGTTTCTGCTAGCAATTGACACAGCTTTTGGGTGAGAATTGGTTGACCATCTGTCCAAAACAACACTTCTGCCAGCACGACTTCCGGACAATTAGCTTTTTGATCTAACTTGAATAATTTGATGGTGCTGCGGCTAAACAGTCTTAAGTTGGATGATTCCTGCTCTACCAACTTGGGAGCTAAAACCGATTTTTCAATGGAGTTCGAGTTTTTCAAGTTGTTCTGCTGTGGCACTACCATTCCCAAGTGTAATTGTTCTAACTGCACTAAACTTTCATGGTTTGAGGTTTTTTCCTGCTGCCAAATGTGCTGCTGCCATTGAGGCAAAGCTAGATGTTCCAAAAAAAATTTAATTGTAGTAGGTTTCAACCAACCTTTCAGTACAGCTAATTCTCCAAAGCGAAGATTTTTCTGTGATTGTTCAGCGAGGATAGTTCTGATTTGATGTTCATTTAACAGCCCAGCTGCTTCTAAATATTTACCCAATGGCTGTTTTGGTTTCTGCTTCAAAATAACCGTCCACTGCTGAGAGAAAAAATCAGCTGTTTTTTGTTTCAGCCATCCATGGGAAGCTAGAATTTCACCGAACCGCAACCCATGAACTAGTGTTTGCTCTTTTAGAGCAATTTCTACCTGTTCAGATGAAATCAGGTCAGCCTGTTGTAAAACTTTACCAAGGGGCTTCATAAACAAAGCAAATATTAAACTATGAAAATAGTAAAATAGATTAATTTTTCATTTGATATTAGTTCATTATTCTACCATTCACGTAACATTTTTGACTATTATAAATTATTAATTAATACCTAGTGGTGATCTTAGTTTTCACGGACTCTGGAAAATCTCGCTTCCATTCCTCTTTCCTTGTATGATAAAGGCTTTGAAATTTACCCCTTTCCTCACAGGGAACCGAGGCTGAGCCAGAATTGAATCGGGATTAGGTCAGGGGGTCTAAGGGTTATGACACTCTTGTTAAGCCTGAATCCTTGATATTACTGGCTGTTTTCGGTCAAAGCCCTGTTTTTTCTGCCTCAGATTTATAAAAGTTACATTCAAGCTTAAGGTTATTGATGGTACTCTAGGTCAAATTTCAATAATCATAAACCAAAAAAATAAGTATAATTAGCTACTAATTATTGAATTTAACTGGTGTTGGCGACAACTTGATGCTGGAACTTTGGAAAGTCCTTCTTGCTTATAAACAGTTTGTGCCCCACGGTCATTGCTATCTTTGGAAACCAGATTTAGTAGGGCTGCATATTGCATCCGACTTTTTAATTGCACTTGCTTATTATTCAATTCCGGTGACGCTACTTTATTTTGTTCGCAAGCGTCAAGATTTGCCATTCAATTGGATATTTCGGCTGTTTGCTACATTTATTGTCACTTGTGGTACCACTCACCTGATGGAAATTTGGACACTGTGGTATCCTACCTATTGGCTAAGCGGTTGCATCAAAGCCATCACAGCTTTAGCATCAATATATACCTCTATTGCTTTAATACAGTTGATCCCAAAACTCCTTGCTTTGCCTAGTTCTGCACAATTGGAGGCAGCCAACCAAGAACTGGAACGGGAAATCAGGGAACGCAAACGAGCAGAAGAAGCCTTGCGTTATAGCGAACAACGCTGGCAATTAGCCATAGCAGGTACTAATGAGGCAATTTGGGATTGGGACATACCTACTAATGAAACCTTCCGGTCTGACCGTTGGTTCAAAATGTTGGGATACGATCGCCACGAACTGAGCAATAGCGATGATGAATGGGGCAAACGTATTCATCCTGAAGATCATGAACGAGTAAATGCTGCTCAAACAGCTTATTTACTGCGTAAAACTGATGATTATAATACAGAATATCGGCTTAAGTGCAAAGATGGTAACTATAGATGGTTTAGATCGCGGGCAAAAGCTGTTTGGGATGAGCAAGGAAATCCAGTGCGATTGGTTGGTTCACTGGGAGATGTGAGCGATCGCAAACAAGCAGAACTGGCACTACAAGAACGAGAAGCCATGTTGCGGCGGATTGGGGATAATTTGCCCAATGGCGCAGTTTATCAGGTAGTTCGTGAATTGGATGGGAGCGATCGCTTTTCCTACCTGAGTGCAGGGATTGAAAAACTCACCGAAGTCAAGGCAGAAGATGTACTCCTAGATGCAAGTTTGCTGTATCGCCAGTTTATCCCAGAGGATGTGCCACGCCTGCAAGCAGCAGTTAATAAATCCCAGCAGCATTTGTCAGTATTTGATATCCAACTACGAATCCAAACGCCCAGCGGTAAATTGAAATGGTTTCATTTTCGTTCCACGCCACGCCGCTTGCAGGATAATCGCGTGGTTTGGGATGGGCTGGTGGTGGATGTCACCGCCCTCAAACGTACAGAAGAAAGGCTACGCAAGAGTAAAGCCTTGTTAGAAGAATCTCAGCGAGTTGCCCGTCTTGGTAATTGGGAATTTGATCTTGCTAGTCAAAAAATTACTTGGTCAAAGCAACTTTTTGAGCTTTTCAACAGAGATCCAGCTCAATCAGAACCAACTTATCAGGAAAATCTGCAACTATATTACCCTGATGATGCCGGAAAATTAGCCCAAGCCATTGAACGGGCAATTGCAACCGGCAAATCCTACAAACTGATTTTGCGTGTGTCTCAACCTGACGGGTCTACTATGTATACCGAGGGCATTGGACATGCTGAATTTAACGCTGATGGCAAAGTGATTCGCCTTTATGGCACCGCCCAAGACGTTACAGAACGCCAAGCCGCACTCAACAAACTGCAACAGGCCCAAGAAAAACTGCGGCGCAGTGAAACCCTGCTAGCTTCTGCTCAACATATTGCTCACATGGGCAGTTGGGAATGGCACTTAGAGCCGCAAAAGCAAATTTGGTCAAAGGAAACCTTCCGGATTTTTGGTCTAAATCCCACGAAATCAGCCCCAACACAAGCAGAATTTATGCAGCTGGTTCACCCAGATGACCGCCCAACCTTACAGACTCACTTTGTAGCAGCGATCGCTCAAGGAACTCCTTTCAATGTTGAGTATCGCATTGTCCGACCCGATGGTTCATTGCGCTACCTGGAGTCGAGAGCAGAGGTAGCTTATGATCCTCAAGAACGAACAATTAGGTTGCATGGAGCCATTCTAGATATTACAGAACGTAAACAAATTGAGTTAGAAATCACCAAAAGCCGCGATTTGCTAAAAGCTGTCTATAACGAATCTGCTGATGCGCTATTTTTGGTCGAAAAAGAAACAGGCCTCACAACAGACTGTAACAATCGGGCAGTAGAATTATTCAAAGCTCCCAGCAAAGCCGAATTGATTGGGATTGCAGGGCACACTCTGCAAAAAGTGCAGTTTACCCCCGATGAGCTAACCAGCATCACACAAGAAGTTAACCAGCAAGGTGTGTGGAGTCAAGAAATTGAATACGTCACCAAGCAGGGCAATTGCTTTTGGGGAAACATCGCAGTTAAACAAATTCAAGTTGTCGATCAAGTGATGAATCTGGTGCGGGTCACTGATATCAGCGCCCGCAAGCGTGTGGAAGCAGAACGCCAACAGGTAGAAGCAGCCTTAGCCAAAAGCGAAGAACAACTGAGGCTGACGCTGGAATTTAACCAAATCGGTATTTGGGATTGGGATGTGCAAACGGGAGCAGTCATTTGGAATGACAATCACTTTCGCTTGCTAGGGTTAGAACCAGAAACATCAGCAGCGAGTTATCAACTATGGCGCGATGCTGTTCATCCAGAGGATATCGACCGAGTTGAACAGATGATTGCCAATGCGCTGACTAAGCATATCGGTTATGAAGCTGAATATCGAGTGATTCATCCCAATGGCAAAGTGCGCTGGGTGACTGGCAAAGGACGCAGTATTTACAACCAAGCAGGCAAACCTGTACGCATGTTGGGAGTTTTGATTGACATTAGCGATCGCGCTTTAGCAGAAGAAGCCTTGCGAGCCAGTGAAGCACGATTTCAAGCATTTATGGACAACAGCCCAGTACTAGCTTGGATCACTGATGCTAATGGGCGCGTGCTTTACTTAAACCAAACCTATCTAGGTACATTTAAATTACTACCAGACCAGGTGATTGGGCAATCCATCTTTGACCTCTACCCGGCTGAAATTGCTCAGCAGCATCACGATAATATTCAAACAGTCATACAGACAAATCAGGTACTTGAGGTGATTGAAATCTCTCCCCGACCAGATGGTACCCTAGGTGAGTTCTTGGTATATAAATTCCCCATTCCCGGATTATCTGCACAAAAGTTAGTGGGTAGGGTGGCGGTTGACATTACAGAACGTAAATCTCTGGAGCGAGAACTGGCTCACAAGCAACAGTTATTGGATGCCTTTATCACCAGCGCCCCTGTGGGGATGACCGTCCTCGATCAACAACTGCGTTACTCGTTGATTAATGAAGCATTAGCACAAATGAATGGCATTCCTGCAAAGGCACATATTGGCAAGGCCCACTGGGAGATTGTCCCCGATTTAGCACCAAAGCAGGAAGAGGTTTTACGCCATGTTTTGACCACAGGTGAACCAATTTTAGATTTTGAAATTAGCGGAGAAACTGCAAAACTTCCTGGTGTGATGCGGACTTGGCTAGCTTCCTACTTTCCGATTCGCTCAATAGATGCTCAACCTGTGGGAGTTGGCATTGTGGTTTTGGAAATTAGCGATCGCAAACGCGCTGAACGAATGCTAGAACTGCAAGCAGTAATTACCCGCAATATGGCAGAGGGAATTTGTTTGGTTAGTGCTGCTGATGCCAGCATTGTCTACGCTAATCCCAAATTCGAGCAAATGTTTGGCTACGCTCCTGATGAGTTGACAGGACAAAATGTGTCAATTGTCAACTATAAAGATGAAAATATTTTCCCTGAAGATGTGAGTCGGGCAATTAGAACTGCTGTTCTGCAACAAGGTGAAGCTACCTATGAAGTCCACAATGTGAAAAAAGATGGCACTCCTTTCTGGAGTAGCGCCACCACATGTGTTTTTGATCATCCTGAGTATGGAAAAGTGCTTGTCGCCGTCCAACAAGACATCACCGAACACAAGCAAGCACAAGAACAAATCAAAGCATCTCTCAAAGAAAAAGAAGTATTACTGAAAGAAATTCATCATCGCGTCAAGAATAACTTAGGAATTGTCAGCAGCTTACTGCAAATGCAGTGCAGACGCACAAAAGATGCTCCAGCTACGGCAATTCTCCGTGATAGCCAAAACCGCATTGCCTCCATTTCCTTGGTTCATGAAAAACTCTACCGCTCTGAAGATTTAGCTAATATCGATTTTGCTCAATATATTCCAGATTTAACCACACATTTATTTGATTCTTACAATGTTAGTTCTAGCCAAATCAAGTTGAATATTCAAGTTGACGGGGCAAGTTTGGACATTGAAACGGCTATTCCTTGTGGTTTGATTATTAATGAACTAGTTTCCAATGCTTTGAAATATGCCTTTGTTGATGGTCGTGCAGGTGAGATACTGGTGCAGCTTTCTTGTGGGGGCGATCGCTATTTAACGCTGATTGTTCGAGATAATGGCATCGGTCTACCTGCGGACTTTGATAGCAAAAAAGCTAAAACGCTGGGTATTAGTCTGGTTCAAGGATTAATCAAGCAGTTAAGGGGAAACCTTGAGATCAACTGCCATCAAGGAACAGAATTTAAAATTATTTTTCAAAAAGGCAAGGGTTGACCATCATGAATATAATATCAGAGACACAGACAACAAATACAGTTAAAATTCTGATTGTTGAAGATGAGTTTATTCTTGCTATTAATTTACAAGAAAGTTTAGAATCCCTGGGATATTCTAGTGTAGATATTGTAGATACCGCAGAAGCAGCAATTGAGCAAGCAACACAGTTGCGCCCAAACTTGATTTTGATGGATATTCGATTGCGGGGAGAGATGGACGGTATCCAAGCAGCAGAACAAATCTGGAATCGTCTACAAATTCCTGTTATTTACGTCACTGGACACTCTGACAAAAGTACCGTAGAGCGAGCAACGCTGACATCTCCTTTTGGTTACATCCTCAAACCTGTTAGGGAACAAGAACTCTACGTTGCCATTCAAACAACACTCACTCGCTATGAACGCGAGCAATTTTTAAGTAGTGTGCTGCGAGGCATGGGCGATGGGGTAATTGTCATAGATCCACAGTTGCACATCAAGTACCTGAATCCGGTAGCGGAAGCCCTCACAGGGTGGCGACTTGATGAGGCAAAAAACCAAATGTTACATCAAGTGATGAAGCTTGTTGACGAAAAAACTTTGCTACCTGCTAACAATCCTCTGATCTCAGCTTTAGTAGAAGAAAGTACTATTTATTTAGGTAATCGTGTTTTATTGATCAACAAAAACGGTACAACTATTCCTGTAGCTGATAGCGCTACTCCTTTGAGAAACTATGAGGGTGAAGTTACTGGTGCTGTCATGGTTTTTCGGGATGACACTCAACGCAGGCTATTAGAAGAACGCAATCTGGTGGCAGAACGTGCCCAACAATTAGAAATTCAAATGGCGGAACTTCAACGCCTAAACCAATTGAAAGAAGACTTTTTAAGAGCCACTTCTCATGAAATGCGAACACCTTTATCAAATATCAAAATGGCAATTACTGTCCTAGAAACTATTCTGAATCAGCAGAGTATTTTGCCATCTGAACCGCCTGATACGTCTCCAACTGTATCGCTCTACCTAAACATTTTACGTAATGAATGTGAGCGTGAACTAGACTTGGTAGACGATTTGCTGAATATGCGATTTATTGATGCAGGTGTCTATCCATTAGAATACACTTCAATTCAACTGCAATTTTGGCTACCTCACATTATTGAAAGTTTTCAACAACGTCTGCAAGCTCGACGGCAAATTTTAGAGGTTAATGTTGAGCCAAATTTACCACTTATAGTCACTGATTTAGCAATTTTAACTCGCGTCATCTCAGAATTAATCAACAATGCTTGTAAATACACACCGCCTGGAGAACAGATTATAGTCACAGCCCAACTCGCCTCGACTATAAACAGTCAAAGCAATGAGAATATTCAATTTGATATATCTCCTGATCCTAAAATTTCATCTGTGCAAATTACGATTAGTAATTCTGGGGTAGAAATTCCCATAGAAGAACAAACTCGCATCTTTGACTTGTTTTACCGCATTCCTGAAACCACTATCAAAGAACAAAGTCTCATTTTGGACTTGTTTGATGATATTCCTGTCAGCGAACTAGGACAAAGTAGTAGTGTAGGATTAGGGTTAGCCTTGGTGAAGAAGTTAGTAGAATATCTCCAAGGCGAAATCGCACTTAGCAGCAGTCAGGGTTGGACAAGATTCACAGTTGAGTTACCATTAACTTTGTTGTAATTCGTAATTCGTAATTCGTGAGGCAGCCCCCGTCTTGGCGGTTCCCGTCGATGGGGGACTGCCGAACCCGGAGGGTAATTCGTAATTAATAAATCATTGAAAGCGGCGGGTAACCCCATCCCCTTGTGGGTGGAGTTTTGTCTTAATTAGTAATTAATTAATAATTAAAGATGAATTGGGGCTGATGGGTTAGCTTCCCTATCAATTCGCCAAAAGTCTCATTTTATCTGCCCAATGGTTTCTAAATTTCTCACCAATAATTTAGGGTTCTATAATTACGAATTACGAATTATTAATTACGAATTATTTTGACAATTCACTCTAAACCTAAATGATTTAGCAGTGCTTGGCGCATTACGTCTTGAGGTACTGTTTCCTGCTGCAACCAGATTTTGAGGGCTGCTACTCCTTGTTGGACTAGCATTTCTAAGCCATCAATGGCAATTGCGCCTTGTTTTTGGGCAAGTTGGAGAAATTGTGTTGGTTTAGGGATATATATTAAATCGTAGGCGATCGCACCATCAGGCAAATTCTTGATTTCTTCTGCACTCAAAGGTGACTCATCCACCTTGGGATACATACCGATAGGTGTTGTATTGACCAGTAAATTCGCATGGGGTATCAGTTTTGTGAGTTTATCCCATGTATGGACTTGCAAATTCACAGCAATGGGTGAATTGTCCCAACTACGGCGAAATTCTTCTAACTTCTGCAAATTCCGCCCCACAACATGAATTTCTGCAAAGCCTAGTTGGTGACAACCTGCGACAACAGCCCTAGCTGCACCACCATTACCTAAAATTACAGCAGCCTTCTGACTCCAATCTTGGTGATATGTTGTTTGCAAAGGCGCAATAAATCCTTCTATATCCGTGTTTGTACCGACCCATTGATGATTTTGGCGGCTAACAGTATTAACTGCGCCTATAGCTTGGGCGATGGGAGTAATTTCTGCTAATAATGGCATGATTGCCTGTTTGTGAGGAATTGTGACACTAAAGCCCACAACCCCAACAGCGGCAAAACCTGCGATCGCGACTTCTAAATTTTCTGGTTCTATAGGAAAGGGAAGATAAACATAATCTAACCCCAATTGAGCGATCGCAGCATTATGCATCACCGGCGACAGCGAATGTTCTACCGGATGTCCAATAACCCCTAATAGTTTAGTTTTACCTGTAATTAATTTAGTCATTTGTCAGTTGTCAGTTGTCAGTTGTCAGTTGTCAGTTGTCATTCTCCCTCATCACCCCTGCACCCCATCTCCCCATCCCCCTCATCCCCTCACCTAGCCTACAATTATTAAAGGCTACTTAACATTTCTTAGAATTATGCAGGCAACAACAGCCTCCTCTACAACCCCAATTCCTGGTAAATATTGGCAGTGGCGAGGGCATAACATTTACTATGTGTGTGCGGGAAACAAACAACCGCAACGTCCACCCTTGCTGTTAGTGCATGGGTTTGGTGCTTCCACTGACCACTGGCGCAAGAATATCACAGGATTGTGTCAAGATTTTGAAGTATTTGCGATCGACCTTTTGGGGTTCGGACGTTCAGCAAAACCTAAATTGCAGTATAGTGGCGACTTGTGGCGCGACCAACTTCATGATTTTATCAGTGAAGTCATTGGTCAAAAAGCTGTGGTAGCAGGTAATTCCCTTGGTGGTTATGCTTGCTTGTCTGTTGCTAGTCAACATCCTGACAGTGTGGCTGGTGTAGTGTTACTCAATAGCGCCGGGCCATTTAGTGACACTCAATCTATATCAGAACCAGAAACTTTAAAGTCACAAATTCAGCCTCCCAAACAACCCTCTGCTTTAGAAAAACTATTGGGTTATGGTGCTAAGTGGATTTTTCAACAACCTTTAGCCCAGTTTTTATTATTTCAATACATGCGCCAAGGTTGGGTAATTCGCCAAACTTTAGAAAAGGTTTACCTTGATAAAAGTGCAGTCACCGACCAATTAGTAGAAGAAATTGCTCGTCCTGCTTATGATCCTGGTGCATTGGATGTGTTTTTATCAATCTTTAGTAATCCTCAAGGAGAAAAAAATGATGTGCTACTCAAGCAATTAACTCGTCCTTTATTACTGTTATGGGGAGAAGCCGATCCTTGGATGAATGCTAGAGAACGTTCCCAAAAGTTTCGTCAATATTATCCTGAACTTACAGAATATTTTCTCAGGGCTGGTCATTGTCCCCATGACGAAGTACCAGAACAAGTAAATCCACTTTTACGTGATTGGGTTTTATCTATTTCCCAGTGATCTAAAATTCGTTGTTAAAAAATTTCAATGTAGTAGCGCGACCGGACTAAAATAGTGCAATAGATTTCCTCTAATATCTCTGTGTTCTCTGCGCCTGGTGCGGTAGCCTGCGGCAAGCCCTACGGGTTCGCCAGTCGCTCATGGGGGAAACCCCCAAGACCGCGCTGGCTCACCGCTTACGCGTCTACGTTAATGCACAAAATTAGTCCGGTCATGCTAGTAGAGTGCGTTGTCGCGCAGCGCAACGCACCACCAATAATTAAAGGTGCTACGGCATAACTAGCTTTGCATTTTTAGCATTATTTGCGATAATTTATGAGCAAATATAAAATCTTAAAACCTGATCAAAGCTATACTTTTAGCCAGTATTTTTCCCTAACTAACCCGACACCAGAGATTCTGGCTGAGTTTGAATATAGCTATGAGCGTACAAGTTTGGATTTATCTAGATATCCTAATGAAATAAAATACTTGGAGTTTTTGCAAGGATACTTACAACGTAATATTAGACTTTTTAATCCTGTAGCAGAAATATCTATCAGAGAATTTCTGATTGCTCCTATTATGGCTGAAATATGCGATCAAACAAAAGCTCATCTATATAGTGAGTATCCCCTGAATGTAGATGATAAGCTCAAAGGTACTTTAGATTATTACTTGCAAAACTCTAACCCACTATTAGTCATTGAAGCAAAACAATCAGATATTAGAAGAGGATTTACACAGCTAGCAGTAGAATTAATAGCTTTGGATAAATTCCTAGATAATCAATCACCTATTATATGGGGCAGTTACTAATGGCGATGATTGGAAATTTGGCACACTTCATAGACAACAGAAGCTAGTGACAGAAGATATTAAACTTTATAGGGTTCCTGAAGGTTTAGAAGATTTAGTCAGAGTACTAGTAGGTATACTGTCAACACCAACAGATTAACGGGCATGATATGACTTAATTTGTTGCTCTATTTGGTCACTTATAATTTCAGTTCCCATACCTGGTTGATCAAGATTAACCCTAATAAAATTAGTCTTATCTTTCTCTGTAAATTTTTGATCATTATTAGAATCTTTGATAATTTTGATAAAAATTGCGTTTTGACTGGCAACAACTACCCAATTGATGATTTGGCTATTATTTGGAGTAATTTGTTGGAGATTCTTACCTGACAAATCAGAAAGGTAGCCAATAACAGCATCTTCTGAGTTGAGTTTTTTGTCTTGGTTTGTATCCTGGTCAATAATTTTATACAACCAAAATCTTGTAGGCGGCTTATTTGATGTTTTTGTTTCTAATAAATCAAAAGAATTAATAATTGCTTTTTTATTTAATAAAAGATGACTTATACCATCTTGTTTATGATAAAAAATAATATTGTATAAAGGTTTATTCGCTTTTTCGTAAGAACGCGAAAAATTCAATTTATCTTCTTGATTTTGATTATGATCTGTAACATAAACTGGTATCATCAAATAATCTGATTTTTCTTTGATGATTAATTCACCATAGTCTACATTCGGTTCTGTATTCTGGTTTTCAGTAGCCTTTACTTGTTCTGTCTTTCTTAAAGTAGGCGATTCACAAGACAAACAAAGTCCAGCTATGATTATGGCTGTAGATATTTTCTTCCAAAATCTCTCATTCTTCATTAATTTGTCCCAGCAGGATAGGTTGCTGTCCTATTTTATTCACTGCTGGAAAATCAGCAAGAGTTAAGTCAATCAGCGCTCAAAAACTCAAAAACCTGGTGCAGATTGACCAGGTTTTTTAAAATTTACAGGTTTCAAATTGGTTAACTTGTTAATTCAGGAGTTCGACAGCTAAGGTGGACATAACAACTAGCAACTTCAGCAATTTCTGTTTTTCCGCTTTGGGATTTGGTTTTGCCTTGTATGATTGGCTTTTGTATACTTGGCTTTTTACCACTTAACTATTGATATGCTGAAACTTGCTTGGGCTGCTGACGGGAGACACCTAGTCATTTGCCCGTTTGGTTTGGTTGTGGTTTGTTTGGTGTCCTACTATTTAAGTTAACACCCAATTGGAAATTATCAAACCTATGTTTACTAAACTTGATGTTTTGTAGAACTTTGCAATACACATGTTGAGATTTTATAAAACAACAAGGCTTTGATCCCTAGCTACCTTTTAAAGATAGTTAGGGATATTTTAGAGATAGTTTTTACCAATTCCACATAACTGGGCTGTCACCAAGGTGGTCGGTGACAATACGTCCAATAGCATCGATTTGGGCAATTTCGTCAGCAGAAAGTTTAATATTAGCGGCTAGGGCGTTGTCTGTTGCTTGTTCGGCATAACGTGCGCCCGCGATCGCATTTGTT
The DNA here is from genome assembly GCF_002368335.1 of Nostoc sp. NIES-4103. GTDB lineage: Bacteria > Cyanobacteriota > Cyanobacteriia > Cyanobacteriales > Nostocaceae > Amazonocrinis. The sequence goes on along the minus strand of NZ_AP018288.1, from coordinate 1,989,743 downwards.
TGGGGTTGAGCGATTACCCAAGCCAGTGCCAACTGAGCAAGAGTAGAATTGTGACGCTCAGCTATAGGACGCAGTTTGAAGAGTGCTTGTTGGGCGCGTTGAAAATTTTTGCCTTGAAATAGCTTATTCTTCACACGGTTATCTTCAGGGGCAAATTTTTGGTCGGGAGCAAATTTGCCAGTGAGCAATCCCTGTGCTAGAGGAGAATAAGCCAGGATAGAAATATTGTTTTCGATACAATAGGGTTTTGCATCCTTGTCCACCTGCCGCCAAAATAAAGAATAGGGCGGTTGTAAACTATCAATACGTCCATATTGTGCGGCTTGGGCTAATTGAGCGCCAGAAAAGTTGGAAACACCAATCGCTCGGATTTTTCCTTGCTCTTTTAACAGATTAAGAGCGCTCATCGTTTCCTCAATCGGTACTACTTCACTGTTGAAAGCTCCGGAGGGCCAATGAATTTGATAGAGGTCTATATAGTCCGTTTTGAGGTTTTTCAAAGAGCGATCGCAAGCTGCAATTACTTGGTCATACTTAAGATGATTGGCAAAAACTTTTGTGGCATACTCCACGCGATCGCGAACATCAGATAAAGCTTCGGCTACAATGCGCTCAGAATGTCCTTCGCCATAGACTTCAGCAGTATCAATTGTAGTAATACCGGCTTCAAATGCGGCTCGGATTGCTTTAATCGAGTCAGCATCTTCGATTCCCACCCACATCCTTTTACCGGCTTGCCAAGTTCCCATGAGGATGGGTGTGATTTGTACATCAGATGTACCCAACGTTCGCTTTTCCATAATGTTTTCCTAGTTCATCCCTGGATAGTTACATACTTTAACGATCTTAGTTAGAACTTAAATCAGAATTACAGTAGGTGCTGATGGAATTGACTAGTACTTTGCACGCGCTCAAAGAATGGGCAGTCGCCATAAATGCCTTGGAAAGCGGCAAAACAATTATGTTGTTGCGTAAAGGCGGTATTCATGAAAGAGGTGGGCGTTTCCAAGTTGCCCATGAGCAGGTTTTGCTCTTTCCTACCTATGAACATCAACAAGCTTTCATGCTCAAAGCTGAATATGCCGATCTTGTTTATCCAGTTACATCAGGTTGGCATCCAGAAACAATTCCTATCGGCAGTGTGGCTCAAATTACCGATATTTTGCCGGTTAGCGACGAGTCAATTGTCAACGCCTTGCTTCCATATCATATTTGGAACGAGTATTTTATTAGCGATCGCCTCAAGTGGAAACCACGTCAACCACTGTATATTCTCCTTCTTAGGACTTACAAATTACCCCAACAGCGGGAAATTCCTTATTGCCAAGAATACGGTGGTTGCAAATCATGGATTGATTTAGCGCAGCCTATTGGGCTACAAGGAGCAAAACCAGTGTTGTCTGATTCTGTCTACACTCAACTAGTAGCAGAAATTCGCGGCATTGTTGGTGACAAGCTATATGCTCCATCCCTGTGAAAGAAATTTAGCATGAGTTAGGAGTAGGAGGCAGGAGGCAGGAGTTAGGAGTTAGGAGTTAGGAGTTAAGAATTCTCCCTCATCCCCCTCATCTCCTCATCCCCCCATCCCCTTCATCCCCCTCATCTTCTCATCCCCCATCCCCCCATCCCTCCTTGTAGCGTTCTAGACAAACTGTCTTAATCCCACAAATCTCCGAAAATAGTAGCTATCGATACATACATGAACAAAGACCGCAGATAACATTAAGAAAATCTTGCCCTTGGGGTAAGGCGAAGAACAGATGCTTTTGACTTTTAATCTCTGTAGTCTACGGGAAACCGTCCAGATGACCGTTTGCTATTTAAGTAATTCTACTATTTGGGTTTGTACATAAGAGGACACATACTTGGGAGATAAAAAATTACCCCAAAGGGCGAGGCAGGGCTTGACAAAATTCTGCCATTATGCACAATAAGCTAAACGCAAAGGAGTTTGCTATGCATGGACAAATGTGCTGGTTATCTAAATCTGGCAGCGATGAAGAGAAAATCTTGCATTTGCAAGCCGCGCCAAATCAACCTTGGCGTCCCTACACGGCTTTCCCACAATATGCAGTCCCAGATTATAAGATACCAGGTGGTTCCAAAGGTTGGGCAACTTATCAAAAACTGCTGAAAGCAGGCTGGACATTAGTACATAGCGCACGAGCAAACGAGTTTAGCAATCAATACTCAGAGTCAAGAGTCAATGGTCAATAGTTAAAAGTTAGGAGTTAAAAGTTAGGAGTTAGGAGTTAGGAGTTAAAAGTTAGGAGTTTATATCTCCCTTATCTCCCTCATCTCCCTCATCTCCCCCTGCTTTGTGACTAACTGTTCAAAAACCTCTGGGGGAACCTTCACCACGAGGATCGGCTGCACCTTCTAGGCTGTTATCTGCTGTGACTGCGATCGCGTTTGCATTACCCCAAGGATTGGTTTGTTTAATCTTGTGTCCGCGATTTTGTAAGTCTTGCAAAGTTAAAGCATCTAAACCCCAACGTTCCACGCGCAACTCATCGGGAAGCCACTGATGATGTATGCGTGGTGCAGATACAGCAGCACCAACATCCATGTTATATTCCAACACATTTAGGACAATTTGCAAGACCTGAGTGATGATGGTGCTACCACCAGGTGTGCCTACTGCCATCCGCAAGCGATTATTCTCGGTGATAATTGTCGGAGTCATGCTCGATAATGGAGTTTTGCGAGGTGCGATCGCATTAGCTTCATTGCCAATTAAACCAAAAGCATTAGGTACTCCTGGTGCAGCAGCAAAATCATCCATCTCGTTGTTGAGTACAATTCCAGTTCCTGGTGTCACCACCCCAGCACCAAAGCCAAGGTTAACTGTGAAAGTTAAACTTACAGCGTTGCGTTGTTCATCCACAACGTTAAGATGACTGGTTTGGGTAGATTCATTGCGAAGATTGGGAATTATCCCTGGCTTGACTTGAGTTGCAGGCTTTGCCACATCCATATTAATTTCTTGGCGGCGTTTTTTGGCATAGGCGCTGCTGAGCAACTGTTGTACAGGAACTTTGACAAAATCTGGATCACCTAAATATTGTGAGCGATCTGCGTAAGCAATTTTCATTGCTTCCACCATCAAATGTAAAGCTTTGGGATGATGCCATCCCCAAGATTTTAAATCAGTGTCTCCAATCATGTTTAAAATCTGCAATAGATGGATACCTCCTGATGAAGGTGGCGGCATTGAACAAACTTTGTAAACGCGAAAATTGCCACAAACCGGAGTCCGCCAGATAGGTTTGTAAGCTTGCAAATCTGCCAGAGTAATTAAACCACCGTTTTTTGCCATATCAGCTGCGATCGCTTGGGCAATCTTTCCGGTGTAAAAACTTTGGGGATTCTCGGCTATTGTTTGTAATGTGCGTGCCAAATCACGTTGCACTAACCTTTCACCAGGGCCGTAAAATTCTCCATTGCGAGTAAAAATATCCCGCGCCGCTGGATTGTTGAGAATTACCTGCTGACGCGCTTGATATTCTTGCAGAGAACGCCAAGTGAGGACATTGCTGATGATAAAACCATCCTTAGCCAATGCGATCGCAGGTTTTACCACTTCTTGCCAAGGCAGCTTACCATAGCGACGATGCACTTCATACATTCCCGCCACCGTTCCTGGTGTCGCCACTGCTAAATAACCATTCACACTTGCATTGGGACGCACTTTACCTTGTGCATCCAAATACATATTTCTCGTAGCTTTTAAAGGTGCGCGTTCGCGGAAATCCAACGCTTTGATTTCCCCTGTTTTTTGTGAATACATCAGCAGAAATCCACCACCGCCAATTCCCGCTGAAAAAGGCTCAACTACAGAAATAGCAAAGGTTGTTGCGACAGCTGCATCGACTGCATTACCACCCTTGCGTAACATTGTAAGTCCCGCTTCACTTGCTAAAGGATGAGCTGAAACCACCATCCCCTTTTTGCTGCGTAGGGGTAAAGTAAAGGTAGCTGATGCAGCTTGAGTGTAACAGACAACGCTAAGGGAAAAGATAGCGATCGCCACCCGTCGGGATTTAGCAACAATAAACATGATTTACAACAGTTGGTTGTTGGCAGCGATTTGCAAATTCTCATGAAATTGCCTTCTTGAAAAGGTTTGTTCATAAAAAGTCACACATAATGTTATGAGTGAAAATCACAGCATGGGTGACTGATGGCAGACAATGCTTCAAGCTTTACATTAAAGAAAGATCAGAAAATAGATATTAGAAACTAGTAAGTAATAAAATTGGCAAAAAGTGCATTATGAAGTCGTTTGAACGTATAAATATTGAAGGATATCGTCGCTAACTGTGATCAAACCATCCTACTTTAATAAAGACTGCTGCATAACGCTATAAACAAAAAATAGGTATCAGCAGTCTGAATTAATTTATAAATCTTAACCTTCTTCTCTCTGCGTCCTCTGCGTCTCTGCGGTTCGTTAATGTAATCGCCCATTTCTGTATAATAATCCACGCGATCGCCCAATGACATTGCAGATTTTTTATTCCTATATAGAATATTTCTGTCTTTTCAATTCGTAATGGCTCTTATGTTAAGTATTTGAATTAATTAATCAGACTACTCTTTACAAAAAGATGATTATGTGTATTATCAAATCTGTTGTTGTAGCCGATTGGCGACTACTTTTAAATCAAAGAGCGATCGCTGGTTAATAGTGAAAACGTTAAACCAAAATGCCTGACAATCCATATACATATTTATTCACTTATGTCAAAGCTTAAGATTTGATTACATTGTCAATTATTTGCTTAACTGTCTTAACTGTCCTTGCATACATTACATAAGTGTGAGAGTATTAAAAAAATCTATTAACAACCATACATGCCTGTAATATCAACACTACTGTTGCAGCGATCGCAATGGTTAAAAATTTGGCATTGTGAATAAAAAATGAAAATAAATGGTCAAAATGTAAAGAGGTGATTGGCTTCAAATACTGTTACTAAAATTTTATAAAATGTAATTTTTTATTCAGACATGACTATGGTAAGTTAAATCACATAAGGGCGTAACAAAAAGCGTATCTAAGAAGCCTTTTTTTTATACATATTCTTGACGCTAATACTCAAAAAATACCAAAAGTGACATCACTGTCAACACAAACTTTTGGTACTTATCAAATTTGTGTAGTAATTTTAAGAAATGGGGCGGAGCCTATCAAGGCAATCCACACCCCATAACTTGGTGTGAAATACCAATCTTCATCAATTTGTTCAAGGAGTTACTTAATTAATGTCATGGGTATAGTTACAACGCTCAAGAAAGTGACATCATATCAAGTCCCCAGACTTGATGATTGCAGTTCCCAAAGTCTGCTAAACTACTTTGCAAACTCCTGGGAAATAGAAGAAAAACTGATGAAAAGTTTGGTTGGGGAAGACACTTTCTATCTCAACCCTGATCCTTTAAGAAATCCGCTCATTTTTTATCTTGGTCACTCAGCTGTTTTTTACATCAACAAGTTAATTCGCGTTGGTTTAATCAAAAATCGGATTAATTCACAATACGAAACGATATTTGAAATCGGAGTTGATCCAGAAACACCGACAGAACTCGATGCAGCTATGCAAAAGGTTAGCTGGCCTGATGTTGAAAAAGTTTGGCAATATCGAGACAAGGCCCGCGAAGCGATTACACAAGTTATTCAAGACACTCGCTTACATCTCCCAATTAATCAACAGCATCCTTTCTGGGCTTTGCTGATGGGAATAGAACATAGTCGCATTCACTTTGAAACCTCTTCAATGCTACTGCGTCAATTGCCAGTTGATCGCTTAAAACGTCCCCAAGGGTGGAATTACGCACCTAGTAATGGTAAAATTCCCAACAATGAAATGCGCTTAATTCCAGGTGGTGTGGTGAAACTGGGAAAACCCCAGGATGATTTTACCTACGGTTGGGATAGCGAATATGGCGATCGCACAGTTGAAGTCAAACCATTTTTAGCCAGTAAGTATCTGATTACTAACGCAGAATTTTTGGAGTTTGTGCAAGCTGGTGGTTACAAGAATTCAGAATACTGGAACGCTGAATCTTGGAATTGGAAGCAACTCCACAACATACAACATCCCAAATTTTGGATACCCTGTCAAGACGGCTACCGCTATCGAGCCACATTTGACGAAATAGACTTACCCCTAGACTGGCCTGTAGAAGTTAACTATTACGAAGCGATCGCATTTTGTCGCTACAAAGGGTCAGAAATACGCTTGATCAGCGAAGCTGAATGGAATCAAGCCTTACTTACCTCTGTTGATAAACGCTTATCAACCAGCTATAATCTTAACTTACAATTCATTTCCCCCAGTCCAGTGGGAATGTATGAGCTAGCCAATAGTGCTTGTGGTCTTTATGACCTCAGAGGAAATGTCTGGGAATGGCTGGGGGACACCTTCAACCCCCTAAGCGGATTTCAACCCCATCCGCTTTACGAAGACCAAGCAGCGCCTTTTTTTGATGGCAAACATCAGATGATGTTAGGCGGTTCTTGGGCTACTAATGGTTCAATGGCATTGCCAACCTATCGCAATTGGTTTCGTCCTTACTTTTATCAACACGCCGGTTTTAGAATCGCTCAAGATTTATCACCTTTGTCATGAAATTTAGACCTGTTTTTTGAAGCATAAACAGAAGAAATGAGAACATGCTAACACAACCTTTAATAATTCTTGATACCCACTATCAAGAATTAAACAATGATGGTGGAGATGTCATTCAAGGATTGATCAAAACCCCAAAAAGTTTACCACCCAAATATTTTTATGATGACCGTGGTTCTCAACTTTTTGAGGCAATTTGTCAATTAAGCGAATATTATCCCACACGCACAGAAGCCTGGATATTGAGTCAATATGCTAATGAAATTGCTCAACTTACAGGTAGTTGTGAACTAGTAGAATTAGGTAGCGGTAGTTCTACAAAGACTCGTTTGTTGTTAGATGCATATCAACAAAATACAGATGACTGTAGATATCTACCCATTGATATCAGTGGGGGAATTCTCAAAAGCAGCGTACTACAGCTACAACAACAATATCCTGATTTTTCTATTCAGGGATTACTCGGAACATACGAACAAGCCTTAGAGCATCTGAGATCAAATTCTTTGCGATCGCGGCTGATTTTTTTCTTGGGAAGTTCAATAGGTAACTTTACACCCCAGGAATGTGACAACTTTTTGAGTCAAATTGCTCACGCTTTAAAACCAGGAGATTACTTTCTACTAGGCATTGATTTACAAAAACCAAAAGAAATTCTGGAACCAGCTTATAACGATAGTCAGGGAGTAACTGCTGCTTTTAATTTGAATATGCTCTCCCATTTAAATTGGCGATTTCAAGGCAATTTCAATCCAAATTTTTTCACTCATCAAGCAATTTATAATCAAGCTGATGCTCAGATTGAAATGTATCTCCATTGCCAAGAAAATCATTTGGTGTCTCTAGATATCCTCAATTTCAAAGTTTCGTTTCAAGCGGGAGAAAGCATTCTTACCGAAATTTCTCGCAAATTCGATTTAGCAATCATGCAAAAACAACTTGCAGCAAAAAGACTTAAAACTTTGAAAACTTGGACAGATCCCAAACACTGGTTTGGGTTAATTCTTTGCCAAGCTCAATAACCTTAGGGTGGGTAGTACCAATAACTTCAAATTCAGAGTTTGAGCCAAGGGTATGTACTCCCCACCTGACAAAAATCTGAATAACTTACTAATAACTATGGAAGCAGTTTGGAACGCTCTCAAAAACATCAATTATTCCGGTATTCCTGTTGCCAAAATTGTGGCAGTGATCGTTATTTTAACACTGACACAGGCATTGAGAAGGTTGTTTATTGCCGTCATCATTAAAACCGTCGAGCGTCTAACTGGCAAAACCAAAAGTACACTTGATGATGAGTTGGTTGCAGTTATCAAACCTTCCTTAGGCTGGCTGATTTTCATTGGCGGAGTATGGTTGTCAAAAACCATTTTGGCAGATATCTTGGGGCCTCAATTGAATGAAGCAATAGGAAAGACGCTCAACTTTATAGTTATCTTTATTGTAGCTTATGTTGTTTACCGAGCCTCCTCTATCCTAGGGCAGATAATTGCTAACGTGGTGCTACATACGGAGACTGAGCTTGATGAATTGCTCAGACCCTTGATGCCAAAGGTTTTTCAAGCAGCAGCAATTATTGTCCTTACAATCAAAGTCAGTGAAATATTTTTAGGACAATCAGCAGCTGCATTAGTTGGTCTATTGGGTGGTGCTGGCATCACTTTAGGTTTGCTGTTAAAAGATATTGTGTATGACTGGTTTTGTACATTGATTATCTACTCTGATAGTCTCTATCGAGAAGGTGACTGGGTAGGAGTATCAGGAGTAGATGGTTTTGTGCAGATACTCCATATTGGATTCAGAACCACAACTCTACATGTAACTAAGTGGGGTTCGATCATCAAAATTCCCAACTCCAGAATGATTACTGGAATTGTGGAAAATTGGTCACAAAATGCTGGTAAAGAATTAAGATGGGGCTTAGCTTTGACTCTCAAAATTGACGGCATTTCAGCAAAGCAAACAGCCATAATTTGTGATGCCATTCAAGAATTACCGAAGTCTATTCCAGGTTTTTCTCCAGGATGTACAGTGCGGTTTAGCAGAATAGAAGGAAATGCCCGCGTCCTTGAAATTGTGGCATTTGTTAATGATGACAATCTCTACTTTGATGCTGAGAGAAAATTAAATCTAGCCATTTTAGAAGTACTAGAAAATCAGGGCATCGATTTCCTATCTATCAATCTAGAAGTAGATATGAAAACATACAAACAGACTCGGCAAGAAATCAACAATTGATTGAAGCTCAAACAAAATTTTCACTAGTTGGTTACGTCCAAATTTCTATTACCATGCTGGTTTTAGAACTGTCCAAAAGATTAACGATAAACAGGATCATGATGTTTAACACTAATCATTTGTGGAGAATACTCATAGTTACAGGAATGACGGTTTGTACATCCTCCATCTATACCTGTAATGTTCAGGCTCAATCTTTCACTGAGAAAGGAAATATATTAATAGCCCAAAATCTAGGGGGAATAGTACGAAAAATACCTCTAGAAGAAGTACCAATTCCAGCCATGTCTGCTGCTAAAACAGTAACAAATGCTCAATTCAACCAAGCCCGAATTGAACTTAAGTCAGATGGTTCCTTAATATACATCATGAGAGGAAGAAATCAACAAGGCTTTGAAGTTGAAGTACAAGTGACTCCTAGTGGTACTATTACGCAAGTTGATGAGCAAATAGACTCTAGCGGAGTTCCTGAAATTGCTGTGAAAGCTTTCAAACGATGGGCACCAAATGACCAACTAATCAGTATTTGGCGGAGTACTCGTCTGGGAGAATTTTACTATCAATTTGTCATTCAGGATTTTTGGTTAGAAGTCGCTGCTGATGGTAATAGAGTTATGATTTACCGCAAAAAAATTAATATTACTTAGAAATTAATCAAAAAGTAATATACTTTGAGATTTTAGAATTTTAATTGGGAAACTCTAAAATCTCAAATCTCAAATATTGCTCAATTTCATACCAAAACTTAATGTTGTTTAAATCAAAATACTCGTGAAAGCTTTAAAAATTAGTAACTACCAAAAAATATTAACTACCACATTAGTAGCTGCAACAACAATTCCTTTCACTACTAATGCTGCTTCTGCCCAACTATTGAGAGGAGTTGGTGATTCTTTTGCTCAACCTCTGATAGAACGTTATAGCAAAGAATACGAACAAGAAACAGGTCAAAAATTTAAATATAGGGCCATTGGTAGTGGTGGTGGTATTCGGTTATTTATGAATAACTCAGTAGACTTTAGTGCTACTACTTTAATTCCCACCCCCATTGAAGTCAATCAAATGAAAGATGGATTATTGATGATACCAACGGGGGGAGGCTCTTTAGCTGTTGTTTATTACCTCAAAGAAGAGACTAGCGATGTCAAGATATCTCGCGACCAATTGGCAAAAATATTCACAGGTAAAATTAGTAATTGGCAACAGATTAATTCGCGTTTCCCTAATAAAAAAATTGAAGTTTTAGTTTGTTCTAATAACTGTGCTACTAACTTTATTCTCACTAAATACTTGGAGAAAATTACCAAAGGCAAAATACTAGCCAGTAGAAACCCAGATTGGGGATTTCGGGTATTTGCTGCTCTTGGTCAAGATAGTGAAATCGCTGGAGAAGTGCGAAGAATTGATGGTGCTATTGGCTATGTGCAAACAAACGTTGCTCTTGCAAATAATCTATCCATTGCCAGTATTGAAAATCAAAGTGGTAATTATGTGAAACCAACTCTAGAAGAAACCAAAAAAGCTCTAGCAAATATCAAATTTCAGGATGACTTCACAACAGAATATATCAGTGACCCAGAAAAGGGCTATCCCTTAGTTAGTTTAACTTGGCTGCTTGTGCATCAACAGTATCCCGACCAGGATATCCTGCAACAAACTAAAAATATGTTGACATGGATTTTGACGAAAGGGCAACAATTTAATGAAGATTTAGGATATACCAGAGTTCCTGAAGATGTGACAACAAAAGCCATTGAAACCGTTGATAAAGAAATGAGAATACGTCCTTATTAATAAGGATAATTTTCTGTTAAATTCTCTTACAAAATACCATTTATAAATTCTAGGTCGTATCAGTCAGAAACTCAGAAATTCAAGAGATGAATACTGCTGGTACACCCTAAATAAAAAGAAGATTTTTTATTGAGTAAGTCTCTTACTCATTGCATTTATTTGTGTGAGTATAAATCAGGGAAAAATAATGAAAAAATTGGATGTACCTTTTACTATTACGTCAGTAATTCTGAGCGTTAATTTGCTAACTTTATGGCCAGTACTGGCACAAACAGATTTAGACGCAAATTCACCTGGGGAAAAACCTCTAACTAATATACAGGATTTCCAATTATCATCTCAAAATCAATTAACTTCGGTAAATTCAATTGAAGAACGACCAACAGATGAAACACTACAAGCGCAAAGCCAACAACTAGATATTAATGCTCCTCCTGATTTAGATGAAATCGTCAATTTTAATCAATTAGAAGATGTTACCCCTGATCATTGGGCTTATGAAGCGCTGCGTAATTTAGTAGAAAAATACCAGTGTATTAGTGGTGATGGTGAGAGAAATTTTAATGGTAATCGAGCTATGAGCCGTTATGAGTTTGCAGCGGCTTTAAACAATTGTTTGCTGAAAGTTGGGCGATCAATTTATAGTTTAGACAATAAATTTGCTAACCAAGAAGACTTGGCAGTGTTCCAACGATTGCAAGCAGAATTTTCTCAAGAACTGCAAAGTATAACTGCCAAAATAGACCAACTAGAAGACAAAACAGCCTTTATTCAAGAGCGTCAGTTTAGCACTACCGCAGTTTTAAGGGGTGCAGTAGTCTTTAATTTAGTTAGTGGTTCTGGTGACAAAAGAGCAGTTACTTCTGGTAGTAATCCAACAGGAGATTTAACTGCCAATACTACCTTATCAGCATTATCAACTTTGACTATTGATACCAGTTTTACAGGTAAAGATAGATTGCGAACCCAACTTTTAACAGGGAACGTAAATAATTATGGCAGTAGTGTAACTGGCACAAATATGACGCGTTTAACAGGCGCAGTAAACACTGGCAATAATGTCATATTAGGTTCGCTACTTTATCAATTTCCCATAGGCGATCGCGGCACGCTAGCCATTACTCCTACCGCAGACTTTCCCACTCGCATTTTTCCACCTCTTAACCCTATCAGTTCAATCTCCAATTTTGGTGCAGAAAGTCCTATTTACTCCTTTGCTTTTGGTAGTGGTGCAATAGCTTACTATCAATTCAGCGACACAATAGCCGCAGGGATAACCTATTTAAGTAGTTCTGGTAACTTTCCCAATCAGGGACTATTTGATGGTCAATATAGTGCTTTGACTCAAGTAACTTATACTCCATCAAAGAAAATCGGGATTGCTTTTACCTACGGTCATTACTATGCCCCAGAACCTGTTGCAAGTATTAATGTCACTGGCAATAAAGGTAGTGAATTTGCTCAATTCCCATTTGGTCGAAATACAGCGACTTCCTCTGACGCTTTTGGTTTACAATTCACTTACAGATTGACTAATAAATTGATTTTAGGCGGTTGGACTAGCTACTTTAACGCTCATGCTGAGGGTTCACCCAGTGTTAGTCGTGTCAATGGTTCCTCTGGTGCTGATGCAGACATCTGGAGTTGGGCGGTTACTGCATCCTTAGTAGATGTGGGCAAATTAGGCAGTCAATTCAGTTTTGTCTTTGGGATGCCTCCCAAAGTGACAAACAATGATGTGGCCGCACGCCGTGATCAAGATACTTCCTTACATTTTGAATTATCTTATCGCTATCCACTGACTAACAGAATTTTTATTACACCGGGATTTTTAATGATTACAAATCCCGAACATAACGCAGCAAATGATACAGTTTGGGTTGGATTAGTGAGAACTGCATTTCTATTTTAATTTCCAGGTGACAAAAGGTATGCAATTATCAAAATCTGATTAGTATAACTTCCTGATTCATGACGCTATAGATTGCTAATTTAGAGATTTTATTTTCTACAAAAGGAGTTTACAATGCCGTGCCAGATTTCCTATGAAGATGACACTGTTGAATTAGAAACCGCAGAGGAATTGTTTGTTGCTCTAGAACTCACTCCCATAGAAGCTGATCAAGAGATTTTGGCCCAAATTGGCGAGGGAATGTTAGAGCTAGTGACAACTGATGAACAGTTTCTGCTCATTCTGGAGAAGGTGTTAGATACGCGAGGAGCTAGTAAAAAGCCCTATCTTGAGTGTTTTGGCAGGCAATTATACCGAGTAGTTACCAAGGGAACTACCTTGTGCAAAGCATTATCTCTATTGGCTAATGAACCGGATCAAGAATACTTCCTGCGCTGCTTGGGGCAAGAGGTGATTCAGAAGTGTATTTTTAATATTAACGATTTGGTCGAGGCGCTGGCCTGGCTCTATGGCAAAATGGATATGCTGTTTATCGACCTAATTGGCTGGGATTTTGTGCAGCGATTTGTCAATTCTGGTCGATCCTTGGGTGCCTTAATGAAAGTTCTCTCCCAAGAGGAAGAAAAAGAGTTGCTGGAACGGATGGGATGGCCAGCAGTGATCGATTGTATTCAAGATGTAGATGATCTGATCGCAGCATTTATTGGCTTGGAACAACAAAGCGATCGCCTTTTAATTGACAAATTAGTTGAGTTTAATAAGTTGCAAGTGGTAATTCCATCTATAGCTGAGTTGGGACGAGTCTGTCGGCGAGGCTTGGGTGCAGAGGATGTCATCTACCTGCGGGAAATCTACCAGAAACTGGTTCCGGTTTAACAGATACTTAAAGGCTAATTTATAGCCGATTTTTTTGGCGAGTTGTAGGGATTTCTTGTGGATACAGCCATGCTTCTATCCGCCAAAATTATCCACCTCCATACCATGTTCTGAATCAGTTCATTAGGAGTAAAAATTATGGGAGTTCTCAGACCACTAAAAGGTTCAAAATACAGATGTATTGATGCTCATTTACATGTGGTGGATTTTCTGCAAGACACAGGCGGACTGCAAAAGTGCTTAAAGTACATGGATAAAGCCAATATTTCCCACGCCTGTGTGTTTGGTTTACCCGTAACTAAGCTTTGGGCAAGTTGGGAGAGAAGTTCCCCAGGATATTATTTGGGAGACAACTCAAAGTGTTACTACTACAGTGCCGTTGATCCCTTCATTGCTTGCGAATATAAAGATTTACCTCCAGAAGATCAACAACGCTTTTTCCTATTTATCGGCGGCTTCAATCCCTGTGATAAGTATGCTTATAAACACATTGAACGAACGATTAAATATTTTCCTAATATGTGGAGTGGAGTAGGTGAAATCCTCTTCCGCCATGACGATTTAACAAACCTCACCTACGGGGAACCGCCCCGCAGCAACCATCCGGCCATGGACAGCGTGTTTGACCTATGTGCGGATCTTGACATGCCGGTTTGTATTCACCAAAACATCACTTCAGTGGGCACCAATACTTATCCAATGTGGTTGTACGAGTTGGAAGAGATGTTACAAAAGCATCCCAAGGTGAGGTTTGTTTGGTGTCACTGTGGCATTTCTCGCCGAGTTTATTCACCAGTTTATTATCAGATTGTGCAGCGTGTTCTAGAGCATTATGATCACCTCTGGGTAGATATTGCCTGGATTGTGTTCGACGATTATGTTTGTCCCAAAGGCGTACCTGATCCAGATTGGCTGCAACTGTGCGAGAAATATTCCCATCGTATCTGCATTGGTACAGACATTGTAAATAAGTTTGAGTTCTTACCTGCAACCATTCAGAAATATGATGTCTTTTTAGATGCTCTCTCTGAAAAAGCAGCTAAGAATATAGCATTTAATACTGCTTTTAACTTATTCTCCAAAGTGCGGGCTTAGAATCAAGTCAATATGCAGTAAATCAAGTAATACCATTTCACGAAATACCTGATATAGATACATGAGTAGGGGCGTACAGCTGTACATTGGTGTCAACTTAAGTCAAAAAGCTTATTTCACAGTCGTTTCACCCCACCCCCAGCCCCTCCCCTTAGTAAGGGGAGGGGAGGTTTTGCGCCAGCAAAGCCGGGGTGGGGTGACGCGAAGCATAATAGTAAGTTAGTAAATTCAAAATCTCGTTTTTACAAGGGTTTCACGCGATTGTTGACACCAATGACAGCTGTACGCCCCAAAGAGCCGATTCATGTGTTGCAAATATTTTTGCAAATAGTATAAATAACTTGGTGTTGCCGATTGATGGAATGAATTTTGCTTCACGCAAAGGTATAAAGAATCTACCTTTAGTTTGAGTCAAAAATATCAATTCATCCTACATTTATGCAACGCCCATTTTGATATGCAAATCAGTGTAGACAAACTTACTTAAAGTAATAACGATTAATACCAATTTTCAAAATTATTGCGACAGATCGAAGGCTGGTAGGGGCGGGTTCAGCAAGATTATCGTGAATAATTGATAATTTTTATAAACCCGCCCCTACTGAATTTCACAATCCAAAATCTAAAATCCAAAATGGCATTGGTTTGTAAAAGATTATAAAGGTCTGGATTCAGGTCATAGGAAGTATATTAACATCATATCAACTACACTGGCAATGATGCATAGACGCAAAGCGTCTTGTCCTTAGACATCGCCACATTCCTCCTTTTTACATTTCATTAGAAACATCCACTAAGACTGAATCTGTTTTATTTGACAAGGAGAAGATTCTGATGAGAACTCCAAGAGAGACTTCCAGCAAAGCTTTTGAAAAAGCAATACGCCGTATCCAAAAGTCTTTTAAAAAAGCAGACAACCTCAATCTCAAGACAACTGGCACCAGATCAGTAGAAGCTTGGTTTTTAGGCCCAAGAGCAGAAAATGCCGACTTGCTGAAAAGATTGATATTACAGGCAATCGATTCTCAGGCAGAGTGGAGAAATAGTTATTTTCCTGAAGATCCTCCCCATATTACAGAAGAAATCAAGCGATCGCCAGACTACCAACACGCCATTCAACTCATTGAACACGATTATCAGGACTTATTAGAAAGACTGAAGAAATCCGTTCCCTTCTTCAGTATGCGCTATCAAGGCCACATGGGCTGGGATTCAACCATTCCTTCGGTGATTGGTTACTTTGCGGCAATGCTATATAACGCTAATAATGTAGCTTTTGAAGGTTCTACAGCAACTACAGAGTTAGAAATTGAGGTAGGTGACGATCTTTGCCGCATGTTAGGATACTACGTTCCGTTAGATGATAATGAAAATGATCAACTGCGAGCTTGGGGACATATCACTTGTGGGGGAACTGTTGCTAATATAGAGGCTATTTGGTCAGCAAGAAACCTCAAATTTTATCCTATTTCTATCAAAGAAGCCTTGTTACATGATCAAAACTTGGTCAAGGTTGCAGAACAGATCAAAATTAATGCCTACTCACCAACTTCTCAAACTTGGACAGAACAACAATTAATCAAGCTCGATACATGGCAACTATTAAACCTCAAGGTTGATGATATCTTAGCCTTATCTACTCAAATCACCAAAGAATTAGTAAACCAAGGCGTTGAAAAGAGTCAAGCTTCCACTATCTTATCCGCTGCCTTATCGAAATATTCAGTGCAAGATTTAGGCATACAAGAATTTTCCAAGCGTTATCTGCAAGAAGTTGCTTCTCCTGTCTTTTTCGTACCAGGAAGCAAACATTATTCATTCCCCAAAGCAGCCGCCGTTTTAGGAATGGGAGCCTCCCACATGATAGATGTGGAAGTTGATGAACATGGCAGAATGAGAATTGAGCCGCTTGAACCTCAACCAGGGCAAGATGGACTTAAAGGCTATAATCTCAGAGAAGATTTACAATATTGCCTAGATAATCGTATCCCTGTCTATACCGTCGTTGCAGTTATCGGTACCACTGAAGAAAGCGCAGTTGATCCTCTCAAGAAAATTCTGGAACTACGAGAAGAATTTAGCCAAAAAGGATTACAGTTTACCGTTCATGCTGATGCTGCTTGGGGAGGATATTTCGCTACCTTATTACGTACCGACGCAGACTATTATTTACCCTCTCCCAAAGATCCCAAAGATGCAGCACCCCCGATTTCTCCCTTGAGTGCTTATGTAGAGGAACAATTCGCTGCTCTTCCCCAGGCTGACTCCATTACCGTCGATCCTCATAAATCAGGTTATATTCCCTATCCAGCGGGCGCATTGTGCTATCGCAACTCAGCCATGCGGAATTTAGTGACCTTCGTTGCTCCCTATGTTTTTCATGGAGAAGCAGAACCAACCATTGGTATCTATGGAATTGAGGGATCTAAACCAGGTGCGGCTCCAGCAGCAGTATATTTGAGCCATCGCATCATTCGACCTACCAAAGATGGCTATGGCAGAATTTTGGGTCAGGCTCTCTTTAGTGGTGATAAACTTTATGCTCGACTGTTGTGTATGGCCAAAGAGGAAGATCCGTTTACTGTTGTGCCTCTAACTTTAATTCCAGATTCGATTCCGGGGAATACAGAAGCAGAAAAAATTAAATACATTCGCGAAAGAGTTGATGGTAGAACCAATGAAGAGATTGAGCAAGATGAAGAAGCAATGGCTGCACTCGAAGAACTCGGCCCTGATTTAAACATCTTAATCTACGCTTTCAACTTCAAGGATAAGAATGGTCAACTCAATACCAGTTTAAAGAATGCGAATCTTCTCAATAAACGGTATTATGAAAACCTGAGTATTGATCAGGGGGATGATATTAACAATTATCCGATGATTGTTAGTACCACAGATTTCAACGCAGAAGCTTATGGCTCTTATTTCATTGAACATTACAAAAAGCGTTTAGGGGTGACTGGAGATCCAAATGAACCGATTACTGTCATCCGTACCGTAGTCCAAGATCCCTGGACGACTGAAACAGCCGAAGGTTCATTTATTGATGTCTTGGAAGGAATAATTCGCGAATCAATTTTAAAGGTAATTGACGACATTCAAGACGAAATAGAGTAGCATTTTTCCTAATAAAATTAGGATGATTGCAGCAGCGGCCGCTTTTACTGATTTAATAATGGTGAGAGCGATCGCTGTAATTTCCCTTCATAGTTAAGAAATTTCAAGGTAGGGTGCGTTTTCGCCCAGCGCAACGCACTGCCAACTAGTCTAAACTCTAGTTTGCCATTACTACCATCAAAGTAGCCGTTTCCAAATCCTTTAAGGATGTCTTCGGCATTGCCAAGAAAAATATTGCCATTGCCCGCAAAGCCATCTGTGAGCGCATTGACTATATCGTTAGGCAACCGTGGCAATACCACTGAATGTGTCGTTACCAGTGTCAGTATCGATTACCTCGGTCATTATAAAGTAGTCCAACAAGTTAGTTTGATGTCACGTTTCCCATAGCATCGTAGGTTACGGAACCGTCAAATGCGCTAGTACCGTTGCCGCTAAATATAAGACACATTAATGAACCCGCTCCATCAGTGGGATCTGGCAAGTCGCAAACATCTTCATACGTAACACCGCCATTAATACATTCTGCTTCAGTATCACTAAGCTCTTGTATTTCAATTTGCAAGTCACTAATTTTTAGATTAAACATAATTTTTTATCGGTTTATTAAATGTATAAAGTTAAGTTTATACCTTAATTGGGAGAATTAGCAAGGTTTTCAGCCTTAGTGCCTTGTTCTAGCTTATTGAAAACCAAGAGTTACAAAACACAATAGGTAACTAGTCTAAGAGGTTGTTTTAAAAGTGGTTGGCTGTGATTAAAATTACATTTTTACCCCCCCTTAATCCCACGCCACTTGCGCGTCTGTCGGCGAAGCGCGATAGCGCAGTGGCTCCCCTTATCAAGGGGGGAAACTAGATAATCCAGTTCCCTCCCCTTGACAAGGGGAGGGTTAGGGTGGGGTAAACAAATATTTGATACACTACTACAGACTTTTCAAACATCCTCTAAACTCCAGTACAAAGTTAAAGGATTTCGGCACTAACTGAACCGTATTGGGCGATAACGCACCACCAACAATTAAAGGTGCGTAATTCACATAGCATAAAACAACGCCAGTTGCTATAAGTTGGCAGAGAACACAGAGAGAAAATTAATTTTACCCCTACTCCCTACTCCCTACTCCCCTAAAGCTATGATGATAATTGAGGTTTAGATTTAATAAATTCACGCACAACTTCTTCAACAGGACGAGATTGATTATCGACTTGATAATTCATTTGTTGCATTTCTTGAGTAGAAATTAACCCAGTTAATTGATTGATTGCTGTGCGTAACTCTGGATATTTTTTCAGTATTGCTTGATTAAAGACGGGAAACGCTTCATAGGGTGGGAAATATTGCTTGTCATCTGCTAAAATGACTAAGTTTAAAACAGGAATTAAACCATCTGTAGAACTAGCTGCTATAAAATCTACTTTCTTTTCTTTTAAAGCCTGATATATTAATGTTAATTCCATTTGTTTTATATTGGCAAACTTTAAGCCATAAGTTTTAGCTAACCCAGTATAACCATCTGCTCGTTCCAGAAATTCTTGTCCAAATCCAGCTTGCCATTGGGGAGTATATTGAGCTGCTTCGGAAAGAGTT
Organism: Nostoc sp. NIES-4103; assembly: GCF_002368335.1. Lineage (GTDB taxonomy): Bacteria > Cyanobacteriota > Cyanobacteriia > Cyanobacteriales > Nostocaceae > Amazonocrinis. The sequence continues at coordinate 1,970,486 of NZ_AP018288.1, read as the reverse complement.
TTTATTTGCAAACGTTGAGCATCTTCACCCCGGACAATCATTGCAAATGTACTTTCAAATCCCAAAGGCTGCATGACTTCTAATTTAAATTTTTGGTCATATTCCTGTTTAACTTTATCATAGATAATCTGAGCATTACTGATCGGTTTTTGTTTCAAAATAGCTGTAAAAGAAGTTCCCGTATATTCCACATAACCAGCAATTTGTCCTGCTTTTACAGCTTCATGACAGATAAAAGTCCCCCCTAAATTTAAGCGCCTATCAACCTTTAATTTAGTATGGGATTCAATTTGTTGAGCTAGTAATTCTCCTAAAATTACTTGTTCAGTAAAATTTTTGGAACCAATCACAATTGTTGGCGGTGTTTGCCAATAATTAAAGGCAATTAATCCCGCAAACAGTAATGTGAATATACCCAAAATAATGGCAAATGTGCGATTAATTACGCTCTTTTTTTCTCCTTGCTGTGTCAGTTGCTTTTCTAACCATCCCAAAGCCAAATCTGCCCCTAACGCTATGAAAGCGGCGGGTACTGCCCCCGCCAGAATCAATTGATTATTAACTGTAGCAATCCCGCGAAAGATAAACACTCCCAAACCACCAGCACCAATTGCTGCTGCAATAGTTGCAATTCCAATGGCAATCACTGTGGCTACCCTTACCCCTGCCAAAATCACTCCCATTGCCAAGGGAATTTCTACCTGAAACAACAATTGTCTATCTGTCATTCCCATGCCTTTGCCAGCTTCTTGAATAGCTGGATCGACACTGATGATACCTGTGTAAGTGTTGCGAATTATCGGTAAAAAAGAATATAAAGTTAAAGCAACGATTGCTGGGACAACACCAATGCCGCCAATGATGGGTACAGGGATAAGTAAACCAAATAATGCCAGACTAGGAATAGTTTGGAGAACATTAGCTATCCCCAGAATTATTTGGCGAAGCTGAGTTTTGCGTGTAATTAAAATACCTAATGGAATGCCTACAAGTATAGCAATTCCAATGGCAATGCCCACCAAAAATAAATGTTCTAGGGTGTGCTGAAGAATTTCTGGGCCATACTTAATCAAGAAAAAATCTTTCATAATGTGTCTTGCACTGAACGCAGACATTGGAGAAAAGCGAGGCTTTCTGGATGTTGCGATCGCATAAATTCATCCTTCGTTCCCAATACTATCAGTTCTCCTCCATACATTAAACCAATTCTCGATGCCAAAACAAAAGCTTCTTGAATATCGTGGGTGACAAAAACTACCGTCTTACCTAATTCTCGTTGTAGTTGCTTCAACTCTTGTTGAATTTCTAGCCGCGTAATCGGATCGAGTGCCCCAAAGGGTTCATCCATCAACAACACAGGCGGATCGGCTGCTAACGCCCTGGCTACACCTACCCTTTGTCTTTGTCCTCCCGAAAGTTCATGAGGATAACGCCCAGCAAATTGTGCCGGGTCTAAACCTACCAAGTGCAACAATTCATGAACTCGGCTTTTAATTTGTTTAGGCTGCCAACCTTCCAGAGTGGGAACTAAACCTACATTGCGTTCCACACTGAAGTGGGGAAACAAACCAGTTTCTTGAATTACATAACCAATTTTGCGTCGCAGTTTAATTTCATCCCATTGAGTTGTAGGAGTGCCATTAAATAACACCTCGCCTTGTGTAGGTGTGAAAAGGCGATTAATTAATTTCATTGTCGTGGTTTTGCCGCTACCACTGCGTCCTAGTAATACTAGTGCTTCTCCCTGGTAGATGGAGAAATTAAGATTCGACACCAGAGGGCGACGGTTGCGGCTAAAGGTGACATCGCGGAATTCGACCGCGATTTGGTTATTTTGTCGCATAGTTAACAGTATAGGGCAGGGGAGCTTTCAAAGCAGGGGAGCAAGGGGGCAGGGGAGCAGGGGAGAATTGTTTCTTTCAGATCTTGCACCTACCCCTGAGTACGCCTTGAACTTAAGTTCAAGGCTCATAGCTCAAGTCCGCTAAAACAGACTGAAATTTATATTTAGTAAGCTTTAGCTTAGTTCAGCTATGAGCCTGTGAAATTTATTTCTTGGCGGTAAATTGGGTAGGTGCAAGATCTGAGTTTCTCAGTCCACTTAAGTGAACTTTAGCTATTAGCCAAGAAATCAATTTTTTGGCGAGATGTTAGGCAGGTGCAAGATTCAGTTCAAAGGACTGACAAATCACAAAATACCCCATTGCACTTGTACCTGACTGAAAGTCAACAGTCATCATACCAATTTAAAAAATGATTGCGGCTGATGGTTCCACGCAACCCAGACACAGAAAGCGATTCCTAATCTAAAATCCAAAATCTGTCTTGAAAAGTTTGCAAGGGCGGGGGGCTTCGGGGCCCCTGGAGGGGTTGGGGGGAGACCCCCGCACGCAACTTTTCGCAAAATCCCAAATCTCAAATCCAAAATCGTATCAGCCATCGAAAACTCCTGTCGCTGCCAAATGTAGCGCGAAATACATTTTTGGGTTTTAATTACAATATATAGTTCAAAAAAACATGTATCTTTAGTTTGAGCAAGCATCTACCGTAAGGCATAAATACATCGGTCTGACAATTGAAAAACTACTGAAAAGCTCTATTAGAAATCAAAAAACACACTACTTTGAGGTTAGTGACCTTGTTTTCCCCGATGACAAGCAATTGTCGCACTGAGGTGGATTTGACAGTACGTAAGTCCTAAGTATTTGAGGGCTTGCATACAACCGATAAATCCACATTTTTTCCAACATAAGAACCGCTTCAGGTGAAAAGCGAAAGGATGAAATACTGGTTCAGGAAATTAGCAATCTATACAGTATTGCTATATCACTTATTAATCGGAAATAGTTACGCACAAGCCAACCAAGTTGCGAATATTGATGTGCAAGGATTAAACGCGCTGCCAATAGTTGAAAACTTAGCAAGTGCTAATAATTTTGGGGAAAATCGCAAGGAAGATTGGTGGCGATTTCATGAGATAGTCAAAGGAACAGAGAAACTAGAGGGACTTTTCACACTTTATAGGAATGAAAACTCAGGTCAAGTTTACTTGGAAATTAAACCTGAACAGTTAAATAAAAACTATTTAGCTACAGTAACATTAGAATCAGGCATTGGGGAAAGTAATATTTATAGTGGATTAGCTCTTGATGATTTTCTCTTCTATTTCCGGCGAGTTAACAATAATTTACACTTTGTTGTACGTAATGTTAAATTTCGTACACAAGCAAGTGAACCAGAACAGCGATCGCTTGCTCGTTCCTTTAGCGACTCAGTTCTTTATTCCCTAGAAATAGACAGTATTGATCCGCGCAGTAAAAATATTTTAATTAACTTGGAAGACTTGCTCATGCAAGATTTTCCAAGTTTAACGCCTCTATTGAAATACTCTTTGCAAGCTGATTATCGCTTAGAAGCAAGCAAGTCATATTTTGGTGATGTCAACAGCTTTCCTGAAAACATAGAAATTGATTCGATTTACGGTTTTTCATCACCAGAAGGAGCAAATTTAGTCACCTTACCCGATAGTAGGGCACTCAGCCTCAAGGTACACTACAGTTTTTCCCAACTCAAAGAAAACAACGGTTATGTTCCCAGACTTGCTGATGACAGAGTGGGATATTTTATTACCGCCTTTAAAGATTTCTCTGACAATAACTCCCAAGAACCATTTGTCAGATACATTAATCGTTGGCATCTAGAACCATCCGATCCGAACTTACCCACATCTTTACCCAAAAAGCCAATTGTGTTTTGGATTGAAAATGCTGTGCCTTTCGAGTACCGCAGCGCCATTCGTGAAGGTATTCTCATGTGGAACAAAGCATTTGAAAAAGCAGGATTCCAAAATGCTATTGAAGTACGGCAAATGCCAGATGATGCTGATTGGCAACCGGCAGATGTACGCTATAACACGATTCGCTGGTTCAATTCTCTGGATGCAGGTTTTGCCAGAGGCCCGACGCGCGTTAACCCACTCACTGGGGAAATCTTAGATGCAGATATTATTGTAGATGCCAATATGGTGCGATCGATTCAGCAAATATATCGCACCTACGTAGAGTCAAAAGTGAACAACAAAGGATTGGCGAATAGAAACATTACTCAAACCTCCGAATGTATTTATGAAGATTTACCCAAGACTGTTGCATTTGGAAAGTTGAATCCCCGAAGCGATTCTGAACTCTGCTATGGTATGGAATCGTCATATCAGGCAACTATGGGGGCGTTGACATTATCACTTTTGCAAAACGCCACACCCAATAGTGAAGCGATGCAGAATTATGTGCATCAATATTTACGTTCCCTCATCGCCCACGAAGTCGGGCATACTCTCGGTTTACGCCATAACTTTCACGGTAGCACCATGTTAGCTCCCGAAGAATTAAATAATACTGAAATCACTCACACCAAAGGTTTAGTCGGTTCGGTGATGGACTATCTACCCGTGAATATTGCACCGCAGGGAGTACAGCAAGGTGACTATTTTCCCCAGGTTATTGGCCCTTACGACGAATGGGCAATTGAATATGGTTATAAAAAAAGTCCTCAAGTGCTACTTGAGGGAATGATTCCAGAAACAGAAAAAACTTTTTTAGAACAGATTGCTTTGGCATCGCCTCAACCAGAATTATCTTACGCAACTGATGAGGATATTTGGGACATCAATCCCCTGGCAAATGTTTGGGACATGAGTAGCGATGTGCTACTTTATTCTCAGTGGCAAATGGATAATGCCCGCGTCATGTGGCAGCGCCTTGATAAAGGTTATCTCTCAAAAGGAGAAAGCTACAGTAACCTGCGCGTCTTATTTAATAGAGTACTTCAATACTATTTTCGTAACGCCACCTTGCTTTCTAAATACATTGGTGGGCAATCGTTTCGCCGTCTCCATGCTAGCCATGATACATCCTGGGCATTTGTACCAGTTTCACTTGTAAAACAACGTCAGGCATTGACAAAGTTACAAGAATATGTATTTGCTGAAGATGCTTTTAGGTTTTCACCACAATTACTGAATCAGCTAGCACCATCCCGGTGGCAACATTGGGGTAGTTTTGTACCCAACAACCGCCTTGATTATCCCATTCACGAACGTATTTTGAACTTCCAAAGTGCGGTATTGCGATCGCTATTAGACAGCGAGAGGCTAAATCGTTTACAAGATATAGAATTAAAAACCTCGCCTGGGGAAGCACTTTCCATACCAGAACTGTTCGACACCCTGCAAAAAGACATCTGGACAGAAATTTTAAATCAAGGCGAACCCAAGCCAATTTCTAGCATCCGGCGTGCATTGCAACGCGAACATTTGCATATTTTGCTAGAAATGGTGTTGCGTACTACTGATGCGCCTGAAGATGGGCGGACACTAGCTTGGTATGAATTGCGCCAACTGCAAAAAGCTATTGAGTCCAGGCTGAAACAATTTCCTGAAAACCTGGATATTTACACATTAGCTCACCTAGAACTTTCAGGCGATCGCATCACTAAAGCATTAAATGCACAGTTACTCTCGAAGTGAGGGGAGATGGGGAGATGAGGAGATGAGGAGATGGGGGGAAAATAATAACTCCTAACTCCTAACTTTTAACTCCTAACTCCTAACTCTCAACTCTCCACTCCCTACTCCCCACTCCCCACTCCCCACTTTTTAAGAAGCTAGCAATTCTGGCTGACATATCAAACTTTGGAGAGTCTGACGCATTTCGCTAATAGTCTGGAGTTGATAATCACCAGTTTCTTGAACATGAGCCAAAGATTCCCCAACTCCTTCCAACTTATGCCGCAAACCATCCAAAGAATCTTGAATTGGTTGCAATGCTTCTTCATAGAGACGCACACGACCCCAACATTCAGCGGTTGCTGTTCGCAAAGATAGCAACTTTGCTTCCATCTCTTTGAGTTCTTGCTGTTTTTCTTGTTGGTCTTGGGTTTGATTATCAATCATCCCTTGGTCTAGCTCAATAGCAGCAAGCATCTGCTCAATTTCACGTTCTAACTTTTGTAGTTCTTGGGACTGTTGTTGTCGCTGGGTTTCAATTTGCAACAGAACTGGGCTTAAATTAATTTGGTTATCTTCTTCTGTATTATTAACAGTATGACCTTGCCGGCGTAACAATACAGCTTGATGTTGTTTGACCAACTTATCCCGCTGTAGCAAACTACGGCGTTGTCCTACCAAGCTGGAATTTAGCATCTCATAGTGGTCTTTTTCATCTGCCAGTTCCATTTCTAAATTGATTTGGTCATGGTCAGGTGCTTTGCTGATTTTAGTTTGCAGTTCTTGTATAGTTTCTTGCTTATATTTAAGTTCTTGTTCTTGATCATGGACAAAGCTAGAGTCTATTTCCAACTTTTCCAACAAATCTTGCACTATCTTTTGCAGTTCTTCTAAAGGCATTTTTTCTAAAGCTTCTACATCAACTTTCTCGCCGGGAGCCACATCACCACAAGTAGCAGCCAAGGAGTAAATTTGTTGATATAACTGTTCTTGATATTGCAACTGGTCTTTGATGAGGCGGACATATTCTTGCTTGCTAGCAACAATTGCTGTATTCACTTGCAATTGGGCTGTTTGCTGCTTGAGAAAATCCTGTGCTTGTTGCCATGCATTTTGGCGATCGCTATAACTTTGCCAAAGGCGATCGACTTCCTCTTGCTGTTGATTTGCTAAAGTTCGTTGTTCTTCGAGTTGTTGCCAATGTGGGTTGAGAGTGGCTTGCTGTTTTTGTGCCAATTCAAAAGCAAAATGCAGATGCTCTCGCACTTTTTCTGTAGGAGCAACACGATTAGACAAGCGATCGAGTAACTCACTCATCACCCGACTTTGCTCTTCATCTAAAACCGTACCCTGCTGGCAATCGGCTTGGCGTTCCTCAAAGCGGCGCTGCTCACCGCGCAAATGTTCCCAAGCTCCCTCTAGTTCTTGACGATTCCGCTCAATTTCGGCTTGCAACTGTTCAATTTGCTCACGAAATGCATCAACTTCCTGTTTTTGTGACTCCAGCTGTTGAAACTCTTCCTCCATTTGTTGCAACTGTTCTAAGCGTGCTTCCATGTCCATTTCACGGCGATTCATCTCTTGTGCCTGAAACGTCAACGACTGCTTCCACTGGTCAATTTCATCTTCCTTGAGCTTAAATTTTTCTAATTGGCGAGAAAAATTTTGCAAAATGTTCACTAATGGGCGTCCTGCTTCTTGAATCCGCTGTACTTGACGATTGGGATTCATTTCCACCAGTACCAACGCACCATCATTTAATTTGCTTGCATCCTCAGCGGCAATTACTTCTTCCGACACAGTACTCCAATTCTGGTCGGTTCGCTGACAAGCTAGCAGTTTCAGTTCGGTTTTGGAACCACCACCGAGTAAGCCGCCTTTCTGCTTTTGTACTTCTGCTAAATACAGCACACCGTTTGTCCTTTTGTGTACTTGATGTCCGTGTTTTGGGATATACCTGAGATAATTCTGTCAACCTGTCTGATACCAAATTGGGGACTGGGGATTCAAACCCTGCCCAAATCCTTATTAGCTATCCTAATTTGGTATGATGCACCTCAATTTGGGAAAACAAGACAGACAAAACTATTGATAGATGCTAACCACGTCTTGATATTTATAAAAGCGATTTGATCACGCCTTTATATTCTCTACTGATGACATTGATGATGGCTTCCGTGGTATCACTAGCTTTGACAAAATTTATTACGAAAATTTACAGTTTGTATTTGAATGTATCCGCTGATCAGGATTAGTTACAAAAGAAATAAGATTTTGAGTACCCCAGACAAATTGGGATAGCTAATATTGTTTGAGATTAAAGAATGCAAACGGGATTACAAGGAGCGCTTTCGAGCTAAATGCAGGGAAATTTAAGTGAAATTGATATTCGCAGTATCCTGCAATTGATTGAGTTAGGGCAGCGAACTGGGCAACTTTTGGTGGAAGCCAGCTTTCACAACAACGACAAACTCACACTAGACGAAGCAATCAGACCTCGCCATTCTCGGAACTACAAACAACAGTCTTGGTTCGTCTTTTTCCTCAACGGTCAAATTATTTATTGCCAAGAAGGCGATAGTAATTTATTGCGGATTGATGATTACTTACGCCATTACCGAGTTGAAAGCCGGCTAGAAGAAAAGCAACTTGCCTGCCTAGGATTACAGAGTGTGCCGGAGTATGGATATATTTGGGCACTCTTAGAACGGAATATTATTAACCCCAAGGTAGCTCATAGTATTATCCACCACTTAGTGCATCAAACACTGTTTGATTTACTGAGTTTACACCAGGGTAATTTCGTTTTTCTTCAGGGGGCTGCACTTGCCCCACAACTAACTAGCTTAGAAATTGCTCCTTTAGTAACTAAAATTACGCAACAAATACAAGAGTGGAAGCAACTATATCCACACATTCAGTCTCCCGAACAATTACCGATGCTAGCTGACATGGTGCAGCTCAATTCTTCACTACCAGCAGCAACCGTAAGTAAGCTACAACAATGGGCAGATGGTAAAACATCGCTGCGCCAACTAGCTCGTTATCTCAACCGAGACATTTTGACAGTTGCTAAAGCCATGTATCCATACGTACAGCAGGGTTGGCTGCAACTAGTATATTCCGTGAGCAATAATTCCAAGACACACATACACGATATGGGAGTGGGGGAAAAGCATACTCTGCGGATAGTATGTATTGACGATACAACAACTATCGGTGAGACTGTAGAGTCTATCCTTAAAGCCGAGGGTTATGAAGCGATCGCCCTCAGTAATCCCCTAGATGCCATTAGTCTCATTTTTCGACTACAACCAGATTTAATTTTATGCGATATTGCCATGCCAGAATTGGATGGTTATGAAATTTGTGCCATGCTGCGACAATCCACAGCATTTCGGTTTGTACCAATTATCATGCTCACTGGTAAAGATGGATTTATTGATCGAGTCAGAGCTAGTATGGTCGGGGCAACAGATTATTTAACCAAGCCGTTTGGTGACACTGAGTTACTGATGCTCGTAGAAAAATATATCAACGCAAAATCTGATTTAGGCACACAAACAAGATACAAGACTTGTTGATTCTTAAAAGATAGAGTAAAAAATGTTATCACAGAATCAACCAACTCCAGTACAACGTTATTATCTAGTAAATTAGTGAATCAATAGAATTAATTTATACAATAAATACTTACGGAGGATCAGGGAATGTTCCAAAAAGGAACGTCTACATCAGGAGGTAGATAGCCATTTATGAGTATAGTTCTGATTGTGGAAGACAGTATTGCACAAAGGGAGATGATTACAGACCTCCTGAAAGCCAGTGGTTTGAAAGTCACCCATGCCAGTGACGGAGTAGAAGCATTGGAGGCAATTCAAACTGCACCTCCGGATTTAGTGGTATTGGATATTGTCATGCCCCGGATGAACGGCTACGAATTGTGTCGCCGCTTAAAGTCCGATCCAAAAACCCAAAATGTTCCCGTAGTCATGTGTTCTTCCAAAGGTGAAGAATTTGACCGCTACTGGGGCATGAAACAAGGTGCCGATGCTTACATAGCCAAACCGTTTCAGCCAACAGAGTTGGTAGGAACAGTCAAACAACTACTGCGAGGATAAGGATGAAAATAACATGGTCAGCAAACCGGACTTTTTAAGTGGCAGCGGTCAAGACCACTTCCGTCCAGAATTACAAGTAGAAAGTCCAGAGGGTGAGTTACACTTGCGGTTTTACATACCCTCGCATCAGGAGTTTGCACTACCAGCAACCGGTATCAAAGAAGTCATGGAACTGAGTCCTGATAGAATCACCCCGATTCCTAATGCTTCTCCTTTACTTTTGGGTACTCTAAATTTACGAGGTCGAGTAATTTGGGTGGCTGATTTGGGTCAATTTCTTGGGGAAGCAGCTCCGTTAAACACAGATCGAGCAGAAATTCCGGTGATTGCTGTTGAAGAACAAGACACAATAGTGGGCTTAGCAGTAGAACAAATCGGTGGTATGGACTGGCTGGATGTACAGCATTTAATGCCACCAGCGAATCTACCAGATACTATGGCTCCCTTTTTGCGCGGAGAGTGGGTATTGGCTGATAAAAACAACCAGTGTCTGCGACTGCTCGATCAAATGGCAATTATACGGAGTGCAAGGTGGGCAGGATGAAATTGGGAGAGAGTCAATGGCAGCTAGTATAGATGATTACCTCGAAATATATCAGCAGGCTTGTACAGCCTACGCGCAACAGAATTATGAAGTTGCGGCCAATTTAGTCGATCAGGTGGTACAAAATGTACCAGATGACCCCAATTGCCATTTGTTGAGGGGTCATATCTACTACGTTTTGCAGCAATATGATGTAGCTAAAGCAGAATATCAAAAAGTGTTGCAGTTGACTGACAATCAAGAAATTATTGATTTGGCCAATAATAGTCTTGAAAGCGTCATTCAATACCAAAAATCCTTAGAAGGACAGTTTGCTGCTGTAGACAATAGCTCACAAAAACCAGCAACTTTTACAGAGATATCTGATAATCTTGACTCTGGTGAATTCAGATTAGAAGATTTAGGGTCGTTTGGGGACTTAGATAGTAGCAGCTTTGATTTGAACTCCTTTGATGACCAGCAACAAGCTGTGGATGTACAAGAACTATCCAGTAATAGCCCATTTGAAATCTCTACAGAGAGTAGTTCGTTTCATGAAACCCTAGATTATTCAGAATCTTTGAGCGATGACCCTTTTGCTTTGAATCAACGCTTAGATGAACAAGAGTCGAACGCCAACATCTGGGAAAAGCAAACAGAATTAGAATTACCTATTTTCTGGCAGGAAGAAAATGTTGCTCAGCCAGAAATTAATAGTAATTTACCAGATAGTGGTGGCAATTACACTAATAAAAATTCACCATTTAATAAGAGTATCGACTCCCCTTTTGCAGAGAATAATTCGCCAACTAGCAATAACTTGGAAACAGATGATGAACTTTTGGTAGAAGAAAATTACCAAAAGCCAAGTAGTGCAGGATTGGATTTAAAAGTAAATAGCCTGCAAGATGAAACTTTACTGTTCACCAAAGAAGAATTAAAAAATGATTCTACACAAAAAAATACAATCAAATCCAGTAGCCCAAAGAATTTATCTGAACCAGAATCAGGTAATTGGGTGCAGCGACTAGAAGAACAAGAAAAATTTTCAGAATTCCCCTCATCTGTGAAGGAAAAATTTTCTTTGAAAGACCAGCAGGTGAAAGCAGATTTAACAGCAGAACCAAATAACTTTGATAGTGATGAAGGTTTTGACTTTGAGGCCTTTGAGTCTGCCTTTGGCTCAGAAGAATTCTCATCTGATACAGACGTGAACAGCATACCAAACAAAGGAAATTCTAAAAGCAACATCGAATTCTTAGACGACTTTGATGAATTCGACGACTTAGGAAATATTCCTGGGTTTGACTTAGCAGACGCAGACTCTAGCTTTGGTGACGTGACAATGCTTTCCACTGCCATGGAAACAGGTGGGAAGACACGCGCTAAAGAAGGTAATAATGGAGCAAGCGATCGCGATGATGAACTGTTTTCCATTACTGGTTCCCATACTGGCGCACAACAGTCAGTACCAGTGTTTACTCAAAGCGATGCCTCGAAGCTAGAACCCACTGTCAGTGTTGAACAGGGTTGGTTAGCACCATTAGAAAATGCTTCCCTAGACACAAAACCCTGGTTCGTTGCTGGTACTGTGGGCGCTTTCTCAGCCCTAGTTGTAGCCACAGTCAGCTTCGCAGCCACTAGCTTTTCTCCACCCCTACAACGGGAATCAGTTAGGAATACAGGCTGGGCCATGTCACTAGCAGCCGGCATTGCTGGGTTTTCTACCGCCGCCTTCATGGGCAATCTCACACTCAAGCAAATTCGCCGCACAACTAGGGATCTGCAAGCTCAGTTTGATGCAGTCCGCCAAGGAAATCTCAATGTTCAAGCCACGGTGTATTCCGAAGATGAATTAGGAATGTTAGCCACTGGCTTTAATGAAATGGCGCGGGTAATTTTCACCACCACCAATGAAGCCCAACGCAAAGCCGAAGAACAAGAGGAAGCCAAAGAAAATTTGCAACGCCAAGTCATTCGGTTGTTGGACGATGTAGAAGGCGCTGCTAGAGGAGATTTAACAGTCCAAGCTGAAGTCACAGCCGACGTACTGGGAGCCGTTGCCGATGCTTTTAACCTGACAATTCAAAACTTACGCGATATTGTCCAACAGGTAAAAGTGGCAGCTAAAGAAGTGACTAAAGGTGCAACCAACTCCGAAACCTTTGCTAGAGCCTTATCTAGTGATGCTTTGCGACAAGCGGAAGAGTTAGCAGTCACTTTAAATTCCGTCCAGGTAATGACCGACTCAATTCAGCGGGTAGCTGAAGCGGCGCGGGAAGCGGAAACTGTTGCCCGTGATGCCAGCACCATCGCCCTCAAAGGTGGGGAAGCGGTGGAAAATACTGTGGCAGGTATTTTAGAAATTCGAGAAACTGTAGCTGAAACTACTCGGAAGGTGAAGCGCTTAGCGGAATCTTCTCAAGAGATTTCTAAAATTGTGGCGTTAATTTCTCAAATTGCCTCCCGTACTAACTTGTTAGCACTCAATGCTAGTATTGAGGCGGCACGGGCAGGAGAAGCCGGACGTGGATTTGCAATTGTGGCAGATGAAGTGCGGCAGTTAGCTGACAAATCTGCGAAATCCTTAAAGGAAATTGAACAAATTGTCATGCAAATCCAAAGCGAAACAGGCTCAGTAATGACCGCCATGGAAGAAGGTACACAACAGGTAATTAAAGGCACAAAATTGGCAGAAGAAGCCAAGCGATCGCTAGAGAATATCATTCAAGTAGCGAATCGTATCGATATTTTGGTGCGCTCAATTACTAGCGATACAGTAGAACAAACGGAAACTTCCCGCGCCGTTGCTCACGTCATGCAATCAGTGGAATTAACGGCTCAAGAAACCTCCCAGGAAGCGCAGCGAGTTTCTGGTGCCCTACAAAACCTAGTGGGTGTATCCCGTGACTTAATCGCCTCCGTTGAACGTTTCCGCTTGGAAACCCTGGAAACAAGGTAAATCTAAGTTAGGAGTGGTAAAAGTTAGGAGTTAGGAGTTAGAAGTTAAGAGTAAAAATCAGAATTATAATTGATAACTCATAACTCATAATTGATAACTCATAACTCGTAAATCACAACTCATAACTCATAACTAATAACTTATAACTCATAACTTTTGCTATGCTGCCGGAACAACAACAGCGGATTTTGGGTTACTTTATTGAAGAAGCAAGAGACCACCTGAACACGATTGAACAGGGGTTGCTGAATCTCGAAAGTACCTTGAACGACCCGGAAATGGTCAATGAAGTTTTCCGGGCGGCTCACTCCATCAAAGGAGGGGCGGCAATGCTTGGTTTGACTAGCATCCAGCAAACCTCCCACCGTCTGGAAGATTGTTTTAAGGTTCTCAAAGAGCATCCGGTGCAAGTTGACCAAAAGTTAGAGTCTCTATTTCTCGGTGTGTCTGATACCCTCAAGTCGCTGTTAGAGCATTTGAGTGGGCCGTTTGGTCTCTCGGAAGACGCTGCTAGTACTCTCATGTCAGAAGCAGAGCCAGTTTTTAAATGGCTCAATGAGCATCTCGATATACTAGTAAAACAAGGAAACAATGGCAGCGAGAGTGCTGCAACACAAATACAGCCATTTCCAGGCGATAGCGTCAACACCCTCACGGAGATTTTCCTGCGGCCGGATATTTCTAGTTTGGGAGACAATACTGCCACAGAAATACCCACATCCCAAGCAGCAGTTTCACCAGCCCCCGCCAGAGAAAATGTGAATGCGGCTGAGTTCCAAACTCAGGTGTTACAGGCATTGCGGGAAATGTTGCAATCATTTAAGCAAAAAACAACACCCGAATCGCGGCAAAATCTTCAGCAATCCTGTCAGCATTTAGTCAAATTGGGCGAGACATGGAATTTATCCAATTGGTGTAGTTTATGCCAAGCAGCAGCAAATGCGATCGCTAATCCTGATAATACCTATCTGACTTTAGCCAAAATCGTCATTACCGAAATTAAGCAAGCTCAAGAATTAGTTCTCCAAGGTAGAGAAGCCGAGATTGCAATTAGTCAGCAATTAGAAGGACTCTTAACCTTTCCAGAAATTGATTTGTTAACAATAACCACAGATTTGCTGGATGAACGGCTAGCGATCATCACAGAACCACCCACTGAGCCAGCATCAACATCTCATCAAGATCATATTAACACTACTACTACTGTTGTACAGCCAACAGACAGTGTAACTAGCCTGACAGAAATATCCGAGCAACTTCACGTCGATGTTGCCACAGAAAACGCTGTGACTGGGGATGTATCTGCCAATCTCTTGTTTGGTAGTGAAGATGATGCATTTATTATTAGTAAAAGTACTGACCAACATGGCCCAGAGGTAGGATTAGCTGAGTTAAACACACTTGCCGATTTGTTTGAAGGCGAGACTCCTGAACTTGATGAAACCTGGCAACAAGAAGAAGTTCTAAATATTAATGGTGTCAGTGAATTAGGAATTGAACTGAAAAAAAGTAATATTGAGGATGCTGATAGCGATTTAGCAGATTTTCTCTCATTTGATAAAGATAGAAATACTAATGGCTCTCAAATCAGCCCGACTACAACAGAAGATTTGAATCTGTTATTTGGGGATAACTTCCTAGAAAAAGAGAATTCTGAACCGCAAAATTTACCCACATCCGCGGCAATTTCTGCTGAACTTTTAGAAGAATTTGCAGAAATCTCTAGCGAATCACAGCAGTCTTTGGAGATTCTGCCAAAAGATGTGATAGGCGATTTATTGTCAATAGCACTAAATGAAAATGACACACTCTCTGTAAGTGAAGTAACTCAACCAGAAACCAAGGTTGCCACCAGCAGCGAACTATCTATAAACCAACCAAGCAGTTTTGATGAATTATTTATAGAAACTGCAAATGCAGATAGTCTAGAGGAAATCACATCTAGTCACGACCAAGAATTAAAATCTACCATATCCCAGCCAGATACCTTGCCTGCGGGTAATCTGTTTGCTGATATCGAAAAAAATACAATACTGACCACGAACGAACCAGAAATTGCTGATTTATTTGATACGCCGCTTACAACAGCAACAGAGGTGTCTCAGACAGACGAGGATTTGAGCAACTTCTGGAACCAGGAAGCCCAAGTAGAACCACAGCCAGAATTTGATATTGTAGTTGAGCAGGATGTAGCAAAAGCGCTAGAACAGAGTTTGTTTGCAGCTGCGGCTTCCGGTGAGATTTTTAGTGAAATTCAGCAGTCAACACCCTCTTCCACAACAAGTTTTGAGCAAGAAGATTTTGATATGACTTTCTTGCAGCTAGAGGAGCCGCAAGATTTGAGATTATCATCAAATGGTGAGGATAATTTGTTTGAAGAGTTACCCACAACTAACTCAACAACTTCTCCTCAAGTGGATGACCTCAATGTTTCTTTACCAGAAATTCATAGCTTCTCGCAAGAGCCAGAAGTTTTAGATTTTATCCCCGAATTTACTAACCAGGCGACAGAGAACTCTTTGATAGATTCTCCTCAAGTATCTACCAAACTAGAAATTGATTTGTTCAATACTCTCGAAGACAACAACAATGAAAAACTACAAATCTTATTTGAAGACATAGCCGCCACAGATAATTCAACTTATATTCAACTTGAAACTACAGAAAATCTGATTAGTGACGATTTATTTGTTTCAGAAACTAGTTTAGATATAAGTTTAGGGGAAACTTCAGACTTCCATCAGTTTTCCACTCATCCAGAGTTTTTAGATACTAACAATAACGTAGAAGCGATAGCTGATTTTTCAGCAGCAACAGAACTCAGTTTAAGTGATGAATTATTTGCACCATCAACTGAGTTGTCTGTTGAAGATACTAACAATAACGTAGAAGCGATAGCTGATTTTTCAGCAGCAACAGAACTCAGTTTAAGTGATGAATTATTTGCTCCATCAACTGAGTTGTCTGTTGAAGATATTAACAATAACGTAGAAGCGATCGCTGATTTTTCAGCAGCAACAGAACTCAGTTTAAGTGATGAATTATTTGCACCATCAACTGAGTTGTCTGTTGAAGACATCAACACTAACTTAGAAGCGATAGCTGATTTTTCAGCAGCAACAGAACTCAGTTTAAGTGATGAATTATTTGCGCCATCAACTGAGTTGTCTGTTGAAGACATTAACACTAACTTAGAAGCGATCGCTAATTTTTCAGCAGCAACAGAACTCAGTTTAAGTGATGAATTATTTGCACCATCAACTGAGTTGTCTGTTGAAGACATTAACACTAACTTAGAAGCGATCGCTGATTTTTCAGCAGCAACAGAACTCAGTTTAAGTGATGAATTATTTGCACCATCAACTGAGTTGCTTTTTGAAGACATTAACACTAACTTAGAAGCGATCGCTGATTTTTCAGCAACCACCATTCAATTTAATGTATTTGAAGAAACAGCAGATTTGACCGAACTGCTGTTTGATGCAGATGTCACATCTGAGGCTGCAACACTGACTGAAAAAGAAGATACTACTGATATAATTGCTGAATTAGGTTTGACAACAGCAGTAGTAGAAACCGCACAAGGCATTGCCCCAGTAGCAGAAGATACTCTAGATGAAGCCGATATCCAAGATGAATTTGCTGATTTAGAAGCATTACTAGAAGAGGAAGTACCAGAAAATACTAAAGCCAACTTGATAGGAGAAGAAGATTTTGCTGCCCTAGAAGCATTACTTGGTACAGACAACGATGAAAAAGTAACATCTAGACCACCAAGCAACTATGTACAGGAACTGCAACTAGAGGCTACAAAAAATACTGAGAATAATCCTGTTTCATCACAAAATATAAAAGATGAATTTGGTGACTTAGAGAAACTGCTGGCAGAAGCAGATAAAACCATATCTCACTCCTCACCCGCAAAACAGAACATTAGTAAAACTCCCCGTGTTTCTACTCGTCGGACTGCAAGATTTGAAGAAACGATGAAGGTACCAGTCAAGCAACTGGACGATATGAGTAACTTGGTTGGGGAGTTAGTAGTCAACCGCAACACCTTAGAGCAAGATCATGAACGGCTGCGACAATCACTAGATAACTTGCTGATTCAAGTGCAACAACTCTCAGATGTGGGAGCAAGGATGCAAGAATTGTACGAGCGATCGCTTTTGGAAGCATCTTTGTTAGCCAGTCGCAAAACTAAAGAATCTCCTAAACAAACCAACTACCACTCGCCAGATGCAGATACAGACAGGGGTTTTAGCGAACTAGAAATGGATCGCTTTACTCCTTTCCACACACTATCCCAGGAAATGATTGAACTGATTGTCCGGGTGCGTGAGTCAGCTAGCGACATAGATTTCGTGACTGAAGAAACCGAACGAGTAGCTAGGCAATTCCGCCAAGTGACAACCCAGCTACAAGAAGGATTAACAAGAGCGCGAATGGTGCCATTTTCCCAAGCGATTGATCGCTTGCGGCGAGGAGTGCGCGACAATGCCATTAAGTATGGTAAACAAGTAGAGTTAATTATTGAAGGCGGAGACACCTTAATAGATAAGATGATTTTGGATCATCTGACCGACCCGCTGACTCACATGCTCAACAATGCGATCGCTCACGGCATTGAAACCCCAGAGATTCGCCAAGCAGCAGGTAAACAACCGGTGGGTGTAATTGCTATCCGTGCCTTCCACCAAGGCAATCAAACTGTGATTTCTGTGGGTGATGACGGTGCTGGCATTGATACAGAAAGGGTCAAATCTAAGGCAGTCAGAGACGGCATACTTACAACAGAACAAGCAAAAACCATTTCGCGCATGGAAGTTTACGATTTGCTGTTTCAGTCTGGTTTTAGTATTAAAGATAAAGCCGATGAAATTTCTGGTCGCGGTGTGGGGATGGATGTAGTTCGCTCCGAGATTAGCGAAATTCGGGGCACAGTGAATACAGATTCCACTTTAGGCAAGGGAACCACCTTCACTATTCGTTTACCACTGACCTTGAGTATTTGTAAAGCTCTGTGCTGTGTCTCCGATAAAGCTCGGATTGCATTCCCCATGGATGGCGTGGAAGATACCTTAGATATCCATGTGAAAAATATCCAGCATAGCGCCGATGGACAATCATTTATTTCTTGGCGTGATACAGTGCTACCATTCCGACCATTAAAGGAACTGTTAACATTTAATCGTCATATCGGTCGGGGCGGCGTTTATGGTGGTACTAGAGATGATGACATGATTTCTGTTGTAGTGGTGCGATCGGGAAATACCTTAATTGCCCTACAAATTGACCAAGTGCTAAGTGAACAAGAAATTGTAATTAAGCAATTTGAAGGCCCTGCACCCAAACCCATTGGTGTAGCTGGTGCTACAGTCCTTGGTGATGGTCGAATTATGCCCATTGCTGATGTGCTGGAAATTATTGACATCTTCCAAGGACGACTTGCTAAACAAACTGGTGGTACACCTTGGCAGCAGAAAGCGATTCCGAATGTCCCAGAAACCCCTGCTGTGAAGATTGATCCGACAGTGCTGATTGTTGATGACTCAATTACAGTCCGGGAATTGCTCTCTCTCACCTTTAATAAAGCAGGTTACCGCGTTGAACAGGCGCGTGATGGTCAGGAAGCTTGGGATAAACTCCGCTCCGGTCTGCCCTGTGATATTGTCTTCTGTGACATCGAAATGCCCCGTTGCGATGGTCTGGAATTACTTTCTCGCATTCAAAAAGACTCCAACCTCAACCACCTACCCATCGCGATGCTGACCTCGCGGGGTGCGGACAAACACAGACAAATGGCAATTCAACTCGGTGCTAGCGGCTACTTTACCAAGCCTTATTTAGAGGAAGCTTTACTCGAAGCCGCAGTGCGGATGTTGAAAGGAGAGAAACTGGTTAGTAGTAGTTAAATGCTAAAGCCTCATGACGTTGTTTGCTTGCCTAAGAGTACGAAATCCGCCTTAGCGGACTTCAGTAGTTGCTTAATTTTTCTGGTTAATCTACGCCTTTTGAGAAGCTGCTTTCTTACGCTTCATCAACCAGACAAAACCCACAGCAGCCAGTGAGCCGCCTACAGTTGAGGGTTCAGGAACAACGGCAGTTACACTTACCTTGTCTATGTATGTACCTAGTGAATTAGATAGCTCATTCAAGTTATCAAAACTCAGACGAGTTACTGAACTTGTGGCAACTAGGCTATATGTAAAGGTCTGCCAGCTTGTGTTAGTAAGCCCAGTTCCATTTGCGGTAAGAGTAGTAACCAAATTACCTCCCCAGTTGACATTTAGAATATTTTGGGGAACTCTTGGGCGTGGTGAAAAAGCAAATTCTAATGTGTATTTTTGACCAACTATTGTATTCAGGTCTTGATAAATTCCAGTCACACCATTACTATCTAACTCAACAAGTTGAGAACCATCAAATGGACTCCCTACTATGTTATTCTGTACTTCAATTCCACGACCTTGAGAACCAGTTAACAAGCTCCATCCAGGAATTGAAGGAAAAATTCCATATCCACCAGCAGATCCAATTGGACTTTCAAAGCTACCATTGAAAACGAGATTTGCGGCTGTGGTTGGTTTGGTAGCCACAGTCAAAGGTAATACGCTCAGAGCAAATGCAGTGCCGAATTTCAAGACTTGTTGTTTGGTCAGCATATTGATAATGATTTTTATTGCTGTAAAAATGTAGTTGCTGACAATATAAATCAGAGATTTCGTAGGAATTAAACAATAAACAAGGCAGTTTTATTTTATTGTTTTACGAAAAATCCAAAATCTCAATTCGTTAGTTTTCAAAGTTATTGCAAAATCCGCTAAAGAATCTGTGAAAGCCAATAGAATTGGTATTTATTAGCTTTTATCAATAGCTAAAACCTTTGTCATACATAGGTTTTAGCTACTTTAGCTTTGATTAATCAACAACTCTGAAAAAACCGTGTTTTCAGTGATTTCTTGGAAATATACCGTCTTTAACTACACACATAGATAAGATACAAATAACAGCCTGCAAAAGCAACACCTATACAAGTTCTTTAACTAAAAGATACAATGTGCTTTTTTTGTCCAAGGTAAAATACTCAAATTGGGGATTGGAGATTTCGCGGTCATAGCGAATGGGTTATCGAAAACAATGCCAATAATGCGCCCAAATCGGCGGGTGGTGGTTCATCCCACTTCTGGAAAGGGGGTGAGATGAACCACCGACTTTCTGTAAAGGTTGGTAAGACTAGTCTCGTTGCCTGAACTGTTGAGATTTGTAGAATAGGCAAGTAAGCTACAATCTGACACCATGTCTGATATCAATAAATCTCTGACCTACCCAAAAAGCCACAAAAGTGACCAAGTTGATCATTACCACGGTACTTTAGTTGCAGATCCTTACCGTTGGCTAGAAGATCCAGATTCGGAAGAAACAAAAGCCTGGATTTCAGCAGAAAATCAAATTACTTTTGACTACCTCAGCGAAATTCCTGCTAGGGAGAAAATTACACAGCGACTGACTAAACTTTGGGATTATGAAAAATATGGCATCCCCTTTCGAGAGGGCGATCGCTACTTTTATTTCAAAAACGATGGATTGCAAAATCAAAGCGTCCTCTACACTCTCTTAACCCTCGATGCTGAACCTCAAGTTTTACTCGACCCAAATCAACTCTCGGCAGATGGTACTGTGGCACTTTCGGGATTATCCATTAGCGAGAATGGTAAACTTTTAGCATATGGTCTATCTACCTCTGGTTCTGACTGGCAAGAGTGGAAAGTCCGCGATGTCCAAACTGGTGAAGATTTAGAAGATCACCTGAAATGGATTAAATTTTCTGGTGCATCCTGGACACATGATCATCAAGGTTTTTTCTACAGTCGTTACGATGAGCCGAACGCTAAAACCAAATTAGAAGATGTCAATTATTATCAAAAGCTTTACTATCACAGACTTGGTACGCCCCAATCTGAAGATGTACTAATTTATCATCGTCCTGATGAGAAAGAATGGGGTTTTGGTGGCCGTGTTACGGAAGATGGACGCTATTTAATTATTTCGGTTTGGCTGGGAACTGACTCAAAAAATTTGGTTTTCTACAAAGATTTGACTCTCCCCAATTCGGAAATTGTAGAATTATTTAACCAATTTGAAGCAGATTATAGCTTTATTGACTATGATGATAGCGTTTTTTATTTCCGCACAGATTTAGATGCACCACGCGGTCGAATAATAGCTGTTGATATCAACAACCCTGCTAAAGAAAGCTGGAAAGAAATTATTCCCCAAACTGCGGCGACTTTAGAAAGCATCAACATCCTCAATAATCAAATTGTTGCTGATTATCTCCAAGATGCTCGTTCTCAAATCAAAATTTTTGACCTCAAGGGTACATTTGTGCGTGAGGTAGAATTACCTGGAATTGGTTCGGCTGGCGGCTTTAGGGGTAAGCGATATGATACAGAAACTTTTTATAGTTTTACTAGCTTCACGACACCGGGCGCTATATATCGCTACAATATGGTGACAGGAAAAAGTGAAATTTTCCGTCAAACGGAGGTAGATTTTAATCCTGACGATTACGAGACAAAACAAATCTTTTACAGCAGTAAAGATGGTACACAAGTGCCAATGTTTATTACTCACAAAAAGGGAATTAAATTAGATGGCAATAACCCCACCTATCTTTATAGCTATGGCGGTTTTAATATCTCGATAACCCCAAATTTTTCTGTGAGTAACTTAATATGGTTGGAGATGGGTGGTGTTTATGCTGTGGCTAATATCCGGGGTGGTGGTGAGTATGGTGAAGAATGGCATCAAGCTGGGATGAAAGAGAAAAAACAGAATGTTTTTGATGACTTTATCGCCGCAGCTGAATGGCTAATTGCTCATAATTATACAAAACCTGCAAAATTAGCGATCGCTGGTGGTAGTAACGGCGGCTTATTAGTAGGTGCTTGTATGACTCAGCGTCCCGATTTGTTTGGTGCAACTCTGCCAGCCGTGGGTGTCATGGATATGTTGCGATTCCACAAATTTACCATTGGCTGGGCTTGGACTACTGAATATGGTTCCCCAGAAAACCCAGAGGAGTTTCAAACCCTTTATGCTTATTCACCACTGCACAACCTCAAACCAGGTACAGCATACCCAGCAACCTTAATTACAACAGCCGATCATGACGATCGCGTCGTCCCTGCTCATAGTTTCAAATTTGCCGCTGCTTTGCAAGCTGCTCACGCAGGTGATGCACCAGTATTGATTAGAATTGAGACAAAGGCAGGACATGGTGCAGGTAAACCTACGGCTAAGATGATTGAAGAAGCCGCAGACAAGTGGGCTTTTTTAGTGCGTAGTTTAGATGTGAAAGTTTAGGGACTTTGTAGGGTGGGCATTGCCCACCTTAAAACTCAACTATTATCAAGTGAATTTATTTAAATTCAGATTAATAGAGGGAGCATCAAACCTGATGGCGAATATGCACACTGTAATTACACCTGAAAAAATCGAGTTGTCACCTGGCACAGTTGTGAGGATGTTGGGATCTTGGGAAGATTATCAACTATTGAGTCAGCAACTTGGCGATCGCTGCTCACCTCGCATTAAATATCGATCTGGAGAGATTTTGTTAATGGCACCGCTACCAGAACATGGAAGAGATGCGAGCTTGCTGGCAGATATTGCTAAGGTGTTGCTGGATCATTTAGAGCAAAGATATGATTCATTTACGCCTATCACCATGAGCTTACCTCAAGTTAGCGGCATTGAGCCTGACTATTGCTTTTATATTGAAAATTGGAGATCCGTAGTAGGTAAAAGCCGTATTGACTGGCTCAATGACCCTCCACCCGATTTAGTCATTGAAGTAGATGTTACTAGTTATAGCAGTATTGATGACTATCTGCCTTATAAAGTGCCAGAGATTTGGCTGTTAAAGAATAAGCAGCTATTAGTTTATAGATTGCAGGGTGAAAATTACGTAATTACAGAAAGCAGCTATTTTCCTAATGTAAGAGAAATTGTGCAGCAATGCCTCCAAATTGCCAATGAGCAAACAACAAGTGAGGCGATAAGGTGGTTAAGAAGCTTTTTGCGTGAGAGTTAAATAGTAAAATGGTACTTCATTTACTTCTAATATCAATTCTCTGTGAAGCTGCATATTATTTTGACCCCTCCCAACCTCCCCGATGCCTTGGGGAGGTGCCGTAGGCGGTGGGGTTGTTTCTATGCGTCTTCATATGGAAATGGTATAAACTGCTGTAGTTGTAAAACTTTATCGCTGCCATTCATCGTGCAAAATGGCAAACCACAGTTCGTCTACCCAGTTGCCTTTAAACCACAAACTTTTAACAAAGTGCCCTTCGCACCTCATACCTACACGTTGCAACAATTTAGCAGATGCTATATTCTCTGGGTCGCAATTTGCAATTACGCGATGCAGGTTGTGTTCTGTGAATAAATAATCCAGCAAGCGAGTTACAGCCTCAGTAGCATAACCTTTTTTTTGGTGTGTCTGCGATCGCGTGAAGCCAATTTCTGCTTGCTGTCCGTCATTGGCTATGCAAAAGGCACAATCACCAATCATTTCGCCTGTTGCTTTAAGTTCAATTGCCAACTGATACCACTCGCCTAAAGTACCTGGTTTTGCCTGCTTCATGGCTTCAATGAAAGTCATCGCTTCGGCTTGTTGGTAAGGCGTATCCCAACTTTGATACTTTGCCACTTCCGGGTCACAACGATAAACGACGAACGCTGCTAAATCGCTGTCCTGAAATGTACGCAGCAGTAATCGTGTTGTTTCTAGCTTGATTTTTTCTTGAGACATAATTAATACCAAAATCCAAAATCCAAAATTGCATAACCTGTCTACAAAGGCGATCGCTCATTACACTAATAAATGGCAAACCGATTCTGTGATGCAATCTCATCACTTTGTTGATTCAGTTTCCAGTATTTGAACAATAGCCAGAATGGTTGATTTAACAAACAAAAGTTTTCTATATAGTGGGGAAACTTCAATTTAGAATCACCTCTGGAATTGTCTTTTATAATGGTAAATTTTGAATTGCTTATGAAACTACGCTCATACATGCTTATAGGATTGTTCCTCAGCCTCCTCCTGAATGTTGTGCCGTTTTCGGGCAATTTCACCAATGCCGCAACACCCACAGCAGTGGCACCTGTGTCTGGTATCTCACTCACCAATGGAGTGCAAAAAACGGTATTAGACAACGGCTTAACAGTATTAACCAAAGAAGTGCATACTGCCCCAGTAGTCAGTGTACAGGTTTGGTATAAAGTTGGCTCACGCAACGAACTGAAGGGAGAAAATGGTATTTCCCACCAACTAGAACATTTGATGTTCAAAGGTACAAGCGATCGCCCAGTGCAGTTTGGACGGTTATTTAGTGCATTGGGTAGTCAGTTCAATGCCTTTACTAGCTATGACGAAACAGCTTACTTTGGCACAGTCCAGCGAGACAAACTCGAAGCACTGCTGACCTTGGAAGCAGACCGCATGGAAAACGCTTTGGTGGGGGCTGAACAACTAACGAGTGAAAAGCGGGTAGTAATCTCGGAATTACAAGGGTATGAAAACTCACCAAGCTATCGTCTAGACCGGGCAGTGATGCGAGCAGCTTTTCCCAACCGAGCCTATGGCTTACCAGTGGGAGGCACGAAAGCAGATGTAGAGAAATTCACGGTAGAGCAGGTGCGGAATTATTACCAAACCTACTACAGTCCAGATAATGCCACCTTGGTAATTACGGGAGATTTTGCTACAGAACCCGTCTTGAAAGTTGTCAAAGAAGTTTACGGAAAGCTACCAAAACGACCCAAGACAGCTCGTTTTCAGCAAGCAATACCCACCTCATCCGCCTCTGTGGCGAATAAAACCCCTATCGTCCTGAAGCAACCCGGAAGTGCAGCACTGCTGCAAGCTGTGTATCCCTTGCCAGATATCAAGCATCCCGATGTGCCAGCAATTGATGTGATGGATGCGATTCTCACGGGTGGACGCAGTTCTCGACTGTATCAGGCTTTGGTAGAATCTGGACTTGCCAGTTCAGTTAGTGGCGGTGCAGCGGAATTGATTGAACCTGGTTGGTATGACATTAGTGCAACTGCGGCTCCTGGTCAAGAAGTAGGGAAAATTGCCCAGGTACTCCAGGAATCTTTGGTGAAACTGCAACAGCAACCGGTTACTCTAGAAGAATTGAACCGAGCCAAGACAGCACTGCAAGCATCATTTGTACTCGGTAATCAGGATATCACCTCTCAGGCTACCCAGCTGGGATATAACCAAACTGTCGCCGGAGATTATCGTTTTATTGAAAAGTATTTGGCTGCGATCGCCAAAGTCACCCCCGCCCAAGTACAACAAGTAGCAAAAACTTACCTCAATCCTGCTAAACAAACCATCGGCTTTTTTGAACCAACTCAACCAGATGGTCAGCCAGGAACTTCCAGCAGTGATTCTGGTCGCACTGTGGAAAACTTCAGCCCCGGTAAGCCTGTAGACCCAGCAGAACTTGCCAAGTACCTCCCACCCGCAACATCAGCGACAGATTCCAGCAAACAATCGTTACCAGAACAGTTCACTTTGGCAAATGGCTTGCGGGTGCTGCTGCTATCTGACCACAGCGTCCCCACTGTTAACCTTAGCGGTCAAATTGATGCAGGAAGTGAATTCGACGGCAATCAAAAAGCTGGATTAGCCAATTTGACTGCTGGTAACTTAACCAATGGCACCCAGACTAAAAATGCTCTTACCATAGCCAAAACCTTAGAAGACCGGGGAGCAAGTTTAAGCTTTGGTGCTAGCCGCGAAGGAGTCAGCATTAGCGGTCAGGGATTATCAGCTAACTTGCCGATATTAATTGAAACTTTGGCAGATGTGGTACAACATGCCACTTTCCCCAAAGACCAGTTAGAATTGAGCCGTCAGCGAGCGTTAACAAGTCTCAAAGTCCAGTTAGATGACCCCAATACCCTAGGACGGCGGGTATTCCAGCAAGCAATTTATCCAGAAAATCATCCGTTCCACAGCTTTCCCACGGTTGAAAGCTTAAAAAGCATTACTCGTGATGATTTATTGCGCTTCTACCAAGAACATTATCGGCCAGATACTACAACGATCGCTTTAGTAGGTGACTTTGACCCGGCTAAAGTAAAAGTATTGTTCAATCAGGTGTTCGGTAAATGGGAGGCTACAGGAAAACCGCCTGTAATTAACTTGCCAACGGTGTCATTTCCCCAAACTTCCACACGCTTAAATAAAGTAATTCCTGGTAAGGCAGAAGCCGTTACCTACATCGGCTACAACGGTATTTCTCGCAAAGACCCGCGTTTTTATGCCGCATTAATACTGAATCAGATTTTAGGCGGTGATACCTTATCTAGTCGTTTGGGTACGGAAGTGCGCGATCGCCTGGGTCTGACATACGGTATTTACAGTGGGTTTGCAGCGGGAGTCAAGCCAGGGCCATTCTTAATTAGTATGCAGACTGCACCAGATGATGCCCCGAAAGCGATCGCTAGTACCATTGCTTTACTCAAACAGTTACGTGAACAAGGAGTAACTGAAGCTGAATTGAATACTGCAAAACGCTCAATTACTAACAGTTACCCTGTGGAATTAGCTAATCCCAGTGATGTATCTGGCATTATCTTGAATAATGCTGTATTCGGGCTATCACCAGCAGAAATTCGAGAGTTTCCTCAGCGAATTCAAGCTGTCACTATGACCCAAGTGCAACAAGCAATTGAGGAGTTAATTAAGCCAGAAAATCTGGTAATTGTAACAGCTGGCCCTGGAGATACTACACCCAAAGGCAGTTGAGTATCAACCAATCTTGTGGGGTGGGCGTCTCGCCCGCCCAAAGCTAGGGACAGACAAGATGTCCACCCCACAAGAAAAATTGTATATTTTTTTATTTGGAAGTCCCTAAAGTAATTACGAATTAGTAATTACGAATTACGAATTGTTAATGTCACATCTCTACAAGATTGTATTGGTTTCTCATAATCGTAAAAAACCTAGCCCATTTTCATGGACTAGGTTGTTAATTGTAAGGAGGTATGATAAATATTTGACACTAACTAAGCTATCTAAATAGCTAGTGGTGCGCCACACAAACTTTGCCTGGTGACAAGCTGGGTAGGCTGGGGAAGTTAAGAATTTATATTGAAAAATTCTTTCTTCCCCTGTTTGTACTCACCCGGTAATTTCGGGTTCGTCGAGTACTAGTTTTGGTAGACGCTTTTGGAGGTTTAGTAATTTATAACCTTCATGCTCATAGCAGAGATTATTTTCTACCTTACCTTCCATAAGCGTCACAAAGATTAGTAGTGAACTATTATTGCTAATAGTCGCCTAACCTAACCTTGTTTTGAATTTTGTGGAATGTCTCCACTAAATGATTTAGCTAGATAGGCAATATGACCAACGCTATATACATACACAAATGCTTCAGCCAGCTTAGTCAATGCGGTAGGATCACTAATACCACCACCAGCTTCACCACCATTGATAGAGGTGGAATCTGCATCATTTAATTCATTAAGAAAGCTTTCGGAATCTTCAAACAATTGAAGGCCAGTATTATGTAGTTCGGAAACAGCGATAGTTGACATAATTTACTCCTAGATTGATTGATTGAATGCAAGTTGTTTTCGTAGGTAATTAAGTTCTTTAACTTAACTACTTGATGCTATTCTGCTCCAAATATTTTCAAGTTTCAACTAGATAATCTCGTTCAAAAAGACTTAATGCTTTTAATTATGTCTATCATAAATTCTCACTGGAAATGAATATTGTCTCTCCCACTTTATAGCCAGATTGAATATTCAAAAAGCAATTAGCATAAATTTCACAATTCAAATATCGATAAAGATATATTCCATCAGACATAATTAGCTTTCAACTAAAAGTCTGAGACTAAACACGCAAAGCCAGTAATTGAAGGCTATACAGAAATTTGTTTTAGCTAACTACTCTAATTTTATATATAACTTTTGGATTATGTCCAACGATAAACAAGATGGTGTCTGCATTTACAACTGCTGTTGACAATTTCTGTTTTGCTTAGAATATGCGTGCATTTACGGATTTATTTATCATTCAATATTTCAAACATAATTCCAGCAATTTTGTCTACAAAAGTCATGTGTTTTTAGGCATGTACAATTTGAGTAAATTAATTATGTAAATTTGATATAATAGGCTTTTAGTTGTTTTTATAGGTAATTAAAGTTTCTGCCCTCTGACCTAGACAGAGGGCTTTTTTTTGTGCCATTCTTTTTCTGTTGTTCAAGCAATACGCTTGGGTTGGCGATTGGTTGTCAAATTTTCGACTTCTCGAACTCAATGAGTACCTGAGATTGCGGTATAAGTAAGTCGGTGGAAATAAACATAACTATATTAATAAGGCATTTGGGTAAGGGGCAAAGGGAAAACCTTTACCCTTTAACCCTTTCCCTTTCCCCTGACAAAACTATACATAGTTCGGTTTAATTGCACCTACTGACTTATAGCGAATTGCAATTGGTTAAGGTACACCGTAGAAGCAATTTATTAATTGCTTCTACGATTCGTCCATACCTCACTTTGATGAAAACCGCTATAAATTATTTTTCTAGAAATACCAAATCTTCAGGCTGAGCAGTTAACTTGATATTTTGACCATCGACTTGAACCACAAAGTCAAAGCCAGTAACATGTCCTTCTGGGAGAATGATGACGCGATCGCTCAAAGACTTGAGATAATTGGGAAATCCTTCAATAGACACGCTACCATCATTAATGGCAAGATAACCGAGAAGTCGGCGAAATAGTTTTGGCAAAATAACGATGTTGTCAGTGATAGTTTCTAAATCTTCTAAAACGAAACCATCATTAGTTTTGTCTAATGCCCACAAACCTTTCTTTTCCTTGCGAACCTTTTCGGTGACAGCTATTAACTCTTTGCGGATATCGGGATATAGTTGGGAGTAAAAGGTAGGGTAAGCTAGCCCTTTATTCAAGAGATGGTAATTAGCGCTCTTTTTCAATAAGGATTTATCGAAGTAAATACTGCTACCATCTTCTGCATCTGAATTACCCTTGAAGGCAAAAGCTACACTTCTACCATATGTGTCTGCAAATCGAGTCAGGATAAAACCAGGAACTTCTTCCGGTTCCGCCGCAGTCACTATTTCATTAGAATTACGAGTAATTTTTTTAAATCCGAAAAATTTTAGCAATTCACTAGCAGCATTATGAGCAAATTCCAGTGGCTGGTGCTGCATCCCTATGCTACCGCCTCTGGGGTGGAAGTGTGTTTCCAGTGCATCAATACTATCCAAGCGTAACTGTGCCCCTCCCGCACGGTTAGTAACGATTCGCGTCGGTAATTTCTCCCATAGTTGAGGGTTGTTGGGATAGAAGCGAATAGAATCGCCATCAGGAGCAGCTTTGATTACTCTAAAGTTGCCCTGGATGAGGGTCATTGTCATTTGTTAAGCTCCTTTGATTTTTGACTGATGGCTGTTGACTGCTAACTAGAACATCAAGGTTGCTTTTGAGCTTTTCGTAAATGCTCAAACTTTTGTTTTGACCTTGTGGTCATCCATCGCCTCCTCTCAGGTTATTGACAATGGTCAAGAATAGGGTGTGGGCTGAGTGGGGGTAGGGTGTAGTGAAGACTGCATTGGAGGAGGCTTGGAACCTCCACCAATGCTATCGTCTTGAAAAGGCGTAGCTCTGTACCCTTGGGTGATTGGGGCTATCTCTTCCCCCACACCCCACACCCACTCAGCCCGCCCCAACGGGGCTTGGTGCAAAATATCAGCAGAAGCTTGTTTTAATGTTGCCGTCTCTGCAATCATATGAATGTGCAATAATATGTATAAAAAATACTCAAATTACGGATTGACAAGTTTATCAAGTCTCTATTAACTAGCTAAAAAGAGGACGAGTGCGATCGCTAATTTTTAAATCAAGGACTGGATAAAGCTAATCACTCTAACTGTCCAATACTTGTTAGAAATGGTATTAATTCTCTACGCGCATAACTACACTATTTTGTCAAGTATTAACCCATAATATTATTTCCAGAGCAACTCTGAATTCAACGCAAAAAACCTCTGTGAAAATGTATCAATTCCATTGATTTTTTGTTACGCCTTTCTGGAAGACAGAAGTATGCTTTGTCACGATTAAAATATTTATTAGTCAGAAAAATTGAGTATTGACACTTAACATAACATAAGGCCATTTTCATGAAAAAACCTGCCATTTTGGCTGAAATTTTCATGATGGCTTATAAAATACTTCATGAGATTTGAAACACAATTGTAAATGTCTTATAAATTACAACTGCCTAAATATTGAAGATTTGGTAAAGAACTTTATGTAACCTTCTGATCATGTTAAGTAGATAATTATGACTAGTTTGAAAAAAGAATGAAAAAATAACTAAAATCAATGAATTTTGAGGCAATTACTGAGCGTTCGCATAATCGACCATCCCCAGAAGTAATTAATGTTTTCCAGCATAATTACGCGAACGATGAGTCATTAGCCACCTAGTTATAAAAATCCAGATATTATCTATTGATTGGCTCTGTTGCGGCCTTTACGGGTCTAAGCAACAAATATAACAAAAAAATTTAGGCTGTGTTGCTTAGTGAATTATGGGTAATCAATTTAGTTGTATTATTATTGGTGAGGGTACTTTACCGATTCAGTGCGCGGAAATACTGAGAGATAAAGGTCATGATATTTACGGAGTAGTTTCCGTAGATAATTCTGTACATACTTGGGCTGAGAGTAACAAAATACCTCATATTCAGCCGAGCGATAATCTCAGAGAATTTTTAAGCCAGCAGCCTTTTGATTACCTATTAAGCATTGTCAATCCCTCTGTCTTACCCGAAGAAATTCTAGAGTTACCACGCCAGTGTGCTATCAACTATCATGATGCTCCCTTACCGAGATATGCGGGAGTCAATGCAACTTCCTGGGCGTTGATGAATCAGGAAAAAACTCATGGGGTGACATGGCATGTCATGGCGGTTACCGTTGATGCAGGTGATATTCTCAAGCAGGTAATCATCGACATTGCTGATGATGAGACAGCTTTAACGCTCAATGGTAAATGCTATGAAGCAGCCCTTAACGCATTTAATCAGTTAGTAGATGAGCTATGTTTTGGGACAGCGGTAGCAACCAAACCAAACCTGAATGAGCGCACCTATTTTTCGCGCTCCAAAAGACCGAGTGCAGGCGGCATAATCTCATGGAAGCGTTCTGCTCATGAGCTAGATGCCATGATTCGGGCTTTAGATTTTGGTACTTACCCCAATCCATTAGGTAAGGCGAAATTGGTTATAAACAACAACTTTTTTATAGTTTCCCAGCTTGAGGTTCTGGAAAACTTGTCCAAACGCGCTCCTGGAACGATAATCACCATTGAACCTAATTTGATCCAAGTTTCCACAGCAAGTTATGATATTGCCCTCCATCAAGTGCTGACTATTAATGGTCAAGTGCTATCGATCGCAGATTTGGTGGAGAAATTTGGACTACAGGTTGGGTATCAGTTTTGTGATATCGAGCCGGATCAAGTAAGGCAGATTGAGAAGTTGGATAAATCAATTCCCAAGTATGAGAATTTTTGGGTAAAAAGACTAGCGAGTTTAGAATTGCTGGCGCTTCCCTATGCACAACGCACAACATTACATTTAGACAAGCAGCAATATGCATATGCAAAGATGTCGCTACCCCATGAGGCGATCGCCTTTTTGCAAGAGCGCTATCCACAATGGAACTGGGGGGATTTTCTAGAAACTGCTTTTGTCGCTTATCTAGCTCGCATTGGTAGCCAGGGCTATTTTGATATTGGATACAAACATATAGATCTGCAACAGCAGTTAGTGGGAACCGCAGGCTTGTTTGCCTCAGTTGTTCCTCATCGGGTAGAGGTAGATTGCGAGCAAAGTTTTGAGCAAGTTTTTCAGGCATATCACAAACAGGTCAAGTTGACCAGAAAGAACTTGACTTATGCACAAGATGTAGTATCGAGGTATCCGGCTCTGCGTTCCTTGCCCCAACTGGGTAGTAAGCAGTTGTTTCCAGTGGTTATAGAGCGAGTGGAAAAGCTCGAAGACCACCAAGGTGAGTCCGGCAATGAACTGAGCTTCATCATTGCAGCAGATGGCAAAGAATGTTGTTGGTTGTATAATACCGAACTTTTAGATGGTGACAAAATTACCAGGATGCAAGAGCAATTTGCTGTTTTTGTGCAAGGTATTGTCAATCAACCTGAAGAGCCTGTTGCTTATTTGCCTTTACTATCACAGGAGGAACGCTACAAAATTTGGGTGGAGTGGAATGATACACAGGTAAATTATCCCCCAGATAAGTGTATCCATCAATTGTTTGAGGAACAGGTAGAGAAAACACCAGATGCCGTTGCAGTAGTATTTGAAAACACACAACTCACATATCAGCAGCTAAACCAACGAGCAAATCAGCTGGCACACCATCTACGTAGCTTAGGTGTTGGGCCTGAAGCTTTGGTTGGCATATGTTTAGAGCGATCTTTAGAGATGATAGTGGGACTGCTGGCAATTCTCAAAGCTGGAGGTGCCTATGTGCCATTAGATCCCACCTACCCCTCGGAACGTTTAGCTTTTGTTTTGCAAGACACGCAAACATCTTTAATTCTCACCACTGCACAATTAGTAAACAGCCTACCCACTCATGCAGCACAAGTAGTTTGTTTAGACTCACAGTGGCAAGCGATCGCCCATAATAGTCAAGAGAATTTGGTTTGTGAGGCTACACCTGATAACTTGATGTACATCATTTACACTTCTGGTTCTACAGGACAACCCAAAGGTGTAATGATTCCGCATCGGGGAATTTACAACCAACTGCAATGGCGGCAAACAACTTTTAAATTAACTCAACAAGACAAAGTTTTACAGACCATTTCTTTTAGCTTTGACCCCTCAGTGTGGCAGATATTTTGGCCCTTGTGCAATGGAGCGCAATTAATTCTAGCCCGCCCTGGTGGACATCAAGACCCTGCTTACCTCGTGAAGGTGATTGTTGAGCAGCAAATCACTGTTATAGCCTTAGTACCTTCCATACTGAGTGTATTACTGGAGCAGCACTTAATTGAAAATTGTCAAACTCTCAAACACATCACCTGCGGAGGTGAAGCTTTAAGCGTCAAACTCATAGAGCAATTCTTTGCCAAATTGAACTTGCACAATGTGCTGCTGAATTGCTATGGCCCCACAGAAGCTTCCATTGATGCCACTTTCTGGAAATGCCAGCATAGCACCAATTATTTGATTGCTCCTATTGGTCGTCCCATTGCCAACACGCAGACTTATATTTTAGACTCCCACCTGCAACCAGTACCAATTGGAGTCCCTGGCGAATTGTACATTGGTGGCGTTGGTCTGGGCAGAGGCTATCTCAACCGTCCAGAACTTACACAAGAGAGATTCATTGTCAACCCCTTCCATAGAAGAGAAGACCAATCTTTAAATGTAGAACGTCTCTACAAAACTGGGGATTTAGCTCGTTACTTAAGCAATGGTGACATTGAATTTCTCGGCCGCCTCGATAATCAAGTTAAGATACGCGGCTTCCGTATTGAACTTGGAGAAGTTGAAGCAGCAATAGCACAACATCCAAGCGTTCAGCAGACTGTAGTCCTAGCCAGGGAAGATAACCCAGGTGACAAACGTCTGGTTGCTTACATCATTCCTCACCCAGAACAGACACCCAGCAGCGACGAACTGCGTGGTTTTCTCCAAGAGAAACTCGCTCTTCATATGGTGCCTAGTGCCTTTGTTTTCTTAAACAACTTACCCTTAAACCCCAACGGAAAAATCGACACACGTGCCCTACCAGCACCCAGCTTTTCTAGACCAGACCTGCAACAAGCCTTCGTTGCTCCTCGCACCCCCACCGAACAGCAGATAGCTGACATCTGGGTTTCTGTCCTCAAACTAGAAAAAGTTGGTATTCACGACGATTTTTTTGTTTTGGGGGGACATTCCTTGCTAGCCACTCAAATCATGTCTCGACTGCACCAAGCCTTTGGAGTAGACCTTCCCTTGCGTACTTTATTTGAAGTACCGACTGTAGCTAAATTGGCACATCGCATCGAGACAGTTCAGTGGGCAAACCAACTGTTGCCAGCTTCTTTTGACGAGATGACAGATGATTATGAAGAGGGAAGACTATGAGAACGCTTGATGATTTGTTATCTGACCTACGCCGTTTAGATGTCAAAGTATGGGCTGATGGTGAAGACTTGCGCTACAAGGCTCCCTCCAAAACAATAACCCCAACCTTGCGGCAAGAACTAAAAGAGCGGAAAGCAGAAATTTTGACTTTTCTTTCCAACGCCAATGCAGCTTTTCGTGCCAATGCTGCGCCGATATTACCAGTAGCGCGATCGCAAAATTTACCCTTATCTTTTGCCCAACAACGCCTTTGGTTTATCGACCAACTAGAACCAGGTGGTTATACTTATAATATTCCTTTTGCTTATCATCTCACAGGGCAGCTCAATATCACTGCACTGGAGCAGAGCTTAAATGAAATTGTCCGCCGCCACGAAGCCCTCAGAACCAACTTTCCATCAGAAAATGGGCAACCAAAGCAAGTTATTACTCAAGATGTAATCTTAACGTTACCAGTCATCGACCTACGAGATTACCCTGAAACTGAAAGGGAAATACAAGCCCAAAGAATTACTCAATCCTTTTCACAGCAGCCCTTTGACCTAGCTACTGACTTATTGTTGCGTGTCCAACTCCTGTGGCTAAAAGAAACGGAATATTTACTGCTGGTGAATATGCACCACATCGTTTCGGATGGCTGGTCAAGGGATGTCTGGTTTCAGGAACTGACAGCACTTTACTGGGCTTTTTCCACTAACAAACCCTCAAGGCTCCCCGAATTACCCATACAATATGCTGATTTTGCTGTTTGGCAGCGCCAGTGGCTACAGGGTGAAGTCTTAGAGTCTCAACTATCCTATTGGAAACAGCAATTAAGTGGTACCCTGCCAATTCTCCAATTACCCACAGACTACCAACGTCCGCCTGTCCAAACTTACAAAGGTGCATATCAATCTCTAGAACTGTCACCAGAACTCACCAAAGCCCTCAAAGTCTTGAGCCAGCAAGAAGGTGTCACCTTATTCATGACCCTCCTTGCTGCATTTCAGACATTACTCTATCGATATACAGCACAAGAAGACATCATTGTAGGTACTCCCATCGCGGGCCGTAACCAAGTTGCAACAGAAGGGCTAATTGGTTTTTTTGTCAACTCCCTGGCAATACGCACTCAGCTTGTTGGCAATCCCACTTTTAGGCAGTTACTGGGTCAAGTTCGTGAAGTCACACTGGGAGCCTATAGTCACCAAGACTTGCCTTTAGAGAAACTCATAGAAGAACTACAGCCAGAACGAGACCGCAGCCGATCGCCATTATTTCAGGTAATGTTCGTTCTGCAAAATACTCCCAACCACTCCGGAGAGCTTCGGGGACTGACCATTACCCCCCAAGAAGTCCACAATGGCACAGCCAAGTTCGACCTGACCTTGATGCTAGAAGAAACATTAACGGGCATTAAGGGAGGAATTGAATACAGCACAGACTTATTCGAGGCTGCAACCATCACTCGAATGCTGGGGCATTTCCAAACATTACTCGCAGGTATCGTTGCCAACCCAGAACAACACCTCAAAGACTTACCACTATTAACACTAGCCGAACAACATCAGCTACTTGTAGAGTGGAACAACACCAAAACCAACTATCCCCGCCATCTCTGCATTCACCAACTGTTTGAGATGCAAGTCGAACGTTCACCCAATGCAGTCGCTTTAGTTGAGCAAAATCGGCAGCTGACTTACCAAGAATTAAACTCTCGTGCCAATCAACTTGCTCACTACTTGCGATCGCTAGGAGTGGCGTCAGAAGTGCTTGTGGGTATTTGCGTTGAACGTTCCATTGAAGCAATTGTGGGCATTCTAGCGATTCTCAAGGCTGGTGGAGCTTACGTTCCCCTAGACCCAGCATATCCTCAAGAGCGGCTGGCTTTCATGCTAGAAGACACCAAAGTTTCCGTATTGCTTACTCAAAAGCAGTTTATGGAAATATTGCCAGCAACACCTGCCAAAATTGTAGATTTGGATGCCTTTGATGCATATAGTGGTGAATTTGTCAATCTTCCCCACAACGTCACCGCGAACAATTTAGCTTACGTGATGTACACATCTGGCTCAACTGGGCGACCCAAAGGAGTCAGCGTGATTCATCGGGGGGTTGTGCGCTTAGTTTTGGGTAATCACTATGCTAGTTTTAGTTCACAAGAAGTATTCCTGCAACTAGCGCCGATTTCATTTGATGCTTCCACCTTTGAGATTTGGGGCAGTTTGTTAAATGGAGCCAAACTGGCAATCTTCCCCAAGGGCACTCCTTCTTTAGAAGAGTTAGGAAAAGTGATTCGTCGTCAGGGAGTGACAACACTTTGGCTGACAGCAGGCTTATTTCACCTGATGGTTGATGAACGCTTACAAGACTTACAATCCCTACGGCAGCTATTGGCTGGAGGCGATGCCCTATCAGTGCCTCACGTGGAAAAGTTTTTGGCAACAGTGAAAAACTGTCAATTAATCAACGGTTATGGGCCTACAGAAAATACAACTTTTACCTGTTGCTATCCCATGAGTGCTGCCACTGTGGTGGAAAATTCCGTACCCATTGGCGGTGCGATCGCTAACACTCAAGTCTACATTTTAGACGAGCGAATGCAACCAGTTCCCATCGGCATTCCTGGGGAGTTATACACAGGTGGCGACGGCTTAGCCAGAGAATATTTAAATTGTCCTGATTTGACTGCCCAAAAATTCGTTACCAACCCTTTTAGCAACGAACCAGATGCACGTCTTTACAAAACAGGCGATTTAGTCCGTTACCGTTGGGATGGCAAAATTGAATTTCTCGGTCGCATTGACAATCAAGTCAAGATTCGTGGTTTCCGTATCGAACTTGGAGAAATTGAAGCTGTCTTGACTCAACACTCCAGTGTACAACAAACTGTGGTCACGGTTAGGGAAGATAACCCAGGTGACAAACGTCTGGTTGCCTACGTCGTTCCTCATCTACAACAGACAGTCACTACTAATGAACTGCACTGCTTTTTGAGAGAAAAGCTGCCTGAGTACATGGTGCCCTCTTCTGTGGTTATTTTAGAGAGTCTGCCCCTCACCCCCAACGGCAAAGTAGACCGCCGTGCCTTACCTAACCCTGACCAAGGAAGACAGGAGTCTGAAAAGATTTTTGTGGCTCCTCGAAATAAATTGGAACATCAGCTAACCAAGATTTGGGAAAATGTATTGGGTATCCAGCCCATCAGCATTACAGACAAGTTCTTTGATTTGGGAGGACATTCCCTACTAGCAGTCAAACTGTTTGCTCAAATCGAAAAAACTTTTCAGAAAAATCTGCCGTTGGCTACTTTGTTTGCGTCGCCAACCATTGAACAGCTAGCTGTTGTTTTGCGCTCCCAAATCGATGATTCTCCTTGGTATTCCCTGGTGCCGATTCAGCCTAAAGGTTTCAAAAAACCATTTTTTCTGGTTCCTGGTGGTGGCGGCGGACAACATGAATTAATGGTCTATGCCCAATTGGTGTACCTTCTGGGTGAAGAACGTCCCATTTATGGATTCAAAGCACGAGGTTGGGACGGAATACAGCCTCCTCACACCACTGTAGAAGCTATGGCTGCTGACTATATCAAAGAAATTCGTAGCGTCCAACCTGAAGGACCATATCTAATTGGCGGTGAGTGTATTGGAGGAGTAGTTGCTTGGGAAATTGCCCAGCAGTTAGTCGCACAAGGTCAAAAGGTAAGCTTATTAGTCTTAATGGACACAGTTCCTGCAAATATTAAAAGACAATTGCGTTATCACACTGAGCAATTTTTTCAAATTCCCAGAATTCGCTATCACTGGGATCAACTCAAGTCGATTTCGCTATCAGAACGGCTCAACTACATTCTTAGTCTACCCGCAAAAGCCAAAGCCAAAAAGCAAGCAAATAACCCCGTAGAACGCATCAAAAAAGTGCAGCATAATTATATGAGTGTCCTCATGAGCTACAGGCTTGTTTCCTACCCTGGTCGCATGACGTGGCTCATGACTAAGACTATGGATCGTCAAGCTTTCATCAAACAGTGGAAAAAACTTGCAACTGGAGGCTTGGAAATGCATCGAATCCCAGGAAAACACAATTCTTATCTGGGCAAAGATGTACAGACCACGGCTCAAAAGTTAAAGGCTTGTCTTGATGCAGCGCCAGCAGAATCGTAAAAGGGACTGGGGACTGGGGACTGGGGATTAGGTAAAGAGCGGAAAAATCATGAAATTTGCTCTGAATACTCCCAAATTTTGTCACAATTTCCCAGTACCCAGTTTCACCAGCAGCGTGAGTTACTAAACGCCACCAATTGAAACTTGATTTATTGATTTGGTATTACTTATGACCGCCCCAGTCGCCTTTTTTATCTTCAACCGACCTGCTTTGACTTTGAAAGTATTTGAAGCAATTAGGCAGGCCAAGCCCCAAAAACTTTTCGTGATTGCTGACGGCCCCCGAACCGAACGACCAAATGAAGCGCAAAAGTGTGCTGCTACTCGTGCTGTTATTGAGCAGGTTGATTGGGATTGTGAAGTGTTCAAAAATTATTCAGATGTAAATTTAGGCTGTGGTCAGCGCGTATCTACAGGCATTAGTTGGGTATTTGAGCAAGTTGAAGAAGCTATCATTCTGGAAGATGATTGCCTCCCTCACCCTAGCTTTTTCCCCTTTTGCACTGAGTTATTGCACAAATATAAACATGAACCAAAAATCATGAGCATCAGCGGCACAAACTGGTTAGGACAATGGAAACCAGACCAGCAAAGCTATTATTTTAACTTTTGTGGCGGCTGTTGGGGATGGGCTACTTGGAGAAGAGCCTGGCTTGGTTATGATTATCAGATCAAATCATGGGGAAATGAAGAAGTCAAAGAGCGTATCCGTGATTTTGTCGCTGATGACCAGGTTTTTGAAACTATGGCTAGGGTTTTCTCACAAGCCTATAAAGGAGAGGTTGATGCTTGGTCTTATCAGTGGGTATTTCAATGCTGCTTACGAAAAGGAATAGAGGCGTTTCCCTCAGTCAACCTCATTTCCAATATTGGCTTTGGCCAAGATGCAGCTCACACCATAAATGCTTATGATGTCAGAAGCAATCTTCCCTTGTCATCTTTGTCTTTTCCTCTGCAAGAACCAAATGCAATGGTGATAGATAGAGAATATGGCCAAATGGTTAGGAAGAGACTATCTTTGAATAATCATCCTATTTTGAGATTGAAAAATAAAATCTATAGAATGTTTTCCAAAGTTAACAATGCGATCGCACTCACTAGGTCGGCCTAAATATCTGTAATCCAGCTCAGAATAAACCCTGATGATATGCCTTGAATTTATGTAGCTAATAAGACTAACTATCACGTCCGACAACTGCGATCGCTTCAATCTCAATCCGCAGCTGGGGGTTAGCAAGTGTTTGCACACCAAGCCATGTGCTTGCTGGCGGTTTGCCTCCAAAAAACTTGTTCAAAATGGGGATGACAATTGCGGCGTAGTCAGGTTTATAGTCAACAAAAAACACATGAATCATGGTCACATCGGATACAGAAGCACCTGCACCCTTTAATGCCAGATCAAGGTTTTTGAGTACTTGCTCGGTTTGTGCTGCTAGATCCGTATCACCAACGAGTTGGCGATTGATATCCCAAGGCACTTGTCCCGACACAAAGACCAACGTTCCTGGAGGGGAGGTAACAACCTGAGTAAAGCCTAAAGCAGACCCATCAAATATTCCCTCTGGTTGAATGTATTGCTTTTCTGTCATGGCTAGTTTGCTCGTGATTGTTGGGTAATGGAAAGATTTGTAAAAGGGACTGGGGATTAGAGATTAGGGATTGGGGATTGGGTAATAAAGCGCGAAAAATTATGGAAGGCGGCTCTAACCCCTGCCAAATTTTGGAACAATTCCCCAGTACCCAGTCCGGAGCGGCGTTCCTTTCGCCACCAAGATAAAAGTATGGTGGGCGACTACTCGCCGCGACCAGTTGACATATTTTGCCCAAGCACCACTTTATCAATTTGCGCCACAAAAGGAGAGTGATTAATAAAAAGCTTAACTTTGAGCGCATTGAGAGCAAAATTCGCCATTAAACAACAGATTCAAGCAATTACTTAGTTAATTAATGTTCGATAGCATACCGCACTAACTCAGTGCGACTATTTGTACCAGTCTTGCAGAACAATCTACTAACGTACTTCTCAACGTTGCGAACGCTAATGTTTAGAATACGGGCAATTTCTTTATTCATCAAACCTTCTGCTACTAGGTTTAAAACACTCTGTTCGCGTGGGGTCAAATCAATCTGAATTGGCGAAGGTGATTGAGCGATCGCACAAGTCCTTTCTAACATTCGCTTCAGTATTTCAATTTGGCGGATAATATCATCGTTAGTAGTACCACTGCTTGTTTTATTAGTACTACCTCGCCGCAAGAGCAAATTTTCAACAATAGCTACCAACTCATCAGGATTAAAGGGTTTTGGTAAATAGGCATCACAACCAGCTTGGTATCCTTCAATGCGATCGCAACTCATTCCTCTAGCAGTCAGAAAAACTACTGGTAACGACTCAAAACGGGGGTCTTCCCGTAATTGCTTGAGAAATTGGATACCGCTTACCTGTGGCATCATAATATCTGAAATTACCAAGTCTGGCACATTTTTTTGCAATAATTGCCATGCATCATTAGCATTACTAGCTACTTGAACCGTAAAACTACTTTCTTGCAAATAATCTTTAACTGCTTGGCGTACTCCAGGTTCATCATCTACTAGTAACAATTTTGCTGACATCGTTTCTTCCTTGTCACTTGGTTTTGATATTTGTGTTGATGTATTTACCCTGACCATACCCAGTTCAAGAGTTGAGCGGCTAGGATAGAGCTATTTTTCTTGTTGATTTCAATTTAACGGAATTTCTTTACCTAACTTTATTCGGTTATTTCTACGTTATCATTTGGTTTACCACACTTGACATACTGATTTCATAATGTATTCACAAACAATTAGGACTTATACCATTTCACGAAATTATTGATACAAATCACTTTTCTTGCTCCCCCAGCCTCCCCAGCTTGCCTAAATGTATCAACTTTAAAGTGAAACGGTATTACGCCAGGTAATGGAAAGAAAATCGAACCGCAGAGGACGCAGAGAACACAGAGAAATATGAGTTTGAGAGGTTTTTTGCGTAAGTCCTAATAAATAAGAATTATCAAGAGATTTTGCGTAAGTTTGATATATTTAACGTAATTTAAATTTTATGCGTGGTTTTCTCCCGCCTGGTGAAAAAATCTCACTCTAAAAGGCAAAAGCCGCTCTAGAGATATCTGGAACGGCCTGGAGAGAGTTGTTCTTGCATCAGGGCTTCATAAGTGTAATGCCCTATTTTCGGTATAGAAGATTCGGTATATACCCGTTATACAGTCTACTTTTGACGCTTTCCGGAAAAAAGATTCAAAAGTTACAGTGATATAGTTCCCAAAATCATTTCTAAATAACACAAAGTGCATCGCATAATCAGCAAGTTCATAAACAAACGCCGAGTATGGCTATTGACGATGCTGTTTGCTGCTATTGTGGCAACCAGTGTAGTCATCGCGGGTGGTCATAATTCCCTACAAGCAGCTTCTTCTGTGGGTAAAGACACACTGACAATGATTACTTCGCCAGATTATCCTCCCTACGAATTTTATGATACAAAAGGGGGCGATCGCCAAATAGTTGGTTTTGATATTGATATTGCTAATACCCTGGCTAAGGAACTGGGGTTCAAACTCAAGGTGATGGAATCTGATTTCAATGGCTTAATTCCAGCACTGCAAGCAAATCGGGCTGATTTTGTTATGGCTGGGATGACTCCCACCCCAGAACGCCAAAAAAATGTCGATTTCTCAATTATTTATTACGAAGCCAAGGATACGATTGTCGCTCCCAAGGATAGCAATTTAAAGCAGCCACAAGACTTGTCAGGTAAAAAGGTGGGGGTGCAATTAGGGACTATCCAAGAGCAAAATGCTAAAAAAATCGCTGAAAAAGTTACAGGTATTCAACTCAAGCAACTGAATAAAGTACCGGAAGTCATTCAGGAAATGAAATCTGGACGAATTGATGCAGCAATTGTTGAGGATACTGTGGCTAGGGGTTTCGCCCAAGCTAACCCAGATTTAGAGTTTAATGTGATTTCTTCGGAATCAGCAAGTGGTTCAGCGATCGCTTTTCCCAAAAATTCTGCTTTGGTTGCACCGTTTAACAAAGTCCTTCAGCAAATGAAAGACAAGGGTGAATTGGCAAAACTTGCAACCAAATGGTTTTCCGTTAACACCAAAGTTGATGCTGCATCTGCATCTACTGCTAAAGGCGGACTCAATCTCGATTTCACCAGAATCTTTCCAGATATTCCTTTTATTCTTAAGGGTATACCCATAACTTTGTTGTTCACTTTGTTATCTGTATTTTTGGGGTTAATCTGGGGAACAGTACTGTCACTATTGAAGATTACTAATATCAAGCCGCTTACCTGGCTGGCTAATGCTTATACTTCTGTATTCCGAGGCACACCTTTACTATTACAGTTGGCTTTGGTTTATTACGCAACGCCGCAGCTGACAGGTTATGACATTTCGGCTTTGCAAGCTGGGGTGTTTACTTTTACCCTGAATTCTGGGGCTTATATGTCGGAAACCATTCGCGGTGGTATTCAAGCGGTAGATAAAGGACAAAGTGAAGCAGCCATGTCTATGGGTGTGTCTTACTGGTTGATGATGTGGGATATAATTTTGCCCCAAGCATTGAAGAATATTCTCCCTGCTTTAGTCAATGAAACTATCGGACTACTCAAAGATTCTGCCTTAGTGTCAACCATCGGTGTTGTAGAAATATTACGTAGTGCCCAAATTGTCGGTGCAAATAAATATATTTACTTTGAACCGTTGTTATTTGCAGGATTAATTTACTACATTCTGGTTATGGGTCTGACTAGGAGTGCTTCTGCTTTAGAAAGGAGGTTGAGGCAAAGTGAGTAATGTAGTGATTCGCACAGAGTTTTTGTGTAAATCCTTTGGCAAGCTTGACGTACTCAAAGATATTTCCACGGAGATTTACCAAGGGGAAGTAGTGGCAATTTTGGGGCCTTCCGGTTCGGGTAAGTCTACATTTCTGCGATGCATGAATTTGCTAGAACGCCCTACCAGAGGACGAATTTACTTTCACGACCAAGAAATCACTCATCCCAAAGTTAATATTGCCAAGGTTCGCCAACGTTTGGTGATGGTATTTCAGCACTTTAATTTGTTTCCTCATATGACTGTGCTGCAAAATGTCACCTACGCACCCATAAAGGTGAAAGGCGTAAAAAAGCAGCAAGCACAAAGTAAGGGTTTGGAGTTACTGGCTAAGGTAGGTTTGTCAGAAAAAGCAGATGTGTATCCTTCTAAATTATCTGGCGGACAGAAACAGCGCGTAGCGATCGCCCGTGCATTAGCTATGGAACCAGAGATGATTTTGTTTGATGAACCCACCTCTGCATTAGATCCAGAAATGGTTAAGGATGTGTTGGAAGTGATGAAAGCTTTAGCACAAACGGGAATCACCATGGCCATTGTCACCCATGAAATGGGGTTTGCTAGAGAAGTTGCTAGTCGGATTATGTTCCTTGACCAAGGTAGTTTAGCAGAAGACACTACCCCTAGTGAGTTTTTCCGCAATCCTCAGTGCGATCGCGCTCGGCAGTTCTTAGAAAAAATGCTTTGATGATTGTATAACCTGGGGCAGTCGACTCGAAAAATGCGATCGCACACTTTTCATATCATTGTGACAAATATGTCATATCCCCTTGATATTCTGAATGAAAGTGAACATCAGTTCGCTCCTCACACCATACCACCACCTCTTGCTATTGAAAAACAAGAGGTTTTTTTTATTGGATACTACATCAGGACGATGTAATGAAATTTATCTATCGAATGGAGGAATTAAGGTAGGCAGTTATAGATATTAAATAAGTAAGATTCCGATCACCTGACGAACTTTAACTGTTTAATCTCCTTGCTGCCATATCACAGCTGGAGATTTTTTTTTACAATAACTTAAAGATAGCCATAATTTCAAGTCCAGATAATCACTCCTCAAAGACTCGAATTCATTACCTGCCGCCAAGCAAGCATGATGGTATTTTACAAAATAGCCGTTCAGGCTATTTTCCCCTATCCTCATCTAGCGCTTTCTGGATCGCACGTCTACAGAATTCAGCAGGGTCATCTTTAGCTTTTACCTCTTCCTTCATTTCCTTGGTGACTCGAAAACTTAAGCCATCAGTTAATTCTCTGGATGGTGGATTACCAAAATTTTCAGGTTTACCCTTGCGGTCAGACATTTGTGTATAAAGGTAAATAAACTTAATA
Organism: Nostoc sp. NIES-4103; assembly: GCF_002368335.1. Lineage (GTDB taxonomy): Bacteria > Cyanobacteriota > Cyanobacteriia > Cyanobacteriales > Nostocaceae > Amazonocrinis. Next base: position 1,925,765 of record NZ_AP018288.1, on the reverse strand, counting down.
ACCGATGTACACATCGGTGTATAGTATTGAAGCGGTGGCATTCAGCCTTGCAAACTAGTCTACTACCGCATCCACCTTAAAAATGGACACCTCTATTGTATGTTTTCACATCTCTAATGGCTTTTCCTGCGATCGCCCTCTCGCAGTTTAAAACGAAAAAATCAAAAAGTTTAGTTCAGACAGGTAAAAATGGTCATCTTTTTGAACAATAGAGGTAGACGCTAAAGCCAGATAATAAACTATGAGTGAACTTCCCAACAGTTTAGAAGATGCGATCGCTCAATCACGAGTAGCCACCCAAGCCGCCCTTGCAGATGGCTACACTCGCCTGCAAGTTGAGTTTCTCTTCCCAGAACTGAAACACCAGCTAGTTGCAGAAGATTTTTTGCCAGTGTTCGCCGAATATGAGTCTCGGTTGAAAGTTTTCTTTGCTGATGCTGGTGGTGCAGCCCTCGCGCGTCGTGATTGGGCAGATGCAGCATTTAAAATTTTAGATATTGGTACGGGAAGGGCTGCTTCTCTACAGTCGAAAATTCAGCCAGAAGATGAAATTTTCTTGTTCGTTGCGCCTACTTCTGTGGAAGTTCCCCAGTTAGAAAAGCTATGTCAAGAAATTGGCGATCGCCCTTTAGTCATTTTAAACCCTCGCCTGGAAGATGCCGGTACTGTGGGTATCGGTTATACTGCTAGGAAAGTCCGCGATCGTTTCCTCAACACCATTGAATCCTGCTATTACCTGCGTCCTGTAGATGACCAAACAGCCGTATTTCGCTGCTACCCCGGACAGTGGCAAGTATGGGTGGAAAATAGCGGTGAATATCAATTAATTGCCGAATTACCCGAAAAACCTTCAGGCGATGACTTGGATCTCATCCTCATGAAGGGACAACCCCAAACAACAGCAGCAGCCGCCACACCCACGAAAAAACCCAGTATGTTCAAGAGTTTACAACGGTTTTTAAAAGCGTTGAGTAGCTAGTGCCAGAAGAGGGTTATATCAAGTTCGGATGAATACTTGTCATTACGAACGAAGTGAAGTAATCGCAAAGACTTTGTGATTGCTTCGCTACACTCCGTTGCGCTTGCAATGAATTTTTACAATTAATTATCCGAACTTGTTATTTAAAGGCAACCCTTTTAAAGAGTAATTTGAAAACATGCATTTTTCTTAGTGTCTTCGTGTCTTTGTGGTCAAACAAATTACTCTTTAACCACCAAGACACGAAGACACCAAGGTAAAAAGCTAAAAATTTGGTTTAATTTTCTGAGATTTTTACCCACCTGGAAAAAACTCCTAAAACTTGTGTTTTACTCACGTAAGATGTACAATAATCAAAAATAAACCCTAATTAGCCTAGCTCTATTTATTAAAAATAAATTTGATCGCTCCGCTTCGTTACCCTAAGAGAGGGTAAAAAACAAAGTGCAAAGGGCAGAGTGCAACAGAGCAAAACCTTAACGAGTCCTCGCTGCCGCACCCTGAGACACAACCCGAAAACCAATAATATAACTGTTGATGTCGGGGTTGTAGGAGCAGCGATAAGCGGAACGACAACTTCCATTACTGTTTTTCCAAGAACCACCGCGCACCACCCGATAGTGATTATCGTTTATTAACTTTATTGACCAAGTACTGCCATCATTTGGTGTCTTCTTATAGTTATGCAAATTATCAGCACACCATTCCCATACGTTGCCGTGCATGTCGTATAAGCCAAAGGCATTAGGCGGAAAAGTCCCTACTGATGTAGTTGTTTCTCGATACTGTCCTTTAGGTCCATTTGCATAGCTGTAATTAGCATCGTAATTAGCTAACTTACCTGTAATTGTTTCACCAAAATAAAAATGTGTTACAGTCTTAGCACGACAGGCGTATTCCCACTCTGCTTCACTGGGTAAACGATATTGCTGTCCGGTAGATTTAGAGAGTCTTTTGCAAAACTCTGTAACATCATACCACGAAGCACACTCTACAGGAAGATCATCACCTTTAAAACAAGATGGGTTTGGTTTCAAGTCACGCTCAACTTGAGGTAATGCAGCTACCGCCCGCCATTGCGCCTGAGTAATTGGGTATTTGCCCATAAAAAAAGGCTGAACATTCACCTCATGCTGCGGATGTTCATCATAATCACCTTCCCCATTGGGCGAACCCATCATAAATTTCCCACCAGGGATAGCCACCATTTCTAAAGTAATACCATCACCTAAATCTTCAATAAAATATTTTGCTTGTTTAGTTTCTCGTTGAATAATTTCCCCACGACGGTTAACAATGACAACCTCAAAATCAAAACTCAATAATTCATCATCACCATCTGGCGGAATTTCAAACCTCACACCCCCAACTGTTAAAGAGTCACCAAATTCTTGACGCAACTGGGCAAACTCTGCCTCGGCTGTTTCTGTGTCTCCTCGTACTTTTGCATCCCAACCACGAGATAAACCCAATAAATGTTTAAACCCTAAATTCATTAACGGATCTGTATCAGCATAACTCTCTAATAAAGAAGTAAATTTTACCAACTCTCCAGACTTATGCTGTAATGCTGCTTGTAAATTTTCAGCAATATCATTAACTGCTGTTTGAGGTTTAATGTAAGCTAATGCCGTCCAATGGGGAGTTGCACCCAAATCTTCGTCAGCATAATTATTTGTCTTTAATTGCTGGCGAATATAGGCAACCATGAAATCAGATAATGCGTACAGTCGTTCTACACCAAAACGTTGTTTATCTTTGAGATAAAGCAGTAACTCATTGCGTACTTCACCTTGTAATTCATAAAGTTGGTAGCCCACAGAATCACACAAAAACAGCAAAATATCAGCAACAGCTATCCAAGGTGTATCCGGTAAGAAATTCTCCCGCAGGCTATATAAAAGTTCTGGTGTGAGTGCTACAGGAAAAGCTGCATGACAAGCTAAATCAACATGTGCCTCACCAAAGCGTTTTGCAAAGACTTGCAACAAGGGATGTTTGAATTGCTGGCTGATTTTTGCTGTCATACCATTTTGGATTTTGGATTTTAGTGAAGTAGGGTGCGTTATGGACGTTAGTTTTAACGCACCAACAAATTGATGATGGTGCGTTGCGCTGCGCGACAACACACCCTACTAACCTACTAACCTATATCAAGTCCGCATTTAAATTATTTTTTCATCCTTTACCTGAACGAATAGCAGCTTTTAGACCAGAAGAATTGAGTTCAAACATCTGTGTTGATTGAGAAATTCCCTCAGCGGTTGTACTTTGCCAACGTTCCTCCGGTACAGGATTTAACCATGCAACATGACGCACACAAGCACTCAACTCTGCTATAAACTCCTTAGTTTGTCTTATTCTATCTCGATTAATACCGCCACGGGCAGCACCTCCATCACTGATAATTAAAGCAATAGTTCGTTTACTATGCAATTTTGGCAGCAAATCTTGAATAAGTTTTGCTTGCGGGCGCTGGGGATGAAAATACAAATAATTTTGAGGACAGTTGCGAAAATAGTAAGTTTCAGCTTTACCCAAACGCCCACCTTGAAGATTATCAACCAATTTTTGAGACAACAAATAAAAGGGAACCATAGAATTAGAAACATCAATTAATAGTAGCAACTCTGCCCGATTGACTCTATTAGGAATTAACACAGATTCCAGAAAAACACCATCTTGGCAGATTTTGTCAATGGAGGCTTCTATATCTATTTCAGTTGATTCTCCCTCTCTCATTGGGCGACGCAAGTAACGCCAATTCTGCTGTATTTGTCTTTCCGTAACAGGAAAATCTCTAGCATTTAGTTGATATTTGTCTTCTTTAAACGGTTTTGGAGGCAGTAATTTACCACCAATAGCAATAGGATTTTGTAAGGATTCTTCACTAGATCCTGTGACATTTAGTGGTGATTCAGACTTATTTTTACTATTTTCTGATGATTCTGTGACATTTGGTGATGATTCAGACTGATTTTCACTAGTTTCTGATGAACTTGTAACATTTACTAGTGATGATTCAGACTGATTTTCACTAGTTTCTGATGAACTTGTAACATTTACTAGTGATGATTCAGACTGATTTTCACTAGTTTCTGATGAACTTGTAACATTTACTAGTGATGATTCAGACTGATCAGAAGAAGTAGGTCGTGCTGGTGTAGTAGCTACTGAATTAGCTTGTGGTTGTAATGGAAGATTTTGAAATTTGAATAAATCATCATATTCTTGAAAATATTCCTCAAAATATTTCTCAAACTTTTCTGCTTGCAATGAAGTTTTAGATTTTACCCATAGCAACCGACAGATTTGTTTGAGTTCATCACGATTAGCAATACCAAATCCACCATGCAACGCTTGCACTAATAAATAATATTGGTCGATAGTCAGAGGTAAGCCTGCTTCTTCTCGCGACCCAATAAATAAATCAAATAGAGGTGGCTTTTGCTGACTCACTTTAACTGCTGCTTGTAATATTCTTGGTCTTCTTTCGTTTTTAGCAATATTCCTAACAGATGACGATAATCATCTTTAGCTAATTCGTTAATAATCTTTAAAGCTTCTCTTGTGTTAGGATAACGCTCATGTAGCCAGCGGATTAAATCTAGCAATTCGCTGGTACTAGCTTTTTTACCATCTTTCCTTCTAGTTCCCTTCTCGTAGATATCGATAAATTTACTAACTGCTTTATCTACTAAATTTTCACTCCTAATTTGAGGGAAATGAGCATTAACAATATCAATTAAATGTTGTTTATTGGGAAAATCTAAATAATAAAAGATGCACCTTCGCAAGAAAGCATCAGGTAATTCTTTTTCGCTATTACTGGTAATAATCACAATGGGCGGTTGTTTAGCCATTATTTCTTGCCCAGTTTCATTAACTATAAATCTGCCTTCATCCAGTTCTAGTAAAAGGTCGTTAGGAAAATCAATATCAGCTTTATCTATTTCATCTATTAAAATAATAGGACGCAATTCTTCTATTTGAAAAGCCTGCCCTAAAACACCCCATTTAATATAATAATTCAAATCGTTAAATCGTTGAAGTAGTTCTTTTTTTTCATCTTTGTTCAAAGATTCTTGAGCAGAATGTATAGTGATTAATTGACCATCCCGCAAGCGTCCGACAGCATCATAGGTGTATAAACCTTCTTTAGCACGGGTAGTAGATTTAATATACCAAGAAAAGTAAGGATATTCTGTCAGCCCTAAACATACTAAATGCTCTAAAAAATGTTCTTTAAATTCATGAGCAATTGCAGAAGCTAGCAAGGTTTTACCACATCCTGGTTCTCCTTGGAGTAACAAGGGACGCTGGAGATAAATTGCGAGGTTAACAGCTTGAATTAAACCTTTATCAGGTAGATAAGGATATTGTTTTCGCCCTCTAGTTTCTGTGTTGTTGGGGTTAGGTTGGGGCTGGTATTTTCGCTCACCTGTATATCTATACTCTAGTTTTTTGGTGGTCATAGTGATAGTGTAATTTCAATATCATGCCATTTCAATTCACAACACTCACAAATTTCTCTGAAAACTGATATAGGTGTGGTATGTTTTTGGACAATTTCTTCCATTTCTTCTGCTATTTCTCGCATTTGATTTGCTTTAGCTTTTGATCCCTTCCAGATTTGGGGTAATAATTGACATTGATTATCAAGCCCAACCCAATTTTCTATACTGTCTAGATTGAAATGTTCTATTTTCCTTAATGAAACAGGTTTGTGAGATTGAGTTTTATCTGGTTCTAGTAACAAACACTTTTTTAACTTAGGCTGATAATTTGCATCATCAACTAGAAATAAAATTAATTTATTAATTTTATTAATTCTATGATTTTTCTCTGGAGAAGAACAAGCCTTATTTACCTTATCAACTACAGGTTGCCAAAGCTGATTAATAAATTGTTCTAAATAATTATCAGCAAGATGTTCTATGTAAAGAACTAAAATTACTGGACGAGTTTCCCAATGCTTGTAAAGTTCTTCTGCCAGAATCTCTGGCGCTGAATTTTCAATACCAAGCAATCCTGCTAATTTTTGCCAAATAGTTTCAATATTTTTTGCATTTTGACGGTTAATTTTCAATGGATGCTGCCAAACATCTGTTGTATGTAAAGGTAGATGTTTGTACCTGAGTAAATTGACTAGCCATTTTTGCCCGTAATCATTTTGACCGTAGATTAAAAAAGTTGCTGCTGGTTTAACCTGCTTAATGCTCTCCTTGAATAAATTCCTTTGTGCATCATATCCTAATTCTTGTAAAGCATTTTTTAGTTCTTTAATGCCATATTCTAAATTATTAGATTTGTCAGTTTGTTTGTGAGGCTTTTCTAGTTCCTGCTTTGGAGGATTGTCATAATCTTCTTCATTTAAAGATATTCCTATTTTCTCAAAAAATTGATCTAGACGACTATAAGTTACTGGTTTTTGGTTCCACTGTTCTAAAATCTTTTTTACCGTATCACGATTCAGACCTGTTTTGTCTGCCAAATCTGTCTGTGTGTCGTATTCATTTGGAAATTGTTTTCGTAATTTATCTAGTTGAATTTCTAGCTTTTCTTTCCCATTTTTAGATAATATACACTGCTTACGTTTTTTATTGGGTTTAGACTCTGACATACTCACAAATGCCAATACACTCCAAATTAGAATGTCGATGATCCGCGTCGATGATCCGCAAATTTTCAACAGCAGACAAAAATCCTTGGTGTATTATACAACGCTGCTTTGAAAAGCTTGCAATAACTACGTTTCTACATATATGAATAAAATTTCTTATAAATTCTTATAAGTTGTGGATGATCCGCATTGATGATCAGCAGTGGCAGAAGATTCATCCTTCAAGATGGTTAGTAAGAAAAAATTCTGAACTGTTAGGAGGGCATTATGAAAAACTCGCCGCATCGCATCCCACAACAACCAACACCCAAGAACAACTGGAAGAGTAAAATCCATCCCGCAGCAATTGTTCTGGGTGCTGTATTACTCATGAGCAGTCTAGGTCTAGAGGTTAGTGGTATGCTGCCACTGGGAACGACGATCGCATTAACTCAACCAGTTACCGCTATGATTGACAGCACTAAAAAACTGTCGGAAAAAGACAATAACAACGATGTGAACCTCTAATCTTAATATCTGCTGTTTGATGATGTTGGTAGTTTACGTGTTAGCCGTAACTTTATTTACTATGAGATTTCAATCAGCACAGTTGACAATCAGGTGTGTCAAAGCATCAATCAAGCGATCGCTTTCCATTGGCATAATATCTTTACCGTGCATAATCTCTTGAGTCATCACAAAATGCACTAATGACCCAATCAGAATCCTTGCTGTTGCCTCTGGGTCGGGTATTTTAAGTTCAGTTCGAGAAGCCAAGTATTTACTGATGGTTTCTATGGCTGGTTTAGCGATGCTCTTAATGAAAACCTGAGTTAACTCAGGGAACCGTACTGACTCTCCAATCAGAAGCCGCTCAAACGCCTGATATTCCTGGTCATTGACCATCTGATCCAATGCAGTTTTTGCTAAACGCCGCAGTACGATATAGGGTTCTCCCACCAAAGGTTGTGTTCCCAATATTGAGTGAAACCGCTTTCTTGCCAGTTTCTCTATCAGTGCCCTAAACAGTCCTTCTTTATCTTGAAAGTGGCTATATACCGTTGCTTTAGAAACCCCCGCCGCCTCTGCTACCTTATCCATACTAGTGGCAGCGTAGCCATGAACTAGAAACTGCTGCATCGCCCCAAGCAGAATTTTTTCTACTTTATCTGCTGAATTTGAGCGATCTATTTCCCCAACTTTTGCACGCACCATTTTTAAATAATCCTTTTTTGTAAACAGTCTTAAGAATTTCTGTACTTTGTCACACCTAACTTTAAAAAGCGAGTGGAAAGTAGGGGATATTCCTTTTTCATGCTCAGTTGTGGGTTTTTCCCATGATTAGCAGGCTCGAAAGCTTTTCTAGCATAGTCAGTAGATAAGCACATAGTTTTTAGCGATCGCTTGACTAAACTAATCCGTTTAGTATAATCCTATTATATAACTATACAGTTTAGTTTTGTATCTTACAGATCATTCTGTTTGTTGAGCATACAACTGAAGGGTGAAGCATGAAACCACATGCAGCAGGAATCCAATTTCTTTGCTGCCTTTTTGCCCTTCTTTCCCTTGCTTCTTTAACCAGGACATTTACCAAAATTCGATTTTTTTCTAATTTGAATCAGCGAATTTGGAATTGCTTAAAAGGTATGCTATTGTGCAAAACTCAAAGCTAAACCGTTCAATATCTCCTCAGTCGATTTTACGTCCGCCCATTTTTATAGCTATTATTGTATCTTTGACTGTTATTGGAACTAGTGTTTATACGGTATTAAGATTCCAGGATAACTCGACTCAAAAAACACAAATTCCGGCAGTAATCCCAGAGATAAAAACAGTGACAGCCTTGGGACGCATTGAGCCAAAGGGAAAAGTAATTAAACTTTCTGCTACGACATCTACGGACGGTAGTCGGGTAGAAAAACTGCTAATTAAGGAGGGAGATAAGATAAAAGCAGGCCAGGTGATTGCAATTCTTGACAGTCGCGATCGCTTAGAAGCAGCATTAAAAGAGGCACAAGAACAAGTAAAAGTCCAGCAGGCAAACCTTGTTCGCATCCAAGCAGGTGCCAAACCTGGAGAAATTGCTGCACAAAAAGCAACAATTGCTCGCCTAGCAGCAGAACGCCAAGGTGATCTTAACGCCCAACTAGCAAATATTGCCCGCTTGCAAGCCGAAGTCCGTAACGCCCAAGCAGAAGATCAACGCTATCAACTGCTATATCAACAGGGAGCAATCTCCGCCTCCCAAAAAGATAGCAAGCGCTTAACTTTAGAAACAGCCCAAAAAAATCTGCAATCAGCACAAGCACAATTACAGCGCATCCAGTCAACTAGCCAGCAACAACTCAAAGAAGCCACAGCAACACTCAATGAGATTGCCGAAGTGCGAGTCGTAGATGTAGAAGCTGCCAAAGCACAAGTTAGCCATGCCATAGCAGCCATGAATCGGGCAGAAGCAAATTTAAAACAGGCTTATGTGCGATCGCCTCAAGATGGTCAAGTATTCGAGATCCACACCCAGCCAGGAGAATTGGTATCAAATGATGGCATTGCCGACATTGGGCAAACCAACCAGATGTATGTGGTAGCCGAAGTCTACGAAAGCGATATTAGCAAAGTGCATATAGGGCAGCAAGTGCGAGTAGTGGGTGATGTGCTACCCAGTGAATTACAGGGAAAAATCGAACGTAAAGACTTACAGGTGCGACGACAAAATGTAATTAACACTGACCCCACCAGCAACATTGACAACAGAGTAGTACAAGTCCATATCCAACTAGATGATACTTCCAGCCAAAAAGCTGCCGACTTAACCAATATGCAAGTCAAGGTGGTTATTGAATTGTAAGACAAAGGGAATTGGGAATTGGGCATTGGGCATTGGGCATTGGGGAGCCAGTACCGTGGGCGGGTTTCCCGACAGTCGCGCAACTGGCGTCATTGGTCAATAGTCAGTATTTATTTTCCCCATCTCCCTCATCTCCCTCATCTCCCTCATCTCCCTCATCCCCCTCATCCCCCTCATCTCCCCACTCGGCACTCAGCACTAAAAAATGGGAATACTCAAACAATTACAGCGGCGAACGCCTCTAGGATGGCTGCAACTGAGTCATGAAAAAAGTCGTCTATTGGTAGCATTATCAGGCATTGCCTTTGCTGACCTTCTGATGTTCATGCAACTGGGCTTTCAGACTGCGCTGTATGACAGCAACACTAGACTACATCGCAGTTTGCGTTCAGACATTGTTTTAATCGGTTCCCAAACCCGTAACCTGCAAAGAATGTCTACATTTTCTCGTCGGCGACTGTATCAGGCAATGGATATACCGGGAGTGAGATCGGCAGAGGCAATGTATGTTAGCAACATGATTTGGAAGAATCCCCAAACACGACGAGATACAGAAATTCTAGTGATTGGGTTGAATCCAGACAAGCCAGCTTTTGATTTTCCAGAAGTTAACCAACAGTTGCCAGAAATCAAGCTACCAGATACCGTCTTGTTCGACCGTGCTTCTAGAGGAGATTATCAACAGACCATTGCCCAACTTGAGTTAGGTAAAACTGTAAAAACCGAAGTCGAAGGTCGCACAGTTACTATTAGTGGTTTATTTAAACTAGGGGCTTCTTTTAGTGCTGATGGTACTATAATCACCAGCGATCAGAATTTTTTGCGGCTATTTCCTCACCAACTTGCTTCTAGTGTCAATGTCGGTTTGATTGAAGTACAACCAGGCTTTGATCAAAAGCATGTGGTAGCAGCATTAAAAGCACGTCTCAAAGATGATGTTAAAGTACTAACCCATGCAGAATTTATTCAGTTTGAGAACGACTACTGGAGGGTAAACTCTCCAATTGGATTTATTTTCAGTATTGGTGTATCGATGGGTTTCGTGGTTGGTGTGATTCTCGTTTATCAAGTCCTCTCCACAGATGTTAATGCCCACGTTAGGGAATACGCCACCTTTAAAGCAATGGGGTATCGCAACTACTACCTGTTAGGTGTGGTGTTTGAAGAGGCTGTGATTTTGGCTGTGTTGGGATTTATTCCAGGAATCGCAGTTTCCTTTGGACTTTACCATTTGACAGGCATAGCTACCAACTTGCCCATCTATATGACTGCTATTCGGGCATTGCAGGTACTAGTACTCACCATTATCATGTGTACTCTTTCCGGTGCGATCGCCACTCGCAAACTCCAAGCTGCTGACCCCGCTGATATGTTCTAAAAATGGGGACTGGGTATTGGGGACTGGGTACTGGGTATTAGGAAGAAAAGATAACCAACTTACTACTCCCCAATCTCTAGTCCCCAATCCCTAGTCCCTAATCCCCAGTCCCATGAATAAAATTATTTCCATCCACAACCTCAACTATTACTTTGGTCAAGGTACACTGCGTAAGCAAGTTTTATTCAATATCAATTTGGAAATCTATGCTGGTGAAATTGTTATTTTGACTGGCCCATCTGGTTCTGGGAAAACTACCCTTTTGACTTTAGTGGGTGGACTGCGTTCTCCTCAATCTGGTAGTTTGCAAGTTTTAGAAAGAGAACTTTGTAATGCTAGTGCTGAACAATTAGTCCAAGCACGACGCCATAACGGTTATATTTTCCAAGCACATAACTTACATGGTAGTTTGACGGCACTCCAGAACGTCAAAATGGGTTTAGAATTGCACAACCATATTGGGCAACAACAAATGCAAACTTGGTCAGTGCAAATGTTGGAGCAGGTAGGATTAGGAAATCGCCTCCATTATTATCCTGATCAACTCTCAGGAGGACAAAAACAAAGAGTAGCGATCGCCCGTGCTTTGGTTAGTCGTCCTGCTATTGTATTAGCGGATGAACCCACTGCTTCCCTTGATAGTCAATCGGGTCGAGATGTGGTTAACTTGATGCAAAAACTTGCTAAAGAACAAGCCTGTACAATTTTAATGGTTACTCATGACCATCGCATTCTAGACATTGCCGATCGCATTGTTCACATGGAAGATGGCAAGCTCGTGCAAGGCGGGACAAGGGTAAGGGGGAAAGGGGAAGGGAGCAACGCGAAAAAGTGAGATCGTCGTGAAACGAGCGCTTGGGAGCGGGGGTAGCTGGGGGAGCTGGGGGAGAAAAGATAAAATAGTTCTTTTTGCTACTTAAAATTTGATAAATACACTTAATTTATGCGTCTTCCCCAGCCTCCCCAGCCCCCCCAGCTCTGCCATGTCACTTTCATCGCGTTGCTCCCTTCCCCTTTCCCCTTTTTCCTTTCCCCAGTCTCCACAATTCAATATTTGCATGATGAACTACTACTCACCACTCCCTTTTTCAACCTGGGAGGCTGTCAATTCAAAAACTCTTCTTTGTGACATTTATTCACATTTTTGTCGTAATTTTGTAATGGTTCTGTCACAACTGTATGTGATATTGAATTTGTATTTGGTTACAAAATGCTTTTTTTGGGTTAAAGGCGGGATTTCCTGCCTTTTATTTTTTTATAAGTTTATTTCTATCATTATCATCATTTATCTTTACCTAGCTGAAATACATGCTTTTGTAGCGAGAGTGTGAGCTTTTTTCGTCTGCCAGCTTATCGTATGTCCACAGTCTACAAGGGATGTAGTCTTTTTGAAGTGCCATACCAATTCTATGTGAGTGAAGTTGCGCTTGATTCGCGTCAAGGAAATTCATGAATTGCCCCTACAGTATGTAATTTTTCGTTAGTTCTATAAGCGCATCTTCATACAGACACAGCTATCGTCAGCAATGATAGCTGTGTTGACGACAGCAGAAAGTACTTTACAAAATTAAAGTTTTTCAATTTATTAGAGTCATATTCCCCAAGAAGCGATCGCCTGAGTTAGTATAGTTTAGTTCCGAAAGCACTGCTTAATATTACTTAATATCTTGTATTGTTTTCCTTAAAATCTGCTTCGGTTGGGAAACACTAGCTATCATAAGCTAGTCTGTTGGTCAGCAGAAGTTCAGAAATTGTTTTATAGGTCTATGACTACCAAGGATCGTACTGGAAACTCCCAAAATAACTTGCTCTGTCTCGGCATTCAAAGGTGGAAACCCAAGCGCCATACGACAAAGTTGTTCATGGGCATATTTGCCTCTTTCCCTGTCACCTTGGCATTGCCAGTAGATGCTTTACAAGTACAGGTGGCTCCGAGTAATCCTACATTAGGGGATACTCTGTCTGTGGTAATTAATCTAGATAATCCCAACAATGGCAGCAATCCAACAGTGGCTATTGGCGAAAAAACTTACCCAGCGTTTGCAATTGCAGCCAATAAGTATCGGGCTTTGATACCCACAACGCCACTGGAAAAGCCAGGAACCAGAACATTTAAGATTTCTGGTGATGGGCAAGTGCAGAATTTAGCAGTGAAAGTCAGCGGCCGCAAATTTCCAATACAACGCATTACCTTACCACCAGGAAAAGCCGGAGTAAATGCCACCGAGTATGAACTCAAGCGTGTCGCAGCTTTTAAAGCCTTACAGACACCACAAAAATATTGGAATGGCCCCTTCCTAAAACCGAATGCTGGGCGGATTTCTACAATTTATGGTGTACGTCGCTACTATAATGGTAAATTTGCAGAGGACTACTACCATCGTGGCGTTGACTACGCTGGTAGTGCGGGTTCGCCCGTAACTGCTCCAGCTGCTGGGCGGGTTGCTTTGGTAGGCAAAGTATCCCAAGGATTCCGAGTTCACGGAAATGTAGTTGGCATTGACCACGGTCAGGGCGTGACAAGCATTTTCATGCACCTCAGTCGCATTAATGTTAAAGAAGGCGATATTGTCAAACCAGGTCAATTAATTGGTGCAGTTGGTTCAACAGGGGCATCTACTGGGCCACATTTGCATTGGGGTCTGTATGTCAACGGACAATCTGTTGACCCAGCACCCTGGCGAAACAAGGTCTTTGAATAGTAAAGACGATTTGAGTATGTCCGTGCATAATTTGTATATTATTCGCCAATAACCAGGCAAATAAATTAAATTGATACCGTCCCTACCTTACTTGGGTGGCTTTAAAAGAAGATGAGCGTTATGAGTATTGAAAAAATTGTGGATCAAGCTCTCCAGGATGGCTATCTGACACCAGCAATGGAAGCAGAAGTTGGGCGAATCTGTGATAACGCATCGGAACTCTCCATTGAAGAGTACATGGCGCTGGATCGACTGATGGGGGCGCTATTGACAGGTGAGGTAGTGGCGGTTCCTCGCAAACAATTTATTAACGTCATGGAAGAATTGGTGCTGACCGAAGCGATCGCGCGAGTAGCAGAAATTGAGGCTACCAGCGAAAGCTCTCTGGATGTGGGGGATATTGCCGCTTATGCTCTCAATAGGCTGCCGCCCTTGTACGCTACCACAGAAGAAGGTGCTAACTACCAACGCCAACGCGCTCAGACAGACCTTGAAGAGCTAATTTCTCAGCAAGTCAATGAGGCGATCAGCCGTAACCTGCACCAACCCAATGACAACAGAACACCAATCCCCAAAAACACTGGTAATGAAGTTCTGCGCCAAGTGAGTACCTTACTCCAAGTTTACGCACCTTCCTTTGAGGAAAAATCATAATATTAGATAGTCAAGAGTCAATGGTCAATAGTCAATAGCTAAGAACTCTAGACTTTTGAAAACCAGTTACAAAAGCTGTCGGTAGATGCTAAAGGCGCATTGGCTTTTTTTGACTATGGACTCTTGACTCTTGACTAACAATCAATCCCGCACCATTACCGTAGTACCTAATTTCACCTGCTCATACAACAAGCGGACATCAGGATTACGCATCCGTATGCAACCGTGGGACACAGCAGTTCCCATGGCCTCAGTATCCGGTGTACCGTGAAAACCGATTTGATTGCGTCCATCCGACCAAAAACCAATCCATCGTTCTCCCAAAGGACTATCCCTACCAGCTGGATATACTTTGCCGGTAATGGGGTGACGCCAAATAGGATCGTGTTGCATATGGTCGATTTTGAAAGAACCTGTAGGTGTCTCCCAACCCTTCTTACCTATGGCAATTGGGTAGCTGGCTATCACCTCATCTCCTGCATAAACATAGGTGCGGCGATCGCTTAAATCTACCACTACTTGAGTCTTGACAAATGATAGCCTATTAGATGATTTTTGTTGGTCTGAAGCTTGGAGTAAGAGAAGCTTCGGCTGGTCGGCTTTAGAAGTCTGCTTTTGTCCTGGAGCTACTAGGCGCATCTTTTTGCCTACATCAGTTACCTCAGCTACATTTTCACTCTCTGTAAATGATTTATTATCAGGCTTGACAGTATAAGATTTTAGCGTAGAAGTCTTCTTTTCTGTTTTTCCTAAGGTGGCTTCACCAGGAAGTGCAGACGCACCAAAAGCAGTTTCCCCTAAACCACTTAATTTTCCTCGCGAACTGTCTGTGCGGCTTCCTGTAGCGTCAGCTGAGTTCTCAAACTGCCGTTGAGTTGATGCGATCCGCCAATGGACAGCTAGCGATAACATGGCTGTACCAAAACAGACAAACATTACTAGACGCGCTACAGATTCATTTCTTACCATTACCATCGCCTATTGTTTATCCCTGACATATCCAAATGACTTATTGGATGCACTCATGATCCGATTATCAAGAATTTATAAATTCTTATCTGTTCTCTTATAACTCTTTCAGTATTTTTGGGCAAACTAAGGTTATGCCGACATCCCGGCAAACAAAATTCTTGGTAAAGAAATTTATTCACTACTGACACCTCCAAGTGCAGCCATCAATCATTAATAGTGTGGGTGAGAGAAAGACCATGTTTGAAAAACTATTGCTAGCGCTCACGATTACATTTTCCCTCAATTTCTTTTTTCAAGTCCGCTTAACCGATCCAACAAAAACAGGTACTATCTACCAGCAGCACACAGAAACATCAACAACAATTCTAGTAACAAGACCGGAAAAATAACATATTAAGAAGTAGGTAGATGCAAAAAAACGTGCTAGTGAGGGTCGTCATTTGTCATTTGTCATTGGTAATTTGTCTAGGGCGCGGGTTACAGTAGTTACCGCGCTTCGCGCCTCGCAACCGACCCAAGGCTTAAGATGTGCGACTACTTCACCTTCTATCCCTGTTTCCTACTTCAGACAGATGCCAAAAAGCTTGATACAAGAGTTTTACTATTTACGGAACTGAGATTTGATCACAACAAAAGCAACGCGCCTCTTGCTTTTTTCCCTTCTTACTCCCAATTACTTAATCTTTGTTACCTCTAAACCCCAAAGGCGATCACGAGTTAGCCAATCTTGTCACAAGAAAATTTTTCTTTTGGGCTACGCCAAAGGGTACACTGCTACAGGAGCAAAAAGCGGCTTTCGATTGAATAGCTGTATTTTTCCTTTTCTATAAGTAGAAAATCATACATTCCGTTTTTTGTCAATGGTAGGTGGTCAGATGACGTTAGTTGCACAAGTGTACGTAACATTGCTGTACCCAGAACAAGTGGGCAATAATAGCTGAAAGAATTGTATGTAACTGTTCATAGGAATAATGGACTGTTTCTACAGTCATGAACATGCTTAAAATTATATACCTGAGTGTTCCAGTCATAAATCCGTCACTGACGCAGGAACATCGTGCCAATTAGCAGGTCTAATAGATAGGGATGATTTACAGCCAGTACGATCTATGAGTCAATCGATTACTGTATCCTGGTCAACGTTTGATGCAAGGTATCCGGAAGCATCGGTGCAAGTTGACAAACTCTCTAACCACGATTTAATTTTGCGCTGTCAAGTGGGGCAGCGTCCAGATCGTGCTGCTTTTGCAGAGCTATTGCGCCGCTATCAGACGCAAGTTGATAGAGTTTTGTATCACCTGGCTCCAGACTGGCCTGACAGAGCCGATTTGGCTCAAGAAGTTTGGATTCGAGTGTATCGGAATATCAACCGATTACAAGAGCCATCTAAGTTTCGGGGCTGGTTGAGCCGTATTGCTACGAACTTGTTTTACGATGAGTTGCGTAAACGCAAGCGGGTTGTTAGTCCTTTGTCACTGGATGCTCCACGCTCGGTAGATGATGGCGAGATGGATTGGGAAATTGCTGGAGACACTCCAGGCCCAGAGGAAGAACTGACAACTAGAGAGTTTTACGAGCAATTGCGCGAAGCGATCGCCGATTTACCAGAGGTCTTTCGCACCACTATTGTCCTGCGAGAAATCGAAGGTATGGCATATGAAGAAATTGCCGAAATTACAGGTGTTTCTTTGGGCACAGTCAAGTCGAGAATAGCCAGAGCTAGATCGAGATTGCAAGCTCAGTTGCAAAATTATCTTGATAGCTAATTGACAGTACCCTGACTCTGCCTAATGGCAGAATAAAAGCATTGATCAAGAATGATTTTGAAATACATAGCACTACGTCATTAGGAAGAAAATTGATCAATTTCTCAGGATTGCTCGTTGTTTTTCCCCGTACATAAATTGGCAATAATGCTAAAATGACTACTGATTCTCCATTCTCCAACCGTTCCTCTTGGCAACATCACAAAGAGTTGTCAGCAGGAATGGCACAGCATACCAATGAATCAACGGGCGCTATGGATATGATGAAGCGCGATCGCTTCGAGTTATTAAGTGCTTATCTAGACGGTGAAGTTACAGCCGCCGAAAGCAGACAAGTAGAAGAATGGCTAGCAAACGATGCTGCTGTTCAATGTTTGTATGGACGATTATTAAAGCTACGGCAAGGCTTGAAAACTCTGCCAGTGCCAGCAGCCGAGCAGCCAAGTGAGGTTGCCGAGCAAGTATTAGCGCGTTTGCGCCGCCGTTCCCGCTTAGTTTGGGTATTTGGCGGTGCAGCGATCGCTGCTTGCGTTGTTGGTACATTATCTGGCTTACTACCAGGTGGTGAATCCAAGCTGCAACTGGCGCAAAAACCAATCAGCAAAACTGCACAAACTACCACAACGCCTGTAGCTCCAGTTTCACCGCTGATGGTAGCTTTAAACAACCCAGTGATTGAAATTCCCAAAGCAGCGGTAGTTTCTCCACAAAAGCCAGTACCTTTAGAGAAGCCTCGGTCAAAGGTAGTGGAACCAGACATTAATTAATCACCAAGCGGGCGTTCAATCAAAACTCACAACCCCGCTTTGTGGTTAAACCGCGACCACTCCACCAACCATCAGGTTGGGGGATGCCGCCTAAATTGTCAACTAGCTCCAGAGTCATCAGATAGACCCAAGCACGACCCAAAGATAACCCATGTAGATTATGTATCTCCACTTGCTGACGATTATAGAGGTTTTCTGAAATTTGTCTAGTGGGCTGGTAATCTTCCAGCTCGTCTAGGGCGTCTAAGATGCTGCGATCGGCAAAAGAGAGTAAATAACCGTGGACGGGGTATTCTCCAGTTGTCATGGCCGGGTAGCCCATCGGCAGAGCAAATAATTTGCCTAGGGCAACTGCTCTAGTGGCATCAATCACCTTGTGACTACAGTATCTACCATAATTAGCTTCACGTGGTTTGAGAGTGCCGTAAACAAAGACTCGCACTCCGCCAGAAAAATTTGCTTTTAATTTAGCCATCCTCGTGTTAACCAACTCCTTCTCTTGCCTACCATCATCTACAATATGGAGGCAGACACGATTACAGACCCAGTAGGAGAACTTTCGGTGGATTCGCGATATATCCCAGCAGAGATTGAGGAAAAATGGCAAAAAACATGGACAGAACTTGGCTTAGATAAAACACCAAAAACCAGCAACAAGCCAAAATTCTACGCTTTATCCATGTTCCCCTATCCATCGGGCAGCCTACACATGGGTCACGTCCGCAATTATACAATTACCGATGTAATTGCTCGTCTCAAACGAATGCAAGGCTATCGGGTATTACATCCAATGGGTTGGGATGCCTTTGGCTTGCCAGCAGAAAACGCCGCCATTGATAGAGGAGTTCCACCTGCAAAGTGGACTTATCAAAATATTGCCCAAATGCGGCAACAATTGCAGCGTCTTGGTTTATCCATCGATTGGGATAGAGAAGTTGCTACCTGTTCACCAGATTATTACAAGTGGACACAATGGATTTTCTTGCAGTTTTTGCAAGCGGGTTTAGCTTACCAAAAAGAAGCCGCAGTCAATTGGGATCCTGTTGACCAAACTGTACTGGCAAATGAGCAAGTGATCGATGGACGGTCTTGGCGTAGTGGGGCTATAGTAGAGCGCAAATTGTTGCGTCAGTGGTTTTTCAAGATTACCGACTACGCTGAAGAATTGCTCAATGACTTGGATAAGTTGACAGGTTGGCCAGAACGCGTCAAATTAATGCAAGCAAACTGGATTGGTAAATCCACAGGCGCGTATTTGGAATTTGCCATCGTCGGTAGCGATGAAAAAATCGGTGTGTATACCACACGCCCAGATACAGTTTACGGTGTCAGCTACTTGGTATTAGCACCAGAACATCCTTTAACAAAGCAGGTCACCACCAAAGAACAAAAAGCAGCAGTAGAAACCTTTATTAAGGAAGTTACTAAGCAAAGTGAATTAGAACGTACTGCTGAAGACAAACCCAAGCGAGGCATTCCTACTGGCGGTAAGGCAATTAATCCGTTTACAGGTGAAGAAGTGCCTATTTGGATTGCTGACTATGTGCTGTATGAATATGGTACTGGGGCAGTCATGGGTGTACCGGCACACGATGCACGAGATTTTAAGTTTGCCAATAACTATAACTTGCCGATTGAGTTTGTCATTGTAGAACCAGAGGCAGTTGCAGATGTGGACTTCCAGCAACAAGAGCCACCTGTAATCATAATTGAGTATGACAGTGCATACACTGAACCGGGAATTTTAATTAATTCTGGCCCCTTTAGTGGTATGAATTCCACAGATGCCAAGGAAGCAATAGTTAAGTTTGCACAAGAACAAGGATTTGGCAAACTGCGGGTACAATATCGCTTGCGGGATTGGTTGATTTCACGGCAACGGTATTGGGGGGCACCAATTCCCGTGATTCACTGTCCTAATTGTGGCATCGTGCCAGTTCCTGACAAAGATTTGCCAGTGCAGTTACCAGAAGAAGTGGAATTTACTGGACGTGGCGGTTCACCACTGACTCAGTTAGAAAGCTGGGTGAATGTACCTTGTCCAACTTGTGGTACACCTGCAAAGCGGGAAACTGACACGATGGATACTTTTATTGATTCCTCGTGGTATTTCTTGCGATTTACTGATGCTAAAAATGAACAGCAGGTTTTCGATTCCAGTAAAACTAACGACTTAATGCCAGTAGATCAGTACGTGGGTGGAATTGAACACGCGATTTTGCATTTGTTGTATTCCCGCTTCTTTACCAAGGTACTGCGCGATCGCGGCTTGTTAAACTTTGATGAACCATTCCAACGTTTGTTAACTCAAGGCATGGTGCAGGGTTTAACTTATGTCAATCCCAACAAAAGCGATAAGGATAAGTGGGTTGCCTTTAATCTTGTAGATCCTGCTAATCCACGAGATCCGAAAACAGGCGAACCACTGCAACTTGTTTACGCTACCATGTCCAAGTCAAAAGGCAACGGTGTCGCACCGGAAGAGGTGATTGCCAAATATGGTGTAGACACAGCGCGGATGTTTATCTTGTTTAAAGCGCCGCCAGAAAAAGATTTGGAATGGGATGAAGCGGATGTGGAAGGACAATTCCGCTTCTTAAATCGGGTGTGGCGATTGGTTACAGATTACATCGCCGCTGGAGTAGCCAGTGAAAATGCCAATTCTGATTTAACTAAATCTGAAAAAGATTTACGCCGCGCAATTCACACTGCTATCAAAGCAGTTTCAGAAGATGTAGAAGACGAATATCAATTCAACACAGCTGTTTCAGAATTGATGAAGTTGAGTAATGCCCTAACTGATGCCAACTGCAAAGATTCACCAATTTATGCAGAAGGTATTCAGACTTTAGTGGTGTTGCTGGCACCTTTTGCACCTCACATTGCTGAGGAATTGTGGCATTTGATGGGTAAAAGTGATTCAGTTCACACTCAAACTTGGCCAGCTTTTGATGATGCGGCGTTGGTAGCTGATGAAATTACTTTAGTGATTCAAGTTATGGGCAAAACTCGTGGTGCAATTCAAGTGCCAGCGCAAGCGGATAAAGCTGCGTTAGAAAAATATGCCCGTGAGTCAGAAGTTGCCCAGCGTCACATTGAAGGTAAAGAAATTAAAAAAGTGATTGTGGTGCCTGGAAAGCTGGTAAATTTTGTAGTTGGCTAAAAGGACTGGGTTTCACTCCAGGACTGACGCAAACAATAGCCGAACTCTTATTTTCATATAGCGGCAATTTATGAATTGCCGCTACAATGCATTTTTTTATACATGTGAAAGCACTTGAGTGTTTTCTGACTCAAGTGCTAATGGGTATAACTCTATACCAACTCACTTGTTTGATGCAATATCTAAGATCTGCAACATACTCCCGAAAAGAAGCACTGCAAGAATAACTTGTAACAAACATTTGGTGAAATGGTATCACTCCTTGCATCATTAAGAATATCTCTTATGGGCTAAAATTTAGCATCTAGAAAGTGACAGTTTATTAACTGACACTAGTCAATAACCACAGTTGAGCAATAGTGCCAAAAGTCACAAACTAAATTTATGTAAATTTTTAATAAGTGGTATAAAAATGTTTTAAACAGTATGTATATATTGCTAAACAATAGCGATCGCATATCCTACGCAGATATCATTTGTCACGAGAGTTAACCTCAACCAGTTTTAGCAAAATCTCAAATCCCTATTTGCTATCAAACTTCCGGCTTCGATATATAGCGCAACAGTTGCACTGACCAGTACAAAAATGTACAGTACAGTATTACTAGAGAAAGCCATTTTAGCCATTGAAAGTGTAATCCTAGATGAGACAGTCCTAATAAAAAAGCATCATTTAATAAACTAAGTAATAAGGGTAATAACTGATTCGGAAAATTCTGTAAGAGGCTTTTTAAACTAATATTCATTACCTTAATTTAGCAAATTCGTTTGTGAAACATTCCCAATCTTGAGACATAAATGAAACAATCGATAGGTTGTATTTCGATTTTCATAGGGCTTAATAGCAGCATTAACTTATCAGAAAAAACTATATTTATAGAAGAGGATTCCTCAAGCTGAATTGATGTCTATTGTTTATGATGTAGTAACTCAAACAATCATGACAACCATCCAAACAACTTTGGTTCTTGGTATGACGGCTGATGGAAAGATTAAACCTGTAGATCCAAAATCACCAGGTTATGTCTATCCAGCTGATCAAGCACATTTGGAGTATCAAGCATCTTTGGCGGATCTATTTCTGGTGGGAGCAACGACCATCCGAGAAGAAGGACAGACTTATACAATTCAAAATCCTGAACTGTTAGCAGCGCGTAAAGTTCGGGGTCAATCTCCCCAGCCTATTACTTGTGTGGTTTCGGGATCGCTTAATCTTAGTCCCGATATGCCTTTTTTTAACCAGGATCTTGAAAGATGGATCTTCACAACACGGGCTGGTTTGGAGAAGAATTCCCAGGCCGCAACCATAAAAAAGCAAGCTGATGTAATTGAGCTAGGAGATACGGATCTGGATTGGGATCGAGCTTACAACTTGATGGCAGAACGGGGTATCCGCAAGATTATTGCTTTGGGAGGTGGTGCTTTGACAGCTGCTCTAGTCGATGCAGGGCGAATTGATGATTGGTGGTTGACCATTTGGCCTACGATTTTCGGAGGAAAGGACGCACCTACCCCAGTGGAAGGAAAGGGTTTGGTTCCCTTAAATGCCCCTCACCTTGAACTCATTGAAACTCGTCAGCTTGGCAGTGAGTTGTTTTTGCACTATCGCATACTTAAATAAATCTTGCGTTAGTACGTGTGTTGTCGCGCAACGCACTCGTAGGCTGCTTCAGTATAACTGATTTTCGGTGCGTTAGGACGAAAGTCCATAACGCACCCTACTAGCGCGACCGGACTAATTTTGTGCATTAACGTAGACGCGTAAGCGGTGAGCCAGCGCGGTCTTGGGGGTTTCCCCCATGAGCGACTGGCGAACCCGTAGGGCTTGCCGCAGGCTACCGCACCAGGCGCAGAGAACACAGAGATATTAGAGGAAATCTATTGCACTATTTTAGTCCGGTCACGCTACTACTATATTAAAAAGTATTAATTGCTAGGGGAACCCATTGATAGCGTAATCGTCTGTATAAATCAAGCACGTACGTATAACTAATATAATTTTCAATAACCATTACAAAAAATAAATTAGCTGTAGGGGTGTACAGCTGTACGCCCCTACCAGTAATAATTTGCATTTTTGTTTCGTGAGAGTATTAAAATAATTTATATTTTTTAGTAAAAGTACTTAAAAAAACAAGATTGCATTTCAGTAATGAATACTCTAATGATTTATTTTCAAGGACTTCCGGAAACAAAAGACCATGTTAGGAAATTTATATAAGGATTTACTCAGTAACCAGCTCATGAACTACCACATGATCGGTAAGGTACTACAAGCACGTTACCAAATCGTCCAAAGCCTAGGTGCAGGGGTTTTTGGACAAACATATATTGCTGTTGATATAGATTACCCAGATAACCCTAAATGTGTGGTTAAACAGCTGAAGGTTAACAATTCTCAACCCAGCTATTTAGATACTTTAAGATTACGCTTTCTTACTGAAACCGAAACTCTCAAGCGTCTGGGACTGCATCAACAAATTCCCGAATTCATCACTTGCTTTGAAGAAAATGAGCGTTTCTATTTAATACAAGAGTTTATAGAAGGACACTCATTGACTGCGGAACTACCCATTAATCAACAATGGGGGTGTGTTTGGACTGAAAATGAAGTTATAGAATTTTTAGAAGATGTCTTAAATATTTTAGAATTTGTTCACTCTCAAGGCGTTATCCATTGTGATATCAAACCAGAAAACTTGATCAGACGTGCTACTGATGGCAAGTTAGTTTTAATTGACTTTGGTTCAATTCAGTCAGTTGATTTTGGCATAGAAGGGGAATTGCCTATTTCCCGAATTCCTGTGACTTCACTGGGGTACATACCTCCAGAACAATTTATTGGTCAAACACAACCTAACAGCGATATTTATGCTTTGGGTATGATTGCCATCCAGGCTTTAACAGGGATAGAACCACTGCAATTACAAATAGATTCTTATAGTAATGAAATTATCTGGCGTTCTCCAAACACCCAAGTTAGCGATTATCTTGCTGCTGTTCTCAGCCAAATGATCCGCTATAACTTCCAAGACCGCTTTCAATCTGCGGCTGAAGTGTTGCGTGTACTCAAACAAATGACAGAGGAAACTGAGAATCATGTGTCTTCAGAGGTGGCTGTTGAGA
The DNA here is from genome assembly GCF_002368335.1 of Nostoc sp. NIES-4103. GTDB lineage: Bacteria > Cyanobacteriota > Cyanobacteriia > Cyanobacteriales > Nostocaceae > Amazonocrinis. The sequence goes on along the minus strand of NZ_AP018288.1, from coordinate 1,901,805 downwards.
GTGATGCTTCTCATGAAAATTCTGCTTTTGGAAAATCATCGCCGCTACTAACAGGAATGACAGTAGGACTAGCGGCAAATTCTTTGTTGATGGGTTTGGGAGTATATTCTTTACTGAATACTTCTCCTGCTTATTCAGAAACAGAAACTTTATATAAAGCAACTGAAGAATATCAATCGGGGGATTTGCAAAGCGCGATCGCTTTGGCTAAATCGATTCCTTCTTATAGTAATGTTTATCCAGAAGCTAAAGCCACAATCGAAGAATGGCAACAGCAATGGCAAGTGGCTGCACAAGAGTATCTAGCGGCTGAACAAGCTACGAAAGAGGGTAGATGGTCAGATGTTCTCGCCAGTGCTGCGAAAGTTCCAGATATTTTATATTGGCAATCTAAAACAGATAAATTAGTGCAGCAAGCACGGGTCAATATCGAAGTTCAGACGCAAGAGTTATTAGCAAAAGCTTATGAAAAAGCTGGCGCTAGAGATTTTTCTGCTGCATTGGAATATCTGCGGCAAATTCCCAAAGAAAGTTCCGCGGGTGCTTTGGTACAAAGCAAGTTAGCTGAGTATAATGAAAAGCGTCAGATTAGAGCAGCTTACTTTTTACATAATGCCCAAAAAAGAGCAGCTGTTGGTGACTTTAATAGTGCTGTGAAATTTCTGCGACAGATTCCCAAAAATACTGTTGTTTACGCTCAAGCACAGGTAAAACTAAATGAATATACTCAAAAGCAGGGTCTACAAAATCAAACTCAAAAGGTAGCTTTAGATAGAGTTACTGCTGCTAAAAAAACAAATTCATTTGTTTCTAATAACTCTTCTAATAAGATGACAAATTCTCAACCTAGCAATGATTTTCAAGAAGTGAATATTCGATAGCTGAGATCTTGCACCGGACTCTCAATTACCCGTAAGGTGGGCAATGTATGCAACGTAATAATAAGAGTTTCATGGCATTAAAAGCATTGCCCACCCTACAACAATGTCTGCCGTTGTTGTTTTGCTTTGGCGATGATTTCATCCATGTTCAACAGTGTAGATTCGCCCCTATCAATTCCAAGTTGAATCTCTTGCCGCAACTCAGCTAGACGTATTTCTTTAAGATTATCTTGTTCTTTGAGAAGTCGTAGCCCTTCTCGGATAACTTCACTTGCAGAAGTGTACATGCGGCTTTCAACTTTAGACTGCACCCACTTTTCTAATTCTGGGGTTAGGGAAACATTCATAAAAACCTCCTTTAGGGCTAATATTTAAGTTTTACCGACGATAACAAAGAATAGCAAAATTTGTTATCAGGCTACAAATGCAAAATTGGAAATCTAGATTAAATACGCAGCAGTGGGAAAGAAAATTTAGCACTGCTACATCATTAACATGGTGCGTTAGGACGAAAGTCCATAACGCACCCTACTGGCTACTGATTGCTGGAATTAGGATTTGGTAATATTGGTACGATTATGGGCTTTGTTTGTTCGCTTTGTAGTTGAATTTGCGCTTGGTTGCGGGCGTTGATTGCTTGTTGGTAATTCGGATTATATTTAATTGCTTGGTCATAAGATGCGATCGCGTCTTTAAACCGTTTCAAATTTGATAGGGCATTGCCTCGACTATACCAAGTTTCGTAAGAGTTTGGTTGATAGCGAACTGCCTTATTATAAGCTGCGATCGCCGCTTCATATTTTTGCAAATTGTATTGGGAATTTCCCATACTATACCAAACTTGATAATTTTTTGGCTGAATGGTTGCTGCTTTATTATAAGATTGTACTGCTTCTTCATATCGTTGATTTTGATGCAGCGCCCAACCCCGATTATACCAAGCTTGATAGTTGTTAGAATTATATTTAATTACTTGATTGAATGATTCAATTGCTTCTGGATAACGTCGCAAAGTGGTGAGGACATTTCCCCTAGATAACCAACCTTGATAATAATCTGGTTTAAATTGCACTGCTTTTTCATAAGCTGTCAAAGCATCTGCATAACGATTTAAATTTACTAAGGCATTACCACGATTGTACCAAGCTTGCTCATCGTTTGGTTTGATTTCGATAGCTTTGTCGTATGCTGCGATCGCTTCTTCATATTGTTTTAAATTATGCAGCGCTAAACCCTTTTGATACCAAGCTTCATAATAATCTGTTTTAAATTCTATGGCTTTATCATAAGATGTAATTGCATTATCATACTGCTTCAAACTAGTAAAAACTTCCGCTTTGGCATACCAGACTTCCGGGTAATCGTCATCTAGTTGTAAAGCTTTGTCAAAAGAGGCGATCGCTTCTGGATATCGCTGTAAGTTTTGCAGAGTAAAACCTCTGCCAGTCCAAGCTTCAACATAATCAGGCTGAATTTGAATTGCTTTGTCATATGCTGATAGTGCTTCTTTATATTGTTTTAATGCAGATAAGGTTTTACCTTGACCATTCCATCCTTGAGCATAATCTGGTCTAATATTAACTGCTTCTTGATAAGCTGCTAGCGCGTCTTGATAGCGTTGGAGTTCAAAAAGTGTATTGGCTTGTTTATTTAATTCTGTTGCATTATTAGCATTAATATGCTTAACAACAAATACAGATGCTACTCCAGTTGCTCCAATTAAAAATATCGTTAATAATAACTTGAGCAACAGTCCTTTTTTATGTTTACTGGCTGTGAGATTTTTTGGCTGCAAAGAAGGGCTGATTGCTATGGTACCGGATGCTGGCTGTGTTAATGCTTTGAGTGCTTGTAATGCAGCAGTTGCTGAAGGGTAGCGTTGTCGAAAATCATAACACACCATTTTATCTATAAATTGTGCAAATTCTGGTGAAACTTCGGTCTGATTTTGCCAGATAATTTCATTAGTTTCCGCATCTTTTTCTAGTTGGTCGGGATATATGCCAGTCAATGCTTGAATTGCAATTATCCCCACAGCATAGATATCACTGCTAAATTTTGGTGTACCTTGAGCTTGTTCGCTAGGGATATATCCAGGAGTGCCGATAGCAACAGTAGATTTAGTTTGTCCTTGGGGAGTAATCACTTGGGTAGTAATTTGTTTAACTGCCCCAAAGTCAATTAAAATCAATTTTGCATCTTGCTGGCGTCTGAGGATATTTCGCGGATTGATATCCCGATGAATTACCTTTTGTTCATGGACAAATTCTAAAACTGCCAAGATTTCTTGTAACAGCAAAATCACCTGAATTTGATTCCAGGTTTTTCCTGGTACTAATTCTGTACTCAAATCGTGACCTTCGATGAATTCCTGTACAAGATAAAATTCGGCGTTCTCCTCAAAGTAAGCTAAAAGTTGCGGGATGCGATCGTGAATACCCAATTTATACAGAACTTGAGCTTCCGTATCAAATAAACGCCTAGCTGTTTCTAAAGTTACTGGATCACTTGCTTGAGGCTTCAATTTCTTGACAACACATTGAGGCGATCCTGGTAAGTGAGTATCAGAAGCTACAAAAGTTTCACCAAATCCCCCACCTCCCAAATGGCTAATAATTTGGTATCTTCCAACAAGTGTGTTTCCTAGCATCTCATTTGCCCAGTAGGGTGTGTTGTGATCTGATTCCAATCTTGCCACAGGTTTGTGGGGAGATGGGGGATGAGGGGATCGAAAGATGAGGGGGATGAGGGGGATGAGGGGGATGAGGAAATAAAAGGGACAACTGACAACTAACAACTAACAACTGACAACTGACAACTGACAACTAACAACTAACAACTAACTAATGATTCCTATTAGTGATAATGTTCGCACTCGTAGTCAGCCAATTATTAATTATTGGCTGATTGGTATTAATATTGTTATATTTTTTTGGGAACTTAAACTAGAAATAAGTGGTCAATTAGGGTATTTTGTTAATAGTTGGGGTGTCATTCCTGCCCAGATTAATGGGGCAATTACAAATGCATTCTTCAATCCGGCAGCTGGGATAGTTGTTTTTTGGCGGTCATTTTCATTACTTTTTGGGATGTTTATTCATGGCAGTTTTAGCCAAATCTTAGGAAATCTACTATTTCTGTGGGTTTTTGGCAAAACTGTAGAAAATGTTCTAGGTGCTAGACTTTATCTAGGATTTTACCTGGCTGCTGGGATTTTGACAGGAATAGTACAAATTATTGCTCAACCAAATTTAACAGTACCATTGATTGGAGCGAATGGAGCGATCGCAGCTGTTTTAGGTGCATACGTCATGAAGTTTCCCCATGCTAAAATTGACAGTATTTTGCCGTTAATATTTATATATATCCCTATTGAACTGCCAGTTTTTTTCTATGTATTTTGGTGGTTTGCACAACAGTTATTTTACGGCATCGGTAGTTTAAATATTCCCCCTTATGGTGTAAATTCATTCAGTGTTGCTTACTGGATGCAGATTGTAGGCTTGTTTATTGGTGCGGCTTTTATGCGGCTGAAGAAATAAAAAATAAGCAATGGTTCTTGTAGCAGGAAAGTGAGGATGAGGGAGATGAGGGAGATGAGGGAGATGAGGGAGATGAGGAGATGGGGGGATGAGGGGGATGGGGGAGATGTTGGAAATAACTTCTTTTTCCCAATTCCCAATTCCCAATTCCCAATTCCCAATTCCCAATTCCCAATTCCTAATGCCCCATGCCCCATGCCCCCATATACTAATTAATACATTGCTATATTTGCTGGTTGTAAAGATATGCCTTTGGGGTGAAACTTTTTTGTGCCTTGCGAGAGATTGAATTTTTGAAATAAAAAATTCATACTCAATCAGATATATTGGATGCATACCACAAAAGATGGTTTTCTTTATCATGAGTTTTATTACAGATGCCAGACGTTGATAAAACTAACTGTGAACTAACTGATGAACTAGCAGCTCTACGACAACGTGTTGCAGAGTTAGAGCAATCAGAAATGCAGTATCAGCGAAGGCAAGCAGTCCTAGAACAACAAATAGCAGAACTAGAAGTAAAACTAGCAACTACAGACGAAAGTCTTCATAGTCAAGTTGCTGGATGTGACGCGGAACGATACCAGGCAAAAGTAGCCCTGCAAGAAAGCTCAGAACAGTTGAGGCTAGTGCTAAATGCTGCCCACATGGGTTTGTGGGACTGGAATATTGTCACTAATAAAGTGATTTGGTCGGAAAATCATGAACTGCTTTATGGTTTAGTACCAGGAAGTTTTCCTGGTACTTATGAAGCTTTCTTAAGTTACGTTCATCCAGAAGACAGGCAATCTGTAATACAAGTTCTCATCCATGCTTTGGAAGAAAAGACTGACTACAGTGATGAATTTCGGATTGTTTGGCCAGACCAAAGTGTACATTGGATTTTAGCCAAGGGACAATTTTTTTACGATGATCAAGGACAGGCGGTGCGGATGATTGGGGTTTGTATGGATATTACAGACCGCAAGCAGGCAAAAGAAAGTACTCGTCAATTAACAAGTAAAGTTCAAGAACAAGCAAATATTTTAAATGCTATTCTCGCCGCATCTGTTGATAATATTTTTATTATTAATCGCACAGGTTACTATCAATATGTTAGTCATGGTGGAGCTGCTATGCTAGGCTTCAAAGTCGAGGATATTATCGGTAAGAATGTGCGGGAAATGGATTTACCCGCAGACTTTATAGAGAGGGTAGAGAATCAACGCCAAGTTGTGATGGCAACTGGAGAACCGATTAAGGATGAGTGTGAATATGTTTTAGCAGATGGCACACATTACTATGAATACATCCTGACGCCATTACGAAATTTTGATCAAATTGAAGGTGTAATTACTGTTTCTCGTGATATTACAGAACACAAACGGGTAGAACAGTCATTGCGCGAAAGTGAAGCCAAATTTCGCCGCTTGTTTGAGTCGAATTTGGTAGGAGTGGCTTTTTGGACTGTGGATGGTTTTATTACTGATGCCAATGACGCTTATTTACAATTAGCAGGCTACACTCGTGATGAGTTTACTGCTTTAGGCAAAATAGATTGGAGAAAACTGACTCCGATTGAGTATAAATATTTGGACGATCGCGCCATTACAGAAGTAGAAGCAAACGGTGTTTCCCAGATTTATGAGAAAGAATACATCCACCGCAACGGTAAGCGAGTACCAATTGTTTTGGGGGTAGCGTTACTGAATGACTCTCAACATGATGGAGTCGCCTTTGTATTAGATATTACCGAACGCAAACGCGCTGAACAAGAACGCGCGAGCCTGCTGGAAAGAGAACGCGCAGCCCGTAAAGAAGCAGAGGTTGCCAACCGCATTAAAGATGAGTTTCTCGCGGTTCTCTCCCATGAACTGCGAACCCCACTCAACCCGATAATGGGTTGGTCAAAATTACTGCGTTCACGTAAGTTTGATGTAGAAACTACTAACCGCGCCTTAGAAACCATCGAACGCAACGCCAAATTACAAACTCAATTAATTGAAGATTTATTAGATGTCTCTCGGATTCTCCAAGGAAAATTGAGTTTAAATGTCTGTCCCGTCAGCTTGCTGATGGTGGTAGAAGGTGCCATAGATACAGTACGACTAGCAGCAGAGGCTAAATCAATTCAAATTCAAACCATAATTGACCCTTCCTTGGGGCAAGTTATGGGTGATCCAAATCGCCTTCAGCAAGTGGTTTGGAACTTATTATCTAATGCTGTCAAGTTTACACAAAAAGGAGGACATGTAGAAATTAAAGTTGCAGAAGTTGATTACCAAGCTCAAATCACAGTCAGCGATACAGGTAAGGGAATTACCCCGGATTTTCTGCCTTACGTGTTCGATTATTTTCGTCAAGCTGATGGTACAACGACTCGCAAATTTGGAGGGCTAGGTTTAGGACTAGCAATTGTGCGTCAGGTTGTCGAACTACATGGGGGAACAGTTTGGGCAGAAAGTCCTGGAGAAGGAATGGGTGCAACTTTCACTGTGAGACTCCCATTTTTGCTCACCAACGAACAGGTAAGGCTTGAAGATGATCAGCCTCAAACTTTTAATCCTCATCCTGAGATACTTTCCAATATGCAAATTCTAGTAGTGGACGATGAACCGGATATCCGGGACTTAGTATCGTTTATTTTGCAAGAGTATGGAGTGAATGTAACTGCTGTCGCTTCAGCAAAGGAAGCACTGCAAGCACTATCTTTGTCAATACCAGATGTTTTGATTAGTGATATTGGGATGCCAGAAATAGACGGTTATATGCTGATGCGTCAAGTCAGAAAGCGATCGCCACAACAAGGAGGAAATGTGCCAGCGATCGCTCTGACGGCTTATGCTGGAGAAATTAATCAGCAGCAAGCACTAGCAGCAGGATTTCAATTGCACATATCCAAACCAGTAGATCCGGAAGTGTTAGTTAAGGCGATCGTTGGTTTGACACAGCAATAGGGAATTACCAATTACCAATTACCAATTACCCATTACCCATGACAAACTAACTCGCTTTCCTCAACCTGTCACGGATGCTTTTATCCATATCTGTGCTGTGTCTTTGCATTACACTGAATGGATTCATTACTAAACCATCCCGGCGCATTTCCCAAGCAAGGGTTGTATAGATAATCTTGTCTAAATCATTGTATTTTGGTTGCCAACCCAAGACTTGGCGAATTTTATCAGCACAAGCTGTAACACAGGCAGGATCACCTAAACGCCTTTGGGCAAAAATAACAGGAAAATCTACCCCAGAAATAGCTTTGACTCTTTCAATAACTTGCCGCACACTGTATCCTTGCCCATAGCCGCAGTTGAAAATCTGGCTTTCATGTCCTTGTTCTAGGTAGCGCAAAGCATCTACATGGGCTGTGGCTAAGTCTTCAACGTGGATATAGTCACGAATTCCGGTGCCATCTGGGGTAGGAAAGTCAGTGCCATAAATTCGCACTTCTGGCTTGCGCTTGAGTGCTGCATCACAAGCAGCCCGAATTAAATGAGTTGCATTGGTTGACATTTGCCCCAATCGCCCGCCTGGCTCAGCGCCTGCTACATTAAAATAACGTAGAATTACGTAGCGCAGTGAAGACGATTCTGCATAGTCCTTAATCAGCCATTCACTCATCAACTTAGAGCGCCCGTAAGGATTAATGGGTAGTGTTGCAGCTGACTCAGTAACCGGATTTTCTGTGGTTTCCCCATAAACTGCTGCTGTACTAGAAAAAATGATCTGGTTTACCCCCATAACATGACAGCAGCGCAGTAAATTCAAAGTATTGCGTGTGTTGTTGGCGTAGTAATCAAGGGGATGAGAAACCGATTCTGGAACAATCAGACTGGCTGCAAAGTGCAGCACCGCACTAAATTTATACGTGGCGAAGAGTTGATAAAGATGCTCGCTGTCTGCTAGATCACCGATTACGAGTTTGCCATGCAATACAGATGTGCGTGAACCTGTAGAACAATTGTCATAGACTACGACGTTGTAGCCGGCTTCCCCAAGCTGACGGACTACATGAGAGCCAATGTAGCCTGCACCGCCAGTTACTAAAATTGTATTTTTCATCTACCTTTACCTAACAAAACTACTCGAATGGTTTTGAAGGCGATCGCTAAATCTAACCAAGGGGAATAATTCTTGATGTAGTAGAGGTCGTAAGCTAACTTTTCGTAAGCATCTTCAATTGAGGCACCATAGGGATACATTACCTGTGCCCAGCCGGTGATCCCCGGTTTCACTAAATAACGCACTTCATAATAAGGAATCACTTCTTTGAGCTTGACATCAAATTCTGGGCGTTCTGGACGCGGCCCGATCAAACTCATCTCGCCACACAACACATTCCATATTTGTGGTAGTTCGTCAATTCGCATTAAACGCAGCCAGTAGCCGACTCTAGTGATCCGGGGATCGCGTTGACTAGCCCACTGTGCGCCGCGCTTTTCTGCGTCTTGATACATGGAACGGAATTTATAAACCCTAAATGCTTTGCCATACAAGCCGCTGCGTAGCTGACTGTAGAATATGGGGCCTGGACTATCTAACTTGATTGCCAAAGCTACCACCAGCATTACTGGCGATAACAACACAAGTAACATTGCCGCGAGAATCAAATCTGCAACCCGCTTCAGTTTCATGCTGAAGTTACCAGGCATCAAGTTAAAACCAGCGCTAAATGCCAACCATCTATCCTGTAACAAAGATGAGGGAAGTTTAGACCATAAACTTTCATAAAAATCTGGCAACCGATAAACCGGAATACCCCGCAGTCTGATTTCCATCAAATTTTGGATTTGTGATTCCGAAAAATGAATATCGCTGGCTACTACCACCCCTGACCAAGGTTCTCGGCTCCATTTGGGCAAATCGTTGAGATTACCATCTATTGAATAGGTAGTATTTTCGCCAAGTTCAGCTAGTACAACCAACTTTCCCAGCGGATTCAGCGCCAGCAAGTTTTGTATCCATTTGATTGCACCTGCATCTGCACCCAATATCAGCCAACGTGTCTGTTGTGCTTCTGAGTGCAGCCATTTCACTGCTAACAGGCGTAAGATAATTGCCCAGATTGTGAACAGTCCCAAGCTTGGTAGCAAAACACTCCGCCACCACAATGGATTGTCCTTGTCTGTGCCTGATAAGTAAATTAGGGCAGAAGTCAAAAGTGCGATCGCTCCACTAGCAATCACAATCCGCACAGATACCCGCAAACCTGCTATTTGCGTATCTGGACGGTATGCATCCGCCAGATAAAGTCCAGCAATCAACATCAAGAAAAAAGCGTAGACAATCGGGTCAAACCAATTTAGTTGCTGACCCAGACGCAATTCCAAAGAAAGCCTTAAACAGGCAAACAAGCCAAGAATATCCCCGAAACAGAGCAATATAGGTAAAACCCGTAGTAAATTTGGCAACCTAGTATTTGCCCGTGAACCGATATAACTGCTAAAACTCATTGATTCTATTACTACTGTGTATTTTATGAATGTTTTCAGAACTGCGATTTCTTTGAGAAGTCGCAGTTCTTGTTTATGTGAGAAGGTCGAGAATATAAGTCTTTTGATTTTTGAATGCTACTTTCTCTACTTGGAGAGCAACTGTATTAGGACACTCTGACAATAGTTGCAAATGTAGTGTGAAACTACAAAAACGCAGTGGCTCTTTTTGACTTTTGCATAGGGCTATTAGCTGTTCACCAAGATTGAACATGAGTTGTATTACTTGATATTCAAACTTTAATTTCAAACAAATTATTGGCTGCTTTTTTTGACATTACTGTGAAAATAAAACTTTTGCTGAATTGTTTATTTTTATAACGGGTTTCATCCGACTGGGCTAGAAACTACTTGTATAAGTGCTTTATATATCGCTTATACGCTGTATCAAAATAAATTACAATTAGCTTTGATTTCAAGTGCTTTCAGCAGTAGATTAGGGAACTAAAAATGCTATTAACACGCTATCAACCATGTATTAATTAGGTGATTACCTATTTAACAAGCTGGCTATATGTGATTTTAAACTACTTAGAGAAAAAACTATCTCAATATAAAAATTGTGTCAAGCAATTCTTTGTTAGGAAAATAGGATACAAAGCCAAAAAAGCGAAGAAAAGCGGGTATTGCTTTATTTTTAATGTAAATAATCAGGCTAAAACGCAAGCATACTAGGCTTTTTACAATCACTAAGATAATGATTATCATAAAATTACGCATACTTATTATTTTTGAAAAAAATTTTTTTTAGTATTTTTTAATCTATGTCATTAGTTCAAAAAACACCTATAACATAGACTGTATAGGAGTACAATCAAGAACTGATATCCAATAAACGGTATATAAAACTACGTCATGCCAATAGATGGCTAAAAGGAGATATTCCAATTTTGATATTTTATTTTTTATGGAAAAATATTTAATGCCTGTTGACTTTGAAAAACTTTTTTTGATATATGTCTTTACGTAGATAAAAATAGTTTGATAGTTTAATTTGGGGAAAGCGTAAATATGAATAAGTGTAAAAGAGCAGTTTCTTTGGTATTTTTGGCTGAAAAAACCCTAAAGTAACAATAAATCGCCGATGAATAACTCAGGTAAATTTTGAAAATAAATTTTCAACATAATTGATGGTATCTAAACAAGAAGAGCAAGATTCCTTTGATTTTCAAGAGTATTCGCTGATATTCAAAAGGCATTGGCTAGTAATAGCAGTTATGACTGCATCTATCTTTGGACTGACAGCCCTAGCTTCCTTGAAGCAAAAACCAATTTATCAAGCGGAAGGTAAACTACTTTTCAATAAGACTAATCGTGTTTCTTCGTTAACGAGTATCTCTGAAAACACAGGGGAACTCAGTGGAGTGACCCAAGTCAGTAAGCCATTAGATACACAAGCAGAAGTCATCCGCTCGAACCCGATTGTCAAAAAAACGATTGATGCCATGAATCTACGGGATAAACGTGGCCGGCCTATAGAAATTGATGAATTTCTCAAAGCACTTAAGGTTAACACCGTTAAAGATACAGATGTTTTGACGCTTTCTTACCAAAGTCAAAACCCAAAACAAGCAGCAGCAGTGGTTAATTCACTGATGGGCAATTACTTAGAGAACAATGTTCAGACCAACCGAACTGAGGCTACAGCAGCCCAGGAATTTTTACGCAAGCAATTGCCTGAAGTTGAAGCAAAGGTGATGCGAGCAGAAGCTGCATTGCGTCGGTTCAAAGAAAAAAACAAAGTGATTGTCCTAGAGGATGAAGCAAAAGCAGGGGTAGCAAGTCTGAAGGATTTATCAGATCAAATTACCAAAGCCACAGCCGACCTCGCACAAGCCCAGAGTCGCTCTGATGCTTTGCAAAGTCAATTGCAATTGAATAAACAGCAGGCTGTAGCTCTCAATACCCTAAGTGAATCTACCGCCGTGCAGCAAGTTTTAGCAGAATACCAGAAAGTGCAAGACCAGTTAGTAGTAGCACGGACTCGGTATACTGAAGAACACCCAACCATCAAAGATTTGTCATCTCAAGAAATAGCTTTAAGAAAACAATTGGAACTGCGAGTGAGTCAAACTTTAGGCAGCAAGCAGTCCATACCACAGCAGAATTTGCAGATAGGACAACTCAAGCAGACCCTGACAACTCAACTGGTGCAGTCAGAAATAGAACGCTTGGCGATCGCGAACCGAATAGCAGTGTTAAAGAATGCATACTCACTTTCGCAAAAACGCTTGAGTGTGTTACCGCAGCTAGAACAAACACAACTACAGCTAGAACGAGAGTTAGCAGTAGCGCGTTCTACCTATGAAGAATTGTTGAAGCGATTTCAAGAAGTTGAAGTTGTAGTCAACCAAAACGTGGGTAATGCGCGAGTAATTTCTCCGGCTTTAGTTCCGAAAAAACCTGTGTCTCCTCGCCTGACCCTCAACCTAGCCCTTGGGGGATTTTTAGGAATTTTGGTAGGTGTGGGAACAGCGTTACTTTTGGAAGTTAGAGATAAATCTTTAAAGACTGTCGAGAAAGCCAAGCAAGTATTCGGCTATCCTTTAGTAGGCATCATTCCTCATCTGAATGAAAAATCGAGTGAGACTGATGAGGATGTGGTTGCACTGCCTGTCAGAGACAACCCCTATTCGCCTGCTAGTGCGGCTTTTGAGATGTTCCAAGCCAACCTAGACTTCACTTTTGGGGATCAACTATTAAAGGTGATAGTAGTAGTCAGTTCCATTCCTGGTGAGGGTAAATCTTTCGTTGCAGCAAACTTGGCAGTAGCGAAGGCCCACATGGGACACCGAGTGCTGTTAATAGATGCAGATATGCGTCATCCCTATCAACATATAATTTGGCAACAGCACAACCTCATAGGTTTGAGCAATATTCTAATTGGTCAATCTGAATTATCAACCTCTACTCAAGAAGCGCTAATTAACCTGGAAGTCTTACACGCTGGGACGATTCCGCCTCAACCAGCAGCACTGTTAGACTCACGGCGGATGGCTGCATTAATCGAAGCGGCGGTGAGGGACTATGACTTTGTAATTATCGATACTCCAGCTTTGAATTTGTTTGCCGATGGACTGCTATTAAGCAAACTGGCAGATGGCATCTTGCTAACTGTACGTCCAGAAATACTTGACTTGGCTGCCGCCAAAGCCACAAAGACGTTGCTAGAACAATCGCGATCGCATGTTGTAGGAATGGTGGTGAATGCAGTTACCGATGAACATAGTTCTGGTTACTATCACACCAGAAATTCCTATCAAAAAAGGAATAGCGATCGCAATCAGACAGATGTCTTAAAAAATAGAACAACCCTTTAGTTGATGTCAATCTCTAATGCTGTGTCAATCAGTATAAATAGCAATACTAAATCATTTTAAAAAAACTCTCTTTCTACTCTCTCTGTGTCCTCCGCGCCTCTGTGGTGCGATAAAAAAAATGAATCAATCAACCCAAACAAATTTATTAAACCCCCTACTAGAAGAACTATCAAAATATCGCGGCAAACGGATATTCTTTGAACCTTTACATGGAAATAATGGCGATAAATTAATCGAAATGGGTAGCCGTGAAATGCTGCAAAAACTAGGAGCAAACTTAGTTAATCAGCCGCAGCAAGCAGACGCGATCGTTGTCAACGGTGGTGCCGGAATGACTGACATATGGGTACACGGCTTTCATACACTCAGAAACTATAATTGTCTTTATCCCCAGACACCTTTAATTGTCTTACCATCGAGTTTTTGGTTCACAGAAACTAACTTTGCATCATTATTTAGCAAGCGAGTTGCACCTGCTTTTATATATGCGCGGGAACCTTACAGCTTAAAGACTCTCAAAGATTTAGTTTTTCCTGGCGATGTCCGTTTGGGAATCGATCATGACATGGCTTTTCATCTGCAAGATTCTTTGTATATCAAAAACCTACAATCTAAAACAGCACAAAAGCATATTTTAATTGTAGAGCGTAATGATCCCGAAAGCGTCACAGGTTCATATCAAAGCGAGCAAACTATTTCAACAACAAAATCAAGCTATATTCCCAAGTTCATTAAACGACCGATTAGGCGCTACATTTTAACACCCTTAAAACACGCAGCTTTAGCAAAAAGTCTTGGTGAACAGGGAGCAAACACAACATTTGTGCAAGAAAGCTTAAACCAAGTACTTCAAGATCATCCCAATTTAGCAGGTTTGCCAGTTTTCGCTGCTGATATTAGTAACCCTGATCTTTGTAGCTTCCATACCTTTAGTAAATTGATTGCAGAAGCAGCAGTAGTTGTAGCAACTCGATTGCATGTAGGTATTCTTGCTGCAATGCTAGACAAACCGACTTATATTAAGTCAGGTTCTTATCATAAAATTCGGGGCATTTTTGAGTACTCCTTAGTAGATAAACAAAATGTCCGACTAGTTTAAGATTGTCATTTATTTCTGCGTGGTCAAAATACATGAAACGTCGTGCAAGTGTGATTTTTATTAATAGTCTCTCCACCTATGCCCGAATGGGTATAAGTATGTTTTTGAGTCTATTTATTACTCGCACGGCACTAGATATACTAGCCCAAAATTCTCCAGCGCCGAAGGAAGTCTTCGGTATTTTTATGCTGTTGATATCAACCTCAACAGCAATTCAATTTCTCAACGAGAGTACGCAGCAGGCTATGGTGCGTTTTCTTTCAATCAGCCTGCAAAACCGTGATTGGCATCAAACTAAGCAATTATTTAATAATGGCTGGTTAATGAGTACGGTGATTGGCTCAAGCATCGCTGTGGTAATGGCAATATTGGCACCGTGGATTATTACATGTTTCAATATTCCTGAAGAATTGATCACACAAGCCAAATATGTCGTGTGGCTTTCAGCTTTGGCGCAGGTTATTAATGCTGTGAGTCAGCCTTGGTATGCAGCTTTGAGTGCTGAAGAACGGTACACGCTGGTTAACTTTTTGAGTGTACTACAGCAAGTTTTGATTTTGATTGGTTTGAATTTGTTGCGTTTTTTGCCAATTAATTTGTTAGTTGGCATGACTTTAGTGTGGTTGACTCCAGGGGCAATTATTGGGATATTATTAGCAGGTTGGCTAACTCTGCAAAAGCCTTTTCTCCGGCTCGATTGGCATGTTATAAATTGGCAAGATAGTAAGAAACTTTTTTCATTGGGTGGATGGTCAAGTTTAATCGGCTTTGCTAGCAACCTATATGAACGAACAGATCAAATTCTGATCAATTTGCTCTTGGGGCCAGCCTTAAATGCCATTTATGCTATTGCACTACAACTGGGAAGTGCCTTAAATCGGCTGGTGACATCATTAACAACAGTGCTTTTACCAGCAGCTTCCAGACTTTCAGATAGTGGTTCTGTATGGGAAAAACAGCAGTTAATTCTTCGTTCAACCCGCTATGTGCTGACTCTGGCTTTACCTGCGGCTTTTGGGGTTGGTATATTTCGGCGGGAGATTATTGAACTGTGGTTGGGTAAAGGATTTGAACAAGCGATCGCCATTCTACCATTGACGATATTTTTAGTATTTTCTCGTATTCCCATATTTGTTACCTGGCCTTATTTAACTGCTACAAATCAGTTGAAATTACCAGCTTTAGCAATTTTATTAGATGGCGTTTGTAATGTATTTCTCAGCATTTTGTATGTTAAAGAATTCAATTTAGGTTTAGCTGGTATTGTATTAGGCACACTTTCAACTAACTTGATCAGGTTTATCTTTTTTCAAATTCCTTTAGTTGCAAAATTAGTTGAATTACCGATTTCTCAATATTGGCTAAAAGGGTACACACGACCAATCATCCCTATGTTGTGGCTTGTCCCTACTTTGTGGCTAATTGAAGTGTGGAAGTTACCGATTTACTTGACAATCTCATTATTACTTGTTTCTGCTGTACTATATACAATATCAGTGTGGTTTTGGGTTTTTGACGAATATGAACGTAAACTTTTTATTGATATATTAACCCATGTCTTGCGTTCAAAAAAAGCTCATAGCAATTAACTAAAAAATTTTAGAAAACTTTAGGGTAATTCATCATGGATATCATAATTTGTACTTATAATAATGCAGCTTCACTCGAACATACTCTTGCAACTATTGCACGACAAAAAGTTTCTCAAGATTATCACTGGACAGTAACAGTAGTAGACAACAATTGTGTAGATGAAACTGCTGCAATCGTAGACAAATTTATTCGCGCTAATACTATACCAAGTCTACGTAGAATAGTAGAGAAAAAACAGGGATTAACTTATGCGCGGATATGTGGAATTACAAATACAACTAGTGAATGGATAGCTTTTATAGATGATGATTGTCTGATTTCTGAAAATTGGGTAGAAAACGCCATCAAGTTCGCTTCATCTCATCCAAGTTGTGGTGCATTCGGTGGGAAAGTAGTTTTAGATTGGGAAGTTATTCCTTCTCCTGTCATCGTCAAGTATTCACGTACATTTGCAGCTTTTAATCTTGGCGAAAGTGCAAAACAGTTAAATAGAAGTAATTTTCACATCCCTGGTGCAGGTTTAGTTGTTCACAGAACTGCTTTAGAGAAAAGTGGTTGGTTATCTCAACAATTTCTTACAGGTAGAGCAGGAACAAAACTCACAGCAGGGGATGATTCAGAGATAGTTTTACGAATTCTTAATGTAGGTTATGAACTTTGGTATACACCTGATTGTTTGCTGTACCATTTTATCCCTGCAAGACGCATAACCGAAAAATATCTCATAGATATGAATTACGGTTTTGGTATTGCTGCTCCTTATATTGCTAGTTTGCGCTGGAATCGTTCTTATTTGATGTGGTTAGCAGTGTCTATAATACGCATTTTAAAATATTTAGGAGAAACATTAGTCTCTGCGATCGCAGCTTTTATTAACTCAGATCAAAAAATCGAAGCTCTGATCACATGGAAATGGACTAAAGGTCAAATTGATGGTTTACTGACCATATTAATGATGCGTGGTGAAGAGCGTAAGACGTGGTTAACTGTATTTAATTAGTTGTTGATTTGGTGAAAATATTTACCATAAATCAAATCAGGAACTTCCAAACAATAAAATATCCCACAGTTCACAGTGAGCCAGCGCGGCCTGCTACGCAGAAGCAAGCTATGCGTAGCGTCACCCCATCAGGGGGTTATCATTCATTAGTCGTGGCGGGTTAATAAATATTGTTTTTGCTCAAGCGAGGATATTTGTGAACCCGCCCCTACTTCAACGGAGATAATTTATTTATTGGAGTTACCTAACTCATTGACAAACTAATAATGAATATATTTTTATTTTTTCTTTGCATTCCAATCCTTTTTCTGCTACCAATTCTTTATCCTCCCATTGCCAGCTTTGCAGCCATCTTTTTTGTGAAAAAAGAGCTAGATTCTATAGCCTTATTTCTGGTTTTTTCTGCTGCGATCGTCAGTTCATTAATATCAGCAACAATTATTCCTGTTGGAGATACACAAGTATATATTGATTCTTTTAAAGATATTCAATTATTTGATTTTACTCAATTAAAACTAAATAATAATGGTTTTGAACCATTTTATAAAATCTACGAATACTTATTAAGTATTTTTTTAGAAGATAATCAAAAATTTTTTTTACTAACCACAGCTTTAATATTCAATTTGCTATCAACTATAGCAATACTCAGAATTTGTCTGAGATTCAACCAAACTAAATTAGCATTTATAATTTTTGCTGTATATTATAGTCTGGTTGCACCTGCTCTAGGAGTTCCACTTTTTCTCTTAAGATCAAGTTTGTCATTATCTATTCTTTTTCTAGGTATTAGTTATTATAATCAAAAAAATGTAATTTTTTATTTATTAGCGACAATAGCAATATTTATACATTCTGGGAGTATTTTAATTTTCGGAGCAATCATATTTCAACGTGTGTTGCATTTCTTCATGGAGAAATTAGAAAAAATTGGGTATAAAAAAATTACTTTCCTCAGCAAAATATTAGGTTTACGATTTTCTTTACTTATCTTATTTATTGGTTTTTTATTAGTATCACTTACTCCTAGTTTGCTGATTTCAGTTTTACAGAACTTTCTGACAAGTTTTGGCGAAAATGGAGGATTGGCATCAAGTAAGTCTAAATCCTTTTTAGATACAAGTAAGGAAAATTTTGTAGATTTTACAAATCCAGTATTTTTGTTGCAAGTTGCTCTCAGTTTATTATGTTTTCTAAAATTGCAAGATGACTTATTAATACGACCCAATATAAGTGATACCAGCAACCAAAAATTAACTAATTTGTTAGAATCTTTCAGACTTGTTGGCAGGTTACAAATCATCATGATTTTTCTGACAGGGCCATTTAACTTTCTACCCTATAGACTGGGATTTTTTAATTTTTTATATTTTCCTTTTTGGTTGATTAATGTTCCATATTTATATTTTGTAGAGATAAATTTAGGACTAAAAAAATATTCTAAATATTTGATAATCTTCGCTCTCATATCTGTTCTGACTTATACATTTTATTGGATGCCCAAGAGACAGAATAACAACTATTATATTGTAGTTTTAGAAGGCAAACCATTAAGCTACAATCTTCCTCAAGTGATTGAACAAATTTTCTATTAGTTTAAGCTTCATAATAATGTAGATTTTGACATAAAAACAATTTATCAAACACAAGGTTTATTTATGAATAATTGTTTAGTATCGATAGTTACAATATCAAAGAATTATGCAAAGGGCTTATACAGAACCTTAGAATCAGTAAAAGAACAAGATTATGAAAAAATAGAACACATCATTATAGATGGAGATTCTCATGATGAAACTAAAGAACTTCTGGAATCATATTCACATTCCAAAGTGTATATTTATTCTTCAGAACCAGATAGTGGTATATCTAGTGCATTTAATAAAGGTTTAGACAAAAGTAATGGCAATTTAATCTTCTTTCTAAATGCAGGTGATGTACTTTTATCCAATACTGTTATTTCACAAGTGGTTCAAAGCTATCTTCAGCATCAATGGAAATGTGCAATAGGTATCACTATTGCTACAAGTATTACAGGAGAAACCGTATTTTATCGTCCCCCTCAGCTGTCATCAAAGTTTTTAAAATATTTTATGTTCTTACCACACCAGGGTTTTTTCTGTGAAACATCACTGCATAAAAATTACAGATATGATGAATCTATTAAAACCTCTATGGACTATGAGTTATTCATCAGAATGCTGAAAAATGTAGAAATTTTTTATTTACCTTTCGTAATATCAATAAGGGAACCTGGGGGAATTTCTAGTCAAACTAATAAAAGAATTAGTGAGCATTCATTTATACGCATGAAATATGCTCAAACAATACATGAAAAAGTAATTGTGATCATTATTAATGCCTTAATCAGGTTAAAAGCTAATCTCAGAATTGATTCACCTTTTGCTGCGAAAAAAATAAATAGTTAGAGAATAAATTTCTCAGTTTTTATTGGAAAAGTAAATTATCTCAAACAATATTTTTGTTAAAAAATAGTGCCAAAAATGCCTAAAACATACCTTTTTAGACCAAAAAACTCGATGTTACATCATTGCTCAGAATCTTTCTATAAAGCAATGACATTAACTTGTCATTTTCAGGGAGAAGCTGATGATTTATATTATCTAACTACTGTAAATCTTGAGAAGAGCTTAGATTTAGCCAAAAAAGTTGTCAAGTTAAATTCAGGAGAGAAAATATCTCTGTTTTTCTTCTTAATTCAATCAGATTACTTAATTTTAACTTTAATTTTAAAGGCGATCGCGAAAATTTTCTCAAAAGATTTAAAAATTTATTATATGATGCATGAACCACGCTTTGAGAAGGGAAGGATTAATCCTTTCAAAGCATCACTTATATTTATTTATCATTTTTTATTTGGTCAGTTAGCAGATAAGATTTTATTACCAAGCGATAAAGCTCTTTTTCAAGCAAAAACATTTATCAAATCTGACAAGCTATATAAGTTGAATTTAACCTTTTTATCCCCACCAGAAAGTCTCTTACACAAGAATTTAGAGCAACTCAAGTGTAGTTGGGAAAATCATAAAACTTTTTCATTACTAGGTCGAATAGATATAGATAAAAACCCTCAAGGTTTTTTAGATTTAGCAAATATAATTCATGAACATTATCCAGGACAAGCTAGATTTATTCGTGGAGGACGTGACAGAAATGTGGATGTACCCTACGATGAAGAGCTAATAATTAGATTTTCTAGTTTTTTATCTGATAGTGCTAAAAGTTTTTTATTTGGTTTGACACATTTCGTTGTCATACCTTACTCCTTTTCTACTCAAAGTGGTGTGTTAGCTGAAGCCTTGAGTTATGGAAAATTATTAATTATCAATGATATTCCTGCATTTTCATCTTTTAAAGATTTAAATTTTTTATTTTTAGTTGATTTCAATGATCAAGACGCAATATTAAAGTGTATTCATAATTTATTTAGTATGGATATTTATGAATACGAAAAACGCTACTGGCAAGCAGTAAAATACTTCCAAGAACATCACTCAGAAAATTATTTATCAAAAGCTTTAAAAGATATATTTTAACTGTATGTTAATCTGTGATTCACAAGGCGATAAAAGTCAAAATTTATATATCTAAAAATAATGAAGCTACTTTTTGTTACTCCAAGATTTCCTTATCCACTTTTACGAGGCGACCAAGTTGTTTCTTATCATCGTATTCGTACTCTTGGTCAACGCCACGAGATTACATTATTGACTTTTTATGAACATCCTTCAGAACTGGAGAATATTGACTATATAAGTCCGTACTGTAAAACAATACACACAGTTAGACTCCCAAAGTGGCAATCAAGGTTCAATGTAGTTAAAGGGGTATTTAATTTTCAATTACCACTACAATTATCTTACTATCAATCTGATGAATTTCAAGATAGAATTAATTACATATTAGCAGACAATAATTTTGATTTAATACATCTTTTTTTAATTAGAGTAGCCCCTTACTTTCATCATATTTCTACTCCTAAGCTTTTAGAAATTATTGATTCAATGCAACTTAATTTACAACGTCGTATCGCTTTAGAACATTTACCCAAACGTTGGCTTTTCCAAG
Source organism: Nostoc sp. NIES-4103 (assembly GCF_002368335.1). Lineage (GTDB taxonomy): Bacteria > Cyanobacteriota > Cyanobacteriia > Cyanobacteriales > Nostocaceae > Amazonocrinis. The sequence continues at coordinate 1,880,804 of NZ_AP018288.1, read as the reverse complement.
AAGAACTTCGTCGCATTATTCAATATGAACAGAATCTCCACAATTTCTTTGACCATATGGTTGTTGTATCTGAAAAAGATAGACAATTCATCCCTAGCAAGCGAGTAAAAGTTATCCCCAATGGAATAGATACGAGATTATTTTGCCCCCTAGAACAACCGCTACTCAAGCCAACTCTGATTTTTTCAGGAAACATGAGTTATGCACCGAACTGTCACGCAGTTAAGTGGTTTGTGAAATCTTGCCTACCCATAATTCAACGAACAATCCCTGAAGTTTCTTTTCTAATTGCTGGTGCCAATCCTTCTAGAGAAGTTTGCAGTTTGGGACAAACACCTGGGGTAACAGTTACAGGTTTTGTCAAATCTATGCCTTCAATATTAAGACAGGCAAATGTTGCTATTGCACCTATGCAATCAGGGTCTGGTATTCAAAACAAAATTTTAGAAGCAATGGCATCTGGACTACCTGTAGTTACTACCACTCTTGGACTAGGTAGCCTGAAAGCTAAACTAGGCAAGGAAATTATGGTAGCAGATAGTCCAGAAGATTTTGCAAAAACTACAATTACTTTGCTAAAAGATACTGAATTAGCCGGAAAAGTTGGGTCTCAAGCAAGAGAATTTGTTGTTAATAAACATAGTTGGAAAGTTGCCGCTAACCAAATTGAAGAACTATACGGTCATATTTTAAACCAAAAATTTGAAGTCGATTCTTTGGAGAGATAACAATGAAGTCTGATAAATCTATAATCCTTTTAGAATTTAATGAACTTTGTCCTTCTTTAATGCAACGTTTTATTCAAGAAGGTAAATTGCCTAACTTCCAGCGTTTTTATGAACAATCAGAAGTGTATATAACTGATGCGGAAGAACAAGCGCCATTTTTAGAGCCTTGGATTCAATGGGTGACAGTACATTCTGGTTTACCTTATAGTGAACATCAAGTGTTTCTGCTGGATGAAGGATATAAATTAAAGGCAAAATCTATTTGGGATATTCTTTCGGAAGCGGGATTAAAAGTTTGGGTTTGTGGCAGCATGAATGTCAACTATCATTCACCGCTAAATGGATATATCATGCCAGATTTTTGGAGTACAAAAATAACTCCTAATACTGCTGAATTAATGCCATACTTTCGATTTGTACAAAAACAAGTCCAAGAACACACAAATGATTCTGTTCCCCTAACCCGTGGAGATTATCTGAGATTTTTGGGCTTTATGAGTAGTCACGGACTTTCGCTACAAACTATTAATGCTATTATTCAACAACTAATTCGTGAAAAAATCACGGCAAAGTATCGCTGGCAACGTGCAACTATTGCAGATAAGCTTCAGTTTGATTTATTTTGTTGGTATTACCGCAAGTTCAAACCCCAATTTTCCACTTTTTTTATCAATAGTACCGCCCATTTTCAGCATATGTACTGGCGGAATATGGAGCCAGAGCAGTTTCAAGTTAAGCCATCAGCAACAGAACAAATAGAATACGAAAAAGCAATTTTATTTGGATATCAGGAAATGGATAAACTGATAGGTGGCTTTTTGAGTTTGCTTGATAGCAATACAACTCTCATTCTTTCTACAGCATTAAGCCAACAGCCTTGTCTAACTTATGAAAATATAGGAGGAAAACACCTGTACAGACCGCGTAAATTTGAAAAACTATTAGAGTTTGCAGGTATTAATAGTAAGTTTGTTTGTACTCCTGTAATGGCTGAAGAATTTCATATCCGGTTTGAAAATAACCAGGATGCAACTGAAGCAGAACAAAATCTTTTAGCTTTACAAGTAAATCAGCGTCCGACGATGCGATTAAGGCGTACTGGAAATGATATTTATGCTGGTTGTGGTATTTTTGATGAATTACCAAATGATGCAACTTTGACTATTGTTAATAGCGGCAAATCAATACCATTTTTTAAACTTTTCTACCAAATAGAAGAGATTAAAAGTGGTATGCATCATCCAGATGGTATTTTATGGATTCGCAAGCCAAACTGTCAGCACTCAGTTCATCAGGAAAAAGTATCTTTGCTGACGATCGCTCCAACTATTCTAGAGTTACTAGAGGTTCCTAAAGCAGATTTTATGAAATCAACAGCGTTGGTTTAGCCTCGTTGGTATTTAGGGCGGACAGGATGTCCGCCTTACAACAGCTACAGATTAAGAACAGGCGCAGCCTTGAGTACTGACTTCAACAGGTTTGATATCCCGGACTGTTGAGTCAGCTAAAACTTTATAAATTTCCCATGGTGCGCCATCTGGATCATGCACCCATACCTTATCTTGAAGAGCATAGCAACAAGTTACTTCCTCTTCTGGCTGAGTTTCAAGTCCAAGTTGTTGCAGGCGATCGCTTGCTGCATCCACCTCAGCAGTCGTCTCAACCTCCACCCCCAAATGATTAAGAGTACCAGCCGCCTCTTGATTCTCAATCAATACCAATTTTAGAGGAGGTTGAGCGATCGCAAAATTGGCATAACCAGGACGGCGTTTTGCAGGTTCAGTACCGAAAAGCTTGCTGTAAAAATCAACAGCAGCATCGAGATTACTAACATTCAAGGCCAGTTGCACACGAGACATAGTAGTTTTCCTTTAATCGATACTCATCAATATCTATGATTCACTACAAATTCTTATCCAGCAGGTGTATATTCTTGATTCACAGCCTCAAGTAGTAAAGTAACTCGTTGTTTAATTTCATCCCGTACTCTAGGGAAAATTTGTGGCTGTTCAGCAGGATCATCTAACTGCCAATCTTCAAATACTTCCCGCACAACCCATTCAGGCGGCAAATTCACGCCACAACCACACAGAGAAATCACTACATCAAAGTCTTCTGCTTTAAAGTCGCTCAGAGGTTTAGAATATTGATCTGTAATATCGATGCCAATTTCTTTCATAGTAGCGATCGCTTCTGGTCTGACTTGGCTTGCTTCTAACCCAGAACTAATTACTTCAATCTTTCCCTGACCAAGAGTTTTGGCAAAACCTTCCGCCATTTGGGAACGAGCAGAATTCTTTTTGCAGACAAACATCACACGTTTCATAGTTCAATTGCTCTATTACAAAAGATTGTGATTATTTAAAAGCACCAAAACAACGCGGGTCTTGCAATGTTGCTTTTTCTGGCTCTCGTGGAAACCACGCCGCTGTACGCTTACAAAACTCAACCAACATCAACATCACTGGTACTTCGATTAAAACCCCTACTACTGTAGCTAGTGCTGCACCCGAACTTAAGCCAAATAACATTACAGCTGTGGCAATAGCAACTTCAAAATGATTGCTAGCTCCAATTAATGCTGCCGGTGCCGCATCTTCATAGGATAAATTTAGCTTCAATGCTGCTACATAACTAATCAAGAAAATGAAATTAGTTTGAATAAACAGTGGTACGGCAATTAACAAAATATGCAAGGGATTGTTAACAATTAGTTCACCCTTGAAGGCAAACAATAGGATGAGAGTGAGCAATAGAGCAGTAATAGCAACTGGAGTCAAATGCTTTAAGAATCGTCTTTCAAACCAATCTTTACCTTTGTATTTAAAAATCCAGTAACGGCTGTACATTCCTGCCACTAGCGGCAAACCAACATAAATCAATACTGACAAAAGAATAGTTTGCCAAGGCACAGCTAAATCATTTGCTGCTAATAACCACCTCCCCAATGGTGCATATAAAAATACCATTGCCAGAGAATTAACTGCCACCATGATTAAGGTGTGTCCTTGGTTGCCATAGGAAAGATATCCCCACATCAGCACCATCGCTGTACAAGGAGCAATTCCTAATAAAATCGTGCCAGCAATGTAAGAATTTGCCAGTGTGACTTCACTACCGCGAATCATTTCAGTTCCAGTCATCAAAGGACGAAATAACCATCCTAAGAAAAACTGAGCAAATATCACCATTGTGAATGGTTTAATTAACCAATTCACTACTAATGTGAGAAGAACAGGTTTTGGGGCGCGGATAGCATTTGCTGCTTGTGTAAAGTCAATTTTCACCATGATGGGATACATCATGAAAAATAGACATATTGCAATGGGAATAGATACTTGATAGACACTCATGGCATCAAGAGCTACCGCCAATCCTGGAAATAATCTACCTAAAGCAATTCCTACAACAATACACAAAAATACCCAAACAGTCAGATATTTTTCAAAAAAACTGAGATTGCTTACCGCTTGTATCCGGTCTCTACTAACTTGCGAATTATCACTCATTTTCTCTGTGTCTTTGTGTCTCTGTGGTTCTTTTTCCGTTGCTGACTAAAGCCAGCGCCAAGAGTGCGATCGCTAATTTACCTGTGTTATGACTAGGTTCACATATCTGAATATATCAATAAAAATTGATGTATATTAGACTTGTCAACTGCTAATATATAAAAATTAATCAAAAAAACTTGATATATTATTTCATAACTGCCTGATTACTTATAATTCGGAGTATGTGTGCAGAAACCTTAAAACCCGCACCCCTGCACCCCTTCTCCCCTGCTCCATCAGGGATTGTTACACGAACGGGCAGGCAGTATCTTAGTTAAGCGGCGATAATCGGATAAATATTGCTCTAAGACAACAAATTGAGCCAAATTCAGGCTGTAGTAAATCCAGCGTCCCTCTTGGCGCGATCGCACTAAGCCAGCTTCTTTGAGAGTTTTCAGGTGAAAAGACAATTTCGACTGATTAACCCCTAAAGTCTCGCACAAGTCACACACACATAATTCTTGCTCTCGCAGCAGTTCCAAAACTTGCAGCCGTAATGGCTCAGAAAGAGCATGAAAGCCAGCAGCGATCAGATCGGAAGTGGGAGTATAGAGAGAATCCATCAAATTTTATTGAACTATTTTTTTCATCATACTAAGCTAAATTCAACTTAGACTTCAATTACCCTTAATATCCGCGCTGACCCCAAAGAGCCAAAGCGATGCTTTGTCGCCCCTCCCCTTACCAAGGGGAGGGGTTGGGGGTGGGGTGTTTTTATTATGGTCAATTTACCGGACTTGATATCAACAGTCATCAGTCATCAGTCATCAGTACTCTATCCAATTTTATACAGCCGTACTTCATAGGAATTCAAAAAGGTGCTAAAACTTGCCTGAGAGGATAGGTGAGTGATAGTCTCTTGCTTAATAACCACTGGTTTACCAGCCAATGTCGGAGTGAGTTTTATAGTCAAGTTAATCTGATGATGATTTTGGTTAACAACTATCAGCAAATATTTGGTAGTATTAGGAATGGTAAATAATTTAAATTGTATGTTTGAATGATTAATTTCTACTGAATTTGTGAAGTCTTCTCCTCTAGCGATCGCAGGCAGATAATTTCTCATTTCCTTAATAGTAGGATACAAGACTGTCTGATTCCAAAAATCTGACGACCATTCGTGCATCCAAAATAGCAAACTGTCAGCCCCAGCTATAACTGATAAATAAAACATATAGCGAAATTCTGCCTCAGTTGGCAATCTTTTATTGGAGCTATTATGACTATAAGCTTGTAATACGTTCCAAAATTTTTTGTTGTTAACAGTAGCTAAATCAACAACTTTTTTGAGCGCGTTGTGGTAGGATGATACCCATTGAAACTCTTGAACTTCCACTTCACAAGGATAACGATCCCACATCAATATATCCATTGCACCCATGTAAGGTTTAATTTTCTTGATATCGGCAAAGACTAACGCAATTGGTCGTGATTGATCTTCTTCTTTAATCGCCTGGTATACCCTTTCCAAGGAATCTGGAGAGAGTGGTGTAGGTTTTCTAATCTCTGGTTCATCAAAAAGATACCAGCCATAGACAGAAGGATGATTCTTAAAAGTACGAACAAAGTCTTTCACGCCGGAAATATTTTCAGATACTACCAACGGACGAGAAATTTCCAGCAAAACTTTTACACCAGCTTGATCAGAAGCATCTAGAAATTCCTCTATTTCTTCCTTTTTTGCTTTTTCAACATAGGGCATTAATAAATCAATTTTTTCAGCAGATACCTTGTCTGGCACAGTAATATTAGCAATATAGTCATACCAGCCTAAGAAAAAAGGTAAATTTCGCTTGGGAGTTGTAATTGAATAATTTTTGGAATTTCCACCCCAAAGTATGGTATTAGTAAAACCTGCGGCGAAACCAGTAATCAAAGCTATAACTTTACGTCGCTGGAACATGATAATATAAAAATTTATGATTTACAAATAAAGCTTATTTTATATCATGTCTGCAATATGAAAGCAATCATCTGATTAATCAATTGATCGAGTTTTGTTTTATGCTATTGGCGTCACTCTTTGAGGGTTGTAGGTGACAACCAACTCATACCAATTTCAATAATCTTTGCGACACATGGATTAGCTGTAGGGGCGTACAGCTGTACGCCCCTACAAGGTATCTGTTGCATTCTTTTTTCAAATTGGTATCAGTTAGCGCTTGAGACAAAGAAAAGGTTACACTCATATATTGCATATAACAAACTTTTACCCTCATGACTGGAGAGCAAAACTTTGGGAATAGAACTACGCAGTTTCGTATTTCTCGACAGCCTGCAACCCCAACATGCAGCATATATAGGAACAGTAGCCCAAGGTTTTTTACCATTACCAGGAGATACATCGTTATGGATTGAAATCTCCCCTGGTATTGAAATTAATAAAATTACCGATGTTGCGCTCAAATCTGCTTCTGTTCGTCCGGGAGTACAGGTAGTTGAGCGACTATATGGCTTATTAGAAGTTCATTCTGCTTCTCAAGGAGAAACGCGAGCTGCTGGTCAAGCGATTTTGGCCATGTTAGGAGTTAAAAAAGAAGAATGTCTTAAACCGCGGGTAATTTCTACTCAAATTATCCGCAACATAGATGCTTACCAAACACAACTAATCAATCGCACGCGACGCGGACAGCTATTATTAGCAGGGCAAACGCTATATGTATTAGAAGTTGAACCTGCTGCTTATGCTGCACTAGCTGCGAATGAAGCCGAGAAAGCAGCGGCGATTAACATTCTCGAAGTGCAAGCTGTAGGTAGCTTTGGACGGCTTTATTTAGGTGGACAAGAACGCGATATCCTAGCAGGTGCGGCTGGGGCTTTAACGGCGATTGAAAATGTACCTGGTCGAGTAAATCCTGTGGGTGGGCGAAAAGAATAAAGGAGAGAAAATGGCAAATCAAGAGCATTTAGCTTTACTCAAAGCAGGTGCAGTCACATGGATTTCGTGGAGAACGAAACATCCTCACATTGAACCAGATATCAGCGCCGCAAATCTGCAAGGGGATAACCTCAGAGGTGCAAACCTACAAGGGGTAAACTTGAGTAAGGTGGATTTGAGTAATGCTTTACTTGTACGAGCCAACCTCAGCAATGCTAATCTTGCAGCCGCTAACCTTTATCAAGCCAAGCTGATTGAAGCGAATCTCAGCGCAGCTAATTTGAGCGTTGCTAACTTGAGGGCCGCGACATTGACCCAGGCAAATCTCAGTCATGCTAATTTGATTGGGGCTGATTTAAGTGAAGCGAATTTGATTGGTGCTGCGATCGCAGATGCTAATCTAATTGGGGCTGACTTAAAGGGCGCTAACTTAAGAGACGCAGATTTAGGTGCAACAAAGTTAATGCGAACTAACCTGTGTTTTGCAAATTTGATTGCAGCTCACTTAATTGGGGCTGACCTCAGCGAAGCAACCCTCTATCACACAGAATTGATGGGGGCTTACCTATACAAAACTGACTTATATAAAGCTAATTTGAGCAAGGCTCACTTGAGTGGTGCATACTTATTCCGGGCGAACTTGAGCGAAGCTGATTTGAGAGGTGCTAACTTGAGTTGGACTAATCTTAGCCAAGCGAACTTAGCAGGGGCTGATCTGAGAAAAGCTAACCTTAGAGGAGCTAATCTAAGGGGAGCTAATCTCATCGGTGTGAATCTTGAAGAAGCGATTATGCCTGATTGATCATTGATGACTGATGACTGTGAAGAGTCTGAATTTAGACTGTCACTACTACCCCACCCTAACCCTCCCCTTATAAAGGGGAGGGAACTAGATTTCTTGTTTCCCCCCTTTATAAGGGGGGATTAAGGGGGGTTATTAATATCGCACATAGCGAGCAGGAACCCAGCGCCGACCGTATCGTGTTCTTTCCCAATATCCAGGAATCAACCTCTGACGGATAACTCGACGATTAACCACTGGACGACGGTTAATCACTCGACGAACCACTGGACGACGGTTAACCACTTGACGGTGAACGACTCGGCGGCTAACAACATTAGGTCTAACAATGATCTCTGCTGCTGATGCTTCTGATGGTAAAGAAGCTATTGCGATTGGTAGAGCAAGTAATGCACCGATGATAATGCGTTTCATAATGTGAATCTCCTATTAGTTAAGTTTAGTTTTGTCTACAACATTTCTAAATAAGTTGTGAACATTTACCCCACCAATACTTTAAAAATGCATTTAAAGTAATAGTTTTTTTCATGAAATAAAGTGTTCGTAAAACTATAGGTGGTTTGTGTTTCACGACTAAGTAAGATTGCTGTATTGCCCTAAGTTTATATCATTAACTAATAACAAAGATTGGAAGAAAGTCATAATTTCAGCATGACTAAAGTCATGTTTAGGCAATGTGCAACTTTTTTGAGAGCAAGTTGCAAATATTGGCTAAAATATGATATTTTTTATAAAATACTCAAAATACGATGTTATTTTTTAGATAAAAATATCTGTATCTGGCTGTGGCTTATAAAGATGCACAGGCCTTAAAATCATTATTAAATCTAGATAGTTTTGAGCTTTATAGTTTTGAGCTTTTCATGAATTTTTATTAATAAATAATATGCGTTTCTCCTGGGTCGCACCCCAATTGATACAGCGCTTTGCAAGTACGTGAGGTACACTCCACACCAACCCTCCCCGAACTCGCGGGGAGGGTGCGCGGTAGCGTAGGTGGGGTATTTCTATACCTCATGAAGTTGAAATTTGCTGTAATTCGGTCATTCCTTACAATAATTTAACTAGAGTAAGCGGCACATCTTATACTCAATGCGCTGTATATCTTCAATTGTTCTTCCTGAAATAATCCCGTATATTTCAGTATAAATTTGTCCATATTCGCTTTTCTCTAGAGCAGATAAAATTATCAAGTCCTTGCTATCTAGTTCCGGCTTTAAAGCTACGAGAATTGATTTTAATGAGCCAACTAGGCGGTAATTATTAGAATATTTAGCTAGCTCTTTTCCTAACCCTAATAGGGTGTAGCGTTGCAAGCAAAGCGGAGTTGAGCCGTTGACGCGGAAATTGACATCAATTACATACATCTGCCCGTCTTTATCTTCTAAAACATCGAAGCCAATAATACCAAAATATTTTTGCTGATGAGCATACTTACCAATAGCGGCAATCATCTGTGAGAATTGATTTGTGTCTGTTTTGCAGTAATTAATAATACCGCCTAAATAGTTGCCTTCTGAGGTAACAAGTTGACTTGTAGTGCCGATGAGCTTTATATCACCCGCATTGTTAATATAAAACTGGATGCAGTAGTTCTGTACAACATTCTTGATGTACTCGGAAACAATAATCGTATCCAGCAACTTAATATCCAGATATTTCCTCAGTTCTTCAAAGCAGTATTGCAAATCGCTGGGATTGTTGATAATATAAGTGCCTTCTCCAGAAAGTCCATGAGATGTTTTAATCAGATAGGGAAATTTTTCTGGTAAATTAATCTCTTCAAGATGAACTTGGTGAAGATTGTAAGTTTCGTATTTCGGATGTGGGACTCCCAGTTCGGCTAACGTCGCTTTATTGAGCAAGTAGTAGTGAGTATCAGGAGCAACAGCGTGTTTTTCAGGTTTGAGATGATCAAAGGGAAATAGAGTGAGCAGTTTGTCAAAGCGATCGCTATGATTGAGATCATCAAGATAAAGCGATCGCTCCATTACTTCTATGTTGGTGTAGCTAAAGCCAAAATGTTCTTGCCAATAATCCACTAGCAACTTTGGCGGTAGACTGGTAACAATTCCTGGGATAACATTACCCAATACAGCAAGATTTTTCCAAGGTTCTTGCTGGAAAATTTTATCGTAGGAAGTTTTGGTAGCTTCACTACTACCGTCTTGAATAAAATATTTTTTGGTGTTGGGATAAGTAGCCCAACTAGCAGTCGCAGGATAATTCAAGATAAAGGCATAGCCTGCATCTGTGATGTCTTCAGCAAACAAATCAGAAAAAGAACTCCCTTGGAAGTAATTAAAGTTGTATTTTGAGTTCATAAATAAGTTAAAAAAGGGAGTGATAACTAATCAATTACAAATTCCAAATTTAAACTTTAAAGTTCAATTTTTTCACTAATTCACAATTACCAATTCATGAAATTATTTTTTGGTAAACACAGCTATTTTGTCCATTTTTGCGGTCATATAAGCGACTGCCATATCCTGAGAATTATACGCCCAACCCACTTGTCCTTGATGGTCTAGAAGAATGCACCCTGCTTCCCCTTTGACCTGAGATGCTAACTTGTCAATTGCCATCTGTGCTGCTTGTTGTGGGTGTCTATTTTCCACCAAAAAATCGATCGCTGTTTTAGCCAAAACTACAGGAATAATTGACTCGCCATCACCTGTTGTTGAACAAGCTCCCAGATTATTATCAGCATATAAGCCACAACCCACCAATGCAGAATCACCAACACGGCCAGGTGGCTGATTTGCAAGCCCTCCAGTTGATGTTCCTGCAACTAGCAATCCGTTATCATCAAGGGCAACACAACCAACAGTGGCAGGTCGATCTAAAACTGCCTCCTGCTCCTCCCACTCCCGTCGCTGTTCATCGCTAATTAGTTCGCTTGGCGCACACATCTCATCTCCACGTTCTGCGGCGAATTGTTCTGCACCTTTTGAAACTAGCAGCATGGATTTATTTTCCATAATTTTCCGCGCAACTGAGATGGGATGGCGTACCTTTTGAACTGCTGCTACTCCGCCCCAACCGTAGGTCTTACCTTCCATAATTGCCGCATCTAAGAATACTTCCCCATCACTGTCGAGAGTCGCACCAATGCTGGCGTTAAAAGTTGGGTTATCTTCCAGAACCCGGATGGCTGCCTCGACTGCATCTTTTGCATTCCCTCCACCAGTTAGTATGCTCCAACCTGCTTGTACAGCTGCCATACAACCAGCAGTGTTAGCTCTAGCTTTATCTTTAGAGATAGTTTTTGCCCCACCGTGAACAATAATACTTGATACCATAATTTTCTTATTGATCTTATGAGTTTTGTCAGACTTGTATCATCTCAACTGGTTCATTAATTAATTGCAGTGAATGCTGTTTTAAAGCCTCTAAATTGAAGCACTCACTTGCTGATATAAACACAGCTTAGGGATAATCTTGTTGAACTCTAGCCAGGGTTTTACTGTCTGCTTGGTCAACTTTATATTTGCTTTTTTTGATTGAAACTGAATCTACCAAGCGAAACAAGTCAATAAATTTCCTGTTTATGCCAAAAGAAAGTTTCTGAAAAATTCTAGGGTTATTACTCCTTCTTTCTTGGCGCTCTTGGCGTACTTGGCGGTTCGTTTAACAAAGACCCCATCCTTAAGGACAGGGTTTAACTTTCATCGAGAACTGGTATAACACATCTGGCTACGGCTATAAATTTTACAAGCTAATAGCTAAAGTTCACTAAAGTTGACACTCTTACTCAGTCAGCTAATCGCAAACTTTAGCTATCCCGCCGACTTTCTGTAATCACAACGTCGCAAGTAATTCCTTAAGCCGATCGCGCCCATCGCGAAAAACAGGCCAGCCATCGCCCACCAACACCGCTTCTACTTCAGTTAATTCTGCCAGTCTCCGCACTGATTCAATTGCTTGCTCTTTACTCATCAACTTATCATCTGGTAAGATAGTTAAGCTGCCGGCTTTCCGTGCCCTAACTAAATCCCCGGTAATCAAAGTTGTTTCTTCTAGCAGCAAAGCCAATTCTCCCGGAGTTTTAGAACCGTGGAGTTCAATCACCTTTAATCCTGGGACTAACTCATCACCATCAGACAACCAGCGATCGCAACGTATAGGAAAATTATCTTTTTCTGCCGCTGGCCCGGCTATCTTAGCATAGGTTTGATCGGCAATTTCCTTGGCTGACCTGACATGTTCGGAATTCGTCAGCACAATCCAAACCACACCACCGAGAGATTTCAGGTGATTCCAATCATGGTTTGATAAGGCTACTGGATCAATCAAGATGTTACCATCTGGACGTATCCAGGCAATCCCATTGAAATCAATGTTTCTTGCAGGATTGAAAATAGACCAGCCATATAAATCGGGACGGTGCAGAGATTTCATAATAATTCTGGTGCAGTACCTGCAATTATTAATAATTATTTTCAATAATTTATCAGGAATCCAGCCAAGAGTTCAAGACTTGCGTTTATTAGAGTTCTAGAAATTGAGTATACTACTGTAAATCTATATATATTATGTAGTTTACCTGGAAATTACCAATTTCCATAGAAATTTAACACAGATAAGCAAAGGCACAGCGAAAGTGACGAAGATTCAGCGCCAAAAAATATCAGCCAAAGCCAGCCAGTTTACAGAGTCTGTCATTCGGGAAATGACAAGGGTAGCATTGCAATACGGTGCTGTGAACTTGGCCCAGGGGTTTCCTGATTTTCCCTGTCCGACGGAATTAAAACAAGCAGCCTATGAAGCAATAGAAACCGATGTTAACCAGTATGCGATAACTTGGGGCGATCGCGCATTTCGGCAAGCGATCGCCAAAAAAGTCCAGTGGTATTTAGGCTTAGACATCAACCCCGAAACACAAATCACCGTTACTTGCGGTTCAACAGAAGCAATGGCAGCTGTCATGTTAGCAACCATCGACCCAGGAGACGAAGTGATTGTATTTGAGCCATATTACGAAAACTACGGCCCCGACGCCATTTTGGCAGGTGCCACACCCAGATATGTTACATTGCATCCCCCCGACTGGACATTTGACCAAACAGAATTACGTCAAGCATTTAACGACAACACCAAAGCCATCATCATCAACACCCCCCACAACCCCACAGGTAAAGTCTTCACCCGTGAAGAACTTACCCTCATAGCCGAACTTTGCCAGAAATGGGACGTACTAGCATTCACAGACGAAATTTACGAACACATCCTCTACGATGACACTCAACACATAGCCTTAGCCACCCTTCCTGGAATGGAAGAACGCACCATTACCATCAACGGTCTATCTAAAACATACAGCGTCACCGGATGGCGCGTTGGCTACATCTTAGCAAACCCCCAACTAACAAAAGCCATTCGTAAAGTGCATGACTTCCTAACCGTCGGTGCGCCTGCACCCTTGCAAAGAGCCGGAGTAGCCGCCATGCAACTGCCACCAAGCTACTATCAAGAACTAGCCCAACTTTACCACAACAAACGAGACACCATCTTAAACATCTTAGATCAAATTGACATACCCTACTTCATACCCAAAGGAGCCTATTACGTCTTTGCAGACATATCCAAATTTGGCTACAAAAACGACATCGAATTCACCAACCACCTAATCAAAAACATTGGTATAGCCGTAGTTCCTGGTTCCAGCTTTTTCAACCAACCAGACAAAGGAAAATCATTCATTCGCTTCTGCTTCAGTAAAAAACTTGAAACCCTGCAAGCAGCCGCCAATAACTTACTCAAACTCAAAGCAACAAATTAATTAAAAATAAATTCACTCCAAATACACTCTTTACTCTCTGCGCCACGGACACTTTCCTCAACGGGGGGAACCCCCGCACGGAAGTGTCCTCCTCTGCGTCTTGGCGGTTCATTTCAACATCCCCTAATTTATCCATGAAAGACCCATAACCACATATTTCTCATCACCAACTAGGAGTAACCATGTCTACTTACGACAACATTTTACAAGCAATTGGTAGAACTCCATTAGTCAGACTCAACAAAGTAACAGAAAACATATCCTCCCCCATTTATGGCAAAGTAGAATATCTCAACCCTGGCGGAAGCACCAAAGATAGAATAGCCCTCGCCATGATAGAAGCAGCAGAAAAAACAGGTCAACTGCAACCAGGAGTAACCATAATAGAAGCCACCGCAGGCAACACTGGTGTAGGACTAGCATTAATTGCAGCAGTTAAAAAATATCGGTGTATTTTTGTCATGCCCGATAAAATGAGCCAAGATAAAATTAACCTCCTCAAAGCTTACGGTGCAGAAGTAGTTGTCACTCCCACATCAGTAGCACCCGACTCACCAGAAAGCTACAACAGTGTAGCAGAAAGACTCGCCAAAGAAATACCAGGAGCATACAGACCAAATCAGTTTGAAAATCCAGATAATCCTCTAGCCCATTACTTAACCACTGGCCCAGAAATTTGGACAGATAGCCAGGGAAAAGTTGACGTTTTTGTAGCAGGAATGGGCACAGGTGGTACAATTTCAGGAGTTGCCAAATATCTCAAAGAACAAAATCCAAATATAGTCATTGTAGGTGCCGATCCAGAAGGTTCTATACTTTCAGGAGACACCCCCAAATCATACAAAGTTGAAGGCATTGGTGAAGACTTTATCCCCAAAACATTTAATCGCCAAATAGTCGATGAAATGGTTCGAGTTAATGATAAAGAATCTTTCAATATGGCTCGTCGCCTTGCACGAGAAGAAGGCTTATTAGTAGGAGGTTCCTGTGGTACAGCAGTAGCCGCCGCGCTGAAATATGCAGCTCGATTATCAGAACCAAAATATATTGTAGTACTTTTACCAGATACAGGAAGAAACTACATCAATAAAATCTACTCCGATGCTTGGATGCAGGAAAATGGTTTTTGGGAAGGTAAAACAGTAAGAAGTATTAAAGTTAGTGAAATTTTAGTTCAGAAAACAGATTTTCCTTCTTTAGTTGCTGTGAGTCCCCGCGACACCTTAAGCCAAGCTACCAACCTGCTGCAAAAGCTGAATATCTCACAGTTACCAGTAATTGATAACAATCATGTGGTAGGTAGCCTCAACGAAGCATCTTTAATGAAATTTCTTCATGATGGCATCAACTTTTCTAACCAAGAAGTTCTTGCAGTTATGGGTAAACCCCTACCAATTCTCGATGAACAAGTTGATATTTCCGAAGCTTACCGAGTCCTTTTATCAGGAACAACAGGTATTATTATAACCCGGCATGATGTCCCCATCGGATTAATCACCAGAGCCGATTTAATCAGATATTGGATTAGTCAATTGAAAGATGAATCAATATAAGGTAGTGCGTGAAGCTACTTCAATTTTTTGCGTCCTTTCCCTCTTTGCGTCTTTGCGACTTTGCGCGAGACAAAAAAATATTTATTTATGCAAGAGGTCTATTTAGTTAAAGTCAAAACTAACCAGGGAAAAAACAATGGAATTTGAAACTAGAGCAATTCATGAAGGTCAACAATCAGATCCACAAACAGGTGCTGTGATTGTACCAATTTATTTAACTTCCACCTATGAACAACAAGCAATAGGTCAGCACAAAGGATATGAATATTCTCGCACAGGGAACCCTACCCGCAATGCTTTAGAAGAGGCTTTAGCCTCAATTGAAAACGCTAAATATGGTTTAGCATTTGCCTCTGGATTAGCAGCAACTACCACTGTATTAAGTCTACTCAAAAGTGGCGCTCACATTGTTGCAGGTGATGATTTGTATGGAGGTACATATCGCTTGCTAGAAAGAGTTGTGAAAAACTGGGGTGTGACGACTACTTATGTAGATATTGATAACTTGGCTGATTTTGAAACAGCCATTCAACCAAATACCAAATTAATTTGGATTGAAACCCCTACCAACCCATTGTTAAAAATTGTTGAGATTCCAGTATTAGCAAATATTGCTCGAAAAAACAACATTGTTCTAGTAGTCGATAATACCTTTGCTAGTCCTTATTTTCAAAAACCCCTAGATTTAGGTGCTGATATTGTAGTTCATAGCACAACTAAATATCTAGGGGGACACAGCGATATTATTGGCGGCGCAGTTGTCACTTCTAACGAGCAACTATACACCGAACTCAAGTTTTATCAAAACGCGATCGGGGCAGTTCCTAGTCCCTTTGATAGTTGGTTAGTACTGCGAGGTATTAAAACCCTAGCTGTGAGAATGCGAGAACATGAAAAAAATGCTTTATTTTTGGCACAATTTTTAGAAAAGCATCCGAAAGTAGAGCGAATTTATTATCCAGGGTTAGCCAGTCATGAACAACATCAACTAGCAAAAGAACAAATGTCTGGCTTTGGCGGAATGATTAGTTTGGAATTAAAAGGTGGTTTGGCTGAGGTTGAAAGATTCGTTTCTAAACTGAAGTTGTTTTTGCTAGCTGAAAGCTTGGGCGGAGTAGAATCACTGCTGTGCTATCCTGCCAAAATGACCCACGGTTCAATACCAGAAGCAGAACGAATTAAACGTGGAATTAAGGATAATTTAATCCGTCTCTCTGTAGGAATTGAGCATCCGCTGGATTTGCAAGCCGATTTAGAGAATGCTTTGGGATAAAAATTGGGAATTGGTAATTGGGAATTGGGAATGGGGAATGGTTTTCCCATTGCCTATGACAGCTATTTCCCGGTTGTCGAATATCACCTGATGACTTTTGACTGTTGACTTTGGGTATTTCTCTAGGTGCTTTCCAATTCTCCATTCTGGAAAACTCTATCCAATAGGGGGTGGAGTTTTTTATTACTTTTGTTAAGAACTATATTCATGTGTATCTATCTTCAATTTTATAAAAGTTAATAAATGCTTTGGCTGAAGCATTTGTTAAAAAAATATGACATCATGATTTGACTAAATATTAAGATTTTATTGCCATCTCCAGTTAGTTACTTACTACCTGAATCAATCACCACTGAACAATGCGGGATTCAAACCCTGACTGAGTAAGAATTGCCATAAAAACAACACTATTTTATGTGGAATTAGATGAAATTCCCGGTAATTATATCGGAATTAGCGTTTGATAAATTATGTAATAAAAAACTCCATTGACTCTTTAAAAGAATAAGATTACTGTTATGAGTAGTCCTTGTAAGGGCACTCTCAATACATCAATAAATCAAGAGGTATTTCCTATGATGATGATGATGATGACTGAATCCATAACCCCTGAAATGCAAACTTGCATGGATGATTGCATGGATTGTCACAAAATGTGCATGGAAGCCATGACTCGCTGCATGAGCAAAGGCAGCAACAATATGGACATGAGCATGATGAGCATGATGCGTGACTGTGCTGAAATGTGCATGATGTGCATGAATATGATGATGGGCGGTTCTGAGTTCATGGGACGCACTTGTATGCTTTGTGCGGAAATGTGCGATCGCTGTGCAATGGTTTGTGAACAAATGAGCGATGATCAAATGATGATGGATTGTGCTGCTGCTTGCCGCAAGTGTGCAGAATCCTGTAGATCTATGCAAATGATGCCTGTTTAATCACGTGACATAGCAGAAGTTTCTCTGCAACCTATTATTCAAGCGCTCAGACTCTTCGGGTCTGGGCGCTTGAAGTTTTGTTAACTGAATCGTCATCCTGATATAGCACTCGTGCGATCGTGCTAATACCAATTATCTGTGAAGCTGCATGTTATTTTGACCCCTCCCAACCTCCCCGATGCCTTGGGGAGGTGCCGCAGGCGGTGGGGTTGTTTCTATGCGTCTTCATATGGAAATGGTATAAGAGGATGTCTAAGAATATAAAAATTTCATGCTGAAAGCAATAGCGCGAGGCATGATAGTTACTAAAATATAAGTCTTAAGATATATATTTGAATTGTAATCTCTCTCTTAAGAGAGGTGGATTTAGCTAAGATAATATTTTTAATAAATACAACTTTTTCTCATGAATAGAAGTTATCCACTGTCATTTTATATCAGCTCAACTTGATCACAAATGAGAAAATTAGATTTATTTACTCGGTAAAAATCTGATTTTTCACAAAAAGTTTTTTCAGGGTCATCAATTTTCTAAGTCGAAAAATTCAAACTACTCTTTCGTCAGGTTACAGAGTGAAGCTTTGAGTTGGGAAAAAATATAGATAAAGTTGAGCTAGCAGTTCTGGTAAAAAATAAAAAACCTGTTGCTATCTACGGTGTTTATTTTGAGGGCTTAATTCCATAAGGTATTGAGCCGATATCTGGGCAAAGACGCACATAGAAGCAGTACTTATTCTTGCGGCAATGAGTTTTACAGGGCGAACAACAATGACAACGCCCAATGTTTACATGATTGGACGTTCAGCCAAAAGCGCTGATAATGTACAAGCAACTTATACCAATTCGTAATTCGTAATACCCTTCGGGAAGCCGCTATCACGTCTACGTAATTCGTAATTCAGAAAGCCAGATACACTATGGGTTTTGGGGTTTGAATGTGTGGTCGGATTTTAGAGAATTGGTATTACTTCCTTTGTTGTCCTCAACAGCAAGAGCCAATTGATATTTACAACTGTGTTTTCATGGGTGTTCTCAAACAAACTTTAAAGTAGCTTTTCAGTTCGATTATCAGCAGCCTCCTTTCAAACTGAACAATGTTTTGTTGAACTGTTAACTTATGATCACGGTGTTTGTCCTTATCCTATAGGTCTAGAACGGGTTTTTCAGGGACTGTGTACACCCTATTTCAAAACGATGTCTAATGCCGTTGATAGGGTAATTGCTGAGAAATACAGAAAACGAGGAGTTTACTCAGATAATGAAAGAGGATTTTAGACTCCAGCGCCAGTCTGATATACGGCCGCGATCGCTCTTGACACGGGTAATTGAAAGTACCTTTAAAATTGTCAACGGCTTTGTGCGGTGGGATAAGTTACCTGCTTGGCTAGGCGTTTTGAGCCTGGCTGAGCTGCGAAGCGAGTTACGTCAAAAGAATTTATATGACACAGAAACCGAGGCTTCTCGTGAGGCTAATGCACGTCCTCGTCGTTGTCCTGTTGCCTTCCTCACTAATCGTTCACCAGATGGTTCCTATAATGATTTAAGTGAGCCTAGCATGGGCTGTCAAAGAATGCGATTTGGTCGCAACATGCCACTCGATCAGGTGCAGCGACCCAGCGATGAGCGCATTCTCACCCCCAATCCCCGGATGATTGCTCGTGAGTTAATGACACGAGAACAGTTTCAACCTGCCACCACACTCAATATTCTGGCTGCTGCTTGGATTCAATTCATGATCCATGACTGGTTCTCTCATGAAACTGACGACCAGCAACCACCGTTTGAAGTTCAGATTGATCCAGACGATGATTGGCCCCATGACCAACGCCCCATGCATGTCAAGCGGACTAAAGCCGATCCAAACCACAGCAAAGATCCTAGCGGACATCCAGTTACTTACATTAACCACGAAACACCCTGGTGGGATGGGTCGCAAATCTACGGGACTAATAAGGAAACCCAGGACAAAGTTCGCTCTGGTAAGGATGGAAAGTTAAGGGTAGACGAGCGTGGGTTATTGCCAAAAGTTGAGGGAAAAGTACACAGCATTGATGGGGTTGAAATCACTGGTGTGAGTGCTAACTGGTGGTTAGGGCTGGGTCTGATGCATACGCTATTTACCCTTGAGCATAATGCAATTTGCGATCGCTTCAAAGTACAATACCCCATCTGGGATGATGAACAACTATTCAATAAAGCTCGTCTCGTCAATACCGCACTGATTGCCAAAATCCATACCGTAGAATGGACTCCAGCAATCCTGGGACATCCAACCCTACAAATTGGTATGAATGCGAATTGGTGGGGACTGGCTGGAGAGAAAATCACCAAAATTCTAGGGCGATTCAGTAAGAATGAGGCAATCACCGGTATTCCAGGTTCACCTACCAATCACTTTGGTGTGCCCTATTCATTGACTGAGGAGTTTGTAGCAGTCTATCGTATGCACCCTCTGTTGCCCGATGATTTTATCTTCCGGTCTGTGACAACCGACGAGTTCATTGAAAAAGTGCCGCTTGCAGGAGCTGTTGGGCCTCAAGCTCGTGCTATTATGGAAAGCCTTAATCTCGACGACCTCTATTACTCACTAGGTATTGCTCATCCAGGAGCAATTACGCTGAGAAATTACCCCAACTTTTTACGCACACTTCCCAGACGAGACAATCGTGTAGTTGATTTAGCAGCAGTAGAAATTCTGCGCGATCGCGAACGAGGTGTGCCTCGCTACAATGAGTTTCGTAAACTCCTGCGCCTGACCCCAGTTCAATCCTTTGAAGAACTTACCCCTGACCCACAACTAGCTCGCAAAATTAAATCTCTATATAACGGCAAAATTAATGATGTTGATTTGATTATCGGCATGTTTGCCGAGACACCTCCTCAAGGCTTTGGTTTTAGTGACACAGCATTTCGTATCTTTATTCTCATGGCATCTCGTCGTCTCAATAGCGATCGCTTCTTCACGGTTGATTACACTCCTGAAGTATACACGCCAGTAGGCTTGGATTGGGTTGAAAACAACACGATGATTAATGTTCTACTGCGACACTATCCAAAACTAGAACCTGCCCTTCGAGAAAGCAAGAATGCCTTTGCACCTTGGAATCGAGTGGTAATATGACGTGAGTTCGATGAACCTCTTTCCCCCCCAACCTCCCTCGCCTAAAAGGCGCTACGGTGTACACATAAGTCGGATTTTCTTTGTAGATTCAGGTTTTACCCCCCTTAATCCCCCCTTGGAAAGGGGGGAAACAAGAAGATCTAGTTCCCTCCCCAATACATACGGGGAGGGTTAGGGAGGGGTAATTCGATAACTTGTGTGTACACCGTAGCTCCTAAAAGGCGAGGGAGGAGCAATGAAAAAATAATACTTTTACTCCCCTCTCCTCGTAGGAGAGGGGCCGGGGGAGAGGTCAAAACAGCACTTGTCGAACTCACGATAAATTTTTTTAATATCTCTGTGTCTGGAGTGGTTTATTAATGCAATATTTTAGTATAGTCGTGCTACTACATTGTGAATCAAAAATCATATCAAAGGAGTTGTTCGTGATTATCATACACAAACAATAAAAAATTACGCATCTGTAGTAGCAGACCATCTAAGAATTTCTGCTTCCATCTCATCTTGAGAAGAAAACCTCAATGGTTCATAGCAGCCCAAAGGAAAATTCACAGTTCTTACTGTACACCTGTTGCAAAAAGTGCAAGGCTTTTCAGGTTCGTTTTTTCCTTCTTTAAAGACCTTCAACAAATCTGGATTAGCTAATAGTGGTCTTGCCATTGAAACCAAATCGCACTTTTGCTCGCGTAAGGTAGCTTCTATTAATTCTCGTTGCTGGAATCCACCATTGGCAATAATCGGAATATTAACCGCTTCCTTGAATTTCCGGGCGTGTTCGGCATTGACTCCCGGCACAAACTTCCAACCTCTGCCCAAAATTGAATTCAATATAGGTTTGGGAATTGCATTAAGCAATATGGCTCTGATGTTAGCCTTGAGACTCAGATGACGATTAGAATTAGCAAACATCCTCAACTCGTCAATGGGAAAATCTCCAGGATTTTCTTTGGGATTGATAAACCCAAATCCACCAGATATATGTAAATAATCAACGCCTAATTTTTCCAGTTCCTTGGCATAGAAAATATTTTCTTCTAAACCATTCCCCATCAAATAATGTTGGATGGGAAATACTACAGGCAATCTGAGATTCACTGGCAGGTAGTTGTAATCCAGTGCTGACAATCTAATTCCGAATAGAAAGTCTGAGCCTATGCTTTGGCGAACGGCTTTGACAATTTCTTGTAAAAAACGAAATCGCTTTTCTATAGACCCGCCGTATTCATCGGTTCTTCTATTAGAGACTGGATTTAAAAATTGATGAATAATATAACCCTTGGAAGCCGTAATTTCTAAGCCATCGCAACCCGTTTCTCGAACTCGTCTTGCCGCTTCAGCAAAGTTATGAATTGTCTGTTCGATTTCTTCCACAGACATTTCAATGATGTGATTGCGATAACCAAATAGAAAATCAAAGCCGGAAGAAGCAGACTTTGTATCTGTTTCTTGAGAGAATAAACTCGTTTGGGTTTGATAGCCAGCATCTCCAATTTGGATAATATATTTACAGTCAAATTTTTGAACAGCTTGAATTCCTTCTCGTAACGGTTTAATAAATTTATCGTTGCTAATCTTGGGATATTCTAATGGCGACCATCTGCGGTCATGTACAGTGATTGTGGCTGAAATAATTCCAGCCACA
Organism: Nostoc sp. NIES-4103; assembly: GCF_002368335.1. Lineage (GTDB taxonomy): Bacteria > Cyanobacteriota > Cyanobacteriia > Cyanobacteriales > Nostocaceae > Amazonocrinis. Next base: position 1,858,533 of record NZ_AP018288.1, on the reverse strand, counting down.
TCATTTTCTGCAAATCTTTTCTCAAAGTTTTTCCAAGCAGAAGTTACAGTGCCATCGTAGTAAGAAGTTCTTCCTCCAATAGACGACCTGAGAATTCGGTTTTTCAAGGTAACATTTTTAATCGTAAAGGGTTCAAAAATCATAGAAAACTCCTTTTAATATTGTTTGATACCAAATATTTATTAGAGCCATTATCCGAAACTTTATACTTACTTATGCATTCCTTGTATCCGCTTTTTTTCATTACGGTAGTCGTCAATATATCTACATTACGACGATAATTACGACCTTATTCTAATGAACTTGGCATCAATTTTTTTTTACAACTGATTAATTATGCATCTTTTTTCTAAACTATAACTCTTATTTACTACAGCCTTCTATCTGAAGAGTTAGTTTTTTGTACAATGAGATAATTTAGTATATAGTTGAGCTTGCTGCTTTGTAATTCTTGAAAAATTACGATATGGAAATTAAAATAACCTTTGGTTTGAAAATATTCATTGATAAACATTAAAAAGCTGAGTAAAGATATCAAAATCTTCATCCAGTTAATTCTGCCAAAATAATAGATATAAAGCACCAATAAAACATTGAGCAATGTCTAATTAACTTGAGTAAGCATAATATTTGCTAGCTTTAAGCCGTAATGGTATTGTGAATTTAACCTGAAATTAAGCAAAAAGCTCAATTTTACTAAATCAAAAAGTTTTGAAATCGACATGATTTGCGATCGCCTTCTTCACCACAGCACCCCAATACTCCAAGCGGTGGGGGAAGCAGCCTCGACCATCCACAAGAGGATGCAGTTTCCCACCGCTTTCAGGGGAAACATCAATTTTTTTAGGACTTACGCAAAAAACCTCTCAAACTCTCATTTCTCTGTGTACTCTGCGTCTCTGTGGTTCGTTTTTCCGTGACCCGTGCGTAAGTCCTGTTTTTATCAGCAAATCCTCCACAAAAGCCAATCAAGCATTAACTTTGAGTTTTTCGTTAGACTTTTGCACAGATGGCATCTACAGAAATTCATAGCTTGCACTGACACCATGCAGGCTGACATGAAATACTAATCCTGGGATGTCTTATGGCGCTAAAGGCAGATGAAACAGCTAAAATCCCGTTCCCAAGACCTACGGAGTTTGTTTGAGAACAACATCACCATTGAATATGTGGCAGAATCACTCAAAGCTGTGCCAGCGGAGGCAGAGGTTACAAAAGTGCTGCATTGGATGCAGACACAGGATTTTGATGTTGTTGGCATTGAAACGGGAGATACTATTACAGGCTACATCGAACGCTCTAGTTTGATGCAAGCAAAATCTGGTAAGTGCAGTGATTTTCAACGGGTGTTTCATCCCAAAGAACTCATTGCCATTTCCACCCCTTTGATCAAGTTGTTACCTATTTTGCAACAAACTCCACGATTGTTTGTTTTAGACTGCAATCAAGTAAGTGGCATTGTTACCTGTGGTGATTTGCAAAAAGCACCCGCACGAATGCTGCTATTTGGTTTAGTGACACTTTTAGAAATGAATTTGCTGCGGTTGGTGCGACTTTATTATCCGCAAGATTCCTGGCAAAAAGTCCTCAAACCTGAACGCTTAGGGGTTGCACAAAAACTATGGCGAGAGAGTCAGCAAAGAAACGAAGCAACAGATTTGTTAGACTACCTCCAGTTTTGTGATAAACGAGAGTTGGTTTTAAATCAACCAGAACTGCTAGAAAAACTTGAACTCAAATCGAAGCGGTTTGGTGAACGCTTTTTGAAATCTGCCGAACAGTTGCGAAATCGATTAGCTCACGCTCAAAATTTAGTTAGTGGTTCTTCTTGGACAGAGTTGATTTCTCTAGCAGAAGCTATGGAAAGGTTGTTAATTCGCTGTGAGGAAATTGAATAATTTCAAAACTACGCAAGTTTCATAAATTTTTAGTTGAGGCAGTCAATAGTCAATAGTGCAAAAAACTTTAATTTTTGAACGGCAGTTGTGCGCGTCTGTCTGGCGACTGAACGCACTGCCTCTTCTTGATTATAGGCTTTTGACAAGCCTAACCTTTATTTAAAGTGCCAGTTGTGTAAGTCCTCAATTTGTCGAAGTAAGAAAAGTAGGAAAAGTAAGAAATATTAAACCTATAAAATATAAAATTTTAATAAAGATTTGCTTAACTGTCTTAACTGTCTTAACTGTCCTTGTTTTTTTGTTTTCAGCCTGAAAAAATATTGCTATGTTCATGTGAACTAAAAACTATGAACAACTTTTGTCACATCAAATCTTTAATTGTTATTGGGCTGATTCAAGGTATCCCAAAATAATTAAAGATAGATGGTACTAAGAAAATTGAACAACGGAGTCTTTAATGAAAATACTCAAAGCTTTAGCCGTAACAGTGTTAGTGTTGTTACTGGCAATCAGTCCAGCACTTGCAGATTCCTCAGCGACGCAAGGTGATGTCACAATACTTGTATTTGATGACAAAAAAGTGATTTTCAACATAGAGGAAGTACCGTGGGTTGAAGGCGAAACCGTCCGTACAGCTATGCTCAATGCGGCACAAATGGAACCATCTTTCAAATTTGAAACAGGGAATATTGATGGTTCCGGAGAAATCGTCACCAAAATTGGTGATAGTCAAGCGGAAGCAGATGAGTTTTGGGCTTTGTCAATTAACGACGAACTCAGTGAGCAAGGAATTGACACAGCTGTTGTCAATAACGGTGATGTCATCATTTGGGATATTGAACGTCAAACCAGTCCCAGCACTGAATTCGACCCTAGCGATAGTGGTGAAACTAATTTTTAACCGTTTGCTTGGTTAATGTTTCGCATTTTGTAGTTTTCTCAAAAGGTGAATTTTGATTATGAAAAAAATTGTCATTGCGCTGTTGTTCGCACTATTTTTAAGCCTGTCACTAGGTCAAGGAGTAGCATTTGCTGCTAGTAGTAGTTGTAAACAAACGTTAAATACAGGCGTGGCTACTACTCTGCAAGTGTTCTGGGAACAACCTCTTGCTTTTCATGGTTGGTCTGGAGGTACGATTACGAACGATATGTACTTCAACGGTTGCGGTCAAACTGTTTCCGTCAAAATCAATGGGGCTGACTGGGAAAAACTCAGAAAAGAAGGTAAACTCGATGGTCTTCGCTATATCTACAAAAAAGGCAATTCTGTAGCCCTGAGAAAGATACAAGGAACTCAACCGGGCAGTATTTCCCAAGATCAATTCTTTGATTCCACTACAGTGGTATATAAAGGTAATAGGTAGCTCCCAGAAGGAAACTAGTACCCATATTTGATGTAGGTATACCTGAAGGAAATTCAAAAAATAAAATCTCCAGCCCTATCAAATACATTTTTCCTAAACCCGATGATTCTGGGCGCTCTACTTGAAAGGCAAAATGCAGGGCTGGGGATTTTATTACTGGTAAGTGCCTAAATAATATCAAGTCCGGTTAATTATAGCTAGGGACTAGGGACTGGGGACTGGTGACTGGGTGAAAAGTCTTTTTGTGTCTAGGTTTTATTATCTGTTGATGTCCTAACACTACTGGCGACTGCTATAGTTATAATTTCCATATTACATATCTTGCTTGTAGATTTCTAACAATTGCGGAATGTGATCGTAACCATCTACACCAATAATTGATTTGATTTTCGGTTGATTTTGCTGTAATAAATTCTGAAAGGCTTCTGTCCCTATTTGTCCTTGTAAAATTGTCAGTAAACCTGCTGGTTGTCGCCATTCACTAGAGGCAATTTGCTCTAAAAAATACATTCCCAGACTGCCAGTGTAAACAGCTTTTTCAAAGTTTAGCAGTTGATAATAAGCTTCTGCTAAGTAAGCTAAATTTCGTCCTTGGAGGTATAAATCACCAGAAATCTGTGCTGTTTTAAAGCCATTTTCTAAATATGGAATTGCTGATTGCGGTTCTTTAGTCACTAAATAAGCAATGCCTAAGCTACTGCAACATAAAGCTTTACTTTGAATATCACCTAATTGTTCTGATAATTTTAAACCTTGTTCTAAATAATTAATTGCTGATTCATAGATTTCTGGTTCTACTTGTTCCAGCTTTTGCGCCTGCATCACTTCGCTGTAACCTAAATTAACCAGTGCATTGGCTTCTCCTGTACGATCGCCTGCTTGCCGGCTCAAAATCAATGCCCGCTGACTATAATTAATCGCCTCAGTATAATTTTGTTCTTGCACGTAAGTGCGGCTAAGATGGTTGAAATTGGCGATTTCACAGGGGCGATCGCCTGCATTCCTGGCTATCTCCAACGCCTGCTGATGAAATTCAATTGACCGCTGATATTGCCCCAAGGCACGTTGAGAATAACCTAAAAGTGTCAATATTCGCGCTTTTTCTTGGGTTTTCTCCACTTGCCGCAGCGGTTCATCTAAATAATCTAGGGCATCCCGCAAATAAGTACCAGAAAAAGAAGCGAAAATCCCACCGTAGAGGGGAAAGTAGGGACGCAGAGCAAAGGTTCGCAGAATTTGCAGCATAATTTGCGAAGCTCCATTACTGTACACCGTTGCTGTGCTATGAAAACCGCTTGCTAACTGACTCCAAATGACAGCAAAGGTTAAGTAAGTCGAAATCGACAACTTTGAGCCTGCTTGGATATTGTAGGCTTGTTGGTCAAACCAATTGACTAACCCCCGTTGCACATACTGTAGAATTAATGCCATTTCTACCCAGTCGCCCAGAGTCATATTACTTTGCTGTTGGGCAAATTCGATTGCAGATTGCTCCATTGCCAAGGTGCGAAATAGCGCTTGGGGTAAGTCACTTTTAACTTCCTTGGCCCAAATTGCCCAAGGGCCACTTTCTCCGGGTACACCCCCAAATCCCAGTTGCCGATTTTGCTCATACATCCAGTCAAGCAAATGGTCTTGTAGTCGCTGCCAAGCTGCTAAACCACGGGAAATTCCTTGTGATATTTGCTGTAAATCTGAATTGATGAGCGCGAATTGTTGTAAAGCTTTTGACAACTGCTGTAGTTGTTGGACATTCAATAGCTGCTTCTGATTTGGGTCAGTAAAACGTAAGAATGTAGCTAGACGCTCATTAGCCTCGGCTGTGGTAATTTCTCTAGCAGCCGTGGCGATCGCTTCTGTGGCTTTGTTTTGTTCTCCATAACGTTGCCATTGACTTTGGATCGTCTTAATAGCCCTCAAACTGCGAGTAGCCTTGGCTTTTTTGAGTTCATCTTTTTCATTGTCTACTAGGCTTTGGATAGTATTGAAGCGATCGCTCAAAGCCAGTTCAAATACTTCCCCCGTGCCGGAAGTCAGCCCCTTTTGCAACATTTGATACACCATTTCTCCAGAGCTAATTTTGCCCTGGAGAGTCAGTTGTATGATTTCGTCGATGAGGGCGAGATAGCGATCGCGCAATGGCAAAGATTCTGACACGTTAGCTATTAGAGAACATCAACTCCCATTCTAGTGTTTGGAGAGGATTAGGAGTTTAACCTTTTAAAATAGCGATCGCTTGACAATACTTTTCGCTATGGCAACAATCAGCCCAAACTCAAAAGGGGATAAGTAAATGTGAGTTCGACAAACCTCTCCCTCCTAACCTCCCTCTCCATTAAGGCGAGGGAGGAACAACGAAAAAATTACTCTTTTACCCCCCTCTCAAGGTAGGAGAGGGGTTGGGGGAGAGGTCATAACAGTACTCATCGAACTCACGTTAAGTAAATGTGAGAAACAAAAAACTCTTTCCCGACTCCCTACTGCCTAATCCCTACTCCCCATAGTCAATACTGAGGCCAGCAGGTCAGGACAAGACAAATGAGGGCAATGTCCCGAAGGTAGTTCGATGGCATCGGTACCTAAGCGCTTACGTGCAGCGTAACGTGACCATGTAGGAGATATTATTCGGTCATTGATACCAACAATATATTTACGCTCAACCTTTGGCAAGGCTTTGAGAGGATTGGTTTCCAACATATATGCCATAGATTCTTGCCGACGACTTTTCGAGATTGCCCACTGTGCTACATCCGGTTGACAATCATGATAGAAAAAATGCCTTAACACTGCTTCGTCGGTATAATCTTTTCCTACAGAATCCGGTTCATACATATCAGGCTCATCGTAGAACTGTTCAAGTATACTTGGGTCTTTTGGCTGGTAATTGAATGATTTGAGCGTATCAGCATCAACATGATGAGAAAATTGGTCGAGTGTACAGATTCCAGGATACGGAATCAGCCCACACACAAACACTAGTTGACGCACTTTTACCGCTTCGGCAACCAAAGGAATTATGGTACCAGCCATTGAGTGACCAACTAGCACGATATCAGCATCAGTTTTTGGCAACGCTTGAATTACTGTATCCGCAAATTGGGACAAAGTAGCAGATGCACTTTCAATTGGCAAATCCATTGCTAGGGTTTTGTGACCCTGCGCTTCTAAGTAGGGAATTAGCAAATCCCAACACCAAGTACCTTGGAAGGCACCGTGAACTAGACAAAAAAGACTCATAATATCAATTCTCTGTGAGGCTGCATATTATTTTGACCCCTCCCAACCTCCCCTTGCCAAGGGTAGGTGCCGCAGGCGGTGGGGTTCTTTCTATGCGTCTTCATATGGAAATGGTATAAGCTGTTCTACATAGAGATTGTATATCTATTTATTGTGTTGTCTGATGACTGTCATCGGTCAACGGCTTTCTCCTGGGAAAGACCTCTTGCTAGCTTGCTTCGACCTAGGAGTACACCAGTGATTATGCAATATTTGTTTGGCTTAGGTTATCTCAACGCGATCGCTTACTACCATTTTGCGGGAACACAACAGAAAAATTTTAGTCCTTAAGCAAGTACGTATTGAATATTAAAGGCTTGACTAAAAATTCCTCAGCCAAAAATTAGAATTAAGTAGTGGATAAACTATCACTAATTGTCAACTGCTGAGTCTTTGATTTAGTGAGTACGAAAATGTTGTTTATTTATACAGTTTTCGTACTCAATTATCATGTTTATTTGGCTCAATATACTGATTTATATTGAGATAATTATATAAGACAATTACTTAAATTTAAGTTTACTGAACTTCAGTATATAAATGTAGTTCAGTAAACCATATCAGCCTATATATTGATGAAAATGAATTGTAAATAATGGCTGAAGCTAAGTAATAATAGCCTTTTTATAGTTAAATGCATAATTTATATACTCTACAAATGCAGTTTATTAACTATAAGTTAACAAACTCATGAATGTGTTGGTTATTTGACTATAAATAAGCTGTCATTAGATGCATTTTAACGCTACTAACTCTAGGAATAGTTATAAGTTATACATAGTTCAACATCTGGAAATAAATATAGTTTGTCCAAAAAAAAATAAGGATAAATTTTGCGGAATTAATTGAAGCAGATTTGGATCTAACACTATCCACAATACTCAGGTTAGGTGAGTAATGAATAATCGAAACTTCAAGACAACATCTATCAACTTGGTCAAAGCTTTTTTGGCAGCAGCAACACTGATTACAGCTTCTGTCGGCCCCGCCCTTGCTAACGACAAAGTTGAAATTTTAGGTGCAGAATATGGTGGTAATGGTTGCCCAGAAGGATCTGCTGCTGTGAGCGTCAGTCCCGATGGCCAAGAGCTAACTATCCTATTTGATCAGTTTATTGCTGTGGGGAATAAGGCATCGGAAAGGCGCAAAAGCTGTAACTTGAGCATTCCGATTAAAGTTCCCCAAGGCTTTCAAATTTCCCTTTACGATGCTGACTATCGAGGGTACGTTGCTCCCTCCACAACTGGGAGACTAAGAGCGGAGTACTTTTTTGCTGGTCAGCGTGGCCCTGTTTTTTCTAGGACATTTAGAGGCGAAAGCGACTACAACGTTAGAGACCAATTAGTGACTTTAGCTGATGTCTGGTCACGCTGTGGCGATAGTGTCAATATGCGGGTGAATGCTGCCATGACCGCCAATGGTCAAGGGATGGCGACTGTTGACTCCTTTGACCTCGCTCACCGTGGTTTGGTTTATCACATCAAATATCGCCAGTGTCGTTAAATCAGGACTTATGCAACTGGCACACATATTTTCTGTGATGGCAGTCAATAGTCAATAGTCAAAAATCACGTTTTCCCGACTTGAACGAACTGGCGTTCAAGTCGGGAAAACACACGACTGGCTCTTTTTAACCAAGCCCCGTTGGGGCGGGGTGTGGGGTGTAGAGAAACAGACAGCCCCAACAACCCTGCCGTTTTTAACTTGGGCTGTTATTAGAGGATATTTGCGATCGCTGTGAGTCTTTACTAGGGTTATAGTTCAATCTGGATAACGAAGCGATCGCCCCCGTCGAGTTCAGGAGATAGAGCAACACAAAGCATCGGTTCAGGAGATTTTGAAGGTGCTGGGGGTGTTGAAATCATCTGACCAACTGGGCGGCGGAATTAAAAAATTGACGATACAAGCCTTTAGTGACTAAAACTGTTGTCAATAAGTTAGCAACAGCAACCATGAAGATAATTAAAATTTCGTAGGAGACAGCATCGAGGGGTTTGACTCCCGCTAGTAACTGTCCTGTGGTGATTCCTGGTAGGGCGACCATACCTACGAGCATCATTTGATTTAAAGTGGGAATCAATGCTGCTCTGATGGCTTCTTTGCGGTATTGGCTAACTGCTTGTTGGGGAGTTGCACCTAAACTCAAGTGAGTTTCTATTTCTAAACGCGAGGTGTTAATGATACTAACAAGACGTTCTCCAGCGATCGCAGCTGCATTCATGGCATTGCCTAACATTATGCCAGCTAAAGGAATTAAATATCTAGGTTCATACCACCGTTCTGGTTGAATGATTAACAAGTTGGTATAAACCAGTGTCAAAGCAGTACTAATTAAAATTGCCCCCCATACCAAAGGCAATACATAGGGAATTTTTTGACTGATGCGATTTCGTGCGACAATCGCCGTAATCGTCAGCATGATTGTTAAAATCGCCAAAACCGCCCAAGCGTCGTCCAAAGCAAAGATGAAGTCTAGAACGTATCCTAATACGAGTAGTTGTAGAATAGTTCTCCCGGTAGCGATGGCTAAATTTAACTCTAGCCCCAATTTTTCCCAGGCAGATAAAGCGATCGCGATCGCCATCAATGCCACAGCAATACCCAAATCAACTAAATCCAGTTTGATCAAATCCTGCATAAGTTTTCTAACTCCTAGGGAAGGGGAAGGGGAAGGGGAAGCAGGGGTGCAGGGGAGCAGGGGTGCAGGGGAGCAGGGGGGATGAGGGAGATGAGGGGGATGAGGGGGATAAGGAAGAATAACCAATGCCCCATGCCCTATGCCCTATGCCCTATGCCCCATTCTGCGGAACTTTAATTTGAGGTGTTAGATCCTGGTTGATATGTATCACTCCTTCGCCTTCCCCAACAACCTTTTTTGATGTGTATCCAAAGCGACAGTCTTTTCAAAGCTTTTTGAGAAACACTTCAATCAGCAAAAATTGACAGTCGAAGTGCATCCTTTGTATCTTCAACAAGTCGCGGCGAGGAGTCCCCAACTGTGATTTTTAATTGGTTGGGGAGGAACGCCGCTCCGGGACTGGGGACTAGGTATTGGGTACTGGGTAAATGTTTTTACAGGATTTGGGCGGGGTTTGAATCCCCGTTCATAATCCTCCCAGTCTCCAGTCCCCAGTCCCCAGTCCCCAGTCCCCACTTTAAATAAAATCAAAACACATGATCCAAAGCGTAAATTCTGTTCCAGCATTTGATAACAAGCAACAATACGAAACTATCGAAGCAGAAGTAAGTGCAGCCGTTTTAGAGGTTTTGGCTTCTGGGCGTTATATTGGTGGGCCTTTGGTTGAAGGCTTTGAACAACAGTTTGCTAGATATCATAGCGTAAATCATTGTATAGCTTGTAACTCTGGTACTGATGCACTTTTTTTGGCGCTACGAGCCTTAGAAATTGGTGCAGGAGATGAAGTTATTACTACGCCCTTCACTTTTGTAGCGACTGCTGAGGTAATCAGCGCCGTGGGTGCAAAGCCGATTTTTGTTGATATAGACACCACCACATTTAATATTGATGTGCAGCAAGTAGCTGCGGCAGTGACACCCAGAACCAAAGCCATTATTCCGGTGCATCTGTTTGGACAACCTGTAGATATGACAGCGCTGATGGCGATCGCCCAGTCTCACAATTTAGCAGTAATTGAAGATTGCGCTCAATCTACAGGAGCAAGTTGGGGAAATCAAAAAGTCGGCAGCATTGGACATGTGGGCTGCTTTAGTTTTTACCCTACCAAGAATTTAGGTGCTTGTGGCGATGGAGGAGCAATCACAACCAATGATCCGCAGCTGGCTGCTAAACTGCGAGTACTCAAGGAGCATGGACAGAAAAATCGCTACTACTACGAGGAAATTGGTGTAAATAGCCGCTTGGATGCATTACAAGCGGTTATTTTGCAGATTAAGCTGCGTTATCTTGATAAATGGAATAGTCAACGGCAAGCGATCGCTGCTTATTACCAGCAGTTCCTCAGTCAAATTCCTGGGATTATTGCACCCCAAGAATTAGCTGGAGGCGTTGCTGTCTGGAATCAATACACCATTCGCGTTTCCAGTAAGGGCCGCAACGGTTCTGGCACCACATACCGAGACTCAGTGCGTAGTCAATTACAAGAACGAGGGGTAAATACAATGGTTTATTACCCCCATCCTTTACATTTGCAGCCAGTTTATCAAAATCTAGGTTATCAGCCAGGACAATTACCAGTAGCAGAGCAAGCCTGTTATGAGGTTTTATCTTTGCCAATGTTCCCAGAATTGACAACTCAACAGCAAGACCAAGTGATTTATGCACTGAAAGAAGTTAGGAGTTAGGAGTTAGGAGTTAGGAGTTGGGAGTTAGGAGTTGGGAGTTATTTCTCCCTCATCTCCCTCATCTCCCTCATCTCCCTCACTCAGCACTCAGCACTTAGTTAGCACTCAGCACTCTTGTTGTCGCTAACGCTTCTACTAAACCACGGACAGCAGCAATCATTGCTACTTCGCTGTTGAGTTGGTTGATGGCAGAACCAACACCAACACCAGCAGCACCAGATGCGATCGCTAATGGTGCTGTGACGCTAGAAATACCGGAAGCACATAATACTGGTACTGATACTGCACGGGAAATTTCATAAGCTGCTGCCAAGGTAGGAGCAGCTTTTTCAATCAATCCCAGGCTACCAGAATGAGATGGCTGGCTGCTGGTGCCTCCTTCAGTTTGAATAATGTCGGCTCCAGCTTTAACCAGTTCTTCTGCTAGCTGTACTTGTTGATCTAGTTCCAAAATATGAGGAACGGTGACAGATAAAGTAATTTCTGGGAGCAGAACGCGGGTTTGGTGAGTTAACTCCAATACTTCAGCAGCTTCAAAACGGCGTCCTTGAGCATAAAAACTATCGAAATTCCCGATTTCAATTAAATCTGCACCAGCTGCCACAGCTTCTACAAATTTTTCTGGCTCGACTGCTGATACACAAATTGGTAAATTTATCAAGTTTTTAGCCAACCTGACTAAATCGGCATCAGCGGCGATATCGACAAAAGTAGCACCGCCAAGTTCAGCAGCTTTGATGATAGCAGCGACGCGATCGCGATCGAAGTTATTCAAACCGCTGATCACTTTCAAAACACGGCGGTTAGTAAATGCACGTTGGAGAGTAGGATGCATCGTCATGGTTTTTCTCGCAAACCTCAGAAAATAAGCACTATTCTACCGTTCCTGTGTTGGGGGGAGTGGAGAGAAAGCTAAATTAGTTAGGTAATTTGTAATTCGTAATTCGTAATTCGTAATTCGTAATTCGTAATTCGTAATTCGTAATTATTAATTAAGAAAGTCAGATATACAGCACTCAGCACTCAATACTCAGCACTCAGCACTCAATACTCAGCACCCAGCACTCAGCACTCAGCACTTTGCTATAAATGCCAAATTCTAATAGTTTTATCTTTACTGCCACTAATTAGTGTTTTGCCATCGGGACTGTAAGCAACGGCAAAAACCTCAGCGGTATGCTTGTTAAAGGTGTGTATTGCCAAACCTGTACTGAGATTCCAGACTTTAACAGTTTTGTCATCGCTACCACTGGCGACATTTTCACCATTGGGGCTAAATGCGATCGCATTCACATCAGCAGTATGACCTGTCAGGGTGCGTATTTGCTTACCTGTTTTCAGATTCCACAGTTTAATGGTTTTGTCATCGCTAGCACTCACCAATAAATGACCATTTGGGTTAATGGCAAGGGCATTCACATCACTTGAATGGTTATTCAAGGTGCGTATTTCTTTGCCTGTGTTCAAATTCCAGATTTTGATGGTGTCGTCTGTACTGCCACTGATAACAGTTTGACCATCTGGGCTAATGGCTACAGATAAAACTTCTCCTGAATGCCCTGTTAGGGTGCGTATTTCCTGTCCTGTGTTTAAATTCCAGACTTTGATGGTTTTGTCATAACCACCACTGACAACAGTTTGACCATCAGGGCTAATTACCACAGAATTTACATAACTTTTATGCCCCGTCAGAGTGCGGATTTCCTGTCCTGTGTTGAGATTCCAAACTTTGATGGTTTTATCCTTACTGCCACTAACAATAGTTTGACCATCTGGACTAATCGCCACAGCATAAACCCAGTCTGAATGCCCTTTGAAAGTGCGGATTTCTCGCCTTTGGGGTAAATTCCAAAGTTTAACAGTCTTGTCATCACTGCCACTAGCAAATATTGCCTCAAAAGAAGCAGACTTGCCCACAACTGGTTTAAAAGCGACGGCATTCACTTCACTTAAATGTCCAGTCAGAGGTAAATTTTGTCGATATAGTAAATATCCTCCCATCCCTAAAAGCACAACAATAGCACCAGCACCTGCCAATAGAGTTTTTTTTGGTAATAGGATTTGCGGTTGAATGACAGTCTTGGGGGAAACAGATGATTTCAGGCTAATCCTTGATGGCAAAGGTGTTACAGCCATTCCCTGTGTAACTGCTGCTTGTTTTGGCTGACGTGGTACATCTTGTAGAACTTCATCTGCTGACTGGTAGCGATAGTTCATATCTTTTTGCAACAGCTTGTCTAACACCTGCTGCAAATTTGCAGATATGGGAGAGGGCAAATATTCTTGCCAGTGCGAAACCCAGTTATAACCCTCTTCCATGTAAAGATGGTATGGAGGAATTGCTGTCAATAAATAAAAACAAGTAGCACCCAAACTAAATAAGTCACTAGCTGGATATGCAAAGCCATGCTTCATCTGTTCCATTGAGGCATAGCCGTAGGAACCGATACTAGTTCCTGTATGCTCCATAGAAGTTTCTGTTAACTGCTTGGCAACTCCAAAATCAATCAGCACTAGATTTGCCTTTTGTGTGCTGGGATTAGGGGAATCAATATCTTGAGAGGAGCGACGAATGATATTCTCTGGCTTGAGGTCACGGTGAACTACTTGATGTTCGTGGATAAACTTGAGAACGGGCAATAATTCACTCAAGATTTCCCAAATCTGGTCTTCACTAAACATTCCTTGCTCTTTCAACTCTTGTCGCAAGGTTTTTCCCTTGATTAACTGCTGTACCAGATACAGGTAGTTATTTTCTCTAAAATAAGCGTACAAGGTGGGAATTTGAGGATGCTCCCCTAACTGTTGCAAACGCCGCGCTTCTTCTCGAAATAGCTCAGTAGCTTTGTGTAAAGCGCTGGTTCCTGTAACTTGAGGTACTAACTGCTTGACAACACAATGTTCTTTGAGCTTGTCTTCATCCTCTGCCAAAAAAGTTCTACCAAATCCCCCACCTCCCAGTGGCTGAATAATGCGATAGCGGTTTCGCAGCAAGGGTATGAGTTTTGCCCCACAACTCTGGCAGAATTCTACACCATCAGAGTTGAGAGGTTGATCGCAACTGGGATTGAGGCAGTAGCTCATATTGGGATGTCTATCAGCCTTTGTAATTGATATTTAAATATTTCATCTACATTGTTTCCTATTCCCGATCGCTATCTTGTTAAATTTTTTTCTGATGTTTAAAGGCGATCGTTGAGCAAAGTGTTAAATTCAGAACAACGCCACCATACGTACAACTCGCTCAACATGGATCCCCTCACAATTATTGCAGGTGTAGTCGGTATTATCGCTGGTATAGTCCAGGTGTTGGACTATATCCAAAAGCGAAACCAAAAAGAACCACCAATTGCAGAAAAACCACCGCAAAAGCTAACGAAATCACCTACAGACTCTCTTGCGCCAGTATTATTAACTACCAAGCATCATCAAGATTGGGGTGAGGCGGTAGATGTTTCTGTTTTCTATGGGCGTACTGAAGAACTTGCCAAACTGGAAAAGTGGGTGATACAAGAAAGTTGTCGTTTGGTAACAATCTTGGGGATCGGGGGAATTGGCAAAACTTCTCTATCTATCAAACTTGCACAACAGATTCAGGAGCAATTTGAGTATGTGATCTGGCGGAGTTTGCGAAATGCCCCACCAATACAAGAAATACTCGCAGATTTAATCGATTTTCTGTCTCACCAGCAAGGCGATTTACCAACAGCAGTAGGAGAGAGAATTTCACTACTCATTGATTATCTTCGGGTTTCACGTTGTCTAGTGATACTAGATAATGCCGAGTCAATTTTATTAGGCGGTGAGCGTGCAGGGCAATATCGAGAAGGTTATGCAGAATATGGTGAACTATTCAGACGCATCGGTGGCACATCTCATCAAAGCTGTTTAATCCTCACAAGTAGGGAAAAACCTCAAGAAATTGCAGCATTGGAAGGAGAAACACTACCAGTTCGTTCTTTACAGCTTACTGGATTAAAATCCCAAGATGGCGAAGCAATTTTACAGTCTAAAGGACTGGCGGGAACAGAAGCAGAACAACTTCAAATCATTGACTTTTATAAAGGCAGCCCACTAGCATTAAAAATAATCTCGACTACAATTCAAGAAATATTTGATGGCAGTATTTCTGAATTTTTCAGCCACAATACTGTAGTTTTTGGTGGAATTCGTGAGCTTTTAGACCAGCAATTTGATCGCTTGTCAGACTTAGAAAGAGAAATTATGTATTGGCTAGCGATTAATCGTGAGCCTGTAAGCATGTCAGAATTACGAGAGGATATTTTATCACTGACATCACAGGCAGATTTCGTCGAAGCATTGCAGTCTTTGGTGCGGCGATCGCTAATTGAAAAAAGTGCTGCATTTTTCACGCTGCAACCAGTAGTTATGGAATATTTGACTGATAGATTAATTGTAGAAGCCTGTGAAAACATTATCAGCAGTGAACTAGAATTTTTGAACCGCTATGCTTTGATGAAAGCAACTGCAAAAGATTACGTTAGAGAAGCTCAGATTCGCCTGATTATACAACCAGTGATTGAGAGATTACTGATACTTTTGGGCAGCAACCAAGTAATTGAAAATTCTTTAAGCCAAATTCACTCCCAATTAAGAAATAAATATCAACGTCGTGTAGGCTATGCAGGCGGCAATATTTTAAATTTATTTTGCTATTTAAATACTAATTTAAATCAATATGATTTTTCTAATTTGACAGTTTGGCAAGCCTACTTAAAAGGAGCGAATTTACAAAATGTCAATTTCGCTCATTCTGCCCTGAATAAATCAGCTTTTACTGATACTTTTGCCAGTATTTTTGAATTAGCATTCAGTCCTGATGGAATTTTAGCGACATCTGGTGCTAACAGGGAGATTTATTTATGGCAAGTTGAGAATGGTCAACAAATTTTAACATTTAAAGGTCATAGGGGTTTTGTCCGATCAGTTACCTTTAGCCCAGATGGTCAAATTCTAGCTAGTGGCAGCGATGACCAAACTGTGAGACTTTGGTCAATTAATAGCGGTCAATGCCTGCAAACCTTAGAAGGGCACAGTGATAGAGTCCAGTCAGTTGCCTTTAGCCCAGATGGTCAAACTCTGGCTAGTGGCAGCGATGACCAAACAATTAGACTATGGAATGCCACTACTGGTCAACTTCTTGAAGTTTTACAGGGACACACAAGCCAAGTTAGGTCAGTAGCATTCAGCCCTGATGGTCAAACTTTAGTTAGTGGCAGTAATGACCAAACAATTAGACTATGGAATGCCGCTACTGGTCAAAATATTAAAGTTTTACAGGGACACACAAGCCAAGTTAGGTCAGTAGCATTCAGCCCTGATGGTCAAACTTTAGTTAGTGGCAGTAATGACCAAACAATCAAACTATGGAATGTCAGTACTGGTCTGTGCCTCAAGACTATCGAAGAAAACATACAAGGAATTTGGTCAGTTGCATTTAGTCCAGATGGTCAAACTTTAGCTACTGGCGGTTTTGACCCAAGGGTGAGGCTATGGAATGTTAGTACAGGTCAATGTATTAAAGTTCTGCAAGGACACACAACTGGGGTTTGGTCAGTTGCATTTAGTCCAGATGGTCAAACTTTAGCTACTGGTGGTTTCGATCAAATGGTGAGGTTGTGGAATGCCAGTACTGGTCAATGTCTGAAAGTTCTCCAAGGATATACTAATGCGGTGGAATCTGTTGTTTTCAGTCCAGATGGTCAAACTTTAGTTAGTGGCTGTGGCGACCAAATGATCAGACTTTGGTCACTCAAAAATAGTGAATGTATCCAAACTATACAAGGAGATAGTCGGAGGGTACGGTCAGTAGCTTTAAGTTTTGATGGAAAAACCTTAGCCAGCGGTGGCTTTGACCAAACAGTGAAGCTTTGCTTGGTTGGTAAGGGTAATTACCTCAAAGTTCTACAGGGACACAGTGATGGAATTTTATCAGTGGCATTTAGTCCAGATGCAAAAACTTTAGCCAGTGTCAGTTATGATCAGACCGTGAGACTGTGGTCAGTTAGTGATAGTCAATGCTTCAAAGCGATCGCTGATGCAGTCACATCAGTAGCATTCAGTCCAGATGGAAAAACTTTAGCTGCTGGCGGTTATGACCAAACAATAAAGCTGTGGTCAGTCAGTGACGGTCAGTGTCTTAAAGTTCTACAGGGACACACACAAGCAGTGAGGTCAGTGGTATTCAGTCCAGATGGGCAAACTTTGGTCAGTGGCAGTAATGACAAAACCATGAGGGTATGGTCAGTTAGTGATGGTCAATGCCTCAAAGTACTACATCGACACAGTAATTGGGTTTGGTCAGTGGCTTTTAGTCCCGATGGTGACACCTTAGCCAGTGGCAGTGATGATCAAATAGTCAGGCTGTGGTCAGTTAGTACTGGTGAATGTTTAAAAGTTTTGCAGGGTCACATTAACAGAGTTTGCTCAGTTGCTTTTAGTCCCGATGGCAAAATTGTAGCTAGTGGTAGCCAAGATGGAACGATAAAGCTTTGGGATATCAACACAGGAAAGTGTTTCAAAACTTTCAGAGTCAAAAGACCTTACGAAGATATGAATATCACCAAAGTCACAGGGTTGACAGCAGGGCAAATAGCAACGCTAAAAGCTTTGGGTGCAGTAGAGAATTAAATGAGACTGGGGTAATGGTATTTGGTATTGGGTTTAACCTCAATCACATTTTTAATTGCTTGGCAACTTTGACACTGAAGGACTCGCTAACGCTACACTAACGCCGCGATTTGTTGAAAATTTTATACCAATTCTCTAAAATATGACAACATATTCAAACCCCAAAACCCAGATTGTATCTGGCTTTCTGAATTAAGAATTACGAATTACGAATTACGAATTGGTGTTAGTCAAATTCTGGTGCCCACAAATCAGAAATTTGCACTTCCCACCCAGGAAGCACTTCTGGCACTGTTAAAATATCACCATCACGAAGTATTATCGCTTCTTGTCCACAGTAGTACACTTCAACTATCCGTTCATCTGGGTTGATGAGAATTCCTACTTTGGTTCCCAAAGCGAGAAATTCCCGAATTTTGGCTCGAAGTTCTGCTAAATTATCACTGGGTGACTTGACCTCAACTGTCAAATCAGGAGCCAACTCAGCGAAAGACTTGGGACTGCGACGCAAGCGTTCTGCAAACACAAATGATGCATCCGGCGCTCGTAAATCAGAATTTGGCAAGCGAAATCCTGCACTAGAAGCTGCTACTCGTCCAAGTTTGCGAGGCCGAACCCAGTTATATAACTGGGCAATCATACCAGCTGCAACTTCATCTGACTCGTATCCTGATGGACTCATAACAATGATATTCCCCTCGACTAGTTCCATACGGTAATTGGGAAACTGGTGCTGCATTTTTTCCAAGTCTTGAACTGTCAGAGACATAGAACCAACTCTTACAGGCATTCGATACTACACATTTTAACTAATGGGGCAGGGTGGGGCAGGGGGATGAGGGGGATAAGGGGGATGGGGAGATGGGGGGATGAGGGAGATGAGGGGGGATGAGGGGGATGAGGGGGATAATTTTTTACTTTTACCTCCTGCCTTCTGCCTCCTGCCTTCTGCCTCCTGCCTTCTGCCTCCTGCCTTCTGCCTCCTGCCTTCTGCCTCCTGCCTTCTGCCTCCTGCCTTCTGCCTCCTGCCTTCTGCCTCATAACGCGGCATTTGGTAGACACTGCCCATAGCCTTTTATGATGAGAATATCAGCAAAATATAAAGTCGCCAGATTTTTACATACATTACATGGGCAGTATTTGGGAACTCGATTTTTACTCCCGTCCAATTCTGGACGAAAATCAAAAAAAAGTTTGGGAAGTCTTAATTTGCGAAAGTCCTCTAAATGTTGGGACAAGTACAGATTCCTTGTTTCGCTATGCTCAATATTGTTCTAGCACCCAGGTAAACTCGGTTTGGTTGCGGACGGCATTGCAGGAGGCAATTACCAAAGCGGGAGAAGCACCAATCAAAATCCGCTTTTTCCGTCGCCAAATGAACAACATGATTACTAAAGCTTGTCAAGATGCGGGTATTCCTGCTTTACCTAGCCGCCGCACTTTGTTTCTCAACCAATGGCTGAAACAGCGGATGGAAGAGGTATATCCCCAAGAAGCGGGGTATCAAGGGGGAACTAATCCTTCGGTACGCTTGGAAAGACCTTTACCCCAACGTTTACCAGATGCATTGGAAGGAAAACAGTGGGTATTTGTCAGTTTACAAGCTGCGGATTTTGCAGAAATGTCAGAGTGGGACATTGGCTTTGGGGAAGCGTTTCCCCTGGAGTTGGCGCAATTATCTCCTGAAACCCGTATTCCTGGTGTTTTGATTTTCTCACCCAGAGCATTGCCCATAGCAGGTTGGATGTCTGGTTTGGAGTTGGCTTTTTTGAAGTTTGATACTAGCCTAGGAGATAGATTAGTTTTAGAAACTGGTGTAACTGAAAGTTGGATTTTGGCAAATATCAAAAATCCACAAACTTTAGCAGAAGCCAGAGGTTTTGAAGAAGCTAAACAAAAAGCCAACGGAGTGCATTTTCTCGGCGTACAGTCCGATCCGCAAGCAGAATCTTTTGCAGGATTTTGGTTGTTACAAGAAGTAAATCTCTCGTAAAGTTTTGCCAAATTAGTGTATGTAAACAGAGGGTACTGATGACCGAAGAAAGGATGAAGGCTCAAAGCAGAAGAAAAATTGGATACAAGCTTCTGAACTGATTCATAGGCTTACTTTCATTATTCATAACTTCCTACTTCCTACTTCATACTTCCACTGATACAGAGTGATACATGCTGGTAATTTTGGGATAAATTTCTGCGTCCATGAATTGTAGATAGACACCAATGATTTGGGATAATTAACTGCGTCTATCTGCATTACAAAAATATCAAATGCTGATAGATGCAGATAGGCACCAATGATTTGGGATAATTATCTGCGTTTGTCCGCAGTTTAAAATCCGTCTTGAAAAGCTTTGATCGGAGGTTTCCTCCGCTCAAACTTTCCGCAAAATCGACAATTTATAAGGGTCATGGGTGCAGAAAATTTGTCACAAGATACACTAGCAGAACAGCTACTGGAACTAGCCATTAAATCGGGAGCGCAAGCAGCTGAGGTGTATCAGTCGCGATCGCTTTCTCGACCTGTGTTTTTTGAAGCTAATCGGCTTAAGCAGCTAGAAACCAGCCAATCTGAAGGCACAGTACTGCGGCTGTGGCGAAATGGGCGTCCGGGACTCACAGTCGCTTATGGTGCTGTGTCAGCACGAGCGATGGTAGAACGCGCTTTAGCTTTGAGTCAACTCAATCAACCAGAACCGATGGAATTAGGCAGTAACTTTCAGCCATCCTATCCAGATTTGGGTAAGGCTGTACCCATTGAGGTGTTGGTCAATTGGGGCAAAGAAGCGATCGCACTCATTCGTGAAGTCTATCCCGATGTGCTTTGCAGTAGTGACTGGGAATGTGATGTGGAAACTACTAGACTTGTCAATAGTCAAGGTTTAGATTGTCACTATAATGACACCACTCTCAGTTGCTATGTATCCGCAGAATGGATACGCGGCGATGATTTTTTAAGTGTTTCTGATGGACAAACTCAGCGAGATTCCTTACAACCTGAAAAGTTAGCTCATCAAATTATACAAAGGTTAATTTGGGCGAGAGAAAATGTCGCAGCGCCTAGCGGTCGTGTACCGATTTTGTTCACTTCTAAGGCGGCTGATATGCTTTGGGGTACTGCACAAGCAGCTTTAAATGGCAAGCGTGTCTTGGAAGCTGCTTCCCCTTGGGCTGACCGACTAGGGAAACCAGTGATTTCACCCAGCCTCACCCTTTACCAAGACCCAGAACAAGGCCCTTACAGTTGCCCTTTTGATGACGAGGGCACTCCTACTACTCGTTTAGTATTTATCCAAAACGGGATTTTACAGCATTTTTACTGCGATCGCACCACCGGACGACAGCTAGGTATTAGCACTACTGGTAATGGTTTTCGCCCTGGCTTGGGTAGCTATCCTACCCCTGGCTTATTTAATTTCCTCATCCAGCCTGGTTCTACATCACTGTCAGGCTTAATTCAACAGATGGATGATGGCTTGATTGTGGATCAGATGCTGGGTAATGGCAATGGCATTTCTGGCGACTTTTCCATCAATATTGATTTGGGTTACCGAGTACAAAATGGTCAGGTAATTGGGCGTGTTAAAGATACCATGGTTACAGGTAATATCTACACAGCCCTGAAAAACTTGGTGAAATTAGGTAGTGATGCCGATTGGAACGGTTCTTGTTATACTCCATCTTTGATAGTAGAAGGACTATCGACTACTGGCAGGAATAATTGAAAATTAAAAAATTGTAAAATTTCTGTATAGAATGATGTAAGTGTTAAAGCTGATGATATGCAGCTTGATAGAGTGCTAATTTTTGGTTGTACTCTATCTAATACTTTTGCGTTTAGGGAAAGAAGATGCAAAGTTTTGGGCTGATTGTCTAAAGCGATCAAAAATCAATATTTGCTTACTTGCTTAATTGATTGAATTTTTAATTTTTAATTTTTAATTTTTAATTATGATATCGCTTCCTGTTCTTTCTCAGCGCTTTCGCAGCTGGTTGCAACCTAGAAGAGGTTTAGCGATCGCAGAAGCTTCTATTATTGGTCTGGTGGCGGCTTTGTCTGCGGTATTCCTGAAAGTAGGGTCAGGATGGTTAGGAACATGGCGAGTCCATACTTCCCACGTTTTACCAGCATGGTTTGCCTTGCCAGTGGTGGGTTTAGTCTTTGGTTTTTTGGCTGGTGCTTTGGTACAAAGGTTAGCACCAGAGGCATCAGGAAGCGGTATCCCTCAAGTGAAAGCCACTCTTGCCAATGTTGCTAGTAATTTATCCTGGCGGGTAGCAATTGTCAAGCTACTTAGTGCCATGATTGTTTTAGGTTCAGGCATCACTTTAGGAAGGCAAGGCCCCACCGTGCAAGTAGGGGCAAGTTTGGCGGCGGGAATGAGTCGTTGGGTTCCCACTTCCCCAGATCATCGACGGCAGATGATTGCTGCTGGTGCTGGTGCTGGCTTGGCAGCTGCTTTCAATGCCCCGCTGGCTGGTGTATTATTCATCGTCGAAGAGTTACTTCAAGATTTATCTGGAATAACCCTAGGTACTGCCATCATCGCTTCCTTCATTGGTGGGGTAGTATCTCGGCTGTTGGGTGGCAATAGTCTGGAACTCAACCTACAATTACTTAATTACCAGAGCAAGTTCTCTTTACCAGAAATTCCTTTATTCCTATTGTTGGGTATCTTAGCAGGGTTACTAGGTGCTTTGTTTAATCATGGCATTGTTAAAAGTATAAAATGCTATAAACAATTACATGTGAGTTTGCCGCTAAAAGTGGCTTTAGCTGGATTTATTTCCGGGATTGTAGTAGCAATACTCCCTGAATATTTTCGTGATAATACTGGTTTACGCGAATATATAATTACTGGTAATGCAAATCCATCCTTGGCGGTGATGGTATTTGTGGCTCAGTTTATCCTTACTCTTATAGCATTTGGTTCCGGGGCACCAGGAGGTTTATTCGCTCCTAGTTTGATCTTGGGTTCTTGCTTAGGGCACTTGGTTGGTGTGTGCGAGTCCCAGTTATTAGGAGTGGGTTCTCCTACTACCTATGCTTTGGCGGGAATGGGGGGTTTTTTTAGCGCTGTTTCTAAAGTGCCAATCACGGCAATTGTGATTGTGTTTGAAATGACTACAGATTTTAATTTAGTGCTGCCTTTGATGATTGTGTCTGTAGTAGCTTATTTAGTTGCCGATAAAGTAGCACCGGGATCGCTTTATGATAAACTTTTACAATTGAACGGTATTGTGATTGCTAAAGCAGCGCCTAGCGATGGCATACTGAGAAATCTCACTGCTAAAGATGTCATGCAGCAACAGGTAGAAACTCTAGACGCAGACATGACCTTAGATGAAGCAAAGCAGGCATTTTCTCGTTCTCATCATCGCGGCTTCCCAGTAGTTGAGGACTCCAAGCTAGTAGGGATTGTGACGCAATCGGATTTAACCAAGATCCACAATCGCAACCTGCCTAATGATACACCGTTGAGGGAAATTATGGTTGCTAGCCCGGTGACGGTAACACCTTTACATAATCTCAGGAATGTACTGTATTTACTGGATCGCTATCAAATTAGCCGCTTACCAGTGGTGGAAGGCAGGAAATTAATTGGTATTATTACCCGTGCAGATATCATTCGCGCAGAAGTAGAGCATCTTAATTGTGAACATGCTAGCCCAAAATTGCAAGCAGAACCTTCTTATGTAGTTTACCAAACGCGATCGCCCAGCATTGGTAGAGGTAGATTATTAGTACCAGTGGCAAATCCTGAAACCGCAGCCACTTTGTTACAAATGGCAGCAGCCATTGCCCGCGATCGCCATTATGAAATAGAGTGTGTGCAAGTAATGTTGGTATCGCGCCACAGTTCTCCCACAGAAACACAAGTCAGAACAGCAAAAAGTCGCCGCTTGCTCAGACAGGCAGAAGTTTTGGCGAAAAAGTGGCGAATTCCAGTGCATACACAGATTCGAGTCGCTCACGATGCTGCTCAAGCAATCTTAGAGACAATCAACGAACGACACATAGATTTAATTTTGATGGGATGGAAAGGTAACACATCTACCCCTGGTAGGATTTTTGGCAGTGTCGTAGACACTTTAATTCGCCAAGCCACCTGCGATGTTGTATTGGTAAAGCTAGGCGCATGGGTGCAGGGGAACTCGGGGCCCCCGCGACCGGAGGGAGTGGGGATTAGGGGCGACAGGGGTGCAGGGGAGCAGGGGAGCAGGGGAGAAAATTCTACCTCATCCCCCTCATCTTCCTCATCCCCCCCCACTCCCCAATTTAACCGCTGGCTACTACCAATGGCTGGAGGCCCCAATTCTAGGGTGGCGCTGAAGTTGTTACCCGCTTTGATGACATTAGGCGATGAAGCGGAAATTCGCTTGACACAGGTGTTTAAGCCATCTGAAATCAAACCAGATATGACAGTTTTAGAACAAGCCATCCGCCAACTCATGCGTCGCCGCAAACTGTCTAGTACAGTGGTTGCTGTGCCAGTACAAGCCAATTCAGTTGCCGAAGGTGTGATTAACTTGGTGAAAACTGAAGGTTACGATGTTGTTGTTTTAGGAGCTTCGCGGGAAGGATTATTGCAACAGGCAATTCAGGGTAATATTCCTGAAGCGATCGCCTCTGGTGTAGAAAGTACGGTGATATTGGTCAGGGGTGCGATTAATGATTAAAAATTGGGGACTGGGGACTGGGGACTGGGGACTGGGAAAAAATTTCAAAATTTGCTCTGAATCATGCCAAATTCCATCATTTTTCCTTTTCTCTTACCCAATCCCCAATCCCTAATCCCCAGTACCCAATCCCTTTTAATTTTCTTGTTCTAGCATATACTTTGCTTCCATAAGTCGCTGCTTATCTGCTTCACTGACTGTGGGATATTTTAAATTGAGTGATTCTAACTTTGTGCAGATGATATCGGCAACTACAAGGCGTGTAAACCATTTGCGATCGGCAGGAATAATATACCAAGGTGCCCAGGAACTGCTAGTGTTATTAAAAACATCTTCATAAGCTTCCATATAATCATCCCAAAAAGCTCTTTCCTGGACATCATTTACTGAAAACTTCCAGTTTTTATCTGGTGAGTCAATGCGAGCAAGAAAGCGTTTTTTCTGTTCAGCTTTAGAAACATTCAGAAAGAATTTAAGTACAATAATCCCATTATTTACCAAATATTTTTCAAAATTATTGATTTCTTCAAACCGCTGTTTCCAAATTTTATTTCCTGGAGGATATTCAGGCAATTGTTGCTTTTTGAGAATTTCTGGATGAACACGAGCCACTAGCACTTCTTCATAATATGAACGATTGAATATGCCAATACGACCGCGTTCTGGCAAAGCCTTCATATTTCGCCATAGATAGTCATGGTCTAATTCTTCCGCACTAGGTGCTTTAAAACTAAATACCTGAAATCCTTGGGGATTCACACCAGACATGACATGTTTAATTGTGCTGTCTTTGCCAGCAGCATCCATCGCCTGAAAAATAATTAGTAATGCATAAGTATTTTGAGCATAGAGAATATCTTGATACCTTGCTATTTGTTCAATATCTTTTTGTAATTTTATTCCGGCATCAATCTTTTCTGAAAAATCTATCTTATAAGCTGGGTCATAGTTTTTTTTCAAAGAAATTTTTGCACCTGGTTGAACAATAAAAGCATCATGATTCATATAAAATTATACCAAATGTCGTGGAAATACAGTTATTAAACTGTTTTGAGTATTAATTACGAATTACGAATTACGAATTACGAATTACGAATTACGAATTACGAATTACGAATTACGAATTACGAATTACGAATTAAAAAACCTTACGGTTTTTGATTTTTGGCTGTTTTGGAATAGGGCGCATAGCTTCTCGACCTAAAATAAACATGCCCGCGACACCCAAACAGACAAACCAAACATATTGATACCAAAAATGTCGAATCTGTGCAACTGTACTGAGTTCTGCATGTAACGTGTGTAAATAAAGCAGCAACACAAGTATCATTAGCGCCCCAAAACCAACAAAGCTTAAACCAACAGAAATTCTTGCAGGTCGTAGTTCAAAATCGCTAATTTGCTCAATATCAATTTCTGCAAGTTCCTTCAAAGAATTATCTGCTAGTGTTGAAGCTACTTGCAATTTGTGGCTGAGATTTGGCGGTAAGATTGGCGTCAGTGCTGCTACGGTGGGGCGGCGTAGCAAGGCTTCAGTATTTTGTAATAACTCCAGTGGTTTACGAACACTCACTGGCTGAGCAAATTCTATCTGGTCTGTAGCAGTCGGGGCGGTAGCTTCGCTTTCAAAATCCATAGCACGCCTTACAAAAAGCACGATATCAATAGCCTAGCGAATCAGTTAGGGGCTACGCAAATATCAAAGTTGGGAATGGGGAATTGGGAATTGGGAATTGGTGAGCCAGCGCGGCCAAGAGTGAGGCTTCCCCCAATCCCCACTCACAAGCGGTTGTGGGGGGCCCGAGTCCCCCATGAGCGACTGGCGATCTTCGCAGCTAAGCCGTGTCTTCTCCCAAGGGGAGACGCTACGCTTTCCGAGCGTCTGGGGGACTCCGTTAGCGTTAGCGCAGCTAAGCCGTGTATTCGAGCGTCAGCGGTAGCGAGAAGCGCGAGCGTCACCTGAAGGGTCTTGGGCTTTGACGCCACTTCCTTCAACGGGGGGAACCATCAAGGGCGGAGTGGCTCCCCAAGTGGCCTCATGGAGCATGCAGCACTCAAAACAAACATAACAGAGCTATTTCAAGCCTTGTGTTAGGCTGGCCTATATTTTTGATGACTCACCTAACGACACAGACCCTCATGAGGGCAATTCTTCCGCCGCCGACGATGTGCAAAAATCGAGTGACACAATTGTGTCAGAGTCAGTCCTTGATGAGTTAGAAGTTGATGACTTGGCCGATGAAGATGAGGAGAACGCACTAGGGGGCGACAATTCCGGTAAGCCAAGCAAGCGCTTCTATTGCAGAGATTTGTACCGAGTTGCGGCGGCTGCGAATGAACCCGCAAGTGTGTTTGGGGGTGGTCATACCAAGTTGCATTCAGAGATAGTAGCTTAGGGAGCAGAGGGGAAGAATCGGAACTTTGTTCAAGGAAACGAGTTCTCTGTTGGCGTAGCATCCTGTAGAGAAGAAGTACGAGGAGGCTGACGCTTCTGCGTCGCTACTGCTTCGCTAACGCCAGCGCGTTTACGTTTCTATTCAAATCTGCATATACAATCGATAACAAAATAGGCCTAATTGGTCTGCATACAAGCATTCATCTCAATTCATACCAATATTACGCAAGACCAGTATTATTCAACTGTTTCTTAATTTGATTAGGCAGTATTTCAATACTGTTCAAGTTTTCTGCACGCCTTTGGTTAAGTTTGACTACGCCAATCAGGCGATAAATTGTATCTATGAATTCTGGATAGATTTGTCCAATTACAAAGATTAGTTTAGTCAAACTTTCTGTTACCTGATTTTGATTAACTATTACCTCTGCTTGATTTTGTTTAAGAGATTTAATCACTGCATTTGCCACTTTGGTTGGTGTGGAGATACCTGCAAGCTGGGGTACTGGTATAGAAGTATTAATAGTCATCCCAACTTTACTGACATATCCTGGACAAATTACCGAGATATTTACATCAGTACCAGCTAATTCTTGGCGTATAGCATCAGTCCATAGAATTAACCCAGCTTTACTCGCAGAATAAACGCTGTTGTAAGCAACTCCCTTTTTTCCAGCTACAGAAGCAATATTCACAATGTGTCCACTACACCGTTTCAACATAATTGGTAGTAATAAACGAGTTATTTCCATAACAGAAAGTAAATTAGTTGTCACGACTGACTGCATTTCCTCTAGGGAATAATCTACAAAATTGCGATAAATTTCTATACCAGCATTATTAATTAAAATGTCAACTGGGCCTGCAACTTCATTGATCTGGGTCACTAGAGTAGAAAGTTCTGCCACATTCTTCATGTCAAAGGGAATACTTATCCATTTCCCACCAAGAGCTTTGATTTGCTCACCTACTCTATCTAATCCTAATTTTGAACGAGAAACGCCAACTATAGTTGCTTGCTCTTTTGCTAAATTACGGGCAATATATACTCCCAAACCACGTGATGCACCTGTCAGAATAACTGTTTTTCCTTTGATAATTGTCATTGTAATTACCTGAGTGTTTTAACATTTATAAGATTTATTAGATATGAAATTATAATTAACTGTGTAATCAAAAAACATTAGGATTGTGTGCCATATTTAAACAAATTATTTTTTACTATATTATTAATCGAAGAAATTTTCTTTTTTTGGGATTATTTTAATCATAATTCTTCTTGATGTTCTCATTTTTTATAGTTCGCATCAATTTTTTATTTGCACTATTGATTTCTAAATACATATTATTTACTTTAATAGACTTAATAAAAGTGAGCATTGATATTGCCTGTCTTGATTGAAAATAATGTGCAGATAAATGATCAACGTGTCATAATAATAATTCCTGCAAAAATAAGAGATACTGCAATTAACTGATTGAAGTTCAAAGTTTCGTTAAATAACCAGTGGGAGAAAAAAGTCACCAAAATGAATCCAATTCCTTGAGAAGTGGGGACTACTATAGAAATCGGAAGTTGATCTAGTGCCTTGCCTAATAAAAGTAAACCTGTACTGTAAAAAATTAGAGCAGCGATAAACCAGGGAGAAGCTATGGTTATCAGAAAGTTGGAATTATTGATTGCTAAACGTGACTGCTTGAGCAAAATATTACCGATGCAATTGCAAAAAGCAGATACAGCAACTAATAACCAAGGTAGTTTTGAAATTTGAATCATTTTACAACTTAGATTATTGAGTAAGTTCGTTTTTCCCATTGCAATTTATGACTTTGTGCAGATGAACAAAGTAAGCAATGGAAGCTGATATAGCTGATTGTTTCTAATACTGTGCTATCTAGTTTGCTTGCTGTTTAGGTTGAACTTATATTATGCAAATGACATACTATATTGCAAGCCATATGCAACTCTCAAGGTTATTTAATTAAGATGAAACAAAATAATTATGTCAAGGCATGTGGTGCCAGACACAAAGCGTTCTTATTCTAAGTAAGACCGGGTTCACAGATATGATCAACTATTCATGTAAAATCTGTCTAAACCCAGGGCAAACGCATCATATCAATAAGAGAGTCTAAAATAGCGTGAGTTCGACGGTTAAAAAACGGCAAAAAGCTTGCTAGATATGAAATAGAAGAAACTGGGACGAATGGCACGCTCGAAAGCTGGGGAGGCTGGGGAGGCTGGGGAGGCTGGCGGAGAAAAGAGTATTTTTTAATACTTTATTTCTCAAGAATACATTTATGTTTTTGTCTCCCCCAGCACCCCCCGGTTCCCCAGTTCAAGAACGCTTGCCTCAACAGATAAAACTAAACAAGCGTGCCATTCGGAGCTAAACTCCCCTCTCCTACGAGGAGAGGGGTAGGGGGAGAGGTTCTTCCAGGATTACTGAATTGGTGTTCTAGGAAGCTGAAGACTGCAATTTTTCGAGTTGTGCTAGCACTTCTGTGCTGTGGATGGATGGGTTAACTTTGACAAAAGTCTCGCGCAGGATGCCTTGGGGGTCGATGATAAAACTGTGGCGCATAGATACGTAACCAATCCAAGATCCGTAAAGTTTACTGACTGCACCGGTAGTATCAGCCAATAGAGGAAATTTTAGCCCCTCGGAGTCGCAAAATTCAGCATGAGAGTTTATATCATCAGCACTAACGCCAATAATTTGAGTGTTTTTCTCTATGTATTTCGGCAAATCTTGCTGAAAACGACGAGCTTCGATGGTACAACCAGAGGTAAAGTCTTTGGGATAAAAGTAGAGGACTACCCACTTACCGCGCAAATCAGATAGAGATAGTTTGCCATTACCTGTGTTGGTTGGCAAGGTAAAATCTGGTGCTGGTTGATTAATTGCAGGAAGTTTACCACCCAAAGCAATAGCATTGGGGGCAAAATTCAAACAACTCATCACAGCAAAACAAGTGGCAAATAATATGCCCAAAAAAGTGCGACGAGAAATCATTGTATAGACCAAAAATAGAACTTTTACATAAGTTTACAATTATTGAGTACCGTGGGGCACACCAGAACGTACCCTACCAAGAGCGCTGCTTCACCATGACTGATTTTTGGTGCGTTAGGACTACTGGCGCGACCGGACTAAAATAGTGCATTAATAAACCACAGAGACACAGAGACACAGAGATATTAGAAGAAATTTATGCACTAAATTAGTCCGGTCATGCCACTACTGGCTGGGTGAAAAGTCTTTTGATGGTTCTTTTTTACCAATTAGCTATTTTGGTGTCATCCCAGACTTCTAGTTCCAAGTCATGGAGATAGGTTAATCCATTCTGAATTTGTGCTTCTGTTCCTTGCAATTCCAGGTCAAACCAACCATCTCCGACAGCATTGGCACCTAGAATTGCCGCAGTGATGTTCACAATCAAACCGTAGTCGGACACCAAGCGAGAAATCACAGGTTCTTGGTGATAGTCTTTGGGAATTCTAACTCGAATCCGTTTATGGATAAGCGTATTGTCACTAGCCATATTGGGAATTGGGAATTGGGAATTGGGAATGGGGAATGGGGAATGGGGAATGGGGAATTGGGGATTAGGTATTAGTTATTTCTTCCTCATCTCCCTCATCTCCCTCATCTCCCCATCTCCCTGGTTGCCAATCACTTATTCAACATCTTTAATACGGGTTTTGCGTTCTAAAATCTCTTTGAGTACTAAGGTTACTACTGCTAACAGTGCCAACAGTACAGCCGCAGAAAAGGCAGCCTCGGTTTCATATTGTTTGTATGCGTCCTCTACAAACAGTGGTAGGCTTTGGGTTTGATCGGCAATGTTGCCAGATACTACTGAAACTGCGCCAAATTCACCCATGGCTCTGGCATTTGTCAAAATTAAGCCGTATAGTAAACCCCAGCGAATGCTGGGTAGGGTGACGCGCCAAAATACTTGCCAATCGTTTGCACCGAGAGTTTTAGCAGCTTCTTCTTGATCTTTGCCGAACTCTTCTAAAATTGGAATAACCTCACGGGCGACAAAAGGCATACTTACGAACGCTGTAGCTAGCACCATGCCGGGAAAGGCAAAGATAATTTTGATATCATGTGCTTGCAACCAAGGGCCAAACCACCCATTGCGCCCGTAGAGTAGGACAATCATCAATCCTGCAACTACTGGGGAAATTGAAAAGGGCAGGTCAATAATACTTAATACTAAAGCGCGTCCTGGGAATTTGTGCCGGGCGATCGCCCAAGCAGCACAAAGTCCAAATACTGTATTCAAAGGCACAGCTATTACAGCTAATATCAGTGTCAGCCAAGCTGCATGGAGAAAGGCGGGTCTGCTGAGGTTGGACAAAAACGGCCCTACTCCCTTAGCGAAAGCTTGGATAAAAACGTTGATCGCTGGGATATATTGAATCAGTGCTAAGTAAGCGATCGCTATCCCAATCAAAAGTGTTGGTATCCAACTCTTGTGCTGTTTCGGTTTGGCTATATCTCTATCAGATGCCGTTGAGTGTAAACTTGGCTTATCTACTGTCATATCGTCTTGCCCACGCTTGTAAGAAGTTAATTGCTAAAAGCAGCACTAAAGAAATTGATAGTAGAACTATGCCAATTACAGTCGCGCCAGAATAGTCATACTGCTCTAAACGTTGAAAAATCAACACAGGTGCGATTAAATCTTGGTAAGGTGTATTGGAAGAAATAATCACAGTCGAGCCATACTCACCCACTGCACGAGAGAAGCCCAAGGCAATACCTGTCAAAATTGTCGGAAATAAAGGCGGCAAAATCACTTTCCAAAATGTCTGCCACTGAGAAGCACCCAAACTCCAGGCGGCTTCTTCAATCTCATGTTCCATTTCTTGCAACACTGGTTGCACAGTCCTCACCACAAAAGGCAAGGAGATAAATATCATTGCTACCGCTACACCTGTACGAGTAAAAGATACCTTAATTCCTAAAGGTGATAGTAGTGAACCAATCCAACCGTTATCGCTGTAAACTGTTGCCAGTGTTAATCCTGCTACTGAAGTTGGTAGGGCAAACGGTAAATCCACTGTGGCATCAACTAAGCGTTTTAAGGGAAAGTCGTAGCGAACCAAAACCCAAGCAATCAGAGTACCAAAAACGCCATTGAGCAGAGCCGCAAATATTGACGTAACAAATGTGACATTGTAAGTCGCCAAGGCAAGGGGACTAGTAGCGATCGCCCAAAACCTAGCCGGAGGTTCCGTACTTGCTTTCAGGAACATAGCAGCTATGGGTAGAAACAACATCACCGTTAGGTATATTAAAGTGATTCGCCAAGTCCAAGGAAGCCGCACCAACTGTTGCCAGAAGGCTTTCCTGGTGGGAGTATTACCTTCACCTTCTACAGTAGGGGATAGAGTCATAGTTAACGATTCAAAATTTCAAAGAGGGTTTGTTAGTTGTCAGTTGTTAATTGTTAGTTGTTAGTTGTTAGTTGTCAGTTGTCAGTTGTCAGTTGTCAGTTGTTAGTTTTTCCACTGACTACTGACCACTGACCAATAACCAATGACTACTAGTCTACTAGATTAAATTTGACAGGTATAATTATTTTTTACGTTTCCTTCTGTGGGTAGCTCTATGTCAGCCCTACCTGTCAAAATTTGTATGGCAAAGTACCACTGACCACTGACCACTGACCACTGACAATCGACTAATTACCGTTTGATTTTGGCTTGAACTTGGTCAAAAATAGTGCCATCTGCAAAGAACTTATTATCAATTTCACTCCATCCGCCGAAGTCTTGAGCTGTACCCAGAGTTTTCACCTTGGGAAATTTGTCTGTAACTTCCTTAGTTTGGGATAATTTTTCATCCACTGGCCGGAATCCTAATTTGACAAACTCTTGCTGTGCTTCTGGAGTATAGAGGAATTTGACGAAAGCTTCAGCAACTTCGCGGGTACCATGCTTATCAACGTTTTTATCTACCACGGCGATGGGATTGTCGATGGATATGTTCACATCGGGAACAATATAGTCAACTTTCTCACCCTTTTGTTGTGCCAAAATAACTTCGTTTTCATAGTTGATTAAGGCATCTCCCTGACCTTGCTTGGCAAATGCGTCAATGGCTTCTCGTGCATCTTTACTCAGTATTGGTACATTTTGATAAACTTTGGTGACAAATTCAGTAGCTTTAGCGTCATCTCCACCAGTTTTGATTACGGAATTCCACAGTGCTAAGAAATTCCACCTAGCAATACCTGATGTTTTCGGGTCAGCTGTAATTAATTTTACACCATCTTTTCCTAAGTCTGCCCAGGTTTTGATGCCTTTGGGGTTACCTGGACGAGTTATGATTGCGGCTACAGATTTGGAAACGATGCCATTATTGGGGACTTCTTTTTCCCATCCTGACTCAATCAGACCAGCCTTCTGAATCTTTTCGGTGTCTCCAGCTAATGCTAGGTGTACAATATCTGCATCCAAACCATCAATGACAGCACGGGTTTGGGAACCAGATCCGCCATAGCTTTGCTTAAAGGTGACAGTTTGGTTATGTTCTTTCTTCCACTGTTCCACAAATTTGGGAATGATGGCTTCGTGAGCTGCTTTGGTAACGGCAAAGGAAACCAGCGTTAATTTAACTTCCTGCTTGCTAGCAGCAACAGGACTAGCGTTAGGGGTTTCACTAGAAGAATTATTTCCATTATTACCAGAACAAGCGGCGATCGCTACACTCAAAATCGCTCCTACTAGTGCCAGCGATACAAAGCCCCTAATCGATTTTAGCCTGAATCTGTATCTTCTATGCTCGGCGATGGCTTGTAATTTCCTCAGTTGATGTTGCCACAAAGTCATTCCATTTCCTCCTCTCAATCTCCTGTTCGTCAATCGGTATATAGTTATATACAGTCTAAAGTAATAGATGATTGCTGGTATCGAAATTACAAAAAAATAAGAACTTCGTATTGTCGATAGACAATATGGAGATTCTAGCAGTTTACTGAGCAATTAAAAATACTTTTGCCCTCAAGTTTCAAATTTTCGTCACAATCGGCTACTGCGTCTCTAGTGAAGCTTGTTAGAGAATGGCTGATTTCCGAGGAAAGTCGGTTTTTACTGGAAGACTTGTATATTAAGCGCACTTTAACAACATATCTGCCTTATGGGGCGATCGCTCATCCAGATTGTATACACGCATAAATGTAAATCAATTGACATTCAGATGCAGACATCTATTTTCATCTAACGATAATTCATGAATTGTCTCTATGGTGTTCCAATTCGTGCAAAAAAATAACGGTAAAGACAGCATAGGGCTGGTAATGGGAAAATATGGTAGTTGAGAGCGATCGCTCTCGCAATTTTTTAGCCTTGAATCAAAACCTATAAATCTGTCTAAAGATTCATGAAAAACCATTTGAAGATAATGCAGATTAAGCTTATATACTTTTAATGCCACAGTAATGAAAACAGATTACCTGATTGTAGGCAGTGGCTTGTCAGCATTAGTATTTGGGTCTTTGATGGCCAAATCTGGTAAAAAAGTTCAAATCTTGGAGTCTCACGAACATCCAGGAGGCTTTGGTCATACATTTACAATGGCAAAAAAATACAAGTTTAATGCTCAACTGCATTATGTTTGGGATTGTGGTGAAGGACAAACTGTGAATCGAGTTTTGAAAAAATTAAACTTGGATAAACAAGTAACTTTTGAGCGATATGATCCTGATGGCTTTGATCACATGAGAATGCCTGGTTATTCGCTAGATATTCCCTCAGAACCGCAAGAGTTAATCTCGCGTTTATCTCATCTTTTTCCAGAAAATGCCAAGCAAATTAGTAAATTTATACTTGAAGTTGAGAAGGTCAGTAAAGGATTAAAGATATTATCACCACCAATCATTCCTGCTGAATTATTCCAACATTTTGCTGAAGTATCATCTGCTTTAAGGTATTTGAATAGTACGCTTCAGGATATTTTCAATAAATTCAAATTAGTTAAAGAAGCACAAACACTTTTAGCTTTGCAATGGCCTGACTTTTTGTTGCCACCTGCTCACCTTTCTTTTTACGCTTGGGTCATTTTATTTACTAGCTATCAAAAAGGAGCTTTCTATCCTACACGGCATTTTGAACATATCATTAATTCTTTAATCAAGGTAATTGAAGAAAATAGCGGCGAAGTTTTTCTTAATTTAGAAGTTACTAATTTTATACTCAATAATAAAACTATAACAGGAGTCAAGGGAATTAACAGACTCAATCATCAAAATTATGAATTTACTGCTGAAACTATTATCTGTAATATAGATCCTCAAAAAGCTGCCCAGATGATAGGAATTGAAAACTTTTCAAACAAGATACGTAAAAAACTCAACTACGAGTATTCCCCTTCCAACTATATGGTCTACTGCGTTGTTAAAGATATTGATTTGCGAGATTACGGCTTTGGGGAATGGAATACCTTTCATACTGGTCACCAAGATTTAAATGAAGCATTTTCTCAAATGTATGATAGGCATGACTTTTCTAACCCCAGTTTTGCAATTACAACACCTACTTTAATGACAAATTATGAGCGTGATTGTCCTGAAGGATGTCAAATCATTGAATTTTTGACAGTTGCTAATTATGATTATTTTCAAGAACTGAAACAAACTAATCGAAAAGCTTATAGACAAAAGAAAGAGGAAATTTTTAATTCAATTGTAAATGTGATAGAGAAAAACTATATTCCTGACTTTAGGAAATACCTGATTTTTAAAATCACTGGCACACCAACAACTAATGAGCGTTTTTGTTGGTGTCCCAAAGGAAACTCTTATGGTTCTAACCTGACACCTAAAAATATGGGTATTGGTAGATTAAATTACGAAACATCTTTGCATAATTTTTACTTTTGTAATGCTTCATCTGGATATCCAGGCTTTGCTGCTACTTTTTGGACTGGAGCAAATCTGTATCAAAAATTATCGAAAGATGTGATTTTAGCAAAGTAACAAAAGTTTTGTAATCAAGTATAGAAACAGAATTTGAGAGTCAGAATCAAAATTGAAAATGCTCACTCTGCGTTCAGAATGGACGTATAAAATTTGTTTATTCAGCAATAAATATATGGTTAAAACTAGACTAAATTAAAAATTTAGTAGTT
Organism: Nostoc sp. NIES-4103; assembly: GCF_002368335.1. Classification (GTDB taxonomy): domain Bacteria; phylum Cyanobacteriota; class Cyanobacteriia; order Cyanobacteriales; family Nostocaceae; genus Amazonocrinis. The sequence goes on along the minus strand of NZ_AP018288.1, from coordinate 1,822,802 downwards.
TTTCTATATAATAGTGTTTCCCTAGACTGATTGATTCTGTCCCCTGAATTCTTTTTCAATTCTCAAAGCATTCCATTAGTTTGGTGGTGCAATATGAAAATAGCTATTATTGGGGGCGGAGCAAGCGGTATGGTAACGGCATACCTACTGGATAAAAATGGTCATCACGTCACGGTTTTTGAAAAACAACCTATTTTGGGTGGACATATTAGGACATTAAATAAAAATGTTAAACCAAATCAATCTGATTGTGACCAAATTTTAGAAAGTGGTGTGCTTGAATTTCCTCTGAAGTTTCACAACTTTTTAGGTTTAATGAAAGATTTGGGGGTAGAATTAGAACCTGTTGATATTGGTTCAGCAATATTCTTACCAAATGGTGATTATTTTCTTTCATCTGTAGCTAATCAAAGAAATTTTACAGCAATTCGGCGTTGGATTGAATATCTGAAGCTTAATACTCTCTATGCAAATGCTGCTGGACTATTTTTAAAAACACATTTTACTCAAATACAGCAATTATATAACTTGCCAATATCTCAATTTTGTAAAACCCAGTGTATCCGAAATTACTGGTTAAAGTTGTTGATCATGTATAGTTACTCAATGGCATTTGATCTAATCAACGACTTTCCAGCCCAGATGGCTATTCCGGTTCTCCGAGATTATATCTTTACTAACTGGGTAAGAATTAAAGGAGGGGTTTACTCTTATATTGAAAAAATTCTCGAATGTTTTCGGGGTGAAGTTTTTCTTAACGTAGAAGTTGCAGCAATCTTCAGAAAATCTGATTCTGTAACTATCGTACTATCAGACGGTCAAAAGTATCTGTTTGACAAAGTGGTTTTTGCAACACCACCCGATCAAATAATCAAGTTATTATCTACCCCGACCAACGATGAAATTAAAAGATTCTCTGGATGGCAGAAAAACCTAGCAACAACTGTAATACACACAGATACGTCAATGTATGGGAATTATGGTGTTAAACAATCTTCAGAATTTGATTTCTTCCATACAAATAATGGATGGGGTTATAACGCTTATTTAAACCAACTTTGTGGAATATCCTCATCTCTTCAGTACAGTCTGGCTTTTAACTTGGATAATTTGATTGCTCAAGATAAAATCATTCACATACAAGAACATCACACTCCTTTATATACTACTGAATCCTTTATGTATAGGGATGAAGTTATCATCACTAATGGTGAGAACAATACTTATTATGTAGGATCTTATCTTGGAGATGGTTTGCATGAAGGAGCAATAACTTCTGCAATTAGAGTTGCTGAATTAATGAGTTGATATTGCTCTAATAAGTATATATAGAAATAAGAGTGTCACATTTATAACTATTAATTTTGCAAACTTGAAATTCTAATATTGGTGATTTATACCAACTTATTTGTTACCAACTTTTACCTTTTTTACCAACTAGATTAGTAAATAAATATTTGTTTGACACTGGCTTTTATCTGTTTTATTTTAAAAATAAATTAACGGTAATGCTAGTAAATAAAAGCTTGAAGTTATTTGTTAAGTATTGTAATTAACTTCCAAAAATGTATTGCCAATCACATTAAAAAGAATATTATGTCAAATATTCAGTTGCTCATCCTTATTATAGTGTTTTTTATTACAAGTATAATAAGTGTAGTAACTGGTAGCACTTCCCTAATTACTGTACCAGTGATGCTGCAATTAGGTATTGAACCACGCACAGCTCTAGCTACTAATATGCTGGCATTAACCTTTATGAGTATGGGTGGAACTTTGCCTTTTATTGGCAAAAAAGCCATTGACCATAGTCGCTTGCCACTACTGATTATTTTGACACTTGCAGGCTCAATCTTGGGTGCTGTAATTGTGCTGACAGTCCCAGCAAAATTGATGCCATTAATTATTTCTATTTTGATGATTGCAGTTGCTATATTCTCAATTACCAACCGGAATGCTGGAGTAATTCCGCCAACAGGTAGCCCATCAAGATTAGCAGAATTTGGTGGACATGCAGCAACTTTTGTGCTTGGTATTTATGGAGGTTTCTTTAGTGGTGGCTACATCACTATATTGACAGCTGCCTATGTTAGCTTATTTCGCATGACGTTTATTGAGGCAGTTGCCAATACAAAGTTAATTAATATTTTTTCTTCACTAATTGCCACTATCATCTTTATTTCACGTGGCATAGTTGATTATAAACTCGGAATTATTCTAAGTGCTACCATGTTCATTGGTGGAGTAATTGGTTCAGGCATTGCCATTAAACTTAGTAATATTTGGTTGCGTCGGATTTTTCTGATTACAGTTATTACGCTTGCATTCAAGACATTATTAGATTTCAGGTGAAGAGAAAAAAGCGTAGGTTGGATGAAAAAATTCTAGCCAACCTAAATATACATAGTTTCGCCAAGTCACAAGTCGCAATGGCAATCTCACTGTAGCAACACCCAAACACACCTATAGCGATCGCAATAATATCTCTGCCATTCCTTCACTTCATAGCTTGCGGCAAGGCGTTTTGCCAATGCAATTGGCTTGTATATAATTCATCTATGTCCTGTGTTGAGCTAATCTGCGGAATGTTGGATGGAGTTTGGTAAACCCTATCTAACAGTTGGGCGATCGCTTCTCCACTATCAGAATTCACTAGACTCAAGTTTAAGGGCGCTTGGCTGATAAATTGACCATAGGAAGCGTTCAAGTAAGAACGGTATTCTTGTTGATTGCCAAGATGGGTTTTGAAAAAGGCAACTCCTAAAGCATTCATATAAGAATAGACACTTTTTCTATCAGGCCCCAGCAATCCTTGTGGTACAGGGATAACTTTTGGGCTGAGTGGTGAGTCTGATTCTACAGAGAAGTGAGTAGCATTTTCAATAAGAGCCAAGTATTTATCTTTGCTGGATAATTTGGTAAAAGGTCGAATTTGTTCGGGAACTGCGGGAGTAAATATATCCTGACTCGCAGCCACCATCATCACGGGAACTTGTATTTTACTAATTCCTTTTTCCCCCAACAAAGTGCTATTCAAAGGATTCATGACCATAATTGCTTTAATGCGATCGTCTGTAATCGGATAGTTAGCAGGTTTGAGGTCATTAGCACGACATTGCAGAAAAGTTGAGAGATTTAAGGAGCGATTGGGATTACAATCTTTGCGAATTTGCTCAAAATCAAAGGTTCCTCCAGCCAACGCTAAAGATGTATAACCACCAAGTGAATGTCCAATTAAACCAACTTGTTGCAGATTTAATTTATTTTTAAATCTGGAGTCAGTTTCGGAAAGTTTTTGGAGTTCATCTAAGAGGTATTTGATATCCAAAGGACGGTCAACTAATTCTGTGGGTTGGGGAGGCCCAGCAAACCCTGCTAAAAATTGTTGAACTTGTTTGGAGTCAGTGGCAGGATGGTCAAGAACAGCGACAACAAAGCCGTATGATGCTAAATGTTGAGCTATGTAAACAAAACTATTACGGTCTTCTGCTAAACCGTGAGAAATTACGATTACCGGGTAAGGGTTTGATGTTGTTGCTGATTTTGGTTGGGGTAAGTAAACATCAACATCAAATTTCCGTTGTAAAACAGGTCTTGACTGTTTATCGCGAGAATTATCGTGTAAGTTTAAGACAACTTTTTCGATGTTAAATTCTCCAGATTTACGAATATCTGGTTGTTGAACAAAATCTAGAGGCAGAGAATTAACGGCTTCTTGATTTGCTATCTGCTGTATTTGGGAAACAACTAAATCTCTTTTTTGTAACAACTCTGATAATTGTCCCATTGTCTGTATAGTTTCTGATAAATTGAGGCGAATGCTGGGACTGGAATACCTCTTGAGAATATTAACAAAAGTCAAACCTTCCGGACTGGCAGCAGATAATATGAGTGCAGAACGTAGGGCATAAAAACCATTTTGTCTACTTGAAGTTTGCAAAATTTTTCCCAAGCGTTGCAGCATAGCCTCACCGATGGGAGAATAAGTGAATTGCGACACAAGAGTGGGAGAAACTTGAAATCTTGTTCTGAGGAACTCCCGCATCTGTGCTAATTGTTCCGTGTTAGCGCGATTGGCATAAAAGGCAAAGTCTTTGGTAACTTTGCCTTCATTAACAAACAATTCTAAATCTTTTGTGGCAATATCAAACTCGCCAAAGGGCGGATAATTGAATTCAATACGGTCTGCTCCTAATGCGGGAGTAGTAATAGCAATACTAGAGATAATGCCAAATAAGTAGCTGATAGTCTTTTTTAACATGACAAATTTACAGAATAGAATTTATGAACTTTTAGATATAGTAATCCTATTGAAGTTGGGAAAATTGAAATTCTCAAAATCCAGGTATCTTAAAGATACCTGGATTCTCGTTGTTCACAAATGATTCACGACTGACACCTGTGTGATCAATTTTTAGCACCAGGCGACTGTAAATCGTGGCTACACCAAGAAACACTTTTTCCCTCTTTCCTGTTAAGAGTGTTTCTTACAGCTATTTTCATGTGAATAGAACACAACGCCCTTCTCCAACTCCCCTCTCCTTGGTAAGGAGAGGGGCTGGGGGTGAGGTTCATTTACCTGAAAAATGCTGTAAGAGTTATCCTTGTGAGTTAATCTTTTCCCGTAAACGACGGGCTGCTTCTGCTGGAGACTTAGCACTGTAAATAGCAGCACCAACTGCTGCTACATCAGCTCCTGCTGCTTCTACTTCCTGAATTGTTTGCTCATTAATACCCCCCGCAGCCGAAAGAGAAAGTGAGACTGCATTTCGTAAAGCCGTAAGTTCATCTGCGGTAGAAGCACACAAATGATGAGCCTGTTCGTCCAGTCCGCAGTGTAGTTCTAGGTAATTAACTCCTAGGTTCTCTAATGTGCGCGCACGTGACACACGATCTGAAACAGAAATCAAATCAGCAGTGACGTACTTTCCGTATTTACGAGCAGCATTTACAGCACCCTCAATCGTACTGTCATTCGATACAGCTAGGACTGTTGTGAAGTCTGCTCCTGCTTTGAATGCCATCTCAGCTTCTAAGCCTCCAGCATCCATCGTCTTCATATCTGCAAAAATCAGCTTATCGGGAAAATTTTCTTTGAAGGTTGACAAAACCTTCAGTCCCTCTTGCTTGATTAGAGGGGTACCTGCCTCGATGATATCAACATAAGGAGCAACTTCTTTGAGTAAGTTCATTGCCTGTTCTAATGACAACAAATCTACAGAAACTTGTAACTTCATAAAACAACCTCATGTTTGTGGAAATTTTGTACTCTAGAAGGTCTAGTCAGACCTTAATTTAATTACTCAAGATTGGCGTGTAAAGACCAAAGAGTTTCAGAACTTTTGCTTGAATCATGAGACAGGACATGAAACAAGGCATCAAATAGTAGTAAGGATGATTGCTCGAATAATGAGCCACTAAATTGTTGTGACTGTTGATGACTATGGTCTTGTTTAGCTGCGGCTGCAATTATGATGAGAAAATCTGCAATCTTAGCCAAAGGAGAGTCTGCTTGAGTTGTAACACTAGCAATATATGCACCAAATTCTTTTGCTTTGTGAGCAACTTCCAAAACATGTTCTGTGGTACCAGAACCAGAAAAATCAATCAGTAAATCTCCTTGCTGAATTGCCGGAGTAATTGTTTCACCCACCACATAAACCTGACGGCCTAAATGCATCAACCGCATAGCAAACATCCGAATCACTAAGCCACTGCGACCTTCGCCAGCGACAAAGATTCTTTGGGCATTCATAATTGCTTGCCCAAGCTGGGCAACTGCTGGGTAGCTAATTTTTTCTAAAACCCGCTTGTTCTCGATTAATACTAATTCAATGGCTTGACCAAGACTTGTCTTGATGTCTGCGTTAGTGACAGTTTGAGCAATATTAGCCATGATTACTTTTTCCTCTCAAATACTAAAGTTTGATACTCATGGAACCAACTGCTATCAGAGTTATCAAAAATTCGTCCACCCTCCGCTGAAATACAAGTCAATAGGAAACAACGAAGTGGAACAACACAATCTTTAAACCTCTGCGATTGCTTTGTTCCACTTTGTTGCAGTCGCTTCGGACATTTTATGAAGTAAATTACCCAATATGAAATTTCCAGGTAATTACTTTTGAAAAAATTCTTTCCTTAACTTATCACTAATGGGATAAAAGTACGATAAGTTCATCTTAATCAAGATGTAATATTTCCATACTTTTATTCAGCGACATCAAAACTCTTGATAAATCTAGGAACCTTAAGAAATTTTTGGTATACCCCTAAAAGAGGTAATCAAACTATCTTTATATTGCTCCCTCTAGCAGTTCGAGTACATTCCCATCGGGGTCAGTAAAGCAAACGATAGTAGCATCTGTTCCAGGCAATTTTTGAGGCTCAGAAAAGAAATTTACATTCTGTGCCTTTAAATATTCGTATACCTGATGAATGTCACTGGTACGAAGGCAAATGCGAGCCACTCCAGTATGGTTGAGAGTAGAATAAGGTTGTCCTACTGTTTTAGGGTCAATAAACTCAACTAGGTCAATTCGAGTTGCTTTTGGATCATTTTCTAATGTCAAGTGGACTCCTCGGAGTTCTGCATATGGTAATCCAAATGCCTTAGCCATAGCTGCGCTGCTCATCCCTTTGCTGAAGTCAGTTATAACCTTGAAGCCAAGCATTTCGTAGAACTTCAGTGAGCGGTCAAGATCAGTACAATTTACGTTGCAGTGAAAAATTCCTTCAATGGATGTCAAAGCTGCAACCCCAGCTTCAGCAACCTCTTGGTCTTGCTGACCAGAACCACCGCTTACACCAATAGCTCCAACAATTGTACCGTTTTGCTTGAGGGGAATTCCTCCAGCAAAAATCATCACCTTGCCATCGTTAGATGCATGAATCCCAAAAAATTCTCCACCAGATTGACTATGTTCTGCTAATTCTTTAGTGGAGATATTGAAGGCGCGAGCAGTGTAAGCCTTTTTAATGGCAATGTCAACACTGCCAATCCAGGCTGAATCCATACGCACATGGGTCATTAAGTTTCCCCCATGATCTACCACTGCTATATTCATTGGCTGGCCAATTTCAATAGCTTTTTGTTGTGCCGAAGCAACTACTTTTTGTGCATCTTTGAGTGTAAGCATGGCAATTAGTGATTCTCAATTTTGCTGTTTTTTGTGATATTTAGGTGATCAGTGCAACTTTATACCAATTATTTCAAATCAGGCAACACATTCGCTCCGCCAAAACCCAGACTATACCTGAATTTTTTAATTACGAATTACGAATTGGTATTACTCTTCGTATTTGTGTTTTTCTGCTTTACCAAGAATCTTCAAGCACACATGTCAGACCACCATCTACAAACAGTTGTGTGCCAGTAATGAAAGATGCCTCGTCACTAGCAAGGAAAGCAGCAGCATTACCGATATCTTCAGGAGTACCGAGGCGCTTCATCACCTGCCTCTTTTCCACTAATTCTCGTTGTTGAACTGGGTTGTCATAGCTATTGAAGAGGTTTTCAATTAGAGGTGTCCATACCCAGCCAGGAGCAATTGAATTGACCCGAATGGTTGGGCCATAGTCAATAGCCATGTTACGGGTTAAGGCAGTCATCCCACCTTTAGAAGCTGCATATGGTGCAACACTGTTAACTGTGGCATGAGAGTGTACTGAAGACATATTGATAATCACACCTTTACCAATCGCCTGCATATGAGGAATCGTATATTTGGAGCAGAGAAAGGCTCCTTTGAGGTCAATAGCTAAACAACGATCCCATTCCTCGCTTGTGGTATCCAATACTGACTTGTAAACCCCAACACCTGCGTTATTGACTAAGATGTCTATTTGCCCAAAAGCATCAATGGTAGTTGCGACCATTGTTTTAACTTCCTCTTCGTTGGAAATATCGCAGGGAATGAAGATAGCTTCACCGCCTTTGTCGCGAATTTCCTGAGCTGTTTGCTCACCCGCTTTTGCATCACGAGCCACAACACTAACTTTGGCTCCTTGTTCGGCAAAAACTGTAGCAACTCCCCAGCCAATGCCTTTTGAACCACCAGTTACAATAGCAACTTTATCTTTTAGTTTCATGATTCAGCCTCACTAAATTCACTATTTTTAAGGATTAAAATTTACCCATCTGAACAAAAAAATCACAGTTTTGGGAGTCGTGGAAATAGCGATCGCATTCCGATTCACTATTTGCAATTTGCTACTCTAGTACCATTCGTCCGACTATTGGCAAATTGATCAGGAGTCTAACCCATAGCCCCAATTCATCTTATATGTCTTGAATTTCAGTGCGTTGAAACACACTTTAGCTAAGAGCCTGCAATAAAGTGCTGGCTGGGAAAGCAACCCAAAATTAAGGTTTTAGGGGTGCGGGTTGAACCCATCGTAAAATGACCAAGAGTCTGTTACTATTGCTCCACAACTCCATCGGGAGTAATACGTTTGACACCTTCTCCTTCGTAAGCAACAGCAACTAATTCTGTTTCAATGACTTCGCCTGGTTTCATGATCAATGCTGTACCGTTCTTAACAGCATTGTTGATTCCAGAAGGAGGAAAACTAGTGAATGGCTCAAGAGCGCAGTTATATGTACGCCCATACCAGGGATAATCAGTATGTCCACCGTAGACCTGCCACATCCAAAGATATTTAAACAGATCTTTGTCCCAAACCATCCCAAAGCCTACACCTTTCCTTCGATTAGTTAAACCGTACCAACCTTCGGTTAATTCTTTGAAAAAGACGACATCAACCGATCTAGTTTCCCTAGAGAGTATAGAAGTAATGTCTTGTGTTACTCCAGTGCGTCGGTTTTTGACTTGAGGGAAATCATAATCTCCTCCTGGTTCCCACAGACCATTTTTATGGTAAGCCATCACTTCAACTTTGGAAGCTGGGGTCTGAACTATGCAACTATCATCCAAGAATGGCTCTCCAATAGCAGGATGATGACCCCACATGATGGCGAATTCACCTATTGATTCGTTAACAAGACGTTCATGGATAAACAGAGCAGCAATACCACGTTTGAGTGACATCGTGCGCTCAAGTATTAACGGTGAACGGTAAAGACATACACGCGTGTATAAAGTGACTTGTTCTTTGGTGTCTTTAGAGATATTAGCCTCAAAAGGGAGGAGTGCTAATTCACCATGCAGACCTTGAGAAGTGCCCATATAGGGTTCTGCTGCCCATCCTGCTGATGGTAGTACCTCCTGCCAACCACCGTAGTAGTTATCATGGAAAGCTCCTTCGGGTAGCGCACTAGTAGCAACAAAGGGGCGTCGCATGGGAATCGGTGATTGCCACATGAAGTCCAAGTCGTGAGGCTTGTAGGTGAAGTCAAAGATGTCTGCACCTTTCTCCAGTAGTATGCCGACCCGCAGTAACTCGTTCTCCAAGTATGCAATTTGCATACTCTTGTAGGTGTAATCTAAACTAATGCGACAACCCTCTTTTCTTCCGTGCGTGTACATAAGTTACGCTTTATGCCTTTCTATAAGTTCGGATAGAATTAGGATTTATAATCCTCAGCCAAGAACTGGAGTAGCTGTGACTTCAGGTACTCTAGACGCTCTTCAGGAATAAAATGTCCGTAGCCAGAAACGACTGTACCGCGAACATTTTCAGCAACTGCTGCTAAAGCGAGTGCGATCGCTGCACCAAGCCCACTACTACCCATAATAAGAACTCGTTGATCACCTAAATGTAAATCCATGAACTTACCTTATGGTTATATTCTTATAGACTCTGTAAACTTGTTTCGCGATATGTAACAAACAAGATGAATCCTACTAGCTCGGCTAATAGCTTAATGAGCCGATGATAGGTCTTGGTTTAAGTTTGTAGTAATTCTCATGGCTGAGAGGATAAATTTAGTTTGTCTATTCTGAGAAATAATCACCAGCAAAGTTCAGTATTTTAAGAGGAAACTTATGATCTTTTATGACGAAGTTTTAATATAACTTCAAGTTTATTTTGAAGTTTTACTACAAAATGCTGAGAAATTATGCATAACAAAAAAGACTACAGTCTAAATAAAATATTTTGTTAAGTGTGATGAGACTGAAGTTAGTAAGTTTTAGTGTAAGTAACAATTTTTACTAGTAAATTTTTACAATGTTAAACTTCTGGCGACTGTTCGTGCAGCGTCTCATAGAGGAAGAAGCAAGGATTTAAGTCCCCCACCAAAATCTCCGATTTGGTAGCTAGGAATAAGATGGGGCTTCAACCTCATCAAAAATCCTACTTTCTGCTTTCCGTCTTCTTCACATTTCTATCTGTGGAGTAATATAAAAATTACTATCAACCACTTCCTTCAGTAATTTTTCCAAAAAAAGTCAAGTATTTTAAGTTATTTTTTACACAAATTAAATAAGTTTTCCTTAAAATCATGAACTTAACTTGTTAAATTTGTGAAAAATAGTCAAGTTTAATTAAGTTAACTCAATCCCAAAACTGTAAATTTATATAGTTATAGCTGGGGACTGGGGACTAGGGACTGGGGAACTCGGGGCCCCCACGACCGCAGGGAGGAGCCACTGCGTTGGACGGGTTTCCCGGCTTGAAGCAAGTGGCGTTGGGGATTAGGGGTAATGGGTGAAAAGTCTTTTTGTGTCTAGGTTTTATTATCTGTTGATGTCCTAACACTAATGGCGACGGCTATATTAGCTAAATATTTGCTTGATTAGTAAAGTTAAAAGTTCAACTGGTAGCGGCGTTAGCGTAGCTAAGCCGTGTCTTCTCCCAAAGAGTGCCACTAGCTCCCAAGGAAGGGGAGCTAGTGGCACCAGACGCTACGCTTTTCGAGGTCACCTGTAAAGGTTGCCGTTGTTAGCATAGCGGAGTTTGCTAACACGACTGGCAATTTTGGCTTGTCGAGTACTACGCAAGTACTCGGCTAGGAATCTGAGCTAATTCATCATTGTAAATATCCATAATTGCAGTCAGTAGCCTTAGTGCATCTGGTTTCAGACGTTGAAATGAATTGCGCCCGATGATAGAGCCAAATCCGCCGCCCTTGTGGATAGCACGAATTTCATCAAGTAACACATCATCACTTTCAGTGGGGCCACCTGAAAAAATCACAATGCGCCGACCATTGAACGTAGATTGCACAATGTGTCGTACTCGCTCATCTAGGGTAGCAATTGGGATTTGCTCTTTTTCATAGACCTTACGGGCTGCTTCTTGCTCGATATGGGCGCTTGGTAGTTTCACTTTGATAATATGGGCACCAAGTTGGGCAGCAATATGAGCAGCATAGCTGGTCACATCAATTGCAGTTTCTCCCAATTTGCTCAAACCAGAGCCACGTGGGTAAGACCAGATAATTACTACTAAGCCTTGGCGTTTTGCCTCTTGAGCGTAGGCGCGAATTTGTTCATACATCTCTAATCGATGAGTTGAGCCAGGATAGATAGTGAAACCAATTCCCACACAACCCAGTCTCAAGGCATCTTGAACACTAGCAGTCAAGGCTTGGCTGGGGTCTTTTTCATCTATCAGCACATCATGGTCGTTAACTTTCAAAATCAGGGGAATGTCACCCGCAAACTCTCTTGCACCTGCTTCTAGGAATCCTAAAGGTGCTGCATAGGCATTGCAGCCTGATGCGATCGCTAACTCAAAATGATAACGAGGGTCGTAAGCAGCTGGGTTAGCGGCAAAACTACGGGCAGGCCCGTGTTCAAACCCTTGATCCACAGGCAAAATAACTAGTTTTCCAGTGCCTGCTAACTTACCATGATTGAGTAGTCGTGCCAAGTTGGTTAGGGTTCCGGGATTATCACTGCCATACCAACTAAGAATTTCTTTAACTTGTTGAGTCATTTTAATTCTCCAAAATAAATCAGTGAGCAATCAACACTGCCCTAAACTATGCTTCGTGCTATACATTTTTTAAATTGAGTTGTTCTCTACTCTTTGGCAGAGGCTAAATAAATTTTTTCTTCCTGCCTTTTGCCCTCTGCCTTTCTGCTACTAAAGAAGCTGACAATAAGTTATCGGTTTTTACATCTAGCAACGGCATTTCCTGCCAACATCTGCGACAAAACCAGTAAATATGGTTATTCCGAATATGTTGCAGCATTCTATCAGAGCAGTAAGGACAATTTTTTCCCTCAAAGGTTGGTCTGGATTTAACTAGTAGCATTTAACTAGTAGCTGCTGACTGCCTTAAGCTTTGGTCGAGTACTGCCTTTGAGCCGTTACCACCTAAAATAAACTGTTCTACCGCATTGGCAAATCCTTCCTCTTCATAGGAAGTCGTGACATACTGGGCCTGGCGCTGCACTTGTACACTGGCGTTGCCCATAGCAATGCTCAAACCACTTTGTTCAAACATTGGTACATCGTTAGGCATATCCCCAATGGTGGCAATCTCGTGAGTAGGAATTGTCAGAAGTTCCGAGAGGCGTTGTATCACTGCTCCTTTGTTAGCGCGAGGGTGGGTGACATCTAAATAGTAGGGCTGGGAACGTGCAGCAGAGACTTGCTCACCATCACGGGAACTCGTGCCGGTCTGACAGCAGACTTGTCCACTGAACTTTTGCTGCACATCAGCCTCGCATCGTGCTACTGCTTCTGTGTCATCACTGACGCCGACTATTTTGGCAACGTTGTTTAGCAGTCCGTCAAAGTTGGATACAACAGTTGGTGAGAATTGCACTGTCTTTTCTTCGCGGTCAACATGAGAACCGTGCCGTTCACGTACAAACCAATCGTTGCCTTGATAAATCCAAACATCCAGACCGTGATCAGTGATGATTTCAACCACCTGCTGAGCGATCGCTTGAGTCAGTACATTCTGATCAATAATGGAGAAATCAGAATTAAAGAACACTGCACCATTAAAGCCTGCGATCGGGGCAGTTAAATTCAGTGCATCGACAATCATCTTCATGCCCAAGGGCGGGCGACCACTAGTGATGGTGAAGATAATACCAGCCTCATTCAGCTTTTGGACAGCTGTACGGGTGCGATTTGTCAATATCTTCTCACGAGTAACCAAAGTGCCGTCTACATCGGCAACGAGCAAAGAAATTTGAGATTGTTTGAACTCAATCGTTTGATTCATAATGCTGTCACTATTATTTTTTTAGGCGATCGCATTCACTCAATGCTTGACTGGGGAACTCAAATCAGCACTTGTTCTCCACTGGCGACCATCACGTTGTAATAACTCATCTGCTTCTTTTGGCCCCCAAGTGCCTGCGGCATAGTTGGGAAAGTTACGTGGTGGCAAAGCTTTCCAGACATCCAAAATCGGACTGACGACTTTCCAGCCCAATTCCACATTATCTGCCCTCTGAAACAGAGTTGCATCACCAATCATGCAGTCATAGAGTAAGGTTTCATAGCCAGTACTGGGCGCACTATTAAAGTAGTCAGTGTAAGCAAAATCCATATCCACCGCCCCCATTCGCACCGTCGGGCCAGGAACTTTCGCCCCAAATTGTAAACTAATTCCCTCGTTGGGCTGGATACGAATTACCAGAAAGTTAGGAACTAGCTGGTCAATGGAGGTTTTGTTAAAAAGCAAGGTTGGTACTCGCTTGAATTGGATGGTAATTTCAGTGACTCGCTGTGCTAAGGATTTACCTGTACGTAAGTAAAAAGGTACATCTGCCCACCGCCAGTTATCAATCATCAACTTCAAAGCAGTAAAGGTTTCCGTTCCAGAGTTAGGAGCAACGCGAGACTCCGAACGGTAATTAGGTATATGTTGTCCCTTGACTATGCCTTCGCCGTACTGCCCGCGAACAGTATGAGTTAGCACATCCTGGGGTGTAAGAGGTTGAATTGCCTTGAGTACTTTTGACTTTTCATCCCGCACTGCATCCGCTTCAAAGGAAACAGGCGGCTCCATTGCCACCAGCGCCAGTAGTTGGAATAGATGGTTTTGAACCATATCGCGGATTGCCCCCGCTCCTTCATAGTAGCCACCTCTGCCTTCTACCCCAACAGTCTCAGCAGCTGTAATCTGTACATGATCGATATAATGGTGATTCCAAATCGGTTCAAACAGTCCGTTGCCGAAGCGGAAGACCAAAATGTTCTGTACTGTCTCCTTACCCAGGTAGTGATCAATCCGGTATATTTGACTTTCTTTGAGAATTGTGCTAATGTTCTTGTTCAATGCACGAGCAGATTCTAAATCGTGTCCAAAAGGCTTTTCAATAATCACACGCCGCCAGTAACCGTCTTCTTGGGCAAGACCAACAGAGCCTAGTTGCCAGATGATGTCACAGAAGAATTGAGGCGCAGTTGCTAGGTAGTAGAGATAGTTGCCTTGGGTGTCACACTCCTGGTCAACCTGTATGAGCAATTCTTTGAGCCGACTGTAGGTGTCGGTGTCCTGGAAATCACCTGCTAAGTAATATAGGCGTTTCTCAAACCACTGCCACAGTTGGGGGTCAATGTCGTTAGTGGAGAATTTTTCGATATCCCGACTCATTTGGGTACGAAAATCTTCGCTGCTCATGGGGGCACGAGTGACACCCACTATGGCAAACTCTTCAGGCAGCAAGTTGCTGCTTGCTAAGTTGTAGAGGGCAGGGATTAGCTTGCGCTTAGTCAAGTCTCCAGCTGCACCAAAAATCACTACCACACAGGGATTTGCTGGTCGGTCTAGCAATTGATTCAGATTATTTGCTTTTGCAAAAGTCATAATTTTATCAGTAATAAGCTAAAACACCTTGAATTTGCACAATCGCTTGATCTGGTCGTTTTTTGTCAAGAGTCATTTGTCAAAAGTATTTCCAAAGGACTAATGACTAATGACTAATGACGGTCTGAAGCAGATATTTTGCAACTTGGACGCAAATTAGCTGACTTTAGCTGTGTTGTTCAACGTGTCCGCCAAACTTGTAGCGCATGGCAGACAAAATTTTCTCTGCAAAAGTATGCTCTTGTCGGGAGCGGAAACGAGTATATAGAGCAGCGGATAGTACATCAGCAGGGACGGCTTCTTCAATGGCCGCCATAATTGTCCAGCGTCCTTCGCCTGAGTCCTGCACATACCCACTGTAGTTAGAAAGTGTAGGATTCTCTGCCAACGCCATTGCGGTCAAGTCTAGCAGCCAAGACCCCACTACACTACCCCGCCGCCAGACTTCAGAAATGTCTGCCACATTTAGGTCATAACGATAATCTTCAGCCAGTTCCTGAGAATTGGCATTGCGGAAAATGTCAAACCCTTCGGCATATGCCTGCATCAGTGCGTACTCGATGCCATTATGTACCATTTTGACGAAGTGTCCTGCTCCATGAGAACCACAGTGTAAGTAGCCCATTTCAGCAGTGCTTGCTAGGTGTTCTCTTCCCGGTGTCTTGGGAATATCTCCGATTCCGGGAGCAAGGGATTTGAAAATGGGATCGAGGTAGTTGACAATCTCTGGTTTGCCGCCAATCATCAGGCAGTAACCCCGCTCTAACCCCCATACACCACCGCTGGTACCAACATCAATGTAGTTGATGCCTTTGGCGTTGATTAATTTAGCACGACGGACATCATCTTTATAGTAGGAATTGCCACCATCGATGACTATATCACCTGGTTCCAGCTTTTCGCCCAAAGCTGCGATCGCACTCTCAGTTACATCCCCAGCAGGTAACATCACCCAAATAACTCTGGGTTTTGCAAGTAGATGTACAAATTCATCGAGTGAGGCGGCTGCTATGGCACCTTCGCCTTCTAGCTGTCGAACTTTGTCGGGGGTGCGGTTGAAAACTACACACTCATGTTGATCGCGCATTAACCGTCTAACGATATTGGCACCCATGCGCCCAAGACCAAATACACCTATTTGCATTATTTTTCTCCTGTGTTTTAAATATTTGCTGTGAAATCCATTGGCTAAAATGCATTTATAGACGTAGATGCAAAGCATTTTCAGGCAGGGTACACAGGAAAGATTGATAAGGGGCTTCCAAATAAAAAAATATACAATTTTTCTTGTGGGTTGGACATCTTGTCCGCCCCTAGCCTTGGGCGGGCGAGACGCCCACCCCACAAGATTGGTTAATTTATTTCTTGATCATCCCTCAAGTAAAATCCCTATATACCCTGCAACTTAGACCAAAACTTGGTTAATAACCGTGTGTAACAGTTCTAAACCTGCTTGCACATCTTTACCCAAATGTAATCTGAGAACTCGGCGATTTCGTTCTGCTAATACCTGGAAATCACCCCTTGCTTGGGCTGCTTTGACAACTCCAAAGCTGTATCTGTGACCAGTTACAGGTAGATCAACGGCATCATCACAAGTAATTTGCAGAAAAACGCCAGTGTTGGGCCCACCTTTATATGCCTGTCCTGTGGAGTGTAAAAAGCGGGGGCCGAAGCCTAAACAAGTTGCAACTTGCTTGGAATCACGCACTAACTGACGAATCACTTGCAATTGCTCTTGGTGGGATTCGTTCATTTCGATATAAGCTAGCAATGCAAAGTAATCTCCAACTTGCAGTCGATTCAGGTGAGCGCGTAAATAACCAACTAAAGATTGGTCTTTTCCCGTTGCTTCAGACAAAAATACTGCATTTTTGGGGTCAGTGAATAACTTAATGCCTGCTTCTGTGAAAATCGGCGTTTCCGGTGGCAATGCCCCAGTTTTTTCATATTCAGTGGTCAATTGACGAGTGGCAATTTTGCTAGCTTCCACATCCGGTTGGTTAAAGGCATTGATGCCAATAATTGACCCAGCAACCGCAGTTGCAATCTGCCAACGGAAAAACTCTTGTCCTAGCTGGTATGGATGAGCAACAGAAATGCGGACGGTGGGCTGTCCTGCTTGTTCTAGGGCAACAAAGGCAGCATCTTGAGTTGGATCAGGGTCAGATTCGAGGCGAATATATACAAACAAGCGATCGCTGCCGTATACTTTTGGTTCTCCTAATGGTTCGCGGTCTATTGGAATCAATCCCAAGTTATCTTTACCTGTAGACTCTGCCAGCAATTGCTCTAGCCATGCACCCAAATCTGCAATCAAGGGCGAGGTAATCAGGGTGACTTTATCTCGTCCTTGGTTTGCCAATACACCTAAAATGGTTCCAAGAACCACACCAGGATTATCCTTTGCTGGAACCGAAGGAGCGCAGGAATGTACCATCTCTTCAGCAAAGTCTAAAAATTTGGCAACATCAACACCCATTGCCGCAGCTGGCACCATCCCAAAGTTAGATAAAGCAGAATAGCGACCACCAATACTAGGTACACCAAAGAAGATATGGCGGAAGTCGTCACCCTCTGCAATGTGTTGCACATGGGAACCAGGGTCTGTGATGGCAATGAAACGGTTTCCTGCTGATTCTGCCCCTAGAATTTGCTGCACTTGATCAAAGAAATATTGCTTGAAAATGTTTGGTTCTAGGGTGCTGCCAGACTTACTAGAGACAATGAACAAAGTTGTGGTCAGGTTGATTTGATTTAACAGTGTCTGAATCTGAGCAGGGTCGGTTGAATCTAGTACCAACAGTTCTGGATAGCCTGCTATTTTACCAAAAGTCAGTTTCATGACTTCTGGGCAGAGTGACGACCCACCCATACCAAGCAGCACAACGTGAGAGAAGTTCAAGTCCTTAACTTCTTGTGCTAGCTGTTTGAGGTGGTCAATTTGCGCTAGCTGATCTTCAGTAATCCCAAGCCAACCTAACCAGCGATTTTCATCTGCGCCTGTCCACAAAGAAGCATCATGCGACCACAGTCTGCGGATCTTACCATTAACGCGCCAGTCTTCTAGGTGTGCTTGAACGCTAGTATTGAGGTCTTCTGCCAGTTTGTAGGACAAGGAGTCAAGTTTTGCCCCCAAAACTATTTCTCGCTTTTTCTCTACTGCACCCAACAATTGGTCAAAGGCATCGGAAAATAAATCCAATCCTTCAACGAGCAATTTGTCTGTGATGCTTTTGAAGGAAATACCTGCCCTTTCTAGTTTCAGCATTAACTCCTGAGCAACGTCAAGGTTCTCTAACAAACTAGGGCGAGGCTGTCCGTGGTCCGCAAAAGCTGCCAAAGTTGTAGGTGGAATTGTATTGACGGTGTTTTGACCAATTAGTTCTTCTACATACAAAACATCGCTGTATAGGGGATTTTTAGTAGCTGTGCTTGCCCATAGAAGTCGTTGGGGTTTAGCGCCCAATCGAGCCAGTTTTTTCCAGCGATCGCTTTGATAAATCTCTTGATAGCGCTGATAAGTTAGCTTGGCGTTGGCGATCGCTATTTTCCCTAGTATCGCCTCTAGTAATCTTTGCTCATCCTTGTTGCTGATTGTTTTCAGCTGAGTCATGATCAGATTATCAATGGCAGTATCAATCCGGCTAATGAAGAAACTGGCAACACTATTGACTTGACTCACATCTCCACCAGTAGCAGCAAGTGCCTCTAACCCTGCAATGTAGGCATTTGCAACTTGTTCATAGACTTCTTGAGAGAACAACAGTGTCACATTGACATTGATGCGATCGCTGATTAGTTGTTGAATGGCAGGGATACCAGCAGGTGTAGCAGGTACCTTAATCATCAGGTTGGGTCTTTTGATCGCTTGCCAAAGCCGATGCCCTTCTGAAATAGTTTGCTCGGTGTCGTGAGCTAAATAGGGTGAGACTTCCAAGCTGACGTAACCATCTTGTCTGTTGGTTTGTTGATAGATAGGTTGCAAGATATCTGCTGTGGCTTGGATATCTTCAATTGCTAACTGTTCATAGAGCGAAATAGCATCTTGATCGTGACTATCCTCAATTGCCTTAATAGCATCATCGTAGTCAGTACTACCTGCAATGGCTTTCTGAAAAATTGCTGGGTTAGATGTGACTCCTCGTACCCCATCTTCATCAATTAGGCGTTGCAGTTCACCACTAGTAATCAGGCTACGCCGGATGTAGTCTAGCCATATGGACTGTCCATAATTTTGCAATGCTTGCAAAGGGTTAGTTATAGTTTCCAAAACGGTCATGATTTAGTCTCCTTAAGCTTTTGCTAATTGCGCCTTGACTGGGAAGAAGATATTCTCACAGGATGAAGCCAAATTATTACAGCAATCTCATTTGAGGTGTCCAAGCCTTAACAAGTTTTCATGCTAAGTAAAAGGCAGACAGGAGGATAAAGCCTTGTGATGAGCGGGTTTCTCTGATTGCCATTTTTTATTTAATTATGTCAACCTACTTTATAACTAGGTGAAGACCAGGATTTTCTTTGATGGGTTTAAAAGCAAAAGAAGAGAATGAAAATTAAGGAATATGAAAAAGGCGAAAAGAGAATAAAAAGTTAACTTTTCGCCTATGTGTTTTTACTGTGGTATCTGGCATCCAAGAAGAAAAATGATATTGTTATTATTGTTTCGTTTTAAGGCTGTCTTAACCAGCAAAGATCTACACGTTATTACTCAAGTTAAGCACGCTAATAAAACTTCCAAAAAAAGGAACTGACTTTTCACGGTATGTGGAAAAGAAGTGAGGGTGTGGGGTATAGTAAAAGTTTCTTGTTTTCTCTACATCCTCCTACATCCTACCCTTACTCAGCCACCCCAGCCTTGATGAGAGTTAAATAGTAAGGGGGAGGTTTCTTGACTACAGCCTCACTAGTTCTACTCCAACTAGAAAGAAAAGACTGTCCGCAGAGTGCCTGTAATGATAGTACCATTGGCATCCTGATTTGAAGCATTAGTAATTATTTGAATTACAGGAGTAACCTCGATGTTGTCACTCACTCTAAAGTTGAATGTCACGCTCGAAAAAGTAAAATTCTTACGATGAGTTGGTTTAGGGGTGTGGGGGTTTAGGGGAAGAACGTTATTTGTTACGTATTTTGATTTAATTATCAAACAGAATTCAGGAGTCAGGAGTCAGAATAAGAAATTGAATTCTGTACGACTGGCGGATGAATAAACGGGTTTAAAACCCCCTCCAAATTTCAAGAAATGTGGTCTCCAATCAGTCGCGGGTCTGAATCCCCGACTGATTGATTCTGACTCCTGAATTCTGACACCGCTGAGTTCTTCTTCAATCATTCTTTCTCTTATACCATTTCCCGAAATCAGCCATGCAAATGATTTTTCTTTCTCCCCCAGCTTCCCCAGCTTCCCCAGCTTCCCCAGCTTGCCTAAATGCATCAATTTTAAAGTGAAACGGTATTACACCCCTACCCCCATAAGCCTTATACCTTAAAGATTTGCGCTTATCTTACTGCCATTACCATATAGACTTTAGTAATGAATACAACTAGGAAGCATTCTATCGCGTACAAGACATACTTCTCCTGTATCCAAATCGTACCATCCCCCGCGAATTTTCAATTTGCCTTTCTGTACGAGGTCAGCCAGAACTTTCGACTCTTTTTGTAGCTTTTCAATTTGATATCTAATATTTTCTTCAACTGCCTGATTGACTAAAGCACTTGAATTTAGATCACTCAAATAGCTATTGTTCTTGATCGCTGGTTCGATCGCCTTAACCAAAGTGCTAATTTGGCCAGGGAGTTCCCCCCCTGCTAACGCTGCTTTAACTGCGCCACATCTTTCATGACCAAGCACCATAATTAGAGGAACATCTAATTTTACGGCGGCATATTCAAGACTAGCGATCGCCTCAGGGGTGGCGATATTTCCAGCGATGCGAACATCAAATATATCTCCAATTCCCTGGTCAAAGATAATCTCTGCTGGTACACGCGAATCAGCACAACTCAGCACGGCAGCAAACGGCTGTTGCTTTTGTGCAACTTCTTTCAAACGGGAAAGCGAACGATTGGGATTCTGAAACTTTTCCTCCATAAATCGGCTATTCCCCTCCATCAGCCTTTTCAATGAAGAACCAACAGGCTTATCTGCGGTTGCACCAGCAGCTTGCGCTGACTGAGCATTCCCAAATAGGCTACTTGCACAACTAGCAGCAATACCAACTCCGCCAACTCCCATTAACTTTAAAAGATGCCGCCGACTCCTCAATCCATTCATCGCAACCATAAGGCTTTTCCTTTCATTTCTAGAAATTAATTATCCTTGTTTCTAGGAACAGTACGCTACCCACTTAACCGTTTTTGAACTCGTGCCTCACTTCTAACGGGGCGGTCAGGCACTGCAACCAAATGAGTATTGACTGCCATCGCAGAAAATCTGTGTGCCAGTTGCGTGAGTCCTGTTAGATTTGAGTGTAACTTTCACTTTCAAAAAGCTTTTGACCAGATAAGATCCTGATGTTAGGAACAAATTTAGTAACAAAGGCAGAAGGTACACAGCTGTATTCCTTCTGCTTTTTGCCCTCTTAGAAGCAGATATTGGCTCTCAATATACGTGAGTTTGACGTAACCTAACTCCAACCAACTCTTTTATAGGTTAACCTTGCTTCTGAATCAAGAGTAATTGAGATGCGATCGCTTTAGCTAGCAACGGCAGCCTTGCCAAATTACTATAATGATTATCATTACTAATAATAATGTCATGCAAACTTGATATTAAATCAATATTCTTAAATTTGTCCTTAAGTTATCGATCTTCCATACTCCAAATATAGAAAATTAAGTAAAAAATTATTTATGTAGAACAAACAACTGATTAGCAAAGGTCTATTTGTGGCTTTACTGCTGCTCATGGCAACAATGCTATTCAATAGACAATAAACTTTCTCATCAATAACACCTTAATAAGGACAATACAATGAGCGAAACAGAATTGGTCAATCAGGAAATAAAAGAACCTGTGATCATTGACAAGAAACCAACAGTAATGGAACTGGAACCTGGCACATATTTCTGGTGTAGCTGCGGGTATTCCAGCAATCAACCCTTCTGCAATGGCGCTCACAAAGGAACTAAATTCATACCAAATAAATTTGAGATTACTGAAAAGAAACCTGTTGCTATTTGTCAGTGCAAACACACAAATAACGCTCCATTTTGTGATGGGTATCACACAAAGCTGTAAATGGCAGTTGGATTCAAGACATTATTAGATTTTAGCTGAAGAGAAAAAAGTGTAGGTTGGATGAAAAAATTTTAGCCAACCTACACTATTTCTTAACTAGATGCATATTTTAGGGGCAAACCATCTTGAAAAACTAACAGTTCTCCTGGTTCAATTTGCGTCCAAACTTCGTTGTCAGTTAGAGGCGTGGTGGCAATCACAGCGACGCGATCGCGTTCAGTAGTCACTTCTCGAAAATCTACAGTCATGTCTTGGTCAATCAAATGGGCAGCAGCAAAGGGTGCTTGACGTACAATGTAGCTGAGTTTGGTTGAGCAATAAGCAAAAAAGTCTTCTCCATCGGAAAGTAAGTAGTTAAAAATTCCTTTCGATGCTAATTTATCAGTGACTTTACGCAGGACAGAATATAGTTTGTCTAGGGTAGGCTTACCGTCAGGAAAGTGTTCTCGCAGAGTTTCTAGCATCATGCAGAATGCTTTTTCACTATCGGTGTCACCCACAGCTTGATAGAAACCCATATTTTCCGGAACAAAGTCTGGTAAATTGCCGTTGTGTGCAAACACCCAATATCTTCCCCATAGTTCTCTGCGGAAAGGATGGCAGTTGTGTAGGGCGACTTCGCCTTGAGTAGCTTTGCGGATATGAGCAATCACATGAGTAGAGTGGATGGGATAGCATCGCACCAACTCTGCGATGGGAGAAGTAATAGAAGGTTTTTCATCTAAAAATAGGCGACATCCCTTTCCTTCAAAGAAAGCAATGCCCCAACCATCACTATGATGATCGGTTTTTCCTCCTCGTGCAGAAAAGCCTTCAAAAGAAAAGCAAATATCTGTTGGAACATTGCAATTCATTCCGAGTAATTGGCACATGGATGTTGCATCTGTTGAATTTCGATTAATCTCTCTGAGGATTAACATACTTCAGATTGCTACATCAATTCTGGAGCGATCGCTTCAATCTTGAGATTTTACTGCTCCCCAACACAAGGAAGTACTTCAGTTTGCCAATTTGTAAATTTTGCACTACACCACAACATTATAGCGGCGGATGTCCGGTGCAGCAGCCACTAAGCCTTCGAGTTTAGCTACTCCCGCTTGGAGATGGGGTGATTGGATATGAGCATTAAGGGCTTCTGATGAAGCCCATTCTTCCACAAAAGTAAAGTCTGTGGGGTCAGACTGGTTTTGCAAAAGTTCATACTTGATCGCACCTGCTTCTTGCCGGGTTGGCTCAATAAGTTCCAACAGTACAGCTTTCAGTTCTTCTACTTTTTCAGGTAAAGCAATTACACGGGCTACTACACGAATGGTTTGGTTAGTCATTTGTCAGTTGTCAGTTGTCATTTGTCAGTTGTTATTAGCCTTGTCCCCCATCCCCCCCATCCCCTTCATCTCATCCCCCTCATCCCCCCCATCTCCCCAAATGCCACGGGCAGCTACCATGTAGCGGAAGATGTATTCTACCAACTCGATGTAGTTACGGGCTGCTTCAAGAGAAGGTGCCCAAACTGTAACACCGTGGTTACGGATGAGTAAAGCTGGCACTTGCGGCAAATTAATTGTAAAACGTTCTTGAATCTCAGCTGCAATGCGGGAAACTTGTAAATGATTGGTAAAGATGGGAAGCACGCAACAAGGATTCTCTTCCCAAATTCCCAAACCTTTGAGCATCTCCAAAGGCGGTAAGGGTAAAGAATCTCCAACAACAAAACAAGAAACCAAATTTGCTTCAATTGAGTGGATGTGATAACAAGCTTGTGCTTGGGGGAAAAGATGATAAAGTACTTGGTGAATAACAGTTTCAGCCGATGGTTTTAAATCTGCTGACGACTCCTGCTTACCATCTGGATAAATGCGAACAAAGTCACTGAGTAACAATTCTCCTTTAGACCGACCACTAGCTGTAATCCAGAAACTAGCATCAGGTAAACGCGCTGAAAGATTGCCCGCAGTTCCCACCATCCAACCTTGTTGGTAAAATTGACGGGCAGTGGCGATGAGTTCAAGACGGCGATCGCTTGGAGTTTGGCTAGTCATAATATCAGGCAAGGGAGCAGGGGTGCTTTGGGTGCAGGGGAGAAGGATTGAGGATTTTCTCGAAAATAAACAATATGCAAGTTATATCATGTCCGCCATATTACCCTTAATTAGTCAATAGCGAGTGGAACGAAGTGAAACGAAGCAATCACAGGGTTTTTGGGATTGCTTCCCTTCGGTCGCAATGACGTTTATTTTAACGGACATGATATTAAATGTGCATTAGCTTATTATTACTTCCATAACTGAGCTAGATGGTTGCGTACTTCCAAAAAATCATTCCAGGGAATGTAGGGTTTTTGGTATTCATTTAAATATTTAGCTAAGCTTGAGCGAGCAAACACTACAGAAGCTTCAAGGGCCATATTTAAGTCAGTGAGGGAATCGCCGATCGCAATTTTTTGCTCAGCAGGATACTCTGCCATCACCTGCACCTTCGCCACCATTTCTGTACCGCCCTCGTAATCAGAGTGTACTTTTAAGTGAGAAGCACTGGTATCCACGTCAATAGCATAGATGCCATGAACCCGGTTTACTAGACTATCTAGGACAACTTCCACCATTCCCCGCAGTCCTCCAGAAACGACGACTAAAGGCACTTTGTGAAACTCCAGAAAATCCAACAGTTCTAAAAATCCTGTGCGGATTGGCTGGGGTTGAGTAAATTCCAAAATTTCGCCATACTTTGAAGATGGAATTGATTCTAAGATTTTCCTGACTCCTTCTCGCAGTGTCACCCGCCGTGCATACATTTCGGGCATTAATTGTGCAGAAAGTTCAGGTGAAAATTTTTTGAAAACCGCAACAAATGTTTCCTCAACTGTGATAGTGCCGTCAAAGTCGCAAAAAACAATCTGCTTCACATCCTACCCTGCCAGTCTCTGGTTTTTATACATATAGCATTTATTCATCAAGCGATCGCTTTTAACTTACTTCACAAGTTACTTATAGTTGATCCTGACTTTTCAGGGTATCTGAAAGAGCAAACGGTAAAATTTAAGATTTGTTACAGCACATTATTGCATGAATTCATCAATATTTCTACTATTTAATAGCCGCCACTGAGGGTTGGCAATAATTTAACTGATATAGATTTTGTTGCTATGCCCCAAAACTTCTCGTGCCAGAACAAGAGAGGTCGTTCATTCAAAAGTCAAAACTTGGAAGGGGCAGACTTTAGCTGTGCGCTACATTATACGAAATCTGGATTTTTCCTATAGCTGCTGACGTAAGGTATTAATAAATTTAGTAACTTCTTTTTCTCCCTCTTTCTCTTGCACTGTTCTCAGCATTTTTAAAGCTTCTTCAGCTGTGCGTAATGCTTCACGATTTTTGCCACGTTTTTGTTGTGTGGTAGCAATGAGATAAAGACTGTGGGCATCTTTCCTGACATCTGGTTGCGCTTGTTTTTTCTCAGGTGTACGTTCTATATTACCAATTCCAGAGCCAAGCGAGCCTATGCGAATATTTTGTATTTCGCCTATTTTTCTGGTAATTTCTAAAACTTGAGTATAATTCCCCTGATCAGCATAAATAGTTCCTAAAGCAATTAGTAGTTCAGGTTCAATGAAAGATTTTTTTTCTGCCGACAAATTTGACTGATTGAGTTTTGTTTGGGCTAATTGTAAATATTCGAGTGCTTTTGGGTATTCACTTAACTCAGTATAAGTAATAACGATAATATTTAGTGTTCTTATTTCTTGCTCAATATCACCATTTTTTTGAGATTTTTTTAAGTCTTGTTGTAATGTCGCTAATTGTTGTAGCCACTGATTTTTTTGAGCTAACGAATTGGCTGATTCTTGTAGATTTTTTGGTTGTAAGTTTGCTGTTCTGTCTAAGTTTGAGAGATTTTTAGCCTCTGTTTCCACTTTGTTACTGGTACTCAGCAATGTTTGATTAGTTAAAAATATACTCACTGTGATCATCGAAGCTATAGAAATGATCGTGATATAGTATTTACTCATTTCTTTTATTTATCTTGAGAGAAATTGAATGTTTTCACAAGTATCTTTGAATACTAATTATAATTGAGTACTCAGCCAAATTCATTCGGGGTATTCTAAGCAGATAGCACTCACGCGAATTTATCTGCGTTGCTTTCTTTTTTCAACGCCTCGTACCAGTGATGCTGATAATTCTGCATTTAATTAAAAACTGACAACTAACTCCTAACTCCTAACTCCTAACTCCTAACAGCTTCTTTCTACCTGTATACTGAGGTACCCAACCCTCAGTGCTGATGAAATAGCGTACTGCTTTAACTCGTCGTGCTGGGGTTAGATAAAACCAGTGTTCGGTTCCCGCAGGTACGTTGATGTATTCTTCTGGTTGGACGGTGAGTTCTACTTGAGTGCGATCGCGACGTACAAAGCCAAAAATAGCTTCTCCATCAATCACATAGCGGACTTCATCATCTGCATGGGTGTGGATCTGGTCAAATTTTGCCAGCAATCCATCGAGGTTGGGAATTCCTGGATTGAGAACAATCAGATCGCGGGATTGATAACCTGCTGTTTGTTGCAGTTGCTCAAAATAGCTATCTAGGGCTTTTAGTACTTGTGATTTTTCATCTTCGTCGAGGCTATCTTGTGCCAGCAACCGACGTAAATCAGGATTTTCCCCCACAGACCAGCGATTCAGTTGAATGTTAAGGGATGCCAATTCTTGAGCAATGTGCTGAATATCTGTTAGGATTGTGCCATTTTGTAGTTTGAGAATTGCCATAAATTAATTTCCCCAATAGAAAAATAACTAATTGCTCTTGTAGCAAAGATAAATTTATTGGCTAGCTATTTTGTCATTACTAGTATTTATTTTAACGCATTAACCTTTATTAATTTATTTGTCTTATTATTAATTTTTTAATCGCTAAATCAAGTAATTGTATAACTGGTAACTTTTTCATAGTTAAATATCGCACTAATATCACAACTTGAAGATTGATATTGTCAGCTTCCTATGACTTAGCTGATTCATCAAGAGGAAAATTCATAAACAGATGAGTAAACGATTTAATCGACGTAATTTTTTGATTTACAGTTCTGCTACTCTCGGTAGCAGCCTTTTTCTCAAGGCTTGCGTGAATAATTCCCCAAGCGCTACAGAAAATTCAGCTACCTCTTCTAATGCGTCTCCTGTGGCTGCTACTGATAGTAAAACCATAAAAGTAGGTATTTTACACTCTCTCAGCGGCACAATGGCTATTAGTGAAAAAAGCGTTGTGGATGCTGAAAAATTAGCAATCAAAGAAATTAATGCTGCTGGTGGTGTTTTAGGAAAACAAATTGAAGCAATTGTGGAAGATGGTGCTTCTAATTGGGATACTTTTAGGGAAAAAGCAAAGAAGCTAATTGATCAAGATAAAGTTGCTGTAGTTTTTGGCTGTTGGACTTCTGCTAGCCGCAAGAATGTGAAGCCAGTATTTGAGAGCAAAGACCATATGCTCTGGTATCCAGTGCAATACGAAGGTCAAGAGTGTTCTAAAAATATTTTTTACACTGGTGCCGCCCCCAATCAACAAATTGAACCATCTGTTGATTGGTTGTTAAAAAATAAGGGCAAACAATTCTTCTTAGTTGGCTCTGACTATGTTTTCCCGCGTACTGCTAACACAATTATTAAAGCCCAGCTAGCAGCACTTGGTGGGACAACAGTTGGTGAGGATTACTTACCGCTAGGGAACACAGAAGTTACACCAATCATCACTAAAATCAAGCAAGCTTTGCCCGATGGAGGCGTGATTTATAACACTTTAAATGGTGATAGTAATGTTGCATTTTTCAAACAATTAAAAGGTGCGGGATTAACACCAGAAAAATATCCCTCTATGTCCGTCAGTATTGCTGAAGAAGAAGTCAAAGCAATTGGTGTAGAGTATCTTAAAGGTCACTATGCTGCTTGGAACTACTTCCAAACAGTAGACACACCTGCTAATAAAAAGTTTGTTGCAGCTTTTAAGAAAGAGTATGGCGAAAATCGGGTGACAAATGACCCAATGGAAGCAGCATACATTGCAGTTTATTTGTGGAAGCAAGCAGTAGAAAAAGCTGGTACTACTGACTTAGCAAAAGTGCGTGCAGCAGCATATGGTCAAACCATAGATGCGCCTGAAGGAAAAGTGACAATGGATGCCAATCATCACATATCTAAAATTGTGCGGATTGGTCAAGTAAGGCAAGATGGTTTGTTTGAGATTGTCTATGCTACGCCTGCACCAGTTGATCCAGTTCCTTGGAATCAGTTTGTGAAAGAAACTAAGGGTTTCGCTTGTGATTGGTCTGATCCAAATAAGGGTGGTAAGTACAAGAAAGCGTAAGTAAGTAGTCATTGGTCATTAGTCATTGGTCATTAGTCATTGGTCAGTGGTGAATCAAAAACAAATGACAAAACAGCTGATAAATAACAAATGACAAATGACAAATGACAAATGACAACTAACTAATGACATTTGGTTCTATTAAATCTTTAACATTATCCCAGAATTGCTTTGTGACAGTTGCGTAAATCTTGTACTTATGTACTACAGTTAGCGATCGCCGCCGTGCCAGTTGTGTCAGTCTTATATGAAAAAGGATTTGCCTTGTCTACCAGACCTAAAAAAGCCAGCACCATTTCTTGATGGGTAAATGACGATGGGAGATAGAGGGCAAATAACTTGCTTGTTTAGGTATGTTCATGTATATTGGTAATTAGTTTTAATCAAGAAAATATTTAAAAATTATTCATTAAAATCAATGCATAAATTCTGTGGGAAATAGGCGCTAATTTATAGAGTTTAATCAAGCATTAATAAAGTCAAATAGGCGTAATCATCATCGTTTTTTATAGCAAAATTAAACGACAGTTTTCTATTGCCTGCATGATCTGTAGTCATCAAATTTGACTTGGTTTAACCAGATTTATTGGACTACTCCTATCCCGGTGTAAGAATACCTAATTTTTTTAACTAACCGCAGAGGCGCAGAGAACACAGAGTCAGAGAGGATTAGGTAATCTTTTGCTGGGAAGGGAGTAAGCAAAGTTATCAAAGTACTGAAATTTATTCAAAAAGGAACTAGAAATGTCATTAATTCCAACAGTTAGCTTGACTACAGTTGCCTCTTCTGCCAATGAAGGTGGTAGCAATGGCACTTACCGTATCAGTCGTAATAACACTCTCGGTAATTTACTTGTCAAGCTCAAAATCGATAATAGCAGTAGTGCTTCTAGTAGTGACTACACTCTTAATGGTAGTGGTATCAGTATTTCTGGCAACGAAATTACCGTTGTAATTCCTGCGGGGCAAAGCTTTGTTGATATTAGTCTGATTGCCATAGATGACATTCAAGCCGAAGCCGATGAAACCTTGAAACTGAATTTGGCACAGGGGCTTCTTTATTTCAGAGATTCCACTAAGAATACAGCCACAGTCACAATCAATCGTAATGACACAGTGGTAATTAACACCAACGATTCTGGCGAGGGGTCGCTACGGCAAGCCATAGAAAATGCCAATATCTTTGCAGGGTCTGACACCGTTAGCTTTGCACTAAGTGTGTTTACTGACACTACACCAGATACAATTACCCTGACATCCGGTCAACTAACAATTAGCGATGATGTGATCATTCAGGGAACAGGGGCAAATCAGCTGACAGTTAGTGGCAATAATGCAAACCGTGTGTTTAATATTTCTGGCAATCTTACAGATGCAACGATTGATAGCTTAACCATTGTCAATGGCAATGCAGGGTCTGGAGATGGGGGCGGTATTTTAGTTAATAGCAATAATACTTTAACCCTAACTAAAAGTATTGTCTCTCACAATACGGCAATCTTAGGCGGCGCTATCGCCAACTTCGGTACAGTTACCCTAACAGATAGTACTGTCTCTAACAATATGGCAAACGCTGTTGGGGGAGGCATTTATAACGAAGGCCCAGCCACCCTGAGTAATAGCACCCTCTCCAATAATATTTCCAACGCTGCTGGTGGAGGAATTTATAACGTCCGCACAGTTAATGTCACCAATAGTACTTTTTCTGGTAATGCAACTAACACATCAGGCGGCGGTATCGCTAACTTCGGTACAGCCGTGACTTTGATTAACAGTACTCTGACTAATAACACAGCGGATGTCGATAACAATGGTGATGGTGAAGGTGGGGGCATTGCCCAATTCAGTGGCACTTTTACCACCAAAAACACCATTATTGCCGGCAATTTTGATGCTGGCAGTGAAGCCCCTGATGTGTTTGGTAATGTCACGGGTGATGCCAACAATCTCATCGGCAGTACATCTGGGGCAGCTGGAAGTATTGGCACTGGTACTGACATCGTGAATCCAAACTCTGGACTTGGGGCATTACAAAATAACGGCGGTTTCACACAGACTCACGCCTTACTAGCTAACTCACCCGCTATTAATGGAGGCAATAACGCCAATATTCCCCCTGATATTACTACTGATCAACGTGGAAATGGATTTGACCGCATCAAGTTTGGTACTGTTGACATTGGTGCTTTTGAAGTCCAACAGCCAATTCTTAGCATCATTGCAACTGCACCTACTGCCACAGAAGATGGTAATGTTGGCACTTACCGTATCAGTCGCACTAACTCGAACGGGAACTTAACTGTGAAACTCACCATAGATAACAGTAGCAGTACTTCTGTTGGTGATTACACTTTTAATAGTGGCAGCGTCACAGTTTCTGGAAATAACCTCACTATTGTGATTCCAGATGGGCAAAACTTCATTGATATTAACCTCAGTGCTGTTAACGACATTGCAGCGGAGGCGGACGAAACCTTAAAACTGAGTTTAGTGACTGATGCGGCTTATTCTATCGATACAGCCAACCCAAATGCTACCGTTACCATTGCACGTAATGACACTGTAGTTACTAACACTAACGATAGTGGCGAAGGGTCATTGCGGCAAGCCATTTTGAATGCTAATGCCTTTGCTGGGGCTGATATAGTTAGTTTCGATACCGCAGGAGTGTTTGCTACAGATCAAACTATTACCTTGACATCTGGACAACTAACAATTACCGATGATGTCACTATTAAGGGAACCAAAGCAAATAATTTGACTGTGAGTGGCAATAATACTTCTCGGAGTTTCTTGATCTCTAGAGCAGGTACAGATGCTATTGTTGATAGCCTAACTATTGCCAACGGTAATGCGGGGGATGCAAATGGAGGCGGTATCTTTGTCAGTAGTGGCACTACTCTTTTGCTAACTAATAGCAATATTTCTGGCAATCAGGCTGCTGCCGCAGGTGGCATTTATAACTTAGGTATAGCCACTATCATTAACAGTACTCTCTCTAACAACCAGGCATCATTCAACGGCGGTGCTATTTACAACATAGGTACAGCAACTATAACTAACAGCACTGTCTCTGGTAACCAAGCTAACGACCTTGGTGGTGGCATCCATAACTTAGGGACAGCAATTATAAATAATAGTACCATTACTAACAATACGGCTGATGCTGATAACGATGGGGACAGCAGAGGAGGAGGAATTTTCAATCCTAGTGGCACAGTCGTAGTCAAAAATACTATTATCGCTGGAAATGTTGACAATAGTAATCAAGCTCCTGATATCTTTGGTAATATTACTGGGGATGGCAACAATCTAATTGGCACTACTGCTGGGGCATCTGGAACTGTTGGCACTGGTAGCGACATCACCTTTGCATCAGCTGGAATTACTAATATCAACCAGGTTATTGATACCAGCTTGCAAAATAATGGTGGTACTACTGCTACTCATGCTTTAGTGACTGGTTCTGTGGCTATCAATGGGGGTAGTAATGAATTTGTTGCCGCAGACACCGCTGATTTAGATGGGGATGGTAACATGATCGAGACAATTCCCTATGACCAACGCGGATCAGGATTTAGCCGGATTAATGGTACTACTGTTGATATTGGTGCATATGAATCTGGCGTGAATTTGACTGGTACTGCTACAGATGAAAATCTCACGGGTACTGACTTTCCTGATACGATTAACGCCAATGGTGGTAACGATACCCTGATTGGTAGTGCTGGTGATGATATTCTGACTGGAGGACTAGGTGCAGATCGCTTCGTCTATCAAACCACGAGCGATCGCACCTTTACTGGTGATACCATTACTGACTTTAACTCTAACCAAGACCTGTTAGATTTAACTGTCCTGTTCAATGATTTAGGCTACACTGGCACAAATCCTGTTGCTGATGGCTATTTGCAGTTTCTAGAGTTGGGTGTCAATACATTAGTACAGATTGACGAAGACAGCATTAGCCCAACACAAGGGTTTAACACATTAGTCACTTTAAACAATGTGTCTCCTACACAGCTTGTGCTTAACAGCAACGTTCTAGTTTAACTAAGTTGCTAATGAAAAGCATTCCCCGGACATCTGTGAACGAATGAGATAAAGCATGTTTTGTCAATGAGCTAAAATACTCACAAAAAGTTCAATAAAAATTGATAATCCTGTGCTGGAGAGGATGCAAGCTATGCACTCTCTCCCTTCTATTTGATTATCATTATCGTTAAAGAAAGTTTTTATTATAGCTAGGGACTAGGGACTGGGGACTGGTGACTGGGTGAAAAGTCTTTTTGTGTCTAGGTTTTATTATCTGTTGATGTCCTAACACTACTGGCGACTGCTATAAATGTAAGGAAAAAACTATTGTAAAGAGAGAATAACTTTATCAAAAGTGAGTTTCATTCTGAGGTAAATTCAGTATTCAAACGGGGTTTAGTTTAGCATAATAACTACTGAAGTCTTAACATTTAAGGGAAAAAAGTGTTAACAGTTTTCTTAGAAGCTGTATTTAATGGTGTTAGTATTGGCGCTGTATTATTAATTGCTGCGTTGGGACTTGCCATTATATTTGGATTGATGGGTGTCATCAATATGGCACATGGTGAGTTGATGATGTTCGGCGCTTACACAACATTTGTTGTCCAAAATATTTGTAAACAACTGGGTGGTGTGTGGTTTGAAGTTTATATATTTTTGGCTTTGATTGTTGCTTTTGTTTTCACTGCTGTTGTGGGTTTAATTCTCGAAAGAGGTGTGATTCGTTATCTTTATGGACGACCCTTAGAAACTCTATTGGCAACTTGGGGAGTAAGTTTGATTTTTCAGCAGTTTGTTCGCAGTGTAAATTTAGTTTTGGTAATTGGTATAGCTTTGTTTTGTTTGTTATTTCTTGGCGGTTTATGGATTGTAAATTCGCGCACGAATTTGGCAAGGATTCGTAACTGGGTGATAACGGTGTTGTTATTGTTGTCGCTAGGAGTGACAATCACAACTTGCCATTTATTCAGTGAAACTTATCAGCTAGCAGTGACTCAACCTTGGTTTGGCGCTCAAAATGTAGATGTAACAGCGCCTAGTTGGTTACAAGATGGTATATCTCTGGCTGGTGTGCAGTTACCGTTTGCTAGGTTATTTATTATCGGTTTAACGATAATTTGTGTAACTGGAATTTATCTCTTTCTGCAAGGTTCTAAATGGGGTTTAAGAATTAGGGCTGTGACGCAAAACCGCAGTATGAGTGCTTGTTTAGGTATCCCAACTGCAAAAGTCGATGCTATGACTTTTGCACTGGGTTCTGGTTTAGCTGGTGTGGCTGGATGTGCTATTAGTTTACTCGGTTCTGTAGGGCCAAATACTGGACAAAATTACATTATTGATACTTTTATGGTGGTTGTTGTGGGTGGTGTGGGGAATTTAGTTGGTACTATTGTGGCAGCTTTGGCAATTGGTACTGCTAATTTTTTAATTGGTTCTAGTACTCTGGCTTCTTTGTTTACTCCTGTTAAACCTTTGGCTGATTTGTTTGCGTTTTTTGCAACGACGAGTATGGCTAAGGTGATGGTATTTGCGTTGATTATTGTGTTTTTACAGTGGAAACCTGGGGGGATTTTTCCACAAAAAGGTCGTAGTGTTGATGTTTAAAACGAACCGCCAAGACGCAGAGGACGCAGAGAATGAGGAAGAAGGGAGGAAGGTTAATTGAGGTGGGGGTGGTGGTTGCGATCGCACTCGTCCTCATATTGATTATGCCAGTGATGTTGACGGAGTTTCGTCTAAATTTGTTGGGCAGGTTTTTATCGCTGGCTATTGTGGCTTTGGGTATTGATTTGATTTGGGGTTATACTGGGTTACTGAGTTTGGGTCATGGGATTTTTTTTGGGTTGGGTGGATATGCGATCGCTATGTACCTGAAACTGCAAGTTCCACCTGGTGAGTTACCTGATTTTATGGGATTGTATGGGGTAACGGAACTTCCCTGGTTTTGGCAACCTTTTTATTTCTTTCCGGTGGCTGTTGCTGCTGTGGTGATTATCCCAGGTTTGTTAGCGGGATTGTTGGGATATTTAGTATTTCGTAATCGTATCAAAGGTGTTTATTTTTCGATTTTGACGCAAGCGGCAATTATTGTATTTTTCAATTTCTTTAATGGTCAACAACAACTTTTTAATGGCACAAATGGATTAATAGATTTTACAACTTTGTTTGGGGCAACAGTGAGTGATGCCAACACCCAAATTGTTTTTTATGTTTTGACGGTGGTGTTTCTTGCAATTACCTATGGAGTTTGTCGGTGGTTGACTAGTGGACGCTTTGGTAGATTGTTGATAGCGATTCGTGATGATGAAAATCGAGTGCGATTTTCTGGCTATGATCCTACAGATTTTAAAGTGTTGGTGTTTGCAGTTTCCGGTGCGATCGCTGGCATAGCAGGAGCATTTTACACCCTCCAGAGTGGTTCTGTATCACCCAGAGCCATGGATATTGCTTTTTCTATTGAAATGGTGATTTGGGTAGCGGTGGGGGGACGCGCTACTTTAATTGGGGCTATTGTGGGAACTTTGTTAGTTAATTATGCCCGTACTTTTTTAAGTGAACAATTTGCCGAAATTTGGTTATTTTTCCAAGGGGCACTATTTTTGATAGTCGTCACAGTGCTTCCTGATGGCATAGTAGGATGGTTGCGTAATCAGAATATTTCTCTTTTTAAACGCCGTCAAGAAATTGCTACATATCCTAGTTTGGAAGAAGACGCTCAAGTACAACATGAACGCGAAAATATTAGAAACTGAAAATGTAACTGTGAGTTTTGATGGTTTTAAAGCTCTCAACCAACTCAACTTTAGCATGGATGTGGGTGAATTGCGGGTAGTTATTGGCCCCAATGGTGCGGGAAAGACAACATTTCTAGATGTGATTACCGGGAAAGTGCAACCAACTATTGGGCGAGTTTTATTCAAGGGAAAAAACCTGCGTTCTTTACCCGAATATCAAATCGCCAGGTTGGGAATTGGGCGTAAATTCCAAACACCGCGAGTTTATCTGAACTTAACGCCCCGTGAAAATTTAGAAATTACCAGCAACCGTAATAAAAATGTCTTTTCTACCTTGTTCGGTCATCCTCATGCTGCTGAAAAGAATAGTATTAAAGGGTTATTAGAAACAATTGGTTTAACTGCAAAAGCAGATATCAAAGCTGGGTTACTTTCTCATGGAGAAAAGCAACGTTTAGAAATTGGTATGTTAGTAGCACAGTCCCCTGATTTATTACTTGTGGATGAACCAGTTGCAGGTTTAACAGATGAAGAAACCTATAATATTGGCGAATTACTTTTAGCATTAGCGCAAAGTCATTCAATTTTAGTTATTGAACATGATATGGAATTTGTACGTCAAATTGCCAGGAAAGTAACAGTGTTACATGAAGGTTCGGTGCTGTGTGAAGGCAATTTTGAAGAAGTGCAAAATGACTCTCGCGTGATTGAAGTGTATTTAGGAAAACAGGAAGAATAAAGACAGTTGACCGTTGACAGTCAACTATCAACAGTCAACGACTTGAACCAGAATAATTTATTTTTGGGAGTTCCCTAAACAGTAAGTAATGCCTTCAACTCCTCAGTTTTTAATCTTGGCCCGTAGGATGTAACAACCTTAGAAGCCGCAGTCGATGCTAATTTTCCGGCTTCTTCATAGCTCATACCTTGGGTAATTCCATAGAGGAAAGCTCCTGCATACATATCTCCTGCTCCCACTGTATCTACAGCTTTTACTTGAGGTGCAGCGATTTCGATTAATTTCTCACCATCAAATACTACTGAACCCTTGGCACCGCGAGTAATAGCAAATTTATTACTCAAGATTTTTAGTTTGTCTACAGCTACATGAAAATCTTCTGTATCTGCTAGTCCTAATGCTTCACTTTCATTAGCAAAAATCAAGTCTAAACCAGGCCCAATGATGTCTAATAAACCATCTTTAAAAAATTTCACCATGTTGTAATCAGATAGGGACAGGCTGGTTTTTACTCCTGCTGTTTCAGCTATTTCTCTGGCCTTTATGGCTGCTGCTTTTCCTGTGGGAGAAGTTACTAAATATCCTTCGATATATAGATATTTGGAATCAGCGATCGCTTCTAATACTAATTCTTCTGTAGAAAATTCTCCAGTAATTCCCAAAAATGTATTCATGGTGCGATCTGCATCGGGAGTTACTAACACCAAACATTTACCTGTAATTCCTGATTGGCGATCGCCATTTTTTAAGTTAGTATCTACCTGGCAGTTGAGTAAATCTTTTATGTAAAAGTCTCCAAATTCATCATTAGCCACTTTACAGGAATAAAAAGCTTTTCCTCCTAGTTGACTAATTGCCACTATTGTGTTTGCTGCTGAACCTCCACAACTCTTACGACAATGAAGATTTTTGAGATTTTCCAAAATATGATTTTGACTATCTTCATCTAGGAGTGTCATTACACCTTTATCAATCTTTAACTGTTGTAGTAACTCTGGAGATACTTCGTATTCTATATCTACTAAGGCATTACCTACACCATAAACATCATATTTCTTGCCCATTGTTTATCTCCTTTGAATAATTACTATCTGACTTGAACAAAATTGATAATAACAGATAGGCAACAGATAAGAGTTGCTTGGCTATAATTTCGTGAACCCGCATTTTTTTAGGGTCTTTTCCCGGATTTCTCACCGAAGAAATCAAAAAAGCGGTCAAAAACTGCGAAAATCCTATGTAGAAAGCATTTTAACGTGGCAAGTGTGTTGTCAAATGAAGACCTCGCCCTTAAGGGCGGGGTTTAAATAAAGATCAAAAATCTCATATTTTGAGTAGCTTCACAAATAAACAGTATGAGTCGCATTCGCAATCAAGTATCATAGGAAATTAGCCAGACTCTTAATGAAGCGATCGCCAGCTATCAACTTAATATAACTAAACAGTTATAAATTCCTTGATGCTAAAAATCTCTAACCTTAACGTTTACTACGGCGAAAGCCACATTCTCCGCAACGTAGATTTAAGCGTACCATCGGGGCAAATGGTCTGCCTAATTGGACGCAATGGCGTAGGCAAAACCACCCTACTCAAAACTATCATGGGTTTACTCAAACCCCGCAGCGGTACAATTAACTTAGCTGAACAATTAATCAATTCCAAATCTCCAGACCAAAGAGCAAAGTTAGGAATTGGTTATGTCCCCCAAGGACGAGAAATTATTCCCCGTTTAACAGTCAAAGAAAATCTACTGCTGGGGTTAGAAGCCAGACGCAAACCAGTAAAAAAAGCAGAGATTCCCGAAGAAATTTTTAGCTTATTTCCGGTGTTGAAAACCATGCTTTCCCGGATGGGTGGTGATTTGAGTGGGGGACAGCAGCAACAATTAGCGATCGCTCGTGCTTTAATGGGACAACCCCAATTACTCGTATTAGATGAACCCACCGAAGGTATTCAACCCTCCATCATCCTGGAAATTGAAGCAGCAGTCCGTCGCATCGTTGAAAACACAGGCATCTCTGTATTATTAGTAGAGCAACACTTACATTTTGTCCGGCAAGCCGATTACTATTACGCTATGCAAAAAGGCGGTATTGTCGCCTCTGGTTCAACTGACGAACTTAGCCAAGATGTGATTCAAAGGTTTTTGGCGGTTTAATTTTTGAAATGATATCATGTCCGCTCAATTACTTATTTAAACCGAAGAACCCCACCCCACCAAAGCTATGCTTTGCTTCCCTGCCCCTAATCCCCAGAGGGGGCCCCGAGTTCCCCGTCAACGGGGAGGGGTTAGGGGTGGGGTGCAATGACTGCGGGAATTATAACTATTTATCCGGACTTGATATAAAAGGTTAATTTGAGGGGTATTTACTCAATTTAAAATAACCAATGCGAATCCTAATGGCTACAACAACAGTAATGGAGAAATGATTAAATTAACAATGAGCGAGTTATCCTTGATTTACTCAAATCCTGGTAAAACTCCTTGATCTTCAACTGTTTTGCGCTTTCGCTTGCTTGTGCGATCGCTTTTTGGTTTGCTGTTGTTTAATTTTTCTCGTTCGGCTCGGATTCGTTCTAGTAATACTGATGCAGGTTCATCATCTGGGTCTTGAGGGACGATTTCACCCCGAAAGGCTTTGGCAAGAATGGATTGATTGAGCTTTGCCAAATAAGTTTCTGAGTTTTGGTATTGTTGCTGAATGTTGTCGATAATCTGAAAAAGAGCTTCGATTTGATTAACAATTTCTTCCTGTTCTTCAAGAGGAGGGAGGGCAACTATAATCTCTCTGAAGGCATTTTGAGAAATATTACGCATTGAAAGTTGATTACCAGTAGCTCGGCTTTCAATTTCCTGCCTTCCATAAACTGATTTTAAATAAAAATTGATAAACCTTTTGTTTACATCAATAAAATCGACTCGCCAAACTTTATCACTAAGCATAATGCTGTAATTAATTTCATCAACTACAACTGAAGCTCCAACAAGTTCTATTGTGTTGGCTCTAGAAATAAGAAAATCACCCTTTTTAATAAATAAATTGGAATCTATTTTTGAAATATCAATTACTGTTTTAGTTTCTTTTTGGTCAAATTTGCCCCAAGTTACAGCACTAATTTTGACAAGACCAACTGTATCTTTAGTGACAGGTACTTCAGGACAAGAAAAGTTTTTACCTGCTTGAATTCTTTTAACAAAAAGCTTGAACTTTGTCCAAGCCCAAGAATCAGGTAAAAAACCCTTATCTTTATTAATTTCTTTATTAGTTAAATGAAAATCTTGCTTTAGTTTTTCTGCTGTTCTCTCCAGCAAAACTGAAGCAGGTTCAACATATGGGTTTTGTTCTCGCCAATCTGCTGTTAAATCGCCTCGGAAGGCTGTGGCGAGGACGGATTGACGGAAGCGATCGCACAATTGAGGTATACTGTCGAGTGCTTCCTTGGCTTTTTGAGTGCGATCATTCAACTCCTCAATTTTGGCAACAATCCGCTTTTGCTCATTGAGGGGTGGAAGAGCAAGGGAAAAATCAGCTAAAGTTGGAAAGTTAACTCTAGGATGCTGAACGCCATTAACATTCTGACTTGCGTAACTAACAAAATCCTTAGTTAAAAAACGATACTTTAAAAATTCATTAGATATATAAGAATTTTTTGAAAACACTAGAATATCAGTAGAGCAAACACCCTCAAAATTTACAACATAAACCTTGTTCAAATATGGGCGCAGCTTACCATACAGCAAATCTCCAGAATAAAATTTTGACTTTGTACTTTTAACATCTTTAGAATTACCATAGCCTAACAGGTTTCCTGTATCCTTCTCTATGTGTTCCAGTCCTATATATGGAATAGATTGGATTTCAGTAGGTTCAACTTTTTTATCAGAAGGCAGAGCAATATCACCTAATTTTACCCATTCCCAACCTTCAGGCAATTCTATTAATTCTTCACTCATGTAAACTATCAATTCTCTAACTCTTGTACATCAATACCATATTCAGCCAAACAAAGCTCAATTACTTCTTTCAAATTTTCCTGTAATTCGTCTAAACTTTCAGCTTGAGTATGCGCCCCTGGAATACCTGGAACAATACCGAATTGATATATTTTACCCCTCCCTAGCCCTCCCCTTATAAAGGGGAGGGAACAGTTTCCCCCCTTTATAAGGGGGGATTAAGGGGGGTAATAATGTAATTAAAATCACAGCTAACCACTCTTCAAACAACCTTTTAAACCTGCCTTTATACAATTGTTCCCATTAGTTAAATGACAATTTAATTTCTTGGCTCAACTTTCTTGCTCCCAATCTTCAATTTGTAACCCATTCACCCGACTAAACTCCCTTACATTATGCGTGACTAAAACTAAATTATTAGCCATTGCAATAGCAGCAATTTGTAAATCATAAGGGCCAATGGGCGTACCACTAGCAGCTAACTCAGCCCGAATTCTTCCTGCTATCTTTGCCGCTTCTGCATCTAAAGCTATAATAAGAAATTGACTAAAAAAACGTTGCAATATTTCTAAATTTCTCTCTTGCTGAAAACTACGGTAAGCACCATAGTAAAGTTCTAATTGGGTGATTGTAGAAATTAAAATATTTTCTGGTTCTTGGGATGCCAAACGATTTGTTACCGCAGCACTACTATTATTGATTAAGCGGATACAAACATTTGAATCAAGGAGATAACTCAAAATAGAGCCTCCCTCGTTTCATATTCTCCCTGTTCTGGTCTTTCTAAAGGTTCTCCTACCCAACCGCCAATCACCTCTTCAAAAAAACCTGGCATCCAGCCTTTACCTTTAGGTATAGGATGTTGAATTTTGTCTTCCCCTTGGGACTTGATTCTGAAGTGAAGAAATTCTACAAAATCTAAAACTTCCTGTTGTTTATCTTGGGGAAGAGAACGCCAGTGTGTTAATAATTCTTGCTCTGTACTCATTAGTATTCACTCACCACTATTACTCATGTTTCTATTCTAAAGTTGGCATCCCCACAGAAGAACTAACAGCCTCTGCTGCTTCTTCCCCTTCCAGCAATATCATCAAGGCTTCCATCTCCTTGGTTGCTATTCGCAGTTTCTCCATAATCTCAGCAGCAATCACCTCTGGCTCAGGTAAATTATCGCCTGATTGCAAACTTTCATCCCGTAACCAAGAAATATCAAAGTTTTCATTACGTTTTTCAATATAATCCCGCGTAAAGCAGCGAAAACGCCCATCCTCACCCAAATCTACACGGGGACTATTGCCATTGGGGTCATCTCCATAGCATTGCTCAAATTCGGCGAAATGCTCACGAGTTAAAGGATAACGCTTACCAAAACTGGGCATATTGGTTCGCATATCATAAAACCAAATCGCTTTGGTGTTGCCTTTCTCGGTTGTGCCACGTTGGAAAAATAAAACATTCGTTTTCACACCCTGAGCATAAAATATGCCAGTTGGCAACCGTAAGATAGTATGCAAATTACACTTATTCATCAAATCAGCCCGAATCGCTCGTCCTTGTCCATCCTCAAACAGTACGTTATCGGGTAAAACCACAGCTGCCCGTCCCCCTGGCTTGAGTGACCTGTATATGTGCTGCAAAAACGCCAATTGCTTGTTTGAGGTGGGAAAAGTGAAATCATCTCTCGAAGGTAAACCACCACCCTTTTTCGTGCCGAAGGGCGGATTAGTCAGAATGACATCGGCTTTGGCTAATCGCTGTCCGGTTGGAGAAAGGGTATCGCCCAAATCTACAGCACCCTCGATGCCGTGTAACATCATATTCATCAACAGCAAGCGGTGAGCATCCTGCACCAACTCCATACCATAAAACGCCTGATGCTGCTGAAAGGATTGCTCGGCTTCAGTCCATTCAAAGGGGTCATGGTGTTGACGAATATAGCGATCGCCAGCAATCAAAAAACCCCCCGTACCCGCAGCCGGGTCTTGTATCAATTCTCCTGGTTGCGGCTTAATCAGGGCAACCATGCAATCAATCAAAGGTCTAGGGGTGAAATACTGACCCGCACCCGATTTTTTCTCATCAGCATTTTTCTGGAGTAACCCTTCATACAAATCGCCAAACTCATCTCGATGCTCGGAAAACCAGTCCAATTCATCAATACTGGTGACTAACTTTTTGAGGATGCGCGGTTGTTTGAGAGAAGTTTGAGCATTAGCAAAAATCGCCTGTACTCGCTGCGAAGAATCCTCAGAACCCAACATGAGTAACAGCGACCTGTAAAATGTTAGCTGTTCAACTCCATCCTTACTCACCAAATCAACCCAGCGAAAGCCTTCGGGTAATCGCGCTTCCGCCCCTGTCTCCTGCGCCATCTTCAAGAACAGTAGATAGGTTAATTCGGTAACGTATTGCAAATAAGTAACGCCATCGTCTCGGAGGACGTTACACAGGTTCCACAATTTTTGAACAATATCGGAAGTGGGCATAATTCGTAATTCGTAATTCGTAATTCGTAATTCGTAATTAATAGTTTTGTATTAAAAATGGGTTAAACGCGGATTATAGCGGTTCTTAGTTGAATCTAGCAATGTTTTGACCTCTCTCCAAACCTCTCTCCTGCAAGGAGAGAGGCTTTGAGTGTTATTCCCCTTCCCTTGTAGGGAAGGGGTTAGGGGTTGGGTCTGTATTCTATTCAACTGCAAACTGCCATATATCAAATTGCAGTATTCCAAATGCTTTCATGAAGCTTGATGACAATATTTTCTAAATCTCCGCCAAACACCTTATTTAGTCGCTCAAACCCTCCGCCTTGGCTTTTAAATTCGCCTCGGTCGAAGGCGGCGCGGTCAACTATGGTTTCGGCTTTGATTTGTTTACCAATTCTTTCTAACCAGCGACGCTGGGGAACAGTCCAAGGTTGACTGGCGAGGATGGTTTTTAAGGCGCGATCGCAGCGTTCGCTGTAGGGTATTAAGGCATCACCCAAGGCAGCTTGGCGAATAAAGCCAATAATCGAAGCGGCAATATCTTCATTGGTTGTCTCTCGCCAGGCTGTCTGTAAGTTTGTCTCTGAGTATCCCGCAGTGTCCAGCAGCATTCGCAGTTCTTTGAGTTGCGCTCTAGTTAATTCGCGCGGTCGCTGTGTAACCACTATCAAAGCGGGAATTTTGTTCATGTTCTCCAGCAAGAAGGCGCGAAAACTCTCTAAATAATCTTCTGGACGTTCAGCATTGCCATAACCCCGTTCAATAGCTACTAATTCATCAGTATGGCGGGAAACCAACATTGGTGCAGTTCCCCCATCTCGACGATCCAGAATTTGGGCGATCGCTTTTCTTTGTTCCCACCATTGTTTTACTTGCTGTGGTGTACTTTGCTTGAGGTAGGAAACTAGATTTGATAATGGCATTTTGGCGATCGCTTCTAACTGTTCTTGACTGTTAACGCTTAAGTGTCTGCGTTGGCGCTGAATTTTCGCCAGTAGTTGGTTAATGACTATTTCTAAAGCATCAGAATTTGTGACAGTCTCTAACTCTTGCACCAATTGAGTAAAGGAAATATTGGGGTTAACGACAACAGGCTTCATACTGGAGACAGGAGCGATCGCTTCATATAATCGCACCGCATCGAAAATCCGAAACACCTCTTTGTTAATTTCATTACACAGACGGGTTGCCCTTCCCAACATCTGTTCGTAGAGAATCCGAGAATTGACACGACGAATGAACACTAAATTACAAATCGCCGGAATATCAATTCCTGTAGTCAGTAAATCTACAGTAACTGCCACTTTCGGATTAACTTCATTGCGGAACTTGCGAATTAACTCTAATGGCTTATCTGCATTGCCTGTAATTTTGACAATTGCATCATCCTCCACACTGCCATAGAAAGCCTGAAACGCTTGTTTAAGCTGGTTAACAACAATATCTGCATGACCATCGGTAGCACAGAAAATTAAAGTTTTTTCTGGCAGTGATGGGTCAATATGCTGGGCTAAGGCTTCACAGACAACTCGGTTAAAATCCTCAGTAATCACTTTGCGGTTAAACTGTTCTACCTCAATCCGCACCTCATCAGGGGCATGAACTAAGTCAAGTTGCCCAGTTTGGGGATTGAAAAATTCCATCTGTTCCCCAGCATTCCAAACCATCCCCTCTTCAGATAACTTTGTCCTAATCTGAAAAGGTGGTTCATGGTCAATTAACCAACCATCGATCACCGCTTCTCGATAGCTGTAGGTGTAAACAGGTTCACCAAAAATTTGCGTGGTGTGCAGTGCAGGAGTTGCAGTTAAACCAATTTTTACAGCGTCGAAATGCTCTAATACTCGACGATATTTTGATACATAATCATTAAAATCTCGAAACTCTAATTCGCGATCGCTTAATTCTCGATCCAGTAA
Source organism: Nostoc sp. NIES-4103 (assembly GCF_002368335.1). GTDB lineage: Bacteria > Cyanobacteriota > Cyanobacteriia > Cyanobacteriales > Nostocaceae > Amazonocrinis. The sequence continues at coordinate 1,778,647 of NZ_AP018288.1, read as the reverse complement.
ATAGCCTCGGTGACACTCATCCACCACAATACAATCATACTGGTCTGGTGTAATTACAGATGCAGTATCACAAGGGTAAAGAACTCGTTTAACCATACCTTGCACCGTGGCAATATGGATTTTGGTATCCCTGTCTGGTTCTGTGTCTTTTAAGCCTTTAATCTCGAAGATATCAGCAAAGCTTTGCAGATTCTCCATACGAGAATCCTTAAAGGCATTGTCAGTTTGTTCTCCCAGTGCGGTGCGATCGACCAGAAATAAAATGCGCCGAAATCGCTTGGTTTTGAGTAAGCGATACACCAAAGCAATACAAGTTTTAGTTTTACCTGTGCCTGTTGCCATTGCTAATAGTAATACGCGTTGTTCCCTTGCTAGGGCAGACTCTACAGCTTGGATGGCACGAATTTGATAATCACGCAACTCTAGCCCGTAGTTAAAGCCTTCCTGGGTTAAACGAGTATTCGCTTGGTCAATATCTTGAGCTAAGGCATCTAATAACCCTTGCGGACTGTGCCATGTGGGAAGGCATACCCGCAAATTAGTTGGACGGCGTAAATCACAGAACCAAATACCACTCTTGGTCTGAAGTTGCTGCAAATATGGTCTACCGTTGGTGGCAAAGACAAATGGCACTTTGTAGTTTTGCCAAGGGCCACCACAAAGAATTTCTCCGGCAATTTGAAAACCTTCACTGTAGCGTTTAGCTTGATTTAATGCTCCTTCTGAGACATCTTTACTCTGACGCTTGGCTTCCACTACTCCCACAATCTGCAAACCACAGAATAAGGCATAGTCAGCGCGTCCATTAGCGGTGGGATATTCTGCGATCGCTAAATTTCTGCCTTTCTGAGGACGTACACCATTTTGATAAGTCAATTCTTCTGAATCTGCTTCCCATCCAGCTTTTCGTAATTGAATATCAATTAGTCGGCGTGTTTCCCTCTCATCCAGCAGCACTCCACTTTCAGCAGCTTGGGCTTGAGCGATTATCTGCTGAATTGTTTGCTGGGACTGGTTTTTAGCTTGGGCTTGAATTTGGGCTAAATGTTGTAATACCTGCTGCACTTTGGCTTGGGCTTCCCGTGCTAAATCTTCAGCAGTGGTGCGTCGTTGTGCTTCAGTTTCCGCCGTTGCTAAATGTTTTTGCGCTTCTGCTCGTAAACGTGCTAATTCTGCTTTGAGTGTCTGTGTCTCTATTTTTGGGTCAGGTGGAGGAATAAATGCACCTGGGTCAAAATTGCGCTCACCACCAAAAGCGCGATGAAACCAAATCCCTAACGCACGAGCATATTTCAGCCCACTTAATGCTGTGCGGTGGTTGCCAGAAAGCTCATGAGTTGCCTGATTACCAATTTTTCGCAACTCATGAAACAGACGATCCACTTCACCTTTAATTAAACCGCGATCGCGCAACCGATTGAGTAAATCAATCTGCCGTTCATCTGCTACCTCATAAAGTCCAATATTCGCTGCTGCTAATTGCGCCAGCAATTCACCAAACTGCCGCAACTTAATCAAACAAGTATTTGGGTCATCAACAAAATATCGCTCTGCTAAAGCACCCAAGCGCACAAGTTGTTGATCGTGGACTGCAAGAAATGAGAAGTTTAGCGATTCTGGCATATTGGCTTAGAGAAAAGCACCCTGATAATAGTGTTTAGAGTTACTTATAAAACCTAAGTAACTCTAGTGCAACATGATCAAATTAAGTTATAACTTCTCTGTTTCATCCTGCACAGCCTGCACTGGGTAATTTAACGTGAGTTCGATGACCTCTCCCTCCCGGCCTCCCTCTCCTAAAAGGCAAGAGAGGAGGAACGCAAAAATAAGGGTTTTACTTCCCTCTCCTACAAGGAGAGGGGTGGGGGGAGAGGTTAAAACAGCACTTGTCGAACTCACCTTTTGTTAAGTTCCTGTTCTGGACTGGCTGCCGGACTGGGGAGGCGATGGCGCTTCAGTGGCAACATATTAACTCTGATTGCACCCAGATAACTTTCTGTGAGTCCTATGAAAGTGCCTTAAATATCAGAAAAGGGACTAAAACCGGGAAGTCTCGGAAGTTTCCCTGTAACAGCCAAGTCCGCTAGTTATTACTATCAATAAGGCCACCAACCCTTTGGCTATCCATTTGGCTATCAAGTGCCCCAGATTGGTAGATTTTGAACTGTCTTAAAAGGCTGAAAGCCTCAAAGGCGACACCCAGATTTGAACTGGGGAATGGAGGTTTTGCAGACCTCTGCCTTACCACTTGGCTATGTCGCCTTACTTAGGTTTACCTTAAACTACCCTAGGGTACTACCTGATTGAGTAGCTATTAGGTGTTAACTAAATAATAATAGCATATAGCCCAAAGGTTAACCAAATATTTCTCGTAATATTTAGGCGATCGCTTGGGTAACTTGACTGTCTTTAGGTGTATTTGACTGACGTTGAACAGTTTACACGCGATCCATGGTGTTAAGTTAAATTTTTAACCAAAGTAATAGGATGAGTCGTGAGGGGTTGCCCATTCAGGTTTATAGGTAGTAAGAGAGCGCATATACTGGGCACGTTCAAAGGCGCTAGGATTTGGGCAATGCTTTTGACTCATGCTCCCCTGCATTTGCTGTACTGATTCGTATTCGTGTTTTTGCATCCATTCGCATATTTCCTGCTCAATAACTCGAATGTGGTTAATACCATGTCGTAGCATTACTGAGCAAAGCATGGTAATCTTGGCACCAGCCATAAGCATTTTTAAGGCATCATTACCCCGATGAATACCGCTAGTTGCAGCCAAATCGGCATGAATGCGACCATAAAGAATTGCAATCCAGCGCAGAGGTAATCGCATTGCTTGCGGTGTACTTAACAACACATTTGGTTCAACTTCCAAGAGATTAAGATTAATATCCGGCTGGTAAAAGCGGTTAAACAGTACTAAAGCATCAGCACCCGCCTCATCTAAACGTTTTGCCATATTTGCCATATTGGTGAAATATGGGCTGAGTTTGACTGCTACAGGGATAGTTACTACTGCTTTGACTGCATGAAGAATATCAATATATGTCTGTTCAATTTCATGACTCGTTAGTTCTATATCAGTAGGGACATAGTAAATATTCAATTCTAGTGCATTTGCTCCTGCTTGCTGAATTTGTTTGGCATAGTTTGTCCATCCACCAACAGATGAGCCATTGAGACTGGCAATAATGGGAATGCTCACCTTCTGCTTAGTTTTGTGAATATGCTCTAAATAAGTTTCTGGCCCTACCCGAAAGTTGATTGAATCAGGAAAGTAAGTTAATGCTTCAGAAAAACTTTCAGTACCTTGGGTGAGGTGATGGTGGAGTTCATAACGTTCTAGGCGCAACTGTTCCTCAAATAATGAATGCATCACCACTGCTGCTGCACCTGCATCTTCCATGCGCCGAATATTGTCAATGTCCTCAGACAGAGGAGATGCAGAGGGAACAAGAGGCGATCGCAATTTCATTCCCATGTAAGTTGTAGTCAAATCCATCATGATTAATCCTATTTTCAATTTTTTTATTGGAAAATAATTTTTTTTAAGATTTGGTTGAGGTCTAAATCCCTATTCAAATCTTCCCAATCCCCAATCCCTAGTCCCCAATCCCCAGTTCAATAATTTCTTGCAGCTAAATATTGATACATCTGCCAACGAGTATTCACATCTGCTTGAGCTTCTTTAAGTAACAGTTGCGCCGCTTCTTCGTTACTTTTAGTTAACATTTTAAAGCGGTTTTCTAGATACATATATTGTTCTAGGGGTAGCTTTGGTGTGCGTGAATCAAGTTGTAGTGGGTTTTCTCCTTGCTTGATACGGTCTGGATTATATCGATACAGTAACCATTGACCGGAATCGACAGCTGCTTTTTGATTTTGCATTGCCGTAGTCATGTTAATACCGTGGGCAATACAATGGCTGTAGGCAATAATTAGCGATGGGCCTTGATAAGCTTCAGCTTCTAGGAATGCCTTGAGAGTATGTTCATCCCGTGCGCCCATTGCGACGCTGGCAATATAGACATTACCGTAAGTCATTGCCATTAAACCCAAATCTTTTTTAGGTGCAGCTTTCCCCCCAGCCGCAAATTTGGCTACAGCTGCTTTGGGTGTGGCTTTGGACATTTGTCCGCCTGTATTGGAATAAACTTCAGTATCGAGAATGAGAATATTCACGTTGTGTCCACTGGCTAAAACGTGATCTAGTCCGCCAAAGCCGATATCATAACCCCAGCCATCACCACCGATAATCCAGACACTCTTTTTCACCAAATAATCAGCAATCAATTTTAGATTTTGGATTTTGCGAAAAGTTGCGTGCGGTGAGGGGGTCGCAGTCTTGGCGGTTCCCGTCGATTGCGAACCCCCGAATCCGAAGGGGGGTTCCCCCCCGTTGAGCAAACTTTTCAAGACAGATTTTAGATTGGGTTCTGTTTGCAGAGTCAATATTTCATCTAACTTTTGTTTTAACAGCGCTACTTTTTCTCGCTGTTCCCAAATATCAGCTTCGTCTTTTTGTTCGGCATTCAGGATACTATTTGCTAATTCTTCACCTACATCTGTTGCTAGTTGTCTGAGTAATTCAGCGGCAAATTCTGCTTGTTTATTAATAGAAATGCGAAAACCCAAACCAAATTCGGCGTTATCTTCAAATAACGAATTTGACCAAGCCGGGCCGCGTCCTTCACTATTGTACGTCCAAGGTGTGGTGGGTAAATTCCCGCCATAGATAGAAGAACAACCAGTGGCATTGGCTACAATCATGCGATCGCCAAATAACTGTGTTGCTAACTTAATATAAGGTGTCTCGCCACAACCAGCGCAAGCCCCAGAAAATTCAAACAATGGTTCTTGCATCTGTTGCTGGTTAATATGAGTCAGTTTCAGATGACTTCTATCTGGATTGGGAATACTTAAAAAGAAATCCCAATTTTCCCGTTCTTGTTCGCGTAATGGTCTTTGCAGTTCCATGTTAATGGCTTTGCGGCGTAGTTCTGATTTATTCTTCGCCGGACAAACATCTACACAAATACCGCAGCCAGTACAATCTTCTGCTGCCACTTGGATAGTGTATTTCAAACCGTGCCAATCGTGGTCTTTAGCATTGGCACTTTTAAATGTCGGTGGTGCATTTTCTAACTGCTGTACTTCGTAAACCTTACTACGGATGACGCTATGAGGACACACCATCACGCACTTACCACACTGAATGCAGACATCTGTATCCCAAACAGGTATTTCTTGGGCAATGTTACGCTTTTCCCATTTCGCCGTACCTGTGGGATAAGTACCGTCTGCGGGTAAAGCACTAACTGGTAGTTCATCCCCTTGACGGGCAATCATTTTACTTAGGATGGGGACTGGCGATTGGGTATTAGGGATTGGGGATTGGGTATTAGGGATTGGGGATTGGGGACTGGGGACTGGGTAGAGGTTGTCTAATGTGGTGTCTACGGCTTTCAGGTTCATTTGTACAATTTCGTCGCCTTTTTTGCCGTAAGTCTTGGAGATAGAGTTTTTAATTTTGGCGATCGCTTCTGCTTTTGGCAATACACCCGATAAGGCGAAGAAACAAACCTGCATTACCGTGTTAATTCTACCAGCCATGCCTGCTTGACGAGCAACTTTATAGGCATTAATCACATAAAATTTCAGATGTTTTTGAATAATTTCCTCTTGTAATGCTAGCGGTAGATGTTGCCAAACTTCATCTTTCTCATAAGGAGAATTCACTAAAAATGTACCGCCTGATATAATGTCTTTCAGGATAGGAAATTTTTCGATAAATTCCCATTGATGACAAGCAACAAAGTTAGCTTTACTAATTAAATAGGTCGAGCGAATTAATTGTGAACCAAAACGGAGGTGAGAAACTGTGACAGAACCTGATTTTTTGGAGTCGTAGACAAAATAACCTTGAGCGTAATTGTTTGTTTCTTCGCCAATAATTTTGATTGAGTTTTTATTCGCGCCTACTGTACCATCTGCACCCAAACCATAAAAAATCGCTCTTATAGTATTGTCTGGTTCGATGCTAAAGTCAGGGTCATAATTCAAGCTGGTGTAGGTGACATCATCATTTATTCCCACAGTAAAATGATTTTTTGGTTCAGCCGCAGCAAGGTTATCAAAAACGGCTTTAATCATCACTGGCGTAAATTCTTTAGAAGATAAACCATAACGACCACCAACTATCCTGGGGGATGAGGGGGATGAGGGGGATGAGGGAGACAATATTATTGGTTTTCTTGCTTCCTCATCTCCCCCTACTCCCTCATCTTCCCCTACTCCCTCATCTTCCCCTACTCCCTCATCTCCCCCCACTTCCCTATCTCCCCACGCTTCATGGATAGCAGCGACTACATCTAAATACAATGGTTCACCAGATGCGCCGGGTTCTTTGGTGCGGTCTAAAACTGCAATGCTACGGGTAGTTTCTGGCAAGGCGGCGACAAATCGCACAGCATTAAATGGGCGATATAGTCTGACTTTCAAAACCCCTACTTTCTCACCACGGGCGTTTAAATAATCTACTGTTTCATGTACAGCCTCGCAACCGGAACCCATCAGTACTATGACTCGTTCGGCTACTGGGTCGCCGTAGTATTCAAATAGTTGGTACTGTCGCCCAGTCATGGCGGCAAATTCATCCATCACTTTTTGGGTGATGTCTGGACAAGCTAAATAGTAAGGATTGACAGTTTCCCTGGCTTGGAAGTAGACATCAGGGTTTTGTGTTGTACCGCGCAAAACAGGTTTGTCGGGGGTGAGGGCGCGTGACCGATGGGCGAAGACTAATTCATCGGGAATGAATTCTCGTAAGTCCTCTTCTATTAAAGTTTCTAGTTTGTTAATTTCGTGGGAGGTACGAAAGCCATCAAAAAAGTGTAGGAAAGGTATCCGCGATTCTAGGGTTGCCCTTGTTGCTATCAAAGCAAAGTCTTGTGCTTCTTGCACTGATGCAGCACAGAGCATAGCAAAACCAGTACCACGGGCTGCCATGACATCACTGTGGTCGCCGAAAATCGAGAGGGCTTGGGCAGCTAGCGATCGCGCGGCAATATGAAAAACTGTAGGTGTGAGTTCTCCGGCAATTTTGTACATATTGGGGATCATCAACAATAATCCCTGGGATGCTGTAAATGTGGTTGTCAGTGAACCCGTTTGCAAAGCGCCATGTACAGCACCAGCTACACCTGCTTCACTCTGCATCTGTACCACCGAGGGAACAGTACCCCAAATATTGCCTTTGCCTTCATTAGCCCAAGCATCTGCCCACTCAGCCATTGGTGAAGAAGGAGTAATGGGATAAATCGCAATGACTTCATTCAGTCGATAGACAACTTGGGCAACTGCTTCATTACCATCTATGGTTGCAAAGCTTTTTTTGTTCATCTTCTGACACCTATGTCTCTAAGGGCTAGCAATGACTAAGCTAGATTTACTTTTGACACTAGAATAAGAAGTTGAGAAACTTGTGAAGACTAATTCGTAATTCGTAATTCGTAATTCGTAATACTTCGGCTGCGCCCAGTACAAGTTTGTAATTCGTAATTCGTAATTTAAGAAAGTCGGCGTTGTTGATCGATTACTCTCATCAGTCATCAATCATCAGCCATCAGTCAGTGCTTTAACTTAACCTAAGTTGATTCCTCACAACTTCCTCAAATTTTTGACTTAACCTCAACATACAGCCAAAAAAGGGTTCAAAATTATGGAATCAAGCGAAATGGCGCAATTATTTAGCTTTTTCCAGAAAGATTTAGCATTTCCCCCATTAGAGCAAAATTTTGACTGGTTGCATAGAAATGTTTCTCTTTGAGGTGTGATGACCATGCAAAAGCGACTTGGCATTCTTACCAGTGGTGGCGACTGTCCCGGACTTAATGCTGTAATTCGGGCAGTTGTTAACCACGCTACTCTCACCTATAACTGGCAGGTAGTGGGTATTCCTTATGCGACTAGAGGGCTTCTAGAGAGAAAGGCAATTCCTCTCAGTATACATGGTCTAGACTTACGTGGTATTGACCCCTTGCTGAATATGGGAGGCACCATTCTTGGTAGCATTAATAAAGGAGATACTCTATCTCATGTTGATGAAATTGTTGCTGGCTATCATGATTTAGGACTAGATGCCTTAATTGGTATTGGTGGAGATGGCAGTTTAGGAATTCTCAACCAACTGCAAAGCCAAGGCAACTGGCAGTTCATCGCTATTCCGAAAACAATTGATAATGATGTCGGCAAGACGGAAAGAGTAGTGGGGTTTGATACTGCGGTCAATACAATTGTTGATGCCTTAAATCGCTTGACATTTACAGCAGCCAGTCACGATCGCGTGATGATTGTCGAAGTCATGGGACGCACAGCTGGTCATTTAGCACTACACTCCGGTATTGCCGGGGGTGCAGATGTAATTTTAATTCCCGAAATCCCCTATACAATCAAAGGTGTGTGTGAGCATTTGGCAGAATTGCGCGATCGCTGGGAACGCAGATTTGCAATTGTAGTTGTGGCAGAAGGCGCTCAAATCGCAGTAGATTCATCTAATTATCCATCCTGCGAAAAGCTATCCTGTGGTGTGGGTCAATACATAGCTGATGAACTTCGCTGTTGCAGTAACCATCAAATTGACATTCGGGTTTCCGTTTTAGGACACATTCAACGCGGTGGTATTCCTTCGGCTTTAGACCGATTGATCGCAACAGCTTTTGGCAAAGCTGCGGTAGATTTGTTAGCTGATGGGCAATCTGCACAAATGGTAGCTTGGCAAAATGGACAAGTTGTAGCAGTTCCTTTAGAAACAGTTTTGGCTTGCAGTCCATGTCTTGTAGAACCCAATAATTTTTTAGTACAAACTGCGCGATCGCTTAGTACTTACATTGGCAATGTGGGCATTATTTGACACTCCGTTATACCGTTTCACTTTAAAATTGATGCATTTAGACAAGCTGGGGAAGCTGGGGAAGCTGGGGAAGCTGGGGGAGAAAGAAAAATCATTTGCATGGCTGATTTCGTGAAATGGTATTACAAGGCGATTCACAATCCAAAATCTAAAATCCAAAATGGTATTACACCCACTGACTTATAGCTGAGTCACTTGATTCCAATTCAGAATCTTACAGATTTCATCAACTAAATCTTGGGGGAGACAAGGCTTAGTAATTACCCCTGCTACCCCTAAGTCCCTTAACTGCTGTTGTTCAGTAGCTTGAGCTTTAGCTGTCACCATAATAGTAGGAATATCACAGGTTGCAACACTTTCCTGTAGCTGCTTAAAAGTTGTCGGCCCATCCATATCGGGCATCATTACATCTAGTAAAATGGCATCAGGATGCTCAGATTCTGCAATTTTTATTCCTTCGCTACCTGAAGATGCTGTTAGTATATCCCAGCCAGCCACTGACTCCAACGAGATTTGAATAATCTCCCGCACACTATCTTCATCATCAATTACTAAGAGCCGCTTTGTCATCTTTGTTACCCCTTTTGAGCTACAGATACTTTTGTCAATCAAAAACCTAGTGTTGATTAACGTAAGTTCGACAAACCTCTCCCTCCTAACCTCCCTCTCCTTACGGAGACGCAACGCGATCGCTTGCTTCTTGGAAGGAGTAAGCCTTTTAGGAAAAAGAGGAACAACGAAAAAATCAAGGTTTGACTCCCCTCTCCTTGTAGGAACTGCGGTGTACACACTTTGTCTGAATTTGTTTAGAAATCTGGGTTTTACCCCACCCTAACCCTCCCCTTATCAAGGGGAGGGAACTAGATTTTTTGATTTCCCCCCTTGATAAGGGGAGCCACTGCGTTGGGCGGCTTTGCCGACTTGTAGCAAGTGGCGTGGGATTAAGGGGGGTAATACAACATGTGTGTACACGGTAGCCTTGTAGGAGAGGGGTTGGGGGAGAGGTCATAACAGTACTCATCGACCTCACATTTGATTAGCAAACTTCCTTTTGATTGTGATTTAAAGTAATATGACTAGAAAATTTGACTAATATCCTAATAACAAAACATTAACTAATAGTTGTGAAGATTTTGTGAGTATATAACAATTTTAATAAATCCCATTTAAGCCACAGAAAATATATCAGAACTAAATATGATTTGTAATTTATTAATTATTAGCAGGATATTGTCTAAGATAAGATTTTTTCACTAAAAATGAATAAATTAAGACAAATATGATAGCAACACAGTAATTATACTGGATATTTATTACACCATTCTGGGGCAGTACCATAGGCGCAACTGAGTTAGCAGGAAAGTTTTTAATAAGATGATACTCATTTTTAACTGGTTGCGGCGAGGAGTCCGCCACTAACCTTCGGTATAGTGGCGGGAGGAACGCCGCTGGTGGTACTGGGGACTGAGAAAAAATTCCAAAATTTGGGAGGGATTAGAGCCGCCTTCCATAATTTTTCCTTTGATAACCCAATCCCCAATCCCTAATCCCTAGTCACCAGTACCTTTTAATTCATACTTTTCTAGAGAATGTATAGGTTTGAGTTAAAGGTTGCACTTCTTCACAAAATCCTCACAAACTTTCTCTAGACTAGTACACCGAAATAAAAGTGAAATAGTTTTGATAATTCATTTTCCTGATAAATACTAGCGCTCTTGTTTTAATTTTTTTCAGTAAGTATTTAGTTAAAATATGAACAAATCAAAAATTGATACACAAGTAAAACCTACTCAGCTTGCCAAATGTCCAACAGGAATTCAAGGGTTAGATGAAATTACTTATGGAGGTTTGCCACAAGGAAGACCAATACTAATTTGTGGTAGAGCAGGTTGTGGTAAAACACTGATGGCAATGGAATTTTTGGTACGGGGTGCTACCCTATTTAACGAACCAGGCGTATTTATGGCATTTGAGGAAACGGCTGAGGAGTTGACACAAAATGTGGCTTCCTTGGGGTGGGATGTAGCAAAACTAATCAAAGAAAAAAAGCTAGTAATTGATCATGTTCATGTAGAACGCAGTCAAATTCAAGAAACAGGCGAATATGACCTAGAAGCATTATTTATTAGATTAGGCTATGAAATTGATGCGATCGCAGCTAAAAGAGTAGTTATAGACACACTAGAAGTATTATTTGGCGGTTTGGATAACGCTGCGATCGTGCGAGCTGAACTGCGGCGATTATTTCTGTGGTTAAAAACCAAAGGTGTTACAGCTATCATTACTAGTGAAAGTGGTGAAAATAGCCTTACACGTCATGGTTTAGAAGAATATGTTTCAGATTGTGTCATCCGCGTAGATCAGCGTGTCAGTGATGAACTTTCAACTCGGCGATTACAAATTATTAAATATCGCGGTTCTAAGCATGGCTCAAACGAGTATCCATTTTTAATTAAAGAAGATGGTATTTCTGTTTTGCCAATTACCTCTGTTGGCTTAAATTATCCAGTCACAACAGAATGGATATCTAGTGGCATCAAACGCCTGGATACAATGCTGGGAGGACAAGGTTTCTTTCGTGGTAGCAGCATCTTAATTTCTGGTACGGCGGGAACTGGTAAAAGTTCATTTTGCGCTCATTTCGCTGATGAAACTTGTCAAAGAGAAGAAAAATGTCTTTATTTCGCCTTTGAAGAATCTCCGCAACAGATTATTCGCAATATGCATTCCATTGGTATTGATTTAGAGCCTGCTGTTCACAAAGGGTTATTAAAATTCCAAGCATTACGCCCAACGTATTACGGTTTAGAAATGCATTTGGTGAATATGCTGACTACAGTTAATGACTTTCAGCCTAATACAGTCATTATCGACCCCATATCTAACCTCACCTATGGCAGTAATGAACTTCAGGTGAAATCCTTTATAATGCGTCTAATTGATTATCTGAAAACAAAAAATATTACAACATTATTTACAAATTTAAACGAAGCTAATAGTGCTTTTGTAGAATATACAGAAATAGGGATTTCTTCATTAGCAGATACTTGGATACTGCTGCGGTCTGTAGAGAGTAATGGCGAGCGTAACCGCTTAATTCATGTACTTAAATCTCGTGGTACATCACACTCTAATCAAGTGCGAGAATTTCTATTAACTGATGAAGGGGTACAACTATTAGATGTGTATCTAGGAGCAGAAGGTGTACTCACAGGCACAGCAAGAATTATACAAGAAGCAAAAGACAAAGCTGGCGGGCTACAGCGGCAGCGCCAAATTGAGCAAAAACAACATGATCTTGAACGTAAACGTTTACTAATGGAAGCACAAGTTAAAGCTATACAAGCTCAATTTGAAATTGACAAGAAAGAAATAGAAAGGTTGATCTATGTTGAAGAAACGCAAGAAAAAGTTTTATTAGAAGAACAAGAAAAAAGGTTTTATTTACGCCAAGCAGATACATAGGTAAATATATTAATAGTGGAGTGCTATATGAATCCTCTGTCTGAATGTAGTCATACAGAAAAAATTTGGGAGTTACGGCTATATGTAGCTGGACAAACTCCTAAATCTTTAAAAGCATTTGCTAATTTGAAAAAAATTTGTGAACAGTACCTAGAAGGCCAATATCGTATTGAAGTAATTGACCTCATGGAAAATCCCCAATTAGCTAAGGGAGACCAAATATTAGCTATCCCAACTTTAGTGAGAAAATTACCGGAACCTGTCAAGCAAATAATTGGAGACTTATCCAATACTGAAAAAGTATTAGTAGGGCTGGATTTACGTCAACTAAATATTAACTGAGGATAGCCATGAATAATTTCAACCAAAGTAACCATAATTCTGATGAAGTAATTATAGAATCTACAGAAGATTTTGAAAAAGCGCTAGCAAATCTAGACGTACAAAAATATGTCTTACGTTTGTATGTCGCTGGCAATACCCTCAGATCCATGCGTGCTATTCAAATGCTGAAAAAAATTTGTGAAAAATACTTAGAAGGACGCTATGAAATGGAAATTATTGATATATACCAACAGCCGGAGACTTTAGAAAGAGACCATATATTTGCTGTGCCTACTCTTATTAAAGAACTTCCACCACCTCTACAAAAGTTAATTGGTGATTTGACAAATGTTGATAAGGTGATCGTTGCTTTAGATATTGCTTGATATTCGCTGCTCAATCAAAATTATTTGTAACTCTAGAGTCAATCGGGAATTGGTAATAAGGAATAGTCAATAAAGCCCCTTAAAATTGCACTTATTTTTTGACAAATCAAATAGTATTTCTGTATTTTTGTGTAGCGACATTGATGGAATAAAACGCCAAGAGTGATTGTTATATAAATTAATTACGAATTACGAATTACAAATTACGATTTTTTGAGGGTGATTGCAGTGAAAACACGCCAAGAAATTGAGCTTGAAAATATAGCTCTACGTAATAAAATACAAGTTTTAGAAGAAACTTTTAGAGCCATTCAAATGGGTGAAGTAGATGCTTTAGTTATATCTAGCGGTCAAGAAGAACGAATTTTCACTTTGCAAGATGCTGATTATCCTTACCGTGCTTTTTTGCAAGAGATGCATGAAGGCGTTGTTACTATAAATGATTACGGAACAATTCTTTACTGTAATCAGCCTTTAGCAGTAATGCTCAAAAAGCCACTAGAGAAAGTAATCGGTTCTACCTTTGAGGATTACATAGCACCACAAGAAAAACAGGTATTTCATGGATTATTTCAGCAAGCAAGACAAGAATCTTTTCGAGGAGAGGTTTACTTAATTGCTGATGATGAAACTCAAATACCTGTTTATTTGTCTTTTAAGCTATTGCAAATAGACGAAGTAGCCGTTACTTGCATAGTAGTAACTGACTTAACCGAGCAAAAACGTAATGTGGAAATTGTAGCGGCTGAAAGACTAGCAAATTCTATTCTAGAACAAGCAGGTGAAGCAATCATTGTCTGTGATCAAAGTTGGCAAATTATTCGCGCCAATCAAGCAGCACAGGAACTATGTGGTCATAATCCATTATTTCAACCATTTGCTTTGTCGTTCCCACTGCAATGTAATTCTTGTAGCATTTATCAAAAAATAGAAGAGTGTTTGTTGATTAATGAATCTACAAATTGTCAACAAAAGAAAGAAATATTCTCCCTATCTAGTTTGCTGCAAGGTCAATGTTTTCAAGGAGTAGAAGTTTTGTTAAACCGTGGAGATAGTAGTGAATTTAATTTACTTTTAAGTGCTGCTCCATTATTCAATTTAGACAAGCAAATTATTGGTAGTGTCGTGACACTGACAAATATTACTGAGCGCAAACAGACAGAAGAAAAAATAGCACAGATGGTAATTCGCGAACAACTCGCTTGTGCAGAAGCGGAAACAACCAAAAATCGTTTATCTACTATATTAGAGAGTATTAGCGATGCCTTTGTATCTGTCGATAGTAATTGGCGCTATACCTATGTTAATCAAAAAGCAGCAGAAATTTTCGGCAGAAAACCACAAGAGCTAATTGGTAAAAATATTTGGCAAGAATATCCCGAAGAGGTAAGACAGCATTTTTATGAAGCTTGCGATCGCGCTTTAACTGAACAAAGTTTTATTCAATTAGAAGAATATTATCCATCGAGCCAGCGCTGGTTTGAAAATCGTATTTATCCTTCTTTGGAAGGCATATCAATTTTTTTAAAAGAAATAACCAAAGAAAAACATAATGAGATTGCATTGAGAGAAAGTGAGGAACATTTAAGGTTAGCTTTAGAAGCTTCTCATATGGGAACTTGGGATTGGAATATTCTCACTAACCATATCAAATGGTCAAGCCGTCAAGAGGAAATATTTGGTATTCCTCTAGGTAAGTTTGCAGGTAACTATGAAGCTTTTCTTGCCTGTCTCCATCCTGAAGATAGAGAAGCAATTCACCAAAAAATAATTAATGCCATAGATAATAAATCTGAATATTATGTAGAATTTAGAGTTATTTGGCCTGACAGTAGCATTCATTGGATGGCGGCTAAAGGAAAATGTATCTATGATGACGAAGGTACACCAGTACGAATGCTTGGTACTTGTTTAGATATCACACAAAGCAAGCAAGCAGAAGCAATTTTACAACAATCAAAAGCAGAATTAGAAATCAAAGTTGCAGAGCGAACTGCTGAATTATCTCAAGCAAATTCACACTTGCATAGATTAATCAATATTCTCACAACCACTATTAACCAACAAACAAAAATTGAAGCTCAATTGAGTGAAGCAGAACGCCGTTGGCGCAGTTTATTAGAAAATGTACAGTTGTTAGTTATTGCACTGGATAAGACAGGTAAAGTTGAATATGTTAATCCTTTCTTTTTAGAATTGACTGGCTATACCCAAGAAGAAATCTTAGCTAAAGAGTGGATTGCCAATTTTATTCCACAGCATCAGCAACATAATATGCAAAAGTGTTTTGTGGAAATGCTAGAGCAGGAATTACATTCTCACTACCAGAACCAAATTATCACCAAATCTGGAGAAGAACGTATAATTGCTTGGAACAATACGCTACTACGAGATTCACAAGGCACAATAACGGGTACTATGAGCATTGGTGAAGACATTACCCAACGCTATACATTAGACAAAATTAAGAATGAGTTTATCTCAGTTGTCAGTCACGAACTACGTACCCCCATGACTTCAATCCAAGGAGGTTTAAACTTGTTGAAAACTGGTTTGGTAAAACTGGATTCTGAAAAGGGTCAGCGTATCATCAAAATTGTCTCAGACAACTCCGAACGTCTAGTCAGATTAGTGAATGAAATTTTAGATTTGGAAAGATTACAATCTGGAAAAATTAGTTTAAATAAACAAAAAGTGAATGCTAGTGACTTGTTAATAGAAGCCACAGACTTGATGCGGTTAATAGCTAATAATGCAAGAATAAACTTATCAGTCTTCCCTCAATCTATTGAACTAACAGTTGATAAGGATCGGATGATCCAGGTACTAACAAATTTACTAAGTAATGCGATTAAGTTTTCACCTAAAGGGTCTACTGTATCAATGAGCGTAGAAAAAATCAAAGCAAAAGACGGTGAAATGTCGGATGTGTTATTTAAGGTACAAGACCAAGGTAGAGGGATTCCTGCTAACAAATTAGAATCTATTTTTGAGCGGTTTCATCAAGTGGATGCTTCCGATTCTCGCAAGCAAGGTGGAACAGGTTTAGGTTTAGCGATTTGTCGCAATATAGTCGAGCAACACCACGGACAAATCTGGGTTGAAAGTCAAGTAGGAGTAGGTAGTATTTTCTACTTAAAGCTACCTTTGTGAAATATAGATAGGGACTGGGGACTGGGGACTAGGGACTGGGTAAAAAGTCTTTGTCTTGAAAAGTTCAGATCGGCGGAAGCCGCCGCTTTTGACTTTTCGCTTTGTGTCTAGGTTTTATCATTTGTTGATGTCCTAACACTACTGCCGACAGCTATAATATCACGCATAAATATAACTTTTGTGGGGCGGGCTGGACAGTCCGCCAATAACGGACGGGCGAGACGCCCATCCCACAAGAGTTACTAATGCATAATTTTAGCCTTGCTACGCCACTACTCAGACCACGTAATAATTTTAAGACTTGTGTGTACACCGTAGCCTTAGTGAGGGGACGGTGAGTTCGATGAACCTCTCCCCAACCCCTCTTTGAAGCAAAGAGGAGCTTTAGCATCCTTGGTAAAGAATGAAAAATCAGGCTTTTAAAGCCTCTCCCCTGAAAGGAGAGAGGTTTGGAGAGGGGTCTTTTAAATTTGTTGAACTCACGTTAAAGGGACTTCCAAATAAAAAAGCATACAATTTTTCTTGTGGGGTGGGCGTCTCGCCCGCCCTTGCTTGGGGCGGACAAGATGTCCACCCCACAAGATTGGATAATTTATTTCTTGGTAATCCCTAAAGGGAGTCACTGCGCCTAAAACCTAGAGTGAAAGCAGATTTTCTTAATTACGAATTACGAATTACGAATTGGCATGAGCCACACCTTCACAAGTTCCTCAAATTATTTTCCTATAACTACAAACGTGAGATGAGCAGAGCAGAAAAATTGAATATAACTCTCGTGATTAGCTTAATAAAAGGAAATCGTCCATGCCAAAAGCACTAGTTAATCAACAAACTACTCACCAAGTTTCCCAAGAAAAAGCCTTGGTATTACCTTTAAGCCAAGTTGGAATTGCAGATATAGCCCTAGTAGGTGGCAAGAACGCTTCTTTAGGAGAAATGATTCAGCAGCTTGTACCTAAAGGCATCAAGATTCCCACAGGATTTGCCACTACAGCTTATGCTTATCACTACTTTATCTCTTCAGCAGGTTTGGAACCTAAATTGCGACAATTGTTTGCAGATTTAAATATAGAAGATGTGAACAATCTGCATTATATTGGCAAGCAAGTACGGGCTTTAATGCTGCAAACTCCATTTCCACTAGAATTGCAACAAGCAATTACCCAAGCTTATCAAGACCTAGAAAAAGAGTATGGTAGTGATACCGATGTCGCAGTCCGTTCTAGTGCCACAGCAGAAGACTTACCTGATGCTAGCTTTGCTGGACAGCAAGAAACCTACCTCAATGTCCACGGGTTGCAAGCTGTATTAGAAGCCTGTCACAAGTGCTTTGCTTCAATTTATACTGACCGTGCTATTTCCTACCGTCAACTCAAAGGCTTTGACCACTTTAGCATCGCCCTCTCGGTAGGAGTACAAAAAATGGTGCGTTCTGACCTAGCTACATCTGGTGTGATGTTCTCCATTGATACTGAGACAGGTTTTCAAGATGTAGCATTGATTACTGCTGCCTATGGTTTGGGAGAAAATGTAGTCCAGGGAGCAGTCAATCCAGATGAATACTTAGTATTTAAACCTACCCTCAAGCAAGGATATCACCCAATTTTAGAAAAGCGCTTGGGTACAAAAGAAATTAAGATGGTCTACGATACTGGCGGATCGAAATTGACCAAAAATATACGTGTTCCGGCAGGCGATCGCCTAAAATATGCTCTTAATGATGAAGAAATTTTACAACTAGCCCAAGCTTGTTGCCTGATTGAAGAACATTACTCACAAGTCCGTGGTGTCTGCACACCAATGGATATTGAGTGGGCCAAAGACGGGATTACCAATGAACTTTTTATTGTGCAGGCGCGTCCTGAAACAGTACAATCTCAAAAATCGAAAAATGTTCTCCGCACTTACCAATTACAACAAAAAGGTGAAGTGTTGAGTACAGGGCGGAGTGTGGGTGAGATGATTGGTCAAGGTAAAGCCAGAGTAATTCTGGATGTACAGCAAATTAACCAGTTTCAATCGGGAGATGTGCTAGTCACAAATCGCACAGATCCCGACTGGGAACCAATCATGAAACGTGCTAGTGCAATTGTTACTAACCAAGGTGGACGTACTTGTCATAGTGCAATTATCGCCAGAGAAATAGGTATTCCAGCTATAGTTGGTTGTGGTAATGCTACTACTATATTGAACACAGGACAAGAAATCACAGTTTCTTGTGCAGAAGGTGAAACTGGCAAAGTTTACCAAGGATTATTGCCCTATCAAGTGCAAGAAATTGCATTGGAAGATTTGCCCCAGACTCGTACCAAAATTATGATGAATGTGGGCAATCCAGAAGAAGCCTTAAGTTATGCTGCTATCCCTAATGATGGAGTGGGATTAGCGCGGATGGAATTCATTATTGCTAATCATATTAAGACACATCCACTAGCATTAATTCACTTTGATGAATTGGAAGATCAGTTTGCTAAATCCAAAATTGCCGAATTAACTGCCCAATACGCAGACAAAACCGCCTACTTTATCGATAAACTAGCTCAAGGTATTGGCACGATCGCAGCTGCTTTTTATCCCAAACCCGTGATTGTGCGCCTGTCAGATTTCAAGAGTAACGAATATGCTAACCTTTTGGGTGGCAAGCAGTTTGAACCCCAAGAAGAAAACCCCATGCTAGGCTGGCGCGGTGCTTCTCGCTACTACGATGAACGCTATCGTCAAGGCTTCGCGTTGGAATGTCTAGCGATGAAAAATGTGCGCGATCGCATGGGTTTAACTAATGTAATTTTAATGGTGCCCTTTTGTCGCACTCCCAAAGAAGGCCAGCGCGTGTTAGCAGAAATGGCTAAGCATGGTTTGGTGCGGGGAGAAAACGGTTTGCAAGTTTATGTGATGTGCGAGTTACCTAGTAATGTGCAATTGGCAGATGAGTTCTGTGAAATCTTTGATGGCTTCTCAATTGGCTCGAATGACCTGACACAATTAACATTAGGAGTAGATAGAGATTCGGAATTAGTAGCCCATTTATTTGATGAACGGAATGAAGCTGTAAAGCTGATGATTGCCAAGGTCATAACCACAGTTAAAAAGCACGGACGCAAAATCGGTATTTGCGGACAAGCACCTAGTGACTATCCAGAATTTGCTCAATTTTTGGTTCAGCAAGGTATTGATTCTATCAGCCTTAACCCTGACTCTGTACTGAAAACTCTTTTAGAAATAGCAAGAACGGAAGAAGGTAGTTACAGTTAAGTAATTGAATTACAAAGTTTTGCTCTCAACTTTTAGCTGAGAGCAAAACTTAAAAATACTGGGCATTTTCTGCGATCGCCATCTTAACGGGACTTAAACAGAAATGGAGATAAAAACATAGTATAATGCTTAATTAGCATAGCTTTCACGTCAGACTAACCTCATGAAATAAATAACCACCGCAGCCATGCCGCCATGCTTTGAAAAATGGTGTCAAAAGTTTGATGATGTCTTTAATCATAAAGCTCAAAAAAGAGAGTTTAGACACTATTTAGGGGGATTATTGGGTGAAAGCAAAAGAAAAAACCTTTTTCAAATGGCGGATAACGCTGTAGAGGTGAAAGAAGAGAGCGCTCTTGAGCAGGGGGAGATGGGGTAGCTGGGGGAGCAAAAAAGTGCGTAAACACAGAGGCTTCAAAAAGGACGTATTGTTAAGAGCGCTATGCCAGAGCGAAACAAGTGTTTTTTTGTTTCTTCCTTTTAAAAAAGGAGGCTGATTCAACCACTCACGGAGGGTATTCTCCCCCAGCCTCCCCAGCCCTCCTTTTCGGTGAAATTTATTTGATATTTACATCCCATATATATATAGCTGTCGCCAGTAGTGTTAGGACATCAACAGATGATAAAACCTAGACACGAAAAGACTTTTCACCCAGTCCCCAGTCCCCAGTCCCTAGTCCCTAGCTATATAATTCAATATCAATTTCCAACAGTAACTAAAGTTTGTAGCACCAACTTGGAGATTTGAGCTACCAAAGGTTTCCAGTGATGATTAAGCATTGATTTCTAACTTTTGGACGAGACAACTGTTTAAATCCTTATGCAATATTAGAAAACGACTACTTGAGTTTACTAATTCTGCAAAACAAAACCATCTTGAAATACAGATGTAGAAATTAATCATGCAATATCTTGCACAAGATTTAATGCTGCTTGCACTAAATTCTCAAACTGGAAAAATCCACTTTGCTGCATCATCTGCTCTACGTTACAGTTTGATGGGTACAGTGCTATTGGATTTAGTACTACAAGGCAAACTCACGATAGATAACAATTATCTGATGGTAGCGAATGCTAGTACAACAGGCGATGAATTTTTGGATCAATGTCTGAATGAAGTTGTGGCGGCTCCTCGGACTCGAAGCGTGAAGTTCTGGATTAACCATTGGAGCCGAAAATATTCAAGATTTCCAAAGGTGGTGTTGCAGAACTTAGTTGAGCTGGGTGTTTTGGTGCAACAAGAACATACTGTACTCTGGCTTTTTCCTGTTCAGCGGTATTTTCTGTGCGATGAATCAATCCAACGCGCGATTGTTAATCAAGTGCGCGCAGCTGTGTTAGAAAATATCCGGCTGGATTCCCGCACGGCTATGCTAATCAGCTTGATGAAAACCTGTCATCTCGCCAATACCGTCTTTACACCCGAAGAATTTCCACAGGCGCGAGCGCGGATTCAAGCGATCTCGAATGGTGAATTAGTGGGTAAAGCTGTCTCAGAAATCATAGCCTCTGCTCAGGCGGCAATGATCGCTGCGACCAGTGTTTCGGCAGCCTCTACTTCAAATTACTCTAGCAACTAATAGAGGGAAAAAGATTAGCCACAGAGCAATTTACGCTCTTGGTCGTTCGGTTTTGTCAGGTCTGGCAAGATAGGGAACAAGAGCGCTTGGAAGGTGGTTAGGGTAACTGAGGAGTAAGGGCTGTAGGGGGTAAGTGCGATCATGCTTGACTTCGAGCAATCGTCTTGAGCGCAACACCAATGGCAAAATCGTAACTGTTATTGCTCAGTAGAGCGATCGCTGTTTACTTCCAACAATTGACTCATTGAGAGCAATTGAAGCAAAGCGTAAAAGCTATAGTTTATCTGAGGGTGAGTGAGGGCTGGTGCGGGTGTTGGGGGTGGGAGCGGGGAGCAACAGCTAATCAGCCGAAATTGAAGAAGTGCGCTCGCCTAACTGCTGTTCTAATTCGGCGATCCGAGCTTGCAGGGGAGCGATCATCGCTGTAACTTCTGTTTGTGAATAGCGAATGGGAATATGCTGAGAGCAATTCTCGCTGGTGGCTTGTACATGGAATAGGATAGCACGTTCAATCGTGGCAGGATAATCTGGAACTCGTAGTCGTTCAATTAATGCCGAATCCCCTTCAACATATTCAGCTGTTCCCCAAATTTTGATGCGTTGGCGATGACGATAATCCATCAAGAACAAAAACGCTTTGTTGTTGCCAGACAGATTGCCCACCGTAATGTACTGTGCATTCCCTAAAAAGTCCGCAAAGCCGAGAGTTTTTTCATCAAGTACCTTTAAAAAACCGGGTGTTCCGCCCCGAAACTGGATATAAGGATAGCCATTAGAACTGACGGTTCCCAAGTAGAACCCATCAAGTTGTGCGATGAATTCCTCAAGCTTGGGAGTAATGGAATCATTGTTAGGCCCCTTTGCAATGTAGCGTTCATAGGACTGCCGTGAGGCTCGTTGTTCTTGTGCAGCTTGCACTTGAGGCGTAAAAGCTATTTCTCCAAATTTACGTGGCATAATGCCCTCCTAAACTGCAACAAGCGATCGCAATGCCAATCACGCCGACAAAACCAGTTTGACTGTGAGAACGATATCATCAAACAGTTATATTTGATTTTATGAAAGCAGTTGAAAAACAATTATTTATATTCAGATGTTACACAGCATGGTGCTGGGAGTGAGAGCGAGTGCTGAAATATGCGCTTTGGTTGAAAAGTGCCATCGCCTTCACTCCACCACCGGAAACCGCCGCATCATCTGTGGAACTGTTAATTGCGAATTGTTTTGGTGGTCAGGGTTGAGGGGTAGGGGCTGTTGTGGGGAGACGATCGCACTACTGAGAGCAATAGTCTTGAAGCCCAGTGGACAGATTGGATACACCAACTGGACAACCCGATTTGGGACTGGATGAGGTGGTTGGATTAGTATAAGCGATGTCTACGATAAGCTCAAGGGCGCGTCTACGCTCGTCACTTTTGCTGTGCCGTTTTTTGTCTGTTGCCCAGCTTCCTCTAATGCAGGTTCGGCAGTGGGTTTTGGGGTGCTGGTGTCAGCGCATTATTAGCTTGCAGAATAATGGTTATCTTGACCAGTAAAACTTTCGCGCTTAAGTAATTGTGCGGTTAATTAAGCAAGATTACTGATATTTCAATTGATTTTCCTATATTGTCAGAATAGTCTGGTAATTCTACTATGTTTTTCTTTGGAGATAGTTGTATCTTAAAGGAGCAAAGATTTCATCCGTAAGACTCAATTTATGAATTTATCCAAGAAAGTTTGTTTGAATAATAGTATTTTAAACCAGCTACGATATCAGCTTGAGATATTGGAAATACATGATTACAAACTTGCCAAACTGTTGTGCAAAATAATTCCTTCTAATTGCCCTTTCGCAAAACCTGTGACAATTAATGGTCATACTCTTTTTCAGATTCCACCTTTGTGTAAACTCAACCCACTCTATGAACAATTAATGACTCTGAGATATAAGTGCTTATTATATTTAGTAGATCAATGTGGTGAGGATGCAACCAAGTACTGTTAAATAAAAAATAAAGATGAGTAATCTGGTTGTATCAAAATGAAAAATATAGACCAGCCTAACAAAAAGCTTGAAATAGTTCTGTGATGTTTGTTTTGAGTGCAGCGATCGCTTGTTGTAAAGTCTCGTTTGAGTCTGTATTGACTAGATGGGCATCACCGACATCAGCGCTTGACCACAGATAACTAGGTTGACCTATAGTTAAACATCCTTGCCATTTATCCTCATGATCAGTATCCAGGGTAATATAAAACCGCCTTGGTATTGTCAGTTCTTCAGTTTTAATTGCAAACTCGCCCCAAACAGAAAAGCCTTCATACTCTTGATTCTTTTGATTATTGTATTGCCAGTTAGTGAAGTTGGGAAAAGCATTTTTAACTTGCTCTAAAACTTGTTCTATTTCAACTGGAGTTAATAACATTGCACTTATCCTATTGAAATTGAATAGATTTTTTAGCCAAAGCGTTTTTAACAAGAGTAATGATCTATTTTAACTGTACCGTAAAATTTCGGTGCGATCGCTCCCATGATCAACTGTCCACGCTCACAAAGTAGACATGCCCAGTGGACAAACTACACACGTCCAGCAGAAGAGTGGACACGCCCACCAGACAACCGGACTTGGCACGCTTGCGAGGTAGTTCAGTTGGTGCCGCGCGATCGCTCCCCAAGAGCGACCCGCTGATCCGTGGGAGCAACGCGATTTTCTGAAATCGTCGTGAAACGAGCGCTCTTAACGGGACTTAAACAAAAATTAAGCCCAAATGTAGCCCAAACTGGCTTTATAAGAGGCAAATACGTCACGGTTGGTCGTCAACCAATCAAAAAAACGAAAAGACATGGCTGTTCTAAAAGCCTCTAAAGCTTCAGTAAAAGTGTTCAAAGGTTTGGAAGCCCACCTTCGTCTCAAACCCCCAGTCATTCGATGCCAAAGGATAAAAGTATAAGCACAAAAAACTAAGATAAAATGGCGAAGTAGACTTCTTTTATCTCGAACTTGATATTCTTTTAGCCCTAACCATCCCTTGGCTTCCCGATAAAAAACTTCTACCCAATTTCTTGAACTATAGGTGTCAACTATCCATTGTGGGGTGACAATTGATGAATCAACATTGGTAATAAAATAGTCAATATCAGTAGCTTGTGAAAAAGTCGCAGCGTTCATGACGATAGCAATATTTCGCTTTCCACTTAGACATGATATTTCTACTTCTTTAGTTACTACCCATAGTGTTTTAGGTTTATCCAACTTCAGTTGTATTTCTACAAAAGCCTCTTGGGGTAGACTCTGCGCTAATTCATCTAACTTGATTGTTTGTTGGTTATTATCTTTTTGAACAACATTTACTTTCCGATTTTTGGCTAATCCTCCTAAATACTTCAATTTTCGTTTCTCTAACTCTAATAAAAAGGATGTATTGTTGCCATATCCTGCATCTACAATTACTATCCCAGGTTGATATTTTCTGTTTATAACTTTATCTATTAACGGGAAGTGCTAGTTCTGGTTTCTTCTCAAATAGCGGGTCTTGCTTTCCTTGAGATAACGAATCAGCGTGTTGATATAGCTCTATATCTAACGGTAAGCTTTTTCTTCCATCATATAAATGTGTTGTTACTACTACTATTCCATTCTCTGTTTTGCCAATTTCTCCGATATATTGTCTCCCTACTCCAGCAGTAAAATTCCCACTCTTTCTATGACCAGAATCATCAATTATTAAACTAAAGCCTCTACTAATTTTCGTCTGACTACACTTGTTCATGATTTCTAAGCGACGCTCATTCACCCGATCACTAGACCAAGGCGCTTCGGTTAAAAAGCGATGCAGCGCGGTCTTGGGGGTTTCCCCCATGAGCGACTGCATCAAGACAGTGGTGTAATCGGTGATAACTCACCTCTACCGCGTTTTCTGCCATTTGAGACAGGTTTTTTCTTTCACTTTCGCCCAATAATCCCCCTATATAATGCCTAAACTCTCTTTTTTGAGCCTTATGACTAAACAAATCGTCAAACCGTTGACACCATCTTTCAAAGCACGGAGGCATGGCTGCGGGGGTAGTTTCTTTCATGAGCTTTTGTCAACGTGAAAGCTATGCTGTTTAAGCATTATACCCTTTTTTCATCTACTGTTATGTTTAAGTCCCGTTACTTGTGCTTCAGCTGTAGCTCGGACTTCTGCGAGTAGCCTAATCCTCCACCAACCTCAGAAGGGGGCGGGTTTGGGATGGCTTTGTTATCTTGTCCTTGAGTTGATCGGGGAGAGTGTCAACAACTTTCTTGGTTGCGAGTAAATCTCTTACCCTGCGATACCCGCCGTACTTGGTAAGTTCTTTTTCGCAATAGTCTTCAAAACTCTTATGACCACCATCTTTGTAGCGATGATTGTCACGCATTACGCGCAGATCGTCGGATGCTTGCCACTCAAAGCGATCAATGGCGCAGAGGGTTTCTTGAATGCTCGTGTTGAGGACGGCGTAATTAGGTGCTGATGGTGGTTCGGGATGGTTTACTGCCAACATAGAAGTTGCCCACTACGGTAGATACCCTAAAGAAAATCAATCTTGTAACGCTTTGTAAACAAAATAAGTAGTTTGTTAAATCTCTTAACTGGGTAAAACTTACTTGTCTGGCTAGATATACGAACAAAATTGAAGTTATGCGCCCGTGCAGATTGAGTGAGCATTGTTTGAGTTTTCATGAGTTTTTGCCTATAAAATTAGCAAAACATTTGCCAGCGCTCTTACCCAACAATATGATTTGTCTACTGATGCTAGTAATTATGTGACATCATAAAATTACGCATCACGATTACAATATCTTTGACGCGCCTAGCAATATAGTAAACAAGGGCGATCGCTCCGATAAAAGTTGGTGGAAGCGATCGCTTTTGTTGTCTAGTACCTATAGAATATAAAATCTGTTAGATTATGGCAAGTGCTGGTAGACAAAAAATTATTATGTTGGATACAAGATACGTTGCTTCTATTTACTGGGATAAAGAACTGGGTGAACGCCTGAAAGCATTACGAGGAAGTAATTCTGTCCGTTCAATTTCTGAAAAAACAGCCCTGCTTGGAGAACGGATATCTCATCAATACATTCATATGCTTGAAGACCCTGAAAGATATGATAATTCAGCTTCTACGGTATCTTTTCCAAAAATTTCTGTTCTCCTCAAAGCCTTAGACAGCAGCATTGAGGAATTTTTTAGTACAGCAGTAACAATTGTGTCTATTACCTTTTGACATTAGTCTGGTATCAGTAGACAATAGAGGTAACAAAACAAAAGACGACCGCCCGTCCTGAGAAAACTAAGCGATCACCTTCTGTCCCTAAAAAGGTGAACTCTATTATGAACTACTTTGCTTATACACAGCAAACACCATCAAGCTTTAACTGCAACTTATTTACAACAACTTGCTTACAAGATGAGCAAGCACTAGCCCAAGCAGAACTCTACAATCACCTTGAGTCCCAAGCGCAAGCCGTAGCCCCAGCCCCAGCCAGAGATCCCATCACCGAGCGCAATCGCAGAATCATTGCAACCATCATCAATAGCACCCCCGAACAAATCAAAACCATCTGGATTGAGGGCGGTATTACAGTACGGGTGCAATTAAACGACGGTGGACGGCTACCATTCGAGCGCAACTGGTTTGCTACAAGAGTTGCAGAGGTTAAAGCGACATTACCCGAAACCGCAAGAGAGCGCAACGAGCGGCTAGAGATTGAATTGGAAACAGCTTGCAAGAAATTTGGTTTGACCCACGGACAAATAGATTGGCTCTCATTTAGCACCACCCTATATCTGAATAATCAACGTGTTGCGATTATCGGCTGCAACCTAGAAAACAAGTGGTATAGCAAGCGTAATCAACTAGGCAGCAGCAACAAAGTTAACAGTATTGATACCGCGATCGCATCACTGGGAGTCAGACAAGCTGTAGCAGCGTAGTTGCACAGAAAAGGCGATCACAGTTCTTTCGGTGCGATCGCTTCTGAAAGAGAAAACAAGCTCTACGCACTCAAATTATCCCACAGCCTACAACTGTGTACTTCTTCATTGAAGCCAAGTTGTAGGAATCCCAAGAAGTAATTCTTTAACCCCCAATACATCTAAACGCAGAGGCAACTGAAATCTCCGGTTATTTCAGCGGTGTTTAAACCAAACAAAGCCACAGCAACTTTAGACATCATCATTCATTACCTAAAACTATGGAAAGCAAAACAATGATGGAGAAGAATTTTTAGATAGAATTCGCCCTGATAGTCACAAAAGCGGCGCGGCAATGCGTGCAGCACCAATTGGCATTTATCCCACACCCGAAAAAGCCATTGAGGCAACAACAATTCAAGCGGCAATTACCCACAATACACCTGATGGAATCAATGCTGCTGTAGCAGCTGCTTTGATGTCGCACTACTTTATCTATCGACTGGGGCCAAAACGCAAATTAGGACAGTTTCTAGAAGGTTATGTATCTGGGGATTGGTCTAAGCCTTGGCAGGGTAAAGTTAAGTCTAAAGGTTGGATGAGTGTCAGCGCAGCAATTACTGCGGTGATCTGAAACGACAGCACAAGCCAGCTTTTACAGGCGATGTGGACACAGTAGCAGCGATCGCCCTAGCCGCTGGTTCATGCAGCGAGGAAATTAGCCAAGACATTCCCGACCATCTGATCACAGGCTTAGAAAACGGTTCATACGGCAGGGACTATCTCATCCAACTGGACAAGCAGCTGATGAGTTTGGCGACTGATAAATAAAAATTGCCAATAAAATGCGCCCCTAAAACTTTTAGTCTCATGTGAATATCTACCTATAACAAGGTTGTTTAGCAGGTGCAGCTATGACATACTGCTATTTAATAACCCTTAAGTACTGTAAGTTGGTAAATTTATAGTATTTAAGACTTTCACAAAATAAAGTTAAAAATGTATCTTCTTAAATGCGCTAAATGCTGATAGAAGTATATTGTAAACGTGATTAGCTACGTGTATTGTTATCCTTTCCCTACTCCTTACTCCCAACTCCCTTTTTTCATAGCAGCGATGAAAACAAAGAAAGCTCTGAACAGTGCTGGGAAGCTGACAGCACTCTTATGTTTAATAACTCTATTCCTCACACCTTTTGTAATTGTCAATGCAGGAGAACGGGGGGTATTGATGGAGTTTGGAAAAGTGCGAGACGAAATCCTAGGAGAAGGAATTCACGTAATTATTCCTATAGTCAATACTGTAGAAAAGCTGAGCGTTCGCGTACAAAGTCAGGAAATTTCGGCTGAAGCTTCTTCCAAAGATTTACAAGATGTGTTCACGGATGTAGCACTCAATTGGCATATTATCCCGGAAGAAGCTAATGCTATTTTCCAGCAAATTGGAAATAAAAAAAATGTCATTGAGCGGATTATTAACCCAGCAGTTGAAGAAGTTTTAAAAGCAGTTGTTGCCAAGTATACTGCTGAGGAAATTATTACGAAACGGGGAGAAGTCAAATTAGCAGTAGATGATACATTGACTACACGACTTGCTAACTATCATATTGCAGTTGATGATATTTCCCTTGTCCACGTTCATTTTTCACAAAGGTTTGGTGAAGCGGTAGAAGCAAAACAGATTGCTGAACAAGAAGCAAAACGAGCAGAGTTTATTGCACTGAAGGCTACAAAAGAGGCTGAGGCGAAAGTCAATCTAGCAAGAGGAGAGGCTGAAGCACATAGATTACTACGTGACGGTTTAACTCCAGAAATACTGCAAAGACAAACAATAGAAAAATGGAATGGCAAGTTGCCTTTAATCGTTGGTCAAGATGCACCCAAATTCTTGAATTTGACTGAATTATTACAAGCTGGTGAAAATTGATGTTTTTTGATATTTTGTGTGGAGATTACTCAGCAGCGATCGCTGCTGAGTAATAGTTATATTATTTCCTCTAATTCTTGGAGAATAAAACAGGAGCATCAAGAATCTTAAACTGTATTAATACTATAACCACAACAGTAAAAATAGTTGAGGAAATTAGACCTGTTAGTAATTCTTTTTTGGGGTTACGCTGTTTGGATTCTTTTTGAAAAACATCAGCAGAGCCTAACTGCATTAACAATATACCCACAATATTAGTGAGCCAGTAACCTATAATTGAACCAGGTACAAGTAATTTTGGTGACAATAAACTGCATACATACCCAAAACCGTAAGCAATTGGCAAATTAAATAACAGATCATTCCACCAACATAGTGGTGATAACAGATATCCTAGTACTAGAAAGAATCCACCTCTGAGTTTTGTGAAAAAGTCTTTTTTGAAAGCCTCTGAAACAGTAGGTTCTAACTGCTCAGAGATTGTTTGATTTGCTAAACTCAAGTCTTGACTCACTTTTTGGATGCTTTCCATAAAAAAAACACTAATACTCTATCGGTTTAGTGTAGTTTATTCTGGAAGCTAGACAAAAGTCTAGTACCGCAGTGATACCATTTTAAATTTTGTTCATCTTTCGTCAGGAAATTTCTTGAAAGCAGGGGGAAACTTCATCTCCTTGTGGGTGGTCAAGGTTACTCTCCCCACCGCTGAGGACATTGGTAACGACGATTTTTTTGACAATCAAGCCGTTGAATTATTTTTGCAATGTGCTGCTCTTAATCGCATGATCCAGTTGGGTAAACCCGATAGCTACAAAATTGAAAACTAAATCACAATTTCATCAAGCACCAAGCAAAGGTGTATCTTTTTTTATTTCATGCAACAAAGCGAGTGATTTATATTACTACTTTAGGTAGAGATAAAACCATTAAGCAGGGCTGTGTTTGGCAGTAAACTTTTAAATATTACACATTTCATCGATTAGAGAGAGCAAAATGAGGAGTTTAAACAAGATAACAGTATTTTCGGCAGCTCTGTTACTCGTCAGCGGTACGGTAATTACCAACGACATAGCGACTGCTGACAACCAAAGCACACAATGGGGTTATACAGGCCACAACGGCCCTGAGAATTGGGGATCGCTCTCTCCTAATTACCAAATGTGCAACATCGGCAAAAACCAGTCACCCATCAATATCAGTACTTCACTAGATGCAAACCTGCCGTCGATTGGATTTAATTACAAAACACCTCCATCAGAAATCCTCAATAATGGCAAGACCATACAGGTGAATGTCGAACCCGGCAGCAGCATTGTGGTGGATGGAGTCACTTATGCACTTAAACAGTATCACTTTCATACACCAAGTGAAAACCACATTGCAGGTAAAGATTTTCCCCTTGAAGCACACTTTGTTCACGCCGATGCTAAAGGCAACCTAGCTGTTGTAGCTGTAATGTATGAAGAGGGGAAAGCTAATGCCCAATTAGCCGAGATTTGGGAAAAGATGCCGATGAAAGCAGATGAAAATAATACCCTCAAAGGAGAGGTGAAAGATATTCACAGCCTTCTGCCCCAAAAACTGGAGTATTACCGTTTTAACGGCTCTTTGACGACCCCGCCATGTTCAGAAGGTGTCAAATGGATGGTGATGAAAGAACCATTAACGGTTTCCAAACAGCAGGTAGAAAAATTTTCACAGGCCGTCAATGGCACAAACAATCGCCCGATTCAACCGCAAAATGCGCGTATGGTCATCAGATGACCATTTAATCAAGCAAAACCTTTTGCAATATAGGGCTTACCTATGAAAAAGAAAAATTAAGAGTTTAGACAAGGGTATAAGGATGTAAAGGTTTTGAACTCTTACACTCTTATACCCTGTCTCAACAAACAACCTTCAGTAGACCGAAAAGTTTTGCGATCGCTCAGAAGTTATTAGACAAGATTAATCTGCGGCTGTCCTATGTGGGTCGGTTGGGGCCTAGAAAGAAGCGGGAGTGCGTTTATAACCCACATTTCGCACTTCAAGAGGAGTTATACTGATTCTAACTCCTTCGTATCTAAAATATTAGTGGCTACAATAAATCTGCCACATAAGTTTTGTTGTTGTGTGATTAACTCCTGATTTTCTCTTAATTTACATCTCACTCGATAAACTGCTGTTTTTCCTTTATTTAATGCCTCGGTAATTTCTAAGTCGGATATTTGATGATATTTTAATTAACTAAATCAGAGCTACAATAATAATGACAACGATTTTAATAAGAATATGGCAACTTTAACTTCAAACAACACACTTTTGATAGCTGGAATTATCTTTCTCACAATTGCTGTAATCGGACAATCTAAATTACTTTTTCTTGAAATTAATCCTGGTTGTTTTGGCAGAACTTTGGCTTTATTTATTGGAATTGTGAGTTTAGCATTTGCTTTTGGATTAGGAAATTTTCCAGTAGAAAACTTGGAATTATTCAGAACTTATCTAGTAAGACAAATTCAAGAGAATATCAACTGGATTAATGACCTTTTACAAGGTTAGGAAGGTGTATAGTCAATAGGTGATAACAACACATTATGAGCAATGTCTGATTGGTGATTGCCTATTGGACATACTAATAATATGCTCCGACGAGGCTGTAAGTCAGGCTAGCTAACACTAACAAAGTAACAATCACATATATAAATTCTCGCTGTAGTAGAAAAGCTATTAAAGAAATGAGGACGCGCACAACTGGAGTGGCAATTAATAGTAACAATCCTAGTTGAATAATCCCACGGCGGCTACCTGATAATACTGCATTCACTACACCTGCTGGTGAACGAAATTCAGACGGTTCTCCTTGAAAAAATTTGTATCCAGCAGGCTCAGCACCGTGGCGAATTAAGTATAGTATTCCCCCTAACAAAACGACAGCACTAGCTGTTAAAACACCATATTTTAGAAGGTTGCTGAGTAAACGTTCTAAGTGCTGCTCACTTAATGATTTGGTTAGGTTATTGTTAGTATCGATCTCACAACTATTAGATATTTGCTCTACAATACCAGCAGGCTTTTCTTCTAATTTTTTGATATCAGAAATTGGATTTTTATGCTGTAAGCTGAGTTTAGCCGCTTTACTCTCTGGCTGTGTCGATGAGTCCCAAGGAAAATTCAAATTATTCAAATTAAATTTATACATTTTACAGCCCCCCTATTAGACTGTTGTAAACCATCTTCATAGCCATCACCACCAGTACAACACCGAAAACAATTCTTAAAATTTGCGTTTTAGCACCTACAAGAACTCTTGCACCTAAAAAAGCACCAGGTAATACTCCTAACATCACCGGCATTGATAGTCCTGGATCGATGTAGCCGCGTGTTAAGTAAACCCCTGCTGATGCTGCTGCTGTCACGCCAATCATGAAATTGCTAGTGGTAGTAGAAACTTTAAAAGGTACGCCCATGACTTGATCCATTGCTAACACCTTGAAACCTCCAGAACCAATACCAAGTAAACCAGAAAGCACTCCAGCTATTAACATCACACCAAATCCTGTTGGTAAAGAACCAACCTGATAAGATACCAATCCTTCAGAGGTTGGGTAAGTACTATTCAGTTTGAGATAGTTTGCTAAAGGATCTGTTGATTCATCTTCAGCCTGTTCTACTCTAGGTTTTTGTGAAAGGTATGCAGAATAAATAAGCACGATCGCTAGTACAATAGTCAATGCTTTTACAGAAACAAAAGTAGCAATTAATGCTCCGATTATCGCCCCAGTTGTCGTTGCTACTTCCAAAAACATTCCTAGTCGTAAGTTCGTATACCCTTGTTTAATGTAGGTAGATGCTGCACCAAGGGAAGTAGCAATTACAGACACCAGTGAAGCACCAACAGCATATCGAATATCAACACCAAATACTGAAGTTAATAAAGGAACAATTATTACTCCACCACCTAACCCAGTTAGCGCTCCTATCAAGCCAGCGCAAAATGAGCCAATCCAAATTAATAATGAAAATTCCAGAATACTCAAATTTTATTCCTCTTTATTTTTTAACCAAGTTACTCATTGATTGTTGGTATTGCTTGAGACTCTTTTTTTTAATGAATACTGTTGACAAAAAATGTTGTAAAAATAAATTTTCAAGGCAAATTTCATCAGAAGGATAATTTTATCTGATGTTTAATATTGCAATTTTTTATAGTTCAAATGGCACATATTTCGATGGGAATATGGAGAATTAAAATTTAACTTTCTTTTGGCAATAATCCATAACTTTTACGTATAAATATTGGTATATCCAGAGACTGACTGTTCTCTATCTTTAAATATATTCCTCAAGATAGATTTCATACTAACTCATGTATCTACGACAATCAAGTATTTGAATTTAAATGCTTGAATGGTGCTGCAAGTTAGGCAAACAAGAAAACAGAAGAATTTTTCAAAAATTTTAAATATGAGAGTTTCGTTATAATATTGACAACAGTCTCAAATAACCATCAGTTGCGATTTGTCAAAATTAGGACATAAATTATGAAAAAATTAAAATATGTTTTGATGGTGGCAATATTACTTGTAAATCTAGTATTTGCTCAACCTTCATTAGCAGACCGCCCAGAATATACCAAAAATCCTGATTACAAAACACTGATTCAACAGCTGAAAACCTTACAAACTATCAAGGAAACACAAGCTGAGTTAGAGGGTTACACAGCAGAGCAGATTGACCAAAAAATCAATGAATTAGAACTGCAAAAATATGCCTTTGAGTCAGGCATTGATTGGGGACAGTGCAGCAACCAGACAGGGAAAACTCTAGCTATTTACGGCCCAGAACCAGATGTTGACGATGATGAATACTCTTCTGGGGCTGCACTGTATTTTCTAGGCGATAATCAGACAACTGAAGACAATTGGAATTGCAAGGGAGTTTATTTACCAAATGATGTCACAGCTGTTGCTATCAACCAAAATGGACAAACTGAAGATGTGACTGGTGGTGTGGTAATCAAGGTTCCTAATGGTACAAATTTAGTGCTAAAAACAAATCCAGAGACTGGAGTAGTTGAATTTAATCAAGCTGGAACTACAATTTTGAAACCTAGTGGAACAAACTGGTTTATTCCTAATGTGTCGCAAGCAATTGTAGATGCACGAGTTACTAATGCACCTACGAAAAAGGCTTAAAATTGGGAATTGGGAATTGGTGAGCCAGCGCGGTCTTGGGGGTCTCCCCCATGAGCGACTGGCGAACCCGAAGGGGAATTGGGAATTGGTGAGCCAGCGCGGTCTTGGGGGTCTCCCCCATGAGCGACTGGCGAACCCGAAGGGGAATTGGGAATTGGTTAACTTTTAACTCCTAACTCCTAACTCCTCACTCCTAACTCCTAACTCCTAATTACTTTACTAACTGTTTTTCTTCGGGAAGTAAGGAAGTTTCATCTTTCGATGTATTGCTACTGATAGGAGTTGTTTTAGTTAAATACGGTTTGATAATTAGACTTACCCCAATTGCCCAAGCTAATGCAACCATCCAACCGGCGAGAATGTCACTAGGAAAATGCACGCCCAAATAAAGACGGCACCAACCAACAGCAATTACATACAAGCTGCCGAATATGAAAAGCAACCAGCGCCAAGGACTAGCCCAAGTTAAAATTAATAAAATTACTACTAATGTCATGCTTGTCATAGCATGACCGCTGGGAAATGCAAAGTCAAACTCAGGCGCACTAGATTGCCAAAGGTGGGGACGGACTCTGTGCATTAATTCTTTTGCTGTCCGGTTGATCAGGGCGCTTCCTAGTGATGTGGTGAGTAAATAGGCTAGCGATCGCCAGCGTTTTCTTAATAGTAAAATAACTGCGATCGCACTCAAAATTGGTAAGGCAGTCCAAAAAGAGCCAAATTTAGCTAACATTACCGCCAATACATCCAAGTCTGGCTGCGCTTTTGAGTGAACCGCCAACAGAATAGGCACATCCCACGGAAAGCCAACTTGATTCTGCCAAATCTTCACCGCCAGAATTTCAAATACCTGCAAGGGTAAATATACTCCGATCAACAAGAGTAACAGCGATCGCCAATGGGCAATCAGCAGGTTTTTGAGAAAATAAAAAGGTGACTGACGCTTTTTGTCAGTTTTTTGTGCATTTTCCATTTACCAGGTCTCATAGCTATGGGGCTTATCCTATCTGCATCGTACCAAGTTGTAGATTTTTTGCCCCTGACCTAAAAGGCCAGGGATTGGGGTTAAATACCGTCGAATTTCTACCAAATTCAATAATGATTGCGACACATGGTTTGGCTCTTTGGGGCGTACAGCTGTCAAGTGAAATGGTATTATGCCTGATGGTGAAATGGACATTTACCAACTTCAGGTTCTTTTTCCCAAGGATCTGGGACATAGAAATAGTTGGGTTTGAGCAAGCGATTTTCAAACTCTAAGGGGTAGACTGGTACAGTTGAACCCGATAGCGGCGGAACCAGCCAGCGCCAATCCCCATAAACCTGGCGATCGCACTTTTGCTCTTCATCCACAAATTGCATGAAGGAATCAGTCAGGGTATGATGATCCAGCATTCTGACGCCATGTAGTTTATAGGAGTGCAACACAGCCACATTCATTTCTACCAAAGCTAAATCTTTCCACAGCGTCATATTTTCGCCCTGATCTAAACCCATCTTTTCGGCAATAATCGGTAGCATATTGTAGCGGTAAGTATCGCTAAAATTCCGCCCACCAATTTCTGCACCCATGTAAAAACCATTAAATGGTGTGGGGTATTGAATTCCTCCCATGTCCAACATCATGTTAGCAACAGCAGGTAAGCCAAACCATTTCAGCCCTAAGTCTGCAAACCATTCGTAACGAGGGTGAGAAATGGGAACTTCTAAAATAATTTCTGGGGGAATTTCAAACCATTTGAGTTCACCTTCTCCTATTTGGATAATCAAAGGTAAGACATCAAAGCGGGTTTTAGACTCTTTTGTCCACCCTAATTTAATTGCCTGATCTGTTAACTCCACATTGGCAGGATCACCAAGAATGCTGCCATCTGGTTGACGATACCCGGCATAACGCAACATTAAATTGTTCCAAACTTTGATATTTAAATTTGGATTCAAAATCGTAATTGTTGAGCGCAGATTGCCGTTATTAGTCGCAAACTTAATGTGTTCGACTAAAGTTTGAAAAATCTCTTCCTCAGTTTGTAAATGGCGCATATCCCGTAGTTGCAAACTGCGCCAAAAGTTGCGTCCTAAACAGCGGTTACTGTTACGCCATGCCAGCTTTGTACCGTAGGCTAATTCATCTAAGGTATGTTCATAAGTGCCTGTACGCTCAATTGATTCCTTGACTTCTTGCCAACGGGGAAGGAATACTTCTGCTAAACCTTGTTCGAGATAGCATTGCTTGAGGAAAACCTCTGCTTCTTGGGCGACGGAATTAATTGGTTGGACGTAAATGCTAATTTGCTCAATGGGTGTAATTCCGCCTGCTAGTTGCACCGCCGGACGCTGAGGAACGGGAGTTTGAGCTTTACCTTCTTCATTCAGTTTCGAGGAGAATAATTCTTGACGAATGGCATGATCTGGCCACCCTGCTGTTTGTAAATAGCCGCGAACTCCATCCATAAAGGGTTCGGGGCCACACATAAAGGCAACGCTTCCCTCTGTGTAGGCATAAAGGCGTTGTACATCTTCAGGTGTGAGTCTACCTGTCCGGCGAGTCGCCCGAACTGTAAAGCTTAAATTTGGGTGAGTGCTTACTAGTTGCTGTAGTTCTGTTTGAAAGACTGAATCTTCAAAATGGGGGGCCGAAAAATCGAGGTGAAATTTGCGGGTATCGCCTCGATTAGCAAGAGTTCGCATCATCGCGATCGCAGGAGTGATACCAATTCCCCCTGCAAAAAAGATCACGGGGTTTTCATCTTCTAAGACAAACTCACCTCTAGGCCCAGAAATGCGTAACAAGGCTTCTGCATCGGCGCGATCGCACAACCAACGGGAAAACAATCCTAATTCTTCTCGTTTAACTGTGATTTCGTATTGCTGGGTTTGATCGGCTGGCGAACTCAAAGTATAAGCACGAGTCACCCAAGAACCATCCACTCTTCCTTGAATTAAGATATGTTGTCCAGGTTTCGAGGCTACAACTTTTTCATACACTGGGCGAAATTGGAAACGCATCATCCCTCGCCCCAAATCTTCTTTCTTCACAAGTTCAGCAACAGCCAGATTTGCTGAACCTAGCATTTCTTCGACTAAAGGCTGACAGCTACCGCAGATCATTGTTACTTGTGTTTGTTCAATAATTCCCTCTAAGGAATCTAAACCTGTATCAATCAGTTCTCGGACTTTGCCACAAGTTGTTTTCGTACAATTGCAAACGATATCACTATCAGCTCCCGATGTTGTTACCTCCTCAATTTGCAGTTCTCCTAACTCACGGAATAATGCTACTTGCCAACGGGGAAGGGTGCAATCTTCAAAAAATAATTGAATGGCTAATCGTCGCCCACTCCAGCGTCCACGCACCGATAAATTGGCAATTTTGCCATCCTTTAATCTGAGGACTCGTTCACCACCGTTAGAGGAAGTGTAGCGAACTTCTTCTAAGTTATCTGTATCTTCATCTGCCCAATACCACTCCAGCACTTCACCATCAAGCGATCGCTCCCCAATTAACATCCGGTTATTTGCTTGTAGCAACCGTGTAATTATTCCTGGTTTTCCAGCGATAAACCCCTCACTAATGGTGAGAATACCGCGTCCCGGCAGAATATAAACATTAATCAGTTCTAGAATGTGTTCAGCAATCCACTGTCTCAATTCAAGAGTGTTTTGCCCTAACCATTGGGCTGATGCTTGTGCTTGATTGGTTAATCCTGATTCACTTAATGCTACCAGCCAATCAACTTGAGATTGTGCTGCTTTTTCATTCATTCCCGCCGCCATTGCATCGTGCAATGCTGCGGATGGTGGTGCATCAAAATAGCGAACTTCTGTAGGCACATCTGCCAGAATTCGGTTTAAATGGGTTTCTAAACCATAGACAAATTCGTCAAAATCAATGGTACCGCTGCCGTCTTTGTCAGCCTGTTGGAGGATAGACTCAGATTCCTCGTGGCTATATCCTAAATCTAAGAGGTAGGGAAACAATTCTTGAGCGTCAATTTGTCCACTTTGATCGAGGTCGATGGCTTCAAATCGCAAGCGTGCAAATTGTTGAGCCGACAGAGATTGTCGCAGGATTGCCGATAGTTCTGAGGCTATATCAGCACCAGTCAGGTAAGTCGAACCTGTGAACATTTCTGGAGGTTGGTTGTTGATTTGGCCGTGCAACCATTTCGATAATCCCAGAGCGATCGCTTCTGGCTCTAACCAAGGTAAGGCGCTAGTACCAAGCGGTAAGGATAAAGTCCGGCGAAACCTCAATTCCTTTTTCTGCCCCAGCAGGTGAGAATATAAAGGCGCGTGACGTAAGATGAGAGTTTCTATATCCAAGCCGCGCACCAAACTTTCAGCTTGGGCCAAGTGTTCACCAACCTCTTTGTGCAAACAAGCAGGTGCAACCCAGGCTAAACGGCGAATACCCTGCTGTTGAGCTATATCTATAAAGGAACGAGTTAGTGATACCACCTCAGATAAGTCTGTCGGCATTATGAAAATTACTGCCGCTTCAGCACCATCAAACTCTTGTGGTAAAGTCTTTTGAGAATTTAAGTTGAAATTAAACCACTCGCCGCTCACTAAGCTTGTGGAAGTGGGGATTTTCCCCAAAGGTTTCCATCCATAAACTTGAAAGCGATCGCTACTAATCACCAACCTGATAAATTCTTGTGCAGGTAAATAGTAAAAATCAGATGTCAAAACCACAATTGTTGCGGTTGATGATGCTGAATCACTGAATCCGGGGCTAGTAATTTTTATGTGAAATTTATCCATTTGAATCTTTAATATTTCCCAATGTAGCTAAAAGTCTCAGTTATATCACTTAAGGCAGATCCACAATGGACTTTTAGTTCAAAAAATAACCAATCGCTGTGTAAGCAAGGGGGCAGGGCTGTTTTTTATTACCCTCATCCACTCAGCCACACCCTGACACTCCGCCTTCAAGTGCCTTGGTCAAACTGCCAAGATGTATATTGCACAAATATTCCAGCAGTTTAAAGCATAGTCAGATAGCATCAGATTGTATACCGGAACAGTTCAGATTTAAACAAGTCAATTTATATCAGTTTTAGTGAATTTCAATTCATATAATTCAGATAAAATTAAAGTTCTCATGAAGGAGGCAGTAGAATTATATAAAATTTCTATGATAAAAGTGCTTTTTTTAACTAAATTCAAGCATAATTAGATCTACTTATATAAATCTTTAATTTTAGGTAAAAAATGCCTTTACTTAAGAAATTTCTCACCATAGTGATATCTGCGGGTATCAGTATAGCTGCTGGAATAAAAGCTGAACCAGCGGCAGCAAGTTCATTGATTGGTGATACAATTCAGTATGAATACTTAATCCCTAATTCCAGCACGGTATGGGAATCTACGACCAGGTTAGTTCAACCTGGACTTAGCGATCTGATTAACCAAACTGATGGCACTTCTGATGTGATCTTCGCAATCAACCCAGAATCAGATGGGTTTGTCGTTGATTTTTCCAAGGACGCGGGATTTTTCCCTAGTCTATTTAATGGATTTAGACTGTCTAGTTTAGACTTTGATGATAGTAGTATTTTAACGGGATTTATATTAAACACTAATATGGTCGGGCTAGATGCTGATGACTCGCGCATCAGCTTTACGGCTGATACCATCAGTGTGAATTTGCAAGGACTGTCATACGATACAAATACTTATATAGATGTCAAATTTAGAACGTTTGTTGTGCCCGCTAGTGTTCCTGAACCTAGTCCGATGATTGGATTTTTGGCTATGAGTGGGTTGATCTGTGTATATCTACTGAAACGGAAATTAACGTGAGTTATATGAGTACTGTTATGACCTCTCCCCCAACCCCTCTCCTTGTAGGAGAGGGGAGTCAAACCTTAATTTTTTCGTTGTTCCTCTGCTACAAAAAGAGGGAGGTTAGGAGAGGGAGGTTTGTTGAACTCACGTTAAATTATTCAAAGTTCAAGATTATTGACCTCAAGTGGAACAAAAGGCGTTGTTGAATCAGAGGATGATTTTGCACAACTTATAAGACTGATCAGAAATTTTCAATAGTTGCAACCGCCAGTCATCCCGCAGATATACAACGCCAAAATTTCACTTGTTAGCGAGACAGAAAAGAGCGATAGGGTTATCATGCTGATGAGAATTTTAATAGGCAGTGCTGCGATCGCTTGTATTCTAAGTTCAACAACAATTGCTGTAGCTCAGATAGTTGTTGATGACAGTTTGAAAACTGAACACTCTATCTTGACACCCAACGTCCAAAGTCCTAAAGGTCAAATTGATCGAATAGATGGAGGAGCAATTCGAGGTAGTAACCTGTTCCACAGTTTTCAAGATTTTAATGTTGGTAATCAGCAACGGGTTTATTTTTCTAATCCTTCTGGAGTCGAAAATATTCTCGGTCGAGTCACAGGAAACCATCCTTCTAATATCTTCGGTACACTGGGAGTATTAGGAAATGCCAATCTCTACTTGATCAATCCTCACGGCATAATTTTCGGTAAAAATGCCCGTTTGGATATCTCTGGTTCTTTTTTTGCTAGCACCAGCAACGCCCTTATTTTTAAGAACGGTTATCAATTTACGACTCAAAATCCCCAAGCACCCCCCTTATTAACAGTTAACCAACCTTTGGGATTAGATAGTTGGTTAGCGCCTCAAAGTGCGATCGCCAACAATGGTAACTTATCAGTGGGACAAGATTTGACTTTAGTTGGTAAAAATCTTGACTTGCAAGGACAATTGCAAGCAGGTAGTAATTTAACTTTGCAAGCTACCGATACTCTCAAAGTTCGAGATAGCCTAAGTCACCCTTTCATCGCCTCAGCTGAACAACAACTGTTAGCCCAAGGCAATAAAATAGATATCTCTGCATTAAACAATTCCTCTAGTGGCTTCTTTTCCGGCAAAAATATGGTGTTCCGTTCCGCCAAACCTATCGGTGGGGACGCTCGGTTTTTTAGTGGCGGTAATTTTAGCCTCGAACAAATGGATGGTCAAAAAGGAGATTTAACGAGCTTTGACGATCCTATTATTCGTGCAAGTCAAGATGTGAGTTTTAATAACTATACAGGAGCTTCCATCCATATTTTTGCAGGTGGCAGCGTCACTATTAATAATATTAATGTTAACAGCCCCCAGACAACTGATTTTATTAATGAAACAGTAACTCTCTCTGATGGAGTCACGCAAATTTCCATTCGTGGCGGCGAACAACCCACTGTTGATATTAGGGCTGGCACTACCAATTTTAACCCAACAGGAATTCAAGGAAATACAAATCTTTTTTCACCTACTCCTAATACCGTGGGACAACCAACGAGTGCAGATATCACTATCAATCAAATTATCAACTCAGGAGGATTGGTTTTTTTAACCAATCAGTATCAACCTAATGATGCTTTATCGGGCAATATCACAATTAAATCTGCACTCAATATATATGGTAGCGGTGAAAAAGGAGGTGACATTGTAATTGATTCACGAGGGAAAATTGTTACACCTCAATTTATATCGAGTTATGGCATTGATGCTTCCTCATTGGCATATTCCAAACCTGGTGGAGATATCACACTTCTAGCTCATGATGATATTGTAATGCCGCCATCATCACGGATTGTTTCTGCCGGGACAGCAGGAGGTAACATTACTCTCAAGAGTCAATCTGCCATTATTCAAGAACAAGCTACACGTAGACAGTCATTTATTGAAAGTGCTTCTTATGGTGCTGGACAAGGTGGTAATGTGAGCCTCAATGCACCATTTATTTTCTTGAGTAACGATGTCAAAAGTCATCTTTATGAAAATGCCACAGGAACAGGTGGAAACCTGATCATTACCGCTAATTCTTTAGAAACTAACAATGCTGAATTATCTACCATCAGCCATGTTGGTAATGCTGGTCAGGTCTTGATTAATGCTGATGAAATTTCGTTAAATAACTCCAAGATAGGCAGCCAGAGCATAGGCATAAATGCAGGTCAAGCTGGTGATATAGAAATTAATACTATATCCTTGGTTGCTAATAATAATAGTCAGGTATTTTCTCAAATAGAAGGTATAGGGAATGCTGGCAATATAGTAGTCAATGCACAAGACAAAGTAATCTTATCTGGTGCAAACACAGGTTTATTTTCTTATACGACTTTGGATTCTGTCGGCAATGGTAGTAATATCTTCGTCAATGCTAAAAATATCGAAATTCGTAATGGTGCTGCTATTGCCACCGATAGCCAAGGACGTGGTGTTGGTGGTAGTATCGATATCCAAGCAAATACATTAACCCTAGACAATCAAGCTTTAATTTCTGCAAAAACAGCTAGCACTGAAGGTGCTAATATTAATTTACAGTTAGCAGAAGCCTTATTCTTACGCCATGGCAGTCGGATTTGGGCGATCGCAGGTAATGAAACTACAGGTGGAAACGGTGCTAACATCACTATCAACACAGGTTTACTTTTTGCTGTTCCTGAAGAAAATAGTGATATTTCAGCCAATGCTTTCTCAGGTAATGGTGGCAAAATTGAGATCAACGCCAGAGAGATTCAAGGAATTGGGTTTTCTGACATAGATACTCCATTTAGTAGCATTACTTCTAGCTCAAAACCAGAAGTCCCCAACCCTCCACCAGAAGTCCCCAACCCTCCACCAGAAGTCCCCAACCCTCCACCAGAAGTCCCCAACCCTCC
The DNA here is from genome assembly GCF_002368335.1 of Nostoc sp. NIES-4103. Taxonomy (GTDB): domain Bacteria; phylum Cyanobacteriota; class Cyanobacteriia; order Cyanobacteriales; family Nostocaceae; genus Amazonocrinis. The sequence continues at coordinate 1,735,867 of NZ_AP018288.1, read as the reverse complement.
ACCAGAAGTTCCTAGTCCGAGTCCTGGGTTAGACTTCTCTATTCTTAGTTCAATTGATGAGCCGGATGCTGCTCCAAGTTCGGCTGTAATAGAATTACCAAATCCACAAAACACTCGTGACAATCAAATAGTTACTGCTAGTTGTGCAGCTAAAGAGGGTAATTCTTTTACTATCACAGGTAGGGGAGGTTTACCAACAGACCCCACAGCAACTATTCGGGGTCAAACTCTCTTGTCAGATACGCGAGATTTTACAACTACACAAAGCAGCAGTCAAGCAAATAATTCTTCTGCAATTCCTCCCACAAGACAACAAATTGTCGCAGCTACAGCCTGGATAATTAATGCCCAAGGTCAAGTAGAATTAGTAGCGTCTTTACCTCAAGAAAGTTCACCACTAAAAGAGCCTAATTGTAGCGATTTATAAACTTTAAAAAATTAATAAATTTTACATGTAGAATACCCAAAGTATTTTATATTAAGAAATATAAAATTTAATTAATATGAAAAAAGTATCTATGTGGGAGAAATCTAAATATAGAAATACAAAACAACTTGGGCAGAATAGGTCATTTTTAAGAATCAAAAACATAGCATATTTTTTTTGTATTGGACTAACATTAAGTCTGTTATTAGTTATTAAAAATATTCCTGCTACTGCTGAACAATCGAAATTATCACATCATGTCCGCTTAATTACCCTTAATAAAACCACCCCACCCGCCCTGTCGGACACCCTCCCCTTGCTAAGGGGAGGGTTGGGGAGGGGTAATGCAAGAATTATGGGTAATTTGGCAGACATCATATCAGATGCCAATCAAGAAATTACCCAACTATCAAATTCTTTAGAGTTATTACAGCAAGGTAAAAATTACTATCAAGCTGGACAATACACAGAAGCAGCTAGAGTTTGGGAAAATGCGCTCTTAGATTATCAATCAAAAAGAGAAAATCTTAATCAAGTTCAAGTTTTAAATTATTTAGCTTTAACATATAAAGATTTAGGAAAAATCCCCCAAGCACAAACTGCGATCGCTAAAAGTATCGACATCATCAAAAGCTTCAAAAAAACCGATACTCAGAGCAGTTTACTATTAGCACAGGCATTAAATACCCAAGGAAGCCTGCAAATACTCCAAGGACAAACTGACACGGCTATAGATACCTGGAAACAAGCAGCAAAAACTTATGAACGCGCGGGTGACAAAACAGGTAAACTCATCAGCCAAATTAATCAAGCACAAGGTTTGCAAGCATCAGGACAGTACCGTCGCGCCAAAACTTTGTTAGAAGAACTGGTAAAAGAATTGCAAAGCCAACCTGATAGTCTGTTGAAAGCTCAAGGATTGAGGAGTTTGGGTATTGCTCTGCAAACTATTGGTGATTTAGAACAATCTAAAACAATTCTAGATCAAAGTTGGGAAATTAGTAAACAATTAAACTCACCAACTGATGTGAGTGCAGCTTTATTTAGTCTTGGTAATGTTGCTCAAGACTTACAAGAATATGATGTTGCTTGGACATACTACCAAGAAGCAATTAATTTATCAAGAGAACCACAGATTAAATTAGAAGCACAATTAAATCAATTGAGCTTGTTGATTAAACTAGAAAATTGGGAATTAGCACAAACACTAATACCAGAAATCGAAACTAATATTGCCCAACTTACTCCGAGTCGTCCTGCTATTTACGCCAAGATTAACTTTGCAGAAAGTTTAATGATGCTCAAGCCGACAGGAGAAAGCAAAAAAGCAGTTTCGGACAGCAACGCCATCAAAATTGCTCAATTGTTAGCAACAGCTATTCAACAAGCCAAAGAAATCAAAGATCCCAGAGCCGAAGCCTACTCTCTCAACCAACTAGGTAAACTATACCAAGAAAACGACCAGTTGACAGATGCAGCAACGTTGACAAAACAAGCATTAACAATAGCTCAAGAAATGAATGCTACTGATTTAGTAGCGCGTGCTGCGGGACAATTGGGTATAATTGCCAAACAACAAGCAGATATTAATAATGCGATCGCAGCTTATGAGATTGCTTTTAATAACTACCAATCTCTACGTGGTGATTTAGTAGCCATTAATAAAGATGTACAGTTTAATTTTAAAGAAAGTATTGAACCCATCTATCGAGATTACGTCAGTGTATTGTTACAAAAAGCTAATCAAAGCAACCTCAAACAAGCTTTGCAAGTAATGGAAGCATTGCAAATAGCTGAACTAGATAACTTTTTTCGGGATGCTTGTTTAGATAATACTAATCCTGTAGTTTTAGAAAAAATAGACTTGCACGCAGCTGTCATCTATCCGATGATTTTAAGCGATCGCCTCGAAGTCGTGCTTTCAGTTCCCAATCAACCCCTACAACACTACAGCACTCAACTCTCACAACAGCAAGTTACAGCTACCTTAAAACAACTTTATTCTTCCATGTCCCCTGGTTATCCCAGCAATGAGCGTTTGCGACTCTCCCAACAAGTTTATAACTGGCTGGTTGCACCGGGTCAAGCAACACTCCAGAAAAATAATATCAAAACTTTAGTATTTATCCCAGATGGTTTACTGCGTAACCTGCCAATGGGTGTTTTGTATGATGGCAAACAGTATTTAGTCGAAAAATATGCTATAGCCCTGAGTCCTGGGTTAAAACTATTCCCTCAAGGACTGCAACGCCAAAAATTGAGCGTGTTAGCGGCTGGACTGACAGAAGCACGTCAAGGCTTTAATCCCTTACCAGGAGTAACAGGAGAAATTAAACAAGTCACAACAGAAGTCAATTCCCAGGTGTTACTCGACAACAAATTTACCAGCAATACCTTAAAAACAGCCCTCGCCAATCAATCTTTCCCCATAGTTCACCTAGCTACTCACGGTCAATTTAGTTCTAACCCAGAAGAAACCTTTTTGTTAACTTGGGGCGATCGCATTTCCATTCAAGATTTTGACAGTTTATTTCAAAATAGCAGGGAAAGAAATGCACAACCCATTGAATTATTGGTGATGAGTGCTTGTCAAACAGCTGTAGGTGATAACCGTGCAACATTAGGTTTAGCTGGATTTGCTTTACGTTCCGGTGCGAAAAGTACCGTTGCTAGTTTGTGGTCAGTAAGTGACGAATCTACATCCCAATTGATGAAAGAATTTTATCAGCAGTTGAGTAACCCAAAACTCAACAAAGCCGAGGCATTGCAGCAGGCGCAAATCAAAACCATGGCCAATCCTGCATACAAACATCCCTATTTTTGGTCTTCTTTCGTTCTTGTAGGTAACTGGTTGTAAATATGATTACAATTAACTTCCACAAATTTGTATCCATAACTGTTTGCAGCACCTTAGTATTAACTGGGAATGCGACATTAGCCAGTCCTTTTCCTAAAAAGGTTCTCATCAGTGTGGAATTTAAGCTTCCCAACGATGCAACCCCCAGAACCAGCGTAGGCGGCGGTACAAGAGGTAACGTACAGTTTGCTTTACCCGGAAGTTCCGCACCCAGAACCAGCATTGGTGGTGGTACAAGAGGTAACGTGCAGTTTACCTTACCCGGAAGTTCCGCACCCAGAACCAGCATTGGTGGTGGTACAAGAGGTAACGTGCAGTTTACCTTACCCGGAAGTTCCGCGCCCAGAACCAGCATTGGTGGTGGTACAAGAGGCGACGTGCAGTTTACCTTACCCGGAAGTTCCGCACCCAGAACCAGCGTTGGCGGTGGAACTAGAGGTGACGTGCAGTTTACCTTACCCGCAACTTCAGCCCCTAGAACCAGCGTTGGCGGTGGAACTAGAGGAGAAACTATTCCTCTAACAGCATTAGTTCCCCCCACTCAACAAGGACGCACCGTATCTTCACATCCCACAATCTTTGCCTATTTACCCCCAATTGGGGCAGAAGAGGTTTTCTTTAGCCTGCAAGATGAAGAAGGCAATCCCCATTACTCTACAATACTGAAAGTTCCTGCCGGAGGTGGTGTAGTTAGCGTTACTTTACCTCCCACAGCACCAGATTTAGCATTGGATAAAAACTACCTGTGGTATTTTGCCCCCATTGAACCAGGTGGAGTTCTCAGACCTGATAATTACTCTGTTACAGGCTGGGTAAAACGAGTCAAACCAACATTTAATCAGCAAGAGTTAGCTGCATCTCCTGTGGAACTGGCAACTAAATATGCTGAAGCAGGTGTATGGTATGATACTTTAAAAGTTTTGGCAGCAGCCAAGCGATCGCAGCCTAATAATAAAACCTTTGCTACTGAGTGGCACGATTTATTAAAACAGGTGGGACTAGAAAAAATTGCCACTGAACCATTAATAGAAGCTTTCTAATTGAATAACAAAATGATTGGGGAAAAGATTAAAAATCGCATCAAAAAATGGCGTGCAACTCTGATTATTACTCCCTGTGTTGCTGGAATAGTAATTGTGGGGAGTAATATCGGTCTAGTGAGGATTTTAGAATGGGTGACATTAGATCAGTTATTTCGTCTGCGTCCGCAAGAATCTGTAGACAAGCGGATTGTGATTGTTACTATTGATGAGCCAGATATTCAATATGTCAAGCAATGGCCAATGGCCGATCGCGTCATGGCTAAAATGATACGTAACATTAAAGCACAACAACCAAGAGCGATCGCCATCGATATCTATCGAGATTTACCTGTAGAACCAGGACACGCAGAACTCGTCAAGGAATTTCAAAATACTCCCAATTTTATTGGCATTGAAAAAGTTGCTGCAAAACCAATTGCACCACCACCGACTCTAGCCAAACAGGGTCAAGTAGCCGCCAACGACTTACTCTTAGATACAGATGGTAAAATTCGGCGCGGCATTATTTTATTAGGAAAACCTGATCAAAGCTTGGCGCAAGGGCTGGGAGTAAAACTAGCCTTAATGTATTTAGAAAAAGCAGGCATTGAATTAAAAGCAATCAACGCAGATAAACAAATCTATGGTTTAGGCAAAGCTAAGTTTGTACCTCTATCTAGTAATGATGGAGAATACAACGAAGCAGACATGGGGGGATACCAAATTTTAATCAATTACCGAGGTGGGCTAGAGAGCTTTTTGCATATTTCCATGACCGATGTATTAGAAAATCGCATACCTGCTGATTTCATGCGCGATCGCCTAGTTTTGATCGGTGCAAAAGCTCCCAGTTTGAATGATAACTATAGTACCCCCTACAATAACAATTTATTTTTTCCCACAGAGCTAATCCCTGGAGTAGTAGTTCACGCAAATATCACCAGCCAAATCCTTAGCGCAGCTATAGATGGCCGCCCGATGTTGCAAGCTACAATCAAACCCTTCAATTGGTTGCTCATCTGCTTCTGGTCTGGATACAGCGCCACCGTTGGCTCCATGTATATCAAAAAACGTCGGCTGACCATAGGTGGTTTATTCCTGGCTGTAGTCATTATTGTTAGCAGTGCTTACATTGCCTTTCTGGGCGGCTGGATAATTCCTGTGTTTGCACCTATATTAACTGTTGTCAGTGCAACCATAGTTACTATTGTTCACGTTCTTTGGCGAAATCTGATGCTTTCTTATCGAAAATTAGAAGATTATGCCCACAATCTAGAAATTAAAGTTCAAGAACGCACTGCTGAACTAGCCGAAGCTAATGAAGAAATTTGTATCCTCAATGAAAAACTCAAAGAAGACAACCTCCGCATGAGTGCCGAACTCGATATACTCCGGCAAATGCAACAGATGATTCTACCAAAACCAGAAGAATTAGAAGCCATTGAAGGATTGGATATTGCCGGCTTTATGGAAGCAGCTGATGAAGTCGGCGGCGATTACTACGATGTACTTTACACCGACGGAATAGTAACTCTTGGCATTGGAGACGTGACAGGACATGGACTAGAAAGTGGATTATTAATGCTAATGACGCAAACCGCAGTTCGCCTGCTTAAAGAAATCCGCGAATCTGACTCAGTGCGCTTCCTTGACACACTCAACCGCACCCTCTACAAAAACGTGCAACGGATGAACTGTGACAAGAGTTTGACATTGGTGATTCTTAACTATACTCAAGGGCAAATAAGTATCAGTGGACAGCACGAAGAAACAATTATCGTCCGCGACGGTGGAGAAATTGAGCGCATTGACACCATGGACTTGGGTTTCCCCATTGCTTTAGATGATGACATTGCTGATTTTATTAGCCCCACAACCCTGGAATTACAACCTGGCGATGGGGTTGTCCTCTACACCGATGGCATTACCGAAGCCAAAGACATCAATAAGAATCAATACGGTATTGAACAGTTATGTGAAATTATCAGCCAAAACTGGCATCAATCAGCATCTGAAATTAAAGATGCGGTAATTTCAGATGTACGCCGACACATTGGCAAACAAAAAGTATTTGATGACATCACATTGCTAGTGTTTAAGCGACAGCAATAACTTCCTAATAATTAATCCCAATATTTCATGATAACTAGAAACGGTATAACTGATTAATTCAACGTGAGTTAGATGAACCTCTCCCTCCCGACCTCCCTCTTTTAAAAGGCGAGGGAGGAGAAACGAAAAAATAACGGTTTTACTCCCCTCTCCTTGTAGGAGAGGGGTCGGGGGAGAGGTCAAAACAGCGCTTGTCGAACTCACGTTAATTCAAATTCAAATCTCACTCTTGCATAGCAAAAGCCAAGGTGGTTAGGGCTTCAACAGATGATAAAACCTAGACACAAAGCGAAAAGTCAGAGCGGCGGCTGACACCGATCTGAACTTTAATAGACAAAGACTTTTCACCCAATCCCCAATCCCCAGTCCCCAATCCCCAATCCCCAATCCCCATCCATACCATCATTCGTGAGAGGTTAAAAAACTATGACTCAAATATCTACAGGCTCTACAATCAAAGCTGAATCCTTTGGCAACTTTATCTGTGACTTTCCTCCAGAACATGATTCTCTTGAACTTTCTTTTACACCCAGTTCTCGCCCAATCAAAGAACGTTGGCGCAGCAACCGCCTTTCAGCGCACTTTTTTGCTGACTACTTCACCAACTTTTTACCAGTAGATGAAAATGAACCAAATCAAGAACAAAGAATAAAAGAAAGTAAATGTGCTGTTAGCTATGTCGCTAACGAACTTCTAGAAAATGCCATGAAGTTTAATGATGATAGTTCTAACTATAAAGTAAAATTTGGCATTCATTTTTTGAATGAAACAGATAACGTGACTGCCGTGATTTTTGCCAGCAATAGCATCAAACCAGGAGCTGAAGATAAATTGAGAGCATTTATTGCAGAATTACTAGCTTCAGATCCCAATGAAATGTATGTACAGCAAATTGAAAAAAGTGCTGAAGAAAAAGGTTCTTCCGGCTTAGGGCTGTTAACTATGATTAATGACTATTCAGCCAAAATCGGTTGGAAATTAGAAACTATTCAGCAAGAACCTCTAATCATGGCTGTAACTACAATGGCACAAATCAAGGTATAGTATTCGTCGGTGTCTAATGCAAATATTGTTGATTTAGAAAGAGAACATACTATGGTTATGCAAGAAATTAAAGGTGAAGATTACACTGTTGAAGGTGATACAGACTCTGCAACAGTCAACTTTAAAGGAGAATTAAGTCTTGGAGGGCCTAGTGAATATGAGCCGATTAGTAATTTACTCAATGAAATTGCCGCAACTGATCCAGCAACGATGACTTTGAACTTAAGGGATTTAGCATTTCTCAACAGTTCCGGCATTAGTATGCTATCAAAATTCGTCTTGAGTTTGCGGAAGAAAAAAGGGATTCAGTTGATTGTCTTAGGTTCAAATGCTATGCCCTGGCAAGGAAAATCATTGAAAAATTTAGAGCGTTTACTCCCTGGTCTAAAACTGGAAATTGAATAATCTATAAACTAAAAAGCTTAAGTCCTTGGCAAACTCCCTCTCTCGTTAGAGGAGTCACTACGGTGAGGCAACCTCACCACAGTGGCTCCTCATACCAAGTTGCATTCAGAGATAGTAGCCTCAAGAGCAGGGAGCAGGGGGGAAGAAATCGTACTACTCCAAACTGCAACTTAGTATCAGCACTCAGCACTTTGCTATACCTGAAAATTCTCAAATATCTTCAAGATTATATAATTTGAAAATGGAATGAACCAAAAGTTAGGAGATAGAAACATCAGATTTACTAGCATCATAAATCAATTGAAATAAAAGCAATAAAACTACTACAATGCTCAGCAAACTTTTACCATTTGAAACTAATACTTGGGCTTTCCTTCTGAGTAGCTTACTAATTACAGTTGTTGGTGGCATCTTACTTTACGTTATTTTGTTTTATGTCTTGCGTTCTATTTTTCGCCAATTTGAACGAGACATTGCACTAGTAACACTTAATGTTTCTGCCTATCCTGCACTCACAGTTTTTGTTCTAGCTCTTTTAAAGTTCACATTACATCAGTTACGTGATACTAAGATTATTGACGGCCTTGAAAATATTTTGGCAGCAGGTTTGATTGTTTCCATTAGCTACTGGTTAGTGCAACTGTTGCTACAAGTATTCATTTATTACCTCAGAGAATACACCCAACAAACTGAGGCAATGTGGGATAATGTACTGCTACCTTTGATTGAAGCAGTAGTTCCCGTAATCATTTTCACTGTAGCTGGTGTGTTTGTATTGCGATCGTTTGGGGTCGATCTCACAGGCATTTGGGTAGCACTGGGTGGAGCCACCTTTGTCATTGGCTTTGCAGCTCAAGGAATTTTGGCAAACTTTTTTAGTGGGGTAGTGCTGTTAATTGATACACCCTTTCAATTTGGGGATGTGTTGCTGCTAGATAATAGCTATATTGCCATCTTACGCAGGATTGGAGTACGGGTAACTCAACTGTATATACCAGAAAAACATTGTGATATTTATATTCCCAACAGCACTCTCCAAGGACAAAATATTGTCAATCTGAGCCGTCCTACATCCTACTATCACTTTTCCACAGAACTGCGATTGCCAACTGAGTATGACCTCCAGGAAGTCAAGCAAGTTATCCAAGAGGCAATTCTAGCTCATCCAGACACTTTAGGCGATATAGATAGCAAATTAGAACTACTTGATAAGTACTATCAAGCAGCAGAACTAGAATCTCAACGCGAAATCGGCAGACTACGCTTAATTGCAGAACAAGAAGTTAATTTCAAACTAGAAGAAATTCATCAAGGACTTGAAGCATTAGTGGTTACCTTGCAATTTGCAGAAAAAGGTGGTATGACCCAAGACGAAATTGAGAATGTGCAGCAAGAATATCGAGATATTCTGAGCTTAATGGGGTTGGAATCCATCACTGAAGTTCAAAACAATCTCTCTGTTTTTACCTGTAATGAAACTCGTACTAAAGACACGCTGATTGAACTAGTTCGTGAATGGTATCGTGCTTGTATTCGCGATCCAAATCTGCTGGATAACGACAGCTATCTCATTTCAGATGAATGGGAACGGAAAATCAATCTCATGAAGCGACGAGTACAAAGGCTTTATCAGAAAATTTCTAATCCTCAACGCGAAGAAACTCGCTTAGATGATTATGTTTTGGAGTTAAACAAATGGCTTCTGGAAAAATTTAAAGAACCGCGACAAAAATGGCAAGATCCTCAAGTTTTGGTTAAAGGGATCGAGTATGACGAAGGATTTGCCTATATGAAATTTCGACTCAATTTATTTGTCGATGATATCAAACTGGAGAACGGCAGACGAGGCGATCGCGTTAACAGTCAGATATATCAGGAGGTTTTAGAATATCTGAAGCCCAAAAGTCTGAATGATATTCATGTAAGTGAATTCCACAACATCACATAAAAGTATTAGGCGAATATAATTCGCTACTACACAAACGCGGGTTACCCTACGTGGACTAACATAAAATCAAGGTTTTGAACCCGCGCAGGCGGGTTTTGTCTATCTAGCCAAGCCACTGAGAAGAGCGCGGTTACCCGACTTGTAGCAAGTAGCGTGCGACTTCTAGTCGCTAGGGACTTTTAAAAATATTTCAGTAGATAAACATAATTAATTACACAATGTCCGAAGCTAACGCTCGTTTCGGACTGTAAATATTTTTGCTCAACGACTTAAGTGTTGTTAGGTAATTTTTTCAACAACCAGGTCTAACAAGTTTATTCTTGTGCCATGTATCATCAAATTACAGGATGATACAGAACACAAGTACGCTAGACGTTTAGCCATGATTAATATTAAAATACGGTAAGTTGATGGGCTTACCGCCTTTTGCATGTCAAACTGCAAAAAGTGAGTCAGGAGTTGAACTGAGTCGGACAAATGACCCATAAACAGTTGTAGCTGTCTGTTTTGGTGAAATGCGAGCCGATATACTCTCAACAACTCCCAGGCTGATTTTTTGTTGTCCAGGAATTATCTACCCAAGCTTCGAGCTACACTTTTGTCTTTTTTATCCCTTAAAAAGCCCAATAACCTGCTGCCAGGAGCTTTGTCCAACAAAGGGCTGTAGTTTGACTGCTTTGCTTCTAGCAGTAAACCCGAACTGAGTCTCAGTTTGAGCCGATCGCACTTGAAAACCCATTTCTGGATAGGAGTATGGACTATTTATTATTACCACTCTTGAGTTTCTTTGTTGGCATTATCGTTGGTTTGACAGGAATTGGTGGAGCCTCTTTAATCACGCCGATGTTGATTTTTATCTTTCAGATACCGCCTTCTATCGCCGTGAGTTCTGATGTCGTGGCTGCCACATTAATGAAGGTAGTCGGCAGTGTCAAGCACTGGCAACAGAAAACCCTTGACACAGATGTGGTTAAATGGTTGGCATTTGGGAGCGTTCCTGGTTCACTGTTGGGAGTGGGAATTTTGCATCTCATCAAGCGCACTGGCGAGCATAACCTGGATAACATTTTGCTCCGCTTGCTGGGAATCATGATTTTGTTGATCACAGTGTTAGCTTTAGTACAATTATTACTGTTGACTTTTTTCCCAAAATTTACTCTACCTGAACTGCCCAAATTAGACTTAAAAACTAACTTGGGTCGATTTATAACAGTCATATTGGGAGCTATTTTAGGCTGTTTAGTTGGTCTAACTAGCGTTTCTTCAGGTTCAATGTTTGCCTTAGTACTGATTGGCTTTTTCCGTCTTGATGCGCGTAAGTTAGTTGGTACAGATATTTCACAAGCAGCAATTTTGTTACTATTTACATCCCTTGGGCATCTCACTTTGGGAACAGTTAATTGGAGTCTAGTATTGCCTATATGGCTAGGTTCGGTTCCTGGTGTGCTGCTGGGCGCTAAAGTTTGCCAAATAATTCCTCAACGTCCCTTGCGGTTTATTATTTACACTATCTTAATGATGGTGAGTTGGAAGTTAGCTTATCAAGTTTAAATTGAATACAAGGCAGTAGATAGAGGGATTTTTAATTTTAGATTTTAGATTTTAGATTTTGGATTGAACAATCTAAAATCGTAAATCCAAAATTAATTAGCCTTTCACCCAAGGTAATAGGGTGAATGTGCCTCTTTCATACATAATGAAGAAACCTAAAGCAATCAACACAAAAGGAACAATATGCTTACCGTAGCGACTTAAAGCATAAGCAATACTAGCTTGACGGCTTAACAGATAAGCCACAGCACACAACATCCCTAGCATGACAAAAAAAACTATTATAATTACTCCCAAACTGGCAAAACTTTGACCAGCAAATAAGGGAATATATATACTAATATTGTCCCCACCATTAGCAATCGTTACTGCTGTAACTTTATAAGTTTGAGGATGCAGAATACTAACAATAAAAGATAGTATAGGGTTCTTGTAGGAGGACTGTTGAAATTCACTACTTACTGTCTGAACTTCTGTAGTTTCTGCTTGCCAATCTACTAAATGCTTGATACCAATTCCTATAGGTAGTAGTCCCAATAATCCTATCCATTCTCGTGGCACTACCAAACCGCCAAAAAATCCTGGTAAGCTAGCGATAATGATGGCTGTAAAACCAAGGTACTGACCAATTAAAATATGCCGCCGTCGAAAATTAACATCTACCTGCGAGAAAAATAGCAGCAGAATAATGATGTCATCAATATTTGTAGCTAAAAAGGCTACTATCCCTTGAGTAAAAGCTGCTAGCAGGTTATTCATGCTGGATGATTAAAACATACGACTGAAGTAGGGCGGTGCAATTAAAGATAACTGGCTAGGACTGTCATTTGTCATTTGTAAGGGTTTCAAGCCATTTACGTTTCGTAACATAATTTAGTTTCTTCCCACAGACTTACCACAATAGTAAATGAAATTCGTAATTAGTGAGCGAGTTGCCGCTTTGGATACCACTCATGGTAGCCGCTTATTTAAAATACAAGAGTGCGTTAGCCTACCGTTCAAAAATACTAAAATTGAACTGCATAAACCACCCGATATTGACATAAAATTTATATTTATTCATATATAGGACTTCTATTTGATTTTTGAAATATGCCGAGCATAGGCAAAGCCCAGCCTAGATTATTTAAAATTTTTCACATATCATTTAGGATTTTTATAGATTAAATTTTTATCGTCAATTTACTTACTTAAAAATATGAACGAGTTAGTCAGTGCCATTGGCACAAGTGCCGTTGCGTTTAGTGCCACTAACATTGATGATATCATCATTCTCGTGCTATTTTTTTCTCAGATCAATGCTAACTTTCGCCCACGAAATATTGTTTGTGGTCAGTATTTAGGTTTTATAATACTAATAATCCTCAGCTTGCCTGGTTTTTTTGGAGGGTTAATTATACCACAACACTGGATTGGATTACTTGGATTGCTACCCATCGCCATCGGTATTAGCAGCCTAGTAAATCGTCAAGAAGATTCTTTAGAAGATATCATACCAGAAACAACACAATCTGAAGCATCAACAATTACTAGCTTTTTTTCTCCTCAAACTTACAGTGTGGCAGCCGTTACCATCGCCAATGGCAGCGACAACATTAGCGTTTACATGCCATTATTTGCTAGTAGCAATTTAAGTAGTTTTTTAGTGATTATCAGCTTATTCTTCTTACTCTTAGGAGTTTGGTGCTATGCAGCATACAAGTTAACCCACCAAAAAGCGATCGCTGATATCTTAACTCACTATGGCAATAACCTCGTGCCTTTTGTTTTGATAGGATTAGGTGCTTTTATTGTATTAAAAACACAAGCTTTAAGTCCGATAAAGCTGGCTGCTAGTTGTATATGTTTGATGATTTTGGTGAAAGAGGAAGAGGAAGGAGAAGGAGAAAAAGAAGGGGAAGGGGAAGGAGGAGGAGAATAACTAAACCAATTCGCAATTCGCAATTCGCAATTCGCAATTCCCCATTCCCTATACCCAAAAACTAGTTTTTTAGGCTGCATAAGAAAGAGGGGTAGGTTTTAAACCCACCCCTCTTGCTTGTGATATATTCCGCCCAACAGCTGCTGCTATAGGCTTTAAACTATCAACCAAATTCACCATATCTTCTAAAGAAAGCGCTTGACGTGCATCAGAAACAGACTTTTCTGGTTCTGGGTGACACTCAATAATTAACCCATCTGCACCACAAGCAACCGCAGCTTTTGCCAAAGGTGCTACCAGTTCCCGTTTACCTACAGCATGGGAAGGATCTACAATCACAGGCAAGTGAGTTATTTGCTTGAGAGCTGCTACTGCCCCTAAATCTAAGACATTGCGAGTGTAATTATCGAAGCTGCGGATACCTCGTTCGCACAGCACCACATCAGGATTGCCATGACTTAAGATATATTCGGCTGCCATGACGAATTCTTCAATTGTTGCTGCTAAACCACGCTTGAGTAGTATCGGTTTACCAGCTTGTCCTAAAGCTTTGAGCAAGTCAAAGTTTTGCATGTTGCGGCTACCAATCTGAAGCATATCAGCTTGGGCGGCGACTACTTCAATTTGGGAAATGGACATCACTTCAGTAATGACTGGGATATTGTAGCGCGATCGCACCCTCGCTAAAACTTCCAATCCTTCCTCTCCCATTCCCTGGAAAGCGTAGGGAGAGGTACGGGGTTTGTAGACACCGCCACGTAATGCCTGTATAGGCGCAGCAGATAGCTGTTGGGCGACTATCTCCATTTGTTCTAAGCTTTCAACCGCACAGGGGCCACCAATAATTACCAGTTCTTTGCCGCCAAAGGCAACTGTTGGTGAAAGTTTAATAATTGTTTGGTGGCTAGGATGAGATTGTGTAGCAAGTTTGGCGTTAATCATGGTTTGATACTCCTTAAATATGGGGATTAGGGACTGGGGACTGGGGATTAGGGACTCGGGACTGGGGACTAGAAATTGGGAATTGGGAATGGTTATTAGTTATTTCACCCCTGCTCCCCTGCTCAAGAAACCTGAACAATAAAAAAGCCCGGAGACTTAAAGTTCCGGGCGCGTTCTGATTCATCAGCATGACGCTATTTACCCGGAACTTGCTCTGGGCCAAAAGTAAAAGCTATAAAACCAGCTAGTCAAATAGGTCATGATGATGGAATTCTCCTCTTAAAACACAAAAACCGCAGAGTTGGCTCTGCGGTTCACCGGGCGGTTTCCAGACGGAAACTTGACTCACTCCCGGTGAACCGCCTTAAACCAAAAATAAAAGTAGTAACTGCTGCTGAACATTGTGAGGCGCTGGGCTAAAAATTTAATGTAGACCTTTATTCGTCACAATAACAAAAGGAGTTGATGGCGTCAAGACCCGCACAACATGAAAAAAAGCGATAGACTCAGTACAACTCTGACAATGATGCCTTATTGCTTGTTGGCGTAGACAATCAATAGTTTGTGACTTAACATGACCAAATTTATATTAATTTTATTTTTTAGGCAATGTGTAATGAGTAATTAAAATCACCAGTGATGAATCCTAAAAACTTAGACATTGACTTGATTAACTTTTGAGCAAAACTTAGTTCTATTATGCCCAGTTCTAAAATCTTAACTACATCTTTCAACTACCAGGGTGTTTATCCCTGCCCAGTCTGTCGGATAGGTAAGATTTCTCATATGCCATTAATGGAGGCGATGGCTTGTGACTTCTGCCATGAAATTTTTACCGTCAACTTAGAACAACAGCAAATCAAGATGCCTTCTCGGCAACCTCCCTTAATTTGGCGTTGGAATGGGTTTAATTGGACTGAAGCCCAATTAGAAGGTATGGAGTTGGGCTGGGGTTATGGACTGGCTGCAATTGCTTTTGTATTTTTTCCTACTACTTTAATTGGCGTAGTCGCTTACTATTTTCCTCCAAATCCTCATGCTCCCATTACTTGGATGCCATATATCTGGACAATATTAACTTTTTTGTCGCATTTATCAATTATTATTTGGATTTTTATTGAAGTTTATCAAATTCCAGTAGCGGCATATTTGAGAGCTATGAATCGATGGAGAAATGGAGAAATGGGCAGATAGGGATATTAAGTCAAAAGTATAAAGAAGAAATAAAAATTTAATTGACTTCGTGACACAACTATGGATAGATAACAAACAACTAACTGTATCTATATTGATTGTCTATGAGGTTAGCTTGCCTTGTGGCTTGCTGATGTCGGCTGGTGGACTGGAGTATACGGACAAAAATGAATTTTATTTACCTGCTTTCTATGTACAACTACAACTCAATTTATGGGCAAAAATCCAGATCAATGTGGAAAAATCGGTAAAAGTGGCTTTGACATCTACACATAACTTCACGTTCTGACTCACATAGACGTGTAGCTGCGAGTCAACAGACATGGCGGTGATCTTTCGGTGTATATCAAGAACTATTAGTATTCTCGCTTTTGCCAACAAAAGAGTTATTGATGGACTTAGTTCACTACGCTAGGCTTGTATAATATTCAAATGTCAGTTGATCACCGAGCAACTTCAGCATAGTATTAGCTGCTAGGGAACGGTTAGTCCTACTTCGTCCAAAATACTAAAAAAAATAAAACTTTATTTTATCTAAAATTTGATAATAAAAGGGATATTTGATCAAGGATTAAGCCTATAGAGAGTTGCATTATTCATAGTTAATTTGATTGTCTACTAAAACACCTTATGAGCGAGTTGGAGCGGTATTATCGAGTCTTAGAATTGGAACCTGGGGCGACGCTTGAGGAAGTCAACCAGGCTTATAAAGATTTGGTTTTTGTATGGCATCCCGATCGCATTCCCAATGACAATCCCCGCTTACAAAAGAAAGCACTGGAAAAGCTGAAAGCAATTAATGAAGCTCGTGAAAAATTGCGCTCTTTGAATGGTAAGCGTCAAACCATATATCATTCTCCACCAACTCCACAGAAAAAACCATCTGCAAACACCTCTACTCCACCAAAGCAAAACCCTGATTTGAGTGGTAAAGACTTCAGTAGAGCCAATTTAAGCAACAAAGATTTATCTGGCAGAAACATGAGTTATGCTAACTTGAGCGGTGCTGATCTGAGTGATACTTTTATGCATAAAGTTAATCTCAGAGGCGCGAATTTGTCAGAAGCAAATTTGTTTAGAGCCAACTTACTTTTAGCTGATATGAGGGAAGCAAATTTGCGATCTGCTAACTTGATTGGTGCGGATCTCAGTGGTGCTGACTTGCGGGGAGCCGACTTAACAGGAGCGCGGATTCGCTCTGGCGATCGCTTGCTGGTGAAACTGATTGGTGCTAACTTAGCTGGTGCAATTATGCCTGATGGTGTAATTCATAGTTAACAGTATTTAATACTCAGGTAAAAGTCAATCGATTTTGGATTTTAAATTTTAAATTTTGGATTTTGGCTTGGCCCTATGCCTGAAGTCAGTTGCTCTAAGGTTTTTAGATTGACAATTTTCTATTTTTTCCATAGTTAAAACTACGGTGGCTGTGAAAACTTTTTTGAGATTTTGACTTGAATCCAAAATCTAAAATCTAAAATCTAAAATTGTCTCAACCATTAGTCATAAGTTACTAGTCATAAACTCTTGTACTATTAACTTGAGACTCTGTATTAAAATGCTCATGAACATTGCAATCATAGGTTGTGGCTACGTTGGTTATGCTGTTGCTCAATATTGGCAGCAAAAAATGACTTTGATAGTTACTGCTACCACAACTACCCCTGAACGTGTGCCAATACTAGAAACAGTAGCCCAAAAAGTCGTAGTAACCCAAGGAAATGACCCAGAAAAGCTCAAGTCTGTAGTGCAAAATCAAGACCTTGTGCTGTTAAGTATCGGTGCCCGCAGTGGTAATTTTTATCGAGAAACCTATGTAGATACTGCTAAAAATTTAGTTTCTATTTTACAGCAAGATTCTTCTGTCAAACAACTGATATATACAAGCAGTTATTCAGTATATGGTGAGCAAAATGGTGCTTGGGTAGATGAAGCAACGGCAGTTGATCCTACTCATACCAATGGACAAATTCTCAAAGAAACTGAGGACATTTTGCTAGCAGCATCTAGTGAAAAACTCCGCGTTTGTATCTTAAGATTGGGTGGAATTTATGGCCCTAACAGGGAACTGGTAAAAATATTTGGTGCTGCTGCTGGTAGAACCCGTCCTGGTGATGGTAAGGATATCACAAATTGGATTCACTTAGATGATATTGTTGGGGCTATAGAATTTGCGCGGCAACACCACTTGCAAGGAATTTATAATCTAGTAGATGATGCACATCTTTCTAGCCAAGAATTACTTGATACTTTGTTTGAAAAACATAATTTACCCAAGGTGACATGGGATAATTCTGTTAAAAGGAACCGTCCATATAATGCCAAAGTATCAAATCAAAAGATCAAATCAGCTGGATATCAGCTAATTCATCCACAAATGATTTTTTAGCAATTATTGCTAATTGGGAATTATGCAACCATCTACTGGCGCTAACACAATCAATTTTTCAGCATCTCCTACGCAGTTTTACACTTGGCAGAATTACCGCTGTGCTTACGAAATATATCAACCTGCTAATTCTAGACCAGAGGGCATTTCTCTACTATTAATTCATCCCATTGGTGTAGGATTGTCGCGGCAATTTTGGCGACGCTTTTGCAGCCAATGGTACACCACAGGTCATCGGAATACGATTTACAACCCTGATTTGCTGGGGTGCGGTGAAAGTGATATGCCTCATGTAGCTTATAGTCCCAAAGATTGGGCAAAGCAGTTGCATGAATTTTTACAAAAAGTAGTGCAAAAACCTGTGATTATAGTAGTACAAGGTGCTTTGTTACCAGTTGCCATAGAGTTAGTCAAGCAAGAAGCAAATTTAATTGCCGGACTGATACTAGCCGGGCCTCCAGCTTGGGCTGTAATCACTAAAAAATCACCAGAATGGCAACAAAAAGTGATTTGGAATCTGTTAGATTCTCCTTTAGGTAATGCTTTTTATCGCTATGCACGTACACCAAAATTTTTGCAGTCTTTCTCAACTCGCCAACTTTTTGACTCAGAAGAGACTGTTGATGCTGAGTGGTTGAATACTTTGGTAAAAGGTGCAGAAAATATTGCCAACCGCTATGCAGTGTTTTCTTTTTTAGCTGGGTTTTGGCGACAGGATTATGGTAGTGATATCGCCTCTATCAAACAGCCCACATTGGTTGTTGTGGGACAAACAGCATCAAGTATTAGCGAAGAAGGTAAAAAAGAAACACCTGATGAACGCTTGGCTGATTACCTCGCCAATTTACCTCAAGGTCGTGGAATTAAATTGTTGGGTCGGAATGTTTTGCCATATGAATCAACTGCTGAATTTGTAGCAGCGATCGCACCATTTATTGAAAGCGACGGGAAACTTCATCCCCTTATGGGTCAAGAGGGATAGTCGCACCGTCGCTTGGGCCAAGTGGGCAAGTGGGCATAGATAGGGCATTGGTAGCTTCTTCCCTATGCTCAGTTGCCCGATTCCCAATGCCCAAAAACTCCACGCCACTTGCGCTTGGGGAGTTTTTCATTCGTTGTAGTGTACGCAGTGATGATGGCTACTTACCAATTTGGGATTTTGCGAATTACCAAGTAGTATTTTAGAAATTGCACGATTGTATTAACTCAGACGAAACAAAAAGACTGATGAATGCCAAGATCAGAAAAAAAGCACGCCCTCAGCTAATTTAAATTGTTATGCCAGAAATACACCAATCCATTGCACAGCACTACCACGAACGTACTAAATATCACCCTGAGACCCTTGCCTCAAAAGGTAATAGGCTAGACTGGACTAAGCAGCCAGTGCCGTTTAAAGAGTACAAAATTGGCTCTTGTTTTGATCTTAAACCTTATATCCAAGAGATACCAGAGACATTTGTTAACGATGCAGATGCTCAATGGTGGCAAAGACTATCACGGCTACTGTTCCGCAGCTATGGACTAACAGCAAGAATGCCTTCTATGGGTAGTGCTGTGTATTTACGCGCTGCACCTAGTGCAGGTGGTTTATATCCCGCTGAAGTGTATGTGGTTTCCCGTGGTACGCCGTTATTGCCACCTGGATTGTATAATTACCAGTGTCGAACTCATTCACTGATGCATTTTTGGGAAAGTGATGTTTGGCAGTCTTTGCAGTCAGCTTGTTTCTGGCATCCCGCCCTCGAAAGTACGCAATTAGCAATTATTATTACAGCGGTTTTCTATCGTTCGGCGTGGCGGTATGAAGATAGGGCTTATCGCCGGATTTTTTTAGATACGGGGCATTTGTTGGGCAACATTGAGTTAGCTGCTGCGATTACCGACTATCGTCCGCACTTGATTGGCGGTTTTGTTGATGAAGCCATCAACGATCTACTTTATATCGATCCGCAACAGGAAGGAGCGATCGCAGTCCTACCTCTGGCAGACTTATTAGATATTAAACAAAATTTGCCCACAGGATGTACTGCTTTACCGTCTGCTACTGAAACTAGTTACCCACAGATTCCTGATGGTGAATTGCTGAGATATTTTCATCAACACACCCAGCTACCAACAGGTATCATCGGCAAACTCAATCTCCCAATGGTCAAACAAGAAAAGTCATTGGAAGATAAATATAATTTTCCTTTCTGTCTGAAAATTCCCACCTCCACTACTACACCCATTTTTTGGGGAGAACAACTGACAGACCTAGAAATTACTCTGCACAAACGCCGTTCTACCCGTGCCTACACTGGTGAAGATTTAACTTTCGATGAACTTAAAGCTTTACTCGATTTTACTTATCAACCACAAAATTATATTGACCAAAATTTAGATAATTCACCAGACTACTTTGATCTCAATCTTATAGAAACATTTATTGCTGTTTCTGGTGTCAAAGACTTGGAGGCAGGCTGTTATTATTATGCACCCAAAGCACAGGAATTAAGACAAATTCGGTTTAAAAACTTCCGGCGAGAGTTACACTTTCTCTGCTTGGGACAGGAATTAGGGCGGGATGCAGCAGCAGTTGTTTTCCATACAGCCGACCTCAAATCAGCTATTTCCCAGTATGGCGATCGCGTTTACCGTTATTTACACATGGATGCTGGACATTTGGGACAAAGGCTGAATTTAGGCGCAATCCATCTGAATTTGGGTGTTAGCGGTATTGGTGGCTTTTTTGATGACCAAGTAAATGAAGTTTTGGGGGTTCCTACTGATGAAGCTGTTCTCTACATCACTACCTTGGGGCGGCCAAGATGAAGTTTTTTGCAGTTCGTTTTCGGATGGCAAGTAGAGACAATGACAGATTGAGGTTTGGTTTAAAACCGCCAAACATCGTTTACTCTAGCAAAAGAACTGATGGTAGTAAACTAGGCTGAGCAAGTCTTAGTAACTGGTAGCCTATACCTGAAGTTCCTTGGAAGAAAGAGGGATGAAATATACCCTTAAGAAATTTGTCAAATAAACTATACGAATAGCGCCCTTTGGCTCTGCGTACTACCCAGGAAGCTTGTTTGATAGCTAAATCGGCAAATTCTTGCCTAGAGAGAGTTTGGGCGGCAACTTGCAGGACTTCTATTCTGCCAAAATTCCCACAACAAAGATGATCTATCCCATGTAAGCTGAAATTGCGGGTGGTAGAGAGAGCAGCTACCACATCCTTTTCAATCTCAATGGTATTTAAAACTGAAAGTCCGCCCATTCTTGCTAAAGCAATCCCAGGCGCACCATGACACCAAGCCGTCATCAAGCTAGAACCACTATTTACTTGCATGGCTTTTCGATAGTCTGGCCAGTTTCCTGCTAATTCGTCAAATACGCTTTGTTCGTAAGCTATGGATTGTCTGGCAATTTCTAGAAACCTGTTGTCTTCAGTTGCTTGGTACAAGCGTAGCAGAGCATAGGCAATGCCAGCCGCACCATGTGAAAATCCAGTTACGAAGTCTGCACCAATTTTATGCCAAGCTCGAAATCCCTTGTTGTTTGATGTGCGAGTGTGTAATAAATGCTCACCACAGCAAACAGCTTTTTCCAGAATCTCAGGATCGTTCGTTTTTTGATATAAAGCTAATAAAGCTAGAATCGCCCCTGCTGAACCGCTTACCACATCTAAATGTTTATCATCGGTAATCCATTTAGGAGAAATCAAGGATGCAGCCGCTTGAGCATCTGACAGCAAAGAAGGCATTTCTAAAAACTCGGAAATACGCGTAAACGCGTAGACGAGTGAACCTATACCAGCCACGCCACCGATAGTATATCCATTTTTCGACAAAGTTTGAACTGGGGTTGTGGCGATCGCCTCTATTATGGGTTTGATTGCTCCTTGAATGAGTTCTGTATATCCAGCACCACCAGTGACTTTTTCAAGAGCTGCCAAAAACAGTATAATACCAGCACAGCCGCCATAAATATCTAATCGTAGAGGCTGTAAGATATATTTTTCGGCTTGCAGTTGGGGAGCAATCCAAGTGATGCTACCATCATGGGCGTAAAAGGCTAGTTCTTTTAACTCTTGAGCGATCGCAGTTGCTTCAGCAATCATTTCCTGCGGCGATAGTACAGCACCTACATCAAATTGATCATCGTTTTCTTTCTCTAAAGAAGTACTGTGTTTGCCAGAAACTGTACTCAAACGCAGAATACTTTCGGTTAAACGAATTTGAGTCTTTAAATCTTGTTCATTAAAAGAATGCAAACGATTAATAACGTTATCAATACTTGTATTTTCACAAAAGCCTTCTAAAACTTCCCCATTAGGTAAATCTAGAGCAGCACTATTTGTAGCCATAGAAAAAAATGGAATATCCATTTGTTCCAAGGCTGCGGTTTCCAGCTTCACTAAAGGCCAATGGATAGCTTTGTTGCCAGTATCCAAAGACATCCGACTGACAACATCAATCTCAATACTTCTATCAACTCCATCTCTGAGATATTCTGGTTCCAGCAGTGTTTGCAAGATAGAAGTATAAAACTTAGTATTCCGTAAAATGTAGCGAACTTTTTGCCGAGCGAAGTTGTACAAAGGACTTTGAGGCGCAAGCAATTCATCTTTTTTCTTCCACAGAAAAAGATACATTTGCTGGAAACCTGTCACAACTTCATCCACATAATCACTTGCTTTCAGGTATTCATCATTAAGCCTTGGTACGCTCGATTTCACATCGATAACCATCTGTTCCCTGTCGCGCTTCATCCCATCCGTATTAGGATGACACCATATGGGTTTAAAAAAGGGCAATACTAATTTACCTGCTTCCCGCAAACCTCCAATATCATAAGCCATTTTCCAATCAGCACTCGGTCGCCACGTCGGCAATAGTCCCACACGAAATACTGAATTCCACCAAATTAAATCGATCGGTCTAATATGATAAGATTCTGAATATTCCCTCTCTAGTTTAAAATTATTGTGCATCAAAGCTTCCATATCAATTAGCAATGGATACTCCCCGCTAGCAATGATATTTTCATAAAAACAATCTACCCCTTCCAATAAATACATCAGACACAGCAACATCCCCGCACGCTGATAAAATCGACTGGCAGCATCGGCATCTTCACAAGATAGATTCTCGGCATATTCTACCCATCCGTAGCCTTTTTGTTTGAGAAGTTTCAGCGATTTAAACGGTAAAGGTATTCCTTGCTGATTCAACCATTCTAAAAACTGAAAATAGGCGCAGTCAATACTTAAATCTTTAGGTTTATAAACGAGTTTATCACCTGATTCAAACTGCAAAATCATCACTGCACGTCTGCCGTTATGATAGTCAGATAGTGCAGGCTTTAATTCTACTACTCGCCCCAGATTTGGATTATTTAAAATACTACTTTCAATGCTGGCTATATCTGAAGATAACCTCAAGATAAACTCTGCGTTTGCTTCTATCCACAACTTGGTTGTTGTTGATAGTAAACGGGCTAAAACAGCATATTCTTCGAGAAATGTCAACAACTTGCCTGCAAATAGACTAGAAATAAATTCTTCATATACTTTTGTACTTTTGTGTTCACTTTTTTCCAGAAGCAGACGCTCTAGAGAAGATAATTTTCTCGAACGAAAGATAGAAAATTCGAGATAAAGTGCATTGCCAGCTATCCACGAAAGGTCTTTAAGCAAATTTAATTCGAGGTTGGATATTGCTGATGGAGTTAAGAGATTATAGACAGAACCTACTTGTTCGATTAATCTTTTTTTGGCAATGAAAACAAAAGGACATAAAATTTCTGCAAATGCGTATTTAGTTTGATAATGCTGGGATTCTTCTACAATCAAATCAGCGCTGATATTTTGGATATAGTCAAATACTTCCTGTAAAAGATGCGCCCATTCTGGTAATTTATGTTTATTTTTTAAACGAACTGAACCTAATAATTGCTTAACTTGACTTAATTCCAGTTCATCCCAATGAAAACGCTTGTTAAATAATTCCCAGTCGCCTTTGGCAATTTTTTTACACCATTGTTCTAGGCGTTTGTCTATTAATTGTTCTTGTTTATCAAGTGCCTCTAGAGAAAAATTTTCATCAAATCTATCAAAAATAGAACTAGCTTTCTCAACAATTTTAGAAATATCCACATTTTTATACATATCTAATTTATAGTCTTTTTGCATATTTTCGAGTATTGTATAAGCGTTAATTCGATGAGTTTTGAATTTGTTGATCAAAAATCTTCTCTTGCCAATATGTTTCCACCATAAAACACCGATTCACTAATCCTAAAACCCCGGCTTTTGTTCTAGAAAACACCGATATTTTGTTTGTCCGTTCATAGTTTCTGTTAGAGGTTGTTTGAAAAGTCTGTAGTAATGTATCAAATATTTGTTGACCCCACCCTAACCCTCCCCTTAGAAAGGCTACCGTGTACACACAAGTCGTATTACCCCCCTTTATTAAGGGAGCCACTGCGAAGAGCTAGCTCTGCCGACAGACAAATGCAAGTGGCGTGGGATAATGGGGGGGGGTAAAAATCTGATTAAAATCACAGCAAACCACTTTTAAAACAACCTCTTACAGAGTGCTAGGAACTTGTGTTAATGCTTCTTTAGCCACCACCCCAGCATCGTTAAATAGATAAGTCTTGATTATGTTCATTGGCATGATCAACTGGGGTGGTTCGAGCATTTTTCGTAAAGCCAGTCTGCGCTCAAAGTAAGAACCGTATTGCTGCCAAACAGTATTGGTATAAATTTGTAAAACTCTATTATTGTAATCCTTGCCGCCACATATAGTTCCTAATATCTGTCCCGCAATTTTGCCTGAAATCATGGCTGTATCAATGCCATGACCCATAAATGGATCAACTAGACCCGCAGCATCCCCCACTAGAATAAAGCCATTGCCATGTATAATTCGTGGCTGGCTAGCTAGAGGCAGATGCCAACCTTGAACCCGGTCTAGTAATTTTGCTTGAGTGAACCGTTCTCTCAAAAGTGGAGAATTTAACAAATTTTGGAGCAGTTTTTGGGAAGAAAATCCCTGTTTTGTAAAGGCACTATCGAATGCTAGTACCCCAACATTTACTGTCTCGCTGTCAACTGGAAATATCCACAAATAGCCAGGTAATGATTCCTGAAGATAGTAGAACTCCATTTGACCTGCTGAAGGCAGATGACGATAGTAAGCGCGGGTGGCTACTGCTCCTGATTGCCTCACAGGTTGGTATAATCCCATTTTTCTAGCGACAACAGAACTACAGCCATCCGCTCCAACAACAATTTTGGCCGTAACTTCAAAGGATTCTCCAGTATCCGTTGTCCCTTGAATGCCACATACTTGACCGTTTTGGAGTAGCAGGTTCTCCACTTTCCATCCTTCGCGGGTGTCAGCATGAGATTTTGCTGCTTCAAATAGAAGGCTATCAAAGATAAACCGCTTGCATACTAGTGCTTTTGCATCTGGAAGTTGTAAGTAGTCATTCTCGGTATGCCATAGAAGGCTAACAAAGACGTGAGGTAACGCCAGAAGTTTGTCTAGCAAGGCCAATTCTTCTAAGATTGCTAGAGAGGACGGAGGAATAGCATCACCGCAAACTTTATCTCGTGGAAAGCGGGCTTTATCTACTAGCAGTACTTTGATTCCTTGCCGAGCAGCGTAGATAGCTGTTATTGAACCTGCTGGGCCTCCACCGACAATTAGTAAATCATAATCATAATTCATGTTATTACAAACCCACATCTAAAAAAAAGGCGGGAGCTTTTTGAGATTCATCATCATCTGGGTGGATAAAATCGGCGAGTATGTAGGCTTTGGCTTGCAAACCTGCTATGGGGTCAAAAACGAGTTTTAGGTGGCTGATGTCTGTTGCACAAGCGTAGTAACCCCAAAAATATCCTTGGTCAGAATCGGGTGACTCAATTGATGATTCTTTGTAACCATTCCAATTGCGTAATGCTTTGGCTTTACAGCTACTAGCCAAAGAGTGAGTTGTTAGCCAAGTTGTAAATTCCCCTAACCAATCACCGCTTTGTTGACAGGAAGAAAGACTTTGCATCGAAGTTGGGTAGCACTCGATACCAACTCTGGGGTTAATCGATTCAGCGATATCTAAAGTCACCATCATTCGATCCAATAAATTTGGAATCTGCTGAGTTACCTTGGTAACTTCTGCTGCAACTGCTTTACAGCCAACATTTTCTAGCCAACTAGCTATATTTTCTGCTTGCCATCCACTAAAATTCACTCTTATAGAAGAGGCAGGTCTAGAGAGCATCACACCAAACTGAGTAAAGTAAACATCTGCGGGTAGGGTTTGAAGCGTAGTTTCTAGATTCTGTTGTATGGAATCAGGAACTATCTCGCCCCTTAATATTGAGACTGCCCTGCAAATTAACTGAGAAAGGAAGCTATTATTTTTAGACTTCGATAGTTCGGGAGAAATGTTGAGAAACACGCCAGGTAAAGGGATAGGATTGAACATTTGGTCGAAGTCAAATTCACACCAGAATACATTAGTTGCGATCGCCCCGGCAAACTCTCCTCCTGCAAGGCTGGCTGTGCGTAGAGCCACAATTTTTTCCCAACAAGACGAATAAACCCAGTCTGATTTGTAGAGACAGAAATCTTCTGGCAAAGGTAGGGAAAGATCGAGAGTGGAATCTTCTTCCTCTAGCATTCTCAACTCGAACAACAAGGGACTAGCAGGCGGTAGCTTGGCTGTGAGTGAGCGTAATGCTGACAGAGAATGCGGTGGAAACAAAATCGGGTTTAACCGTGCCGCGATAGCATCTATAAGATGCACAAGCTGCGGTTGCTGTTTTAAGCCAAGCGATCGCGTGCTGTCAGACAAAGTTCGTACTCCTATAATCGCATTCAGCTAAAGTAATAAAGTGTTTTGTCGTCTTTAGAGAAGCTGATAAATCCGCCAATAGTAATCCGTGGCATTGTACCCTTAACCTCGGAAATCTGATGCCAAATCTGCCCTGCATTGAAAATGATCAAGTCTCCTTCAGAAATGGGAATCGGGGTAGGGTTGCAGTGGGATTCTAGGTATTTTGTGTTTGTTTGCTTGCCTACTCCATTGCCATTTTGGTTCTGCCAATTGAAATCATACAGAACAAGTTCTCCTCCAGCTTCAGGCTTTGTCATCACCATAAAGAAACTAAATATGGTGTCTGCTACCGCAATTTGATTGATCAGCTCAAATGCCGCCGCTCCAGCCTTAAAATAAATTTTTTCGCAGTGAGGTGCGATCGTTCCCCCCGGATCTACCCACCTAATAGTGGCGGGAGAGTAGGGAGTACCACCAGGGCCAAGGGGTAGCGATATCTTTCTATCGCCTGCTATTTTTGCAAGTAATTGCGCCAAGTGAGTTTCAAAATTTTTTTGAGACCCAAAAAATCGCTCACACTCAGTTCTAAATACCTGCGCGTCTTCAAAATACTGCTCGGATTGGTTGCCCATACCGATAATGGTGCGTGCATAAATGCGACCGTAGGGACACGAACTGCTTCGCATCAACGATGGATTCTCCATCAAACTTTCACCACGGGAGAGGGCGATGTCCGGTGAGATGAAATCCTTAATTAAGATGCCATCAATTTGTCGATTGCGGATACTGCCCATGATATCACCGCACCCATCCAAGTCCTGGGGGTTTAGTTCTAAGAGTTTAGACGTGCCCATGAGTCACCGATAATTTTTTGCTAACTTTTGCTCACAAATCCATAAGTTGAGATTGTCTTTTTACCCAGGTAACAATTGATCCAGAAACTTATTTGTGTAAATGTGGTGCTGATCGTACTTGGTTAGAGTTTCTGTAGCCCAGGTAAAGGTGTTAGTACCTTGTGGCTGATTGTAATGGGCTGGAATGTCGCTTGTGATGATTGTCTCATTAGTCCAGCCACCCTGACTTGTATAAGCCCAGCCTTTTGACCACTCTGGTCGCCCAACGTTATTAGCTGCTGTCCCCCACTGCTGTTTGATCCATGTCTCTAGTTCAACAAAGAACTCGTTGGAGAATTTAGTACTAGGTAGAGTTAGGGCATCTACCCAGAATACGGTGTCTAGTGTCTGATCATGAGGCTGGACAGAGTGACAAGCTGAAAGGGCAGGCGGTTGGACATCTTGTATACCAAGGTCATCAGTGAAGTCTACAGTAGTCCAGCGGATCTCAACAGGGCCGTTGATCGGATACTTAGAGGCTTGTTGATACTGTTGTAACAGTTGTTGATATTTAACGTAGAATTGATAGGCAGCCTCTTGAACTTGGTCACGGCGTAACTGAATGGCATAACCACAGGCAGTTACTCGCAAAGTATTGTCCTGAACATATAAGAGTAGATCGCGGGCTGTGCCTTGCATCGCGCCACTCTCGCCCTCAACTGCATTACTTTTAGTAATACTCAATTGCGTTCGTCCGAAGGTGGGTGTTATGGCAGGAGCCAAGAACAGCCCAGCTTTTATCAAGTTGCTCTCAGTTAAGGTGATGTTGTTAGCCCACGGGTAATTATAGGGGCCAGAAACTGGTGTCTTAGTCGGCTCTGGTATGGTTTCCCAGGTTTTTATCCAAGGTTCGTCGGTAAAGGGGAACCAAATCACCTCAACCCGTCCATAGCGGTCAAGTAACTTGGCGATCGCATTATCTGAAAGCGGTTGACTGGGATCTTGGAAGAGATCATCTGCCTTTGGATAGGAGTTGACAACTTCCAGATAGTAATTGGGAATTACTTTCATTGTCACCTCTGTTAGGAAGGCACGGCCCAAATGTACTAAGAAAGCCGCAGCATCTGTGTCACTGCGGTGAAATTCTTTGATGACATAGCTGTCAGGATCTGTTCCGTTTGGATCGGTGACTACAGCCTTAAATGACACAATCAGGTTGCTGAGGCAGCCAGCTAGCGGTTGAGGATGATTGTCATAAGGTATGCTGGTTCCGTGTCCCCCGATGGCCAAGACACCTCCCAGACTCATCGCACCTGGTGCAGTAAAATTCTGCCAGGAATATCCGGGAGCGTTCGATGCTCCTTGGTTATCCTCCTTTTGGAGAAGATCGGTTGCTTGTTCGATAGTTGTGCCTACGTCAAAAGTCGCTGTCAGGTTTTCGCGATCGAACTCATACACCCTGTTAAGGGTAGATGTATCAACCAAAACCACATAATAAGATGAGACATCGCTCGTTACCACTAGGGGAGACCAATTGTGGCTGTGTCCACTAGCCCTCAAACGGAACTTTTTGTCTTCTTGGTTTTGTTTTTTGTTTTGTTCTTTTGCCCAGTTTGCTATTGCTACAACATCATCAGGAGTTTGAGGGTAGGCTATCCATGCCTTACGCAATTCTATCGCCTGACACCAATTATTAAAGTTTGTTTGCTTGATGTGAATATTTGGAGGAAAGCCAGGTGGCCCTGAAGATTTGTTTGCCGCTAATATTGCTGGTTCTGGTAGTTCCGTCTTTACTGCCAACTCCGGCTCCAAGGATTGTAACAGTTCAGCAAATTCTGCGTAACTTGTTGGTTTTGGGCTTTGTTCTAGTCGAGTTAATAATTCTTGTTCGTCCATAAATGTGGCCTTATTTTATTTATATTTGTTGACAAGTTTGCCTGTGAAATTTCCCGCCTATTTTTGCTGTTGTTGAGTTTGTTTTACAACTTGCTGCTAGACTTTACAGCTGTAGTTTAGGACATATGAAGAGCGTGAATGTCAGCTACAGTAATGTTTTACCTCCAGCAAAGCTGCCTCCTGATATATAGCAGTCGAATCATAGATTAGGACATTTTAAAATCGTCAATGACAGTAACAGTAAGGTTTTTACCTCCTGCCTCCTGCCTCCTGCCTCCTGCCTCCTGCTATATCTGGGCGTTCAAGTTGGTATTGGACAATATCGATATAACCACCAGGCGAATCGCCTGGTGTATTGGGTATGGGAGCGACTGGTTCTTTGACAGCCAAGCTGAGAAATTTACCATTGAGTTCTAGCAATAGTTTGTCGTTTCGCAGTTGATCAATGGCAGGTTTGATGTCTTCCCAAGACATATCGGACTGGTATTCGTTGCGTATGGCTTCTAGCAAATTCCGAGAACTGCGGGCCCGTTCACAAAGGCGGTATATCCAACTGTCAAGTCCCTGTAACAGGTACAGCATATTAACTGCTACGGGTCTGGTGTCTAGAATCTTGATTTGCTTGCCGTCGTCCACGAGGCTCAATGTAGGAGCTTTGTGTTTGGTCTGGGAGTTGCCAAATCCTAATTGACTCCATAGTTGATTCCACCGCACAACTGCTGCTCTAGCTGCTCTCAAACCGGGTCGTTTTTGGAGTTCAGCTGTCATGGAGTCGCGATTTTTATCTTCAAAATAATAGGCGAGGTCGGTTAACAAATCTGGTGGTAGCGGATAGACGTAGGCATAAGTCCAATAAGGCTCTAAGTCTAATCCAAATTCTTGAGGGCGTTGGAAGTAAGGACTAAAGCGGTGATATTGGATACGACCGAAACCAGGGGGTTGGAGATGGGTAATCAGTGGTAGCCATTGGGCCATTTCGGTATACCATTCATCCTGCTCTTTCGGTGTACCCCAGAGAAAATTCCAACCTACAAAAATTCCCAATTCCCTAGCCCATTTGAGAAACTGCACATTCATGATGGCTGTGGTTCCTTTATCCATCAGCTTCAGCACTTCATCGTGCATACTCTCAATGCCGGGCTGGATGTGGCGAATACCAGCATCGGCTAAGAGTGCCATTTGTTCTCGCTGCAAATTAACTTTTGTTTCAAAAAAGAGCTTGTAAGATTGGTCAGCTTTCGCTAGTTCTGGTAAAACAGTTTTGATGTATCTTAAATCGAGAATATTATCGACGACAATGAAATTAGTGACGTTGTACCTTTTTGCCAGATGGTCAAATTCCTGGACTACGCGCTCTGGTGATTTCGAGCGATATGCCATTGATGCGCCATTGAGTCCGCAGAATGTACAGTGATGTACTTGCCCCCACCAACAACCTCGTGATGTTTGTACCGGCAATCCGGGGTGAATGTAAGGACTAAATTGGGAGGCTTGGATGGCTTCAAAGTAATCGTCGTAGTCGGGGATGGGCACTTGATCCATATCCCATACAGAAGCACGGGGAGCGGCTGCGATCGCATTCATATTACTGGCAGAGATCACACCTTCGGGTAAGTCTTCAGCCCTGATGTTGCAACCTTTGTCCAGTAGCTGACGGCAGAGGTTGTAAAATAAGGTGTCTCCTTCCCCAGAAAAGACAAAATCGACCCAATCAAAGGCTCGCTTGGTTGCTAACCCCATCGCTCCTTCACAGTTGGCTCCACCTATCAAAGTAATGACTTCGGGGGCGAGTTCCCGAATCCGCCTCAGCAAAGCCAAAGAAGCCACGTGTTGACCAAAAGTTGAAGTACAACTGACAATTTTTGGCTGTTTTTCGAGAATGGCTCGTGCGACTCTATCAACAAAGGATGGAGCTTTTGAGCGGACTTTCTCAAATTGCTCTTGCAAATTTTCGCTATCGAGGTCGAGGCGCTCGTATAGCATATCCCGCGTTGCTAATGGCTGCAATGGATAGATGCTAGCATCTGGTTCAAAGTCTGGAAAGGCAGCTAGAGTAAACGTCCACTCGCCAATCAATTCTTCGTTCTTGCCCTCAAAAAGAGCAATATAGGTATCTAGCCCAATTTCTTCGGCGAACCAGATATTGGGATAGAGTACGCTGACTTCTATTTCTGTTTTTTTCAGTGCGCCCTTTAGCAATCCTAAAGCGATGGATGGCCCGTTCAGCGATGAATAAGGCATCGACACCAAACATATATCCGTCATCACAAACCTCCTGTATCTTCTTCGACGATTGTTAAAAGTCCGCTACCAATCAGCCGATGCACGAATTCTAATTTTGAGTTGTCGTCTATGCTCGGTAAGTCTTTAATAGGAAATTTATTATTAGTATTGATGTAATCTAAAGCGACGGCAAAGTTTTGAGATATCTCTAGCTTTTTGCTGAAATATTTAACTGTGATGGAATTTTCGTTGGGGATGATGTTGAATAGAGTTCCTTTTCTTTTCTGGACAATAGTTTCTAAGTTGATCTGACTGAGATTGTCGATGCGTCGAAAATATCCATCCGGTAAGGGATTTTTCATATTTTCTAGAAGACTATCAGTGAGTTTTTCAATCCCCGATTCTAGCTTGGCTTGGGTGACTAGAAATTGCAGCAGTTCCTGAAATTGTGCTGATAAAGAGTTTTTCATCTGGCTGTCGCGGATAAAACCTGCTGGTAATGCGCGGCGAAAGGCAACATCTTGTAAGGATAGCGATCGCAGCATCCCAGAAAGTAAATCGCTCCAGGTATAAATAAAGATGCCTACTGTCAAATGCAATGATGAACAGTCGGATGTCGAGACATTGTGACCATAGCCGCGAGGTAAATATAACAGATCACCTGGTTGCAAACAAATATCGGCTACCACAGGCGGAAGCTGATCTTTTGGTAATGAATGTTCACCCCCTGCAATTTCCTTGTTTGGTAGTTCCACTGTGGGTTCGTAAATGCGCCAGTTTTTTGTTCCTTCAATCTGGAGAATGAAGACATCGTGGTCATCAAAATGCGGCATAAAAGCCTGGGAATTCTTGGGGGTCAAATATAAATTGATGCCTACAGGATGGTTCAAAAAACATTCCAATTCTTTAGCAAACGCCGACAAAGACATCCAACGTTTATGGAGGTCTAAAAGAATGATGGAGTAGCCTTGCTCGTAAGCCTTGTAAAGTTGAACAATGTTAGCAGACCCGTCAGGGTGCATAAAGTTTTGGGCAAAAAAGCCCCCCTGCTTGACCAGGCGTAAGGTCTTCCAATCTGGCTGTAAGCTGTAAACAATTAAATCAATATCTGCCATCGTCAGCAGATGGGTGTAATAATCTGGCGTTTGTCTGGAAACAATTAGGGGACGTTTTTCCCAATATTCATTGAAGAATGTATCTACTTGAATCGGAGCGATCGCTCTTTTAAAATCAAAGTCTGCACTTGTCACTGCTGTTTGCTGCCATTTTCAAGTGTTTTTGCGGTAAATGAGCGGATTCATGGGTGTAACCGCCAAGTCTCCTGGTTTTAGCCCTGGAAAGCAGCTATTTTGTGTTTGTTGGCGCATCTGTTCGGCGAAGCGCTCTGGGAGTGGAGCCTGGGAATCCAGTTGTTTTGGTTGAGCAATACGCGCGCCATCGGCATAGTAAACTATTACCAGGACTTCACGGGTGCGATCGCTTTTGTTGGTTGGGGCGCTATGTAGTGTCCAACCCGAATGAAAAGTCACATCCCCCGCCCCAAGGCTACCGTAGGATGTTATTTCATACCCTCGCTGGATAATAGACTGGGCAAATTCCTGCATTTTTTCTGGCTGGGGCGTGGAAGTGCCAAGGTATTTCGCCCCGCGATGGGAACCAGTGACAAAGCTCATGGGAGCCATTTCTGGTGTTACGTCTACCAGGGGAAGCCACATTGTAATAATTTTGTCTGTATCCAGGGGCATAAAGTACCCATCTTGATGCCAAGGGGTGTCAGTACCACCGGGTTTTTTGAAGTAAGTTTGATCGCGAAACAGCCGCACAGCATCTACGCCCAGGAGTTGAGCAGCAATTTGTCCAAACCGAGAGGCGAGAATAAACCGACGGGTAATTTCATCCAGACTCCACAAATTGTTAATATATATCCAGTTTTCTTGGTTGCCTTTAACTAGTTTTTCTATGGCATGATTTTCTTCTAGATTGCGTTGCATAGCTTTTAAAATGTTCGGGCGATATGCATCAATCTCTACTTGAGAAACCACGCCGCGCAATAAGATATGACCCTGTTCTTGAAATTGTCGAATATTTTCTGAGGTCACTGGATATTCACTTGATAATTCTGGTAGATTAACTTCTATATTCAGCACCTTGTATCTCCTATTTTAAAATTGTGTATATCTGGTAGTTGGGAATTGGGAATTGGTAATTGGTAATTGGTAGTTGGTAATTGGTAATTGAGAATTGGTAATTGGTAATTGGTAATTGGTAATTGGTAATTGGTAATTGGATTCTACTATGAGTTATCACATCTCACCCATTCCCCATTCCCCATTCCCCATTACCAGGCAAACCGACTAGATCGTAAGTAATTAGCCGGACATGATATCATTTTTACCTCCGCATTTAGCTACAGAGAATTTGAATGAATTTTAGACATAATTAGACATCTTGATTTTTTTGATATACAACAGGATTTGTCGGGCTGCAAGCCAAATCTCCTGGCTGTAAACCAGAGAAATATTGGTTGAGAAAATGCTCACGATATTTGACAGTTTGAAATATCTGAGGAGTTGACAAATCAAAGTTTTCCGGTTCGCCAATGCAAGCACCATCGGCGTAGTAACTGATGGCGATTACCTCCCGCATCCGATCGCTAAAATTAATGGGGGCACTATGGAGGGTAAAACTGCTGTGAAAGGAAATATCACCAACAGCCATACTACCAATGCTCGTCAACTGCAAGCCTCGTTCGTCTAGCATCTGCACGATACGTTCTGGCGAATATTTGTTCGTATTGGCAAACTCCAAGAAACCTGCCCGATGGGAACCACTAGCAAAGGTCAGCGGCCCCATATCTGGGGACAGTTCCACCAACGGTATCCAGGCTGTTATTACCTGATCGGTGTTTAAGGGAATGTATAAGCAATCTTGATGCCAAGGCGTTCCCAGTCCCTGCGGTGGCTTGAAGAAACAGTTGTAATGCAGCAGTCTGACACTATCAACTTTTAACAGTTCAGCTGCGATTTTAGCGATCGCAACAGATGTAATCAAACGCCATACAGCCTGATGTACCTCTCGCAGATCGTAGACAAAGGTGGAACCACTGGTGCCTACCGCTCGTTCCAAGTCATTGAGCTTTGCCAGTTCTCGGTTAGCTACCTCGACGAGGAAGGGACGATAAGCAGCGATATCCGTAGGTGCTAAGGCTTGAGGAACTACGAGATGACCATTTTGATGATACTGTGCAACCTGTGCGGGCGACAAAGAACATCTTTGCGAGAGTTCAGGTAAGTTTTCTACTTCCTGCACCTTTGCCAGATGTTCTTGACTGTTTAATGTCTGTTTATTCATGGTTTTACAACCCCAACTCACTGACGCGCTGCAATGCTTGCAGTACTGTTGCTGTAGTAAAAATGCCATTTTGATCAACAGAGTAAAGATTAAAGGTATTTTCCACAACCTTTTCCAGAGTCAGAGGCAGAGCGAATTTTCCTGTCCACAGTTTCCAATTCTCAACTGACTTTGGATCTACAGTATCAGGACGCGGTACGCGCAATCTGGCGGATGGTTGCCAAGAACCGTTTGCTTGTTGCCTATCGATGAGGTGTTGCACGCTCTCTAGACAAGTCTTGCGGACAGAGGTGAAATCTTTTGCCAGTGTTAGTAATTGCAAACACCAAGCGATCGCAAATTCCGTAGGTTGCTTTGCACTCTCTAGCTGCTGCAACCGTTCAAAAGCCCAGCTAATGGCTTTTTCGACCTGCTGGCGATCGCTATTTTCCCGCCCATGCAGCGCTAGAGCAGTGGTAGCTAAAGCTGTGCAGTACTCATCCTCAAACCACCAGTAGCTGCACCATTTCCCATCAGTTTGTTGTCGCTTTCGCAAATAGGGAAGAATTTGTTCGCTTAATTCTGGTAGAGAGGCTGCTGCTGCTGTCACACAGGTATGGGCACCGCACCATCCCTCAAAGGAGATGATTCCTGCTGGTAAACCAATGTACTTGCGGATAGGGGATTCCTGTTCGTAGGTGGAGACGCCACCATTGCTTTTGATGTGGCGCAAAACAAAAGTGTACCCTTGCTGGGAACGTGCTGAATTCTCTAGTCCTAATGCTTGAGCCAACTGCAAACTCCAAAGGGTCGTATCTGCATCCCCTGGAACTTTGGCGTGATATCCCCAGCCTCCCTCGTCAGTATTTCGGTGTTCTAAAAGCTGCCAAGCGGCATGAGCTGCTGCTGTTGCACTCGCGTCTGGTATACGAGCAAGCGTTGTCCCGACAAATCCAGTCACCCAAGCATCGCTGACGCCTGCGGGTGTAAAAAAATCTTTCCACCACCCTTGCTTGTCTCGCGCCTGCAATAAAAAACTGACGGATTTACCTATAGCATGATGCAGGTGTTGCTGACTTATCTGTGCACAATTTGTCATGAGGTCTTTGTTGAATTCGGCTTTTTGCTTGGTAGGGGATTATAGGCTGCACCAAAGTAGGCTTTTGCTTCTAGGGGCTGATTTGGAGAAAAAACAAGTTTAATATGCTGCAACCCGCGCAATAAAAGCCCATCAGACATTGAAGATTGGCTAATTGGTACGTAGCCAGGCCAGGCCAGTAACGCTTTTCGCTTTTCGGGTGTACATAAACCACGCTCCACAAGCTGATCAAACAACTGCAACCATCGGGTTTCTTTGTTGGGCTGGCGCTTCCAAGGGTGAAGATTGTCGTATAAAAGTTCTAGCCCAATGCGTGGGTAAACGACCTCACCAATATCTAAATGCAAGCATAGAGAATCTACTAAGCCTGCAAAATCTGCGATCGCCTGCTCTATTTCTCCTAAACATTCCTCAAGACCAATGCGAGATAAAAAATTGGTAATCTCATCTCCTGTAATGTTAAAAACACATAGTCTGAGTACGTCGATTTTTCTGGAGAGCATAGTGCCAACCTGAAAATATAAGGCAGGCGTAGTCAACTCCAGGCAATGCAAAAAGTTACGCTCTAAATAGTCTGGTAGCGGCCCTCCTCGCAGCATGGGCAGGATAGTTTTCGTCAACCAACTTAGAGGACGGTGAACCACCATTTTACTTTCCATATTATCTAGCCAGTAGGCAAATAATATGACGCTGGGGACGAGTTCTGCTGCCGAAAGCCGATCCATATCAAATTCCAACCATACGCTGTTAGCATCTGCAAATGGCGATTCGTTTGTTTCTCCCCATTCCTGGAAAAAATGGCTCACCCGCTGCCATCTTGAGTCTTGGCGGAATACTTCTGGTTGCGATCGCTCAAACAGTTCCCAAGCAAGTAATTCGCTACCTTTGGCTGTCATGTTGATGGCAAAATCTGTGCGCCCAGAACTGCTGTTTAGCCGAGATTCAAAGCCAAATACATTGGGGACGAAACAAGGAAACAAACCAGCTACTCGCCGAATCGCAGATACATACTCAGCAGAGATTAAAGTTGGCTGAATATCAGGCTCCAATATCTCAAAATAGCTATCTAATGTCTGCGGTGGAGCGTTCATTTTCTTCTTGCCTCTATCAAATTAGGAAATAACCGCTCCATAAGAGAGCCGCAGTAGAAACAACAGCGTTCCTCCAGGAAATCTTGGTCTATATACTTGAGCCAATCGTAATCTGGAGGCGCTTGATTAGAATGCTTGGCTTCCTCAACCAGAGATTGGGGTGGAACGCCAACCAAATTTGCTATTTGCTCAAGGGATTGGGAAAGTTTGTGAGT
This sequence comes from Nostoc sp. NIES-4103, assembly GCF_002368335.1. GTDB lineage: Bacteria > Cyanobacteriota > Cyanobacteriia > Cyanobacteriales > Nostocaceae > Amazonocrinis. The sequence goes on along the minus strand of NZ_AP018288.1, from coordinate 1,698,539 downwards.
AGGGACTATCAGAGAATGTTCTGGTGGCAGAAGATCCAAGATCCGCTGGTTATTCTGTTGCCAGTATGATAATAGTCCATCGATGACCTTGGGCATTTCCTGGAACATTGCTTGCCGTGAGGAAACTGCAAGGCTATCGATTTCATAGCCAATATAAAATTTGCTGTATCTGCAAAACGTTAGCATCCAGTCTGGTATACCATCAGCGTAACGCAGACCCATATTCAATACGGAGTTCAGCCAAGAATAGCAATCTCGAACAGTGAAAATATATTTTGCTTGCGGAAAATGTTTTATGAAAATGTGCAGGTAATGATGATTAAAACAGGCCGAATCTAATTCTAGCTGCCCTTGTTGGTCGCGCTCAAGAATAAATTTATCGAACAACTCAGATGAAATCTGACCTTCTTGCCATGCAGCTATTTGGGCCATGGTTTCCTCAAACATAAAATCATGCTCAGAGCGATATCGTCCAAAGATACCTGCAATGGAAGTCGTCCCTGTTCTGGCAAGACCGACGCAATATGCCTGAAATTGACGAGATGATGTGCTTTTTGGAACTACTTGTTTCAATGTCATCTTTTCGTTCGGTTTGTTTTCGCTGCTAGTTAACACAAAGTTAAATTGACACTGCCATTGCTATGGACGATACCGTTCAAAAACAAAATTAAACAAACCTAGAATCTAGAGAACGAAACTTATATACGGTCAGTTCGCCCTCTTAAAAGCAAGGTGAATGCATCTCAGTTTGGCTTGACCTAATATGCACGTGCATAAATTCCGGAAAAAATTAGGTAGTAAGCTGTTACGCAAATATACAGCCAATTGAGCAAAATACATTTACCCTGCTTTCCAGAATCTGTTTTAGCCTATAGAACTTTGACAGTTAGCTCCCCAAGTACATCCGGCTAAGATTTCATCATCAGCTATATCCATATCTGGCTTCTGAGGTGCGTCGAATGCAGGCAGAACGATATGTAAATTATTGTCGGACTCCTGGTGAATCAAAACCTCTAAATCTGATGGCAGATCCATATTGATGAAACTTGACAATGTACCTTTAGGATCGCTCATTAACTGTGCTGCAAATTCGGGATCTTTTGCGGCTCTTGCAGTTAACTCAGTCTGTAAATCTGCACTCAGTAAAGTTGTCATTGTTATTATTCCTTATTTTTCTGATGGTGGATCGAACCAATACTGGATTTCATCACGACTTCCAGACTTTCTATGATTTCGTCAGAGCCGCTATATCGTTGCTGAGCGAGTCCTGAAGTGCCTTATCCGTCTTTAGCTGCTCCAAAAAGTTTAGAAGCTCTTGCTCTTGTGTGGTAACTATACCATCCGCAAAAATTGCTTTCGTAATCTTTTGAGTGAACACTTCCTGTGCCTGTTGTGTCGGAAGATTCTGTTCTTGTGGTGTGAGTTTGAGATCGTCAGCTTTAGCACCTATCTGGGTGAGTAAGCGCAAATAAGTGGCTAAAGTGCTACTTGGGTCTACAGTAGCGTTAAACGCTATAGCAGCGCCGACTTGTTCAGGACTAAAACTCATTATCGTATCCTCCTCGGATCAAAATAATCTAAAGTTGGATTGACAAAAAAAACTATCTACCGCTATCTACCTTGCACTCGCGTAATAGTTTACGTTTCGTGTTTGAGAACGAAATTTAAATGAGCAAATAGCTTGTAAGCTGAGATGATGCTTACAGGCATAAACATTAAATTTTTTTCAAACACTTATGCTCAGGCTGAAGCGAAAATCGTTTATTTGCCTGAATGATGAACAGTTAGAAACTTATCATTGAATTGGCTGTGCAACAAGTTTGAGATTAAGGGTATTGCTTATTGAGCCATATTAACCCTGCTTTGCTGCAATCTGTTTTAGCCAATAGAACTTTGACAGTTAGCTCCCCAAGTGCATCCTGCCAAGATTTCATCATCAGCTATATCCATATCTGCATCTGTCTTCTGGGGTGAATCGAATGCGGGTAGCACGATATGCAAATTGTTTCCAGATTCTTGGTGAATTGATACCTCTAGATCTGAGGGGAGATCCATATTGATGAAAGCTGACAGTGTTCCTTTAGGATCTTCTAGCAACTGTGCTGCAAACTGAGGATCTTTCGCTGCTCTTGTAGTCAACTCAGTCTGCAAATCTACGTTCAGTAGCGTTTTCATGATTGTTGCACCTGATTTTTACTAGGTGGTTTGAATCCATCATTGAGCATATCATGACATTGATATCAGATAGATTTACTTTAGTGCCACCTTCAATGAAATGCTTACCCTGTCATGGGTTTCAGTTATATTAATTTTTTTCAAGTCCTCAACACGTCTTAGCGCTCTTTAATCACTCTCTCCAGAGGAAAATCAACAATGGTTACTAAGTCTCAATTCAGACTAACTCTGGTGATTAGAAGTCGCAGCTACAATGACAGTGGGAATTATAACTATTTATCCGAACTTGATATAAGTCCTAAAGCCGCACTCTTTCGATGTCCGAATCTAAATAATTAGTATATTCAAACACCAGTATTTTTCTTCAGAATGTACAGTGGGCTATTCAAGGTTGTGAAATCCTGGAAGTATTGCAAAAAGCAACCATAGTCTGTTAAAAGTGCTAATAGAAGGTATTATTTTTCTCTCAAACCACCTTGAATGGACAATCAGCACCAATTTAAATGTAGCAAATTTTCTGCGTTTATATTTAAACTCTAGTATAGAAATTATTAGTGTTTAAACTCTTAACAAAGATATTCTGAAACCCTTATATAATCAAGCTTTTGATTAATGAAGTGTTTCTTTCATTAGTAGTGAGGGGTTAAATATTTTTGAATGAGTAACTTTTGACTTCCCTCTCGTGGAACGCTGATATCTTGCACCATTCTCAATTAACCTTGCGGTGGGCAGTGTCAACAACCTAAAAATCAAGGTTTGAGCGAACGATTAGCAGTGCCCACCCTACAAAAATGTCAATAACGCAACTGGTGCAAGCTATGAAGAAACAAACTTGCTACGACCGTTAGTAATGATATATTTCCCATAAATCAAGCACATTAAAATATTTTTGTCAAAAACCAGTAATGTTGTTACCTGAAAATGAAAAGCGGCGGCTAGAAGTTCTTGAACAATATCAAATTTTAGATACACCACCTGAAAAAACTTTGGACGAACTAACTCAACTAGCAGCAGATATTTGTGAAACACCTATTGCTGTAATTGGCTTAGTCGATGCCGAGCGAGAATGGTTCAAATCGAAAGTAGGATTAACTGCAACAGAAGTGCCTCGCAGTGAGTCTTTTAGTACTCATACGATTTTACAAAGTGAAATATTAATTGTACCGGACACTTTACAAGATGAACGGTTTGCTCAAAATTCCTTTGTGAACTCAGGACTGTATTTTCGCTTCTATGCGGGAGTTCCCTTGATTACCTCAAGTGGTTTCCCATTAGGTAGTCTTTCTGTAATTGATTTTGTTCCTCGGAATTTCAGTCTCAAAGAGCAAGCAATTCTACAAAAAATAGCACGACAAGTAATGAGGTATTTGGAGTTATACCGACGCAAAAATATTGAAAGTAATTCTATCAATCGAAATATTATTTTTAATAATCATCCTCATCCCATGTGGATTTATGATCAGAAGACTCTGCAATTTGTAGATGTCAATGAAGCTGCTATTGTTCAATACGGCTACTCTCGGGAGGAGTTTTTGCAAATGGTAATTACTGACATTAACCCACCAGTAAATGTACCAAGACTGCTGAATTATTTGACTAAAAACCAAGATGAATTAAACTTCTCTGGACGATGGCAGCATGTTCGCAAAGATGGACAGGTGATTGATGTTGAACTTTTTACACAGGTAATAGACTATGCTGATTATGATGCTCGATTGGTTGATATCAGAGATATTACAGAAAACAAACAAATAGAACAAACTCTACATGAAAGTGAAACTAGATTTAGAACAGTTTCTGAAGCAATACCTATTCCGTTAGTGATTTCTCGCTTATCTGATGGGTTAATTTTATATGCTAACATTGAATTTATTCAAACATTTCGTTTTTCTCCAGATCATTTTAGTAATTGCCTAGTTTCAGATTTATACCACGATGCCAAAGAATTACAGGCACTTTTAGAAGCTCTTGACCAACATGGTTCGCTGCAAAACTATGAACTTCCACTCAAAAGGGCAGATGGAACTTCTTTTTGGGCAATGACTTCACTTCAATATTTAACTTTTAATGGGGAATCGGCATTATTAACTGTATTATCTGATATTACAGAGCGCAAAAATACAGAAGTAAAACTCACTGAACAAAATGAATTTCTTCAGAGTATTTTCGCTCGTATTCCTTTAATGATTGCACTGATTGATGCTGAAGGTAAGCTGCATTGGGTGAACCAAGAGTGGGAACATGTTCTTGGTTGGCAAATCAAAGATTTTGAAACAGTAGATGCTCTTTGTGCGTTATATCCTGACCCTGAATATCGACAGTATGTCATCAATTTTATTCAGTCTGCGAAACGCACTTGGGGGGATTTTAAAACTCAGGTGCGCTCTGGTAATGTTATAGATACTTCTTGGACAAATGTTAACCTTCCCAATGGTCAAATCATAGGTATTGGACAGGATATCACAGAACGCAAGCAAATTGAACTTACTCTCAAGGCTCAGGCTGAACGGGAGCAACTGATGCGAACTGTTGCTTTGCGAATTCGTCAATCTTTGAATCTCGAAGATATTCTCAATGCCACAGTTAAAGAAGTGCAAGATTTGCTGAAAGTTGATCGAGTTATAGTTTATCAGTTCGCTGCTGATATGAGCGGTAAAGTTGTAGCGGAAGCAGTGCAGCCTGGTTGGACAGTTTCTTTAGGTGTAGAGATTGAAGATACCTGTTTTCAGACAGGGGGAGGTATAGAGTATTATCAAGGGCGTAAACGAGCGATCGCAAATATTTACGAAGCTGGACTCAGCGATTGCCATCTAAAGTTGCTCGAACAGTTTGAAGTGAAAGCAAATTTAATTGTACCCATTCTACTACAAGTAGGTGGAGAAAACGCTCCCTCTTGGCTTTGGGGTTTACTCGTCGCCCACCAATGCTCTACTTTCCGTGAATGGCAAGAAAATCAATTGGATTTACTTGACCAACTTACCGTGCAAATTGCGATCGCAATTCAACAATCTACTATCTTTCAACAAGCTCAAAATGAACTAGCTGAGCGGCAAAAAGCTGAAATCAACTTAAGAAGTGCCTTGGCTGAAAAAGAAGTTCTCTTAAAGGAAATTCATCATCGAGTTAAAAATAACTTACAAATTGTCTCCAGTCTTTTACAACTTCAGTCGCAAACACTCAAAGACCCAGAAGTAATCAGAGTTTTTCGAGACAGCCAAAATCGTATTGATTCCATCTCTCTGATTCACAAAAATTTATATACTTCACCTAATATTGGATATCTTGATGTTGCTGACTATATCGAAAATCTGGCAACCAGCTTACTAATTTCTTATCAAATAGTACCTGGACAAATTGGTCTAGAAACCAATATCGATGCAGTTCACTTAAATGTTGACCAAGCTATTGCCTGCGGGCTAATCATCAACGAATTAATTTCTAATGCTCTCAAACATGCTTTTCCTCAACAACAAACAGGTCAAATTATGATTAGCTTACGTAATATCGACAATAGTATTGAAATGATTATTCAAGATGATGGCGTTGGTTTACCAGATGATTTAGATTGGAGTAATACTGATTCCTTGGGTCTTTCGTTAGTTTATGATTTAGTCACAGAACAACTCGAAGGCTCGATTACTGTAGAAAGTAATCAGGGAACGGTATTTAAAATTCAATTTCCACGAGTTTGTTTGTAGCAGCAAATTATCAAATGTACCAAGTGAGAATTTTAGTCGTTGAAGATGAAGTGATAGTGGCTAGAACTATTGCTAGCCAACTCAATCAACTAGGGTACATAGTTACAGGTACGGCTTCTTCTGGGAAAGTTGCCATTGCTAAGGCCTCAGAGACGAAACCAGAATTAGTTTTGATGGATATCATCCTCAAAGGTGAAATGGATGGGATTACAGCCGCCGGTTATATTCGTGAACAGTTAGATATTCCGGTGATCTTTCTCACAGCTTATGGTGATCAGCATACTTTACAACGAGCGAAAATTACTCAACCTTTTGGTTATGTCGTTAAACCATTTACATTACAAGATTTACGTATCGCCATTGAGATAGGTTTGTTAAAACATCAACTAGAACGTGACCTGCGGGAGAATCGCGATCGCCTAGCAACTTTGTTAAACTCAATGAGCGATGCTGTCATAGCCACAGATGAACAAGGAATGGTGACATTCATGAATCCCGCAGCCGAGGCGCTGACTGGCTGGGAACAAACAGAAGCCCTCGGACATGACGTGTCAAATATTTTTCGTATTGTCGATGAAGTTACAGAAACTACACTAGAAAATCCAGTCAAAAAAGTCTTGCGGGAACAAGAGGTTGTTTATTTAGGGGAATATACATCTTTAATTACCAAAAATGGTCAAAGAGTACCCATTGGTGATAGTGCTTCACCCATAATGCGACCATCTAACCAAATAAGTGGTGTTGTAGTTGTTTTCTGGGATCTCAGCGAACGACGACAAACAGAATTTTTAGAGCAAGCATTAAATAAAGAACGAGAACTCAATCATTTGAAGTCTTTATTTATCTCCACTGTTTCTCACGAATTCCGCAATCCTTTAACTGTGATTCAAACAGCAGTAGAACTGATAGAAATTCAAGGAGCAAACTTAACAGAAACCAAAAAGCAGACATACTTAAAACGAATTAAAAAAGCTGTTCAATCCATGAAACAACTCATGGAAGATGTACTATTTATGGGCAGGTCTGAAGCGGAAAAAGTTGTATGCGAACCTGCACCACTGAATATTGAACATTTATGTAGAGAGCTAATTGAAGAATTTTCTGCTGTCACAAACACCGGACATCAAATAATTTTTAATTGTCATAGTAATCAGACAAATGCTGTAATGGATGAACGGCTGTTACATTACATATTTATGAATCTACTTTCCAACGCAGTTAAGTATTCTGCCATTGGTAGTACAATTTGGTTTGATTTAACTTGTGACCCAATTGCAGGGGTAGCTATTTTTCGGATTCAAGACCAAGGTATTGGCATACCCGAAGCAGACCAAAATCGACTTTTTGAGTCATTTTATCGAGCCTCAAATGTACAATCAATTCAGGGAACTGGTCTAGGATTAGTAATTGTTAAAAGGTGCGTTACAGCACATCATGGTGAAATTAATGTCAGCAGTGAAGTTGGGGTTGGCACTACGTTCACAGTAATTTTGCCATTAGATTTTCAAGGATGATTAAATCAAGCTTGATTATATATTTTTCAATTTATTCCATAATTCAAGTCCAGGAATTTGACAAAGGCCAGCAAATTGAGCATCTGCTGTTTCTATGACTATCCATTCTCCAGTCTCTAATTGCCCGATATCAATGGCTACATAAGGAACTCCAAGACGTTCGGAGGCTAAAACTGCCAAGCTTAAAACTTGCTTTTCCTCTTGTTTTGATAATTTACTCAAATCATCTTGCCCATCCCAATAATAACCATATTTGAGAACTTGCTGATTATAAATAAAACATCTAAATTCTCTTCCCATAGGAAAACCATTTGGGGCTAAGCGTTCATGTCGTAGTTTCATTAACTTTCTGACAATAACTTTCCCTCGTGAACGGTCTTTTAATTTTAATAACAATTCTGTTAACTTAATCAATTCATCTTGATTATTGGCAACGCAAGACTTCCAACCTTGCATTTTTATAGATTGGACTGTACCTTTTACAAATACAGGAAATCCTAATAACTCACCAGCCTCGATACATTCATTCGTCGAGGTAATTACCATGCTATTAGGTGTTAATCCTATTAAATGAGGGTAAAATAAATCAAATTCCAATGCTGTTTGGTGTTCTAAAGGAGTGTTGAGTAACTTTATCTCCTTAGCTAAAGCAGCTTCATATATAGCTTTATACCGCTCTAATTCCGGAATATAACCTATCCAAATACCAGCAGTTTCTTCAGCATATTTAGGAATATGCCATAGAGCATTTTCTGCTGTGCCACAACGCTCAAAATTTCGTGGTATATAGTAGACTTTAAACCCCAATAATTTAGCGGCTTCAGTCATTAATTTATTTTCGCTAGCACTAGCAGATGGTTCTATTTGTTCAGTTGATTCACTTAAAACAATCATCTAATACCAATTGGAATAATCTTTGCAACACATTGATTGTAGGGGCGTACAGCTGTACATTGGTGTCAACAATCGCGTGAAACCCTTGTAAAAACGAGATTTTGAATTTACTAACTTACTATTATGCTTCGCGTCACCCCACCCCGGCTTTGCTGGCGCAAAACCTCCCCTCCCCTTACTAAGGGGAGGGGCTGGGGGTGGGGTGAAACGACTGTGAAATAAGCTTTTTGACTTAAGTTGACACCTATGACAGCTGTACGCCCCTACAAAATTCAACCTTTCACACAAACAACTTGTTTGAGTGTTGCTACAACTTCAACCAAATCGGCTTGGTTTTCCATTACTTGCTCTATCGGCTTATAAGCACCAGGAATTTCATCTAACACGCCAGTATCTTTACGGCATTCTACACCTTGAGTTTGGGCAATCAAATCATCAAGGGTGTAAACATTTTTGGCTTTGTTCCTAGACAACAAACGGCCTGAGCCGTGGCTGCAAGAACAAAAGCTGTGGGCATTTCCTTTACCTTTAACAATAAAAGATTTTGCTCCCATTGAACCTGGAATAATACCATAATCTTCAGTTTGGGCGCGTACTGCACCTTTACGAGTAACGTACACATCCTCACCAAAATGTACTTCTTTTTCGGCGTAATTATGATGGCAATTTACCTGCAATAAAGGTTTAGTCACTTTCCCACCAGCCAGATGTTTTTCAACAATGTGCTTGAAACGTGCCATCATCACATCACGGTTGAAACTTGCATAATTTTGCGCCCATTGCAAATCGTCCCAGTAAGCCTGAAATTGAGGGGTACCAGCAACAAAATGAGCTAAATCTGGATCTGGTAAGTGATTACCTGCTAGCTTTGCTAATTCCTTAGCTGTTTGAATATGGCACTGCGCTAGTTTATTGCCGATGTTACGTGAACCGGAATGTAGCATCAGCCAAACTTGATTCTCTGTATCGAGGCATACCTCAATAAAGTGGTTCAATTTGTTACTGATTGTTTGTTAAGTTTGCTAAGTCTCCAGAGTCTTAATTCAATGCCTTTTCGACTTCTACTTAACACTTTCATCGAACACTCAACCGAATGGGTAGTAATAAATTTATCTTCTTCAGGTGTCCAAAATTTTCTGTTTTTTACCTGCTTCATTTCCAGAGGACGGCTCCAATTTAGCACTTCCACAGCCTTGATGAGTTTTCTAGGTAAAGCTAGACAGCTATCATAGTATAAGTGTCTTGCTAATATTTGAGCGTCTTCCTTGTAAACCACTATATTGTAAACATTATCTCTAGTATTCCTATTAGAAGTTTTGGCTTTGCCAGTCATCTGATTGATAAATTCTAGATATTCAACAGCAATGTATGAACTAGAAGTAACCAGAGATAAATAAGGAATGTTTTTTGAAGTTAGCCCTATTGAGCCATCTCCATCTATTAGACCTCTAAAGTAATCGACTCTAGAAAAATTACAACTAGGTGGTTTAATCAATTCTGACTTACTACCATTTGGTAAACCCCAAGATTCAAGATAGTCTCGAAATCGTTTGTCGTAAACTTTCCAAATAACTGAGGTGTGGCTGCTACTAAAGTTAGTTTTTCGTACACGCTCAGTGATGAATGAATAAAACGGTATCAGACTCTTAAAAGCCCATATTATATATTCATCTTTTTTATTGACCTCTATACTTAAATGACCTCGATTGCGAGTATTTTTATATAGATGTCCATCAGTTTGGATGAAAGCAAATAATTAGGCATAAAAGGGGTTTTCGAGGGTGATATTGGTGGATTCCATAAAACCACAATATCACAAATGAAAGTTACAATCGATCAAGTCATTTCTGCTTGATTCTATATCTTCCTATTCGATATAGTTCGGAGCACACCTTCATCCTAAATATTCTAGGATGCCCAAGTCCCTCTGCTCTCTACGGGGCGTTTTACCGCTTCCCTCGGTATTAGCAATCTCAGCTTTTACCGATTTGGACGAGTTTTGATTACTGTATTACTACAGTAAGGAGCAATTCTTTACCCCCACCGAGAGAACCCATTTGTTTCATGGCTTTTGTTTGCAAGTCTTGTACACCTGGGTGTAAATCTTGGAAATCACGCCAACGTTGCCAATTGGTAACTAATTTTTCAACGTCTTTATTTTCGTTGAAACCAGTAGGAATTGCTGCTTCAATATCCAAGCGAATTTTCTTGAGTTTGCCTTCTAATTGTTCGGCTGTAAATGGTGTTTTGATAGCGGACATACCACAACCAATATCCACACCCACAGCAGCAGGGATGATGGCTTCTTTTGTGGCAATCACAGAACCCACTAAAGCACCTTTCCCTAAGTGAACATCCGGCATCAAAGCTACATGTTTAAATACAAATGGTAGTGATGCGACATTCTTTGCCATCTTGGTTTCTTCATGTCCCAAAGGATGATTTGCCCAAGATAAAACGGGTGCGGGTGTGGTAATTTCTAATTCTTCGTAGGGCATAATTTGTGGTATTTTGAATCCGTAACGTGAAATTTGAGTTTAATCTCTCAATTTGGTGGCTGTTCAGTAGCTATTCATAAAAGTTTATATATTGCATGAGATTTCATCTTTAATTTTGTATTACAATTGTAGTATAAACAATTTTGAGTGTCAACGCGATCGCTCAATGAAGCGCTAGATTAAAATCTGTAAAGCAAAAGACTGTGCCCTCACCTACAGCAGTGCATCAAAATCCAATGTGGGAAAATTTTCTTTCACCGATGGTGCGTTTTTTGATTGATGAGGAAAAGTGGCGGCGTTACGCGGATAGTATCGACTGGGAAAACAGGCGCGATCGCTTGCGTCAACTCGATGTCATAATTCCCTCATACTACAATAGCCAAAACTTTTACGGTATTCAGGGCGGATATCTCAACCCCCAAGCGGCGATTTCCTACGATCCTATTACTCAGTACGTTCTACTACCGAATGAAACTGTAGTACGTCAGGCTTTGATTGATGCAGTTAAAGTACAGCCGCGACGTATACTTGACTTAGGCTGTGGCACAGGTTCAACTACTTTAATGTTGAAGCAGGCTTTTCCCCAAGCAGAGGTCATCGGTTTAGATTTATCGCCTTATATGCTGGTAAGGGCAGAAGATAAAGCTAAAAGCGCTAATTTAAATATCAAATGGCGACACGGGAATGCTGAAAAAACAAACTTTAGGGATGGTGCTTTTGATTTAGTGACGGCTTGTTTGTTATTTCATGAAACACCGAGTGTAGTATGTCGGGCAATTTTGCAGGAAAGTTTTCGGTTGCTGGTTGCTGGCGGGCAAGTATTAATTTTAGATGGTAATCAGAAAACTTTACGTGAGTCAGAATGGCTTACTGATATTTTTGAAGAGCCTTATATTCGTGAGTATGTTGCTAGTGATTTGGCTGTAACTATGGATGCAGTAGGGTTTGCAGCCGTGCAAACTCAAGATGTTTGGTGGATAAATCAGGTAACTAGCGGCGTGAAACCGATTTCGCCAACCGATGTCACTGCTGAAAAAAAAGTACAACGGTACAATCCCATATCAATCGACAGCACAATAGATAATAATGATTTGGAGGACTTTGGATCTCCAGTTTTTGGCATAACGGCATGAGTTTAAAGGCAATTCTATTTGATTTCAATGGCATCATCATTAAAGATGAAGCTATTCACCTGCAACTAATAGATGAAATTTTGGTTGCAGAAAATTTGCAACCGCAAAAGGTGAGTGAACGTCAAGCAACTCTTGGACGCAGCGATCGCGCTTGTTTTGAAGAACTGCTGGCTAATCGTGGTAGAGTAGCAACTGATGAGTATTTAACTGCGTTGCTCAACCGCAAAGCACAAGCTTATGCTGCGGAAATCGAAAAACTTGAAAAACTGCCTATATATCCAGGTGTGGAGGACTTGATCTATCAAGTGCGTTCCCGCAATCTCAAAATAGGGTTAGTTAGTGGTGCCATAGGCAAAGAAATAGAATTGGTACTCAACCGTGCAAAGCTGGCTGAATATTTTCAAGTTATCGTGTCTGGTGAGGATGTTACTACCAGTAAACCTAAACCTGATGGTTACTTGTTGGCAGTAGAACGGCTGAATCAACAATACCCTGATTTGAATCTGCAACCACAAGAGTGTTTAGCAATCGAAGATACCCCAGCGGGTATTCAAGCGGGAAAACGAGCTAATATGCAAGTTGTTGGTGTAGCGAACACTTACCCATTTCACATGCTTCAGCGTTGCTGTAACTGGACTGTGGATTATTTGACTGATTTAGAACTTGAACGAGTACAAGAAGTCTTTTTACAAAAAGAGTCTCAGCCTACAGCAGGAGAATGTTAAAATATTATATTGTAGTAGTGCGTTGAGTTAGCAAGACTCAGCACTTTTAAGGGGAATTAGCTCAGCTGGTAGAGCGCTGCGATCGCACCGCAGAGGTCAGGGATTCGAGTTCCCTATTCTCCATATGTCCTGTCGATTAACTAATTATTTGTCGTTGTTAACAGATTATTGTCGTTATTAACAAATTAGCGTCGCTTTTAACAAATTAATGTCATCGATTTAACTTAGTCAACTGTTAACACATTAATGTCATTGAATTGTTGATTATGCTTAACCACTGACTTTGATTTTTGTTCGATCGCAGCGCTCCTTTCAACCCTCCTAATAACTCAGTTATACCCTTCAACAATTCTAAAGCCTAGTTAGTGCAAGTAAATAGTCTCTATATACTTATTTTTGCAACACCTGCTTAGCTTAAATGGTTGTTGAAACCAAAGCATCAGCTTGTTAACGAAGAGTCTTTCAACCCACCCCTAGCCGGGATGGTTGTTGAAACCCACGACAAGGGCTGACAAAGGCAAGCATCGAATCGACTTTCAACCCACCCCTAGCCGGGATGGTTGTTGAAACTCTGACATAGTATCACCTGAAATTTGAAAGTATAATCTTTCAACCCACCCCTAGCCGGGATGGTTGTTGAAACCCAATGATTTTGAATATTCTCTATCTATTACGCACACTTTCAACCCACCCCTAGCCGAGATGGTTGTTGAAACTCATAGGTTGGCGGGATTACGCCGCCCCCTTGCTCTTTCAACCCACCCCTAGCCGGGATGGTTGTTGAAACCAGCGTCCGGCACTCAAAACGGTCGTATTCTTTCATCTTTCAACCCACCCCTAGCCGGGATGGTTGTTGAAACTACGCAGAAAATTCCTTATTTGACATTGCCGACTCTTTCAACCCACCCCTAGCCGGGATGGTTGTTGAAACTGTTCCCGCTTAGGCCCTTGTTATACAAGCGTTTCAGATGTCTATTTGACAAGTCTGTTAAAAAGCTGGTTTTGATGACAATGAAAAAAATAAATCAGTTGACACACTAATTTCTTAATTCAATACATGACAAGGGTTTTCAGAGTTTGGCAAGTCTCCAGGGTTTTTGACCCCGCTTTGATTCGCCAAAAAAATATTTGGGAGGGTTCCCCCGACGAAGGGGGTGATTCAGTAGCCACCACTGTGGTAGTCCACACCGTCATAAATAACGGCTACAGCTAAAAGCCTACTTCCTATTGCTGGGAGCGCACCTATCCCATCTATAGAATTCTAAAGATGGCAGCATCAGAAGCGGGCAGCTACCAGGGTCAGAAAGCATGACGGTCTGACAACCGCCAAACTAACCCAGATTTTTCACAGTACATTGGCTCAAAAGAGCATGAACTGCGGCGCTGTTATAAAAATATTATATTTTCAAGGTTCGGATTAGTGAGTTAAATTAAAGCGGCTTGACGTTCTTGGTAAGTAAAGACGGCTAAATCTCGCGCTTTTTCTTGTGGACTGCCTCTGATTGGCTGTGTACCGATTTCAGTAGAAATTCCGACTTTTGCTGCTTGAGATTTAATACTATCAATTAATCGGCCATAACTCCAGCGATGAACGCTCATACGGTATTCTTTGGCGTATTTTTGTTGAGCTTCCTTGTACCCAGGACATTTATTCTCTGCTCTGGATTGGATTTCACTACTGATTTGCTCACGCATATCGTGGAGTTTTGGGATAACTATGCCGCCTGCTTGATAGCTTTTGGCGATCGCCACAATTGCATCAGCCAATAATCTATCCACATATTGCCCTAACTCTGATTCACCAAAGGAGTTAGGTGCATTCTGTTTTTGAGCTTTGTGACGCTCGTGAGATAGGCGTTGCTGTTGTTGTCGCTGGCGATTGAGAAGATTGTAGTTTTTACCAAGTAGTTGTTTAACACTGCGATAAGCTAGAACTTCATTTTTAACAACATCTACCACCGCTACTGTTACTGGCTTTTCTAGACCAAAACTAACGCCAACTAGGATTGAGGGTTGTCCTTGATAATTAGGTTTGCTGGGACGAGGGAAAGGGTTGTGAATTCGATCTAGCGTAGATTGCTGACGAGTGATAAAGGCTTGCTGTTTATCATTGAGGTCTTCTTTCTGTTTCGCTTTTGTTAAAGTTTCGGTTATTTTTATGCTTTTCTCATTAATAACCTTTTGAGTTCCTTCGGTAGTCCACATCCGAGTATCTAAAGCACAGTAAAGATGCAGTTGATTGACTTTCCAAGGCTCACCTTTTTCTTCTCCTGGCAACCAAGCAAGCCTTCCTGAACGCAGAGTAAACAAACTGCTTGAGTATTGGTTTTTACTATTGCGTTTAATTTCTTGATCCTCTAGGAAGCGTTGAAAGTAGTGCAAATGGCGCTTATCGCAGTAAATTTCAAAGGTAAGTTTTCCCAAGCCATTGAACCGAACAAAGAGACGACCTTTATCATTTTTTAACCATGTCATATCTTCGTTAGATTCGTAAGCTACTGGAAAGGGAACCTCAGCAGATTTTCTTAAAAGTGCTGCTTGCCAAGCTTTTGCCTCATTTTCATTTTGAGGTACATTATCTGTAGCAATTTCTAAAGTTTCTAACCACTCTTCCCCTGTTAAATCTCTACCTTTAGGTAGCCGACCTTGAAGTTGGTCTTTTAATCGCTCAATTTCAATTTCCTTTTTACGTCTATTTCTAGTAAATTTTTCTGGGTCTTCGTGAAGTTCACTAATTTGACAGTTATTTTTTAGTAGATATGCGACAGCGCAACGAGTCAGGGGGTCTTGTGTTTGTTCGTAAGTGTTTAAAAGAATTTGAAAAAGTGAAGATTTATGTAACTTGGCAGATTTTTTAGTTTTTTTGCTCTTTCTCTGGTTTTTATTCTGGTCGGACTGGGGGGTAAATTGGGAAAGAATTTCAATGGCTTTAGTACGAATTACGTTTAAGCTACATTGACTTTCTTGTTCAAGTTGTTGATCACTTTTGAGGATTGTGAGCCAACGTTCTTTCCCTTCTATTTGGTGCTTTCTTCGTTTCTGTAAGGCGAACCAGGATTTATATACATAATCTACTATAGCGATCGCTGAGGTGTAAAAGCGTCCTGGTTGACCAGCAAAACGCTCTTGAGTTTTGAGCGAATTAACAAGTGTTTTGAGTAATTCAGTAGGTATTTTGCCTTGTTCTAGCCAAGTTTCAAAGTCTGGGTGTTTTCCTACCTGTGCCAATAATTCATTGATCAGTGGTGTATTTTTGTCAGCCATCAGTTCCCACAGTTGGCTGAGGGTTTCTTCTTCTGCAACCAAGCGACATTGAATTGTAATAACGCTCATGGTGTCCTCAGTTCTGTAGATTCGATGAAACTGACAATGTTTTTGCTGTTTTTGCCTTTGTATTATACCGCAATAGCGCAATAACGCAATAGCGCAAATGTTTTTTTACTCAGAGGCTGTGTAAAAATGAAAGCCGCAAACTTTGACTTCAAATTAGGTTAGGATGGCAGAAGAAACTAGAGAAGTTCGGGGAAGACTCCCTAAAGACTTAAAAATCGCGTTTGAAATCGCCTGTGCGCGTCTGGAAGTAACGCAGACTGCGGCTTTAGAGGAGGCAATTAGAGATTGGTTAAAAAAGAAAGAATCCTCAGACAAACAAAGTTAGGAGAGTTGAGAAATATGTTGGTCACAAACTCCACTAGAGAGGGCGTAAAGTAGGCTATTCTGGGACTGATGACTCAATAGTTAGTGATAATTTCGGGATGCAAGTTGTACTCTCTGCCATTCCCGTTATGACAATCTCGAACAAAATCCTCTGAGGATTCAAAACTTAAACTCTTGCCCATAGCCTTGCCAATTAGCGTCAGTAAATTGTTTGCCCGCATCTGGAAAAAGGCTTCAAAGTCATCTCTTCGCAAAGTTTTTGGGGATATAGCGTGCGATCGCAGTATTTCATCAAGTCTTTTGGCTGATGTCCCAGAAAGTTCAAACTCCTCTAAATAAAGGGAAGGTGCTTTACTCCCAATCTTCTTGTTCGTTTTGGCACTTAAAGGTGTACGGTTAATCAAGCAGTTATACTTTTTGGGGTCAATACCTTTTTTGCGACACCATGCCACAGGGAAGATATGGTGCGAATCTATCTGTTCTTCAAAATAAATTACATCATTGATTTCTTCCCCAGTACACCAATCAATTGCCCCCTCACGTCGTAGTAAAGCCGCTAAACCTTGATAGACTGCACCGTAACGTTTTCTAACGCTAATCAATCTATCAAAAGAAAAATCTGCTTGCACAATGGTAAGCGGCAGTGCGCCACCTGCTAACCAATCTGGTACTTCTATCACGTCTCGCCCGGCTCGTGCCTCATACCAACGTGTATATACTTCACCAAACATCCCACACCATAACCAGCGTTCCAGCATAGAACGTACTTGCAGAGAACGGGAACGCTCTCCGAGAATGGTAAAAATGGTACTCAGAATAACTAATTGAATGGGGTAAGCTAAATCGTCTGCATCAAAGATTTTTTGGCTGTGAAGGAAACGAGCAGATTCTTCAAAACCCCTGGAAATTGGATCAGCCCATTTTTGATATTCTTCTTTGGTGAGTTTGAGAACTTCAGCGCGATCGCAATTAACACCTGGTAATTTATCGATATTCCAACCTTTTTTGATGGCTTCTATCCTCTTGGCATAACCAGCCATCAGCGTAACTGCTTGTACAAAATCTGTGCTGCGGAGCTTACGCAATACTTTTAAGGGTTGGAAACTATTTTCGCGCTGTTTCCAATCATCTCTCAAACTGAAGTCAGCAGTGCAATAGCTGGAACTCATTAAATCGAAGTAATTGAGGTCACATCCAGCAGTGTTTGTATCTTCAAATACTTGGCAAACGGCTTCTTTTGGTAAAGAGTCACGCAGTTGGATAACGGGTATTTGATAATGCTCAAATTTTTTGAGAACTTCGAGTTCTAGGGTGTCAATTAGTTGCAGCTTTTGAGGATCGTATTGCCAGTACTTAGAAAATTTACTCCGCCATTCAGAAAAACAGAAGACTTTGGATAAAGGAAACAATAGTGCCTGATATTCTTTTTCTGGTGCGGAACAGTCAATCAAACCACCCGTAAAGGTTCGTGCTATTTTGCATTCAGGTAAGGCAATGATCGCATTACGGCGATCGTATTCTGGGTTAAGGCATTTTTCAATATCCAGGTAGTACCACTTTTTAATCATTTTTTGGCTTTTCTGGTCTTTGATGATGACAGGTTGCTCAGAGAGGAACACCATAAACATGGTTGTCAGGCGTTGCTGTCCATCAAGGATTAATAAGTTTGGCGTATGATTTTCTGGTTTTAATACCCCATCAACTAAACGGGGTTTGAATTGTCGGCTTTGAATGCTTTGTTGAAGCATCATGACTGCACCAATGGGATAAGCAAGAGATACGCTGGCAATTAAACGACGCACATGGGTATCATCCCAAACCCAATCTCTTTGAAAATCTGGAAGTTGGATGCGTCCAGTTTTAATATCTTTCAGGACATCAAGGAGAAAATACTTAGTGATGTCAAAGGTAGAGATTGAGTTCATTTGGTGTTCTGCCATTTTTGTCATCAAGAAAGATGCGACTGCTCGTCATAGTTAGTACCTATGTACCTCAGCCTAAGATTCCCCTTGTTGTTAATACAAGGGGTTTTTGGGGCAATTGGTCGTGAGTAGCGATCGCTTTTGCTTATTCTTGAGGAAAGTCTGGAGGTAAAGTCGCAATTCCTTTGGCAACAAGCTGTCTAAATTGGTTGATTAAGTCTGCTTGCCTTAATATGCGAGTAACGTATTTAGGTCGTCGGCGAAAGTCAGTCCCCCAGTCTTTAACAGTTTTTGGGCTAGTACCTGTAACTTGGGCGATCGCATTGATGCAGGCTTTGCGATAATTGCGACCTGGTTCTTGAGTAACCCAACGGCGACAATACTCCATCGGTTCTAGGGGCAACTGACGGAGGATATCAATTCGATGATTATTCTGATGGGAGTTGCTCCCAGTCTGCATCTTCTGTTTTGCTGAATCAGATTAAGGAAGCAGAGAATTAGTGAAAGTAACTGGTTAGCTCAGATATTTTCTGCTTGCTCAACTCAAGTTAAGGAATATCGGCTCACATTACAAGTATTTTAGTCACGAATCACGACTAAATTATTTTTGAGGATAATCAGGAGGTAGGACTATTTTTCTAATTTGGTTAAGCATATCTGCCATGCGTAATATATGCACTACATAGTTGGGTCGCCTCTCAAAGTTTTGACCCCAATTCCCTATAGTCCTTTCACTTAAGCCTGTTGCTTCAGCTAGAGATGCAATACAGGCTTTTCTGTATCCCCGTTCATCAGGGGACATTTCAACCCATCGTTGACAATATTCCAAAGGCTCCAAAGGCAAGTCACTGAGCGCATCGATCCTATATTCATTGGTCTGGGGGTTATTGTCTATTAGCCTTTTTGTTTTCAAAGACACTAAAACTCACGATTCGTGACTATTTTAAAAATATTATGAGTCACGATGTGTGTAGAGAATCAGGCGATCACTTCCCATAAATCGGCTGATTGTGTGACTGATGATCATTACTTAAGAAGATTTGCATCCTCAATCACAAAGATAAGGTTATTTGCTTGTGCGTAGAGGTGACTAGCTGCTAAGTTATAAAAGTAACTGGTAACTTGTCTAGCTATGAGCAATGAAGCTAATACCTGCCGTAAGTATGTTGAACCCAAATTAAGAGATGCGGGGTGGGAGCAAGAACCACACGATTATACAGAGCAGTATTACTTCACTGATGGCAAGATTCGCCCCAAAAACAAGCGTCAGCCTCGCGGTAAACGTAAATTTGCTGATTATTTGCTACTGTATAACGGCGAATTTCCCTTGGCAGTAGTAGAGGCAAAGAGGAAATATGAAACTCCTGATGAGGGACTAGAACAGGCGATCGCCTATGCCCAAATTCTCAATGTGAAGTTTGCTTACTCTACTAATGGTGAAGGGATTGTGGAGTATGACTTCATCACGGGTAAGCAGTCTGATGTCATGGACTCATTCCCCAGTCCTGATCAACTTTGGCAACGGTTAACAGGGGAAGGTAAAGAGCAAATTAGAGAGGACATAGCCGAAAAACTGCTAACTCCCTTTTACCCAACGCCAGATAAACCACTGCGTTATTATCAACGGAACGCCATTAATGCAGCACTAGCGGCAATATTTAAAGGTCAAAATCGTCTACTGCTGACATTGGCGACGGGAACAGGTAAAACTACAGTTGCTTTCCAAATCGCTTGGAAACTGTCAAGTTTAGAGTGGAACGCTTATGGAGAATCTCGTTCGCCTAGAATTTTGTTTCTGGCAGACCGGAATGTCTTGGTAGATGATCCAATGAATAAAGATTTTTCTGCCTTTAATCAGCAGAAAATACACAAAATTCAGGGGGAAGCGAAAAAAGGACGTGACCTTTACTTTGCTATTTATCAAGCTATTGGGGATAGAGAAGATAGCTTTGGACTTTACAGGGAATACAGTCATGATTATTTTGACTTGATTATTGTTGATGAGTGCCACCGGGGTAGTGCTAGGGATGAGAGTAACTGGCGACAAATTCTAGAACATTTTGAACCTGGATATCAGTTGGGACTGACAGCGACTCCACTACGGGATGATAACGTTGATACCTATCGCTACTTTGGCAATCCCCTTTACACATACTCCCTAAAACAAGGGATTGATGATGGTTTCTTAGCTCCCTATCGAGTTTATCGGGTTCTTACCCGTTCTGATCGCGAAGGATGGCGACCTACTGCTGGACAAATTGACCGTTATGGGAGAACTATTCCTAATGAAGTTTATCTGACACCGGACTTTGAGCGAAAATTGGTTAGAGAAGTCAGGACAAAAGCGATCGCACAACATATTACTGATTTTCTCAAAAGTAGCGATCGCTATGCTAAAACCATTGTCTTTTGTGTGGATGAGCCGCACGTTAAGGCAATGATCAAGGAATTACGCAACCTCAACAGCGATATCACCAGAACAAATCCTAACTACATCACTCGCATTACCTCTGATGCTGGTGATGTGGGTAAGGGACATCTCTACCAATTTAAGGATGTCTTAAATGAAACTCTTATTATTGCTGTAACTGCTAGGTTACTAACAACAGGGGTAGATGTTCCCACCTGTAAAAATGTTGTGCTTGCCCGTGTAATTCGATCAATGACAGATTTTAAGCAAATTATTGGACGGGGAACTCGTGTGCGAGAAGAACGGGGGAAGCTGTCTTTTAATATACTCGACTACACCAACAGCACAGTATTATTTGAGGATAGAGATTTTGACGGAGAACCCGCCCTCATTAATGAATCAGAGATGGATGATCAGGGGGAAATTCTCTCTGAATATGAGGAGGAACTGGAATCAACAGAGTTAGAAGACGAAGCAGAAGATTTGGAAGATGATAACGACAAGTCTGGATTTTGGGGACTCCCAGATGATGATGACGCACCACCTCGGAAATATTACGCCGATGGGGGAAGCGAAGAAATTGTTGAAGAAAGAATTTATGATTTAAACCCAGACAATCAACTGCGCTTGTCTCGATTAATCGACTACACCAGAGAACAAGTCCGCATCCTGTATCGTTCCACTCTAGAAATACAGCAACGCTGGGCAGATCCAGAACAGCGTTCAGAGATTATTGAGTTGTTGGCAGACCGGGGAATTGATTTTGATGAGTTAAAACAAGTTACTAATCTTCCCGAAGCAGACCCTTTTGATTTACTATGTCATATTGCCTTTGATGCGACCGTGCTGACTTGCAAGCAACGGGCTGAAAGGTTACGTCGTCGCAAGGCTGATTTTTTTGAGCAGTATGGGGAGGATGCTAGGGCAATTTTAGAAATACTTTTAGACAAGTATGCAGAGAAAGGAGTTGAGGAGTTTAACATTCCCACTACATTTAAGGCTAACCGCGAGTTTGATAAATATGGAAATGTAGCTGAAATTGCTCAACGGTTTGGTGGAGTTTCGCAACTCAAAGAAGCAGTGAAGCACTTACAAGCAATACTTTATAGCGCATGATTTTTAGCTTCGTTTTTAATGTAAACTCAAATATTATAAAATAAGTAGATGACTCAAGATAAATCAAGTCTAAGTATAGGTTTATTAGAAAATTGTTGCCATTCTCTCAAACGAGGTTATGAGTTGTGGAATAAGGGTAAGGAAGAAAATGATGGCTGGCTTTTAAAAGAAGCGATTTTTTGGGTTCATCATGGTATTGAAATTAGTCTAAAGCGTTTACTTGTTCAAACTAATGAATATCTAGTGTTTAGTGACGTGGATAAAGCACTAACACAGTTGTCTCAACTGCGCCAGGAAAATAAATCAAAATCCCCTGATATTCAATATGGAGCATTAGATTTATTTGACCAAAAAAACTCTCCTCATTCTATTGGATTTGAGAAGTTAATAGATCGTGCTGCTATCATGCTTAAATTAACTGAATTAGAAAAAAATAGTAGCTTAAGAAATAAAATAGATAGGTTAACTAATTACAGAAATAAAATAGCCCATTTTTCAATAAAATTAGAGATTGTAGAGGTGGCAACTTTACTTGCTGAAATTTTAGATCCTTTACTAGAATTGCTAGAAAAAAATATTGATGATGCAGATTTTGTAAGTAAGTGCATTCCTGAAATTAGATTGAATGCACAACCAGCTAAAGATGCTAGTGATAAATTTTTATTTGAAAACGAACAAAGAATTATAAAACTAATTGAAAAATTTCATGGTCAAGGGGTTGAAGGAAATCTATTTGGTTTAGAAAACACAGGATTTTTGTTACCTATAGTCACCAAGACCAAACTTATAAATAAAAATCACGATGTCGGTATCGATATTATTGCAGAAACTGCTGAAAAGAAAACATTGCTAGTACAAATCTTGTCTTCTGATTTGTTATTTATGGGCGACTTACCATTTAAAATAACTACTAAATATGGAGAGGACGTAATAAAATGGTTGGTTATAATGAAGCCGCTTTCATTACAAAGAATTCAAGAACTTGCAAATATAGGGTTACTTGTTTCTTCATTAAATGAAATTAATAGTTTAGAAAGAAAATTGTAAAATGCTTACAAGCATCACATCAAATAAAAAATATAGAATATTTTTCACCTGTTGTAAATATTCACTAGCTGAATTAGGGTGAAAAAAAATTTAATTACTTAAAAAAATACTATTTTGATCCCAATTAAGTATAATTTGTAGTTTTTAGAATGCCCAAACGCACTAGCAAACAAAACGATAAACCTGTAACTACCGCCCAAAAACTAGGAAGCGTGATTAAGTCAGCGCGTGACATCATGCGGACGGATAAAGGATTGAATGGAGAATTAGACCGTCTTCCCCAGTTGACTTGGATCATGTTTTTGAAACTTTTGGATGATTCCGAGAAACTGCATGAGGTGGAAGCAGAGTTAGAAGGAATTTCCTATAAACCAACTATTCAACCGCCTTATCGCTGGCGAGATTGGGCAGCTAATGAAAATTTTACGGGCGATCGCCTGAAAAGTTTCATCAACAACGATGAGGCAATCTTACCAGATGGCACCAAAGGAGCAGGGTTACTCGCCTATTTGCGGAACCTCAAAAGCAAAACCGGACGCGATCGCGCTGATGTCATCGCCAAAGTATTCAAAGATGTCAACAACCGCATGACTAGCGGGACTTTGCTGTGGGATGTCCTGAGTAAGGTAAATGAAATTCACTTTGATAAATCAGAAGAGCTAAACCTCCTCAGCACCCTCTATGAGTCCATGCTCAAGGAAATGCGCGACGCTGCGGGAGATTCGGGAGAATTTTATACCCCGCGTCCGGTAGTCCGGTTTATAGTGCAGGTGATGGAACCGCAACTGGGAGAAACCATTTTTGACCCTGCTTGCGGAACAGGTGGTTTTTTGGTTGAGGCGTATGAATACCTGAAAAAACAGTGTAGCGCCCAAGATTGGCAGATACTTCAAAAAAGCATTATTGGCGGTGAGGCGAAATCCTTGCCTTTGATGTTAGCGCACATGAGTTTGCTGTTACATGGGTTTGAATATCCCGATATTGATGATGGTAATAGTCTGCGGTTTACTATTGCCGAAATGGGTGAAAAAGACTGGGTGGACATCATTCTCACTAACCCGCCGTTTGGGGGAGAGGAGGAAGATAGAATTAAAAATAACTTTCCGCCAGATAGACAAACTAAAGAAACGGCGTTGTTATTCCTTCAGTTGATTATGCGTCGTCTCAGACAAAGACCCAAACCAGGACGCGCAGCAGTAGTATTTCCCAATGGGGTGCTATTTGGGGATAATATTTGCGCCAAAATCAAGGAAGATTTGCTCAATAATTTTAATCTGCATACCATTGTCCGTTTACCTAATGGGGTGTTTGCGCCTTATACTGGTATTCCCACCAATTTGTTATTTTTCGACCGTTCTGGACAAACGGATGAGATTTGGTACTATGAAATTCCATTACCAGAAGGACGAAAAACTTTCACCAAAACTAAGCCAATACAGGATGAAGATTTTGCTGAATGTGTGGCATGGTGGAAAAATAGAGAAGAGAATGAGCGCGCTTGGAAGTACAACTTTAGGCAAGCTTATAAGCAGGCGATAAAAGAAGCAACACCTCATTGGGATGCTGCTAAGAAAGCAGAGGAAGTTGCTAATCAGCTTGCAAAGACAGTAAAAGAATTAACTGAGAAATTCCAATATTTGCAGAATTCAATTTTGGACTTTTCACCACCGAAAGAAGTTGTAAAAATTAAAAATCAGATTCAGATAGTCAAGAATGAGGTTAAACAAGCTCAAACTGAAGAGCAAATTCAGCGCGAGATTGCGAAAAATGAGAAAGCTAAAGGAGATTCTATTTACTGGGCAATTTATAATCTTGACCGAAAAAACCCGAATAGTCAGCAGGACTTTGAGCATTTACCACCTGAGCAGTTGGTAGCTGATATTTTGGAAAAGGATAAGCGAGTAGCTGAGATTATGGCAGAAATTCAACAGTTGTTGGCAGGGTAAGAATGGGTAAAGGCTGGGATATCGTCAATTTAGAACAAGTTATTAAGCATAGGAAAGAATTTATTGAAATTGATGATTTAAAAAAATATAAGCGATGTCGTGTCAAGCTACACGCTCAAGGAATTGAACTAAGAGATATTGTCCAAGGTGCTGAAATTAAAACTAAAAAACAACAGATTTGTAAAACTGATGATTTATTAGTTGCTGAAATTGATGCCAAAATAGGCGGATTCGGTATTGTTCCTACAAATCTTGATGGAGCTATTGTTAGCAGTCATTATTTTTTATTTGAAATTAATGAATCGTTGCTAGATATAAAATTTTTAGACTATTTTATTCGCACCCCAGCATTCCGTGATCAGGTATCTGCTCAAGGATCAACTAACTATGCAGCAATACGACCAAACGATGTCTTGGGATATGCAATTCCCCTACCACCCCTAGAGGAACAACGGCGGATTGTGGCACGGATTGAGGAACTGGTGGGTAAGATTGAGGAAGTGCGATCGCTACGTCAAAAAGCACTACAGGAAACAGTCGCATTGACTAAAACAACAATGCGTCAAATCTTTAAACCAAACGAAGATTATCAAAAAGTTTATCTTGAAAGTGTCTGTGCAGCCATTATTGATAATTTACACTCTAATCCTGTTTATTCAGATTATGGAGTTCCGTGCATTCGTTCGTCAGATGTTGGTTGGGGTGTCTTGAATTTAGACACAGCACGTCGCACTAGCGAAGAAGAATATAAGCGGCGTACCGTGCGTGGTGAACCAATACCCGACGATATTGTTTTAGTTAGAGAAGGTGGAGGAACTGGTAAAGCAGCTATTGTTTTGGAAGGGCAAAGATTTAGCCTTGGTCAGCGTGTCATGATGCTTCGTCCTGATAAAAATAAAGTTATACCTAAATTCTTTCTTTATCAAATTCTTTCTCCTCCGATATATGAAGATCAAATTCTTCCACGCTGTAAAGGTTCGGCATCCCCTCACCTCAACATAGGTACATTGCGTAAGTTTAATTTTTTTCTCCCCACTCTCCCTGAGCAACGGCGCATCATCGCTTATCTCGATGAACTTCAAACCAAAATAGACACAATGAAACGCCTAAGAGAACAGGCAATTAAAGAACTTGATGCGCTATTACCTTCCATTTTGGACAAAGCATTTAAAGGAGAACTGTGAAAAGAATTATGAACGATATTTTTGTCATCAATAAATAGTTAGTACAGAAAATAGCAATAAGGTATGAAGCCAGAAGACTTTCAAAATAGCCCAACAGGTCGATTAGTGCAAATTATACAAGGAGAAAATCCTTGTTTTGCTTTTGTTCCCAATCCTTTACCACCAGTGCTAGAACTCGATACAGAAATTTGGCGCACACTTTCTGATGCTGATCGAGCCTTGGGTGAACTTGCAGGATTAGGACGTACTATGCCCAATCCTAATCTTCTCATCCGTCCATTTATTCGCCGGGAGGCAGTGCTATCTTCACGTATTGAGGGAACCCAAGCAGATATTACCAACCTCTACGCCTATGAAACCGGACAGTTAAGCATTCCCGGTATAAATCCTTCTCCACCGGAATCTGATGTCAGAGAAGTTTTAAATTATGTGCGTACTTTAGAATATGGCTTAGAAAGACTCAAAACCTTACCTATCTGCTTACGTTTTATGTGTGAACTTCATGAGCGTTTAGTAGATGGTGTGCGTGGAGAAAAAGCTGCTCCTGGAGAATTTCGTCGTTTTCAAAACTGGATTGTAGTACAAGGGTTAACTATCAACGACGCTCGATTTGTGCCTCCACCTGTCCCAGAAATGGAAGAATGTCTTCAGGAATTAGAAAAATATCTTAATAGTGACTGTGGCTATCCGCCACTTATTAGGATAGGTTTAATTCATTACCAATTTGAAGCTATTCACCCCTTTATTGATGGCAATGGACGTATTGGGCGATTATTAGTCTCACTACTACTTTTGCATTGGAACTTATTACCCCTACCTCTACTTTATCTCAGCGCCT
The DNA here is from genome assembly GCF_002368335.1 of Nostoc sp. NIES-4103. Taxonomy (GTDB): domain Bacteria; phylum Cyanobacteriota; class Cyanobacteriia; order Cyanobacteriales; family Nostocaceae; genus Amazonocrinis. Next base: position 1,671,782 of record NZ_AP018288.1, on the reverse strand, counting down.
TTTTTGAACATCATAGACAAAAATATTATGATTTAATGCTCAATATCAGTCAGCGTGGCGTTTGGCAGGACTGGCTAATATTTTTTTTAAAAGGAGTAACAGAACAATCTAAAGATGCCTTGATTCGCTCAAAAACGTTACAAGATTTGCAATTGCAATGGAGACAAGAGTTAACTCAAACTCGTGCTACAGCTCTATTGTTGCGTCTTGCAGACAGCTTGTTTGAGTCTCCTATTCTCACAATTCCCCAAGCTCAGACAATTATGGATGTTAGCTATCGGTCTGCACAACAGAACGTTGAAAAGCTGGTCAATGCAGGTATATTAGCGCAGGCCAGTGAAGGTTCTTACGGTAAAGTCTTTATTGCGCCAAAAGTTTTACAAATAATTGGCGAGTAAATTTACTTAAATTATACTTTTTAGGCAAAAAGTATAATTTCCTAGATTAGAATTATACTTGAGTTGCAATCTCTGTAAAGCCTTGTCAGCACTAGGTTTTGATAGCTTGATAGTACATTATCATCTGCATTTGCTCCCAATTGACTTACAGCGTTGCATCTTAGCTACTTCCATGAGGTACAAGCCTCAACTGACACAATGAAATATTTTAGAGTTTTTACGTATGAAAGAAGAAGGGGATATTCGTCATTACTTCGTTGACGAAGCTGGAGACTTAACTTTTTTTGATAAAAAAGGACGGATTATAGTGGGGCAACCAGGGGCATCTAAATTTTTTATGGTAGGTATAGCCCAGATTTGTCAACCAGAAAAGGTAATTCTAGAACTTGCAGAATTCAGAACACAACTTTGCAATGATCCACACTTTAAATATATTCCCTCAATGCAACCGTCTGCCAAAAAAACTGCAATTACTTTCCATGCTAAAGACGATCACCATGATGTGAGGCTGGAAGTTTTCAAACTGATGCAAACTTTTGAAGTAAAAATATTTGTGGCTATTAGATGCAAAACAGAGTTAGCCGCCGCGACCAAAAAAACTTATGAAGCCTTGAGCAAAAAAATTAATCAAGATGATATATATGATAACCTAGTGAAACGATTGTTTAAGGATCGGTTACATAAAGCTAGTGCTAATCATATTGTTTTTGCCAGACGCGGAAAAACAGCACGAGAAGAAGCACTGCAACAAGCTATTAATCAAGCAAAAAAGAATTTTGAAACTAAGTGGAAAATCTGCTCAGATAGTCAAACAATTATTAAATCAGCCTACCCATCAGAGTTTGCTGGCTTACAGGTTGTTGACTACTACCTGTGGGCTTTACAGCGATTATACGAACGCCAGGAAGATAAATATTTTATTCCGCTTGCCCAGAAATATAGAATGATTATGGATTTAGATGATCGGCGAAACAAAGGGTATGGAGAGTGGTACACCGATTCAAATCCACTATCGCTAGATAAATTAAAGTGGGTAGTGGGCTAGGTCTAAGCAGACAAGCTACCCAGACACACGGCATGAAGCCGACGTTCGCCCACAAATCTATTTTATCACTTATAATAGAAAGTTTAACTATTTTATTTATTTTTATTGTAAAGCGATATCTATAAACTGGATAAAAAACAACTGAAACCAAGTATCTAGATTTATTTATATTTAATTAATGCTTACAAAACTCAATTTATAGGGAAGGTTACAAGTTATGAAACACCAAATCCTAACCCTAATAGGCAAAAACTGTATTACACCTGGCGATGGTCAGAAGGTGTACGATTTGGTTCATCCAGAATTATTGGCTCTTCATGAGGTTGAGCTAGACTTTGCAGGAGTAGAAATTTTTGCTTCCCCTTTCTTTAACTTTGCTATTGGACAATTACTGCGGGATATTCAGCCAGAAACCCTCAATCGTCTGTTGAAATTCTCCAATCTCAACACAGTCGGTAAGCAAATACTCAAACTAGTCATCGAAAATTCAAAGCGGTATTACTCCGATCCTGATTTTCGTAGCAGAGTAGATCAAGTGATCAGCGAACAAGCAAATACACAGTAATGTCAGTCAACTACACAGTTCAGGCTGAAGTGATTGATATCCGGTCTGACGCTCCGAAAAATGATGATATTCTTAATAGATATAAACGCCGTACTAGCAAGCCAAATTCATGAGGCGATCGCCTGAACTGGTGGAGTTTGGCTTGGGAAGTGCGATCGCATCATTAAAAACAAGTCAAGCTTTAATAGCTTTGTTTCATGAAGTCATAGTGCGCTGACTCCACCTCATTCTCAATTAAACTCTTGCTCTTTGTCGCTCTTGCTCTCTTTCACTCCTCTGGTTAATCTGGAGCCTCATACGATTGTATAAATTAACTTGAGGATCAGAATGGCTAATTGAAGCAACTAGGGCATAACGTTGCATTTCTACTTCATCTGGATTTGCCCATTTACGGTTACAGCTCACAACTAGGGTCATGTTCCCTTGATCATATTTTGTGGACTGAGGAAAGATTTTTACTTGTCCCCTTTGTACCGTTCCTTTCTTCCGAAGGTTAGAACCTGGAGATAAATCAACCGAGATGCCAGAACCATGATTTTTCTTCAAAATATCTAGAGATATTTCTGTAAATTTATCAGGCTCATTTGTTTTCCTAGCATCTACATAAGCATTCACAATACTTGTATGGTCAAGACCCTTGAAAAGATTGAATTCCATCGTGACTCCCAAATATGAGTCTCCACGAGTAGGACGAGTTGGTGGATCAAATGCCAAGGTGATTGATAGTAAGCGAGTGCCTTTTACTTCAAAAAATTCGGGCGGTAATTGGGGAATTTCATAAATATGAAACTTGCCTACAGGAATTAAAATATTGTCTTCTGATAAAACAACGTAATTCTCAGCAGAATACATTGCACGTTCTAAATCACTCTGTCCATAACCATAGATCGCTAGTTGGTTCTCAATTTGCTTTGTCTTTTGACTCTGAGATTGGTGACTGTGGCATTGAAATTCAGGCGGGATTTCCTTGGGAATAACCGCAGAGTTAACAATAAGGGCCCGAATCAAATTAGAACTAGCTTCTGGATATTTTGTAAAAAGTTGAGCAGCAAGGTTAGCAACACGGGGTGCAGCAAAGCTCGTACCACTACAGATATGAAATAAAGAACTATTAAAATCTTTGGAGAAGGTAACAACAGAAACACCAGCTACAGTATCTGGGAGTCGCAATTTAGCTTTAGGTAAATCCAGTCCTTCTCGATATTTGAGGTCTAATACAACATCTCCGCCAAAGTCCACAACATCTGGCTTTATCATCCCATCAACCCCAAAACCAGTTCTCGTAAAGGGAGAGGGGTATCCTGGTAAATTGGTGATCGCCTGACGACGAACATCAAAAGGTTCTGTAATACTGCCCCGACCAAATGATACAGAACCTACAGTTAGTGCAATCGCTGAAGTTGCAGGGTCGATAATTCGAGCATCTTCGTTCAGTAGATAATTTGGGTAGTCAGTCCGTAGTTGCTCATCTGATTTCGCCTCTTTATGAGGTGGTTCCGTATTCCCTGCTGAAACCACAAAAACAATATTTTTATTTTGGTACTGGTAAGCAATTTCATCTATCTTTGCAGCTAATCGAAACTGCTTCATACCGTCTCGGTAAATTTGTTCATCATTACCTAGCGAGATATTTATGACTTTGCAATTAGGATACTGTTCAATAAAAGCACGAATGGCTTCATGAAGTTGAGTTTCTACAAGAAGATCCTCATCATATTTGTTATTCTCATCTGTTACACGAGCAGAAAATAACCAAGCTGTTGGATCAAAAGAAAGCTGTTCAATGCAATTGTCAATATTTCCATAGATAGCAATGCCCGCAACACTTGTACCATGTCCATGTACATCGTCCGGGCCACCTTTTATGAATTGCCGTTTTGCATCTGGAAATACTTCAGCTTCACCCAGTACAGGAGCAATCAAAGGATGTCCACGCTGTACACCAGAGTCGATAACAAGAATACCGCAATTATCTTCAGGTGGGGAAACAACTTCGGGAAAAGCAGAAATTGGCAGATTATAGTCAGCAGTGGTTTCAAAAGCAGGTTGGGGTGGGCGATCAATTTCTTTGACTATGAGCAATTCTAGTAAAAGCTCTAAAACTTCTTGAGTAACTTTAATTCGAGCAATACAGAGGTATTCGCCAACGTAGCTATCAGTCATTCTCATAGGAGCAGTATCGCTGGATAAGCCCTCTATATCTTTGGCAAAACCATCTAAATACTTTCGCATTTCTTTGCGATCGCCTGTATGCCAGAGTTCCAAATCTAAGGCTGCAAGTTCATCTGGTTGTACAGGCTTTAGTTGTAACAAACGACCAATGCGATCCTGTGGTTCGAGGGGAACTAGCTCATCAATTGCCCCTAAGTATTCATATTTGGGGCCATCTTTAATCTGGCTGTAACTCTCTAACCGCTTTTTGAATTCAGTTAGCTCATTGTCAGATGAAAATACAACAATAGCTTTACTAGGTTCTCGTGCTAAGACATTTAGTCCTATCTGAGTTACCAAGTCGTCCGAAAAAGAATGTTTTTCAGCAACTTTTATCTTAAAAATTAGTTTTGGATCGAGACGAAAAGGGCTAGTTTTTTGCTTAACAGGCTCAATTAGGGTAGAAATTTGATCTAATAGCAGCTTACCGTGTTCACTGACATTAGTACGTTTTGTACCCCCAAAACCACCAGTTGATCGCCGAGGTAATTCAATGCTTATTATTCTCGGTAATTTCAGGTGTTCAAACTGACTACCCATCGTGATTAGACGTAAATAGTTATCTTGAGTTTGCTATTATACTTTGTCTTGCGACAAAACGGCCTATAGCTACTTCTAAATCATCAGCCGTCAAGGTACGTTCACCCCGTAGAATCACGGCTTTAATCGCATCAGAGCAAATACGCTCTATATCTGCTCCAGTCGCATTCTCAAGTCGAGCAGCAAAGGTAGACAGATTAATAGCAGTATAACGGATAGCAGATAAATAACGACTTAAAAGAGCCGTCCGCAGTTCAAGTGATGGGTTATCAAAAAAAATAACTTCATCAAATCGTCGCCAAACTGCACTGTCTAGAAGTTTTTCATGATTAGTGGCTGCGACAAATATGCTTTGATTAGTTGCGTTATCGATGAGTTGTAGCAGGCTATTAACTAACCGTTTGACTTCACCATGTTCATTTAAATTATCCCGGTCGCGGGCGATCGCATCAAACTCATCAAACAAAACAAGCCATTCACCCTTTTCGATGTAGGTAAAAATCTTCTGAAGATTCGTTGCCGTTTCACCTAAGTAAGAAGAGAATACTGCCGTTAGGTTGACGTAAACAAGTGGCAGACCTAGTGAGCTGGAGAGGACTTTTGCGGTTTGGGTTTTACCACAGCCAGGCGGGCCGCAGAATAGTAATTTGTTTTTAGGCTTGAGATTATAGGCTGCGAGTATGTCTTGCTTGCGGTTTTCAAGGACAATTTCTTGCAGGATATCAAAAATTTTCTCACTGAGGACAATGTGATCCCAGGTGAGATCAAATTGTTTTACCTCAAGCAAAGCCAGTCCAGTATCCTTGTCTTTAGGTGGTTCAGGAAACTGGTTCCAGGGGGTAGGGTTAGCTGCTAGGGGTTTTGTGTATCCATTACCGTTTTCAAGCAGCTTTTCCAGATCCCTAGCAAGCAGTATGTGATTTTTATTTCTTTCTTCTTCAATCAGTTCCTTGGCGGCAGCTAAAAACTCTTCTCTCTCATTGCGAGAGAAGCTTTTGAAGAGTTTTCTGAGAATTTCGCCACGTGCCATATTTTATAACCGGAACCGGATACTCGGTGTACCCTAATTTTATAGTACATTTGCACTATTAAACGTTAAAAATGCAAAAAGCTATTTATGATAGCACTGAAATATTACACTTGACAGGAATCATTCCTCAAGTTTTATTAAAATGTAAAAATTTATACTAAATGAATGGATTACTTTTACCCTTTTTCTTGTCTCGCCAAGGAATTCTGCTATCAAAACAGCGCCTCAAAAGGAAAACTGGTATTGCTGTTCACCCCCATATTTTTCGGCATACTCACGCTACAGAGCTAATTCGTCAAGGTGTGGGCATGGCTTATGTGCAAAAGAGATTAGACCATGCCAGCATTCAAACTACAATCAACACCTACGTTCATGTCAGCAATGAGGACATGAAACGACAATTAAGCCAATACTTGAGCAATAGATATGACGCAGAATCAGAAAGCAATTCAGAACCAGAATAATGTTTATCAGCTTATCAACTGTCCCAGGTGTAAAAGCACCAGCTTCAGAAAAAATGGTAAAAATTCGTCTGGTACTCAAATTTATATATGTAAGCGGTGCTGCAAAACTTTTACACCAGAGGCACTGGATGCAAATCAAGAGTCTCCTGAAATAACTATTAATCCCAAGCTTGAGTATTCTAAGAGGATGTTTTAAAAGTCAAATTGAGTCAAAAATTATGCTAGTCGTCTGACCATGATACGAATCATCGCTATATATATAAAAGTCTCCGAAGTTTTGGGTAGCCTTTCATAATCTTTACTTAAACGGCGACACCAATTGAGCCATCCAAAAGTTCTTTCGACAACCCAACGCTTTGGTAAATGGACAAAACCTTTTTTCTCCAATGGTCGAAGAACAATTTCTACAATCCACCGAAACATATCCATCACCCAATGCATAAATTCTTCGCCTCGGTATCCTCCGTCCATCCAAATGATGTTTAACCTTTTGACGTGATTGCCTGTATTGTGAACTCGTTTGAGGACTTTTTTCGCTCCTTCACGTTCTGGAACACTTGCAGACGTTACCAAGACCCGCAAAACTAGCCCTAACAAATCTACACTTAGATGTCGCTTGCGCCCATGTATCTTTTTTCCTGCGTCATAGCCGACATCAACAGTAATCATCGTTGCTGTTTCTACTGATTGACTATCAACCGCCGCTTCTGATGGACTCTTATCACGTCCTGAGTCTACCCTTACCCACCGATAGAGTTGGTCATGAACCTTCAACCATGTACCATCTTTTCCCCATCTCCAAAAATAACCATAAACCGTTGACCACGCCGGAAAATCTCCTGGCAAACCTCGCCATGTACAACCTTCGCACAGAACATAGAGAATTGCATTCACGATCGCAAATAATGCTAATTTTCGGGGACGACCCCCTGGTTTTGATTCTGGGAATAGGTCTGCAATTAATTCCCATTGTTCCCATGTCAGATTACTACGGTATGCTTTAGTCATTCGCTCACAGGGTGCTGGTTTCTACAAATTTCAGCATACGCCTTGTGAGCTTTCTTACAATACCCCCTACTTTTAAAACATCCTCTAAAGATGTTTGGGATTGTCGTGCATTGGGAGTTGAAGGTGGTGTAGGTAAATCCAGTTATAAGCTAAATTTTGTCCCTATAAAGCAGGACTGGTTGAAACGAACAGCAAAAACTTATTTAAAAGTTTGCTTGAGTTCCATTACATTTGCTTCTGTATAAGAGAAGCTTAGAGGATGTTTGGAAAGTCGTAAAGTATACTCAAAACCCCGCTTCCATTCCTCTCCCCGAAAGGTCGATAGGCTTTGAATTCCCCCTTTCCGCGTCGGAAAGGGGGTCAGGGGGTTAGGTCTTGAATGACTTTGATGTTTCGCATAATACTTTTTAAACATCCTCTTAGTTCAATCAGAAAATTGTCAAATTTCTTAGCAGAAAACTACCCAGATATCACACCAGAAAATATAGATCGCAATGTCGTTACTGAGTACACAATATATCTGGCAAGTCAAAAATTAGCATCAAGTAGCCGATACAAGTGTCTTAGCGATGCGAAGCTATTGTTTGATGCTGCTTATCAATATCAATGGCTTTGTTCAGAGATATTTAGGGCATGAATCACCTAATATGACTTCTGTTTATGCTCATATCCACGACCAGACAATGAAGGAAGAAATTGCTAAATACCAAGGTAAGGTCGTTAATATTTTAGGGCAAGTGGTTGAGCCAAACAATATAGAAGCAGACATAGCAGATTTGCAGTGGTTTAAGCGAACTATTCAGGCTCAAGCATTGCCAAATGGCTCTTGTGCTTTGCCTACAATTTCTCAGGGATGTCCTCATGCGAACGCTTGTTTAACCTGTACTCATTTTCGTACAACTGCCGAGTATTTGTCAGAGCATAGACAGCAGCTAGAGCAAACTAACCAGATTATCCAAAAAGCTGAGGCTAATGGCTGGATGCGCCAAGTTGAGATGAACCAAAAGGTGAAATCCAATCTAGAAAAAATCATTACAGCATTGGAGGTGGAATCAAATGACGGTTGAGCGTAATGTTGAAGGATTGCGTAGTAACGCTCAGAGGAAGCGTCAGGAGACATTTGACAAAGTAGAACAAGGAATCCAAAAGCTAATTCAAGAAAAACGGGTTATTAACTTTAATACCGTGGCTGATGCTTCTGGGGTTAGTAAAGCTTGGCTCTACAAGCAACCTAAAATTAAAGAAAAAATTGAAGGTTTGAGGCAGAATCATCCTAAATCTCAGGAAGTCCCAGTAAAGCAAAAAGCTTCAGATGCTTCCAAAGATACAATCATCAAAACCCTCAAGGAAAGAGTGAAAAAGGTTGAAGCTGAAAATAGAGGGCTAAGAGAGCAGCTTGAAGTCGCTTATGGACGAATTTTATCAGTTTCGGAATTAGAACACCAAGTAGAATATCTTGAAAAACAGAACCTCCAGCTACAAGAAGAGTTGCAGTCATGTCAATCTCAGTTACCCAAGCACTCGTCATCCGACGAGCCAAACACACGAAGCTTCTCATCTAAAAAGGCAGGGAAGATTAGCAACACCATCAAAAACGAGTTAGACGCTTTAGCTATCGCATTAAACACTACCCTTACTGCCAAGATAAGAAATGCTGAGGAAAAGGTGGTTTTAAACGCGATTGAGGCATTAAAAGAGCAATTGCAGCATAAAGTGATTCCAAACCCTGGGGGATGGCTTTCTAAAGCTATTGACGGTGCGTGGCAACCCAATAAACCCCTTGGCGAAACTCATCCAGCAGATATATTTGCTCAATGGCATGGCTTAGCTAGAGAATTTGGAATTGTGATCGGGAGCCGGAAAGAAAACGATGGCTCTACTTGGGTTCAAGAAAATACTGGTCGCTGGTTCCCATTTGAGGAGTTTTCTTCAAAATGGACACTTGAGTACCTACAAAGAAGACAATAGAGTCAACTTCGATAGTATATTAGTACTATCGAAGTTGACTAATGTAAATCTTGGCTTGAAAACGAAAAGAAATCTTAGAGACAACAATTATTTTATGAATTTTAATACTTTAAGAGAAAACCAAGCAATAATTAGCTTTTTTTCTTGATATTTTTTGGAGTATGTGATAAAAATGTGAAAGGGGAGTAAAAACTCCCCCTTCAATTCAATACAAGCTACAAAACTAACACTTAACCTGAGCCTGAGAAACTTGTAGTTAAAGTGTTGGCTCTGTAGCCAATTTATTTATCAACCTAGACACCTGGATTTATTGCAGGTGAATTTTTCAATGCAATCTAGTATAAACGGTAAACACCAAGAAAGTCAACTCCCAGAAGTGCTGCCTTCATTATCTCAATTCAACTTATCCGCTCAAGAGTTAACAGATGCAATTTATCCTGTTTTGTACAATAGGGATAAAAAAGATTGCTTTATATTAGAGTATATTTTAATAGCTAATATATCTGAAAAACGACCCGTTAGAGTAGAGGATTTGATGGAATACATGGGTTTATCCAATCCCTCTATTTCTATACGATTAAAAAAAATGCGGGAACTAATTATTCCAGGGCTAGACATCCCGTTTATTACAACCACTAAAAGTGGTAATGCTTTACTGTATTATTTTACCAACTTAATTGATCGGGAAAAAGCGTTGTCTATAGTTCAAGCTATCATGAAAAAACGAAATGTTAGCTATGAAGAATACGCTATTGAGAAAGGTATTTTAGACGAAGAGTTAGAAGACCTTGAAATAGAAAATGAAGAACTAGATGAACTAGATGAAGAAAATGAAGAAGATAAAGACGAAATAGTAGATGAACTAGATGAACTAGATGAAGAAAATGAAGATGATTGGATTGATGAAAATCAAGCTTTAGAAAAAATCAGCTTTGATGAATTGTCCACTCGAACAGTAACTATGGGTGAAGTATTAGAAATGATAGACGAAGCATCTAATACTTTAATCGAAACAATTACAGAAGGCGTTACGGAAGTATTCAATGAAAAAATTACACAGCTAAATAATAGAATTGCAGAACTTGAAAAAAAAATATCCTCATCTCAAGCATCGATTAATAAAGAAGAATCTACTGAAGAGCTTTTAGCTAGAGCGCGTATGTTAGTCAGGCAGAAAATATTTGCTGAAAAAAACAAATAACTTGAGTTATGCACAATACAAAAAGCGGCAAGGCTATGCACTGCCGCAAATACATTCATGGGCGGTGCTAGGCAGCCAGACGAGCGTCCTAAACTCAGCGCTGAGGGCTTCGATTGCCCTACCGTCCAAACAAAATTAACTAATGATAACATAACATGGCTGAGAAAATTCTGAAAGCGACTCATGAGGGCACGTTAAAGATTGGAGAATCCCTAATTTCCTGTGCTGTTCTTGAAGATGGGAGCATGGTCTTAACCCAAAAAGATTTCACTGAAATTATTGGTCGTAGTAGTAGAGGAGGGTATTTCCAGGTGTTGACCTACCTACCCCCTTTTTTGGCTGCAAAAAACCTAGAAACCTTTATATCAGAGGATTTGAGGTGTGCTTCATTTCCAATAAGATTTAAGTCATTAAAGGGAGGTGGGTACAGAGGTGAGTCTTTGGGATATAAAGCGGAATTACTTCCAGCAGTATGCAAAGTCTTCTTGCGTGCTAGAGAAGCTAATGTGCTGCAACCCAACCAGGTACATATTGCAAAGCAGTGTGAAGCATCTGCTAAACTTTAGTTTCAGTATTTTAATTTTAAATAGACATGTCAAACCAAAAAAATTAAAACAAAAAAAAGGAGCTAAAAATGTCTGAACTTTCACCTGCTTTGGTTTTTTCTATGCTCAATTCCGATAAAGAATTTCCTGTGTCGTTAGATGATGCTTGGCAATGGCTTGGATACAGCAGAAAAGACCATGCAAAAACTTGTTTGTCATCAAATTTTGAGCTTGGCTCTGATTACATTATAGAAGCTCCCGCAAAAACGGGAGACGTTACTGCATCTGGGTTTCAGCCAAATAATAGGCAAGAGATTTTTTTGACCCTTGACTGTTTTAAATCTTTTGCAATGTTAGCTGGAACTGCTAGAGGCAAAGAGGTTAGAAAGTATTTTCTAAATTGTGAAAGGCAGTTAAAAGAATTATTAAAAGCCCAGAGAAATCAAGCAAATTTGCTTAAAGCTGAAACTCGAAAAAGACATAAAAATTCTTACAGTGACAGAAAACGAGTATTGAAAATACATGGAGTACAACCAATATCACAAGGACATATAACTAGACAAGACTATAAAATACTTTTAAATAAAGATACAAAAGAACTAAGACAAGAGTTAGGATTATCAAAAACAGATTTAATTGTCGATCATTTAGAAACTTCAGACCAAGCTACATTATCATTTGCCCATGTCATGCAGATGGAAAGTTTAGAAATAAAAAATATTTACGGGTATTATTCTGTTAAAAATGAATGTGGAGAAATTATGAAAAATGTTGTAGATTTCCGTAACAACCTAAGAGATAAAGCAAATAATATAATCCAATCTCAAAAAGAAGATAACGCTTTGCCAGAATCTTAATCTACGTTCTTGTAAACAAATCTGCGTTCAGGCATCTTCCAAGGGTGTTGTAGCTAGTAAAGTCTCTAAGAGGATCATAAATTTGCTTGTTAATAGTCTGACTATAAACGTGATAGAACCTTTACTAAAGAAGGAATCCAATCTAGTCTCTTTACTGCTCCAAAGTGTTTAAAAAATCCAGAGGAGGTAGTTAAAGAATTTTTAGAACTCTTTGACTCCTGTAATCATGGTTGTGCTTAGTGATACTGAATTAGATTTCATTTTGGTTTTGATTTTCTTCACTTTGTTTATATGTAAACAAAGTGAAGCTATTGCCTTGTAATGATTTTATTGTTTTTAGCTATAGATAAAATTAAATTATTGTTCAGTATAAATATAAGTTAAAAAACTATTTTTATACTTAAGATTGCAATTTTAAAAACTAAGCTGTTGTGCATTGAATTTGCATATACTGGGGAGGCAAGATGCCCACCCCACAAGAATTTCATGAAATTTAGTTCTGCAAATTAAATGTCTTTTAGCTTAGCCACCAGTTTAAGGCTTATAGCTACTATTCTCAACTAACTGAATAGCGATCGCCGCCCACTCCAGCAAATAAAATCTGCTCTCACGTACAGACATCAAATACAGCCAAAATTCTTCAAGCTTTTTACTATCGTCGAAAAAAGCGGATTAAACGGAAATTTGTCCCTATGGGCGATCGCATTTTTTAGCGAGACTTCTGACGCTTCGCCATTGTTGCAAAAGGCAAAAAACAGTGAGAACATTCACCTTCTACCCAATCTGCGGGAATTGGGAAAGGAGTTTCACAGTTAATACATTTGGTTAACAAGCGTAAATTGTGGCGATCGCATTTCATTTTGTCCTTAAATTGCCACTCAATTCGGTGACAAGGATATTCTGCATAGCAAGCAGCACATAATCTAATTGGTCGGGGCTTCATCGTCACCCCCTTGAGTGGTAACATCTCGGTTAATCTATCTGCATTGACTCTCACCACGGTTGCCAAAGCCTCCAACTCCTGCCGAGTCGGGAAGGGATTGAAGTATAACTTTTCCCAACGTGAAATAACTGCACCAAGTCCAGTCAATTTACCCAATTGGCTAGAGGTTAAATAATTTTCTCGGCGAAAGCGGCCTAAGAAATGACTTAAACTTTCTCCATTCAGGGGTTCTACTTCAAAAAAGCGAGGTTCTTCCGCACCGATTTCCATTATTCAAACCAATCCAAAACTTCAGCCAAAGTATCTTTATCAATATTCTTCAATCCTTTTCTCAACGCTAAGATTGAAGCTCTTCTCAATACCCGATCCACCAAACCAATTTTGCCACCTGTTTTTTGATACAAAGGTAATAAAGTTTCATTCCTGATGAGATTAGATGGCAGGGGTAAACATAATACTTCTTCTTCCCAAATTTTTACTAATTCAGGAAATTTTTTCTCTGATACCAACGGTAATCTGTAACATTCGATAAATCGATCATGAATATAAGGTTCTTTTTTAATGAGATTGTCTAAACCATCTGTGCCTACCAGAACAATTGAAATTCTCAACAGGTCATAAATCCTAGCAATTTCACTAAAAGTATTCAATTTCAGAAAGTTTGCTTCATCAATAATCAGCATTTCAACCTTAGATTCCTTGAGTAGCCTTTGTACTCGTCTTCTAAGGTCAGTTAGTTTTCCTGAAGTTGCATCATATTTCAAGCTCTCCAGAATCAGAACCAATAACTCACCTGATGAGCAATCTCCTGGAACTTGCATATATAAAACAGGTACAATATCTCTCTTACCTCCTCTTTTTTGGGGCTTATTTAATAGTCTGTATACATCACAAGTAACAGATTTACCTGCTCTTGGAGGTGCAACAATTCGACCACATTGTTTGGAAAGACGCAAACCATCTAACCAATCATGAATTTTTTGTATATGCTCTAATTCCACAACACTGGGAGTAAGGAGGCGTTCAATTTCTAGCTGTAATTCCTCTGGTATGGGTTCATCTCCCCATAAATTCTGTATCCATTTCTGCCAATAATCATCTTTCATGATTCTGATTGTTGTCGAAAATCAATAATGTTTTAACGTCTGAATATGTTTACTAAAATCCTGTAAATTCAATGAAATCTACTCATCATAATCTTGACGAAGTTGCTCATAGTTAAAGACTCTGGGTTTTCGAGTTTCAGGTTTCGGTGTTTCTTGTAAATTTTCTAGGGGTTCTGTCTTGCTCAGATTGATGGGTTCATAAACAGAATGAACTTGAGCTTGTTCTTCTTTCTTGCGTTCCTTTTGGCTCTTTTTCTTTTGCTTGATGAAAGTATCACGGTCATGTATCTCAGCTAAAATAGATTTATTAGTGAGGGTTTTACCAACGGAGCGAACTTTTCGACTAGCCGCTTTAGCCTCTTCTAGAGATAATTGCTCTGTTTCCCAATCCAGCGCATGAGCAGCAGACAGAAACACTTCCTTGCCTTTCTCTATTCGGTAAACCCAAACAGTTGTAATATCTCTAGGGTCATACCTGAGTACAATATTTTCCCCTGCGTAAGCAGCCAGGTAGTCACCGCGATACATAATATTTTCAAAGCTGAGATATCCGCCTTTATAAATGCTGCGCCGAGTCTTTTTCATCAAACAGATATCTAATTCCCGCTCCCTAACCATTTTTGGTAGAGCAGGTAGTCCCGCTTCCCATCGTTGAAACCTTGTTTGGTCTTTTGTCCGTGCATCAAGACGCTGATTATAGTTGTCAACAATGTAGCGAACTAACAGTAGGTGCAATTCCCGTAAAGTTAAGCAAGCTTCTTCCTCTGCTGTTTTAGAACGTTCCTGAATATTGGAACCTAAATAGCCATAGAAACCAGAGAGAAATTCTGTATTAATCGTGCCGAAGCTACGTTCTTCTATGCCACCCTCACTAGGGCGATCGCGTAAATGGCACTCAAAGCCTAATTGAAAACCAATCTGTTTTAAGTGTTCAGAACGAAAATCTCTACCACCATCAGTGAAAAGATTTTCAGGTATGCCAGAAGTTCTCCATTCGCTAAGAAGTTTATATTCTGCACTGTATTGCTTTGGCAAAATAGCATAACGTAATGCTAGGGCAACCACTTGAGAACTGGGTGCATCAAAGCCCACATGAACACCCATAATGCAGCGAGAATAACTATCTGTAATCTTTGTCAACCAAGGTCTAGCCAATGGTTCACCATACTGATCAACCAGCATGACATCTAACTTTGTATGGTCGCACTGCCAAACATGGTTGCTATAACGTACATCTAAAGTTTGTCCATCACGAGTTTTATGGGATACTCTTGACCCTCGCCATCCAATATTCCTCTGTTTTTGTTTCTGCTCTTGACGCTCAATAATAGGATTAAGAACTCTATAAACTGTCATGTGGCTAGGGTATTTTTTTAAGCCTAACTGTTCTGCCCTAACTTGGACTCTCATCGCCACCTGAGCAGGAGTCATTTTTTTGCTACCCTTATTGCCTTCTTTAAAGGTTGTGATAATAAACTTTTGCCACTCAGGGTCTATCCGATAACTACCTTTGTCATTTCTCTGGGTATCAACAATTGCAGATAAACCATCTTGTTGATACTTTTTGACTAGACGCTGGACTGTTCGTACAGTCTTACCCAGTTTTTCTGCTGCTGTCCTTAACTTCTGACCATAGGTTTTGCGATCGCATGGTTCAAATAGACCTTGGATCACTTCCATTTTGATTTTTGCCTCAGCTGATAATTCCGTAAAAATTAGGTTTGCTTCTTCTGATTCATCATCCTGAATTTCATCTATATCAGCGTTGTTTTCAAAAAGCAGAGATTCGTCATTTTGATTGAAGATGGGCATTTCATCCATAGGAAAACTTGATTCATGCTCAAAACAGTAATATCAAACTCGCTATTGTGCGCTAACATCCAATCTTCCTAAAGCGGTTGACCCGTCAATGGAAGTAGTAACTTTTTGGTATGAGAATGTATTATTTAGTACATATATACTAAATAATATTATAATAGCACTATTTTTGCTAAAAAGCGACAACTAATTTGTTATACATTCCAAAAAATTTGGAAAACTCAAATCTGAAAAAACGACATAAAATTTGTGAATATTTTAATATACGACAATTAAAATGTTAAATTCGGTCTTGATTGTTGACATACTAAAAAACGCTGCAAACACTTATTTAGCAACGTTTTCAAACATTTTATCTTTGACGACATTATTTTGTTAAGACGACAAATAATTAGTTAATCGACATGTCCATTAAATCATTATTGTCAGTTTTAAAGAATTATTGTCCAATTTGACAGTGCTAAACGACATAATTTACGTATTTCCCTAACTTTCAGCTATCAATCCAGTTTTAAAGAATTATTGTCCAGAGTTGAAACCAGTTTTAAAGAATTATTGTCCAAAATTACTAGGAAAATTAGTCACAGATATGGACTCCAATCAACAATGTTACAGCCAGCTTAATATTATATAACTAAAGATTACTTCAGTGCTTTTGCATTCACCTTGTTAGTCTCAGTCAAGAAAAGGACTTATTTCTATAAAAATGCTGCGTTACATCGTGCGATCGCAGCGCTCCTTTCATACCACCCTAATAACTAATTATACGATATAAAACCGCCTAGCGTGAGGGTTGTTGAAACTTTGACTTTAAAACAAGACGCGCCAATCCCCCGTGCTGCTTTCAACTCACCGCCTACCGTGAGGGTTGTTGAAACTTACGATGCAGTTGTCAAGGGAGTTAATCAAAGTTCTTTCAACTCACCGCCTACCGTGAGGGTTGTTGAAACGCAAGTAACGTCGACTGAAAATACAGTTTGATATACTTTCAACTCACCGCCTACCGTGAGGGTTGTTGAAACCCTGACTTGTCAAACGCTTATCTTCACTGTTTTTCACAGGCAATTTGGCAAGTCTACTTAAAAGCGTATTTTCTATCGCCAATAAATAAACTTTGATTCGCCTTGAAAATTCTCAAATTCAGTCAACATAAGAGTTTTAGCAATTTGGCATATCCCAGGGGATTTTGCCTCTGCTTTGACTTGCCAAAAATAAAAATTAGGGGGTGGTGTTCGGTAGCCACCGTGACGGTATACCCGTACCCTTACTTTGCTATAAAGTAAGAGATAGAAGTTCCTCGTAAAACCAAAATCAAAGATTTCAGTTATACAGGCCGCTCTGGCACCCAACACCAAGCTGATAGAGTTTGATGTCAAGAGCTAAGGTTCTGGGTTGTTTGGAACCCTAACACCTTATACTTCCCATGCGTCTCGGTGCGAGTCCTTTCTCATCTAAAAGCAGCATTTGCTTACCCAAACAATTACTGCTAACAAACATTTAGATGAACGCACAGGTAGAGTCGGCAGCTACCAGGGCCAGAAAGAAGACACTTTTTCAAGCGTCATTAAACTAACCCATTCTCACAGTATCTCAACAAAGGGGTGATACTGTTGCATCATAATAGATGGCACCGATTGATTACACTAAATAATACAATATACCGGTAGAAATTTATCTACCCACAGTAGGAATTTTGCCTTACTAAGCAGACAATGCTAGATTTATTGCTTGTTCTTGTAGAGTACTATGAGAAGGCTGTTTACCAAATTTAATAGTAATTTTCAATTCAGCAGCTCTTGACTTTATAGATTCTTGAAGTCTGCTGTAACTCCAATTGTGTATCTGGCGATTATATTCCTTTACATATAATTCTTGTACATTGATATCGCCTGGAAATTTAGTTTCTGCCTTTGCTTGAATTGCGCTAGTACGAATTTCCCTAATACCTTTTAATCCAGGCAATACAATGCAACTAGCCTGATATTCCTTAGCGACTTCCACTATTCGTTTTGCCAGTAGTCTATCAACATATTCCCCTAGTTTTGACTCTCCTAGATGACATGGAGAATCTTTTTTCTGAGCTTTTTCTCTCTCCTTACGAAAATGCACTTGTTGTCTTCTCCTACGGCTTAACAGGGGAAAAGCATCACCTAGTAGCTCTTTGACCGTTTTACAGATGAGTATTTCTTTTGTATTGATATCAACTACAACGAGTGTTGCTAATTCGACAGGATGGAAACTAATACCAACAATTATGTTAGATTGACCTCTGTAAAGTGGTTTACTAGGACGAGCAAATGAATTCTTAAGCCGAGACAACGAAGATTTATTTTTAGTCAGCTCTTTCTGTTGCTCACTATTGAGATTCTCATTACTTTCTGCTTTATTTACTTTTGCTTGAGCCTTATCAGTCTTTTCTTGTCTCACTTCTTCTGTACCTTCTGCTGTCCATAAACGAGCATCATAGGTACAATGCAGGGCTAATTTATTGACTTTCCACGGTTCACCTTTACCTTTACCTTGCCGCCATAACAAATGTGCAGAACGTAGTGTAACCAAGCTACCTGAAACCTTTTCTTCTTCTTTTTTACTTGGTTTCAAAGCTTTGTAATCTTTTAAAAAGCGTTCAAAAAAGCGAAGTTGGCGTTTATCACAACAAATTTGAAAGTGGTATTCAGCCCAGCCATTAAAGTAAACAAAAATGTTTCCTTTCTCATCTTTATACCAGCTTAAATCACCACTGCAATAAAGTATTGGGTATGGTAAGGATGATACTTTTTTTAGTAAAATAGCTATCCATTCTGCAAACTCTTCATTATCTTGAGGCACTTGATTAACTAATTTTTCAAATGCTTGACTATATTTTTCTCCTGTTATATCTCTACCATAATGTATAGGTAATCGAGTATTCTGTATCTGTGTTTCTAAACGTTTAATTTCGATTTCTTTTGCAGCGCGACGTTTATTCAATTGTGTGAAATTTTCCTCTGCCTCACTAACTTTATTATCATTTTTGATTAGGTAAGCAACTGCACACTGCGTTAAACTATCCGGTGATTTTCTATGAATCTCATATAGGGTATTGGTTAAAGTTTTATCAAGATTTCCAATAAAAAAACGATTTAATATTTTGTCGATAGCCTTATTGCTTTTATTAGATTTATTATTCTTTTTCTTTGCTAATTTGGTTTGATTTATCTTTGGTTTATTCTTAATTTGTTCTATAAATTCTTCTACCTGGCTCAGTATCTCTTTTGCTTTACAACGTATTGTCTGTAAATCGCAATTACTCTGTTCTACAAGCTCAACATCACTTTTAAGTATATTTTTGAGAAAATATTCTTTACCTTCTTTTTGATTTTTTCGTACTTGGTATAGTCTAAGCCATGAAGAATACGCCTCTGTGACTAGAGAATCTGCTGATGAGCGAAGACGACCTGACTGTTCTTTCAAATCAGAATTCTCTGTTATATCTCTACGTAATTTTGTGATTTCTCTTTTAGTTATTGTTCCATTCTCTTTATTAGCTTCAAATTCTGGTTGCTCACTTACAGATTTCAATAATTGAACAATCAGAGGAGCATTTTTTTGGGACATTTCTTCCCATACTTTACGAAGTACATCTTCTTTAGCACTTAAATCACAGCTTATGGTTCTAAAGATTGGATTGGTGAGATTTTTTCCACTAGTGGAACTCATAGCGGCAACAACTCCATAAAATAAATATTTTTTATCTGTGTAATTAGGCTAATTGCTGATTTACCTTTACCAAAAAATTTTTTAAAAATTAAATTCATGCTTAGTAATGTTTTCAATTTACCACAAAACATTGCTACACATTGTTAAACATTATTTAGCCTTGTAACAAGGTTGTAAGGTTATGATGGATTGGCGATAAATCCTTTTAGAGTTAATGAGCCAGAGCGATCGCGTACAAACTTCAATATATTTCCCCAAAGATATCCATGAGGCGTTGGTGAGGTGGGCGGAGGAAGAAGACCGTCCCATCAGTAATCTTGTGGTGCGAATTGTCAGTAAGGCGGTTGAAGAACGAGAAAAGAAGCAGAAACCGTAGTAATAGTTATGTATCCGTTACATATAAGACAATTTTTAGAATCGTGGTATAACATATATCCTCAGCCACTACATGAGCAAAGGCCTTGTGTGTGGTATGTTATTCATTCTTTGCACAATATAAAAATTTCAAGGCAAAGTGTCAGACGGACTTAAGAACGTTTGACAAAGTTGAGCAGGGGATGTCTGTTGCAGGCTGGACAAAATGGCAATTAAGAAAAGTGAACTTTATACTTCTTTATGGAAAAGTTGTGATGAACTGCGGGGCGGTATGGATGCCTCGCAGTATAAAGATTATGTACTGGTATTATTATTTGTTAAATATGTATCCGATAAATATGCAGGTGTAGCAGATGCCTTGATTGAAGTGCCTCAAGGTGGAAGCTTTCAGGATATTGTTGCCCTCAAAGGAAAGAAAGAGATTGGGGATGGTATCAATACAATTATCGCCAAGTTAGCCGAAGCTAATGATTTAAAGGGTGTTATTGATGTAGCTGATTTCAATAATACCGACAAGCTGGGTAAAGGTCAGGAAATGCAGGACAGGCTTTCCAATTTGGTGCGTATTTTTGAGAACCCAGCACTGAATTTTAGTAAAAATCGCGCTGATGGTGATGATATTCTAGGCGATGCATATGAGTACCTGATGCGGAACTTTGCGACGCAATCAGGTAAAAGTAAGGGACAATTTTATACCCCGGCGGAAGTCTCCCGCGTCATCTCTAAAGTTATTGGCGTTAACTCAGCCCAAAGCCAAGAACAAACAATTTATGACCCCACCTGTGGTAGTGGTTCTCTGTTAATTAAAGCTGCGGATGAGGCGGAACAGGGTTTAAGTATCTACGGACAGGAAATGGACAACGCTACCCGCGCCTTGGCTCGGATGAACATGATTCTCCACGGACATGATACGGCAGAGATTTGGCAGGACAATACTTTATCAAGTCCTTACTTTAAAGAAGCGGATGGTAGCCTGAAAACCTTTGATTTTGCTGTGGCTAATCCTCCCTTTTCATCTAAGGCTTGGAGTAACGGAATTGATTTAGCTAAGGATAAGTTTCAACGCTTTGAAGGCTATGGTATCCCTCCGGCTAAAAATGGGGACTATGCTTTTTTGCTGCACATGGTGCGTTCTCTGAAAAGCAACGGTAAGGGAGCAATCATTCTGCCGCATGGGGTGTTGTTTCGGGGAAATGCAGAGGCGGAAATTCGGAAAAATCTGATTAGCAAGGGAATAATTAAGGGGATTATTGGGCTACCGCCTAACGGGACTTAAACAAAAATTAAGCCCAAATGTAGCCCAAACTGGCTTTATAAGAGGCAAATACGTCACGGTTGGTCGTCAACCAATCAAAAAAACGAAAAGACATGGCTGTTCTAAAAGCCTCTAAAGCTTCAGTAAAAGTGTTCAAAGGTTTGGAAGCCCACCTTCGTCTCAAACCCCCAGTCATTCGATGCCAAAGGATAAAAGTATAAGCACAAAAAACTAAGATAAAATGGCGAAGTAGACTTCTTTTATCTCGAACTTGATATTCTTTTAGCCCTAACCATCCCTTGGCTTCCCGATAAAAAACTTCTACCCAATTTCTTGAACTATAGGTGTCAACTATCCATTGTGGGGTGACAATTGATGAATCAACATTGGTAATAAAATAGTCAATATCAGTAGCTTGTGAAAAAGTCGCAGCGTTCATGACGATAGCAATATTTCGCTTTCCACTTAGACATGATATTTCTACTTCTTTAGTTACTACCCATAGTGTTTTAGGTTTATCCAACTTCAGTTGTATTTCTACAAAAGCCTCTTGGGGTAGACTCTGCGCTAATTCATCTAACTTGATTGTTTGTTGGTTATTATCTTTTTGAACAACATTTACTTTCCGATTTTTGGCTAATCCTCCTAAATACTTCAATTTTCGTTTCTCTAACTCTAATAAAAAGGATGTATTGTTGCCATATCCTGCATCTACAATTACTATCCCAGGTTGATATTTTCTGTTTATAACTTTATCTATTAACGGGAAGTGCTAGTTCTGGTTTCTTCTCAAATAGCGGGTCTTGCTTTCCTTGAGATAACGAATCAGCGTGTTGATATAGCTCTATATCTAACGGTAAGCTTTTTCTTCCATCATATAAATGTGTTGTTACTACTACTATTCCATTCTCTGTTTTGCCAATTTCTCCGATATATTGTCTCCCTACTCCAGCAGTAAAATTCCCACTCTTTCTATGACCAGAATCATCAATTATTAAACTAAAGCCTCTACTAATTTTCGTCTGACTACACTTGTTCATGATTTCTAAGCGACGCTCATTCACCCGATCACTAGACCAAGGCGCTTCGGTTAAAAAGCGATGCAGCGCGGTCTTGGGGGTTTCCCCCATGAGCGACTGCATCAAGACAGTGGTGTAATCGGTGATAACTCACCTCTACCGCGTTTTCTGCCATTTGAGACAGGTTTTTTCTTTCACTTTCGCCCAATAATCCCCCTATATAATGCCTAAACTCTCTTTTTTGAGCCTTATGACTAAACAAATCGTCAAACCGTTGACACCATCTTTCAAAGCACGGAGGCATGGCTGCGGGGGTAGTTTCTTTCATGAGCTTTTGTCAACGTGAAAGCTATGCTGTTTAAGCATTATACCCTTTTTTCATCTACTGTTATGTTTAAGTCCCGCTAAGAAAAGCCCAAAGGCTTGTTTAGTCTCGTTCCCAGTCTTAAGACTGGAAACCAGTCAGGGCAGGGGCTGTGTCTTAACGAGCGTGCCATTCATTCAACTTTTTCTACAAGCTTGCTTCATCAAGATACGGTTGTTTTTATACACCTCTAAAGTTCCAGACTGCGGGTTATCCAACGTGCCATCCCATACCCAATATTCATAAATTCCATTCCGAAACTTATACACTCGAACACCTTCTGTTGGTTGGCTAGTTCCTTTATTCAAACTTAAATTACCGTTGGCACTGGTTGCGCGATAAAGCAGTTCACCGTTCGTATAATTCTGCCAAATATTGATGTTGTACCCACCCTGGCATTTTGTACTCAGGATGATGCCAGCAGTAGAATCAGCAGAAGCTCTTAAGGAAAAATTAGCTAAGATACTGATTGGCAGAGCCAGGAGGAACGCAAATATTTTCATGAGTGTTGTAAAATTAATGAGTTTGACATTACTCGATTGCTACTACAATGCTGTTTCAAAAACGCCAAGGTGCGATCGCCTTTTGAGCGGGCGCTTTGCGCCATCGCGTGCTAATTCTCCAACTTATTTGTGATCTACGGAACTAAGTGCTTCATTGATTAAAGGTGCAATGATAGCGATATTTTCCACCAACTCATCCGAGAGAGAAAATCGCTGTTTTAAGTAATTAAGATCGTTGTAACTCACCCACACCTTGCCGTCAGTCGCTTCATGAGCCAGTACTTTCAGGGATAAATCCAGGGCGATCGTTGGTTCTGCCACCATGAAGGAAGAGGCAGAGCCTCCCAGAATGGGTTCCCAGTCTGGGCAAGGGCTGTGTCTTAATGAGCGTGCCATTCGATTTAGACACTAATGTTCAGAATTCACTTGCCATGTAATCACAATGATTTCTGCAAATATTAAGACGACTAATAGCCGCGAAAACGCTCCTAAAATGGCTTCCATTGTCCAGTTCTGACTCTGAAGCTCCCAGATCGTCACAATAATGTTCACTCCAATCACCAACCAGGGTAGAATTACTGCTGAATTCCGTCTGCGATAGACGCGGAGCGTCGCCTCCCGCCAAAAAGGGAAGGTACTGAAGAGACAAACAAGGTAGGACGCTCCTGCACTGGCGAACAAGCTTGTTTGAAGACGCGAAGGCAGGTTTGGGTATCCAAGCGCGATCGCCGTCAAACAAACTCCGAGCGCAAGATACAGGAAAGTAAACAAAGTAAATCGTTTCATTTTTTCTCTTTCCAATAAAGCTTATTCTCTGTACCACACACGCACACATTGAAAGCAATTGATTGCAAGACCCTGACTGATCATCACTGGGTGGAAAGCATTACTGGTCGTCACTCCGTAGACATCATCACTTGTGCCTTCAATCCGATCGGGTAGAACAACAGTTTCAACATTGATCACCTGTATCGTTGTACTTGCGATCCACTGATTTACAGCACTAACAACATCAGAGAAGGCTTCGTAATCGGAAGCTCCGCCGAAGGGACCCCGCTCAGTAATCCGAGGCGCAAAATCTTTGTACTTAATCATTTGATTCACCACTTTAAAACTGTAGAGTTGAGCATCAATTCAAGTAGTGGGCATCGTCCCCCATTTTTAAAGCCTTTCACGATAAAGCTTTGTGGGCAGTGCTAGCCCTACGAGATATATTCCAAAACTTAAGCCAACCTTGCCAGCAAACCGCTAAGAACAAAGGCAAAAGCATGAAAGCTGATATGGGCTAACATTGCAGCTTCTAGCGAATATTGCCAAAAGAGCCAGCCAAACGCAGTCCCCGCAATCCCATTCAGTAACAACGCCCGAATAATCACAACTGGAGTGAGGGGAACGATCGCGGCAGTCGCTGGCAGGTGTAGTAGTCCAAATACCAAAGCAGTTAGAACAATCGCACCTTGATAAATTCCTTGACTCGGCAACGTAACGCCTTGTTTTAGTCCTTTCCACGCTATCCAAACAAGCAGCGACATTAAGCCCCAACGCATCAGAATTTCCTCAGTGATGCCGCCATAAAGCATTGCTGTAAGTGAACTCACCCAATTTGGTTCTGTATTGGCTGCCCGTAGTGCTTCAGGTAGGGCAGGTTGCATCAACCAATCGAGCAATAGGACAATGATTGTCGTCGCTGCACCCACACCCAAGCTCCATTTCATCTCAATGACAGAATATGGAATCTTAGGGGTATGAAGTACCCAGTAGTCAATCAAATGTGAGCGTAATCCAACGCGATAGGCACAGCCAATTCCGATCAGAATGCTGATTGCCAGTAGAATTGCATACTGTAGTCCTTGCAGAAGCATTAGAATTCCCAATGGCGGCACTTTTGCCAGTCTTTCTGGAGACAGTTTCGCCAACTGTTGCTCAACTAATGGAACCGACGTAATCGTAAACATCGCAATTCCCGCAATGCCCAACACAAATAGAATGCCAAATTGTTTCAAAACTGCCATTGATTTAATTTCTAGAGACATCAGAATACTGGGTAGATACAATGCCAAGATATATAATGACAACTGGTGACTAACGCCACCTAATTCTGAAGTATCATTCCTATTTCTCCTAAAATTTAAGTAGTAGGGTGAGCATTGCCCACTATTTTGTAAAACTCTTCACAGTAAGGTTTTGTGGGTACTGCCCCCCTACTGGCTTGCTGTCACTTGAACGTGGGTTAGATAACTACGTCGCTCCAGTCGGTTGGCAGCACGCAAGTAGAATTTAGGTGTTGGCAACTCATAGTTTGAAACGGCTCTATCCTAAAATTCGGGTTCGATAACCACGCCGCTCCAGTCGCCTGGCAGCACGTCGGGCATCGCGACGATTGTAGTGGATACTCTCATAAATCCATTTCCGATCATCACGGCTGCGGTAATAAACCACAAACGGCCGGCGATATTGGTTGTCACGATATCGATCGCGATCGTACTGAGCGATTGACATATTCGGCTCTCGGTCAAGGTTATGACCAATTTTTTCTGAATCTAGTGCCTGTGCTGTAAAGGGCATAGTTACTATGAATCCTGTACCCACCAGTGCTAGCAAAATTATCTTTTTCATGAGATTAGTTTGAAGGTGTAAAACTTGGATTGACCGATCAGAATGCTGATTGCCAGTAGAACTGTAAGCTTTAGTCCTTGCAGAAGCATTAAAATCCGCAGTGGAGGCACTTTTTCCAGTGTTTCTGGAGACAGTTTCGCCAACTGTTGCTCAACTAATGGAGCCGACGTAATCGTAACCATCGCAATTCCTGCAATGCCCAATACAAATAAAATCCCATTCAATGCGCTGTATGTCTTCTTGTGTAAGGGTAATCCGAGATTTAGCTCATTTGTCCAATCGGTCGAACAATGATTTCATTCACATCCACCTCTGCGGGTTGCGCGATCGCACGTGCAATTGCCTTTGCGATCGCATCTGCTGGAATTATTGCCTCACGAAATCCCTCCACCCATTCCGCTGCTTCAGAATCCGTAATCGTGCTGGCAAGTTCAGTTTCCGTCACTCCAGGCGAAATCACCGTAACCCGGATGTCTGTCGATTCTTGCCGCAGTCCCTCAGAAATCGCCCAAACTGCAAACTTAGTGGCGCAGTATACGGCTGCGGTTGGATAGACGTTGTGCCCGCCGATCGAGGATAGATTGACAAACTGTCCTGAGCGTTGCCGCTTAAAGAGAGGTAGTGCAGCAGCAATCCCGTGAAGCACACCGCGAATGTTTACATCAATCATGCGGTTCCATTCATCAATCTTTAGTACCTCTAGCCTGGAGAGCGGCATCAAACCTGCATTATTCACCACAACATCAAGGCGACCAAATTTGTCCTGGGCAAACTCGACAAAGGCTTGCATATTTTCGAGGTTGGTGACATCAAGAGTACGGTATTCTGCTTCGCCACCTTTAGAGCGAATTTCGGCAGCGATCGCTTCCAGGCGATCGGTACGCCGCGCTCCTAACAAAACCCGTAAACCCTGACGAGCCAGTAATCTAGCCGTTGCTTCGCCAATACCGCTACTCGCTCCAGTAATCGCAATAACTTTGTTCTCAACAGTTGGCATGGTAATTGTTCCTCATAAGTGATTAAAGCTGATTGAACGAGATCACCGACGACTCTTCCGATGGCTTTGGAAAACGGGTTTGGCTGCTTCGTCGCGGTTGAACACCTGGTAGGCGATCGCCAGAAACACGGGTACTGCAACCAGCACTGCTAGCGCCCCGTAGGTCGCGTGATACTCGCTGATGGTGAACAGAGCGGGTGAGGGCAAGGCACTTCCAGTAATGTTGAACAGGAGTGCTCCGCCGATGTTGTTCGCGAAGTGTACGCCGATGGCGAGTTCAGTGGTGCCGTCAATCAACGAGACCACAGTCCACACCAGACCCGGAACGAAGAAGTAGTTGGAAAAGACCGTGAGCCAGCCGCCTGCGGACACCTCCGGGTTAAGGAGGTGCGGCAGGGTGAATATCACGGCTGGCACGATCGCCAGAAAAACGCGGTTGCTCCAGATGAGGCTCGCACCCTGCACAACGTATCCGCGAAAGAAAAGCTCCTCGGTAGTGGTCTGGATCGCGGTAAGAACCAGCGCCAGCGGCACGAAGAGTGCGAAGGTTATGAGGTTGGAGTTGAAAGAGAAGGTATCCGGGTAGAACAGATACTGCCCCAGCCCACCGATCAGGCAGTACGGCACGAACCACGCCACAAATCCGTGACCGACCCGATGCCAGTCTATCCGCTCCCGCGCCGTGATGAGCGTCCGGGGGTGGCGACGGTGGACGAGGGAGACGGCGATAAGGACTCCCACGAAGAAGAACAGGAAACTCGCCATGACAAACAGGTAGTATTCCACGGGACTGAGCACTGAGGGGTCTGCCTGTCCGCCGAGCGCGAACGCGACGAGTACGCTGGCACTACTACCGACGACCAACCACGCAAAGAGGATGATCACCAGTCCCAAAACATACCGCCACCCCCGATGCTTACCCCACCGGGCAGCCTCCACGTAAGTTGAATCTTTCGCTTCCGCTCCGCTTCCCTGCTTTCCTTTGGTTGTGTTGTTCCTCATCTTTGTCTCCTTTACTCGTGCTCTGATCGCTAATTGCCTTTGATAGTGTTTTCAGGGTTTGATGGGATTACTAAGAACCCCTCCGATCGCTCTGGGAAATGGGTTCGGATGCCTCGTCGCGTTTGAAGACCCGGAAAACGATCACCAGGAAAACGGGAATCAGCACGACAGATGTGATGTCGTAAAATCTCGCATGGTACTCGCTAATACTGAACAGGGCTGGCGTGGCGAAGAAGCTTCCAGACCAGTTAAACAAGAGAAAGTACGCGATGTTGTTGGCGAAGTGTGCGCCGATGGCAAGCTCGGTGGTGCCGTCAATCAATGAAACGATCGCAAACAGCAGACCCGTGCCGACGAAGAGTCCGAGGAACATCCCAATCCAGCCACCCTCCTGTGACTCTGGATTGGTGGCGTGCGGCAGGGTAAAGATCACAGCCGACACGATCGCCAGAAAGACACGGTTACTCCAAATCAGGCTTGCACCCTGCACAATGTATCCGCGAAAGAAAAGCTCCTCGGTGGTGGTCTGGATCGCGGTGAGAACCAGTGCGATCGGCACAAAGAGCGCGAACGTTTTGAGGTCGGAGTTGAAGGAGAAGCTATCGGGGTAGAGGAGGTACTGCCCCAGCCCGCCTAGCAGTACCCAGGGTACGAACCCAGCTACGAAGCCATGACCGACGCGCCGCCAACTGATCTTCTCCCTTGCCGTGATGAGCGTCCTAGGATGACGCTGGTGGATGAGGGTGACGGCGATCAGAATTCCCGCGAGGAACACCGGAAAACCCGCCATGACTATGACGAAGCTCCATACGGGACCAAACGCCGCGTAATCCAACTGACTAAAGGCTGCGACACCCTCCTGACCGCCAACGTCGCCAGCGCAACGAGTGCGCTGGCGACGTTGGCGGCGACCATCCATGCAAAGAGGATGATCATCAACCCCAGAACATACCGCCACCACCGATACTTCCCCCACCCGGCAGCCTCCACGTAAGTCGTGTCTTTCACTTCCGTTCCGATTTTCTGATGTCCTGTGATTGCTTTGATCCTCATCTTCGTCTCCTTTGCTCGTGCGTGTATGTATTGCTCGAATCGGGCTGCTCGAATTGGGCTGTAGTTGCCGTTGCGATTGTTTTTAGGGATCAACGGGATCACCGACGGCTCCGCCAGTGGCTACGCGCACAGCTTGGGCTATATGCCTGATGGGGTTGCCGATGGAGGCAGGATCGGCTCCCGACATGAGGGCGGTGCTGACATCTTCGCTAATGACGCGCAAAACTGCGGTGGTGACAGCCGCGTGCAACCGCACCTCAATATCATCAGATGGGCGGCGCAGGCGATCCGCGATGATCTCGACCAGTTCTCGCTCAATTCGATCGTGGGTCATTAGCCAGGCGGCGCGAAGATCCGGCTCTTTTTCAGCCAGCACGGTCATCTTGATGACAGCCTCGTCGTAGGCTTGCTGCTCGACATCTTTGGTTCGGTTCGTTGCCCATTCAAGGAGGTGATCTTCAAGAGAGACTTCCCGAGGCCAGCGGCGCAGCACCGCCACACACTCCTCGACATCCTGCGCCAAGACCGGCTCAGCACAGCTTTCCTTGTTGCGGAAGTACCGCCAGAGGGTTCGCACCGAGATTCCAACCGCGCTTGCGATTTGTTCGCCGCTCGTGGCAGCAACACCGTGTTCCCAGAACAAACGCGCTGCCTCCCGCGAAATCTCCAGACGTACCCGCTGTTGCCGTTGTGCATTCATCCCCCCTGATTTGCGATCGCCTGATTTGTGATTGCTCATCGCGTTGCTGTCACCATCACTCGCCATAGCCGTCTTTCGTGCCATATTTGTCATTTAATGACATTTTGTCACTAAATGACATACCTCGCAAGAGATAGCTTTTGCAAATGATTTACACCGCGCTGCTGATTTCGGACTTGACCCCAGTTTTGATTACGAAAGCTCTTTGTTTGCTTACCGCGTTGTATAACTGCTGTTTGCAAATCGGTTGTCCGGTTATCCACTATCCATTCAGTATCTCTAAGTGGCAGCAGATCGCCTCAAACTTTGTATCAAGGTCGCTAGTCCATCCGCTTCAGCAATTTGTAATTTGTTAGCCTTACACGGTTGGGGAACGCTCCAGCGCAACTCGATCCCAATGTCCTAAATTGGCTGCTGCTTCATAGATGCTTTGGAAAAAGGCAAGGAGCATTGCATCTGGATCGTCAGCTTGTCTCACGGCTTCATAGGGTAGGATAAACTCTTGCATCTCTGATCTGTAAAAAGCTTCTGTGGGTTGGATTGGGTAATCTCGAAACCCTTCCGGCGCAGGGTAAGCGTAAGCGTAAAAAACAGGCTCCACAACTGACCCACCCCCAGGCCAAAAGCCGCAGCTACTAACTTCATGTGAATAAGCTTCTCGTGTGACCCAATCTGCCATATTCGGAACTCCTCCTGGGTGTTCTGGCGCACGACGACCAGAGAAACGAGTCACAGCCAAGTCAAAGCTGCCCCAAAAAAAATGTACAGGGCTGGATTTACCAATAAACTGGGAACGGAATAAGGTCATGACCCGATCAACTTGCACAAGAATTCGCCAGAACCGTTGTGCATATTCCGGATCATAAGCTGCGTGTTGATAGTCCTGATCGAACGGGATTGGTTCTGACACTTCTTGCGGCATCGTCCAGATTTGGACTTCGATGCCGATGTCGCTCAATGTAGTTAGAACCATTTGGTAAAAATCTGCCACAGAGCGAGGAGCCAGTGCAATTCTTTTAGCGATGCCGTCGCTAGTGTCGATTTGTAGTTGATGGTCGAGAAAATCAAAGCTAATTTGAAAGTTACGAGTTCCGCAAGGGATTGAAGCAGTTGTTAGTCCACGCGGTGTGACATAAAGAGTAGATTGCCACCAGTGATTAAGTTTAGGTGCCAGTGCCAACCGGATTTTACCGATGACTTGCGTCCATAAATGGAGAGTTGCATAGGTATCCTGCCAAGCTGCTAAGGGCAAACTGGGCCAAACGCTGTCAATGGAAGTACTTTGATTAGAAACAGCCATGAAAATCACCCACATGAGGAGAATATGTTGAAGAAATGAGAAGGAAATCTAGATGAAATCAGAATCGCTATCAATAGTCTTTTCCCTGTTCATCTGCAAAACACCATAACCACTGCTCCCCCAATTCAGCCGAACTAACTACTGCATGATTGGTTGCTTCATAATGACGACGAGCGTGTTGATGCTTAGAAGAATCGCAGCACAGCATTTTGCCACAGGTTTGGCAAATCCGCAGGTGTACCCAGCGGCTATTTATTTTAATGCACTCTTCACAACGAAATACGGGATAGGCTGCTTTAGAAATCAGGTTTTCCACAGTTAGATTGTTGAGATGTTCGCAAGTCATAGTTTTTTGGTATCCCTGGTAGAAGACAACGGTGAACAGAATGATTGAGGCTGATGTGAAACCGGAAATTAAGGTGTTCTACTGGATGCTTTAACGGAGCGAGGGCAGTGTCTTCTGTACAGTAGAGGTAACTTCTAGGAATCGATAGCGAGTAAAACTGCTTCAAGTCCAGCGTATCAATCATTGATTGATACGCTTGGGGCGATAATTGTGCGTAACTGGATTGAGCCATTTCGAGGTCAGCATCGTTGAGAAATGCTTCTCGCCACATCTCAAACGGCATCACCATCGTATGATCGTCCGATTCTCTAGCTAGGGAGTCAAATAACGCTTGATAATGCGGCGGAAGGCTATCTCTGAGGCTTTCACCATCATTGAGGCAATTTTGTTCCAACTTTTATCAAATCGGCAGCCTTTTCTCCAATCATAATTGCTGGTGCATTTGTGTTTCCTGTGATCATAGTTGGCATAATCGATGCATCAACAACTCGTAACCCTTCAATCCCCCGTACCTTGAGTTGAGGATCGACAACCGCCATTTGATCAATACCCATTTTGCACGTCCCAACAGGATGCCACGCTGTACCGCACGTTTGCCGAATATAATCTTCGATTGCTTTGTCGCTATGCACAGAACTCCCTGGAGCAATTTCCTCGCCCCGGAACTCATTAAACGCATCGGAGTACACAATTTGACGCAAAATTTTAAGTCCTTCAACCATCAGTTGCATATCAGATTCTTTCTGAAGATAGTTGACCTGAATTAACGGTGGGTCGAAGGGGGAGGAGGAACGTAGTCTTACGCTACCACGACTTTCAGGACGGGTGATGTAAAAGGAAAAGGTGAATCCCGGACCTTCACGTGCATAGGCAGGATCGACATATAAAATTGGAACAATTGTAAATTGCAAATTAGGCGCTGCATCTAAATCATTGTTGGTATGCACAAATAACCCAGCCTCTCCCCCATTACTACTTGGCGCAAGGGGCACGTCCTGAATAGACTGGTAGGCAATAACAGCAAGTGGGTGATCTTGAAGATTCTGCCCGACACCCGGCAAATCAACAACTACAGGAATGCCGGAAGCTCGCAGATGTTCTGCTGGTCCAATTCCAGAAAGCATGAGCAGTTTAGGAGAATCGAAGGCACCAGCACTCAAAATCACCTCGGAGTTGACCCTGATTTGATACTCCGTTCCGTTTTGAACATACACTACCCCTACTGCACGCTTTCCCTCAAAGAGTAAACGAGTCACCAATGCTCCTGTTTGAATGGTCAAGTTGGGGCGATCTTTAATCGGACGCAGAAATGCCACTGCTGTACTTTGGCGCTTGCCATCTTTCACGGTCACTTGGTAAAGTCCTGCACCTTCCTGCTGTACGCCATTAAAGTCGGGATTTTGCTCATAGCCCTGTGCGATCGCGGCTTCCACAAAGCGTTGCGACACTTTTGCAGGAGAGAGTGGATCTGTGATGCTAAGTGGTCCATCAACCCCGTGAAATAACGATGCTCCTCGCTGCTGGTTTTCCGATTTCTTGAAGTAAGCCAAGACATCCTGATAACTCCAACCAATATTACCTAATGCTTGCCAGCTATTGTAGTCACGTTCATTGCCTCGTATATAAATCATGCCATTAATCGAACTGCTGCCGCCCAAGACTTTACCGCGTGAAGATAAAATTTTGCGGTTATTTAAGTAAGGTTCCCCTTCAGTTAAGTATGCCCAGTCCACTTCCGAGCCTAAGAGTGTAGTAGGCCACAATGAGGGAACTTGAAGTTCTGGCTTGGTATCAGGACTACCCGCTTCGAGCAGCAATACTTTAGTATTAGGGTCTTCTGTAAGACGGTTGGCAACAACGCAGCCTGCTGAACCGGCACCAATCACAATATAATCAAAAGCAGCACTGTGATGGTGTGTAGTTGTCATGATTTCTCCTTTTCAGGTCATTGTTTGTTGAATGACGGCGACATTAGTGGGTTGGCGATCGCAAATTCTGCTGCTAGTCACGTCCTGCCACAATCATCTTTTCTGCTAAACCAACCGGGTTAGAAAACATGACCTCGTGACTACCGGGCATTTGTACAAGCCGAAATAGTCCCAAGCGGCTAGACATTCTGGGATGCCAACCCCAATCGCCTTGAGGAAGGACATTGTCTTCGGTACAGTAGAGGTAGCTTTTGGGGATGGGCAGCGAGTAAAACTGCTTCAGGTCTAACTTGTCAAGCCACGGTTGATACGGTTCAGGCGATAATTGTGCGTAACTGGATCGAGCTAGTTCGAGGTCAGCGTCGTTGATAAACGCTTCTCGCCAAATCTCAAAAGGTAGCATCACCGTATGATCGCCCGATTGTCTCGCTAGCTGATCGGATAACGCTTGAGAGTGCGGTGGGGTGTTATCGTTAAGGCTTTCACCATCATTGAGGACAAAGGCATTGAAGAAGATAAGTCGTCGAATGCGATTGCTGATTGCTTCAGCAACTTTGGCAATAATTGTCCCACCGAAACTATGTCCGACTAGAACGATATCGTTTAAGTCTTTACTCACAATGTAATCGACGATCGATTGCGTGCATTGAGCATGGTTGACGTTTTTGTTCACGCCTTTGCCATGTCCAGCGATCGTGGGCGCAAAAGCATGATGTCCCTTTGCTTCTAGTTGATCAATGACTGCCTGCCAAGCAGAACCATCATGCCAGGAGCCATGAACTAAGACAAAAGTTGACATAGAATCCCTCCTTGTAGATGTGATCTGAAAATCAAGCTCGTCTGTTCTCTCTTGAAATAGGTCAGTTTGCTGTGTATCCGCCATCGATCGTGATGTAACTGGCAGCATCAGAGCAAAGGAAAACAACAACTTGAGCGACTTCTTCTGCCTGAGCAATGCGACCCATCAGCACCATAGCTGTAACAGCATCAGCCGTCACGCCCAATTTTTCAAAGACACGATTAAGACCCTCAGTTGCAATGTTTCCAGGATTCACCGCGTTAATCCGGATGCCCTGCTTAGCATAATCCACTGCTGCCGATCTTCGCTGACGCTCGTTCGCGTAGCGTGTCGTAGACAAGACTCGCTAATGCTAGCCTGCGGCAACGCCAAGGGCGAACGCAAACGCAGCAGCACTTCGCTATCGCGTTAGTCCCATAACGGTATGTTTACTCGCGCTGTAAGGAGAGCCTCCTGGCAGTCCAAACAAACCTGCAAGTGAGGAGTTGTTAACAATTACGCCCGATTCTTGAGATAACATCTGCTGAATTTCATATCCCATGCACAGAAACAGTCCCCGGACGTTGATCTCCATGAGTTTGTCAAACTCCTCGATCGATTGTTCATGCAGGGGTTTCAAGAGTTCCTCATTGCCTACATTGTTGAAAGCACAATCGAGTCGTTCGTAGGTTACAACGGTCTTTTGCACTAATACTTTGTTTCCTAAGATCGTGATCAATCATCCCTAGCAGTGAGATTTGCATGAATCAGACTGGTGCATAAATCGTTTCGTCTTCTTTGCGCCAAGCTGGATCAACTAGACAAACGAAAACAAGGGGTTCGTCGCCGTAGTTGTGAAGGAACTGGATGGCATTTGGAGGAATGTAAACCGCATCACCTGGTTCAACGCGACAAACTTCACTGTCGATCGACATTTCTCCAACACCGCTAATGATGTAATAAACCTCAGAAGTCTTTAGAGAATGGGGAATCGAAGTTTCGCCAACAGGCAAGATCGCATACGCCAAACTGTAACGCAAGTTGATGTCTTGTTTGTCAGGATGAAGCAGTTCGCGCAGAACAGTTCCATCTCCAGCGATAATTTCTTCACAGTCGTTTAGTTTTTGGATCAGCATAAGTTTAGGCTTGCAATTACACAATCGGAGCAAGTTCAAAATCTGTAAATTTTGGAGGAGAAATTTGCCTGTTCCACGCGCTGTTGAATTACGTACTGATGGGGCGAAATCCCCATCGTTCGCTTAAACAAACTTGCACACTAAGTCGGGCTGATGTTAACTACACTTGCCAGTTCGGCTAAGGATAAATCACGATTCAGATGAGCATGAATGTAATTGATCGCCTGCTGCGATCGCTGGAGGGGTTGTTGCAAGGAGCTGAAGTTCCCATGCAAGGGCAACTGCACTAGCACCGCCATGCTCAAGAGTAATATCTGATACACCCACAGTTGTTTCTGTGCGCGCCCAGTCACGTTGCCATTCAGCAAGTACAGCCATCCAGTTGATTGGAACTGCACCCGCCTGAACCATCCGGCGAACCGCCATATCATGAGCTTCCGCAGTAACACCGCCCGATTCATCGGGGCTGAGCAGTGTCCGAATGTCACTGTCAATCGCTTCAATTGCCTCTGGTGTAACAGATTCATCGGCATGAAGCAACTCATCGATTTGGATAATCAATTCTGAGAGTCGATGCAACCAGGCAAACTGCTCATGACCGATCGCCAGTTGTAGCAATTCACCTCCAGAAACGTGCCCTCGAACTTGCTCATAGGTAAGACGCTCAGTCTCTAGTAAAAGCTTGTGCAGATGTAGTAGTTTGATTCGTAACTGACTCAAGCGTTGATGTTGACTCATTTGATATTGAGATGGGTTAAGCATGAATCCGTCCCATCCTTCCTGCCTGGTAGTCGTCGATCGCCTGGGTAATTTCAGCTTCAGTGTTCATGACAAATGGCCCGTAGCGCACGACTGGTTCGTTAAGGGGTACACCTGCAATCAGCAGAAGATCTAGAGGACGCTGAGCATCAGCAGGGTTGGCGATCGCCACATCTTCTCCATCTTGAGAAAAGAGTACCATCTGCCCATCATCACCAGGCGCTGGCTCTGTCCCGAACAACCCAGACCCCTCCAGGATATAGACAAAGGCGTTGTACTCTTTGGGTACAGGCTGGATTATCGTTGCCCCTGGTTGCAGTGTGAAGTGGAGGTAAGTTATCGGCGTGCGCGTCTGAATTACGGCTTTTGCCCCTAACGCTTCTCCAGCAATCACCCGCACCGTCACAGACCCATCTTCGGTTTGAGCGACCGGAATCTGAGCCGCTGGAATTTCCTGATAGCGGGGCGGCATCATTTTGTCTCGTTGGGGCAGATTGACCCAGAGTTGAATGCCGTGGAGCCGTCCGCCCGTTTGGGTAAACCTTGACTCTGGCATCTCGGAATGCACGACCCCGGCACCTGCTGTCATCCACTGGACATCACCCGGATTTAGTAGCCCAGCGTGCCCGGCAGAATCTTTGTGTTCTAACCGTCCAGCCAAGACATACCTGACGGTTTCAAAGCCCCGGTGCGGATGATCGGGTGCACCTTTTGCTTGACCCGGCTTTACATTAATCGGCCCCAACTCGTCACGGGTCAAATTCAGAGAAGCTACTTTTGGGAAAAGGCCGACGGACAAGAAATCCGGCCCCTTCGAGTGTTTCAACGCTGTTGATTACTCCGGCAACGGTTCGAGGTGTTTGAGTGGGGACAGTCATAGAATTGCCTCCTCAGAACTAGATAAATATGTGTATCATTTGAGCCTGATTCAACTGATGAATCTCAGCGTTTTTTCACAGGACAGGAATCCGGCAGGTCACTAACCAATAAAGGTTAGATCGAGATCTTTATAGGGTATGTTGAAAAATTTTGTGCCTTAGAAAACTATCCCTGCTAGCGTTTATGCTCAGGATTTTTGAAGTCTGTCTTACAACCTGCATCCCAAACGTCAGGTTGGTTCCCGTGAGGAGGAATTCCTCCATTATCTTTGAGTAGTCTGGCGATATGCATACAGTTCCAAGCTAAAAAGGTGGTATTGCGATTGGTAAATTCGTTCTCCGGCCCTCCAGACCCTGGATCTAAATAGGAAGGCCCAGGGCCTACTTCGCCTAGCCAGCCTGCATCCGCTTGGGGAGGGATCGTATAGCCAATGTGCGATAGGGAAAACAAAATATTCATCGCACAATGTTTCACACCATCTTCATTCCCGGTAATGAGGGTTGCCCCAACCTTCCCATAATCTCTGTACTGACCTTTCTCATTCAAAAGATGAGTATATCCATACATTCGCTCTAAAACTCGACTACAAACAGAACTTTTTTCACCCAGCCATACTGAAGTACACAGCACTAAGATGTCAGTTGCATCAATTTCTTTCTGGATTTGGGGCCATTCATCTGTCTGCCACTCATCGGTTTGTGACATATCTAACCCTAGCCCCGCCGCTATCTCATAATCTACCGGTCGAATGACTTGAGTGGTTACCCCATTAGCCTCGAAAATAGCTTTGGCAATATTGATAACTCCCTGTGTATGGGATAACACTGGCGTTTTATTGAGTGTGCAATTTAAAAAAAGAGCTTTTAAATCACTATATTGTGCAGGGGCATTTTGGCACTGACGATCCGTGATTGTTTTGAGCTGTTGTGACATGGCTTCGACTCCTGTACAAAACAACATTCTGACTTATGCAGGTGATTTACCGACACCAGGGCTGACTGCATTCACTCGAATCTGGCGGTCTTTGAGATCGCGGGCGAGTCCATGGGTGAAACTGGCGATCGCTCCTTTAGTCAATGCATAGACCGAGAGTCCGGCAACGGGGGTGAAATCACTAAGGTATCGTAGTCATAATCAAATGAGGGTTGACTAGAAGCACCAAATCCTCGGCGATCGTAGGTAATTACTCGATATCCTGCATTCAGCAAAAACCTGCTTCTCCCAGGAATGTCCATTCAGTGGAAATCCATGAATCAGAACAATCGGTTGCCCTGTCCCCAAATCTTCGTAGTAGAGATCGATGGTTGCAGAGTTTTCTTGACCAACGGTAATGTAAGGCATGAGAGGTTTTTCAGTTGTAAATTGATGATGTGTTTTTGTCTGTTGCATCACAATCACCGTCTTAACAATGCTGCGTTAATCAGCAGACTTCAGATAGGGCAAGCATCCATTGCCTACCATCGCTTCAGAACAACGAGAATCCTTCATTGTTGCCCGAGCGCGATCGCCGCGTTTGCCACCTCTAAGATTGCTTTATTTTTGGCTGACATTTGAATCTCTCCTCTGTTCAATTGGATGCTTTAAGCGATAACTTCGTTAAGCTTTCCTTCGGAACGCTGCGCGTAGCTTGCTTCCCCGTAGGGGTACGCTAACGCTGTTGCTCTACCAATTCCCAATGTTTCTCCTATTCCAATCAATATTGACCTTCAGCACACAATCAAACTCCGATCCGTTTAGCAATTATTAACGCTGTAAAGCTGGTCTAATCTTCTGTAAACTTCAGCACAATTTTGCCCCGTGTTCCTCCCTGCTCTAGACGCTGATGTGCCAGAACGACCTGATCCCAAGAAAATACTGAATCAATCACTGGACGAAGCTGATGACGCTCGATGAGTTTTGTCAAAGCCTCTAATTTTGCTCGGTACTGGGGTGAAAAAACAAAATGAATCGTCAGATTCTTACCCCATGCTTCAAGAAGCGATTGCGGTATTGCAATGTCTACAATGCTTGTAAGCCTACCAAAGGGACGAATGATTTCTAAACTACGCTGAATTGTTTCTTTGCCGATCGTATCTAGAACTAAATCCACACCCAGTCCATTTGTTTCTTGACGAATGACTTCTACGTAATCTTCATTTTTGTAATCAATCACTCGATCTGCGCCCAGTTCTGTCACGAAATCTCGGTTTCTAGAACTACACGTCGCAAAAACGTATGCCCCTATCGCTTTGGCGAGTTGAACTGCGATCGAACCCACTCCACCCGCACCCGCATGGATGAGAACTGTTTCACCAACTTGTAGATTGCCCCTAGTCACTAGACAATCCCAAGCAGTTCCGCCTGCAAGCGGAAAAGAAGCTGCTTCAATGTGCGATAGATTTGCAGGCTTCAATGCAACAATCGCTGCATCAGCCACATGATACTGAGCGTAGCTACCAAATTCTCCAAAAATTTGCGGCGAGTAATATACGTTGTTTCCCACCTTGAAATCAGTCACAGCTTCGCCAATTGCCTCAATCACCCCTGAAACATCGACTCCAAGGATGGCAGGTAGTTGAACCAGTTCCTTGTAATCACCACGACGAGTTTGGTAATCGACAGGGTTAATCGAGGTTGCACAAACTCTGACTAACACCTGATTCGCCTTCAGTGTTGGTATAGGAACAGTTTGAATCTCAAACTTTTCAGCATCACCAAACGCAGTTAATACGGCTGCTTTCATAGATTCCATCTGTGCCAACTCTCCTTGATTTAGAATAAACAGTGACGGAATTTTGATACTACTCAGCTTAGGTAAGTTCTCCCTTTCAAGACGCAGCGTGGAACCGATCGTGCTGTCGAGGAACGCGCGGATCAACGTTGCTACCTCCTCCGCATGGGTCTCCAACGCGAAATGTCCGGCATCGAGCAGATGAATCTTTGCATCCGGGAGATCTCGCTGATAAGCGGCAGCACCAGCGGGCAGAAACGCTGGATCATGACGACCCCAGACGGCGAGAAGCGGCGGACGGTACTCACGAAAGTAGGACTGGAAGGCTGGATAGAGCGCGACGTTGCTGCGGTAATCGAGGATCAGATCGAGCTGGATCTCCTCCGCGCCCGCTCGCCCCATGTAGGCGATGTCGAGTTCGTAGCCGTCGGGCGACAAAAGGTTTGGATCGGCTCCGATACCGTACTGCCAATTCCGGATTGTGTCTGGCGTGAGCGAGGAGCGGCAGGCTTCCCGATTCGCTGCGCTCGGTTCGCGCCAATAGGTCTCCCACGATACCCATTCATCACTGAAACCCTCAAGGTAGGCGTTGGCGTTCTGCGAGATAATCGCAGATATCCGTTCAGGATGGCGCATTGCCAGACGCAGACCTATTGGCGCACCGTAGTCGAAGATGTAGAGTACGTATTGATCGAGCGACAAAGCATCGACGAAGCCCTCGATTACGTCGGCAAGGTGGTCGAACGTATAGTCGAACATCCCGCGTGGCGGTGCCTTAGTCTGTCCGAAACCAGGCAGATCCGGCGCGACGAGCCGAAAGCGATCGGCAAGCAGAGGGATCAGGTTGCGGAACATGTGGCTAGCGGTCGGAAAGCCGTGCAACAGCAGTATCACTGGCGCATTGCTTGACCCCGCCTCGCGGTAGAACACTTCGACATCGCCGACCTGTCGAAACCCGTAGCGTATTTTCATCGTACAATTCTCTTTTTTGATTTTCTTCCGACTGAACTTCGACACTCAGATTTGGAATCTTGGACACCTTTCGCATACCCTACGATCGCCGCTCCTAAACCGCGAGAACCGCTCGTTACCAGTGCAACTTTGCCTGCAAGTGTTGTCATCTCGCACTGTCGTTCGACTACTGCGCTACAAACCCACCATCTACCATCAACATTTCACCTGTTATGAACGATGCTATGTCAGATGATAAAAACAGAACTGCATTTGCAACTTCAAGCGGTGTTCCAATTCGTCCGATCGGGTGAAGTCCTGTTATATAAGCTTTGACCTCATCCTGCCCACCTGTAGCTGCTTCAAACATATCTGTTTCGATTGACCCTGGTGCAACGGCATTAATGCGAATACCCGCTTTGGCATATTGGAGCGCGGCGGCTTTTGTTAAACCTACTACTGCATGTTTACTCGCGGTGTAGAGGGGTACGCCAGGAAGTGCAACGACTCCAGCCCCAGATGATGTATTGACGATTGCACCACTTCCCTGTTTCAACATCTGAGCAATTTCATATTTCATCGACAACCAAACGCCTTTGACATTGACGTTCATAATGCGATCGTATTCCGCTTCTGTTTGCTCAATCAATGAGGGATTTTCGCCGACCATTCCTGCATTATTAAAGGCAATATCTAACCGACCAAAAACGCCAACCGCTTTATCAACCATTGCTTTAACATCGGCTTCTTTCGTGACATCTGATTGCATAAAAAACGCCTCTCCGCCAGCTTCCTGAATCAATCGAACCGTTTCTTCACCTTCATCTATTCGACGACCCACTACCACCACCTTTGCCTGTTGTTTGGCATAAGCGATCGCGGTTGCTCGACCGATGCCCGATGTTCCGCCAGTCACCAAAGCAACCTTGTCTTTCAGCATCATGATAGTTACCTCTTGTTGTGAATGGCTGTGTCACTTTGTCAAAAACTCAATGAGCAATACGTGTAGGGGCCAGCAATAAGAAGCACCTCCTACAACCAGGATGAGTACGATCCTGATTGCAAAATGGCGGGTTTAGGCATTGATATTTGCTGGCTCCTACATTTAGTCGCGATCGATCAGTGCGTTTGAGGGCAAGCTCGGATCAAGTACCTTGCGCGCACTGTCAACCCCTACAACGGGCAGTGTACCCGGATCGAGCATGCCGAGTTGAACCAATACACTCGCCTGATCCCAGTAGAGATGTTCGTGGGCTAGCTTGTCGTCACGAAACTGAACAATTGCTACCAATGCCACTTCAACCCGTTTAAGAGTCGGAGCAATGCCGGGTAGCATCCAGTCCATCTGAATGGTATGAGTGAACTTAGCCACCATTTCATCGACGAGTTGATTGGTCCCGATTGTGCGCGAGACCGGAGTCAGCTCCATGTCCGGCGGTATCTGTGGAATGAAGTATTTGGAATAAAACTCGCGCAGTGCTGGTTTCCCTACTCCCCCAATCATTACCGGAATGCCGTTAACGTAAGCATCCTCAACCATCGTGGCGAGAGCATCTTCAGTGTTGTGAGCGTCAAACTCGTGCCGCAGATGCTCATCCCAAAGTTCTTGCAAAGACTCCTGGGCTGGTGTCAAATTGGTAATTGCTTGTAAAGAAGCTTGTCCGTCTACAGTTTGCTCTTTGACCATGATTAAATACTCCTGGTTCTATCTATCTAAAGTGTCTTGAGTTCCAATGCTTGACTGCTTTCAGATTCTTAAAATGATTTGTCAGATTTTTGTGATGTTAGTGAACTTGTTTCAATGGACGTATAAGCATTCAGCGCCTGTTTCACGAATCAGTTTGGCAGTTTTTTCACCTTCTGCATCGCGTCTGCCTGAGAATACTACCTTTGCTCCAGCAGCACCAAATGCGATAACTTCTCTGCGAGACGCTACGCGAACGTTAAGCTTTCCTTCTCTACGAGAGGCTGCGCCCTAAGCGTAGCTATGCCGCAGGCTTTACGGAACGCTACGCGTAGCTTGCTTCCCCGTAGGGGTACGCTAACGCGGTTACACGACCAATTCCTGAAGTTCCGCCAGTGACTAACGCCACTTTATCTTGCAGTATCATTCTGTTTCTCCTGTTTCAATTTCGTCAGTTTGTATTGAGTAAACTTGTCTTAGCAACTCAGTGACTTCTTGCGCGATCGCAATCAGGGCATGATTAACTGAGGAGTCGCGAAGAGAACCAGTCTGAGGTGTACCTTCATGCCCAGAATTATTCTTGCCTTGTACTAGTGAATGCGTCATAGAACTATCCTCAATGAAATACCGATTTGTAATTCACTAAATCAATACGCAGGAATTCAGTTGTTGGCATGGTTCAAAAAGCGGCAAATTTGTTCAGTGAAACAGGCAAAATCTAGCCATCAAAATTAGATGGCTTACAGCACTTACAGGCAAGTCAGATATGAATTGAGAGCAAAGATCGGGGAACTTAATAACTTGCAGCAATCATGGCAGCCATCAACTCCGTCGTGTTCCAGCGCTCGGTGTACCGAATTCCATTGATAAACAGGGCTGGGGTAGTCGTCACTCCACTCTGTATTCCGCCTTCGATATCTTCATTGATGCGATCGACATACACTTGTTTAGACAACTCTTTGAGAAATTGAGGAATGTCAAGCCCTAAATCATTGGCGTACTCGACAAGATAACCGTTCTCCAACCTTTGTTGATGGTCAAATAAAGTATCGCTCATTAACCAAAACTTTCCTTGGGCGGCGGCGGCAACGGCTGCTTGGGCTGCCCGTTGTGCCTGGGGATGAATCTGGA
Organism: Nostoc sp. NIES-4103; assembly: GCF_002368335.1. Classification (GTDB taxonomy): domain Bacteria; phylum Cyanobacteriota; class Cyanobacteriia; order Cyanobacteriales; family Nostocaceae; genus Amazonocrinis. Next base: position 1,628,898 of record NZ_AP018288.1, on the reverse strand, counting down.
TCTGTGGAAAATGGCGGAAGATAAAACATAAATAATCCTCTCCAAAAGAAACCGTAAGCTCTTGCCGAATGATTTTAATCAGTTTGTAAACGGCTGCACTTCTAGGACATTGATAATCCCCATACATCACTAATACCACGGCGGCACTTAGCACACCTTGACTGTGATCTTGGATTGAAGCTGGCACAACTAAAGAACTGGAACTATGGTCGTCGATCATCTTTCTACATCTGTATCAAGCATGGAACCTTGCGATTCACTTGCTCAATCCACATGAATTCAATATAAGCAATTGGGTTTTAGTTGTCGTCTACAGTGAGTTAACATTTTTAGGCTGTAATTTGATGGAGCAGCCGCTCCTTCTTAAGATAGAAGGTAGGCTCTAACTTAAGTTAGATTTAACGCTTAATTGTATGGTCAATCCTATCCGTCTGACGTGATCAAGATCTGTTGCCTACATCATCTGACGGATCGGTCGAACAATCACTTCGTTGACATCGACATTATCCGGCTGGGATACGGCATACAGGACAGCGCTGGCGATCGTATCTGGGTTGAGTGCATCTTTGCGAAGGTCTTTCAAGAAGCCTTTTGTTGGCTCGTCCGTGATATCAGAGCCGAGTTCGGTTTCAACCACACCGGGAGAGATGACGGTGACGCGAATCATTTTCGACTCCTGCCGCAGTCCTTCGGAGATTGCCCAAACTGCGTACTTGGTAGCGCTGTAAACTGCGCTAGTGGGTACTACCACATGGGCACCAATCGACGCAGTATTGATGATTTGTCCGTTACCTTGCGCTTCCATAATCGGCAAAGCTGCTGCAATGCCATTCAACACGCCCTGGATATTCACGTTAATCATGTTGTCCCATTCCTCGACCTTCAAGGCATTCATCGGCGATAAGGGCATCACGCCTGCATTGTTGAAGAGGACATCGACGCGATCGAACTTGTCTTTCGCAAACCCAATGAACGCTTTCACATCTTCTCGATCGGTGACATCTACGGCTTTGAATTCTGCTGTACCGCCTGAGGTGTGGATCTCCTCAACAATCTTTTCGAGCCTTTCGGTGCGCCGTGCGCCCAAAAGCACCTTTGCACCGTTTTGAGCGAGTAACTTAGCTGTGGCTTCGCCAATCCCGCTACTGGCTCCAGTGATCGCAATGACTTTGTTCTCAATGTTTACCATCGTTGTTCTCCTTTCTGTTCGAGTTGAGTGCTGTGAACTAAATATTGATTTCCATTTCCTGGATCATGAAGGTGAAACCCTTGTCCACAATTCTGTAAACTTGCTCATGTCTAGGAAGGCGATCGCTTCGATTACCTGGTCGTCTTTCATGCGGAAATACCATGTGTAGGTGTTCCGATACGCTCTGCCGTCTCTGGCGGTCGCCTCCCCGTCCCACAGCACGATCACCATATCGCCATCCGCCCAGATGCCGCGTACAGTCGGGACGATTGGAGTTGATAATCGGGCACTGGTCGGGCTAACGACTTGATCGAGTAATGCTTGTCGGTTGCGATATGTGCCCGCCGTTGCACCCGTCCCAGTAATTGTCCAGGTTATATCCGGGGCAAGCAGATCAAAGGCACTGCCAGTTCCGTTGCGCCATTGGTCGAAAGACTGCTGGACAGTTGCTTTGTTGCGTTGCTCGATCGTCTGAGTTGCTTGTGCATCTGCTGGATTAGACGGAGTTGCTTGGGATAAGTCTGCGATCGCTGAAGGCTGAACCAGGAAGGACTGCTGATTCAATACTGTCGGGTAATCACTTGACCCAAACGCAATCACATTCGATTGAATCTCTGCCTTCGCGCGAGCCTGCATCATCACCGGAATAGCCAACAGCCCAATCAGTCCTGCTCCCGTGAAAATTTGACTTAAATAACGCACTATTTCAATCTCCTCAAGCTAATTTTTACTTGGATTTGCTTCCAGTCAATCTATCAACAGCAGCTTCTATTGCAGTTTGTCCGGTGCGCGTTTCTATCTCTGGGCTACTTTCAAAGACGATATGACCAGAGTTGAAACCGCGCATCATCTCGCTGTAGCTGTTGACGGCTTCAGGTGAAAAGCCAAAGCTGGAAATCGTTGCTTGCCAGTCGCTTTCGGGAACAGCAATTGCCTGTACATTACGGTTAAGCACAGCGGCAAAAGCAGCAGCGACATCGTTTGGTGAGTAGTCGATCGGACCATGCAGTTCGATGATGCGCTGACCTTTCCAGTCTTCAATCATGGCTTCAGCCGTAGTGCGCCCGATGTCTTCGGTCGAAACCATGGGCAGCCGACGATCGAGTGGAGCAAAAAAACTGGGCAGTACCCCTTGTTCGGCAGCGATCGCGGCGGCACTCCCCCAATTCTCCATAAACGATGCCGCTCGCAGAACTGTGACGGGAACTGCCAAGTTGCCCAACATGCGCTCTAAAATATGGGTCGTCAAAATGTTGCCCGTACCGGAAGCGTGCTGTGAACCAACCGAAGACAGTAACACGACCTTCCGTGCATCAGCGTTTGTAAGGGCTTCAACATAACACTCGCCGATCTGTTCTGCCAGCGCAAACATATCGCTGACGTTGTAAGCAGGTGGGTTCATCACATAGACGGCATCCGCTTCACGCATCGCGGCGGTCATCGCTTCGACATCAGTGACTTCGGCAACCGCTACGTCTGCACCTTTCTCTCGCCATTTACTGGCAGCTTTATCAGAGCGCAAGACAACGCGCACTGGAAAATTTCTCTCAAGCAAAGCGTTAGCCACTGCTGAACCTGTCTGTCCCGTCGCTCCAAAAACTACATACATAAGGTTCTCCTGCTCATTAATCATTCCGGTCACTCAGGCGATTTTTGCCTTCTTGCATCATTGCCTGATCCTCATCTTGTCTATTCGTGTAAGTTCAGCATAGGTTGGAAAAGCTGTTCTTGAAATGCCCAAACCTATCCGATGATTGCCTAATTCTCCAGAGCGATCGTTTGCAGAGATTCTATAATGTCAACTGTAAGGTATTGAGTTAGTCGAGTCTCTGCTATGACAGTCGCAATCTCTCGCCCTGACATAATCGCGGATCACCGCCAAGAAATCGCCACACGGATCGTGCGGCATACCAAATCCAGCGGCAACATTATCCAACCCACGGCGATCGAGCAATTAGACTTTGCGCGCTCAGATACAGTATCTACCGCACCTCATAGCGTGTATGAACCCATCCTGGCGATCGTCGTTCAAGGTCAGAAAAAAGCATTTCTGGGTGAGGAGACATATCAGTATGGTGCAATGCAGTATCTCGTCGTTTCCGTTGATTTACCGCTGAGTGGCTTTGTGACTGAGGCGACACCTGACAAGCCGTATTTAGGGCTGAAGCTGAACTTAGACTTGATGCAATTGTGTGAGATGGTTGCCCAAATGGGTTCCAGTTCGGCAAAGCCAGAAAACTCTATTCGAGGTATATCGGTTAGCAACGTCGATCCAGCGTTGATGGAGTGTGCCCTTCGCCTCGTCAAGCTCTTAGACACTCCGCAACACATCTCCATGCTGGCACCGTTAATGATTCGTGAACTCTATTACCATCTGCTGTTGGGTGAACAAGGGGAAGCCGTGCGTCAAATTGCCACATCCGGCAGTAATATGCAGCGAATTGCTTTAGCGATTCAACAAATCAAATCTGATTTTACCAAGCCGATGCGGATCGAGGATTTAGCGAGACAGATCGGGATGTCTACTTCGTCGTTCCATCAGCATTTCAAGCAAGTCACTTCGATGAGTCCGCTTCAGTATCAGAAGCAGTTAAGACTATTAGAAGCGCGTCGTCTGATGTTAGCTGAGGATTTCGATGCGACCTCTACTGCCTACCAGGTGGGATATGAAAGTCCCTCACAGTTCAGTCGGGAATATTCGCGCTTGTTCGGTGCGCCGCCCATTCGAGACATTGAACGGTTACGGACAGCTTGAACGAAGATTGGCTAGTTATCCATCGACCACAGCATGGCTAGCGATGGCAAGGGTGGTGCGAGTGCCAATGTATTTGGGCCCGAAGGGAGCAGTAACTGCAACAAATTTAGTCCCTGGACTGGCGACTCGTTGCGCTTCGCGGTTCATCAGATCAGTGAAATTCTGAGGCTGTTGGGAATCAATTGCAAGTACACCCTATAAACTGACAATACCGCGCTTAACGGCAACAATCACAGCTTGAGTGCGATCGCTGACATCTAACTTATTCAAAATCCGATTGACATGGGATTTAACAGTACCTTCACCGATGCTCAAAGCAGCCGCAATCTCGGCATTACTCATTCCCTGCGCCAGTGAGCGGAGTACTTCTAGTTCTCTTTCACTCAGTTCTGGATTGCTGAGGCGCTGTACCAACTTTGCTCCCACATCGGGCGGAATATACTTCTGGCCCCGATGAACAGTGCGAATTGCATTCAGAAGCTCGTCAGGTTCAGTTTCTTTCAACAGGTATCCTTTTGCGCCTGCCTGCAATCCCCGATAAATATCTTCGTCACTATCATAGGTGGTCAGTACAATAATCCGAGCAGATTTAGCAGTAGCACAAATTGCACCGATGGCGGCGACCCCCTCTACTTCAGGCATTCGCAGATCCATTAGCGTTACATCTGGTTGGTGTTCCCGAAAGGCGGCGATCGCTTGTTCCCCATTTTCGGCTTGTGCAATCACCTGCATCTCTGGGTCACGGTTAATAATCGTGGCTAATCCTTGCCGAAAAATGGCGTGATCGTCCGCAATTAGAACCCGAATGGTCGTAGCTTGGCTCATTGTAATGCTCACTCAAGGGTTGACGGTGACAATAATTTCTGTTCCTTGTCCAGGTTGACTCCTAATCGTGAGTTGTGCGCCGATGCGCTCTGCCCGTTCGCTCATGCCGAGTAAGCCAAAACCCTCAGAGGCTGAAATACTTCCAACTCCAAAGCCCTGTCCATTGTCTCTCACGCGCAAGCAAAACTGGTCACGATCATAGACTAGCTCCACTCGAATTTCGTCGGCATTGGCGTATCTAATCGCATTAGTTAATGCTTCCTGCCCAATCCGTAGTAAGTTATTCTCGACTTCAGTGGGTAGAGAATACACTGCACCCTCAATCTCATAATATAGAGTGACATCCATTGCGGCAGTTCTGATTTGAGCGATGAGACGATGTAGAGCGCTCTGTAAACTGCCTTCCTCCAAAAGCTGAGGACGGAGCGCCACGACCGATCGCCGTGCTTCAGTCAGTCCAGTTCGTGCCAATTCTTTGATCAGATCCAGGTGTGCCTGAGCTGCTTCTACATCATCCGTTAGCACCTGTTTTGCAGCACCGACCTGAGCCAGAATCCCTGTAAACGCCTGAGCGAGTGTATCGTGAATTTCGCGTGCCATACGGTTACGTTCTTCTAAAATTGAGGCTTCTTCTGCTTGCTTCTGCGCCGTAATATCTCGCACCAGCCAAATCACCTGATCGTGGTCGATTGGGGCAATGCGAGCCGAAAACCACATTTCTCGTCCATTTAGAAACGCACCATACTCGACTGTGAGGATTTGTTGGGTTCTCAGTACCTGCTGAATATAACCTAGAAACTCATCAGCTTCTTCCCTTCCGAGTTGATGCATAGTTTTACCAATCATCTCCTCAAAGGGTTGCCATAGCAGATTTCGTTCCAGTACCATTATTTCAAGGAATCGCCCTTCAGCAGAGAATACAAATAATGGATCGGGAATGGCTGAAAAGAGCGCCCGCAGTTCTGCTTCAGAGGCTTGCAATGCTGCTTCTGCTTGCTTGCGATCGTTGATATCCGTAACAACTCCCAACGCTCGGATGGGTTCACCGGATTCATTCCAGGTAACAATTTTGCCGACAGAACGAATCCATTTCCACTGACCATCCTGGGTACGAAGGCGATACTCTACTTGAAAGTTGGGGATTTCTCCAGTAATACAAGCACGGTAGGTTGCGACAACTGATTCTCTGTCATCAGGATGCAAACGAGCAATCCATTCAGGAATGGTTTCGTGGAATGTTGCTGGATCGTAGCCCAGCATTAAAGCGTATTCCGGGTTAACAATTCTTTCTTCAGTCTTTAAATCGAAATCGTAGAGTCCTTGATTTGAAGCGGTTAATGCTAAGCGTAGTCGTTCTTCACTCGTTTGTAGAGCGGCTTCTGTTTGTTTGAGATCGCTAATATCCGCAATCACCCCTTCAATGTAGTCATCGTCTGCATTCAGATAAGCAGAGAAAAGTCCCCAAAACACTGTCCCATCTCGTTTTCGCCCCTGTGCTTCATAGCTTCGCACTTCCCGATCCCGCTTCAGCACCTCAAGGAATTGTTGGCGATCGCTGGGATTTACATAGTAGTCTGTGGCGTGTTCAAACCCAATCATCTCCTCTGATGAATCAAAGCCAAGCAGATTGGCATAGCGTTGATTGGCATCGAGAAGTAATCCATCCGAGAGGCGGGTGCGGAAGATGCCAACCTGTGAGTTTTCAAAAATATTGCGGAACTTAGCTTCACTGCGTTGTAATGCCTCTTCTGCTTGTCTGCGCTGGGTGGTGTCATTGCCCACCGATAAGATTTCAACGACCTCTCCCTGTTCATTGAAGATGACTTGATTCGACCAGGCAATCCAAACCCGTCTACCATCTCGACAGAGGTTTTCATTCTCGGTTTGCAAGTAAGCTTGAGGCAAGGAAGCTTCAAGATTGTGAAACAGATTGTGAACAAACTGCTTGAGATCGCGTCCAGATGTTTCGGTTTCTGGAACGATTGTTTCCAGTAGGGTACGCCCTAGAATCTGATCTTCCTCATAGCCAAAAAAGCTTAGTCCATAGTCATTCATGTATCGAATTCGTCCTTGCCTATCCGTGCGAAGGATGATCGAATTCGCTGTTTGAATCAGGTTACGGTAATTGGCCTCACTCTGTCGTAAAGCAGCAGTTCGTTCTGCAACCTGTTGCTCTAAAGTGCAGTTGTAGTCAGCCAGGAGTTTCTCGGCTTGTTTGCGCTCTGTAATATCCTCAAAGGTAGCGATCGCATAAGTGATATTGCCCTGTTGATCAAAAACTGGTGTTCCCCGTGCCTCAAGTAGAATTGAGACATGATCTCGACGAATTTCTATATCTTCAGTCCTGATGCGTTCGCCCCTTAATGCACGCACAATAGGCAAGCTCTCCGCTGGATAGATCTGATCCGTTCCCGCTACATAAAGCTGATAAGCCTCTGAGATCTGCTCCGGTGCGATGGAAGTATCAGTTTCTTTGCCTATAAGTTGACTGCCGCATTGGTTGGTATAGTAAGGGCAACCTGTCGCATCCACGATCGCAATTCCCACCGGAATCGCTTCGAGGAACTGGGTGATCTTGCTTTCCTTAGCCCGCAGTTCTGAGTAAAGGTTGGCATTTTCGATGGCGATCGCTGCTTGAGTCGATAATAGCTGCAAGACCTGCGATCGCTCTGGTGTAAATACTCCAGCTGCTAACCGATTTTCTAAATATAATACACCGACCAGCTTGGCTTGATTCAGCAGCGGCAAACAGAAAATAGATTGAGGCTGGTTCTGTTGAATGTATGGCTCATTAATAAAAGCATCTTCACGAGTCGCATCATTTAAGGTGACAGGCTTCAGAGTCCGAATCACATATTGAATGATTGATTCTGGCAATTGATCGGCAATTGGAATAGACTGTAACACCTGAGTCGCACAAGCATTCTCATCGGCATTGAGTTCACAAGCCGCTTCAATCAACCATTCTCCTGAGTTTTCTAAAATCAGATATCCGGTTTGTGCGCCAGCATTCTCAATTAAAGTTTGCATCAGCGATCGCAGCAGTTGCTTCAGTTCAATTTCACGAGAAATCGCCTGTGAAGCTTTCATCACTGCTGCTAAATCGAAAGCGGTATGGAAGGGATTAGTGATAGTTTCAGCAGTAATAGGAATTGATGTGGAAGCGGCTCTAGACGACTGAGAAAAGAACTGTGGATAGCGTTTTTCTAAGTCTTTAACTTTAGCGGTTGCGCCCCAGCGATCGTAGCAATAGTGGGCCTCTTTCATGTAGGTTTGAGCAATTTTCTCTCGACCTCGTGCTAGATAATGTTTTGCCGCTAATTCATAGGCGAGTGCTTCTTCCTGGATATACTCATTTTCAGCAGCACCTGCGATCGCTCGTTCATAAAGTTCCTCGGCCTCAAAGAATTGCCCTGAGACTCGCGCTTTCTCTGCTTCGACTAGATGAAATTTATGTAGATAATTCATTGGGGCGTGTTCTGCCCATTTCTGCATCTTTTCTTGGTTGGTGTTAACACAGTTTAGCAAAGCTAATTTTTCAGAGTTTGAAGCATCGAGCAATAGGCTCAAAAGCGCCAGAGAATGATAGAAACAGAATACAGGTAAAACCTTTATTGCTGTCACTTCTTCAAAATGTTGCCTTGCCAAAATAGCAGTCTGTACAGCTTGATGATATTCTTCAAATAGATAACACAGTATAACTTTGTGCAGATATAGCATTTGAATTGCAGTTCCATCTTTAACTGCAAGGGCGTGTGGTAATGCCTGCTCTTCATTACACACCCGACCAACTAAGCGACTGGGATTCTCAGCCGTGTCTAACAAATTAAGAATGGTCTGCCACACTATTGCAATCCAAGTCGAGGGGCTTTCCCGTCTGATTCGATCAACCGCTTTGCTGTATGTTGCCGTTTTCTGTTCCAGTTGGGTGAGTGACTCACCGACGAAAAACGAGTTGTAGCACACGTCATATGCAGCATAACCAGCGGTTTCAAAGTCTCCGGTTTCCACTCCTTCCTGATAAGCCTCAACCAGCAGTGGTATCGTTTCCTTAAGATGTACTTTCCATTGCATAACATGGTCACTAAATAACTGTAATGCTTTAGCCTTGCCTTTTTTGGTATTCAATCGTTCTGCCAAGCTAAGAGCCAATTGACCAAATTTATAGCCGAGTTCAATGTCTTGAACAACTCCACATAGAACAAATCCGTAGCCAGCATAATACAGTGGTGACCAGATAGCATTACCGTAGTTGATTGATAAATTTACTGCTTTGCAAGTAATCAGTATCACCAGTGCTGGTGATACTATGAATGCAGCAGCCCCTATATTCGCTAGGATTGACATTGCTGCTAGCGGTTCTGGTGCAGTCATCTCTGGTAAATTAACCAAGTCTTCAATTTCTCGTTGGGCGAGTAGTGCAGCCGTTGACTCCAATCCGCCTCGAACATCTAACTCACTTGGATTTTCTGGTAAAATCACTCCCAGGAGCTTCAACACTTCCAAGCCAATTTTGAGTGCTTCTTTCAGGTTGCCACGTGACAAATATCCTTGAATTCTGCTATCGTAAGCCTGCACTTTGTCAACCGCTGTTTTGCCACGATTGAGTACCACTTCTACCAACTGTTCCATCTCATCAAAGCGACCCTGGAGATACGCCGCTTCGGCTGCTTGGGAGTACAGCGCCAAGGTTAGGTCATACTCACTGAGCCAACTCTCTGAATTGAGGAGTTGAATCCCTGTAGTGAAATACTTAAACGCTGCTTCATAAGCCGTTGCACCTTTTGCTTTCTGACCTGCCATTAAATTCAATCTGGCAATTTCAGTTCGTTCTGATCGAGCAGTGACTAGCTTAAGTCCTTGATTGAGATGGTCGATGATTTCAAACAACCGATCGGATCGTTGCTCTGGTGAAGTTTTTTCGAGCAAATTGCGACCGATTTGGAGATGAACAACTTGTTTGTGCGATTCATCAATCAAAGCATAAGCAGCTTGCTGAACGCGATCGTGCAGAAACTTATACTCTTGAACCAACAAGTCTTCGTCCAATTCAGACAGAGGTTGAATTAATCCCGCTTGTATTGCTGCTAGTAAGTCCTGAAAAATTGCTTTGGGTGATTTTTCGCAAACGATCGCTAACGTTTCTAAATCAAACTCAGACCCAACACAAGCAGCGATGGAGAGAACTTGCTGTGTTGCTTCCGGCAATTTCTGCAACTGACGCAGCAGCAACTCCACCACATTAGCAGTGATATCTTGAGCTTCAATCTCAGCTAGGTTCCACTGCCAACTCAACTGTTGGGCATCAAAGGTCAACAGGTTTTCGCTATGCAGCAGCTTCAAAAATTCACCAACAAAGAAAGGGTTGCCCTCGGTTTTACGCAACACGACTTGGGCTAAGGAACGAACGGTATCAGGATTGCGATGTAATGTCTCAGCTATCAGTTGACTCAACGGTTCCAGCGTTAAGGGGGTCAGGATGATTTCCTGAAGTACTGCTCCCTGGTTTCGCAAGCTCTCCAGCATCAAAATTAATGAATGCGTTGGAGACACTTCATGATCTCGATAGGCTCCGATCAAAAACAGAGATTGAGTTTGCTCGTCAAGCAATATGAGTTCAATTAACTTCAACGTCGCAGAATCGACCCACTGTAGATCGTCTAAAAAGATGACCAGGGGATGCTCTTTTGCACAAAACGCCCGCACAAACCTTTGAAACGTGAGATTGAAGCGATTGTGTGCTTCTGTTGCTCCAACTTCGGGCACAGGTGGCTGCTTGCCAATAATGAACTCAACTTCGGGAATGACATCTACGATAATTTGTCCGTTGCTTCCCAAAGCAGTGAGTAGACGTGATCGCCACTGTTGCACTTGCTCATCCGGTTCCCCCAGAAGTTGCTGCACCAACTTTTGCAGGGCATCCACAATGGCGCTGTAGGGAATATTGCGCCTAAATTGGTCAAATTTACCCGATATGAAATAGCCGTGCTTTGCTGTGATAGGTTTATAGAGTTCTTGCACCAATGCTGTTTTGCCAACGCCAGCGTAACCAGCAACGAGCATGAGTTCGACATTGAATTGAGCATTTTCTATGCCTGACTCTAGTTGACAAATTTCGCCAAACGTCTCTTTTATAGCCACTCTGTCAAACGCCGCCAATAATGCTTTAGTCTCCGTTTCTCGTCCATACAGTTTCTGAGGAATGCAAAACTGTTCTGAAACATCTTGTAGTCCCAACGACATGGCGTTGATCTGACCCATTTCTGCCAGTTGCCCGGCGCAGCGTTCTAGATCCGCTTTGATGCCACAGGCACTTTGATAGCGATCCTCCGCATTTTTCGCCATCAACTTCAAAATTATGCCTGAAATGGATTTGGGAATCGTGGCGTTCAATTCATGCACAGGAATCGGCGGTTTGGCAATATGACAATGAACTAGCTCCAGGATGTCTTGAGTGGGGAACGGTAGCTGTCCAGTTAACAGTTCGTAGAAGGTCACGCCCAGCGAGTAGAAATCGGTGCGATAGTCGAGCATCCGGTTCATCCGCCCAGTTTGCTCTGGCGACAGATAGGCAAGCGTGCCTTCTAACACATGGGGACTTTTGAACGTCGGATTGGTGCGGTTAAATTGGGTCGCAATCCCAAAATCAATAATTTTGACAACGCCAGTATCAGGATTGAGGACGATGTTTCCAGGGTTGATATCTTTATGAATGACATTGGCTGCATGGATTCTGCCTAAAATTTCGCAAACAGCGATCGCAATACCAAGAAAAGTGGATAAAGGCATCGGGCAGAAAATATCTGGACGCTTTTGCATCCATTTTTCTAGGGACTCTCCCCCAAAATCTTCTAAGAGAATCACCAGAGTGCGTTGATAGTCCTGCTGGCTGTATGCCTTGATAACTCCTTCCAGATTCAGGGAGCGAATAATTTTATATTCCTGTCTGTAGCGGGTTAGTTCTTGGGGAGAGGGATAATCAAGCTTTAGCATTTTTACGACGATCTCTACTCCATCCTCTCTAATGCCCCGGTACACTAGAGAATTGGAACTTTCGTATATTTTGTTTTGGATAGCAATACCAGGCAGAGTGATCATAGAGCAACTCTTGAAAGGATAATCTGGTACACCTCAAACTATACAGCAATCCAGCTATCACATTTTTCATCTTCTGAAATTTTATCAAGATAGGGAAGAAGGGGGGAATTAAACAATTTATCAAGGGTAACAATACCTTCGCCAATTTAAGAGGGTGAGTTGATGTACAAACTCCCATTTCTCCGAAGCTGGGCAAAAACAATCAGTCCTAAAAATTCCTTCCAGGTTTATCGCAAGGCTTTTTTAATTTTTGTAGACTCTTCTTTTGGCAAAAGTATTGTATAAATAAGTATTTTTTCATAAATATAAATTTGTCTTTATTAACCAACAGCAGAATATTAATTATTGCTTTCCACTCAACCGGCCTGTTTGATAAAAATCAAGCAGGTTAGGGAAAGCTTTTTCTAGCAACCAGTTCCGCCCAATTTCTGATTCGGGAATATTTGAAGCAGCCATGTAATAACCACTTCTGTAAGCAGCTACACCTAAACAAGCTTGTAGGCTGGATATAGCCCGTGAAGAAACTGGAATAGCCATCAAATCTTGTATATGACTGGGATGATAATTTTGTCCTACCAGTAAAAAATGAACTAAAGTATGAACCAACCGGGATAAAACAACTGTTCGGTCTTGCCAACGTTCTAAACGGGTCTTCATACGGAAGTAATCAGGTAAATCAGCTGCTAGAGATTCATCAAGGAACAAATCGCTTTGGCTTTCGATAAAATTAGAATCCAGACCTATAAATTGTTTGAGAAAAACAAGCGTTTTGCCCCAACGTTCGTGTTCCTTAGTTTCAGGAGAGAACGCACCTTCTGAATAATGTGAACCATACTTTTCTTGAAGCTGTACAACCGCTTCTTGATTGATATCACCTTGCCAGTCAGATTCAACAAAAAACTCTTTTAAAATATCTTGCAAGTAGAGGGATGAAAACTCACTAATATTTGGCGCTTCATCGTCAAAATCGTCTTCATAAGTATCAATAATAAATTTCTCTAACTCGATTTCTAGCTCTTGCTTTCTATTAATTGGCAGTAATGATTTAGCGTCTTCTAATGATAAAGGAAAATCTAAATAAGGATGACCTTTGGCTAAGTAAGAATCACTCAAATCTGCCAAACTTTCAAGCGCAATAGTCCGGGCAAAATACTCATCTTGTGGGTGTACGCAAATCCCGTCTAATTCCTTATCCACCAACATCATAGTAATTGCCAGTAGAGCAAACCACGAGGCATCGTGCAAACAAGTCGGTAAATCAGCAATTAAATCTACTAACTTCAGTTCTAGAATTTCTCCCCAAAGGCCTATCCTAGCGGTATTAGAAACATCACAAAAATGCTCGACTTCTTCTCCAACAGATGTCTCTCCTAACCACGTAAGATTTTCTACTTGCAAAGGTGAGGAGTAGTCAGGTGTTAGCTGATTTTGGCTATCCTCATCGAACTGTATCCACATCAAAGCCAAGAGCATCAGCTTACAAATACTTACTCGCTTCAGGAGAAGATATTCAAGCATAAGTCATTACTTATAATTTTTAGATACATACCACGACATTTGCGATCCCACCATAGCACAGGATAATTAGCCGTTCCTTAGTAAAAACCACAATGCTATGAGAAACAGGAATCAAAAATAACTCATAAGTATGAAGCAAAAAGTGTGCTTTAAATAAAACAATTCGTCAAAATGATAAATCCTAAAAGAACTAATGCTGACGCAGCAATAAGAGAAATATATCAATTCTCGCGTTATGAACTATATCAACAAAGTCATGCTAGTTGGCAGATGTGGACAAGAACCCGATCTAAAATTTTTCGAGTCGGGCGCAGTTAAGGCTTCAATCTCTATTGCAGTAAGACCACCCTACAGAAGTGAACAAGCTCTTTGGTTTGATTTAGTCGCTTGGGGAAATCAAGCAGAAGTGATTGGAAATTACGTTCGTAAAGGAACTCAAATTGCAATTACTGGTGAGTTTGGATTTGATCGTTGGGCTGATAAAAATTCTGGCACTATGCGGCAAAAACCTGTAATCACAATCAACACCATCGAATTATTAGGTTCACCCCGTAAGGAAGAATCTACATCTACTTCTGTACCGAACGAAACACAGGCTGTAGCTAACGCAAATTTCTAGAAAATTACAAATTGCCTATGCAGTATAAATCATAGGCGATCAACCATCTAATCAATCTACAAACCAAACTACATTGAATATACAAAAGCTAAGGAAATCAACCGGATAAAAAATGATGATGAAAGACAGAAAGTTTTAAATAAAGCGATCGCAGAAGGTTTATCACTATCTGAAATTAGGATTCTAGTAGGAAATATTCTTCAGCAACAGTCAGAAAGTAAGCCATCATCTCATAACCAAGAGCAAAAAGTAAAAGTTGACAAAATATACAAAGCACTTAGAAAAAGTAAAATTTGGAATGATGAGAAAAAGCTAAAAAAAATTAATAAGCTTTTTACTCAAATTGAAGCACTTCTAGAAGAAGAAAACAAAGATGATCCTTCTTTACAGCAAGGTAGTCTAGTCTCGGACAACTCTCTGTAAAAGGTACTGGATGACTAGAAGTCAACTCATAGATTAAGTCATCATTACAGAGTATATTAACTGAGGATTTCTACATAGCCATCCGTTCCATTAACCCGAATTCTCTGTCCGTCATCGATCAGTTTGGTAGCATTATCCACTCCAACAACTGCACTTATGCCATATTCACGTGCGATAACTGCTCCATGTGTCATTAGACCACCAACTTCGGTAACTAGGCCTTTTATGGATACAAACAATGGTGTCCAGCTAGGGTCAGTAAAGGAGGTGACTAATATATCTCCATCTTCTAGATCGGCATCTTCCATGTTTAAGATGACACGCGCTCGTCCCTCTATAACTCCGGAGGAAACAGGTAGACCTACAATAGCTTCGGCTGGAAGATTTGAGCGTTTGTATCGACCTGCAATGATTTCACCATCAGACGTAATAACACGTGGGGGAGTTAGTTTTTCATATAATTTGTACTCATCTTTTCGTTTGCCGATCATCCGGTAATCAATTTTATTTGTGCCTACGACTGAGCGAAGTTCTTCAAAAGTGAGATAGTATATATCTTCTTTTTCATGAATAACGCCCGCTTGTAAGAGTTGTTCGGCTTCTTTGAGTAAAGCTTTCTTATAAACAAAGTAGCGATTAATCATGCCGTATTTTGGATATTCACGATAACCGATGAAATTCCGGATTAAGCCGATCATTCGTTTTGTCTGTTCGGCCTTTTGTTCACCATCCGGTAATTGCTGCAATCGCTCTAATAACTCTTGTTCTTTTTTCAAAGCTGACTGTCGCCCTTGCTCAAATTTGCGATCGCCTGCACCAGGCTCAAAGTTTTTGATGTGACTGAGAATCATGGGGACAAGTGTAGTTGGTTTTTCACTCCAACGAGGTCTTGTAATATCGATTTCTCCGGCACATCGCATTCCGTATTTTTTGAGATAAGCATAGATAGCGTCTTGGGTTTCCTTTCCGCCATTAAACTTAACCAATTCATCCAAAAAGCTATCATCTTTTACTTGTTGTAAATAATCAATTACTTCAGGATAAGGACGAATCACATCTGCGACATCCAATAGTTCCAGACCCATAAACGAAGTAATATTGTTGGGTACAGATTGAGAAAGCGTGTCTGCTACGTTTTTTTCATCTAACCACTCCTGCATTTTTTCATTGATCCACGATGAAGCATTCATAGCAGTCATAATCACGCCAAAACTTTGTGGATCGGATAAACTCTTCTTTAATTTCTGGATATCTTCTTGAATAAAATCAATCAGATCCGCTCCTGATTTCGTCTGGATGTTCTGTTTTAACGGGACTTAAACATAACAGTAGATGAAAAAAGGGTATAATGCTTAAACAGCATAGCTTTCACGTTGACAAAAGCTCATGAAAGAAACTACCCCTAAGGAAAACGGTACTCTGGCTGCGGCAGTGAAAAATGTGGTTTCCGAGTCGGTCAAACCACTAGCAGAACAAGTGGAAAAATTGACCAGAGAAATTAGAGATCAGCAGGTGGCGCAAGAGGTTCTTCTGCAAACAACTGCCAAAGGCATCAGTTATGAAGAATTATTGTTGCCGAATTGCAAAATTGGTCGAAGCTGAGTGGAGCGGAAATAGAGCATCTTGGTCAAGATGGAGACACTGGGGATATTCTCATCAAGTTTACAAGTAAATCTTTCGCAGCAATTGAACTGTCAATTGTGATTGAGGTGAGAAATAGACCCTCAAAACCTTTTGGTCGCCAAACAATTACTCAGCACTTAAACGAAGCGATGGTACGACGCTGTGCAAATGCAGCAATTTTTTTAAGTCATTCCCGTGAGGGGTTAGCGCAGGAAATCGGCGATTGGGCAGAGGGAGTTTCTGGGCCAGGTTATTGGATCGCCACAACTCATCCATTTTTAATTATTGCCATCCGCTTTCTAGTAATTCAACAACGACTGAGTAAACTCTGTACTTTTCAATCAGGATTGGATGTAACTGTGATTCAACAGCAGCTTGAGCAAATTCGCACAGCTTTGGGACGAATCAGAACTATGAAAAAATCCTTGACAGAAATTGGTAAGAGTGTGGCTGTGATTAAAACTGAAGTTGATGCTTTGAACGTAGAGATACAATCATCTCTAAAATCTCTTGAGCAACTACTGGATATCTGAGTATCAAATTAACTTGAAATGAAGAACTATATGGACTGCCACCAGCTTGTTTATCGTGTTCGTCGATTAACAAAATATTTAATATGATACAGCCAATCTACTAGACCTGGTTGCTATGGGCAATTTCTCAAAGCCCTTCAGTCATCTGAATAATTATCCAGGTTGAAGATCAATTTTCACCTTACCTCTTAAACTTAATTTTTGGTTCCTTGCGTCTACCAAACTTCGTAGTCAAATTGGATTGATTTAGTTCAAAATTTGGCTCATCTATTTTTAGTATTGCAATTTTCCGAAGCAAATCATACAAAGGCTCAATCAAACCTCCAGACTTTATTCGTAAATAAGAAATTGCACTATCGATTTGCGTCAGATTTAACCGACTGTGTTCTGGCAGAAATTTGCTCTCCCAGTCGTCTACGACTTCAATAATCTCCTCTTCAGTTAAATTAGGAAACTCGTAGGATTCTAAAAATGAGTCATGAACACGCACGTATGGGAGACTTTGACGTTCAAGAATATTTTCGCTTAAATAGTAAGTCCCAACTAATATAATGGAGATTCGCAGTTTAGTAAAAACATCAATTAGCTCATTAAATGCTTCCAAAGTTAAATAATCCGCATTTCCAATGATTAATATTTTTACACCATATCCTTTAAAAGTTCCCCAGGCTCGTGAGCGCAAATCTCGCAGTGTTCCAACATGAACAAGCGGATGACCAATTTCTTCCAGAATAGAGCAGTACAAATCAGTTGGGCTTCCATGCTGCTCTATTTCGGCGTAAATTACAGTCGCTGGGATTTCCAACAACGTTCCTCTTCGTTTTACGTATTGTGTCCTGTAGAGTTGACAGGCTTTTAATAAGCCAGAACCCGTAGCAGAAATAACGTATCCACAGAGTTTTGCATCACGCTGCTCATCAAGCCAGTCAAATAATTCAGCATCGCGATCTAAAGGACAGTAAGTGTTAGCTTTACCAATACGCTCAACCTCAGCTTGTGCTTGGGCTGTTCGCCGTTGTTCCTCAGTAGGCTGAAAACTTGTACTAGACTGCTGCTGAAATTCTAGATTAGCATTAGCTAAGTTTGTCTGTGACATTTAACTTACCAATTATCCCTCATGAATTGATTCCAATCATTAACAGCCACTCTAGGTCGTCGTTTAGCTTTTGCTGTTTGATTGGTATCAGATTTACTCTGCTGAATTTGCTTATCTATTGAATTTTCATTATCGCGTGTATTCGCGTCAAAGTTAGTATATATTACATTCTCTTGTGAAATTATGCTCTCTTCATCTGGTTTATTTTCGGGAAATATCTCGTGTACCTTTGATTTGTTAGTCTTAACCTCATGTTTTTGCTGTGCTTTTTTACGGCTTTGTCTGCGCCTCTCCTTACGAGTTTTTTCAACATCCTCAAAAATAGCCAATCGTTCGTTCAAAATAGAAGAATTATCTACTTGCTTACCTTCGTCGCGCAGTTTTTTCTTAATGTAACTCAATTCCCCCAGAGACATCCGTTCTCGTTCACAGTCCCTAGCCTGTATAACACCAATAAATTCTCCTGGTTCACCGTTCATAGGTCGCGTATAAGCAAGAATTGTTGTAATATTACGCTTGTCATATCTTAAAGAAACTTGCTTACCTTCGTAATCTAATAAGCAATCGCCTTTATATACCAACCTAAGAAAGTTGACAGAACCATATTTTTCTACATTGCGAATTGCAACTTTCATTAAACAAATGTCTAATTCACGTTCATCGATAAGCTCAGGTTCTTCTAGAATGAAACTTGATTTCCATCGCTCAATACGTTTTTGATTTTTGACCCTTGGATAATCGTGATGATTATAGTGGTCTACAAAATATCTCACTAATTTTTTTTCTAAATCATCTAATGTCAACCAGGCAGTTCTTTCTGACTCTGGAGGACGTTCTGCAATACTGGAACCAGTGTATCCAGGACAGAAGGATAAAACTTCTTTATTAATTTTGTCAAATGCCGACTCAATTAAACCACCCGCTTGGGGAAAAGCACGCAAACGCAGTTTAAAATCCAATTGAAGTGAAATTTGTTTTAAATGTCCTGACTTAAATTCCTTTGCACGATCTGTCACTACATATTCAGGAATTCCACAAATCTCCCATTTTTCTTGAAGCTCATACTCTGTTCCGTAGAGCTTTGGCAGAATTGCATGACGCAGAGCCAAACCAACCTCATGTGAGCCAGCAGGTTCCAAACCCAGATGAAAACCTGTGACGCAACCAGAGTAACTATCAATGACCAACGTGATGTATGCACGACCAATAACTTTTCTAAATTCCTCATCAACCAAAAAAATATCTAATTTTGTATGGTCTATTTGCCAAATTTGGTTGCTGTGCGTGATTTCTAAAATACCTTTCGTTGTTTGAATAATTTGCCCTTCTATGGGCGAACCAGGATGACGTACTTTTTTATTTTTTTCTTCAAGATAACAATTTATTATCTTGTAAACAGTGACATGAGAAGGATGCCTTCCTGCTATTAAATCCTCTCGCACTTGAGAATATCCTTTAAATTTCTCATTATATTTCTTATCTTTTAGCTCTTCTCCTTTAAACGCTAAAGCTTTTAAATATCCAAAAATCTGATTGTGATTAATCCGAGAACCCTCTCTGTATCCCCATTCATGAAGGCTTACAATAAAATCATGCCAATACTTGGAGATACGATATTGTCCCTTATCCTTACGCCCAACAGCTAGAGTCGCAACCCCTACCTGTTCGACTTTCTCTATCATGCGTTTAATGGTTCGAGTACTTTTACCCAGAGCTTTCGCTGCATCTGCGATCGCATCTCTACGAGCTGCCTTGTTAGGTGCTTGATGGATGGCATATATCAATTCCACCTTTTTTAAGTATTCTGGTGATTCTTCGTTAACTAGCAGATACTCTGTTTCTTTTTCCTCAATTTGTGCTGTGTCTTCAGTCTCAAATACTGAAAAGGCTTGACTGGTAGACTTTCTGGGCATAATCTTTTCCTAAAAAATATGACATCATTTACTTTAAAATTTTAGAGCATTTATGACATCATTTGATTTAAAAGTGTCCAGAGAATAATTTTAGACTAAAAATCGCTATAATCCTTGATATATAATGGTTATAGCGATTTAGATGTGGTTTGCAGAGATGACAATAATTCTTTAAAGTGGACAATAATTATTTAATGGACAACAATTCCCCAAAAATTCACCAATTTGCTATCAAAACAATTAAATTCTCACACTTTGCCAAACCACCGCTACAATTGCTTTAGATTCACGACTTGATCTGCGAAATTGATCCATATGAGTACGCCTGTTCACTACATTCCACACCTTAACCCAATAATGTTGGTTAATTTGCGACCTTTAATATAATTGCTGCTTCCACCAACGTGCATTTACACTACACCACTTATCGGAAGCACTACAGTACTGACAAACAAAAAAATCTCATCATAATTGTTGATTGCTGATAGTTAACAGTCATCAGTAGTTTTCAAACGCTAGAGTTGCGCTAATTATCTAGTGATAATCATTATCATTTTATACATTTAGCAGGAATTAAGGATGTCAAAAAATTTATTATTAAATCATTCCTTACGAGCTAGCCTTGTTGCTTTGACCATTGGATTTGTTGGGTGTGGAAATCAAGCAGCAAGCACCTCTTTTAATCAGTCCGCTAGTATCAACGAAAATTTGCCCAAAGTCGTAGCAACTACAAGTGTACTGTGTGACTTAATCAAACAGGTTGCCGAGAATACAATTAACCTTACCTGCTTAATTTCCCCAGGTCAAGACCCCCATGTATATCAACCAAAACCAGAAGACCGCAAAGCTATTGAGCAAGCAAAGTTGATTCTCTACAATGGCTACAATTTGGAACCAGGATTGATCAAAATAATTAAAACAACTCAAAACTCTGCAACCAAAGTAGCTGTTGGTCAACTTGCAGTTCCTAAGCCACAGCAATTTAGGAAAAATGGTCGCAGAGTTACAGACCCTCATATTTGGCACAATGCCAAGAATACTATCAGTATGGTGGAGGTAATTAGCAGCAACCTCAAGAAATTAGAACCCAGCAATGCGGCAACTTATAACGACAATGCAAGTCAAATTAAAAATCAACTAATCCAAATGGATAGTTGGATAAAGTCAAGAATTGCCAGCATTCCCAGCGATAAACGCAAATTAGTGACAACCCATGATGCACTAGGTTATTACGCCAAAGCATACAGTCTTTCTTTGGTAGGTATGAGGACTGAAGAAAAACCGACAGATACGCAAGTTCAAAGTTTAGTTAAAAATGTTCAGCAGGCTCAAGCCCCGACAATTTTTGTAGAGACAACAATGAATCCTGATTTACTTCAGTCCATAGCCCAAGAAGCCCAAGTGAGAGTTTCAGAAAGAGAACTTTATACCGATGGACTTGGGGAATCAGGAAGTGATGGGGATACATATCAGAAAATGATGGTTGCTAATACACGCACAATTGTAGAAGGGTTGGGAGGGACTTATTTAAAATTTGAAGCAATATCTCAATAAGGAAACTTCAAGAAATAAGTTATCATCTGGCTTGAAGTTAGTTGTTGACTGATGAATGTTGTAGTGGTGTCGCGCCTCTAAAATTATCAGTCATCAAGTTCCTTCATACCTTCATAACCTAATGCAGCGATCGCATCACTTTGCTTATCTACTTTAGCAATGTCTTTGACCACAACCAACATATCAATGATGGGCTTGGCATGAATATGAGGAATTGCTGTACTGCCAATATGATGAATAGCAACTAAATTGTCACCAAATGCAAGGTCAACTTGCTTTGATTCATCCTCAAATTTTCCACGCCACGCCAGGTCGTGTGGCACAACTTCTACTTTCATTGCCATGATGACTAATCCTAATAGTCTGGGCAATGAAAATTATACATTTCGCCACTGTTTGACCGCTTTTTGCAATTTTTCAGACAACCAGTGATCAAATTGTGGATACACTGGCGATCGCGGCACTAACTCCCACCCACCAGAGTGTAAAATTTTCCTTAATGCTGGCTCCTGAACATGGGGATAGTCTGGATTGACTTCATCTTTTGGCCCAATTCCGCCTAAATCTCTAGCACCAGCTTCGATACAAGCTTTTAACCAACGGTCATCTTGAACTAAATTCGGCGGAATTTGAATTGTAATATCTGGCGGTAAAATTTGACGTGCTTTGGCAATGACTTCTGGTAACTGATGGGGATCAAAAGGTGGTGCAGCAAAACTTTGCTGATGTCCTGGACTGTGGGGTTGCAGGATGACTTCTTGTATGTGATGGTAACGTTGATGCAGTTGAGATATGGCTGCTAATGTTTCCCACCAATCATCAGGGGTTTCCCCAATTCCCAACAGTAACCCCGTTGTAAAGGGAATCTTTAACTCTCCCGCCCATTGTAATTGTTGCAATCTAACTTGTGGTAGTTTACTCGGTGCATACCGATGTACAGTATTTAACAATGCTGGTGTTAACTGCTCTAACATCAAACCCATTGAAACATTAACATATTTCAGCTTTTGCATCTCTCCCCAACTCAGCGGCCCCGCATTTGTATGTGGTAAAAAACCCATCGCCAGTGCTAATTCGCACAAATCATAAATCCGCTGCAACCATGCTTCACGCTTTGGCGATCGCGGATGCACTTCACCACTGAGTATCAAAATTTCACAAACATTTTCGTTTTGAAGTTGTTTTAAAACGCCTTCTGCTGCTGATAATGTCATCCAGGGACTTTTACCTGGCTCGGTGCGGAAGTTGCAGTAGGTACAGCGATTAAAACACTCGTAAGTAGGAACGATTGTATAAGCAGGGCTATAAGTGACAATGCAAGAATTATTAGTTTGCATAAAACAAAAGGGAATGGGGAACTCGGGGCCCCTCTGGGGATAAGGGGCAATGGGGAACTCGGAACCCCACGACCGCACAGAGGAGCATGTGGCGGTGGGGATTAGAGGCAGGCAGACAAAGCATAGCTTTGGCTGTTTGGGGTTCTTCGGTTTTAATAAGTAATCAAGGACATGATATTACTCATTAGATATTTGACATACTCCCCACCCTAGAAGGGTGAGGATTCTGGGATCAAACAGCAATTGCTGGCATGACCAGTCTCACATCGCCTAACCCAATGGTTGATGCCCCAACCATTTGAATATTTTTAGCAGCATTTTCATCACGTCCATTCACACAATTGCATGATGGACAACGCCACTGTCTAATAGATAAATCTAGACTTTCTAAAATATGCCCACAACAAGAACAAGTTTTACTAGATGAATACCACTGGTCTATATAAACTACCTGTTTATTTTTCTTCTTGGCAACCCATTCTAATATTTGCAAAAACTCACCAAAAGCTAAGTCTGATATCTTTCTACCCCAAAGACGTTGCATACCTTTGAGATTAAGTGTTTCAAAACACAAAACATCAAACTCATCAGTTAAGGTATGAGCTAGTTGCCAAAACCAATCACGTCTACGGTTACAAACATCTTCATGTTTACGAACTAAATTCTTTCTAGCTCGTTCTCTATTGTTTGAACCTTTTACTCTCTTGGAGTGATGTCTACTAGCTTTCTTGATATCATTTAGAGATTGTTTTAGAAACTCTGGAGAATCAATTTTAGTCCCATCAGAGCAAGTTAGGAAAACTTTTAAACCGAAATCAAACCCCGCTATCTTACCAGTCGTTGATTTGATTTCTGGTTCTAGCTCATTATCAACTACAATAACCATAAACATTTCACCTAATGCGGTACGTTTAATGGTTAATGTTTTAATCTTCCCTTCTATTTCTCTGGATTTCCAAAATTGATATACTCGGTTTCCAATCTTTACTCTATTGCTACCTAAGAATTTATCACCAGCTTGTTTAAGAGTGAATGATTTATATTTCTTGACTTTCTTAAACCCTGGTGGCCTAACTCCTTTCTTGTTGTGTTTAAAGAATAATTGGTATGCTTTATCTATTCTTTGACAGATATCCTGTACTGATTGAGAACCTACTAATTGCCAGAAAGAATTACGTTTTCTTAACTTAGCAATATGCGACTGAAGTTTTGCACAGTTTAGGTGTTTGCCCCAAATTCGGTAGTACCGTTTATGCAGACCAATACAATAGTTGTAGATCACCCCTGCGGCGTTAATCATCCGTTTGAGGTATCTATTCTTTTTGTGTTCGTACAGCTTAAACTTTAGTGTTCTCATGCTAGTATTATAAAACAATCTAACGGCAATATGACGGCATGAAAAAATTAACTATTAGATGTTCAGAGGAGGAATACAAACTGCTTGTAGAGTATTGTTTGGAAACAAGCCGTACCCAAAATGACGTACTTAGAGAATTGATCCGCAATTTAAAGAAAAGCCGTCCTTCTAGGACGGGGCTTTAGACCCATTTTTTTGGTAAAGTTTCTGCCTCCTACCTCAAAACCCGTAGCTTTGTACTTCATGCAAAAGAAAACTGTTTTTTTGCAATCAATATTTGGTGTGATTCCGCATGGCTTTATGGATTTTCTTCCATCGTTCTTTCTCAGCTATTTGGGAGCGTTGGTCTTGTTTACGCACAAGGTAGTTGAGTTCTTTTTGCAACTTTTGATAGCTGAGGAATCTTGAATAATCAAGTTTCCCCTCTGCTAACGCCTGCTGCACAGCACAACCAGGTTCATGATTATGCTGACAATTGCGGAAACGGCACTTTTGTATCAAGGTTTCGATGTCTGCAAAGGTTTCTTGCAAACCATCATCACCCGACCAAATTTGAATTTCCCGCATTCCTGGAGTATCCATAATTAAGCCGCCAGTCGGGAGCAAAATTAACTCGCGCTGGGTTGTTGTGTGTCTGCCTCGGTCATCTCCCTGGCGTACAGCTTGCACAGCTTGCACAGCTTTTCCCTTGAGTTGGTTGGTGATGGTAGATTTACCAACGCCAGAAGACCCCAACAAAGCAACTGTCTGTCCTGGTTTCAAGTAAGGTTGCAAAGCATCTAATCCTTGGCCATTTGTGGCACTCAAGACAACAATTGGCACACCGATGGCAACTGCTTCCACTTGTGCTAGGCACTCTTCTAGAGAGTTGCATAAGTCTGCTTTGTTTAAAACGATGACCGGATTTGCACCACTTTCCCAAGCTAAAATCAGATAGCGCTCAATTCGTCTAGGGTTAAAGTCTCCATCTAGTCCTGAGACTAGAAATATCGTGTCAACATTGGCTGCAACAATTTGTTCTTCCGTTTTACTACCTACCGTCTTGCGAGAAAATTTGCTTTTTCTCGGCAAAATCTCATGAATGGTTGCTCGCCCTTCCGATTCTCGCACACGGATGACAACCCAATCCCCCACTGCTGGAAATTCTTGAGGTTGAGTAGCCCGATGTCGCAATTTACCTGTAATCTCTGCCGAAAGTTCTCCTTGTTCGCTGTAGAGGGTGTAAGTATTTCTGTATCCAATAGCGACCCTACCAACGCTAAATCCTTGTTGGCGATAGGGTTCAAAGCTATGAGCAAAAAAATCACTCCAGCCTAAGCCATTCAAATTCATTGATGTTTCCTCGATGTGTGTTGCTTGTTCTGTACAAGGCATCACAGAGGAGGACACTTCTTTACGATGGTTTCTCTATTTCAAGAAAGTGTCTGTTAATTCTGGATTTCATTCCTGTAGTACCAATTGGAAAATGCTGATGGAAAGCCCAAAGCAATTAGTGGTAAAACTTTCACAATCTCAAATCTAAAATCCAAAATGGTATGAGACGGAGGACTGAATAAGAATCTCTGCGCCTTGTATCTGTGGGGTTGGAATTGTCAAGTTAACCCGGACTGCTACAAACTCAGTCATCTTTGTTCCTCCTTGCGTACTACAAGAAATAATCAATATTACTACAATAGCCTATTTCGGAAAAATTGCTACTGAATTTGGTTGATAACCTCTAAAATAGGCTAAATATAGCCACTGCTGCGAAAGGAAGTTGCTTTCTTAATTGAGAGTTTGGGTTGCTATTCAACTAACGCTTTGCATAAGCAACTAAGGAAACGCCCAAAACCACCAAGACAACTCCTGCAATGCGTGTTGGACTTGCCGCATACTTAGTAAGCCCAAGTCCACCGTAATGATCGAGGAAAAGTGCTGCGATCATCTGACCTGCGATCGTGAGTGCAAGTGCAAGAGCGGCTCCAATCTTGGGTGTGGCGAAAATGGTTGACCAAACATACAAAGTGCCTAAACAGCCGCCAATCCACATCCACCAAGAAGTTTGCTCTAGCAAAGTCCAAGCAGGAAATGGATACCGGGCCAATAAGCAGATAATGAGCGATGCTAACGTACCTGCAAGGTAGGAAACGAACGTAACCTGCATCGGTTCACCAATATAGCGTCGCAGCAAGGTGTTAAGGGCGACTTGAACAGGTAAAATAGCGCCGCCAGCGAGTGCCGCTAACAAATAAATCGTGCGTCCATTCATCTTAAAACCTCGCGTTTAGTTTATCTTGAAGCTAAGATACTTAATATCAAGATTATAGCAATTAATTTGATATCAAGATACTTACTATTAAGAAACTTAGATGAGTGGGTAGCACAATGGAGTTTGATCCAGTCGATAAAATTTTGATGCAATGGCAGCGAGAGCGTCCTGATTTAGATGTTTCGCCGATGGGCATCATTGGACGGATAGGGCGGTTAGCCAAGTACTTAGAACGATCGCTCCAACAGACGTTTTCAGAATTTGGCTTAAATGTTGGAGAATTTGATGTATTGGCTGCGTTACGTCGTTCTGGTCAGCCGTATCAGCTTTCACCAACTGAGTTGTTTAATACACTAATGGTTTCATCCGGTACAATGACACATCGCATTGATCGCTTAGAGCAATCTGAACTCGTCAAGCGCATTCCTGATTCAAGTGATCGTCGGGGAACGCTGATTCAGTTAACTGATAAAGGCTTTAACGTGATTGAAAAAGCTGTTGAAGCTCATGTTAGGAATGAACATCGTATCCTTAGCGTTTTAGAAGAATCAGAACATAAAACCCTAGCTGATTTACTTCGTAAGCTCTTAGTTTCGTTCGAGGAGTAGCAGTTGAGAATAATGTTAGACCATTTCTCTATCTATTTTGCTAGAGCAGATTTCGCTGCGCCCATAGTGCTGCCGCAATGCGATCGCGCATCTCTAACTTACTCAAAATTTGAGTGACATGATTTTTGACGGTACCTTCGCTAAGATACAGTTCCAGAGCGATTTCTTGGTTGTTCTTGCCCTCACCCACCAGTTTCAACACCTCAACTTCGCGTTTGCTGAGTGAATTAGGGAGGCGATCGCTACTCAAAGACTTCAGTTGTGAAAAGGCTTTCGGTGCGATCGTCGGGCCGAGTTGGCTGTAGCCTTGCGCTACAGAACGAATGGCAGCTGCAATCTCAGGAGCCGGTGTGCGCTTGAGCAGATATCCCAATGCACCCGCTTGCAGGGATTGTAGGATATATTCATCATCATCAAAGGTGGTCAGCACCAAAATCCGAATCCACGGATAGTATTGATGAATTTCACGAGTCGCTTGTACTCCATCACACATGGGCATTCGTACATCCATGAGAATTACCTGTGGCTGTAACATTTTCGCTGCGTGGATGGCTTCTTGCCCGTTGCTTGCTTGTCCCACAATTTCTAAATCTGCCTCTACCGAAAGCATCGTAGCAAGTCCTTGTCGAAACAAGTTTTGGTCATCCACAAGCAACAGGCTAATCATAACGGCAGTCTCACGTAAATTTCAGTCCCTTGAGCCTTGGCGGTTTGAATGTCGAGTTGACCCCCTAGTAATTGAACCCGCTCAATCATACCCTGAAGCCCAAAACCCGGATAAAATGCCTTTCGCTCAAAGCCAACCCCATCGTCTTTTAACTCCAAGATGATGCCTTCGGTGGTTTGTTGTGCAAAAAAACTAATTTGAGATGCTTGTGCGTGTTTTTGTACATTCATCAATCCTTCCTTGACAATGCAGTAAATTTGATAGCTTTGATATACAGGAAGGACTGGTAAATTGACTTTCCACTGTACTTGTAAGGTTGAGGTCTGCCGCAATTGTTCTAGCAAGGCAACTAATGCTTGGTTGAGGTCAAAGTCAGATTGGCGCATCCGACTTAATGCTTGACTGACATCTTCAATACATTGTCTGGCAAGAAATTTGGCAGTATCAACGGCTTGAAAAGCTTGGTTTGGGTCATGCGATCGCAGAGTTTGTGCTACAGCTAGTTGAGTATCCAGATCGGTGAGCGTATGTCCCAATGAATCATGAATTTCCCGTGCAATTCGGGTGCGTTCTAACGCTGCTACAAGGGATTCAACCTGCTCTGAAAGTTCTTCAATTTTTTGATGATTTTTTTGCTCCCTGACAATTATTCCCGTTACCATAACCGTGAAAAAACTAGCAGCAACGTAGATCGCTAACGTAAAAATGCCAAACCTGAGCGGGTTGCTAGGGTTTAAGCCAAGGGTATCAGACTGAATGTGCTGTTGAAATTGATCAACATCAATCGCATACTTGCTGATTGTCCAAGGAATAGCCATGATGCCTATGAGTGTGATTGTTAAGGGCTGTCCCAGCAGAAAATAACTCTTGGCGAAATAAATGAACACAAACAAAGGCAGATCCATACCCTGAAATCTGGCGACAATAAGTATACACAGTGCCAGCACCACGTAAAACAAACGTTGCCATTGAGGGCGGCGAACCGGATAGATCCAACTGAGCAAGAAGAAGCAACCACACAAACCAAGGACTTTAGGCAGGTTATACCCGGGAACACTCAGCCACATTCCTAAATGAGCAGTGAGAAAAATCCACTCCAACGACCGGAATGTTTGGGGAAGCGACCTCAGAAACACCATCTTGAAAAAGGAGATTTACGTGAGTCCTGTTTACTAAGACTATACTGCACCTATCTTCACCTAAAACCGTGACCTGGGTCATGTTTTTGCGTGCATTTTAGAACTGTTGTCATCTTTTATTCATAGATATATTAATGCTCAGGTAATAACGGCAGCACAAGCAAAAATCAGAATTTCAATGCACTGTTTGAAAACAAACCCAAAATGCAACAAACTTGCACAACCTTGCTGGTCAAGCATGATAACCGGAATCTGAACATCGCTGCTCGGATGATCAAGATTGGAAGACAGTTACTTAATTAGTAACGACTGAGTTTGTTTAAACCAATCTCAGCAAATCTGAAATTGTTTACACAAAAATAAGAATGAAAGGACGAGCTATTCACTTGTTGCTGATATCGATGTTAGGAGGATGGATGATGTCTTCGTCTGCAAATGCAGCTTTCAATAGTCGTTTAACTGTGGAAATTAAAGGATTGAGGAACCAAAAAGGAACTTTATGCTTTAGTTTGTTCTCCAATGAGCAAGGCTTTCCCAATCGGAGTGATCGTGCGATCGCTTCTCGTTGCGTTGCAGCGAAAGAAGCATCCATTTCTGCAACATTTGATCAACTAGCACCAGGTAATTACGCGGTTGCAGTCATCCACGATGCTAACGATGATGGCAAGCTGAACACAGGCTTTTTGGGCATTCCAAAAGAAGGTTTTGGATTTTCACGTAATCCCAAGATTGGCATAGGTGCGCCAAGCTTTCAAGATACTGCCATTTTTGTTGCCAAAGAAAGTACCATTCAGATTGATTTGAACTATTTGCTGTAATCGTCTGTCGTTAACGTGAGTTCGACAAGGGCTGTTTTAACCTCTCCCCCGGCCCCTCTACTTGTAGGAGAGGGGAATAAAACCGAATGTCACTAAGAAAAGCTGGGGAGGCTGGGGAGGCTGGGGAGGCTGGGGGAGAAAAGAGTATTTTTTATGACTTTGCACTACGGTAATGTATTGATGTCTTTGTCTCCCCCAGCACAAGAGCGCTTCCCCAGCTCCCCCAGCTTGCCTCAACAGATAAAACTAAACTTAGTGCCATTCGAATAAAACCCTTATTTTTTCGTTCCTCCTCCCTCGCCTTTTAAAAGAGGGAGGTCGGGAGGGAGAGGTCATCGAACTCACCTATCGTTAAAAGTTTCTTATTGTTGATCATTTATTGCAAAATTAAGCCATGAAATTCCAGCTATTGACCATCAGCACCACAAGTTTAGCGATCGCTTTACAAGTTTTTGCAGGAATCGCGTTAATTAATATTTTTTCAATCCTTCCTTCTCAAGCTTGCTTGTCTTCTAACTTTGCTTCCTCAGTTCAGGCTTCAGCAAAACAAGCAAACACGATCTCAGATGTTGCTATCAACCGAATTTAGTTGTGATCAAGTTTGATGATATTGGTTTTCGGGTAAAGCGAGAACATTTCTTTGCTGTCCCGATCAATGAGTATCAGACCCAATGCACGATAATTCTACAAATGGCGGAAGGAATGGATGCTCAAACTCAACAATTTGCAGCCCAAGAATTCATTAAACCGTTGGTAGAAGACCGAGTAGTAGTTGAATCTCAAATGGGTGAAATCCCTACGATGGCTGAAGAATGCCATGTACCCACAGATAAACCAACTTTATTATTCCGCCGCTGGTATCATCAAACAATTGTTCGTTAACCTGTACTCAGTGTAATTTACGTTATTCTCTCAGTCAGCGTTGATTGGTGTTATTTTGGACTAACTTCGTTGCGGACTTTTTATATAGCTGGGGACTGGGGACTAGGGACTGGGGACTGGGTGAAAAGTCTTTTTGTGTCTAGGTTTTATTATCTGTTGATGTCCTAACACTAATGGCGACGGCTATAACTAATCAAACGAACTTGATATTAATCAAGATAAATCCCTTTCCCAAGATTGGGAAAGGGACTGTAAAATTGGCATTCTTTCTACAGTCAGTCTCTACATTAACAATCGACGATCGCTAACTAAATTGTTCAATAATGCCGCCACCCAATACTTTATCCCCGTCGTACCACACCGCAGCTTGTCCGGGAGTGATGCTGAACTGGGGTTCATCAAACACCAGACGTACACGGGAGTTTTCCAGAGGTATAACTGTCACTGGTACAGGGACAGAACGGTAACGAACTTGCACTTCGGCATGAATTGGGGTTGATGGTTCAGCTATGGAAACCCAGTTTACCTGACTGACTGTACATTCTGGTTGGGTTGCCTTGGTGCGATCGCCTACTATCACTTTGTTATTGACTGCATCTAATTCAATCACATACAGCGGTTCAGCGGCAGCAACACCCAATCCTTTACGCTGTCCAATGGTGTAGTGATGGATACCATCATGCTGTCCTAAAACTTTGCCTGTGGTATCCACAATATCGCCTTTTTTGGGGGCAAGATACTTATCCAGAAATGCCCGCATAGAACCGTTACTTTCCACTAAGCACAAGTCTTGACTTTCTGGCTTATCAGCGGTTTTGAGTCCGTATTCAGCAGCGATGCGGCGGGTGTCCGCTTTTTGCAGTTCTCCCAGAGGAAACACGGAAGCGCCTAGTAAATCCTGAGACAAATCATAGAGGAAGTATGACTGGTCTTTGTTGCGGTCAACTGCTCTTAACAACTGGTAACGCCTAGTAGCTTCATCATAGCGAATTTGGGCATAATGACCCGTAGCAATGCGATCGCATCCCAGTTGTTCACGGGCATATTGTACCATTGGCCCAAATTTGACTGTTTTATTGCACTGGGAGCAAGGCAAAGGCGTAATTCCCGCGCTATAACCAGCTACCAAATAATCAACAATATTTGTCTGAAAGACATCTCGAATATCCACAACCTGATGGGGAATCCCCAATTGTTCACAGATATAAGCCGCGTCGATCATCCCCTCAGAGCAACATTGTCCTTTGCCTTTCATCAGCCAAAGGGTTAAACCAATCACTTCGGCACCCTGATTATGTAGGATAGCAGCGGCGGTAGAACTGTCAACGCCACCAGAAAGACCAACTACGACTTTTTTCATATCTTTAATATTTTGCTAGGCTAGTACCGTTTTGGGAATTAAAAATTAAAAATCCTTTGTAACGGTAACGCTAAACTCTGTATGCAATTAGAGGCTTTTCATACAAGCTTGGCACGGTAACTTCGTGACTGTCCAATTCTAGCATACATCTCTTCAAAGGCTTGGTAGTGAAGCACTTCAGTTTCTTTGAAGTCTTTTCGCTTCAGGAGTTTGGTAATGTCAGTTAACAAACAGGACTTACGCAAATGGCACACATATTTTCTGCGATCGCAGTCAATAGTCAAAAGTCAAGGGTCAAAAATCAAGGTTTTTTGGACTATTGACTCTTGACAGTTGACAACCCAAGCCCAAAAGATATGACGCTTGCGTAAGTCCTAAACAAATTCAAAGAGCGCCTTGCTGATTAATTAGTAGTTCACAAGGGTAGTGGATATGCTTGGAGATACAGCTTACGTCTACCTATTTCCCTTTTCTTCATCTAGCGCTTTCTGAATTGCGCGTCTACAAAAGTCGGCGGGATCGTCATGTGCTTTGACTTCTTGTTTCATTTCCTTAGTGACTCTAAAGCTTAATTGGTCGGTGAATGGTTTTTCTCCCTTTGGTTGTGCTGGTTCAAAATTTTGTGGATTACCTTTAGGATTAGGCATTGTTGAGAAATATAAATAATATTCGATACTAATGAAACCATTAGAATAAAATTTTTAAATCGGTGGGTACATCCGTGGAAAGTTGTTACCCACCGATACCGTCTTTTATCAAGAGGCAATTCTATTGTATGTTTAGACGTTCAGAACTTGAAGCGATGACGCTTCAAGAGTTAAAAGCGTTGTGCTTACGATACAGCATCAAGCCAACAGGAAATGCAGGGTACAAAAATAGCTATATCACTTCCTTGATGGCATTCCCAGGATTAGCTTTACACCAAATTAGACAAGGCAGAGGAATAAAATCACCGAGCTTTGGAAGTATTCAAAGTATTGGGGAAGCACTTGATGAGATGAGTGAACCGACTACTGAGCAAATAGCGCTAATTAGAATTTCGCAGGAAGGCAAAAGGATGGAGTACCCAGACAGGTACGATCAAGAAAGGCTATACACCCTATACAAGGTCAAGTTACTCCTGAGTGAGGTAGTTAATCTGTTGAGCCAATAGCACTATGAAATAAGCGTTTAATCATTTGTTTACAGCATCCCTGAAGGGGGTGCTTTTTTATTGGTTGTATCCCTTACCATTTGATTGTGCGATAGCGCTTTTGCGCCCGCCGTAGGCGATCGCAGCTGTTCAAGTTGCAATTGCAGCTGTTTGATTTATGGTTGATATTATTAATGCAGCGCTCAAGAAAAGGATGATGAGTCAGCCAGCAATCATTACCGTATCGCCAGATGTAATGAGTGGTACACCAGTCTTTGCAGGAACACGAGTACCTGTGCAAACCCTGCTAGATTATTTGAAGGCGGGAGAGTCCATTGATGATTTTCTAGAGGGATTTCCCACAGTGAAGCGAGAACAGGTGATTGCTTTTCTGGAAGCCGCACAAGCGCAGATTCTGAAGCTGGTTGCATAGTGTGAATATTTTGATTGACGAGTGTATTGACCGAAGACTGGCAAGGCAGTTATCTTTCCATGAAGTGAAAACAGTTCCGCAGATGGGTTGGGCTGGCATCAAAGATGGAGAACTTTTGCGTTTAGCTGAAATTGAGTTTGACGTATTTATAACGGTGGATCGGAATCTGCCGTTTCAGCAAAATTTGACAGTTCTAGATTTAGCTTGAACGGGCAGAAGCCCCACGACTCAGGCGAAGCCGAGCGTGGGATGAATGACCGGACGACGACGAAACCACCTCCGACCAATATCAACCTCTACTGTTGATTAGGGAAAGGGGTGGTTGAAGAGTCGTCAATTTTTGCGCTTGGTAGTCGGTCAATCCAATCTTCTATTACTTGCGTTACAGTCTTATCTTTGTTTGCGGCGTACTGCCTAAGCTTGTTTAATCTGCGTATTGACATCCTGACACTTAATCTAGAATCTTTCATAGTGGGTAAACAATGTGTACCCTTTTATGATAAAGTGTATTTGGTGATGAGAGCCAAGAAATGAGGACTGCATACCAGTACAGATTACGCCCAACAAAATCACAAGCCGCAGAAATAGACAGATGGCTATCTATGTTGTGCGCTCAATATAACTATTTGTTGGCAGATAGGTTTAACTGGTATGAGCAAAATCGCTGTCCGATTAATGCCTGCCCTCTTGTTTGTCACTTGCCAAAGTTGAGAGACAATCCAGACTATTACTCTCAAAAGAAAACATTACCTGAACTTAAGAAAACTCATCCTCACTATAATGATGTTTATTCACAGGTGTTACAGGATGTTGTTAAGAAAGTTAAGCTAACTTTCGACAGATTCCTGAAAGGAGACAGCAATGGTAAAAGAAGCGGTAAGCCAAGATTGAAATCTCGTAGTAGATACCGCACTTTTACATATCCACAAGTGAAAGACGGATGTTTGCAAGGTAACTTAATTGATTTACCAAAGCTAGGTAAAATCAAAGTTATTTTGCATCGCCCTCTACCTGATGGTTTGAAAGTTAAAACTGCGTCTATTACCAAGAAAGCTGATGGTTATTATGTGACGCTAAGCTTGGAAGACTCAACAGTTCCAGGAATTAAACCAGACATTAACCCAGAATCAATAACTGGAATTGATATGGGATTGAAGGAGTTTTTGACAACTGCTGAGGGTGAAACAGTAACTATTCCTCAACATTACCGTAAAGCACAAAAGCGATTAAGAATTATTCAAAAGCGTGTTTCACGACGTAAAAAAGGTAGTAACCGTAGGGAGAAAGCTGTTAAACAACTAGGCAGGCAACATAAAAAAGTTGCTGACAAGAGGAAGGACTTTCACTTTAAAACCGCTAATAACTTACTGAAAAAATATGATGTAATTGCTCATGAAGATTTAAACATTAAAGGACTTTCAAGGTCTAAACTTTCAAAATCTGTACATGATGCGGGTTGGGGTAACTTCTTGTCAATACTGACAAATAAAGCCGAAAATGCTGGGTTGTTAGTAATCCCTGTTAAAGCACCTGGTACGAGTCAAGAATGTTCTAATTGTGGTGAAAAAGTCCTTAAAAAGCTACATGAACGATGGCATAAATGCAGTTGTGGATACTCTTTGGATCGTGACCACAACGCAGCCATTGTAATAAGAAAAAGAGCCGAGGGGCATCCGGTTCTTAAAGCTCAGTTAATGTCCGACGGAATACCGGGAGTCTCTGAGAAGCCTACACTGTATGCGATAGCATCAGTGTAGGAGTATGTCACCAGATATAAGCGTGCTGATCCCTAAAATTTTGGCAATTGTAGACGCAGCACCAAAGGGTGCAGCCACAGTGGTAAGTGATTAAAATATCATCATTGATTTTACGTAAAATTTACTATGTCCAAAATACGGGGTAAATTTATCAGATTTGAGATGGTGTCCTTGTTCTTGGGAGGCTTAGCGCTGCTATCTCAATCAATTCCAGCACAAGGGCAAATCCACAACAGCAAGTTGTTACTGACTCAGCAAGGAGTAGTTGACACTTTACCGCCACCGCCAGATATCCAAACCATACCCTATGGGACGCAGCCTTTACCGCAGTTGCAACCTTCCCAATCAGTGCAGGAATTTGTGCCTTCTCAATCAGTACAATTTAATCAATATGACCAAGAGTTTGTGCCGTCGCAATCATATGGGCAGAATTATCAGCGTTACTTAGTGTACGTTGAGAATTACAATTACCAAACGCTGCAACAAGTACGTCGGATTGAACCTAGTGCTTACATCCGTTCATTTCAAGGACGTTCTGTGATTCAGTCGGGAGTTTTTAGCAGACGATCTGGCGCCGAAGAACGGGTGAGACAACTCCAGTCATATGGTATTTATGGGGCACAGATTATTAGCTTTGGTAACGGTCAACAAATACCTACTTATCCTAATAGGGGTGATAGAGACGTTTATAGAGGACAAAGTTCTAGCTACTATGTAGCTATACCCGCTAAATCGGAAGAGTTACCTGCGATCGCACAAAGAATTAGACAAAGTACAGGATTGTATGGCTTTATACTTCAAAGAGAATCACCGCGGGGGCCACATGTAGCAGTAGGGCCTTTTCCTCGGCGAACAGAAGCAGAAGAATGGAACAATCGCCTGCGTAATTTGGGATTCGGTGATGCTAGGGTTTACTACGGAAAGTGAGTGGGGAGATGAGGGGGATGGGGAGATGGGGAGATGGGGAGATGAGGGGATGAGGGGATGGGGAGGTGGGGAGAAATAACTAATGACAAATGACAAATGACAAATGACAAATGACAAATGACAAATGACAAATGACAAATGACAAATGACAAATGACAAATGACAAATGACAAATGACAAATGACAAATGACAAATGACAAATGACAACTGACAACTGATGCAAAACAGACAAGAACAAATTTCACAAGTTGTCGTGACTGCTGGGCAAATGCGGGATATTGAAGAGCGTATTTTTGCCGCCGGAATGCCTGTAGCAGCTTTGATGGAAAAGGTAGCAGTACTAATTGCTCATCGCCTTCAGGAAATCTATCCTCTGTTTGGACGAGGGGGAATAGGGGAGCAGGGGTGCAGGGGTGCAGGGGTGCAGGGGAGTAGGAGTGCAGGGGGAGAAATTACTTCCTCATCTCCCTCATCCCCCCTCTTGTCCTCAAGCAACCGTGTGGGAATTCTTGTTGGCCCTGGTCATAATGGGGGCGATGCTTTGGTAGTCGCCCGTGAATTATACTTTCGTGGGTATGAGGTTTGGATTTATTCTCCTTTTTCTAAGTTTAAGGAATTAACCTCCCAGCACTTACAGTATGCCCAAAGCTTAGGTATTCCCTATTACCAAGAAATAGCACAGCTGCCAGATTGTGATTTTTTGGTTGATGGGTTGTTTGGATTTGGCTTAGAAAGAACCCTGGCTGATTCTATTGCTGTTGCAATTAATCAACTGAATGAATGGAATAAGCCAATTATTAGTATCGATTTGCCTTCCGGTTTACATACTGATACGGGTGAGGTATTGGGTACTGCCATTCGTGCTACTCACACATTTTGCTTGGGTTTGTGGAAGTTGGGTTTTTTACAAGACCAGGCTTTAGATTATCTCGGCAAAGCTGAGTTAATCGATTTTGATATTCCTTTGGCTGATGTGCAAGCTGTTCTGGGGGATACACCCAAAATTAAACGTATTACACCAGCAACGGCATTGGCTACTCTACCGCTACCCCGGCCACCCGTTACTCACAAGTATAAAGAAGGACATTTACTTTTGATTTGCGGTTCGCGTCGCTATGCTGGTGGTGCAATTTTAACTGCTTTGGGGGCGCGGGCTAGTGGTGTGGGAATGCTCTCAATTGCAGTTCCAGAATCTTTGAAACCTCTTTTGGTGTCACATTTGCCAGAAGCCCTGATTGTTGGTTGCCCAGAAACGGAAACTGGAGCGATCGCTCAACTAAAATTACCAGAAAAGACTGATTTAAGTTCCTTTAATGCGATCGCTATGGGCCCTGGTTTAACAAAAGATGCTACTGCCATTGTGCAACAAGTAATAGCAAGCGAACGCCCCTTAATTATCGATGCTGATGGTTTAAATATCCTGGCACAAATGGGAACTATCCCCACGTTGCAAAAACGACAAGCCACAACAATACTCACACCCCATACTGGTGAATTTCAGCGGTTGTTTCCCGATATTGCCGACCCCAAACTTGATAGAGTCAAAGCTGTGAGAGAAGCAGCAGCACAAACAGGGGCTGTGGTATTGTTAAAAGGAGCGAGGACAGCGATCGCTAACCCCCAAGGTTTAGTTTGGATTAATCCCGAAAGTACTCCAGCTTTGGCGCGTGGTGGTAGTGGTGATGTGTTAACTGGGCTACTGGGTGGATTGTTGGCGCAGGTAGTAACTAAACAAATTACTGTAGAAAATATAGTAGCCACTGCTGCTTGGTGGCATTCGCAAGCGGGTATCCTAGCAGCCGCAGAACGCACCGAATTAGGCGTAGACGCGTTTACATTGACACAGTATTTAACTTCGTGTCTTAGTGTCTACCCTGCGGGAAGCCGCTGACGCGTCTATGTGGTTCATAAGTCAATTCTTTAACCACAAAGACACGAAGACACCAAGAAAAATACATTAACGTGAGTTCGACAGATTTAAAAGACCCCACTTCCATTCCTCTCAACGCCAGTTGCTCATGGGGGAGACCCCCAAGACCGCACTGGCTCCCCGAAGCGGGGAGAGGCTTAAAAACCTTATTCTTCTGTATCAATGTGTAGATTTTTTGCCCCTTCCCTACAAGGGAAGGGGTTGGGGTTAGGTTCCGTCGAACTCAGGTTATATAGCAGGGGACTAGGGACTAGGGACTGGGGACTGGGTGAAAAGTCTTTTTGTGTCTAGGTTCTATCATCTGTTGATGTCCTAACCAGCTTGGCTGTTGCTATATTACATTTTGCAAGGGCTAATTTGAGGTATTTATAAGTAATAAAATATGCACTAGAGCAGAAATATTATCCTTATTTTCAAGGAGAGAAAACTTGTGAGTTTTCCATATTTTGGGGGCTGTCAATGTGGAAAGATTCGTTATGAAATTCGTGCTGAACCATTAACTTTGTATGTATGCCATTGCAAAGAGTGTCAGAAACAATCCTCTAGTGCCTTTGGCATGTCACTCACTGTTCCACGAGATGCTGTTGTGATTGTTCAAGGAAAACCAAAAGCCTGGACTCGTAAAGCCGATAGCGGACGTGAGGTCAAAAATTTGTTCTGCGGGGAGTGCGGAACACGATTGTTTCATGAACGGACTTACAGCCAAGATACTATCAACGTTAAACCGGGAACGTTAGATGATACAAGTTGGTTACGTCCTGTGGGAAATGTTTGGACACGCAATGCACAGCCGTGGATAATTATTTCTGAGCAGATGCTCAATTATGAGGGGCAACCAGAGGATATGCATTCTCTGTGGGAAAAATGGACACAACAGTCAACAGTCAACAATCAATAGATTAAAAATTATGGGTCAAGCTCAGATTGGGATTATTGGTGGCAGCGGTTTATACAAAATGGATGCCCTCAAAGATGTGGAAGAAGTGCAAGTAAAAACGCCTTTTGGCTCGCCTTCTGATGCTTTAATTTTGGGCACTTTAGATGAAACTAGAGTAGCTTTTTTAGCACGTCATGGGCGTAATCATGCTTTATTGCCTTCAGAGTTACCGTTTCGTGCCAACATCTATGCAATGAAGCAACTCGGTGTGGAGTATTTAATCTCAGCTAGCGCTGTGGGTTCTTTGCAGGAAGAGGCTAAACCATTGGATATGGTGGTGCCAGATCAGTTTATTGACAGAACCAAAAATCGAGTTTCTACCTTTTTTGGTGAAGGCATTGTGGCTCATATTGCTTTTGGCGAACCGATTTGTCAAAATTTGGCTGGGGTGCTAGGAGATGCGATCGCTTCTCTGAATTTACCAGAAGTGACTCTGCATCGCGGTGGCACTTATGTATGCATGGAAGGCCCGGCATTTTCCACTAAGGCGGAATCGCATCTTTACCGCAGTTGGGGCGCAAAAATCATTGGGATGACGAACTTACCAGAGGCGAAGTTAGCCAGGGAAGCAGAAATTGCTTATGCAACTTTGGCGCTGGTGACAGATTACGATTGTTGGCATCCAGATCACGATAGTGTGACAGTGGAAATGGTGATTGGTAATTTGCAGCGCAATGCAGTGAATGCTCAAAAGGTGATTCAAGAAACTGTACGCCGTTTGAGTGAAAATCCACCCCCTAGTGATGCACATTCGGCTTTGAAATATGCGATTTTAACTCAGTTGGATAAAGCGCCAGCACAGACAAAGGAGAAGTTGGGGTTGTTGTTACAGAAGTATTTGTGAGTATATTACACCCAACGGCAGAATCTTAATCTTTGTGTCTTGGTGTCTTTTGTGGTTGAAGATTTTTTACCACAAAGGCACAAAGGCACAAAGTATTTTAAAGTTACTTTAACTAAGTGTTACTTTATGGCTAGTTATACTCATACCTCAACACAAAAACCAATTAGTCGTAAATGCCTTTTGCAAACAGAAGGATATTAAATTATATTCAACTTAAACAGTT
Source organism: Nostoc sp. NIES-4103 (assembly GCF_002368335.1). GTDB lineage: Bacteria > Cyanobacteriota > Cyanobacteriia > Cyanobacteriales > Nostocaceae > Amazonocrinis. The sequence goes on along the minus strand of NZ_AP018288.1, from coordinate 1,589,152 downwards.
TGGAAATTGATAAACAAGATGTAGATTTAATTGTCGAATTTCATCTTGATTCACATCTTGGTTATGTTGCGGTGAAGTCTCAACCTGAGTTGATTTCTATTCAAGATTTACAACGTTTGATAAAATATTTTGAGGAACATATCGCCCAGTTACAAGAAAATCCCGATAGTGAATCTTACACCTTTGTCACTTATGGGCTAAATTTCCAGGTGCAAGATTTAGCAGGTGAGGTGCATATAAACCCTAGCAATTTATTGCAGAAATTGCCTGATGATGGAGAATTTACCATTAGGTTTATGGTGAATGTTGGTCAAACTAATGTTGAAGCTAGCCGAACTTATGTTGGTGGTGAGTCGGTGGTGAAACTGGCAAACATTCACAGTTTTACTTCATTGCTGCAAGCAGTATTAACAAAATTAGGTTGTAGTCAATGAAAAAAATAAAAATTGCACTTTTTTAGAATCTACCCTTCTATCAATTTCTGAAAGCGCTCATTTTCTCGAATTGTGTCAAAGTCTGAGTCAGTTTTTGCTCTTTGCTTGTATTCGGGATCAATTTTAATAGCTTGTTGCAGGTTATCTATTGCTAGTTCTACATTTTGGGTCAACGCATAGCAGCAAGCTTTGTTGTACCAAACATTAGCATAATCAGGTTTGATTTCAATGGCTTTGTCGTAGGATTTGATCGCTTGTTCATATTCTCCTAATTTCATCAGTGCATAACCCCGGTTGTGCCAAGCGTCGTGGTAGTCGGGTTGGATTTTAATGGCTTTGTCGTAGGATGCGATCGCTTGTTCATATCGTTTTAAGTTCCCTAGTGCAATGCCCTGGTTGTTCCAAACCTTGTGGTCGTTGGGTTTGATTGCAATGGTTTTGTCGTAGGATGCCATCGCTTCTTCATTCCGTCCTAATTTTGCCAGTGCAGCGCCCAGGTTGTTCCAAGCTTGGTGGTAGTCGGGTTTGATTTCAATAGCTTTATCCCAAGATGCGATCGCTTGTTCATATCGTCCTAAGTTCGCCAGTGCAACGCCCCGGCTGTTCCAAGCTTGGTGAAAGTAGGGTTTGATTTCAATGGCTTTGTCATAGGATGCGATCGCTTCTTCATTCCGTTCTAAGTTCCCCAGTGCAATGCCCCGATTGTACCAAGCTTCGTGGAAGTCGGGTTTGATTTCAATAGCTTTGTCGTAGGATGCGATCGCTTGTTCATATTGTCCTAAGTTCCACAGCGCAATGCCCCGGTTGCCCCAAGCGTCGTGATAGTCGGGTTTGATTTCAATGGCTTTATCCCAAGATGCGATCGCTTCTTCATATCGGTTTTCATAGAAAAGAGCATTTCCTTGTGTGAAATAATCATTAGCAGTCAGTCTGATTAGAGGATTAGATTCTAAATTTTGAAAATCTGTTGTCAGCTGTTGTATTTTTTGCTGTGTTTCAGTTGACCTAGGCTCTTGCGTTGGTGAAGGTTGAGGCGTAATCTGAGAAAGTTCTGTTACAGTGCGTTCAATTTTAGTTTGAGCAGTTTGAGCATCCAATATCAATTTTCTTAAGTGGAATTCGACTTGTGAATCAAATTCAGATTTTAGCTGATTTATTTCCTCCTGTAATTCTTTATTTTTTTGCTCTAACAAAGCTTCAGTTTGTTGTTTGAATTCTTCTGCTACTTGGGTCTTCAGTTGTTTTTCAACTTCTTCTTCTAACTGTTTTTTTGTCTCAGACACTAGCTGACTAATCACGCTACGATACAGGAACCAAACACCAGCCGTCGCAAAAATTGGTAACAGAGTCAGCACAACTAGCAAAATATTTAGCATAGCTGTGGTGTAACTAAAAGCACGGTCAACTTCGTTTTGAACTCTATCTCTTATCTCTTTTTCTTGCTGTAGCTTTTCTAGTTCCTCACGCTGCTGTGTGGAAATTGTGGGGATGGGTGTAGGCGTTGTGGCGCTGGGTGTAGGCGGCTGCGGTCGGGTGGTTGGCTTGGGTTGGGCTATAACAGTATTAGCAGATAACAGGACAATTGACAGCGCTAACCCAACCCGATTGTTTATATTCATGAAAGTCTACACAGTACAATCTCAGAATCTATTGTCACATACACAACTAAGATACTGGATTCCGTGTTGAACTTGTATGTTGCGCTAGTTCCCACAAACGCCTCAGAATGAATTCTGAGGCTAATAGCTAAAGTCTTCTAAAGAAGACTAAATAATAAGGGGTTTTAGTCCACTTTAGTGGAGTTAAGCTATTAGCCAAGAAATTAATTTCTTGGCGGGAGTTAGGGCAAATCCAAGATTTGAGTTAACCTACCTGATAATTAAAGCTGAGACTGGCCCAATTATTCACATCCAAAATATATGAGTCAGTAGCTGTACCATTCATCTCAGCTTTGATTGCACTGGCGTTATGCAAATCTTGCAACAAGGCTTGGGCAATTTCTAAGGGATTCACCAATAAACCAATGGGCTGTTGTTCTCCTGCGGAATACTTAGCAGTTTCCAAAACTTTGAAAGTTTCGCTGAAGGGGGAAGTGCTAACAATCAGTTGGTGTTCGCACTCATAAGCTGGCCCCGAAATTATCCATTCAGATCCAGTAATATTCTGTGGTAAAGTTAGGGTTTGACCAGGTGCGATGACTACTTGTTTAAGTAGGGGTTTAGTTGCTGTGTTTGCATCTTGAGAAATTTGCCAAGGATAAAAAGCGATCGCTGTGCTACTGTTCTTTAATCCCAGCAGCATTAAATATACTGGGCGATCGCCATGATTTTGCACTCTATATTGCATCTTACTACCAATAGATACAACAGGAGTGCTGAGTAGTGAATATTGAATGCTGTGCGATTTTTTAGTTAAAGTTCCTGTGTCAAGAGTTCGCGCTGTTTCTTGCTGCATGACTACGCGAGGCGATATACCGCTAATGATCTCTAAGGTTGCCTTGACTTGCAAGTGAGAAGAACCTTGATTTTCTGTAAGTTGCCATAACTTAGCTGCTAGCAAGGTTGGTAACTTCGGCCCTAACCGCTGTACTGCGACTTTCACTGCTTCCTCAATTTCCCCGACAGTGTTGGGAATTAACTCACCACCCAGAGAAAATAGACCATAGCGACTAGAAGTTTGCGGTAGTTTGCCAAATACGTAATCAGCCACTTGTTCTCCCGCCACTACCACTGAAACGTGACCAACTCCAGCAAAGGCGCTTGTAGCATCTACTCGTTCAATTCTTTCTAGCCTAGTATCCAGGGCAACTGTTAAATTAATACTTCGGGGTAACACCCTGACTGATTCTTGGAAAACTTGTCCAACCTGTGGGGAATTTGCACCTTCAATTTGAGAAATTTGGGCTTTTGCAGTTAACCCAGTACGCGATCGCAAGACTAACTCTTCTCCAGTTAATAATCTCAGTCGAGAATTAACGCCGTAGTATTCCAGCACTTTTGGAGGTAGTCCCCCTAACCACAAATTAGCTTTGCCTTCTTCTTTAATTGCAATTACTGCTCCTTCTCCACCAATATTACTATCTGATAGCAAATTCTCAATGGTTAATGCTGTCTGTTGATTTTTCTGTTCGTTCGCTAAATTTGGGTACTGTTTGCTGCCCAACTGCTGCATAGAATTTCCGACATGAGAAAGGCTAATTTGAATTGTTGTTGCTGGGGTGGTTTCCCAAAGGTATTGCGTCAAGGCGTAGGTAAATAACCCGGCACTAAATCCCGAAAATAGTACTTCTCTGGCTACCTGTTTGGAGTGGGATGTAGCTGATAGCACAACAGGATTGCTAAGTGATTTCTGAGTTTTCAGTTGTTGGAGAAAGTCGAGTTCTGGTGCTGCTAGCTGTGCTTCTCTTAGTTCTGGGCGGGCGCGAATTCGTGATCCTGCTAGCTGGGCTATGGTAGGAGCATCATAACTAGTATCTAATACTGCTGTAACATGCTCAGTAGGGAGCGATCGCAACAACAGTAATAAAGTTTCTTCTAATACATAGTTGACTCTTGTCTCGCTTTCATATCCATTAGCTGGAACTAATGCATTTTGCAGCGTATCTGACGATGTTTCTAATTGAATGCGAGTACCGTAGCCGCTAAAGTGGAAAACGACTACATCTGTTGATTTGACTTGCTTACCTAGATGTTCTAAAAAAGCGGCTTCAATGGATTCCCTACTAGCTTGTTCCTCAGTTAAAGTCAAAATATCTGAGGCTAGGAAGCCAAACCGATGCATCAACAGTTCTGTTTGCAGTTCTACATCGGTGAGACAACCACTTAAAGATGGACTTTTGGGGTATTGATTAATACCTATTAATAATGCTAATTTCCGGGGGCTGGGTTGTGCTAAAGCTTGATAATAGCGATCGCCTAAAGTCAACCACTCAGCTTCAGTTATACCCAACACCGCGAGTATTGAGCCAATTCGTTGTAAAAAACTCCGCCGCTTCATAATTAGCCATCAGTCCTCAGCCCTTCAGCTAACAGCTTAAAGGGCTAAAGTCTGCACTGTAAAGTTAAAGTTTATACTATTTCCCAACTAATAAACTGCTTTGTTGGCTATACTTCTATTTGCATAGCCCGTGCCAGTTCTGCCGCCACTTCAGGACGAGAAAATTCTGGTGGGGGTAATTCACCGCGACGCAGCATTTCTCTAACTTTTGTTCCCGATAAGTGAATGCGTTCTTCTGGCTTGCTGGGACTAGTTTTAGTTGTCGCCATCTGCTTAGTACGCGTGCAGTAGAAAGCGTGTTCAAATTTCATTGGCACAATGCCTAATTCACTTGGCTCAAATTCATCAAAAATGTATTGAGCGTCATAAGTGCCATAGTAGTTACCAACGCCCGCATGATCTCGTCCGACGATAAAGTGGGTACAACCGTAGTTTTTGCGGATTAAAGCATGGAAGATGGCCTCACGAGGGCCAGCGTAACGCATCGCTGAAGGATTAATTGCCAAAATCACGCGATCGTGGGGGTAATAGTGTTCTAGCAAAATTTCATAACAGCGCATCCGCACATCGGCCGGGATGTCATCATCTTTAGTTGCCCCTACCAATGGATGCAAAAATAAAGCATCTACTGTTTCCAAAGCGCACTTTTGGATGTATTCATGGGCGCGGTGGATGGGGTTGCGAGTTTGGAACCCAACAATGGTTTTCCAACCATTTTCTCGGAATCTCTGTCGTGAGGCGGCTGGATCTATTTGATAAGTTGGAAATTGAGGATGAGGATCGCGTTGCAATAGCCAGATATCACCAGCAAGGTGTACAGCACCTTGATTGTAAACTACTTGCACACCAGGATGGTTAGCATCATCGGTGCGGTAAACATTGATAGCCTCGCGGGTTTTGTCGTAGCGATATTTTTGCGTGAGTTGCAAAACCCCGATAAAGTGACCTGTGGGGTTATCCAGCCGAATTAAGCCGCCTTCCTTTAATGGAGAAGCAACTTCTTCAGCTACCGACAGAGTAATGGGAATTGACCACACAAGACCGTTAGCCAGTCGCATTTCTGTCACCACGCGATCGTAGTCTTCCTGGTTCATAAAACCTGTCAGAGGACTAAAACCGCCGATCGCAATCATTTCTAAATCAGAAACGGCACGTTCATCAAGTTGCACTCGTGGCAAAAATTCCGCCTTAGAGAGAAATTCTGCCTGTTGTTCAGGTGTGGCGATGCGATTTACCAACTGTCCACCGTGGGGGGCAATGGCATCTGGATGTTGACTCAACGTAATCCCCTCTTTACTTTTATTACTATTGTTTCATATTGTTTCAGATTATGTACATCACATGCAAAACTAGATACATCAACAACTGACACTGAAAAATTCTTCTTTTAGAGTGCATCCATAGTCAATTACCTGTTTACCTTGGTTTTAGGCCTTGGTTTTGCGACTAATTTTCTAGTCAAATTTTTTATGATCTCACTAGAAGTCACTGGACGAATATAAAAGCGTTGGGCATGGGGCAGTGGCGTGATGGGGGATGGTGAAAGCATAAAAAAGAGGGAACTTCCCTCTTTACTGACTTAATTAATCGCTGATCGCATTCCCAAGAAGTCTATAGCCTGTTCTAGGGCGAGTTTTGCTTTGTAAATCACTGATTTACGCCGATCGCAGTAGCATTCGATTCAGATACAGTAGTTGCACCAACTGCCATTACTTGAGACCATTCACTAACGCGGTTATCATCTAAGACAGCTCGCACTCGATAACCAAGCTGAATTTTATGCATCAACAAGATTAAGTCACGGTTGAGTAATCCTTGTGATTTTTCGTTTTCATTAGATGCAGCTTGTAAACGAAAACAGCGATCGCTTTGACGTTGCAACTTTGGTGACTTACCTTCTGAAAGCACCTTTTGCAGTTCATATTCTCTAGCTTCGGGATATGGTTCCCAACAAAGTTGCCAATAGGTTGACCAGCGAATTGACTCATTTGGTAATTCTTGAACTTCATCGGACAATGTAGAAACAAGCCCGGTGACAGGAGGTTGTACCACTTGAGGCTGATTCGAGGCGATATCATTTACGGAGTTCATACCAGGTTGACCGTCCTTGTGTGCAGCTATAGATGAACCGCTATCAAAACTTAATATCAGTGCCAATATCAAAGTTAACAGCACAAACAAGCGTAGGCATTGTAATTGCACTAGCGATAAAATTTTCAGATTCATAACTTTGGAACAGTTCAATAGAAATAACCCCACCGCCTGCTACACCTCCCCGCAAGTTTGGGGAGGTTGGGAGGGGTCAAAATAATATGCAAACTCAAAGCAAATTGCTATTACCACTCCACAGATGAAATGAGATTGCCGTTGTCAGCATAGATTACTCGAGAACGGACATAGGTTCTGGAAGGTAATGTAGAATTGAAAACTGCGCTTCTTTGCCCAATTGCTGATTTGCTGCCGATGACTGAGCGGAATATCACGGAGTTCGGCCCTAGACCTATGGCATCACCTAAGCTGGTTTCGGGGCCATTAGCAACACCATTGACAACCTGTCTACCGCCATGAACGAGAGCGCGAGGCCCATAGCCAATGTGATCACCAACAGTCAAGCTAGTGGTTTCTAAAGCATGAAAGACAACATCGTTAGCCATACCAGCAATTTGTCCGACGTTAAAAGGTTCACCTTCATCAGCACGCAGGGAAATTCTATGACCTATTTTGTAGTTGAGGTTGTGGAAATTATCTTCCAGAACTACATTGCCGATGATCCGGTTACGGAAGTTTGGATCACGAGTGGAATTCCCAGCTAACTGCGGCAGACCTCCAGAGTTAAAAGCTGTGACTGGAGCGTAATTTATCCCTGTTACGTTTGTTGGGTCTGCTGTGGCTAATTCTGTGTAACCTTTGGCAAATGCCTCGTTGACTTCAATGATGCCTTCCATCAATGCAACATCGGCTTCTGTCAAGTTTGCCACTTTCCCCAAAGCGCCGCTAGTAGCTTGGTAGTTAGTTGTGACGTTTTTACCAGGGAGGACAACTTTACCAGCAGGTAAGGTTACACCAGGGCCAACCCGCGCCAAGAAGTTTACTACCGTGTTTCTTTCTATGGTTGCACCGTCAATTTCACAGTTGAAGGCGAGAAATACCTCTGGAACGTCGTTGCTGAACTGAGTATTGGTGTTTGGGTTAGTAAAAGGCCCAGTTGAACCTTGAGTACCGATTTTGGCTGCACCTTTGACAGTGGCCATGTGTGCCATGATGACTCGCGGCCCAATCTGCACTCCGCTTCCCGAAGCTGTAATCCTCACTTGGTCTTGGACGTTAGAATCTGCGGCGATACTAATGGGGGCATAAGTAGCGTCTAAATTGGAAAATGGTGCGACGTAGACTTTTTCGCCCAAAGTAATATTTGTTGGATTGGTGACGGTCGCAGTTGGATCAAGGAAAGTAGCTGTGTCTGAAGGTGCTGCACTTGGGCATACAGGTCGGTTAACCGCAGTTGGATTACACGTCCCTCCAGCAGCAACGGCGGGCTGATTATATATCTGTGTACTGATGACAACCGCTAGGATAATCACAGCTAAGGCGCGAAAAGTTGCGCGAGGTTTGAACATAGGAAGCTCCTCACGGATTATAAAATATTGGGCTATGGGATAATCTGCGTTGACCAGTAAATGATATGGTCAGGCGATCGCAGCAATTACCAAAAAATTAAATTGCAGAAGTCTCTATTTGGACTGTTTCTCTGTTTGAGTATGAAACACAGGGTCAACCGCCCCAAAAACCTGCCAAGTTGAGGACTATTTGCAGGATACTTGATAATAAGGAACCCAATAGCGAAACTGAAATTACGTTTGTTGCCCCGGCAACTGCTTCGTTATAGACAGTCTCCCAAGCATCTGGCCCAGTAGTGGATGATCCATAGACTTTTGTACCAATAGCCAAGGTGAAACTAAGCGCAGCTAGACCAGCTAGTATTGTGCGACGTTTAAACATTATTCCTTGATACCTAATACTTCACGAAGTTAACGTGCAAGGTAAAACGAAAAGCTTCGGGCTTATATCCTTTAACTTTTTGGTTTACCACTTAGATAACTGTCTAATTCAAGTTATTTAAATGTTAATTGCTACAGATAGCAATTGACATTTCATCATATTACTTATTGCTGCTTAATAATAGATCTTTTAGCATTGGTAAAACTTATGCTAACCATAGGCGGGGATCAAGCTTGTTATGAACGCCGTTGGTCAAAATTGTGTAAGTTATGGTATGGGATCAAGGCAGTCTTGAACGTCATTGATAAAAATGACAGCAGTTTGCTTTTACATGAAGTATAAAATGCAGGACTTATTCATCAGATATGGAAAACTTATGCCTTCTGCCTACTACTCACCACAAACTTAGCTGATTGGGAGGATGATCTAGCTGATTCCAAGGTAGAGGTGGAACTGGTACATCACATTGTTCTAATAGCTTTTGGAAATAACGCGCTGTGTCGGGCGATCGCTCTTCTAAAGGACAATGAACAAAGAAATAAATCCGCTTTCCCGTCTGCAACCACTGTTGAATTTGCCTTACCCACTCTTCCATAAAAGGCTGATTCACAGATAAATTCGGATGAGAAATAAACCGAATCAGGCTAAAAGGCGCTGTCACACTGAATTGCACTGGTAATTTCGGTTTGCGTCGTTCTGATTGTAACTGGGGGTTATCATCTCCGGTGTAGATAGGACGCGAATCTAATAATACCCGTCCCACACCAAGCTTTTCTAGGAGTGCCGTTAAATGACTATTGTGAGGTTCATCAAACCAAGCGCGATGCCTAACCTCTAGCGCCAACGGTGCTGCTGTGCGCGGCCAAGCCTCCAGAAAGGCAGTCAAATCTTCCAGTAGTACAGGTGCATAACTTGGCGGTAATTGGGCAAAAATTGGCCCAAGATGTTGACCTAAAGGACGCATTCCCTCCAGAAAATTTAAAGCAGCCCCAATATTGGGTTTTAGTAAACCTTTATGAGTGATGTCTCGCGGTAATTTCAGACAAAATTCAAAACCTGGGGGTGTTTCCGATGCCCAACGGGTTACAGTTTCTTGGTTAGGTATAGCGTAGAAAGTGGTATTACCTTCAACTGTAGTCAAGCGACGGCTGTAGAGGTAGAGAAAATCGCCTGCACGAGTACCTTGAGGATAAAATTCACCTACCCAACCTTTATATGCCCAAACTGCACACCCGATAAAAAAGTTCACAAGCTTTTGCACAAACAATTTAATTAATTGTACAAGTAGGTTTAGGGATGGGGTGATGTAAATTGTCAATAGTCAATAGTCAATAGTCAATAGTAATTTTCTCCCCCATCTCCCTCATCT
>NZ_AP018288.1:1357550-1579329 GCF_002368335.1 Nostoc sp. NIES-4103 | reverse complement strand
ATCTCCCCCATCTCCCTCATCTCCCTCATCTCCCTCATCTCCCCCATCCCCCTATCTTCCCATCCCCTTGTCCTTTAAAATTCCTTTGTTGACTCAAAAAGCGTTTCTTAACCTATGACAAATCAAGCGCCTATCCCAGTTATTGTTAATGGTGCTGCTGGTAAAATGGGCCGTGAGGTAATTAAAGCGGTATCCCAAGCACCAGACTTAAATTTAATGGGTGCAATTGATACCAGCCCTGAACATCAAGGTAAAGATGCTGGAGAATTGGCGGGTTTAAGTGAACCGCTGGAAGTTCCCATCACTAATCAATTAGAACCCATGTTGGGCTATGTAGCTGGCGAAAGACAGCTGCCACCAGGGGTGATTGTAGACTTTACTCATCCCGATTCAGTTTATGATAATGTTCGCAGTGCGATCGCCTACGGTATTCGCCCTGTAGTCGGCACTACGGGCTTAAGTCCAGAACAAATTCAAGATTTGGCAGATTTTGCCGAAAAAGCTAGTACTGGCTGTTTGATTATTCCTAACTTTTCCATTGGCATGGTGCTGTTGCAACAAGCCGCAGTCACAGCATCTCAATATTTTGACCATGTAGAAATTATTGAACTGCATCACAACCAAAAAGCAGATGCTCCCAGCGGTACAGCCATTCAAACCGCGCAATTACTAGCTGAATTGGGTAAAACTTTTAACCATGCTATTGTAGAAGAGACTGAAAAGTTAGCTGGTGCAAGGGGCAGTTTAGCTGATGAAGGCATTAGAATTCACAGTGTACGTTTGCCAGGACTCATAGCCCATCAGGAAGTCATATTTGGCGCACCTGGTCAAATTTATACATTACGGCATGATACAAGCGATCGCTCTTGTTATATGCCAGGAGTCCTACTAGCAATTCGCAAAGTCTTGCAGCTAAAGTCGTTAGTATATGGATTAGAAAAAATACTCTAAGTACGGGTGCAAGACCTTGCACCCCTTCAAACTTACTACTCAGCACTCTGCACTTATGATAGTCCCCCTGACTCGCCAGAAATTTGACCAACTCGTCCCCTTAATTGCCACTGGCCCGCAGTACAAATACTATTGGGGAAAATTTTCAAATTTTTTGCAGCGGCTGTTAGTTTCTGTAGTTGCTGTATCTGTAATTCTACTTATCAGAACCGTGTTTGGACTACAGTTCGGGCCAATCATGTTTTTTCTAGGAGTAGTCGGCGCTCTTTTTTGGCTATGGTATCCAGTGTTTCAGGCAAGTGTGCGGAATGCCAAAAGCCGCCGTTACAAGTACAGCGGCTTTTTTCGTGGTCGAATACTCGATTGGTGGATCACAGACCGATTGATTGGCAAACAAGAAACCGTCAACAGCAAAGGCGAGTTGGTGATTATTGAAAATCGAGAAAAACGCATTAACTTAGAGGTAGGTGATGACACAGGATTTAGCGTAGAGTTAGAAGCACCACTACGTCCTGCTCACAAAGTTATTGCTCGTGGTCAAATTGCAGAAATGATAGTGATGTCAAGTCGTCCAGATTTAAGCAGTATTGAAGACTTCACTGAAGTATACATTCCCAGTCATGACCTGTGGGTAAACGATTATCCTTATATCCGCCAAGATTTCTTTAATGAAGTCAGTCGCCGCTTGCGTCAAGACCGACAGGAAAGACCACCTCGCCGTCGCCGCCGTCAATATGACGAGTGAGGAAAGTTAGGAGTTAGGAGTTAGGAGTTAGGAGTTAGGAGTTAGGAGTTAGGAGTTAGGAGTTAGGAGTTAGGAGTTAGGAGTTAGGAGTTATTTTTTCCTCATCTTTCCACCTCCCCATCTCCCCCATCTCCCTCATCTCCCCCATCTCCCTCACTCCTAATTTTGTATCACTTCCTATCTTGCCCATAAGCTTGCCAAGCCAAGTCTACCAACCCATCAACGATCGCAGCGGCTACTACTGCATTCCCTTTGCGACTGTTAATAGTGATGTGAGGCACTAGCGAGTCTTCCAAGATGTCTTTTGCAGCATCAACGCTGACAAATTCCACAGGAGTAGCAATAATCAAAGCGGGTCGAATTTCCTCGGCTGCAATTAAATCAAGCAGTGCTGTCAATGCTGTTTGCGCTTGACCGACCACAAAGATACCCTCTGGGTAACGCTTGGCTAGGGTTTCAATTCCCCAAGCTGCACGAGTTTTTTCTTTTTGGGGGCGCGTCAAAGCTTCCATGCTGCAATACACAGGATTCGCGAAAGTGTTTTGAATGTCGTAGGCAATACCTACTTGTACCATCGGTACATCGACCACAATCGTAGTACGCGCTGCTAATGCTGCTGCACCAGCTTGTAAGGCACGCTCAGAAAAACGAATTAAGGACTTATACTCAAAGTCAGCAGTAGCATATATCACCCGCCGTACAATCTCATACTCTGCGGGCGAAAAAACATGATCGCCGATTTCGCTATCAATGATTGCTAGACTTTGAGCATCAGTTACATGCCATTCCATTGTAATTTAGCTCTGAGATACCAGCTTTCAGCTTATCAGCTCACGAGAGTTAGGAGTTAGGAGTTGAAAGTTAGGGGTGAGGAGTTAGGAGTTGAAAGTTAGGAGTTAGGAGTTAATTAAAAATTCGTAACTTCTAACTCAGTTGTGAGTACAAACAAATAAGGAGTTAAAAGGAGTCAGCTTTGTAGACGGGTTTTTGACCCAGGTAGGCGAATGGAAACTGGGGACTCGCCACAAAGAGTGTTAAAAATTCCTAACTCCAAACTCCTAAATTGGAATTTAGGACTCAGCACTAGAAGAGGGCCGACTGAAAATAGGAGACAGGTAAGCAACCAAAGCGCCAATGAAAAAACCGGAGATATTACGAACTAACGGCAACCAGTCAGCTGTGCGTGTCACTACTGGCCCAATACCGAAGGCAATAAACAATATTCCCCATAAAGGAGAGAAAATTAAAGCCCATTGCCAAGCAATAACTTGTTTTTCATTACGGGGTTGAGCTGCAAATCCACAAATTATCCCACCAATGACTGAGGTAATGAGGGTGAGAATCCATTGTTCTCGCGGGAGTCCGGGGACGACGTTGCAACCACCTTTGAGCAAACAGCTTTTGACTGAATCTAAGGCTTGGAGGATGGCTTGGTCTTCGCCTTGTTCTCGCACAAAATATAAATTGCCGAAGCGGGTTTGCAGTTCTATCCAAAAAGTACGGGGTAAAAGTTCATACACAGCGTCGCCAACACTGAAACTGAGGATGTTACCGCCACGAGAATCGGCTACCAATAAAATACTCTTGTCATCCAAACCCCAATATTTTATTACTGCCCGACCTGGGGTGCGATCGTACTGGGTGAGTACTCGCAATTTCCAGCCAGTATCGGTTTCAAATTGCTCTAAATCTTGAACCAGTTTTTCTTCTTGCGCGTCGGGAAGAGATTTCGCTAAGTCTACAACTGGGGTGAAAGTGTCTGGTAGTAACTCAGGATTATCATAAGCCAGTGCTGGGGGAGAATGCATCGCCCAAATTGACCCAGCCAAGAAAAATACTGCAATGGATATTAGAAGTCTTCGCCAAAAACAAAACTGCATGGACGTTTGTATATAAATATTAACGGTAGAAGTGAACAAGTTGTTTTAAAAGAGTACGGGAAAAGTGAAACTTCTTTACACTTGTTTACTTTACTCTAATCTAGGGGTTCAAAGCAAAGCCTATGTCTTGCTTACTCATTTTTGTGGAACTGAGATTTTGCAAAAGTAGCTTTTGTACTTTTTGAATTGGGAATGGGGAATTGGGAATTGGGCATGGGGCATAGGGAATGGGGCATGGGGCATGGGGATTCAAACTCACCGAAGAAGGGAACAGGGAACGGGCAACAGGCAATAGTTTCCTGTTCCCGTTTCTGGGGGTCACCAAGCCCCGCCCCTTGGGGCGATTGTATTGGGCGAGGTAACAGTCCCTCCAATACCTGCTCTCTCTAGAGTTAAGAGTTCCCTATTCCCCGTTAATTACCGTTAAATGGGTATGAGGCAAAGTGTCTTTCTTTACACCCCACACCCTACAACGCCAGTCCGCTCAAGTCGGGAGACCCGCCCACGCGGCTGGCTCCCCCACACCCTGTTTTCAGTCATCAGTTTTCTTTCTTAGCATCTCAACTTGAATTGAGCTGTACCAACTAAACTGACGATCGCACTAATAAATGTCGTTGGGTCGATGGGTTTAGCTAAATGCCTGTGAAAACCTGCTTGCAGTGCTTGCTCTTGGGCAATTTCTCCAGCGTAGGCTGTCAATGCGATCGCTGGAATTTGTTGAATTTTACTTGACAAATGAGAACGTATATGGTTAATCATTGTGTAACCATCCATCTCTGGCATACCAATATCGCTAACAAGTAAATCTGGTTGATGTTGCTCAAGGATTTTCAAAGCTTTTTGTGCTGAGGATACAGCCTTTACTGTTGCCCCTGATTGCTCTAGCACAAATTTCAGAAACTCTAATGTGTCTAGCTCATCTTCTACCAGCAGAACAGAAAGGTTGCTGAGAGTGTGATTAGTATCAATTTTAGTTGTTGACGGCGAAGTAGCAAATACAGTCGGCATTAGTGGTAAACAAATTGTAAAAGTTGCTCCCTGTCCTTCGCCTGGACTATGTGCCTGAATCGTTCCTCCATGTAGCTCAATCAAATGACGAGCAATTGCCAACCCCAGTCCTAAACCGCCAAACTCACGAGTTGTGCTGCCGTCAGCCTGACGGAAGCGTTCAAACACATAAGGTAAAAACTCTGGTGAAATTCCTGTACCGTTGTCTGCTACTTGAATTTGTGCCTGAGTGCCACGCCTAGTGAATGTGACATTGACTCGCCCTTGATGAGGCGTGAACTTGATGGCATTTGAGAGTAAATTCCATAATACCTGGTGTAAGCGATCGCCATCTGCAAAGACATAGCCAACATCAGGTTGTATGTTTGTCTGAATTGAGATTGACTTGGCATCAGCCGCGAATTGCACTGTATCTACTGCCGCCTTGATTATTTTTGTCAGGTCAAGCGCTCTGGAAGATAACCTGAGTTTACCACTGAGAATCCGCGAAACATCCAATAAATCGTCAATTAATTGTGTCAACATCTGAGCATTACGGGCGATGGTTTCCAACCCACGTGCCATGGTGGCTTTTTCGTATGACTTTGCTTGTAAGAGTGTTGACCAACCTAAGATGGGATTGAGGGGGGTGCGGAGTTCATGAGACAAAACGGCTAAAAATTCATCTTTGAGTTGATTGGCTTGGCGTAACTGTTGGGCTTGCTGCTGTAACTGTTCTTCAGCTTGTCGTTGCTGTGTCTTGTCTTGGATGATTCTGAGAAAGCCTTCAATGGTATTTGTCCCATCTCGCAAAGGCATAATCACTCCACTTCCCCAAAAACGGCTACCATTTTTTTGTACATGCCAGCGATCGTTTTCTGCTCGTCCTTGGGTTAAGGCCAGTTGCATTTCTTGTTCGGGTTGACGTTGTTCGATGTCTTCGGGAGTAAAGATGATATTTCCTAGCTGCCCAACAATCTCAGTTTCTTCATAACCAAATAGTCGTTGCGCTCCGGAATTCCAGCTAGTAATATGACCTGCCATATCCAAAGTGATGATCGCATAGTCTTTGGCACTCTCTACAATCAGACGAAAGCGAGTTTCAGTCTGACGCATCCTTGCTTGTGCCTGCTGACGTTCGCGGCGTTCTTCTACCTCCCGCAATGCTCGTTGGACTGAAGGTACTAATCGTCCCAGTCGTTGCTTGAGTACATAATCGGTTGCCCCACACTGGAGGGTTTCAATTGCCAACTCCTCTCCTAAACTGCCAGAGACAAAAATAAATGGTACGTCTGGACAAGTATTTTGAGCTATTTTCAGGGCAGACATGCCATCAAAGGCAGGCAAGGAATAATCTGCCAAGATTAAATCGAAGTCTTGAGTTTCTAACGCTGTGAGAAAATCTGTGTGAGTTTGTACTTGCACTATTTCACAGGTCACTCCACCCTCACATAGGGTTGCCCCGATGAGTTCTGCATCCAAATAACTATCTTCTAGTAAGAGAAACCGAAGTGGATTCATCACGGTTGCTCCCCAACGAATGGGTTGCTCTCTAGAGCAACAGCAGGGGGAGATGGCTGATTTATAACCTACCTAGAATAAACTTACTTGCTTGATAACGTCTATAAATTGTTGAAAAACGATCAAATAAAAGGGACTAGGGATTGGGAATTGGGAATTGGGAATTGGGAATTGGGAATTGGGAATTGGGAATTGGGAATTGGCGATTGAAAGAATCTATAAATATATCTCTTTCCCAGTCGCCAGTACCCAGTCGCCAGTCGCCAGTCCCCAGTCCCCAGTCCCCAGTACCCAGTACCCAGTCCCCATTGCCCCTAATCCCCACTCCCTTTCGGTCGTGGGGGCCCCGAGTTCCCCAGTCCCCAGTCCCCAGTCCCCAGTCCCCAGTAACCAGTCCCTCTCTAACGCGAAGCCCTAGAACTAACAGAGCGTTGTAAATTAGTCAGAGCGCGGTTGTAATTCAAAATAGCTGTGACTCGATTACCTTCAGCTCTTGTCAAGTCGTTTTCAGCAGAAATTACATCTGTTTGAGTACCCACACCAGCTTGAAACCTCAGCCTGGCCAAAGTTAGTGCTTCCCTAGCTTGGTTTAAAGCTACAGAAGAAGTTTGCACATTATTCAAGTTGGATTGCAGCTGAGAATAGTACTGTTCGACATCAAAGCGAATATCGTCGCGTTGGCTAGCAAATTGAGCTTCTGCGATCGCAATATTAGCTTTGGACTGATCTGCACTTGCTCTTGCTGCGCCGCCATCAAACAAAGTCAGACTTGCTTGCACTCCCAATGAATAACCATCTGTAGCACTAATGCGATCGTTATATACGTCTTGCAAATTGTATCTACCAGTCAAGCTAACTTGTGGCCCCAACTGCGAAAGTGCCTGCCGTCGTTGTTGTTCAGAAATATTACGTTGGGCTAACTGCTGTTGCAGTTCCGGGCGGTTTTGATAAGCTTGTATAATAGTTTGCTCTAAGGTAGGCTGCCAAACACCGGCTAATTGCACGGGATCTGCCGCACTCACATCAACTGACTGTGGCAAACTTAACAGTGTGCCAAACTGGCGACGGGCAATTTGCTGGTCTGAAATAGCATTAGTGAGCTGTTGTTGGGCATCTGCTAAATTCACCTGAGATTGCAGCACATCGAAACGTGTGCCTACTCCAGCCGCCTCTCGTGCTTGGGCATCTCGCAAACTAGCCTGGGAATTCTCCACAGCAGACCGATTAATTCGTACTTGTTCATCTGCTTGTTGCAAATTATAGTATTGAGTGGCAACATTCAAAGCAATAGTTAGAGATTGAGTTTCCACATTGAACTCATCCACACGCACTTGTTCTTCAGCAGCTCGTATCTGAGCTTGGCGGTTGCCAGAGGTGTAAATGTTATAATCTAGCTCGACTGAACCACTGAAAGTGTTGGTAGAAGTATCAGATGAACCGGTATTAGCAGAGTCATTTTCCAACACACCATTACCACTGTTAGTTAAACTACCATTAGCATTAACAGTAGGGAACAAAGTAGCTTGAGATTCCCGTAGAGCAGAACGACTGCGTTCTAATTGTAAAATGGCTATTTGTAAATCCCGATTGTTGCGTTTTGCTAGTTCCAAAGCCTGTGCCAAAGTAATGGGTACAGTTCCTTGAATACTTACTTCTTCTGGTTTGGTGGGAAACTGGAGAGGATTAGCATTAGGGTTGAGATAATTGGGAGCTACTAAAGAACTAGCACTTGTGACACCGGAGGAATTCTGAGGTTTTGGGGGAGTTGTTGCACCAGCGCTCCCTGTTAAAGTTGGGATGATAGCGATCGCCGCTGCCACCCAGGTAGAATGCACAAGAAATAATCTCAAATTCATACTTTGATGTCGTGTGAAATAAGTCAGCACAAATAAAGTTAACCTGTAAAGGTTGTCAGTTGTCAGTTGTCATTTGTCATTTGTCATTTGTCATTTGTCAGTTGTTTTTATTCCTCATCTCCCTCATCTCCCCCATCTCCCTCATCTCCCTCATCTCCCTCATCACTGATATTACCTAATCAACCTAAAATCAAACCATCTTGAACTCGGATAATCCTTTTAGTTTGGGCAGCAATATCTGGTTCATGAGTAACAATCACAATGGTGATTCCTTGTTGATTAAGTTCTGTCATTAGATTCATTACCTCATGGGAAGTCTCGGTGTCTAAAGCTCCTGTTGGCTCATCTGCTAAAACCAACGCAGGTCGGTTGACTAAAGCACGAGCAATGGCTACCCGTTGTTGTTGTCCGCCAGAGAGTTGACTGGGACGGTTGAGGATACGTTCTCCCAGTCCCACCCTTTCTAAGGCTGCTAATGCCCGTTGACGGCGTTTTCGCTTGGGCAAGTTAGCGTAAACCATAGGCAGCATGACGTTTTCGAGTGCTGTGGCACGTGCCAATAGGTTAAATTGTTGAAAAACAAAACCTATTCTTTGGTTACGGATATATGCTAATTCATCATCGTTAAAAGTAGTTAGGTTTCTGCCTTCAAGAATATAGTTTCCAGTTGTGGGACGATCCAGACATCCCATAATATTCATCAGCGTGGATTTACCCGAACCTGACGCACCCATAATGGCAACATATTCCCCTTCCTCAATGGAGAGTTGAATTCCTTTAAGTATAGGAACACTAACTTCTCCTAAGCGATAAGTTTTAGTGATGGATTCCATCCAAATCATTGTTGGCATATTGTTAATTGTCAGTTGTCAGTTGTCAGGAGGCAGGAGGCAGGAGGCAGGAGGCAGGAGTAAAGAATTATTTCCCTGATCACCTCATCACCCCATCACCCCATCACCCTCATCTCCCCATCCCCCTAGGGAGCAACGCTTCGGAAAGTGAGGTGGCAGAGCTGGGGAGGCTGGGGAGGCTGGGGAAGAGAAGAAATTAAGTGGATTTAGTATAGTTTTAGTAGCAAAAAGTACGATTTTTTCTTTTTTCTCCCCCAGCTCCCCCAGCTTCCCCCGCTTAAGAGCGCTCGTTTCACGACGATTTCAGAAAATCGCGTTGCTCCCTCCCCCTATCTCCCCAGTCCCTAGTACCCAGTCCCCATACCCCATTAGTCACTTCTCAAGGCAGTAATTGGATCTAATTTGGCGGCATTTCGTGCTGGAATTACGCCAGCTACTAAGCCAACGCTTAATGAAAGTCCAAAGCCAACAATTATTGATACTAAAGAAATCACAAAGGGAAATTTAAAGATGTTTGCAGCGGCAAAGGCAATCAAAATACCACTTCCCATGCCAATGCCTCCACCAACGATGGAAATGACGATCGCTTCTGCTAAAAATTGATTGAGAATGGCTGAATTGGTTGCTCCTACTGCTTTACGAATGCCAATTTCCCTTGTCCGTTCTACCACGGAAACTAACATAATGTTAGCAATACCAATACCACCGACGACTAAGGAAATTCCAGCGATCGCTACCACCATGACTGTAAATAAACCTACAACGTTTGTGAAGGTGCTGACAATATCAGCTTGGTTGGTCAGCCGGAAATCATCTGCTTGGGGTGGATAGATTCCATGACGCAGGCGTAAAAGGTTAGTCACTTGAAACTGAGCAGCTTCCAATTCTTCTTGATTAGCGCTTTTAACTAAAATACCATTGACAGAAACGCCAACCAATGCGTTGTTTCCCACTAGTCGCTTGGACATACTGGTCAAAGGAATGAAAATTTGGTCATCTCGGTCTATTGGCCCTTGCGAACCTTTGGGTTCCATGACACCAATGACTTGATAAGCTTCTCCCTGAATGCGGATTTTCTCACCTATGACATTACCGCCCTGTGTAAACAGGGTTCTTTGAACTGTAGGGCCAAGTACAGCAACTTGTGCGGCATTATCCAGTTCTTCAGTAGTAAAATATCTTCCTTGCTGGGGGAAAGTATTTCGCACTTCTGGGTAGTTCAAATCTGTGCCATAGATAGTTGTGGAAGTGTTCTGCCCTGCATAAACAACTTGGGCGCTGCGTTGTAGATAAGCAGAAACCAATTGTGCTGATGGCGCTTGTTGTGCGATCGCCTGAGCATCTTCCCAGGTTAAAGTACTGCTAGAACCTA
Source organism: Nostoc sp. NIES-4103 (assembly GCF_002368335.1). GTDB lineage: Bacteria > Cyanobacteriota > Cyanobacteriia > Cyanobacteriales > Nostocaceae > Amazonocrinis. The sequence goes on along the minus strand of NZ_AP018288.1, from coordinate 1,569,166 downwards.
TTCCTTGTCGGATATTCCCGCTTCTGGCTGCACCTGCTAAGACTTGCAGTACATCTGTACCCAATGCTTGTATTTGTTGTTCAACTCCTTTTTGCACTCCCTGTCCAACAGAAGTAATGGCAATGACTGAAGAAATGCCAATAATTACGCCCAGCATTGTTAGTCCTGTGCGTAATTTATTACTCCACAGTGTTTCTGCCGCCATTGACAAGATTTCTAGCAATGGCACTGTCCTGGTACTCTTAGCTCTGTAAAAACCCTTAAACATATTGTTTTATTTAAACTGGGGAATGGGGACTGGGGAACTCGGGGCCCCCACGACCGAAAGGGAGTGGGGATTAGGGGCAATGGGGACTGGGGACTAGGGAGTGGGAAAGAGTTTTCCCAATACCCAATCCCCAATACCCAATCCCCAGTCCCTAATTTAAGGAGCGCCACCACGAGAATTACCACCGCGCGAACCACCGCCCGAAGAACGACCTCCTCCTCCTCCTACACCAGGGAAAACTCCTCCTCGTGGTGTTGATTGCGGTCTTGTTCCTGGTGGGAAGCTGAGAAATACTCTCTCGTTGCCTTTCAATCCAGATTTAACTTCTGTAAAGTTATTCACGGTAACGCCAGTCTCAATGCGAGTGAATACATGTTGGTTATTCTCTCCCACCACATACACGCCTGTGGCATTTTCTCGGCGCACTACTGAGGCTGTTGGCACTACTAAAACATTTTCCAATTGACCGACTTGAAAATCTGCTGCCACATTCATCCCAGACCGTAGCAACCTTTCGGGGTCAGAGAGTGATACTCTCACTTCAAAACTGGTGACATTTTGCTCTACAACAGCTTGGGCTGCAATTTGCCTGACTTTACCTTCAAAGGTTTTTCCTGGGTAGGCATCAGCGGTAATGGTAACTTTTTGACCAAGGCTGATTTTGGAAACATTTGTTTCGGCTAAATTAGCTACCACTTCATTTGTGGAAGCTAAAGCCAAAATTGAAGAAGAAGTAGCAGAAGATACATCACTACTAGCAGTTGTGGGTGTCACGAATGCCCCAGGATCGGCATACTTTTTCGTCACCACAGCATCAAAGGGTGCGCGAATAATTGTGTCATTGATTTGGGCTTGGATGTTTTGCAGCGAACCGCGAGCAGATGTTACCTGAGCGCGGGCTGCATTTATATCTTCAGTGCGGGTTCCAGCTTTGAGAAGCGCTAAAGCTTGCTGTCTTTGGTTCACTACGGCTTGTGCTTGCTCGATATCTTCTGGGCGTGAACCAGCTTTTTGCAAGAAGAGCGCTTGCTGTGCTTCATTTACAGCGGCTTGAGCGCTATCACGATCTGCGCGCGTTTGGTTGAGAATCTGAAGGGAAATAGCACCAGCAGTGTAAAGTTGCTGATTGCGGCGGAAATCATCTTCGGCTTTATTGAAGGCGGCTTGAGCGCTTTGTAAACGTGCTTGTGCTTGGGCAATATCTTGAGAACGATTTCCTGCTCGTACTTTTTGCAAATTCGCTTGGGCTTCGTCTAGTTGTGCTTGTGCTTGGGCAATATCTTGAGGGCGATTCCCTGCTTGGGCCTTTTGCAGATTTGCCTCAGCTTGTGCCAATTGTCCTTTGGCAGAGGTGAGTTGTCCTTGCAGGTTGGAATCGTCCATGTAAGCTAAAATCTGTCCTTGTTTGACAATATCTCCTTCTTTGGCTAGAAGTCTTTTAAGTACACCTGAATTTTTGGGGCTGAGGTTAATTGAGCGTTCAGGCTTCACGGTGCCGTTGGCTGAAACTGTAATTGTGAGATCCTGCCTTTGTACAGGTCGTGTAGGTTCAGTGCGTGTTGCTTGTTGACCAGGAAAAAGAGGTATCCGGTTATAAACTGTATAGCCAATTCCACCAGCAAGGCAAAGAGCAAGTAACCAAAATAGCCAGTTATGCTTGCCTTTTTTTTTCACTTCTCGAACTAAAGCTGGGGAATCCACAGGATGTGATGTATCAAGTTTCATATTTATTTTTAGTTTAGAAAGAATGGCTACCGAGTTATATCAATTTGTAATTCGTAATTAAGAAACTTAGTTATGTTTTGGGGTTTGGATGTGTTGCCGGGTTCTAGAGAATTGGTATTAACCCTTCACGGCTAAAAATATAACCTGGTAGCTTTATAGGCATTTGATTTTCGCTGTTTTTAGTGTTTTAAAGGTTTATCAAACAGAATTCAGGAGTCAGTCGCCAGAATAAGAAATTGAATTCTGTGCGAAGCCGCGGATGAATAAACGGGTTTAAAACCCCCTCCAAATCTATGATTTGGTGAGTCCAGTTCCCGTCTTGGCTCTGCCGAGATGGGAAACTGGCGAACCCGTGAGGGAGGTCTTCAATCAATCGCGGGTCACCAATCCCCGACGAAGAGTGATTCTGACTCCTGAATTCTGACTCCTGAATTCTTCTTCAATTGCACTATTTCTCCATCGGAAGTCTGAAGTAATTATCACGCACTCTCATTAATCTCCTACAGGGAACAATTTCTTCATTAGGAAGCAAAATATCCCCATTGGGAAGTCTGAAATAATTATCACGTAGTCTGACTAACCTCCTAGCAAGAACAATATCTCCATTTGGAAGTCTGATGTCACCATTCCGAAGTCTGACTATTCTGGCTGTTGGTTCGTTCTGACGGTTCCAACTAGCTCTGTCTAGAGGAGTTCTATCTTGTCTATAATTTTGTCTGCGATCGCCCTTCCAATTTTGATCGCGTCCTCCGATAACATGAACTTCTGTCTGGGCATTTACAGGTGTAGTTAATAAACTCGGCCCAGTAATTAAAGCAGCTACTAAGAGGATGTATGCACGGTTTTGTTGCAACATGGAATTGACTCCTGATTCGCGCTCTTCACTTTTGGTCTGATAATTTTGTTAAAAGCTGCGATCGCAACCAAAATTAAACAACTACGTCGTATAAATTCATGCTAGTAATTATCGCGCGAAAACTCACAACTTAATGCATGACCAAAGTCACTAGTAAGTCTTAACTGACGTATGACTTTAGTCACCAATTTTTTTCTAAGTAATTATATTTATTTGATAATATATTTTAAAGTATCAAAAATGACTTAATTTATTTTCTAGAGAGTCAAGATTTCTCGGATATTGGGTAGGTAAATATAATTAGATAACAACTACAAAAACCTACTTATCACAAGTCTTTCCCGACAGCCTCTGCGACTGGCATCCGGCGAGCCGCTCTTGTTGCACGTGGCGTCATGGGGGGATGAGAAGATCTGCTGACAAGGAGAATTACAACTGACCACTGACAAATGACAAATGACAATTGACAAATGACAACTGCCTCAGCACTTTTTTTGTGAATTAGGTTAAGGTAATTGATGCAGCCAGTCCTAAACGAATATCAGCTTTGCTTTTCGTCCAGAGCGGAGATCGTTTAAGCTAGCTGAAAGATTATTTGAGTTGTGGCTAAGAGGCGGTAGTGTGCCTAAACACGTTGGATTGATTTCTCTATTGGTTGTCTGTAGTTTGTGGAGTATGCCAAGAGCAGCTCACGCACAGGCGCTAACACCCCATACACTGCAACTAGATGCAGCAAAGTTGGAGAAGCAGGGGTTGAGCTTAGCACAAGAGGCAGCTCAACTAGGACAGTTTCAACAGTTTGAGTTGGCTTTGCCACGCGCTAAACTGGCCAGTCAGCTAGCTCCTAAGAATGATAAAGTCTGGTTTTTGTTGGGTGGTTTGCATTTGCAAGCCAAAGATTATAATGCGGCAATAGCGGCATTGCAGAAAGCACAGTCTCTCAATCCTAAAAATGCCGACGTTCTATTTGCTTTGGGTTCGGCTAATTTTCAACAACAAAAATATCAAGCAGCACTTGCCAACTACCAAGCGGGTTTGCAGTTAAAACCTAATGAACCGGATGGGTGGTTTGATTTAGGTAATACTTACTATATGTTGGGTCGATTGCCAGATGCGATCGCTCAGTATAACAAAGCAGTCTCTCAAAATCAAAAATTCTGGCCGGCGATTAATAACATTGGCTTAATCAAATACGAGCAGGGTGACAGTGAAGGAGCGATTAAGCAATGGCAAACTGCTGTTAGTCTAGATCAGCAAGCCGCTGAACCATTATTAGCCCTAGCAGTGGCACTTTACACCAAAGGCGATCGCCAACAAAGTCTGAAACTGGGAGAAGCTGCACTCCGCATTGATGGCCGTTATGGTGATTTGAATTTCCTTAAGGAGAATCTTTGGGGTCAACGCTTACTTTCTGATACGAAAAAATTCCTAGAACTACCAAGTATCCAAGCTACCCTACAGCAACAGTCAAGCCCACAGCCTACACAATAGGAAAGTTAGGAGTTAGGAGTTAGGAGTTAGGAGTTAGGAGTTAGGAGTTTTGAATAAATAAGTTTCTTTAACTCATAACTCAGCACTGTTAACTCCTAACTTTATTTTTTACCACTTGCTGAACACTACCATTTCATAGTACATATATACTATCTGACAGGGTATTCGCCGAAAAGATGAGCGAGCGAATATTTCCTGACAGAAGTAGTAAGTTGTTAGTGGTTGTTTTAGGGGAGGAGTGCCATGATTTGGTCAACAAACTGTTGATGGTCTACAACAGGTTTAGAGATGTAGCCGTCTGCACCGCTTTGCTTGAGAAAGTTCTCGCGATCGCCTTCCATAGCGTGTGCAGTCACTAGAATAACAGGTAAGTTTGCTGTTTGCGGATCAGATTTTAACATTTGTGTAATCTTGATGCCATCAACAGATTGACCTTGGTAAACGCTTCTGGAGAGAGAAACATCCATTAAAATCAGGTCTGCTTCTCCTGATTGAGCGATTTTTATGACTTCTTCCACATTTTCGGTGTGTTTCACATCCAAGCCACCCCGCTTGGTCAAAATTTTGGAAAAAACGCGAGCATTAGTTAGATCGTCTTCAACAATCAAAACGGTTTTCATGAGAATTTTATTTATAGAGGTGAGGGAGATTACAACCTGAGCAAAACAATTGTCTAGCTCCTTTTTAGTAATCAAAGTGTATCCCCGTCATCAAGGATAATACTACCGCTTTTTATTATTTGACCATCAAGATTGTGTTAGTAATCCCATTTCATCCGTTATGCTGTGTTTGCTGCTTTTTTAAATTTCATCGACTTTTGTGTAGTTAAGATTCAGGGAAAAAACTCATGGCAAAACAGTTAAACCTTCTCTCAACGGGACAGGTCATCACAACAGCCCTGCATACAGAAATGCAACGGTCTTACTTAGAATATGCCATGAGTGTGATTGTTGGGCGAGCGTTGCCGGATGTGCGCGATGGCTTAAAACCAGTGCATCGGCGGATTTTATATGCCATGCATGAACTCGGATTAACACCGGATCGACCTTATCGTAAATGCGCTCGTGTGGTGGGGGATGTGCTGGGTAAATACCATCCCCACGGCGATCAAGCGGTTTACGATGCTTTGGTAAGGTTGGTGCAGGACTTTTCCAGCCGCTATCCTTTACTGGCAGGACATGGTAACTTTGGCAGCGTCGATAATGACCCACCAGCAGCGATGCGTTACACAGAAACGCGTCTAGCACCCATCAGCCATGAGGGAATGCTGACGGAAATTGGCGAAGAAACTGTGGAATTTGTGGGTAACTTCGATAATTCCCAACAAGAGCCAAGTGTATTACCTGCCCAGTTGCCGTTTTTGTTACTCAATGGTTGTACTGGCATTGCTGTGGGGATGGCGACGAATATTCCCCCGCACAATTTAGGGGAATTAGTTGATGGCTTGATTGCTTTAATCGACCAACCGGATTTGCCAGATGAAAAATTACTGGAATTAATTCCAGGGCCAGACTTTCCCACTGGTGGCGAAATAGTTGGTGATGCTGGAATTCGGGAGGCATACACCACTGGTAGAGGTGGGATTGTGCTACGGGGAGTCGCCAATTTAGAAGAGATTCCACCTAGTAGGGGAAGCAAGCGGCGCACAGCAATTGTGATTACAGAATTGCCTTATCAAGTTAACAAGGCAGGCTGGATTGAGAAAGTAGCTGATTTGGTAAATCAAGGACGTTTGCAAGGAATCTCTGACATTCGGGACGAAAGCGATCGCGAAGGTATGCGAGTGGTAATTGAACTCAAACGCGATACTAACCCGCAGGAAATTCTCCAGCATTTATATCATCAAACCGCTTTGCAAACTAACTTTGGGGCCATTCTCTTAGCCATAGTCGATGGACAACCCCGCCAGTTAAGCTTGCGGCAGTTGTTACAAGAATTTTTGAATTTCCGCGAACAAACGCTCAATCGTCGTTATACTTACGAGTTTGGCAAAGCCCAAAATCGGCTGCATGTGGTAGAAGGTCTACTCAAAGCCTTGTCTAACCTAGATGAGGTAATCGAAATTTTACGCCGAGCTGCCGATGGTAGTACCGCCAAAATGACCCTTTGTAGCCGCTTAGAATTGACTGAGGGACAAGCAGATGCAATTCTGGCTATGCCATTGCGCCGCCTCACCAGTTTAGAACAGCAGAACTTGCAAAGGGAGTTTGAGGAACTCAGCGAACAAATTGCTTTGTTGCAAAGGTTACTGAGTGATCGTCGGGAATTACTCAAGGCATTGAAAAAAGATTTGCGATCGCTCAAGCGCAAGTATAGCGATAATAGGCGGACGAAACTAGTAGAGGAGCAGAGGGAGCAAGGGAGTAGGGGAGCAAGGGAGCAGGGGAGCAAAAAGGCGGAAGATGAAAATAATCCCAAATCCAAAATCCAAAATCCAAAATCCGAACAGCCAACCGAAGAAGTAGTTTTAGAGTTTACCCAAAGGGGGTATGTACGCCGCATTCAGGTATCGGGGAAAAAGCCGAAAATTGAAAATGGTTTGCAAGATAATGATTTTATTATCCAAACTGAGTCAACTGACACAGACAAAGAGTTGTTGATATTAACGAGTGGTGGCAAAGTTTATCCTGTGAGTGTAGGAGATATCCCCGCTACTACTGGACGTTCCCCACGGGGAACACCGTTAATTACCACACTCAGCAATACTGCTCAAGGTACTACTGAAGCTGTTATTAGCCGCTTTTTACTGCCAGAAAATTTAGACAGCCAGCAGATGATACTGCTGACAAAGCAGGGACGAATTAAGCGCCTGTCTTTGGAGGAATTTACCGCCTTGACTCGTCGCGGCATTACAATTTTGAAGCTCAAAGACGATGACGAATTATCGTTTACCCAGTTTGCCACCACAGGACAACATTTGATTTTAGCTAGTTCCGGTGGTCGCTTGTTGCGGTTTGCCGTCAATGACGAACAACTACCAGTCATGAGTCGCACAGCAATGGGTTTACAAGCATTCCGGCTATTGAGAAATCAGCAAATGGTTGGCTGTGTGACTGTAGGTAAAGATGATCAGTTGTTGCTAGTTACTCAAGAAGGATATGCTAAGCGGATGCCTGCAAATCAGTTAAGAGCAGCTAATCGCGGCGATATAGGCACACAAGCGCTGAAATTCGCTAATAAAACTGATAATCTAGCTGGTATGGTGACAGCCGCTTCTGGTGAAGTGGCGCTGGTGACGAACAAAGAGCGAGTAGTACGGATAAGAGTGGAGACAGTACCTATCTTAGGTAGAGATGTCAAAGGTGAAAGTATCCTCCAACTCAACCGCGATGAAAAAATCATCACTGTCGCCGAAGTCCGCTCATAGTCAAGACAATGTTAAACCTGCGGCGAGCCAATTTAGCAGATTTAGAGGCGCTGGTTAACTTGCGCCTTGAACTTCTGCGCGAAGTTGACGATATTCAAAATGATACCGATACTGGAGCGATCGCACAAGCAATCCGAAAGTATCTGCTAGATAAAATGCCCCAAGGTGAATTTTTAGCTTGGGTTGCTGAGGTAGAAAATCAAATTGTTGCCACTAGTGGGTTGGTACTTTTTACACGACCTCCATATAACGGCAATTTCTTGGGCTTAGAAGCCTATGTCATGAACGTTTACACGCTTCCAATATGGCGAGGCCAGGGAATTGCTACAGCACTTTTAAGAGAAATTATTAGCTTTGTCAAACAAACTGAGGCAAAACGCATTTGGCTTCACGCTAGCAAGGATGGTAAACCTCTATATGAAAAGCTTGGTTTTGTCTCAACTACAAAAGAAATGGAAATTGTTTGGTACTGAGGAAAAATTAAGTAAAATCCAGATTACAGCTATTTTCATTTGAATAGAACACAACGCCCGTCTTTGGCTCCCCTCTCCTTGGTAAGGAGAGGGGCTGGGGGTGAGGTTCATTTACTCCAAAAGTGCTGTAAGTGCCCTGATTGAGGAGTAAGTATCTGATATCTTGCACCGGCCTCTCAATCACTGTAGGGTGGGCAATGCCCACAAAGTAATAGTCAGGGTTTGAGAAATTTTCAGCATTGCCCATTAATTGCAATAAAGCAACTGCTGCAAGATCTCAGGTATTTTCCTTAGTCATCTGTTAGCAATACTCAGCACTTTGCTATATCTGCATTAATGCTAATTTTTACTAAAAATCAATATAACTAATACATATGATTTGCAATCAATATCAATGTTTTCCAGAGATTATCTACTAAATAAAGCTAATTTGCTGTTACAATTATTGATAATAAATATCAATAAGCTTTTTACAAATATAGTTTCTGATATTTATACCTAGAGTTTGATGTAAAAGCTAGTTGGCTCTAATAGCTACCACTATCCATCTCTAGCCATAGGAGTAAAAATATGAAGACATATTGCAATCTATAAAAATATTGTTATATTAGTTAACGTAAAGCAATAATTCTTCGTAAATCTCCATTGGATTTTTAATTATGACAAACGCAACTACAACAAAAGTCACTACCCCTGTAACTGACGATCGCAACGCTTGGCGCTGGGGTTTTACTCCCCAAGCAGAAATTTGGAACGGTCGTTTGGCAATGATCGGCTTTTTAGCAGCTGTTTTGATTGAAGTATTTTCTGGTCAAGGCTTCCTACACTTTTGGGGCATCCTTTAATACCAATTCGTAATTCGTAATACCCTTCGGGAAGCCGCTATCGCGTCTACGTAATTCGTAATTAAGAAATTCAGGTATAGTCTGGGTTTCAGCTTTTGAATGTGTTGCCGGATTTTAGAGAATTGGTATAAGTTTTAAAGTGTAAGATGACTTGAAAATAAAAAACCTGGAGTGCTGATTCACTACCAGGTTTTTCATTTTTTGTCAGTTGTCAGGTGTTAGTTGTTAGTTGTGACTATTTACTACTGACTACCGGATATATTCCTTGAGGACGCTGTTACGATTTGGGTGACGTAACTTACGGAGTGCTTTAGCCTCAATTTGACGAATCCGTTCGCGGGTAACGTTGAAAATTTGTCCAATTTCCTCAAGGGTCTTCATGCGTCCATCATCTAAGCCATAGCGGAGGCGTAAAACATCACGTTCACGAGGGCTGAGGCTATCGAGAACTTTTTCTAGGTCTTCGCGCAAAAGATTTTTGGAAACTTGATCTTCTGGGGTTTCACCATCAGACTCAATAAAATCGCCCAATCGAGAATCTTCTTCTTTACCGATGGGCGTTTCTAGTGAAATGGGCAATTGGGCGGATTTGGCAATAAACCGCAGCTTCTCAATGGTCATTTCCATGCGAGTAGCAATTTCTTCTTCGGTGGGTTTGCGACCCATTTCTTGAGAAAGTAATTTGGTGGTTTTCTTAATCCGCGAGATGGTTTCGTAGAGATGGACTGGCAAACGGATAGTCCGAGATTGATCTGCGATCGCTCTGGTAATTGCTTGACGAATCCACCATGTAGCGTATGTAGAAAACTTATAACCTTTTTCGTGGTCAAATTTTTCTGCGGCACGAATCAAACCGAGACTTCCTTCTTGAATCAAATCTTGAAAGGACAAACCACGGTTCATGTACTTCTTAGCAATTGAAACCACAAGGCGCAGGTTTGATTGCACCATCTTATCTTTTGCCCGGCGACCAATATGCAAGCGATAGCGAAATGCTGGCAATGGCAATTGCACTGCTTCTGCCCATTCAATATCGCGAGGTTCGCGTTCTAACTTTTCGTAGAGTCTTTCTCGTACCCTCTCTAATTCCAGTAAATCAGCTATTTTCCGCGCCAATTCGATTTCTTCGTCTGCCCGCAACAGACGAATTCGACCAATTTCTTGCAAGTAAAGGCGAATCGAATCTTCTGTATAGTGCTTTTTCTTGCTTTGTGTCCGACGACGCGACTTAGCGGCTTTTCCAGACTTTGCGTCGTCCTCATCAGACTGAGGCTCTAAAAACTCATCAATTTCGCCTTCATCTACAATCAGCAAGTCCTCTTCTTCATCAATTAAGAGTTCTTCTAACTCGAGTTCAGGCTGATTTATCATTTCTAGGTCAGGCTGATATATGCTTTCGAGTACGTTGTTAGCCTGGTTCATGCCGCGTTCCTCATGCTCCTTGCAGAATCAATTACTCAAGATGTGTTTACTGCTCTTTTAAAAAGAGCTACTTATGAGACTTCGCCCTTAAGGGCGGGGTTTAACAATAACCGAAAATAGGGTTTTGGGCTAATTTCCCTAAGATGTTTTCGGAAGTTGTGTTCCTCTTTATATTTAGAGGAATTATTTACTAAGTGTAGAAAGTTGCAGTTAATGCTGACTTAATCACTTTAGCAAAAGTTTTGTGTGCTGCTGCCGCACACAATTTTGTTACTGGCTGATCTCAAAAAAGACTCGTCTTAATAAAAAAAATCTACCACTTCATACAAATGAAATATGACTGTTGGCATATTTTCCTATAAAGACTCTTCCGATTGTAGCCTGTTTCACAGAAATTGCACTCTTTTTGTGTGTAATTACTAAGTCATTCAACTAAGTTAAAGCCACTATTATCAAAAAGCCATTGAAATTGGTAGTCATACCCTTAAATTTTGTCTAAAACTTTTTGAAATTGCTGTGGCATTATCTTGACGTTGGAAGGAGAATACATGCACTCTTACACTAGATTAGAAAGGAACCACACAGTTTTACACAATTTCTAGTATGCTTAATAACATTAATTACTGAGAAACTGTGTCTTTTATATTAGCTTAGGTAAGAAGAAGTAATACACCCATTTTTACATTTCCTTCATAAATGACTCATCGCGAAGAGTTGAGCGGGAATTCCCGCAGATAGATACAGCAAGGGTGGTGATGCTTATCTTAAGATCTTTAGCCTGTTTGATGCCAGCTACCTTAACTAAGGAGTTGAGGTGATAGCGGAATCAGGCAGATGACGAGCAAGTGAAAGTTAACTGGTTCGGTCTTATTTACACATTAGCGCACTGCTGATATTTCAACCTTATGAAACTTGACAAGCTGTTCTTATTCTATACAACGATATTTTAATCAATTTAGAAAGGATTTAACAGTTGAGATTATAGATATTAGCCCGCTTTAGGCAAAAATGTATCAGATACAGGCAAAGCAATAGCCGTTATCAGATCAAGTTTGTGGAGCTATTAGCAAGTTACTTGCTCATCATATCTCCACTGAGATCAGCCAGAAGTTGCAATCTATTTAACAAAAAGCGTTTTACCGTGAGGTAATTGTTAAATAGAATACGCTTGTCTGGTAATATTCAATTTGAAAGATATTTCAACATTTGGTTTTGTACATCAGATTGAGTTTTGCTCTTCAAGCATAACAAATGCTCTTCTAGCTTGTAAGAAAAGTAAATTTAGCACTGACAAACTGGGACTTTTGCACCTAATTGTAGCGCCGCCTAATTTGCCAAATCTAAACAAGACTCAATTATTATGAAAAAGTGCTTGACAAGAAATTAAATTTATGCAGTCTGGCATTAGGTAAATTAATAGCTTTGATAATTTATAACTTATGTATTGTATCAAACAATTTTCATTGGTTAAAAAGTATATAAAAAAATTCCCCGGTATTAGTTACTACCAGGGAGGCTCGTCTTTGCTGATTTACTGTGGTGTTGATGTTGGTGACGGTGTTGATGTTGTCTTCTCACTGCCGCCTGAAAAATTTGGTGGCAGAATTACCTTGTCAACTATGTGTACAATGCCATTGCTGGCTGGAATGTCTGCTTGAGTCACCTTCGCACCGTTAACGGTGATTGTTTTGCCAGTACTATCAACCTTAACTGTAACGGGAGTACCCTCTATTGTTTTGACTTGTCCAGATGTGAGTTGGCTGGAGGTGACTTGCCCTGGTACAACGTGGTAAGCAAGAAGCTTGATTAATTGTTGTTTATTTTCTGGCTTTAAAAGGTTATTTAAAGTTGATTTTGGTAAGGCAGCAAAAGCAGCGTCAGTAGGTGCAAAGACTGTGTAAGGCCCTGGTGTGGTTAACTGATCATTTAAGCCTGCGGCTTGCACTGCCTGTGTTAGGGTTTTAAACTGTCCTTGGCTTGCTGCTGACTGTGCCAGTTCTGCTAAATTGCGGTTGGCAGTTGTACCGACAGGGCCAGGAGTAACAGGAGAAGTAGTTGTGAGGGGAGGCGTGACAGTAGGGATTGTGGGAGGTTGGGTGACAGGAGGGAGATTTGTTGTTGGAGTTTCTGTTCTAGGTTCAGCACAAGCAGATAGAGTAACCAAACCAGCGATCGCAATCATCTTGAACAATGCTTTGTCTACTACGCCTTTGCTTGCTTTCATAATTGTTGCGTAAAGTTTTGCTAAATATAGATTTACTGACAATAGTTAATGAATTTAGCCATGCAGTCCCTCAGCCTAACGAGGTAGATTTGGGCATTGGGCATGGGGCATTGGGAATTGGGGATTAAATATATAAAAAAAGTAATGAGTAAGTTGGTAAAAACTCACTGACTCATTACCAATTAATTACCAACTGAACTACATATGAAAGTAGTCAGAGTAATTTTATATTAGCTTGATATTAGATATCTAGATCGGTGAAGTTGAGTTTAGAACCATAAGTTTCGATAAATTCGCGTCTGGGTGCAACACGATCGCCCATTAAAATGGTGAAAATGCGATCGGCTTCGGCTGCGTCTTCAATTTCTACTTGCTTGAGGGTGCGGGTTTCTGGGTTCATGGTGGTTGTCCAGAGTTGTTCTGGCATCATTTCACCCAAACCTTTGAAGCGTTGGATGGTATAGTTTGCGTTAGCAGGCAGTTTGGCTATGGCTTGTTGTAGTTCGCGATCGCTATAACAATACTCATAATTTCGTCCCCGTTCTACCTTATATAATGGCGGGCAAGCAATGTAGATGAAACCTTGTTCGATGAGCGATCGCTGGTATCTATAAAAGAATGTTAACAGTAGTGTGCGGATGTGCGCCCCATCTACGTCGGCGTCAGTCATAATGACTATGCGATGGTAGCGCAGTTGGGAGGAGTCGAATTCGTCACCTTTAACACCTAAACCAAGAGCTGTAATTAGCGCTTGGACTTCATTATTTTTATAGATTTTTGCGTCGTCAGTTTTCTCAATATTAAGGATTTTACCACGTAGAGGTAGGATTGCTTGGGTGCGGCGATCGCGTCCTTGTTTGGCACTCCCGCCTGCGGAGTCGCCTTCCACAATGAATATCTCTGATTCACCAGGATCACGAGAGCTGCAATCTGCCAATTTACCAGGTAATGGCGAAGATTCTAGCACAGATTTACGCCGTACTAATTCCCGCGCATGACGGGCTGCTTCTGCGGCTTTGAAAGCTTGGATGGCTTTATCTAAGATTGAGTCAGCAATACCAGGGTGAAATTCCAAGTACTCGGTGAGGACTTCTCCCACTAAAGAATCGACTATCCCCCGGACTTCAGTGTTACCAAGTTTGGTTTTGGTTTGTCCTTCAAATTCGGGATCGGGAACTTTGACGGAAATTACTGCTGTCAAACCTTCACGGACATGTTCGCCACTCAGGTTAGGTTCATTTTCTTTAATTTTATTGCGCTTACGAGCGATCGCGTTTAATGTCCGAGTCAGAACCGCCTTTAAACCTTCTAAGTGCGTACCACCATCAACGGTGCGAATATTATTAGCAAAACCCAACACGTTGTCTGTGTAAGCATCAGTACACCACTGCAACGAAACTTCCACTTGTACGTTGTTGCGTTCTCCCTGCACATAGATAATTTCTTCATGCAGTGGTTGCTTCTCGCGGTTCATGTAAGCGATATATTCTTTAATCCCACCCTTGTATTCGTAGGTTTCTACCTTTGGTGTATCGCTTTTGAGTAGTTCTAGACGGTTGTCTGTAAACGTAATCTTGACACCTGCGTTGAGATATGCAAGCTCACGCAAGCGACCTGCTAAGGTGATGTAATCAAATTCAATACCTGTGGTGAAAATTTGCGTATCTGGCTTAAAGGTGACGGAGGTACCGGTTCTAGCTTCTTTGTAAGCCTTAACTTGCAAGTCGGTGACTGGAACACCTCGTTCATAGCGCTGGGTATGCACCTTTTTATCGCGCCAAACTGTAACTTCTACAATTTCAGACAAGGCGTTAACCACAGAGATCCCAACCCCGTGCAATCCTCCTGAAACCTTGTAACCACCGCCGCCAAACTTACCGCCAGCGTGTAGTACGGTCAACACAGTTTCCAAAGCCGATTTTCCTGTGCGCGAGTGAGTATCGGTAGGAATACCGCGACCATCATCTGTTACAGTCACAGAACCATCAGCGTTGAGATCCACCTCGATGTGGGTGCAATAACCGGCTAAAGCTTCATCAATAGAGTTATCTACCACCTCGTAGACTAAATGGTGGAGTCCTCGCGGCCCGGTAGATCCGATGTACATCCCCGGTCGTTTGCGGACGGCTTCCAGACCTTCCAGAACTTGAATCTGATCGGCACTGTAACTGCTCGTCATGAAAATTCTCCTGATGCTTGGGGTTGAAGTCGCCCGATGGCAAAAAGTAAAAACACACCAAAATTATAACACAAAAGCCTTAGTGACGACTGTAGGGTAATTTTATAAGAAGTTTATATGGGGGATGTATCCCCTTAAGTTTTTTGAATGAATTGCCTCAATATTACATATTTTATATGTATAAGTAATTGTCCGAAAAGTTGTGCTAATGAATGGGGTTGAAATTGCTTATACTCAAAAAAAGTAAAAAAGCACCAAAATTCTAACACAGAAGCTCTGCTGGAGATTGGAGGGCGATTTTATGAGAAGTTTATACAGGGGATGGGGGGAGCAGGGGAGATGGGGAGCAGGGGAGCAGGGGAGATGGGGGGATGAGGGAGAAATAGCAACCTGACTAATGACTAATGACTAATGACTATTGACTATTGACTATTGACCAATGACTAAATTGATTGTAATTTGTGGGGCGACGGCGACGGGGAAATCAGGCTTGGCTGTGAATTTGGCTATGCGGTTGAATTCTGTAATTCTCAGTGCAGATTCTCGTCAGGTTTATCGTGAGTTTGATATTGGTACGGCTAAGCCAACATTAACAGAACAACAATTAGTTCCTCATTATTTAATAGATATCTGCGATCCCACAGACACAATGACGGTAGCAGACTATCAACAGCAAGCACAAGCTTTAATTAATTCCCCCCCCTCTCCCTCATCCCCCTCATCCCCCTCATCTCCCTCATCTCCCTCATCCCCTTCATCCCCCTCATCCCCCCCACTCTTCTTAGTCGGTGGTACGGGTTTATACATACGTTCTATTGTGCAAGGCATGAAGATTCCTAGAGTTGCACCAAATTTGGAATTGCGATCGCAACTTGAATCTCTTGGTCAATCTCAACTATATGGCATGTTACAACAAGTTGATCCCGTTGCTAGTCACAAGATTCATGCTAACGATATTGTACGGACTTTACGAGCGTTAGAAGTATTTTATATCACTGGAACTCCGATTTCACAACAGCAAGGAGAGAAACCACCTGATTACCCGATTTTGCAAATTGGCTTAGATTGTGATGTAGAAAAGTTAGATATTCGCATTCGCAAGCGTACTGAGCAAATGATAGCAGATGGTTTGGTCGCTGAGGTGGAATATCTTTGTCAAAAATATGGTTTTGAATTACCTTTATTGAACACTTTGGGATATCAAGAAATCAAGCAATATTTAGCTGGGGATATTTCCTTAGATGCAGCAAAAGAATTAATCGTTTTGCATACAAGACAATTTGCTAAACGCCAACGCACTTGGTTTCGTGCATATCCACAAATTGAATGGTTTGATGCAGATGATCCTGAATTATTAGAGAAAGTTTGGCAACGTGTACAAAACTTTCTCGACAATTCTAACTCAGCTAACTAAGAGTATCAGGATCAACACCCAATGCTCGTAGTCTTTCTGCTAGTAATTGGGCACGTTGTTCAGCTTGCTGAGTCTGTTGTTCAGCTTGCTGGGCGCGTTGTTCAGCTTGTTGGGCGCGTTGACTTTCTTGTTCAGCGCGTTGTTGGGCTTGCTGGGCGCGTTCATCTCCAGTTGTGATAACAGTTCCATCCTGGTAGCACCAGCGTAGCCAAACATCCTGCCTACCTTCAAATTTACCTTGCCATAAAGTTACACCTAAACCAACTTGTTCTAACCAAGTTTCTGAAGTTTCAAAATATCGGCTTCCCCTGATTTCATAAACGCGTAGTATTTGCTCTCCTAATTGCTGAGTGGGGTCGTATACAATGTAATAACTCGCCCGCATTTGTTCATAAATTTTCAGCTTTTTAGCCAGTTCATCACCTTCCTTATTTGAGACAATTTCAATCACAACTTCTGGAGGTTTACCAAATCGCCAAAGCATATAACAACGATTTTGCTTTTCCCACCAATTTGCAGGAACTTGGACATCTAAGCTGAGAAAGATATCGGGTACAATTGCTGGTTGTCCATCTGTATGGTAAATACCGACATTAGCTTCAGCTAAAAAAGTCTGATTTTGCAAAGAACTGTAAAGAGAGCTTACTAACAGGCGTTGTTGTTTGGCAGATGCGAAATTATCCACAGGTGTATCATCTTCAGTAATTAGCAGGTTGGCATCTGGTACATAGTAATCATCATCATTGATTAGAAGTTGCTCAACCATGATTTTATCCAGTGTTTGATAGCGTTATTTCTAGATTAATTGATTCAGGATATAAAAGTACTTACCAGCAAGGATGCTGTTATGGGCTAGGTTGTGTCAAAATCTACAGAAATGGGTCTGTAGCATCAACACAATGATTGGAAAAATACTGCGACAACGCTACAAAATTATCAAGAAGTTGGGATCTGGAGGTTTTGCGGAAGCTTATCTGGCTGAAGATTTAGATATTCCTGGCAATCCTAAGCCTAAATGCGTTGTCAAGTGGCTAAACCCAAAGGTAATGAATCAAAATATTCCTCATATAGATAATTTGCGGCTATTCCAGCAAGAAGCAGAAACTCTCTACAAACTAGGACACAGCCACAACCAAATTCCCAAACTTTATGCTTATTTTGAACACAGGCAAAAATTTTATCTTGTTCAAGAATTTATCGACGGACATGACTTAAGTCAGGAAATTACTTCGGGTAAGCCGTGGAGTGAAAATGAAACTATTAAATTCTTAGAAGAAATTTTGGAGGTTCTGGCTTTTGTCCATCAGCATAAAATCATTCACCGAGATATCAAACCGTCAAATATCATGCGGCGTAAACGCGACGGTAAACTGATATTGATTGACTTTGGGTTTGTCAAACCAATAACTGCCTCAGGGGTATTAAACAGCACTATTCCTATTGGAAGCCGAGGGTATACACCTACTGAACAGGCACGAGGTAGACCGCATTTTAGCAGCGATATTTATGCACTGGGAATAACGACTATTCAGGCATTGACAGGAATAGATGATCCTATCCATTTATCTGAAGATAACAATGGTGAGATAGTCTGGCGCGATCGCACTCAAGTAAGCGACGCTTTGGCAAAGATTCTGACCAAAATGGTGCGATATCATTTTAGCGAGCGCTACCTGTCAGCTTCAGAGACATTGCAAGCCCTAATGCTCACTGTAGTAAACTTACTTCCGTCTATTGCCGACTGGCTATTACCGCTTAAAATTTATCAGAAGTGGGGTTATGTAGACCAGAGAACGGGAAAGGTATTGATCCAGCCACAGTTTGATTATGCTTTAGAATTTAGTAGCGGGTTAGCAGCAGTTGAAATTGACAAAAAGTGGGGTTATATAGACAAAAATGGGCAAATAGTTATCCAGCCCCAATTTGAATGGGCTTATTTTTTTGCCGAAGGAATGGCTGAGATTAGTATTAACTGCAAGCAGGGATACATCGATACAACAGGTAAAATTGTTATTCAACCTCAGTTTGAAGAAGCTAAATTCTTTTCAGAAGGGCTAGCAGCAGTGAGGATTGAGGGGAAGTTTGGTTACATAGACATGAAAGGAAAATTTATCATCCAGCCCCAGTTTGATGAGGCTGAATGCTTTCGTCATGGATTGGCATGGGTTGAGATTGATGGACAATGTTACTGTATCGACAAGACTGGGAATTTTATTGATTAGTAGTTGTAGCAAAATTCTCTTACATAGCTTGAGTAAATTCATAAAGAAATCAATTTCAGTCATAATGCTCGCTCCTCATCTATGCTTTAACCTGCTATTCTTGCAACAATGGTAATTACAGCTATCCTACGCAGTCATGACAGACGCAGCCGTTAGCATCAGCCAAACCGATATTGCAACCCTTGAGCCGAGAATTGCGTAACCAAGCAGATTATATTGATAAGTATCCCGGATTATCTGGTATCACAATATGTAGCTTTAAATTTATCTCAAGAAGTTATTGCCACTTTGATAAATCCCTAATCATCTACCTAAAACTTTATGCTTACCCAAGATAAACAACAACGTAACTGGAAACCCGTCATCAAAGCATTGGAGGCTGTACTTGGCACCAATGGGGTAGTGCAACGCCGCGAGGAATTGATTACTTATGAATGCGATGGTTTAACTAGCTATCGCCAACGTCCGGCTTTGGCGGTGTTACCCAGAACCACAGAACAAGTGGCTGAGGTGGTGAAGATATGCAACCAATTCTCTGTTCCTTTTTTAGCACGCGGTTCTGGTACTGGTTTATCTGGTGGTGCTTTGCCAGTGGAAGATTCTGTTTTAATTGTCACTTCCTTAATGCGGCAAATCCTGAATATTGATTTGGATAATCAGCGCATTGTGGTGCAACCAGGTGTTATTAATAGTTGGGTGACTCAAACTGTCAGCGGTGCTGGATTTTACTACGCGCCTGACCCTTCTAGCCAAATTATCTGCTCAATTGGGGGCAATGTTGCCGAAAATTCTGGTGGAGTACATTGCCTTAAATATGGTGTCACCACCAACCATGTTTTGGGATTAAAAATTGTCACAGCTGAAGGCGAAATTGTCGATTTAGGCGGACAAATTCCTGAAATGCCCGGCTATGATTTAACGGGTATATTTGTCGGTTCCGAAGGTACTTTGGGTATTGCCACAGAAATTACTTTACGAATCCTCAAAAGTGCAGAATCGATATGTGTATTGTTAGCAGATTTTACTAGTATTGAAGATGCTGGGGCAACTGTTTCTGATATTATCAGCGCGGGTATTATTCCCGGTGGTATGGAAATGATGGATAACTTCAGCATCAATGCTGTTGAAGATGTGGTTGCAACTAATTGTTACCCCCGCGATGCTACTGCAATTCTGCTGATAGAAATTGATGGTTTGGAAGTGGAAGTTGCAGGAAATAAACAGCGGATTACCGAAATTTGTTACAAGAATAATGCACGCAGTGTCACTTCCGCCACTGACCCAGAAACAAGGCTGAAATTATGGAAAGGGCGTAAGGCTGCTTTTGCTGCTGCTGGACATTTAAGTCCAGATTATTATGTGCAAGATGGTGTAATTCCCAGGACTCAATTACCATATGTGCTGCATGAAATTAGGATATTAAGTGAACAATATGGTTATCGGATTGCCAATGTGTTTCATGCTGGTGATGGTAATCTGCATCCGCTGATTCTTTATGATAGATCTATCCCTGGAGCGTTAGAACAAGTTGAAGAATTAGGTTCCAAAATTTTGAAACTTTGTGTGCAAGTCGGTGGTAGCATTTCTGGTGAACATGGCATTGGACAAGAGAAAAAATGTTATATGCCCGAAATGTTTAATGCTGCTGATTTAGAAACTATGCAATGGGTACGGCAAGTATTTAATCCCAAAGGTTTAGCAAATCCTGAGAAAATATTTCCCACACCACGGACTTGTGGTGAAGCAGCTTCTAAGGCAAGTGATAAGCAGTTTGAAGGAGTGGAAAGATTTTAATTTTGGTTATCTGATGACTGATGACTGTTAACGGTTGGAATTGACTCTCCGGGGCGTACCGCTGTCATTGGTGTCAACTTCAGTTCAAACGCTTACCCCATCGGCGTCTTACCCCACCCCTCAATCCCCTCCCCGAACTTCGGGGAGGGGAGGTTTTGCGCCAGCAAAGACGGGGTGGGGTTCTTCGCTTTTTAAGTAATTAAGCGAACTTAATATAAGATGGGCTGCGTATACAATGTACAATCTTTATGTGTGACAAGTTATGATATCATTACAAAATCCGGATAAATGCTAATTGACTTTGTAAGAATAAGTATTCCTCAAAAACGAAGTCAAACCCACAAATGAATTGGTTGACTAGAAGTGGTTTTATTTACTTGCTGTGCTTGTACTTAATATTATGCTTAACAGCTTTTTCAGTTCCTTCAATTTCAAATTATGAACAACAGACAAGTCCACAAACTATAACCGAAATTCGTGGTGTTTGGCTAACTAATGTTGCTAGTGGTGTATTCTTTGTACCTTGGGGAATTGACCGCGCTGTCAATCAACTATCAGCACTTAATTTTAATACTATTTATCCTGTGGTTTGGAACCGAGGACACACTTTTTATAAGAGTAATGTCGCCCAAGTAGTTACTGGTTCCCAGACTCAACCTATTGTTAATTTAATACATGGTGGACAGGATGTTTTAGCAAAGCTTGTACAACTAGCTAAACCTAAAGGTTTGAGTGTCATTCCTTGGTTTGAATACGGTTTCATGACACCGATTAATTCAGAAATTGTCAGGCGTTATCCTGATTGGTTAACTAAGGGACAACAAGGTGTAAATTCTATCAAAGAAACTCCACCAGAAGAAGTGGATAATGGTTTAATACATAAGCAAGCTTGGTTGAATCCGTTGCATCCAGAGGTACAAAAGTTTATCCTCAAGTTAATTTTGGAAGTTGTTAGCAATTATGATGTAGACGGAATTCAACTTGATGACCACTTTGGAATGCCAGTACAGTTTGGCTATGATGCTTTTACTGTTGACCTTTATCGCCAAGAACATCAGGATAATAGTCCCCCAACTAATCCTTTTAACTCGGAATGGATGCGTTGGCGAGCCAACAAAATTACTGATTTTATGGCAGAAATTTATCAAGCTGTGAAAGAAGTTAAACCTGATGCCAAAATATCTCTGTCTCCAAATTCACATGCTTTTGCTTATAAATACTACTTGCAAGACTGGGATAGTTGGGTAAAAAAAGGTTTGGTAGATGAGTTAATTGTGCAGGTGTATCGAAACGATCCAAGCAGCTTTATTGCTAATTTGGAACAACCAGCGGTAAAATTTGCTCGGACTCAAATTCCTGTAGGTATTGGTATCTCAACGGGAACAGTACGCAACCCTGTGGAAATGGCCCAAATTAGAGAACAAGTGGAGATTGTGCGCGATCGCTCTTTCGTTGGTATATCCTTTTTTTACTGGGAGAGTTTGTGGGGTTATATCACACCAGAGTCACCCCGACAACGACGCAGGGCTTTTTTGGAGATGTTTGCCCAAAAAGCCACAAGACCATTACCACAGAACAAAGTTTGATGCGATCGCCAACTAAAACCCAATTAAAATTTATACTGCTGTGGATTGCAGCTACTTTTAGCGGCTTTTTGGTGAGTTTGTTGTTAATTGAAGTTGGTGAAAAGCCAGATGTTGGAGTCACACAAGCAACTCTTGGCGGATTAGCGATCGCACTACCCCAAAGTTTAATTTTCAGACATACCGTCTTTTCTGTCAAATGGATTTTGTTAACTGTGATGGCTTGGGCTGTCATCACTGCTATGGGAGTAGGTGCAGTTGGTTGGATGATACCGACTACTCAATCTCTTGCCCCTAGGCTACTCTTTGGGACAATTTATGGAGCAATAGGCGGCTTGGGAATTGGGGTTGCACAATCGTTGGCTATTCAACAGCCAGTCTCCTCCTGGCTATGGATAGTTGTGAGTTCGGTAAGTTGGGCTGTAGCAATACCTCTAGGTTCTGCTGTGGGCATCATTTTACACCGCTTGACGCACTTGTTCTTAGGCGAAGTAGCAGGATTAGCCGTTACTTGGCTTGTGGTTGCTATGCTAACCGGTGTCAATGCTTACAAATTACTCAAGTGATCAGTAGGTCGAGGTAGATAAAGCTAACTAGTGAGGATCGTCATTTGTCATTTGTCCTTCGTCTAGGGCGCGGGTTTCAAACCTGTTTACGTTTCGTAACCTAGAGGAGTTTATTTCCACTGCCTTACTTACCATTTTAGATTTTGGAACTCCAGTTACAAATGACAAATGACAAATGACAGTCCTAGCCAGTTATCTTTGATTGCACCGCCCTACTTAATTATTAACTGCATATTAACTGTTTATTGACTTACTGCAATTTTTAGGAAAAAATATCTTACTATTAACTGCTATTTTCAGTTATCCACGACTGACGCAAACAATAGCCGAAACGCATATTGTTACGTAGCAGCAATTTATCAATTGTCGCTACATCATATCGCGTTGCGTCAGTCTGATTATGGAATCGCAACTTTATTAAAAAATGTAACATTTATTAATTTATGGCGAGAGTTTAGTTAAAAATATGCAACAATTTTAGAGAATTATTAATAATAAATGTCATTAAAATCGCACCTTTCTGCAAATGTATTCTCATACTCAAAAAGCAGGATTTGTTATATTTAGTGCTATTAATTTGCTTACATTTCTGATAAGAAGTAGAGACAGGTACAAATATTGAGAAGCAAAGATTAAATGCTTTGCTATGGGCGCTCTTATTAATTTTATACAAGTGAAATCACAACAAAAAGCGCCTATAAGAGTCGGTAACAGCAAATAGGGATTCTCGCATGAATATAAATCCAACGGAATCTACTGTAGAGTTGAAACAAAAATCACATCCTCATATTCTCTTCGGGACAGAATTAGATGAAAACAGTAGCAGTGAACAGTTTCTGCTGAGCATGTATGATTCTGTGCAGGCATCTATATTTGTGGTGGATGTTTTGGAGGATGGAGATTTTCGGTATGTGGCACTCAATCCGACTCATGAGCGATGGTTAGGCATTCGCTCAGAAGATTTAAAGGGCAAAAAACCAGAGGACATTCTCTCACCAGTTGATGCTGCTAGAGTGCGTCAACATTACGCTGATTGTGTACGCTTTGGCAAAACTATTTCCTACGAACAATGCTTGCAATTCCAGGGAGTACCTACTTGGTGGAGTACCACTCTCACGCCTCTGCGGGATGGGAATTCTAGGATTTACCGATTAATTGGCACTAGTAGTAATATTACCCCAGCTAAACAAGTAGCACAAGCCAGAGAAATTCAAGCCCAAGGGCAGCAACTGTTAGAAGCGATCGCACAACGAATTCGTGAATGTCTAGATTTAGAAACAATTGTGCATCACACAGTCAAAGAAATCAGGCAGTGTTTAGACTGCGATCGCATACTGATTTATCAGATCCAGCCTGATGGTAGTGGCACAATCGTTGCCGAATCAACAGTTAGCGCTGGTAGTGCGCTTTTAGGCAAAAACTTCCGAGATCCCAGCTTGAGTGATCAATATAGAGAACGCTATGGGCGGGGTTGTATTCAAATTGTTGAAGATATTTATGCAGCAGGGTTACATCCACAACAAATAGATTTCCTCGCCTCATTACAAGTGAGAGCAAATCTAGTAGTGCCAATTTTGTTACAGCAAGAGTTGTGGGGGCTTTTCATTGCCCAGCATTGCCATGAACCCCATCCATGGCAGCAAATAGAGATTGATCTAATCAAACAACTAGCAACCCAAATCGGTATTGCTGTGCAGCAACAAAAACTGCATCAGCAGATACAGCATCTGCAAACACAGTTAGAATCGCAGACACAGCAGCATCAAATACAGTTAGAACAGGTGCGGAACTTTCAAGCCCTGGTACAACGTATTACCGAACAAATCCGCGACAATCAAAATGAAGCTCAGGTGCTGCAAACAGCCATTGAAGAATTGGCAAGGTTACTGAAACTTGAATCAAGCTATATCGAGCTATATAATCCCTATCGCACCAGCACCACTGTCACCTACAAGTACGCAACAACTACCTTACCCCCAAACAAAGGATTTACCAGACAGATTGCAGACTTTATGGAAGTTTATCGACCACTATTGGCAAAAGAATATCGGCAATCTGTGGAAATTGTTTCTGGATGGCATCCCAAGTTAGTTGTTGTCACACAACTAGCTTGTCCCATCTTTGACGATCAAGGAATCCTGGGGAATCTTTGGCTTGTAAGATCAACACAAGAGATGTTCGAGCAATTTGAAATCGAACTAGTGCAGCAGTTGGCAAATGAATGTGCGATCGCCATTCGCCAAGCAAGGCTTTATCAAGCAACTCAGACACAGCTAAAAGAACTAGAAAAACAAGAACGCCGCAAAAACGAATTTCTCAGAACCCTCTCCCAAGAACTGCGGACACCCATAACTAGCATTAGCCTAGCGGCTCAAACACTCGAAAGTGTGCTGACAACAGAAGGAGTGTTAAATATTGAAATAGTACCGCAACTATTGCAGATTTTGCATAACGAATGTGGACGAGAAAGCAAATTAATTAACGATTTACTCACACTCACATATTTAGAAACCGAACCCGAACCCCCGACTTTAATTGCGATCGATTTACAAACCTGGCTTCCCCCCATTGTCGAGCCTTTTCGGGACATCACAAGTTGCCAGCGACAGCAGTTAAAGCTAACAATTGACACTGCACTCCCACCTTTAGAGACAGATATCACCGATTTAGAACGGATTGTCACGGAATTGTTGAACCATACTTGCAAATATACCCCCGCAGGCGAATCAATCACAGTCACTGCTGAGTTGACAGCAGACATAGTGCAATTGAGTATCAGCAATTCGGGATTGGAAATTCCCCCCAATGATTTGTCACGGATTTTTGAGCCGTTCTATCACCTTTCCAAAAACGACCCCTGGAAATATAGTGGTACAGGATTGGAAATGGCATTAGTGCAAAAAATGGTCAAGCATTTAGGAGGTTCAATTCATGTAGAAAGTGCAGTGGGTCAAACTACCTTCATTGTCCAATTCCCTAGAACAATTGCCCCATAACTCATGCCATGCAACAAAACTAGTCAATCCCTGAGAAATTTGCTAATATGATTTCCATTGCGGGTGACTAGCTCAACGGTAGAGCAGTAGACTCTTAATCTATTGGTTGCGGGTTCGAATCCCTCGTCACCCACTGCTTAATGTTGGAAGTTTTATAGCCTTTTCCCAACCTCAAGAGAAACCAACAGGCTGATCCGAACCGTATTGAGAGTGAGGGTGCGTAATGTAGGCTGAAGTGCGATCGCAAACAAAATACACTAGTTGCGAGACTCCATTGCCTATTCCCGCTTTTCTTCTTGAGGAACAGCTAACTGTCTTAATTCTCCTTCAGTGGGGATAGCTACACTGGAATCTAACTTGCAGGCTTGATTAAATTAGCATTAGCACTCTTATATATCTCCATCCAACTGGGCTAAGGTTGACCTTGCTTAACCAGAAATTGAGCTTTTTCGGTTTTGCTCCAGTTAGCATAGTTTAGACAGGTTTGTGCTGCTGCTTTCGCCTCCTCAGTTTTGGCTTGTACAAGCATGGGATGATTTTGTAACCTATTACACCCCACTGCCAGCAAATCTTGCCAATTACCACTCAGCCACAACCGTAGCGTGCTGTCTAAACTGCCGCTGACAATATACTTGCCATCAGGACTGAACGCCAGTTCCGTGACAAGATTGGTATGACCCTTGAAGGTGTGAAGCAAGTTGCCGTTGGTATCCCACAACCGTAGTGTCTTGTCTTGACTGCCACTGGCAATATACTTGCCATCGAAACTGATCGCCAGCGCCGTAATACCTGCGGTATGACCGTTGAGGGTGTGGAGTAACTTGCCATTGGTATCCCACAACAGTAGCGTTTTGTCCAAACTGCCGCTGACAATATACTTGCCATCAGGACTGAATGCCAGCGCCGTGACAACTCCGGTATGATCGTTGAGGGTGTGGAGTAACTTGCCGTTTGTATCCCACAACAGTAGCATCTTGTCATGACTACCATTGAGCTCGTCATAACTAGCACTGACAATGTACTTGCCATCAGGACTGAACGCCAGTGCCCCGACACGTTCTGTATGACCCTTGAAGGTGTGAAGCAAGTTGCCGTTGGTATCCCACAACCGTAGCGTCTTGTCTTTACTGCTACTGGCAATATACTTACCATCGGGGCTGAACGCCAGTGCCGAGACACGTTCTGCATGACCGTTGAGAGTATGGAGTAACTTGCCGTTGGTATCCCACAACCGTAGCGTCTTGTCATCACTACCACTGGCAATGTACTTGCTATCAGGACTGAACGCCAGCGCACTGACATCATCAGTATGACCGTTGAGAATATGGAGTAACTTGCCGTTGATATCCCACAACCGTGGCGTTTTGTCCCAACTGCTACTGACAATATACTTGCCATCAGGACTAAAAGCTAGCACCCTGACAGGATCTGTATGACCATTGAGGGTGTGAAGTAACTTGCCATTGGTATCCCACAACCGTAGCGTCTTGTCCCAACTGCCACTGACAATATACTTGCCATCTCGACTAAAAGCTAGCGCCATGACAGAATCTGTATGACCATTGAGGGTGTGGGACAAGTTGCTGTTGGTATCCCATAACCGTAGCGTTTTGTCTTTACTGCTACTAACAATATACTTGCCATCAGGACTGAACCCCAGTGCCGTGACAAAACCTGTATGACCTTTGAGGGTATGCAGCAAGTTGCCTTTAGTATCCCACAACCGTAGTGTGTTGTCCCAACCGCCACTAACAATATACTTGCCATCAGGGCTGAACGCTACTGTCCAGATATAATCCGTATGACCTTTGAGGGTGTGGAGCAACTTGCCATTGGTATCCCACAACCCTAGCGTCTTGCTATCAGTGCAATTGACGATATACTTGCTATCAGGGCTGAACGCCAGCCCATAGAGACACATGCCGCTATGACCGTTGAGGGTGTGGAGCAACTTGCCATTGGTATCCCACAACCGTAGTGTGTTGTCTAAACCGCCGCTGGCAATATACTTGCCATCGGGGCTGAACGTCAGCACCGTGACAGGATTTGTATGACCATTGAGGGTGTGGAGTAACTTGCCATTTGTATCCCACAACCGTAGCGTCTTGTCTTCACTGCCACTGACAATGTACTTGCCATCAGGACTGAACGCCAGCACATTGACTTTATCGGTATGACCATTGAGGATGTGGAGCAACTTGCCATTTGTATCCCACAACCGTAGTGTGTTGTCATAACTACTACTAGCAATATACTTACCATTGGGGCTGAATGCCAGCGCCGTGATAGTTTTTGTATGACCATTGAGGATGTGGAGCAACTTGCCATTTTTATCCCACAACCGTAGTGTATTATCATAACTACCACTTAGGATATACTTGCTATCGGGGCTGAAAGCCAGCGCCGTGATAGTTTCTGTATGACCATTGAGGATGTGGAGCAAGTTGCCGTTTGTATCCCACAACCGTAGCGTTTTGTCATCACTACCACTTAGGATATACTTGCCATCTCGACTGAACGCCACCGTCGTGACAAGATCGGTATGACCAAAAAAAATATTGCGCTCACGAATAGCTTCTATTGCTTCCAAAAAAACAGATTCAATTTCACGAAGGACTCTGTTAAGAGATGATTGACTTTCACCAGTTGCCGCAATTGCTGAAATCAATTGCTCTATATTTGTTTGTATTGGCAGTACATACTTAATAGTTGCAGCTTTTTCGCGTAAATTAGCAATGCTTGCTTGTTGTTTGGCAATGGTTGCTTGTTGACGAGATTCTAATGCAAACTTTGTGGCTCTGGCTTCCTGGTTTTTGGCAATGGTTGCTTGTTTATCAGATTCTAATGCAAACTTTGTGGCTCTAGCTTCCTGGTTTTTGGCAATGGTTGCTTGTTGTTTAGCAATAGCTTCTTGTTGACGAGATTCTAATGCAAATTTTGTGGCTTTAGCTTCTTGGTTTTTGGCATTGGTTGCTTGTTGTTTGGCAATAGCTTCCTGTTGACGAGATTGTTCGGCAAATTTTCTAGCTCTAGCTTCCTGGTTTTTGGCATTGGTTGCTTGTTTATCAGATTCTTTGGCAAATTTTGTTGCGTTTTCAGCCTCTTGTTTGGCAATACTTTCCTGTTTGCGAGACTCTAATGCAAAAAGTGTAGACACAACCGCACCTATTGCCACCACCCCGACAAAAGAAGCAACCCCCACAAACTGCAACAATTTATTTTTCTGACGTTGCTGAATGCTTTTGTGGACAAATTCTGATGCTAAATGCGACAGTAAACCGAGATTCCCATATTCTTGCAAGTAATTCTCTGCCTCTGCCAATTTTGTCCCTGTAAACAGATAATCTTTAGACTTGTTTTTACTTTCCCACTCTTGTGATGCTGCTTCAATTTTGCGTTCTATGCGGATGGCGGCTCGGTTTTCACTCACCCAAGAACGTAGTCTTGGCCAATGGCGAATTAATGCTTCATGAGCTACATCCACCACTGTCACCATCTTTTCACTCTCTCCCCGTGCTTGCAGTTCAGATGTGACGATTAATCTGGCATCTGCCAATTTAATTAGCACTTGTTCTACCACTTGTGCCGATTGTTGGGAGTTAACTAAATCTGTTTTAAACACCTGTCTGCGGGTGTCTTCTGTTCCTTCTCCCAACTGAGTTAACTCGATAAATATCCGCTTGGCAATCAGTTTTTCTTCTTTTGAGTCGAGAGCATCATAAACTTCATCAGCCCGTTTTTGTAAGGTGGCTTTGACTCCACCAAGTCTGCTATATTCTGTTATGGTTAAGCGATCCAATTCTCGATTGCGCCACAATTCCGTTAAGGTATATTGCAACAAAGGTAAACTACCAGGGCCTTCGACATCGGCTACCATTTGTTCAACTAGTTCCCGTCGCACTTCTAACCCTACTTGATAGGCGGGTTGAGTAATGGCTTGTGTCAACTCGTTTTTATTCATGGGGGTGACGGTGACGAGATTCTCTTGAATTTTCTGTGCTAATCCTGCATATTCGTGTTCTGCACATTTCCCAAAGAAATCTGCCCGCATTGTTATTACTATTGTCAACAAAGAATTATTTAATGCCCCTAACAAACACTCAAAAAACTGTTGTCGCTCGTTTTCATTTTGACAGAGAGTAAAAACTTCTTCAAATTGGTCAATTACGAGGATGAGACGTTGGGAAACAGAATGCAATGTGGCTATTACTAATTCAATTAATCCGCTTGCACCTTTTTTGAGTAATTCTTCTGCAATTTCAAGTTCAGATTTTGGTTGATCTGTTTGTGTTTGGGCATTCTCAACTTGACGGGGAGTTATATGATCTACAAAAACTCTAGCTAAACTCTTGAGGGGATGCTCTTGGGGGCGAAAAATTTTGATTACCCATTGGTCACTTTCTCCCAATCTTGTCCCTAATTTCAGTTGATACAATAAACCTGCTTTGACTACACTAGATTTACCACTTCCAGAAGCCCCGACAACTGCTAAAAAGTTTCCTTGCCTAATCTTCTCCAAAAGTGAATCAGTTAAAGCGGTGCGTCCGTAGAAATATTTGGGGTCTGATTCGTTAAATTCAAAAGCTGCTAAACCTTTGTAAGGGCAGAATTCTGCCATTAAAACAGCACGGTCAATTTTTTCTTTTTGTCCTGTGAGGATAATTTCTCCGCCAGTGTTGTGAAAGATGGGGCGCTGACGGGCGCTTTTTAACTGTTGCTGGATTGAATCAACCAGCGAGTAGTTTGTCACCCAGCCTTCAGCATGACTTTCAGGTTTGAGTGCTTCTATTAATGCGCCACTCAAAATCCCATGATTGCCACTCAACTCTTCATAGGCGACTTCAAATCCCCGGGAAGCGGCAATAAAACATCTGTCCTTTGTTTCAAAGCTGCCAGGATCGGCATCCTGAAAATTGAGTAACTCACCGCTATAACAACAATCTAACCAAACAATTTGCTGACGAACTGGAGAAGATTGTAAAACTTTGCGTAACCAGTCGAGGGAAAGTCCCCATTGTCCAATCACAGGACAAGTATCGCTAGCAGCTAAAAAGCCTTCTGTGACACCACCTATATCTTTGCGTAAGCCATGACCCGCAAAAAAAAGCAACGCAGTATCAGGAATGCTGCGTCCAGGGGGGTTGAAAAGTTGAACAATTGCTGTTTCTAACTCTTTGAGTGTTAGCTGCTGCTTTTGATCAACAAAGCAAGTTCCATCCTGATTATAAGCTGCTGGTAATCGTTCTACATGGAACTTGCCGTAAGTTTCAAGGATTTGGGCTATGACTTGTGCATCAGTTGCTGGTGCTTTGAGATGCGGTGGGCGATCGCTAGATTTTTCTATCAGCGTAGGATAGCGATTAATGCCGATCACCAGTGCTTCTCTTTCCATAGCCGCAAATGCATTTAAGTATCAGGTAAACTTAGTTAATCATGTAACCAAAAATTCTTAGTTATTTTCCTCATGGAAACCACCAATCTTAACAATACTTTATTAGCTCTGTTACTAGCCTTAAAAGATTCAGCAACTTTTTTGAGTGAAACAGAAAAATCTGATTTATACCAAGCTGCTGAACAACTTTCTGCTAACCCAAAAGCTTGGGAGGTACTCATCGAACCCCGTCTGTTGGTGATGATCCAAGCTAACGAACCTTTAAATCAACGGTTTCAAGCCGCTAAATCGCAATTAGATAATTTAGGTGATCAGATTCCTGTGAATTTACTACCTAGCGAGGCTGAACTAGAACAAGCTGCACCAAAGCAGAAACCTCAACCGATAACCCGTGCTATTCCTCAAGTGAGTTCTTCAGACTTGAAAAGCAATGAAATTACCAATATGGCTATCAGGGTTCTAGCAACTCCTAATCCTGCTGAAACTGCCAAAAAATTAAGCGGCTTTGAGCAATTACAACAATTTTTAAACCAAAATCTTGCACAAAAATAACGTTATCCTAATTCATCTATATTTGCCTAAGCCATAGCGCTCTATTTGATTCTACTTAACCCCCCTTAATCCCCCTTTAGAAAAGGCTACGGTGTACACACTTTGTCGTATTACCCCCCTTAATCCCACGCCACTTGCAAAGGCTGTCGGCGAAGCGCGCTCTTCGCAGTGGCTCCCCTTATAAAGGGGAGGGTTAGGGTGGGGTAAAAAACATTTGATACATCAATCATAACTTTTTAACATCCAGAATCAATAATCTAAAATTCTTTGCTTGAATGACTGACCTAATCTATCCCACTATCGACCTCTTTCTCTATGATTTGAAGTATAGTTTAGGCGATACTCCAGAAGAGATTAAGCACAATCAACAATTTTTTTACAATAAAATTCCTGAACATATTCGTCCATTTTTATTAGAGAATGGACAAGATTTACAAGGCGAATATGTTCATCTTCTCAAAGATGTGTACGCACAGACAAAACATCATAATGAACAATATGAAGGTTATGTCTATCCTGTACTACTCGGTGATAGTTATGGTTTACTTGTAGAGTGTGCTTTCAAAAATAAAACTTATGCTCAACCTGCTAAATGCTTTGCAGATATTAAAGCTGAAATTGAGCAAATATTGAAGCATCAAACAGCTACTATTGGGCAAACTTGGATGCTTTCTGGCTGGCTACCTCCTTCTCAAGCTAAAAGCTCTGAAGAGATTGCCCAAGCTTGCTATGAAGCATTAATGCCCGGTTTAGATTGGGAAGGAGATTTAGAAGGACAAGGACACTTTCTAGGAGCAAATATTTTTGAACTCACGCACAATAATCACCATTTTATAATTGTCATCTATCCCGACGAAGCCACTTTAAATGAATCCGGCAAATTTTATAGCGACTGGATACGTTTATTTTATTATCGACACAAAATACTTTGGGCTTATAGTCAAAGTCGGCTATTAAAAAATTCTCTCCAAACTTATTTTACTAAAATCCAAGTTGGAAGCAATGCTATTGAACAAGCAAGAAGTCAAGGCAGCGAGTTAGATATATTGTATAAGACATTAGTCGATGTCCAAAATACACTCAATGAGTATACAAGAGAATTAACTATCCTTGATTTTCAGGGCGGTACGATTGATATTAATTTAAGTAATTATGAAAAACGTTTAGGGAGAATTCAAAAAAAGTCTCAGAAAATCCAAGTTCATCAAGAAACAGAAGTAAAGTTTTTCACAGAGTTTAGTAAATTAGTTAAAGATAAATATCGGCTACAGATAACTAAAGACTCAGAAAACCTAGAACGAGGTTTAAAATTACTGTCAGATACCATTAATGCTGTTCGCAGTCGAGTTGAAGTAGAAAAAACTGAACGCGATCGCAATTTTCAAACTTTCCTTAGCCTTCTCGCAGTTGGCTGGACTTTTGGTTCTTTTGTTGCGGCTTTACCAGGACTAAGTGAAAAGAATGATAACCCTGTTAGATCTTTCTTGATTAAATCTTTTGATTTAGAACTAAGTACAAAAGACCTAAAGACAACAACAGAAGTAAAAACAGTTACAGCGCAACCAAGTATAAGAGCAGGAACAACAACACAAGAAGTGAAAACAGTTACACAACAGGAGACAAACCAAGAACCTTGGTGGCTAGTTCCAGCGACAAAGGGAATATACACCCTCAGCGGATTTTTCATTGCTATTTTAGTACTTTTGCTGTGGCAGCGTTTGTGGAGGCGATACCGTTAAGGCATTGACACCAATGTACAGCTGGTGTGCCCCTACAAAGTTTTAAAATTAATAAGGGCACAGGAATACTCTACCTGTAGAATATTTATATTGCTTAACTTTGTCCGAAGCCTTGACCCCGCAAAGCTTTTGACCAAATAAATAATTCGCCTTTTTCGCCGCCTGCGGCCAGTAACTTACCTTGAGGATGCCAAGCTAGGCTGGAAAATCCTGCTGAAACACCTGTGAGAATTTGGGATACAAGCTTAGCTTTATTCCATAAACACAACCAGCCATCAGCAGCGGCGGAAGCGAGAAGGAAGCTTTTTGGTGCAAAAGCGATCGCATTTATCACATCCACATGATTAGTTAAAACTCGCGCTTCCCAACCTAAAGAATCATCCTCTAACTTTTCCCAAACTACAATACCTTCAACGCTGGAAGATGCCAGTAGCGGCGCACCTAGATTTGTGGTAGCTTCTGACCATGCCAATTGGCGAATCTTACCGGGAAAGCCACGCATTACCCAAGGGTCGGGGTTATTCCATTCCAAAACTGTGACACTGCGATCCATGTTACCAGAAGCCAAGAATTTGCCGTCTGGCGACCAAGCCATAGCCACACTGACAGTTGACATATTCAAAACGTATGGTTCTTCATCCCAGTTTTGACTGTGCCAAATCTTGACTCCCTTGTAACCACCAATAGCTAAGTATTGTCCATCCCTACGCCAATCAATACCCAATACCGACGAGTTGTCAAAATTCAGCGTGACGACAATCTCACGAGTATCTGCATTCCAGACTTGGACGTAACGTCCCAAACTAAAAGCCAATTGATTACCAGTGTGACTCCAAGCCAGCTTATCTACCCATGCTGGGGCATTTTCTAAAGTAGCAATTAATTCCGTGTCCTGCCAGATTTTCACCTGTCCATCCTGTCCGCCAGCGGCTAAAAATTTCCCATCCGGGGAAAAAGCCAGACAGTCAACTGATTTACCGTTACCAGTTTGTAAAGTTGTTAGTTCACCATCATTCCACAGCACAACTTCACCAGCCGCGGTAGTTGCTGCTAGAGTTTTGCCTTGTGGTGACCATGCAAGCGCCGTCACATAATCTGAAAGCGTCGCTGAATAGTGTTCTTCAAATTCCTTGGATTTGCTGGTTGTGGTGTTCATAGCTGTGTAGAGGGACTGGGGACTGGGGACTGGGGACTGGGGACTGGGGACTGGGGACTAGGGACTAAGTACTAGGGACTAAGTACTAGGGACTGGGAAGGAATTTACTTTATCAAAGAGCGTTTTTCTTTCTAATACTTAATACCCAATACCCAATCCCCAGTACCCAATCCCCAATCCCCTTTTATGCTATACAGGCGAGAAAATCTTGTTTGAGTTGGGCTTCGTCAAGATTGCGGCCGATAAAGACTAGTTCGTTTTTACGGGTTTCACTGGGTTTCCAGGGGCGATCGGGTCTGCCATCAAATATCATATGTACGCCTTGGAACACAAATCTATTATCTTCTCCAGCAATATTTAAAATGCCTTTCATCCGAAAGATATCTGGGCCTTGGGTACGCAGTAACTCAGAAAGCCAAGCGTTTAATTTTTCTCCATCGACTGCGCCAGCTTCTACCAAAGCCACAGAAAAGACACTATCATCATGTTCGTGAGCATCTTCACCTAAGAAATTGGGATCAATTTCCAATGCGCGGTCTAAATCAAAAGCTTTCACACCCAAAAGGGCATCCATTTCTAATTCTGAGTTGCGGGTACGGTAGATTTTAGCCATAGCATTCATCGCCCGAATCCGTTTTTCTAATTCATCTAACTCTTCTGGCGCTACTAAATCAGTTTTATTAAGTAAAATTACATCAGCAAAAGCAATCTGTTCTTGTGCTTCGTCTGCATCCCAATGTTGCCAAATATGCTTGGCATCTACCACTGTGATCACTGCATCTAGAGATAGTTGTCCTTGCAAATCTTCATCAACAAAGAATGTCTGAATCACTGGCGCAGGATCAGCTAGTCCAGTAGTTTCAATTACTAAATGGTCAAACTTATCACGCCGCTTCATCAAGTTACCGATGATCCGAATTAAATCACCACGCACTGTACAGCAGATGCAGCCATTGTTCATCTCAAATATTTCTTCATCTGCATCAATAACCAATTGGTTATCAATACCCACTTCCCCAAATTCATTAACAATCACAGCAACTTTTTTGCCATGTTCGTAGGTGAGGATGTGATTGAGTAGAGTCGTTTTACCCGCTCCCAAATAGCCTGTCAGAACAGTGACTGGAACTGAATTTGTGATTACGTCAGCTACCATACTCTAAGTGCCTCTTGTCTCACCATATGGATAATCATTATCAACCATAATCAATATAATGGGGAATTGGGAATTGGGAATTGGGAATGGGGAATGGGGAATGGGGAATGGGGAATGGGGAATTGGGTATTAGTTATTTCTCCCTCACTCCCTCACTCCCTCACTCCCTCATCCCCCGCTCCCCCGCTCCCCTGCTCCCCCGCTCCCCCGCTCCCCTGCTCCCCTGCTCCCCTGCTCCCCTGGCTATATTCAGCGACGATGCAGCAGCCAATACCAACCTGAACCTTCACGGGTTAGCCAAGATGAATCGTCAAAGGGGATATCATTGTCATCTAAATGGGGATTGTAGGCCGGGTAATCTGCAAAGTCTGAGTCGTCTTGCACGCGAATTCTAACATTTTGACAACTGCCTTCTATTTCAATGGTTACAGCGTCAACATTGGGTGTTAAGAGATGATCTCTGCTGATACGCCGCCTTTTATTAACTTGCTTATGATCCTTAGATACACAATGCACTCTCATCAATGAGTTGTCATTGGAATTATCCAGTAGATAGGGTAGGATTCGTGAGTTATCAATTGTCCGAGATGGGGTTTGGGCGCTTGCTAAAGATGTTACAGATAGCAACAGCATTGTACTGAGAGCAATCATTCCCCCACCTAGCTTGCTGTTCATAATTTTCTCCTGATAGTAGATAAAGTAATAGCCAGGGCGCTGACCCCGGCGTTTCAACAATTCAAAATAAAAAATTAAAAATTCAAGTAGGAAGAATCCATTCTTCTGCCTTCTGTCTTTTGACAACTGACTCCTGACCCTTCGGGTGACGCTCGTTCCGACGCTCCTTCGTCGCTAACGCTTCGCTAACGCTACCGCTGACGCTCGAAGACTCCCTAACGCTAACGGCAGTTCCTCATGGGGGAGACCCCCAAGACCCTTCGGGTGACGCTCGCAGGCTCGCTAACGCTCTTGCTAACGCCAGTTGCTCCACTTGGGCAAAGCCCAAGACCGCACTGGACTCACCGGACTGCCTCACAACTGACAATTACCCTACTCAATTATTTATTTTCCAGTAGTTGATTGACCTGTTGTCCGCGACGACCGGTTTTGATTTCATAGCGGCGGGTGAGGTTATCTTGGTAGTTCATGTCTCTGGCGGCGGCGGCGTTGACAAAAGCATCACAATTCTTGCCTTGAACTACTGTTGAGGTACTATTAGTCTTTTCTTCGGTGCGGTTGGTGCGTTGCTCTTTAGAATCACTATTATTTTGGCTTCCTTGGCTAGCACCACTACCACTGACACCAATACCTAAGAAACTGACACCACCACCACCGCCATCGTTGTGACTGCGGGAAGAACTAGAACGACTGCTGCTAGAAGTTGCTAAGGCAAGTTTGCTGGAACTGTTGCTGGTATTGTTGCCTAAACCAACATCGCTACACAAGGCGCGGGGATCATTTGCTAAAGTTTTGGGATCAACCCAACCTTGGTGGTCGCCTAATCCTTGAATTTCAGAATTTCCAACTGAATTGCTGGGTGTGCTGGCGGGAGTGCTGGAAGTGCCATTACCTAAAGTTGCTGCGGGAGTGAGAGGAACGTGATTAAAGATACCCGCAGGTTTGGCATCAAATGGCCCTGCAAAAGCTGGTAATGTAGAGGTCAATAGTGCGGTAGCTGTTAGCAGAGAACCTGTTAAGTGGCGGAATTTCATAGTCATGCTCCTAAAGTTTCAGTGTTCGTGTGTATTTTGGGTTTCAACCCCTTCACTTACTCAATAGGTAGACCTTCATTCGTTTATGCACCCTGTTGCCAAATTTTTTTGTAAATAGCTGAATACTCAGGAACAAAACCTTTACCAATGACATCTGACTGCAATTCAATTGTTATAGAAGATATAGTAGAGTTCCTCGATCGCCTGTTTGCTGTTGAGCGGTTTCCCGCAAGTGAAACAGGAGGTGTGTATTTACCTTCACTACGACCTGTAAGACGTTTGGGGTTAGCACTTGAACCAGGGATGCAGTTGCAAGAATGGGTAAGGGCCCAACGTTTAGATGCGCTGTTCTTACATCGACCGTGGAAACTAGAAGCCGGACAAATCCCGCCCGATATGGGGGTAATCTCTTATCATCTCCCATTTGATGAATGCTTGACGATGGGTTTTAATTTTCGTTTGGCTCAAGTATTAAATATGTCTAGTTTAGAAGTATTGGGAGAGAAAGATAATAGAGCGATTGGAATGTTAGGAGAGATTCCCACTCAAAGCTTTACTGGTTTATGCAGTTGTGTAACTCAAATTTTTGGCGGACAAGAGCAAATATATTTAGCAGTTCAAACTGATGTCAAACGCATCGCTGTTGTTGGTGCTATGACAGATTTGTTAGTACGTGAAGCAGCAGCCCGTGGTGCTGATATTTATATCACGGGACAATTTCGACAGCCAGCTTTAGAAGCAATGCGAGATAGTAAAATGGGGGCGATCGCTATTGGTCATCGTCGCAGTGAAGTATGGGGTTTACGCGCACTAGCCGGACTGCTGCGAGAACGCTGGTTTAGTTTAGAGGTGATCACGTTAACCGTACTTGGTGTCACTTGCTGGCAATTTGTGATCACCTCGTTCGTGATCATTCAAACATCTCTCTAGGAGAGTTTTGAGTTGAAAAATCAGATTTACTTGATAAATAAACCTCAATTAATATCATCATGAAATTAATAAGTCTTTTGCAGATTTTGAATTGTGAAAAATAATTCATCATCAGCTATTTGACTATTATAATCGATATTAATTTCTGTTGGGTAGCCGAATTTAGGATCGTATTTTACAGTTAAGTTAGCTGCTCTACGGGCGATGGCATCTCTGATAATATTAAAGAGCTTAGGAACTGTATTGTAGCTCTCGAATAATTTTGGATCTACTGGTTGACCAGTCTCTACAGAAGTAATGGAAGTTGTAACACCGTTACGTACTTCAATAACTACTGGTTCTGTGGCTTTGGGTACACAAAAACAGCTTCTGGTGAATGTATAGCGATAGTTAGAGATTTTTTGTTTATCCCACAATCGCCGATTAATTGTTAGTTTCTTCAAATTTGAGCTAGCGATCGCTGGTGATTGTGCCACTTGTATAGCAGGTTGAGACATGACTGGTGTGTTCCAACTGAGAGATGATATTAAAATGGCACTAATTGCAATAGGTAAACGCATATAAATTCATTGTTAACTTCAGTTGATGACTTCAATCTGTCTGAACATAATTCCAGAAACTTTGAAAATCTCAAATACTATAAGAGGTTGTTTGAAAAGTATCAATAATTGGGATTGTAAGTAAAATCAAAGTACAATTAGCGTTGTGACGCTTAACGGGAAACAGGAATCTGTTCCCTATTCCCTATTCCCTGTTCCCTGTTAAAAAGCTAAGAACCCTATATTTTCATTTTTTACTACTCCTTACTCCCTACTCCCTACGATGAAGAGAGTACCCAAAATGACTTTTCAAAAATTTTCTGCAAGCAACGCCAGCTGAAGAAGCAAGATTATAAAAAGAATCTTAAGTATATATGCTTATCTATCTTCAGCCAGAAGTTAAGAACTTTTAAGCCCACTAAGATGATAAATAATAAAGTTTAATAAATTTTTCAATCAATCTATAACATCAGGAGTGTTATTCGGCATGATTTCAACTTGGCGAAATCCATTGCCGATGGAGGAGTACACAAACCGCCGAGTTGTTGTGTACTTTTACAGTGACAGATGGATTCCGATTATGTTTTATACCTTGAAGGAAGCGATCGCGCTTCACCATAAGGCACAGCAGCTGGGAAAAGAACTTTTTATTTTTCCACCAGATTGCAATCCTAACAACGAACTTACTAGTGTCATCTCATTATTTCCCAATTGGCAAACCAATTCTATCGCTGGTTAAGAAAATTAGTTTAAGTAAATAAACAAAAAGTAATAGTGTAATTGAGCAAATTAAGGAGAATTAATCACTAATTTTCTGCCCAGCGCTAGAGGTAATAGATATAACAATTGGATTAAATTTAGCCTAGAGTTTAAAGTATTGTTTATGAACTTCAAATACAAATGGAAGAATGGCTCTGTGCCTCCACGAGATCAGGCGGCACGAGAGAAGTATCTATTAGATGCAGACCAGTTTAATAACGAAAAAGACCGAAATCAAGCAGAGGAACAAGCTCGTAAGCGTTTAGGAGTACCTACGCGAATTCCAGACGATGATCTATCCGTACTACCTCATGCCCCTCAACAAGAAAGTGGTCTTGATGCAGACGAACTATAATAGGATTTTGGATTGTGAAAGGGAAGCATCCTAAAGATGCAAGTTTACTTTCATACGGAATTTGAATCTAGACAGGAGAATTAAAATAACGAACCGCAAAGAACACAAAGAACACGAAGTTAAGAGGTTTATAAGGAGTTTTTGTGGCAGTTAGCTAATATCTTGCAGCAGCTTTTCATACAGCCAATAAATAAATTTCTTGGTCAACAGCTAAGGTCGGATAAATCTGACTAGTAAAGTGTCTGAGTCCATTTTAAGGACTTGTGCTATTAGCCTGAAAATTGATTATCAGGCGGGATATGGAGTAGGTGCAAGATTTCAGTTAGTTGGTATTGTTTTATATTTTGGAATAGCCTGTTAGTAAAGACTTTTAATCCCAAATCCGCTCATCCAAAATTTAGTATCATTAAATAGTTGCTAGTTCAATGGGCTGAGTCATAAACATTGCAATACCTTTCTCATAATAAGCAGCTTCATTGATGAAAACTGGGTACGCAACTGTGTCACCTTCATAAACAATTTCCTCACCATCGAAGGTCAAAAATATCGGTTCTCCTGGATGCAACACTTGATAATCTTGAAATTGCAATTGCGGATGAATCATTGCTTGAATTTCTCCAGTTGCATTCCGGGGATAATCTATCGTGCGAATGCTTTGATAAACCATGAGTGTATCTTGTACTTTCAGTAGCGTTCCTTGATTGTAGGCTTCTACATAATCCAGAATTGCGTAAATAAGTTCTTCAGTTTGTTGAAATAAAGTCGCATTCAATGTTCCCTGAGCAACGGCACCAACTTCGATACTAAAACCAAATTCACAAATTGAGTCTAAATAAGGGTTTTCTGGTGTTTTGGGTTCTGAATAAAGTATTTTGACGTTGGGATTTACTGATGTCAGATAAGCAGCCAGCTGTAGATTATATGGAAGCTTACGTGCCAGAATAATTGTTAACCCCATGTTAGAGGTTGAACTGTGTAAATCAATGATCAAATTTGCCTCTAAAGTACCTTTGTTTCCATAGGTCTGGTAAATTACTTTGGCTCGTTGCGCTTCATAACTCGATAGATTCAGATTGTGCAAATCTTGGCGTTGAAAACAGCGATTCAAATCGGTATCTACATATCGTTTGCCGATTTCATATGCTTTGGGATTGGCTAACAGCGTGTAAGTTTCAAAGCTACTTCGCTGGATTAACTGGGGCGATCGCTCAAATTTTTTCACCAGATAAATACCTGTCAGTTCGTTTCCGTGGGTTCCACCGACAATCACAAGCCGTTTAATTTTATTCATAGTTGCAATCTCTCTCCCTGAGCAATTGAAACGCTACATAATTGGGAATGAACAGATGTTGTTTATTACACTATGAGAAAATTAGTCTATTTCCAATGCTAATTTAATTAATATAAAAGTAACTGCGTACACAAAACGTAGAAAAAACTAGTAACAGGCAGACAATGGAAGACGACATAAGCTTTCAGCAGCAAGCAACAAAGGTAAAACGTCGGGGAAATCAACTAAAGGGTCGAGTTCGACAAATTGCTGCTATGATAGCAAGATTTCATAATTGTCAAAAGGGTGGAGGGTATATTTCTTTGATAGCAGCTTGTTGTGAAAAAATGGATAAATTTCTAATTCTAGACGTATCGACTTATAAGTATCCTCCTGTTCGAGTTTCAGCATCAACACTTTGGAATGTGATGAATACTTTTGATGCTGCTTCCAAGAAAACACGGGGATATTTAATAGTTAAAAAGTATTATTCCAGGGCTTGACGATGAGTCAATCCAAGTAGTACATATGTTTTACAATATCCGTGACCTAGCCTATGGATGGGACTTTTTGATGCAGAAGTGTTATTGGTCAAATCTATCGCAAGCGATCGCCTATTTCAAACAAGCACTCCAAACTGGGAAAAATTCAATCCCCGCAAGCTGTATTTATGTTAGCTTGAAACTCTAATGCAGGCTTGCATTTGATGTTAGAACATTAAGGAATACTAAATGCCTAAATGGAAATTAGTAACAGAATTTACATTTGATAGCGCCCACTACATTAAAGATTATGATGGGCCGTGTGGTAGGATGCACGGACACACTTACAAAGTACGGATTGAGGCAACATCATCAAAGTTACACTCTTCACAATACTGTCCCCATGCAGTTATGGTTGCTGATTTTAAAACTTTACGCTGGGCTAAACAAGACGTTACAAAAGGCGGGCTAGATCACTGTGTCCTCAATGAAGTATTGCCTCCTGAGTATGAAACCACAGCGGAAATGATTGCCAAGTACATCTATGATGTAACCAAGAAGCAAGTACCATCTGATGTGCAGCTGAAAATTGCAGTGTCAGAAACTCCTAATTCTTGGGTAGAGTATGAGGATGACTGAAGCAAATACGAATTACGTTTATATATGATGCTACGGCTATTATTGAGTCGTACAATTTTCGTCAAGTAACTTCTCAGCCGCTGCATTATAGCCTTTACTAGAGTCACTTTCAGTCTTCAATATATAAAATCCCCCCTGCTTTCTTCCTACTACAGCAATACTTTGGTCAGCCATCTTTTGTGAGGAATGCAAGGATTTTTTGACAAGATAGAAAGGGTTATTATTTGTCAGCGATTGTTTATCTAATTGCATGACATTATATTCATTATTTAACAGTTGAATGGTAAAATTTTGAAAATTCCCTTTGGGAATCTGATTGTCTTTCTTGTGAAGCTCCATACTCACATTTTTATCAATACAAGACATATGAATATGTAATTGATCCTGATGACGAGCTTGTTTGGAATTAATAGCTAATCCATATTGATCTCGGTATTGCACCTGAGATTTCTTTAAGGGTATGTACTCTTTCGCTTTTTCCCATGCATACTGCCAATATGGGACTGAGCCTGCTTGTGATACATTAGGGTCTTCTATCCCTGTGATTTTATCAGTAGGAAGTAATAAATATTCAACTGAATTCTGACCATTAGCCACAGCGTATCTATTGGCAAGATTGACATACACACATGGGTCTGGTTTAGGAGGCTGTCCTTGCTCATTGGCAACACATTCTTGGACTTTGCGCCAAAGGTAATCTCTGCCGTTGCTACCTAATGCTTGTGAATTGTAAATAGTAGTTAAGCTCACTTCTACTAAAGAACTTAATAAGATTACTAAGAGAAATTGAATTTGCTTTATCATATAATTAGCATGATATTTTAATTTATATTTCATCAAGTAAAGATTTTTTTCAAAAATTAATTTTGCTCATAGATATTTTTGATAAAAAATTGGCTAAAATGCCAAACTTATAATTTAATTACATAAAATTTTGCTCTTCGCCTAACTTCAAAATATTTGCATCTCAACGTCAACCTTAGAGGATGTTTTAAAAGTCCTGTTATTAGTAGCCAAATATTTTAGATCCCCCTAAATCCCCCTTAGAAAGGGGGACTTTGAGCAGTTATTCCCCCCTTTTGAAGGGTAGCCAGTGCCGTGGTGTTAGCGCAGCGTTAGCGACGCAGGAGCGTCGGCAGTCCGATCTTGGGGGTTCCTCCCCCAACCCCAAAGGGGGCCCCAAGCCCCCAATCCCCACTCACGAGCGGTCGTGGGGGCCCCGAGTCCCCCAGGAGGAACTGCCGCGCATGGTTTCCCGACAGCCTTTGCGACTGGCGTGGGCTAGGGGGGATCAGCAAGTGCTTAAAGTCATCTCTAAAAACTTTTCAAACAATCTCTTACTCACCAAATTTAAAGATTGCAAGTCAAAAAAACATACCCCAAAAGAAATACTCAAAAAGTTATAAATGAAATGAGTGATTTTACTAATACAAATATCAGGGCGGTCGTTGCACTTTGAGCGTTATAACCCGCTAAACTGTTATTAGTGTAATTCGAGCTTTTACACAACTAGAACTAATGCGCTCCGAAGAGTT
Source organism: Nostoc sp. NIES-4103 (assembly GCF_002368335.1). Lineage (GTDB taxonomy): Bacteria > Cyanobacteriota > Cyanobacteriia > Cyanobacteriales > Nostocaceae > Amazonocrinis. The sequence goes on along the minus strand of NZ_AP018288.1, from coordinate 1,525,528 downwards.
AATTGAAAATTGGTATGAAATCCAAAGGAATTTATCTCTTCAAGTAGCTCGTGACTTTATTTTAGAACACCTAACACAGAAGTTGGGCTTGACTGCATAGTATCAACTTTCTGTCAATGCGTAAGTCCTAACTTTTATCATCTTTGAAATCAAACAAATATAAGCGTAATTAACAAGGTCTACCCCAAATCCTAATTTTGGAATCATCAGTACCACTAACTAAAATTTTGGCATGAGGACTGAAAACAAGAGAATTTACCAGACTTTGAGGTTCAAGGGTCTGTATCAGTTCTCCCGTTTGATAATTCCAAATTCGGATTGTATTATCTTCGCCTCCACTGGCGATAATTTTTGCTGTTGGACTAAATGCGATCGCATTCACAGAAGCTGTGTGTCCAGTAAGAATACGTATTTCCTCTCCAGTACTTGTATTCCATAGCTTGATTGGTGGATTAGAAACACCATTATCACCGGCACTTGTACCTCCACTAGCAATGATTTGTCCATCAGGGCTAATAGCAACTGACCGAATTGACCCTACCGAACGGTCAAACCAAGATACCATCGAACCAAAAAAGTCGGAAGGGCGATTTAGGGTACGTATGGGCGATCGCACTTGTGCTGTCACGCTAGGGTTTGGAGTGAGGGCGATCGCTGTTGGTCAAATCATTTTCAAACACAATGCTTTTTAAGCACTCGACTACTCAATTCTAGTTCTGTAATTTAAGGGTATACGTATACAGTGTGGATCGAGAAAATCGATCAGGTCAATCAACCTGCTATGAATCAAAACAAGGCGCTCTCCACCAATTTTCGATTGCTTGATGATCACATTTACATCGTCTTTTAACTTTACAAACCAATGAGCAAAGTCTGGCTCGCTCATTTTTTGGACAAAAGCAGCATAACCAATACACTCATAACCCAGCGTTTGATCTGTGGCGCGAGATTTCATCATAATTTCTCCAATTGCCCGCTGTTGGCCATTAAATAGTTGGAAGGTTGGATCAAAATTATCTTTGCCATTGAATCGGTTTGTACCAAAAGCTTTGGTAATGTTTACCAATAGTTCACTAAGGCGACGATTTAACTCTAGATCCCCTAAATCTAAAAACTGAATCTCTCGTCGTAGAATCTCAACCCATCCAAAATATTCTGCAAAAACATACAAAGTATTGTTAATTAAGTAATCTTGTTCGGATAAACACCGTTGATCGAAATTCTCTAAAACGCGGTTTTGGCGAATATTAAATAAGCGACTTTGAAGATCTATTGCACAGCGCAGCAACGGATCGCGATATTTGGACATTAAAGCAGCCGTTTGTGCTTCACGCGATTGGGCTTCACGTTGCTTAGCAAGACGATCAGACAATCGTGCAACACGCATTTGTCCATAGATACTGACAATGGCGCTAATAACTGCAACAATCGCAGCGATGATTGCAGTAATAATTTCAGGTTTCATTGTAACTATGCTGCATAAGTGAAAAAGTGCCTTCTACCAAATTTACCGCACATGTAGGAATAAAACGCTACCAGATGCTCAAGTCCGAGAACAAGACCCAGCCACAGCAACCATCACGCTTACTTCTGTTGAGATTCCCGAATTAACCGAGGCAAAGCAGAGCGATCGCATTACACGGGTGTACTCCAGTGAGTTGGAGTAGTCGGTGCAGAGGTTTCTGGAATCGTTGGGGAAACTGAACCGTCCTTATTTAACTGCGTTGGAAGAAAAAGTGTTGAGTTTGTTGGAGTTGGAGATTGATGAGAACGAGCAGGCTAAGTAAAGCAGATGCAGCGGTAGCTGAGGTTAAAGAAATCCCACACGCACATAAGTATGCAGCCAGCAGAAAACACATATTTATGGCTGGAAATGATGGAGTTAATAGCTGAAGGTAGATGTAGGAGTATGTTTGGCTATGGCGGTTAATGTAGTGGAGAATTTGATGAGCGAAAATTATCTAGAATTAAATCTTGATTGGATAGTAGATTTACGCTACAGGATGAAGTTAAATTTAAGAATTTAACACCCAGGAGTCAGAAATCAGAATTAATAAGGAAAAGAGTCTTATAAAACAGAATTCTTCTTCATTCCTTTATCAATTTATTTCTTGATTCTTTAATTATTCTGACTTCTGAGTTCTGACTCCTGAATTTTTACAGTTAAATTATGAAACTCTGGAAAACTTTGCCGAAAGTAACAAATTAAAATATTTGGACTGTTTTTGGTTTTTCAAAGGCAATCCTGTTGTGGAAGAGTCGTTCAAAGCGATCTGTGATGTATTGGATTGCGACTGGGAAAAGGTACAACTTCCAACAGCGATCGCAGATGCGTTTTTGCTTGTGTAGTTGCAAGTCTTGTCGTAGACATCGCTATCTGAAACAAAACTAGACGGTATAGTTTGCACTTGAGTGCAGGGGAAGCGTGATCGCTATTAAGTTTGAGCTTTGGGGTGAGGGCGATCGCTATCCTCTGCTACGGGAAAACGAGAAATTGGAAATGCATGGATCTCTAGCTGTAAAGCGCCTAATATAAAGTTATAAGCGATAAATTCTTGTGGCAGTTGCTTTTCGAGCTTTTTAAGCTACCTGAAGGTGCTTGCATTTTTAATAGCTGCCTGGACAGTCGCTAGATCAAAAGTTTCAAATCAATCTTGTATTTTCAAATCGATGCTGCTAAAATCAACTCAAATGCTGTTCTGACGATTATTACAAGTAATATCCATAAAACTAGCAGCTATGTACACATTGGTATTTTTACAGTACCAGGTAAAGTTGCATAGATGCAAATGTCTAACCAAGAGCAATCAATATTCGTTCTGTGTTTGCAGTGTCAATTTAAATGACATCGAACAATTTCGTATAGTTAAGCAAACTCTCTCTGCAATTTTATAGCAGAAAATTTTGTAGTGGCTATTATGAAACTGTCATGGAAATTCTAGGTGGCAATTTTTTAAATCCACGTAGGCAGACTATCTTGTCGAAAACATCAGTTTTTAGGATCAATCTTCTACCATTTTCTCATACTGCGTAGCTTGCTGCCGCAGGCATCGCTAGTATCGTTTAGTGCAGCGATCGCACAATCACGCAAGGATAAATTACTGTTTCTATCGCTTTGAATATTAACTCTGCTTGTAACGTTGGCATTATCAAGGAGAAATTTTTTAGCAGCACCAATTTTTTTATCTCACACTACTTGGTGAAGAATTATCACTTTACCTCGTTTTTGTTCTTAACCAAGAAGTGTTGAATCATTCCTCTTTTTCCACATTCTGTGAAAAATCAGGAAAGTTAATGCACTACCAAAAATGGATAAAGTTGATCTGACAATATAAAGTTTTATAACAACTAAATTTTTACGTGAAACTATAGTCTATCCTCATTGATGATTGGATAAATGAGACACTTTTGTGTTTTCCTAAAAGTATCGCTTTAATGGTGAAATAGTCCGGAGAAATTCTTGGTTATTTTGATGGTAAAACAACGAGTGTTACTGGATAAGGTATTAATAATAAATTCAAGTTAATCACAAGACTTGGATATGGCTTCTGTAACTTTAGTAAGTTCCGTTTACGAAACTTATAAACCTAGAATTTTACTATTAATTCTCTATAAAACTACCGAAATAACCATATTAAATGCTTTGATTGTTGATTTACATAATGCGTTTGCCGTTGTCAGGTAGTAATTTGAAGTTATTGACTCACCATTGAACTAAATAGAAGGAAATTTATGTCTAGAATCGCTGATATTGCTTACGTTATCTATAAACATTCCAACTTAGATGAATGTGAGCGATTTTTGACTGATTTTGGTATGATTTGCTCGGCTAGAACCGATACAGCTCTCTATATGCGAGGTCGAGGAAAAGTGCATCATATTTACGTTGTCGAACGAGGAGAAAAACCTGAATTTGTGGGATTTGCACTCCAAGCTTCTTCTCAAGAGATGTTAGAGGAGATTGTTAACTTACCTGAAGCCTCAGCAATGGAAGAAATGACTTCCCCTGGAGGAGGATATAGAGTAACTTTAATCGATCCCAACGGCTTTCGTGTGGATGTCGTTTACGGTATTGAAGAAGTTCCAGAACTCTCCATACCAGAACCCTTGCAATGGAATTATGCCAACATCAAACAGCGTTATGGTCGGACTCAACGCCCTGTTAAAGAACCTACACCCATTTTACGGTTAGGACATATTGGCATTGACGTAAAAGATTTTGAAGAAAGTTATGAGTGGTATCAAAAAACCTTTGGATTAACTGCCACTGACCTTATCTATTATGGACATCCCAGTTTGCGGGTGGGAGCTTTTTTACGCTGCAAGCGTGGGCAAGAGTGGGTGGATCATCATACCATTGCGATGATACAAGGATCTCAAATTCGAGTTCATCATACTGCCTTTGAAGTGCAAGACTTCGATGCAATCAAGATTGGTCATGATTGGCTTAAAGAAAAAGGTTGGATACCAGCTTGGGGAATTGGACGGCATCTTTTGGGAAGTCAAGTATTTGATTATTGGCAAGATCCATTTGGCAGCTTAATTGAGCATTTTACCGATGGAGATTTATTCAATGAGTCTGCCGAGTTACAAATGCACGCTGTGAGTCAAAATATCCTTTATCAATGGGGTCCTCCAATTCCAGAGGCTTTTCTCGGCTAAAACTACTCAGTCTCATCTAGTACTTAGCACAATAATTGTAAAGTTTTCCAAAAGAGTATGAATATCACAGAAATTCTCAAAAAAAGAAGAGCAACTCGGAGCTTTCTCCCCAGTCCCATTCCGTCGGAAGTTTTAGAAGAAATTCTGCGTTTGGGTTGTCTTGCTCCCTCCAGTTATAACCTACAACCTTGGCGGTTTATCATAGTTACTGAAGCGGAGCACAAGGCAAAATTACGGGAATTTTGCTTTGAACAAGAGAAATTAACCGAAGCTTCAGCTGTTTTAATTTGTTGTGGCGATCGCCAAGTTAATCAAAAAAAATACATCAACAAAGTCATAGAACTGGGTAAACAAGTAGGCTCCATGAACGAAAAACGGGCCAAGTTCATGCACATGGCAATCCCCTCATTTTTCCAGTTCAAACCCTGTTATCAGTTTATGGAGGCTTGGACTAATCGCCAAGTCATGATTGCAGCCACTTACATGATGATTGCTGCCCAAAGTTTGGGAGTAGATAGTTGTCCCATTGAAGGATTTGTCGCTAAACCCTTAAGAGAATATTTTCAAATTCCCGATCATGTTGATGTGTGTTGTCTTTTAGCCCTGGGCTATGCCGCCGAACCCTATAGCCAGTATGGTGGGCGCTTTGAACTTGATCAACTTTGTTATGGCGAAATTTATGGAGAAGCTTTTGAATTAGGGCCAATATCCCATGAAAGAACAGTGGAATATACCTAATTTATCCTCAATAGAAACTATCCTCAATCAACTGAGAATTGATATCGAAAAGCTAGAAGTAAACATCCTTAGACAAATTCAACAACGCCACGAAAAAAAGATCATGAATGTTGGTCTAGAAATTGATCAAAAACTAATCCAAGTTACAAGTTTAATTGATGTGCTACAAATCCGAGCCAAAACTCAAGCATCCCAAAAAGCTTATACCTTTCTGAAAGATGGAGAGATAGAAGCCGGAACCCTCACATATGAGAATTTAGCACAACAAGTTCAAGCGATCGCTTCCTATTTGCACTCTTGTGTCTTACCTGGAGAAAGAGCCTTACTTCTATATCCAGCTGGGCTGGAATTTGTAGCTGCTTTTTTGGGGTGTTTAGCCGCAGGAGTAATTGCTATTCCTGCCAATCTCCCTAAGCGTAACCAAAAGTTGTCTCGCTTAGAAGCTATCATCCAAGATGCTCAAGCCACGATAGTTCTGACAACGCAATCCCAACTACTAACCCTCAAGAGTCAGTTAGAGCAAAATTTACACCTGACAGCCTTGGAGTATATTGCTACCGATACCCTCGCCTATGACAGCAGTTTAAGCTTGCAATCTTCCACCATCTGCCCAAATCCCCTAGCTTTCCTGCAATATACTTCCGGCTCCACAGGCAAACCAAAAGGAGTCATGGTTACTCAAGAAAATCTCCTGCAAAACTTAGCTGATCTTGATCTTGGTTGGGAACATACTCAAAACAGCGTCATGGTCACTTGGTTACCTACTTTCCATGATATGGGGCTAATTTACGGAATGCTACTTCCGTTGTACAAGGGATTCTCTTGCTATATGATGCCTCCAAGCGCCTTTCTACAACGTCCCATTCGTTGGCTAACAGCAATCTCCCGCTATCGAGCTACTCATAGTGCTGCCCCAAATTTCGCTTATACTCGGTGTCTAGAAAAAATTACTTCTGAAGAAATCACCACCCTAGATTTGAGCAGTTGGCAGGTGGCATTAAATGGGGCGGAACCAGTTAGAGCAGAAGTCTTAGAGCAGTTCGCCCAAGTCTTTGAAATCTGTGGTTTTAAATACTCCAGCTTTTGCCCTGGCTATGGATTAGCAGAAGCCACCTTAAAAGTAGCAGCAGTTCGTAAAAGTCAAAAACCTCAAATTTGCCGAGTGCAAACACAAGCCCTTAAAGAAAATAGAATCGTCATTGCTACAGAGCAAGATCAAGACGTTCAAAGTCTGGTGAGTTGCGGACAAACAGAAATTGATACCGAAATTGTTATTGTTCACCCCAACTCTCTCAAATGCTGTGGAAATGATGAAGTGGGTGAAATTTGGGTCAAAGGTACTACAGTTGCTCAAGGCTATTGGCAACGACCCCAAGAAACCCAACAGACCTTTAAAGCTTTCATTACCGATACTCAGGAAGGGCCTTTTTTACGCACAGGAGATTTAGGATTTATTCAAGAGGAACAACTATATGTGACTGGACGGCTCAAAGATGTCATCATCATTCGCGGTTGTAATTACTATCCCCAAGATATTGAATACACTGTTGAACAAAGCCACCCATCTCTGCGTCCCACTTGTGGCGCTGCCTTTGCCGTGGAAATCAATGGCGAAGAACTTCTTGTTATCGCCCAAGAAGTCGAACGAACAGCCATGCGACAATTGAATAAGGACGAAATCATCGAAGCTATTCGTCGGACAATTTCTCAGGAATATCAATTGCAAGTTTATGCTATCTTACTCCTCAAACCCGCTTCTATTGCTAAGACATCCAGTGGCAAAATTCAACGCAGCACTTGTAGAACACAGTTTTTAGAAAACAGCTTCAATTTGGTGGAAAGTTGGTATAGCCTCCGCACAGAGGCAATTTCTCAAAAGTCTAAATCAACTTGCTCCCAAAATTATCAAAAGACAACTAAGTTAACCCATCAAACCGCAGAATCCATTGAACAATGGATTGCTGATTGGCTCCATCAGAAGTTAAAAGTCAATCTTGATACCATCGTTGCGAGTAAATCCTTTGTAGATTTTGGTTTAGACTCCATCTATGCTGTAGAGTTAGCTAAAGATTTGGAGGATTGGTCAAAAGAGCCTCTAGAAGCTACAATTATTTGGAATTTTCGGACAATTGAAGCGTTATCCAAGTATCTGTGCGACAAGCTCAATGCTTTGAGCGTGCAAGCTGATTCTCCAGCTATAGCCACAAATATTGCTGCTAAAAAACTCGACTTTGAGGAATTATTAACTGCTTTAGAAGACACTTCAGACGAGGAAATAGCAGCTTTATTAAACAATGTAAGAAAATAGAGATGAAACAACATTCACCCAATACCGCCCAAAATTTGAAACAAGAGTTTTTAGAACGGTATAAACAACTTGATGCCATTGTGCAAGCGCAAACTGACCCGATTGCAATCGTCGGTATAGGATGTCGTTTTCCAGGGAGAGTGACTGATCCAGAAACATATTGGCAACTGCTTTGCCAGGGAATAGATGCAATGACAGAAATTCCTGCCGAGCGATGGAATATTGATGATTATTACGATGTTAATCCTGACACTCCAGGGAAGATGTACTCACGCCAAGGAGCATTCTTAGATCAAGTTGACCAATTCGATCCTCAATTCTTTAGGATTTCTCCTCGTGAAGCGATGGCGATGGACCCCCAACAACGACTATTGTTAGAGGTTTGTTGGGAAGCAATGGAAAATGCTGCGATCGCTCCAGATAGCCTCATAAATAGTGCTACTGGGGTGTTTATGGGTATCTTTCGAGATGACTACAGCCAACTGTGTTTTCAGAATGGAGCGTTAAATCACATTGATGCCCATAACAGTTTAGGGGTTAGTCGTGCTATTGCCGCTGGTCGCTTGTCCTACGTGTTTGGCTTCCAAGGCCCGACAATGCAACTTGACACAGCTTGTTCTTCTTCTCTGTTGGCAATTCATTTAGCTTGTCAAAGTTTGCGTTCTCAAGAATGTAACCAAGCCCTAGCCGGCGGAGTCAATTTGATGTTAACTCCGTTCACCGCCATTAGTAACTGTAAATTAAAAGTAGTCTCTCCTGACGGACGATGTAAAACCTTTGATGCTTCAGCGAATGGATACGGACGGGGAGAAGGATGTGGGGTAGTTGTTCTCAAGCGTCTCAAGGATGCGTTAGCAGATGGCGATCGCATTTTAGCCCTGATTCGTGGTTCTGCTGTCAACCATAATGGTGCAAGTCACGGATTAACCGCACCTAATGGACAAGCCCAAGAAGCATTATTGCGTCAAGCTTTGAAGCAAGCCAAAGTTACACCTGAACAACTGCAATATGTAGAAGTGAACGGCACCGGAACTTCTTTAGGCGATCCGATTGAGGTGATTGCCTTGGGAAACGTTTATTGTCAAGGACGCTCTCCAGAAAATCCTTTGATTTTAGGTACAGTTAAAACAAATATCGGTCATCTGGAAGGAACCGCAGGGATAGCTGGTTTATTGAAGACTGTCCTGCAACTTCAACATCAACAAATTGCTCCTAATCTGCATTTTCACAATCCGAATCCTTATATTCCTTGGGATAAACTACCGATTAAAGTTCCCATTGAGTTAATACCTTGGTCAGTTACTCAAGCTCCCCATTTGGCAGGAGTCAGTGCTTTTGGCGTGAGTGGAACAAATGTGCATCTAATTGTTGAGGAAGCCCCTGGCTTATCATCAAAAGAACAGATTCAAGCTGTACCAACCATTGAACGACCTTACCACTTGCTAACCCTTTCAGCCAAAAGTGAACAGGCTTTACTTGAATTAGTCAACCGCTACCAAACCTTTTTACAAGACCATCCACACTTGGCGATCGCAGATATTTGTTACACTGCTAATATCGGTCGTTCAAATTTTGAGCATCTGTTAGCTGTAGTTACTCAATCAGTTTCGCAGTTAAATCAACAGTTAAGTGTGATCGCTCAATGTCAACCTTCTTCTTCCCACTACCAAGGCTCGATTCAAACCAAAAAACCTGCGAAAATTGCCTTCCTTTTTACAGGACAAGGATCGCAATATGTGGGAATGGGATGGGAACTTTATCAAACCCAAGCCACTTTCCGCAAAACTCTAGAACAATGTGATGCTATTTTAAGCACTTATCTTCACCAATCTATCTTAGACATTTTATATCCATCCTCATGGCAAGCTGACCCCTCTGCCTACACCGAAGATTCCTTATTATTAAACCAAACTACTTATATCCAACCTGTCCTCTTTGCTCTGGAGTACGCTTTAGCTGAGTTATGGCAATCTTGGGGTATTATTCCAACTTGGGTCATGGGTCACAGTTTAGGGGAATATGTAGCTGCTTGTATAGCTGGGGTCTTCAGCTTAGAAGACGGCTTGAAATTGGTAGCTATGCGAGCGCGTCTGATGGATGCAATACCGCAACAAGGAGCGATGGCGGAGATATTGAGTGATCCTGAATCTGTCAGCCAAGTTATTGCTAGCTATCAAGGAAAAATAGCGATCGCCGCCATTAATAGTCATGAAAATGTGGTTATTTCTGGTGAAACTGAGGCAATCAAGGCTGTATTAGCGCAATTTGAGGCACAAAATATTAGTATTCGCCTTTTAAATGTTTCCCAGGCTTTCCATTCCCCTTTAATGCTTCCAATGGTGGCTGAGTTTGAACGCATTACCAAAACAGTTAGCTTTGCTTGTCCGCAAATTCCACTGATCTCCAATCTTACAGGAGAACCAATTGATGAAGCGATCGCCACTCCTGAGTATTGGGTAAGACATCTCTTAGCTCCGGTGGAGTTTGCCAAGGCGATGAAGATGCTTGGGCGTTTAAATGGGGAGATTTTTCTGGAAATAGGACCAAAAGCAACCCTATTAACAATGGGTCGTCAAACCTTACCTAAAACGCGAGGAACTTGGTTGGGAAGTCTCACGCCTAATCAAAGCAATTGGAAAACAATGCTAGACAGTTTAGCCCAATTGTATACTCAGGGAGTACCTATTGACTGGCGAGGATTTGATCAAGATTATCAGCGCTACAAGTTATCATTACCTACTTATCCATTCCAACGACAACGCTATTGGTTAGACCATTTAGACACTAACATCAAAAATTCCCACACTTGTGAGTTTAAAGAAAAGAATTTTCCAGCTAATTCCCCACAAACAGTTCAAAACCCCTCTGATTTTCTCCAACTTTTGGAGGACACTCCCGTTGCTGAACGTTATGCTATTCTCTTGTCTTACGTCAAGGCTATTGTGGCAGAGATTTTAGGCATTAGGGTTTCTGAGTTTACTCATCTAGGACAGGGATTTTTTGATTTGGGAATGGATTCGCTAATGGCGATGGAATTACACAATCGTTTGGCTAACAGTTTGCGGTGTTCTTTACCTTCAATGGTGACTTTTAAATATCCCACAGTAGAAAGTCTCGTTCACTATCTCCAAGAGGTCATTGACCTCAAATTTGCTCCCACTAATAGCAAATCATTTCTCATATCGCAGAAGACTAACGACTTTAATTACCAACTCGATCACCTCTGTGAAGATGAGATTGCTAACTTGCTCGCACAAGAACTTACAACTATTCGAGAAGGCTAACTAAGTACTTAGGCAAAATATTTATGCTCTAGGGAGTCAATTTGATTTAGCGATTGCGTTTTTACGCTCCGCTTCACTCGCAATGACAAATATATATTTAATTTTGCATTAGTACTTAATTAGCGATCACTAACCTCTACAGGTAATTAGATGATGCACACATCAGCCACACCAGATTATCTATCACTCATGAAAAATGCTCTACAAGAAATTAGAGCAATGAAAGCCAAAATTAACGCTATGCAACAGGCACAAACAGAACCTATTGCAATCATTGGTATGGGATGTCGTTTTCCTTTCGGGGCTAACTCCCCGGAAGCCTTTTGGCAATTGTTAGAGTCAAGAGTTAATGGGATTACAGAAGTACCAGCAAATCGTTGGGATATTAATTCTTACTACGATGCGAGCTTGGATATTCCAGGCAAGGTTTACACACGCTGTGGAGGGTTTTTAACCCAACAGATCGACGAATTTGATGCTAACTTTTTTAACATTTCGCCGAGAGAAGCTACCATGTTAGATCCCCAGCAACGATTACTGTTGGAGGTTAGCTGGGAAGCTATTGAACAAGCGGGACTTTCTTCAGTAGAGTTGCGAGGAAGTCAAACAGGAGTTTTTATCGGCATGATGACTCAAGATTATGCCCATCTAACTCAACAACCCACTTTGATTGATCTGCATACAGGAACAGGTAATGCTATTAGTGTTGCAGCAGGACGTTTGTCTTATCTATTTGGGTTTCACGGACCCACCTTAACGGTGGATACCGCCTGTGCTTCATCATTAGTCGCTGTTCATCTTGCTTGTCAAAGTTTACGCAACCAAGAATGTAATTTAGCGTTAGCGGGTGGGGTGAATCTGATGCTGACTCCCCTAGTCAGTATTATGGAGTCTCGCGCCCAAATGTTATCACCAGAGGGTCGGTGTAAAACCTTTGATGCTTCAGCCGATGGCTACGTTCGTGGCGAAGGTTGTGGGGTCATTTTGCTAAAACGGCTATCCACTGCTTTAGCTGAACAAGACAATATTTTAGGACTAATTCGCGGTTCAGCCGTGAATCATGGTGGTTCCAGCAGTGGGTTGACAGTTCCTAATCAACTGGCGCAAGAACAGCTCATTCGTCAAGCCTTGAGCAATGGACAAGTTGAACCAAAGGAAATTAGTTATATTGAGGCTCACGGGACGGGGACATCTCTGGGCGATCCAATCGAATTAGGGGCGTTAACAACAGTCTTTGGAAAAGACCATTCCTCCCAAGAGCCTTTGATAGTGGGGTCAGTCAAAACCAATATTGGTCATTTGGAAGGAGCAGCTGGAATTGCGGGTTTAATTAAAGTGTTGCTGTGTTTACAACATCAACAGATCCCGCCTCATCTCCATTTCCAAACACCTAATCCTCATATTGATTGGCATAACAGCCCGATTACTATCCCCAGCCAGAACCATCCTTGGGTAACTGGGAAGCAGCATCGATTGGCTGGGGTGAGTTCTTTTGGCTTAAATGGCACTAATGCCCACATTATTCTCGAAGAAGCCCCTGTAGTGCCACCCATAGAATGCAAAGTCGAGCGTCCAGTTCATTTATTCACAATATCAGCGAAAACGGCATCTGCCCTCACCCAATTAGCACAAAAGTATCAACACTATTTAGAAACTAATGCAGACGTGCCGTTGGGTGATATTTGTTGGACAGCTAATATCAGTCGTTCACATTTTGCTCATCGCCTTTGTGTGATTGCCGATAGTTTACAACAACTACGAGAACAGTTAACTGCTTTGACTAAAGGTTCGACTCCACCAGAGGTTTTGCAAGGATATGGGTCAGGGAAAAAATTTCTTAAAAGTGCATTCTTGTTTACAGGTCAAGGGTCGCAATATGTGGGTATGGGATGGGAACTTTATCAAACGCAACCCACCTTCCAAGCAACTTTGGTACGATGTGATCAGATTTTATCCCCCTACCTTGACCAATCTTTACTAGACATTTTATATCCTCCTGAATGGCAAGCTGACCCTACTTCCTATGGGCAAAATCCTTTAATAAATCAAACAGTATACACTCAACCGGCTCTGTTTGCTCTTGAATATGCCCTTTGCCAATTGTGGCAATCTTGGGACATTACTCCTACCTGGGTAATGGGTCATAGTTTAGGCGAATATGTAGCTGCCTGTGTGGCTGGAGTTTTCAGCTTAGAAGATGGCTTGAAGTTAGTGGCTATGCGATCGCGTTTGATGAATGCAGTTGGGCAACAGGGGGCAATGGTAACAATATCTGCTTCTTTAACCCAAGTCCAACAAGCTATTGAATTATTTAAAGATCGCGTTGCTATTGCTGCAATCAATGGTGCAAATGAAATTGTTATTTCCGGTGAATCCGAGGCAGTAAAAGAGGCGATTACACCTTTAGTTGAGCAAGGGATCAACCTGAAATTTCTCAAGGTTTCCCAAGGGTTTCATTCCCCGTTAATGGATCAAATTCTAGAAGAATTTCATGAAATCGCTACCTCTATCACCTACGCCTCCCCGCAAATTCCAGTGATCTCTAATATCACGGGAGACATGGCGACATTGGAGATACAAACCCCTGAATATTGGTGTCGTCATCTGCGGGAATCTGTCAAATTTGTTCATGGAATAACAACCTTGTTACAAAAGGGATGCGAGGTGTTGATTGAATGTGGCCCTCACCCTGTTTTACTGGGAATGGGACGTAATATTAACCATCCCGCCTCCAATACTCTATTGTGGCTACCAAGTCTGCGTCGAAATACCTCTGATTGGCGACAATTACTCCACAGTCTAGGAGAACTTTATGTCCAAGGAGTCTCGATCAATTGGCAAGGGCTTGAGGCGGACTATACCCATGAGCGCCGACAACTCCCAACTTATCCTTTTGAGCGATCGTCTTATTGGGTAGAAACTACCCAAAATTCTCACTCTGTTCCTCTAATGCCCGTTTTTGACCAAGCAAATTATATTCAACAGCTTGTTCAACAAATTACATCTGCCGAAGAACTCACAACTGAAGAAGTCGAATTAGTACCTAAACTCTTAAAACTCCTCAGTAAATCTCAGAAATCTCCTCAAAAGGAAAGTTTGGCTCCTCAAAATTCAAAACCCAAAGTAGAACTGACCCTAGAACAACTGCTATCTACACCAGCTGAAGAGCGTCAGCAACGATTAACAAACTATTGTATTCCTCTGTTGGCACAAGTCACAGGACTATCGATTGTGAAATTAGACCAGCAACAGCACCTTTCCAATTTAGGAGTTGATTCTTTAATGGCTGCTGAATTGAGACGGAAAATTGAAACTAACTTTGGTGTAATTGTTCCAGTGGAATATTTAAGTGGATTAACTATTACCCAATTTTTAGCTCAAGTCTTGTTGTTAATTGAGCAAAAATCCCCCAACCAAAAACAGAATACATCGGTGCAAATTTCAACCAGCCGAAAACAAAAGCTCCACGAGGTGGAAACACTCCAATCTTTCTCAAAAGATCCTCAGTTATGGATTGATTCTAAAACTTTCAATCCAAAAGCAAAGATGCGTATATTCTGTTTTCCTTATGCAGGAGCAGGGGCTTCTATATATAAAGACTGGTCATCTTTATTTCCGTCAATTATTGATATTTGTCCCATTCAATTACCAGGACGAGAAAACCGATGGCAAGAACCACCAATTACACAATTAAAAACTCTAATAAAAGTTCTCGTCCCTTTGTTACGTCCTTATTTAGATACACCGTTTGCTATTTTTGGCCACAGTATGGGGGCGCTAATCGGCTTTGAACTGGCGCGGGAATTGCACAGATGTAATTGGAAAATGCCAGATCATCTGTTTATGTCTGGTTTTCGCGCTCCCCAAATTACTAAGTCAGATTTACCAATCCATCGACTTCCTGAATATAAGTTTATTAATGCCCTACAGCGTTTTCAAGGTATTCCTGAATCCGTTCTACTAAATACAGAATTGATGCAAGCTTTTCTTCCTATCCTGCGGGCAGATTTTAAACTATTAGAAACCTATTTTTACCGCCAAGATGCTGCTTTAAATTGCTCAATTACGGCATTAGGTGGAACAGCAGATCCAAACGTTACTCAGCAGGAACTAGAACAATGGCGTGAACAAACAACTAGCCATTTTTCACTAAAATTATTTGCTGGTGGGCATTTCTTTTTAAGCCAACAAGCAAACTTTATAGCTCAAGATATTTCCGAAAAAATTTTGGGTTTTTCTAATCAACCCACTGTCTAATTATCCAAAGCTAACAAGGTAAGGAAAATGTTGACAATAGATTGTAAAGATAAATTTTGTGTCATTGGTGCTGGTGCGGCTGGTTTAGCAGCTAGTAGGGCTTTAAAACTGGAAAATATTCCTTTTGATGTGATTGAATCTGCTCATGATGTTGGGGGTATATGGATTTATGGCCAACCTAGCAGTCCTATGTATAAAAATACCCATTTGATTGGGCATAAAAGGACTCAACCATTTTCTGATATGCCAATGCCCGATGAATATCCAGACTATCCCAACCATCAATTGGTTTATCAATATTTGCAAAAATATGCCAGTCATTTTCAATTGAATGAGCATATTCAATTTAATACATCAGTCAAGAAAGTTGAGAAAGAAGGCAACCTCTGGAACGTTACCCTCAGTAATAACGAAACACGCTGCTATCGAGGAGTTTTAATTGCCAGTGGCTACCATAATAAACCCAATTATCCTCAATTCCCTGGACAATTTACGGGGGAAATTTTGCATTCTAAACAGTATGATAATCCTTCACAATTGAGCAATAAACGAGTCTTAGTGGTTGGTTCAGGTCAGTCAGCAATGGATATTGTTGTTGAATCTGCAATTAATGCCGCTAAAACATTCCATAGTACTCGCAGAGGTTTTTTATGTATGCCAAAATTTTTGCTTGGTTTACCACCAGAATTGGTGATAACTAATACACCAATTATAAATTGGATTCCATCTCAAATTCATCTGAAATTTATGGCTTTTATGTCGCCTCTCAGTCTATTTATGCAAGGAATTAACCTCAGAAAATATAAAATTCCCCTCAGATGCGATAGTAATGGATTGATAGTTCCTAATAGCGATCAGCAAATATATCGTTATTATATACATGGTGATATTAGCCATAAACCTAATATTAAGAAATTCGATAATAATCGTGTTTTTTTTGAAGATGGAACACAAGAAGATATCGATATTATTGTTTTTGCAACAGGATACAAAGTTGAGTTCTCATTTATTGATAAATCATGTTTAAATTGGGAACAAAATAAACCTCATCCTAATCTTTATTTACACGTTTTTCATCCTGAAGAAAGCAATTTATTTGTAATTGGTATGGTGCATCCTACAGGAACACATTGGCGCGTTTTTGAAGAACAAAGTAAATTGGTTGCTGCTTACATCAAATCTCAGGATAGAAAATCTCGATTTACTAACAAATTTGATGCTCTGAAAAATCAAATTCAAAAATCGTTGCCCTCAGAAAATCAACACCATAGCGGGACTCATTCACTGGTGATTGATAAACTCACCTATATGAGACAAGTTCAGCGATTAATCCGTCAGCTATCTGTTTAGAACCAGGAATTTATCAACATAAATTAGTGAGAAAAATGACTTATATTATTGACACTGCTACTGGCTTTCCCGAACATTACTACCCTCAAGAAGTTCTGGAAGCAAATATTCGCAATCACTGTGCAGCCATTCTCAGCGAGTATTGCGAAAAAGAAGGTATTGATTTTGAAACACAAACCTTTTTGGATCTCGACCAAATTCATCGTTTCTTTAGTAATGTCAAAATTGAAGGGCGTTACTTTACGCTTCCTCTTGATGATTTTGATCCTGATAATCCTCCAGGTATTGGACAAGTGTTAAATGTAACAGTGGAAAAAATAATGGATATTGTTGAGACTACTGTTACTAAATTATTGGACAAAGCTGGTACTTCTCCCAAAACTATCTCTCTAATTACCTCTGTAAGTGTGTTGCCAGCAGTTCCTTCCCTAGAGGCGTTGTTAATGAATCGCATTGATTTTCCTCTTTTTGCTAAACGTATGGCTTTGTCTGGTGTCGGATGTCTGGGAGGCGCACAGGGATTAGCACGGGTTGCTGATTATCTTGAAGGACATCCAACCGAAGCGGCGATTTTGTTTACTACCGATCCCTCATCAGTATTGTGGCAAGGGTCAATTTACGGGGATTTGGCGGAGATACTCAATCAATTACCTGATGATCCAACTCAATATAGTAACGTTATCATGACTCTTGTTGTAGCTGCCTTATTTGGCGATGGAGTGGGGGCAGTATTAATGGCAGGACAGGAACACCCTCTAGTAAAGCAAGGAAAAGGAAAGCTCAAAATCATTGATAGTCGTTCTATTTTGCTGCCGCATACTTCTCATTTAATGGCTTTACCTTTGACTGATTACGGATTTCGACAAATTTTACGTCCTGAAGTTTCTGATTATGTCAAAAGTGGGGTGAGAAAAGCGGTTGAGTCCTTGTTGAGCGATCGCAATTTGACAATCGATCAAATTTCACGCTGGATGGTACATCCAGGCGGCCCGAAAATTCTCGACGCAGTACAAGAGGAATTTGAACTCAACGCTGAGGCGTTACAAGTTAGCTGGGATGTCTTAGGCAAAATCGGCAATATTGCCTCGGCAACTTTACTATGCATTCTCGATGAAACCCTATTTCGTCAACAGCCTCCTCCAGGCTCTTATGGCTTGTTGGTATCGATGGGTCCCGGCTTTTCTCAAGAAGTTATTTTAGTGCAATGGTAGAGCAAGGAAAGTGACTATGTTAACTAAGGTGATCTTTATCGGCATTGTTGTCTACTTCGTTAGTCAGCGGATGCGAGCAACGCAATTTAGTAAACGAAATGCTGCTGTTGTCTTAGCCAATGGTGGACAAATGCACGCTTCTAACTATTTAGGGGTGGTAAAAGTGATGCAATCAAGCTGGTTCTTAGCAATGATTGCTGAAGTCTGGTTGTTCAACCGTCCTTTTATTCCGGCTCTGGCAATCTGTGCTTTAATTTTGACTGTTGTTAGTCAAACTTTACGCTACCTCTCGATGCGAGAACTCGGCGATCGCTGGATTCATCAAGTTGTTACTGTTCCAGGGACACCTGTAATTGAATCAGGCGTTTACAAATACATCAGACATCCCAATTGGTGCGCCCTCATAATTGAACTTGCCGTAGTTCCCCTCATACATAGCGCCTATCTCACAGCTATCATTTTTACTCTGGTTAATGCCTGGTTACTCATACAGCGTATTCCTGCTGAGGAAAAGGCATTAAGTGAAAATACCAACTATGATGCAGTATTTTACAACCGCCCCCGTTTCATTCCAACTATTAGCTTCAACAGCAAAAATAATCTGTAATCGAGTTAATTTTTGGGCGTGGCTGAGTGGGTGTAGTGTTTAATAAAATTGAACTTTAGTTGCGTTAAAGAAAAAACATCTTCTTAACTCCCCACACCCAAAAGCCAGCTATATTAACCAGGGCGAACGCATCTAAATATAGTATATGAGTACTAAGTAAAGGATAATCGCGTGTGTACTGAAGGTTAAGCGATCGGGTATTGATGGTAAAGTCATAGTAAAAGTAGAGTAAAGCCCTAACAAAGCGTGAAACTCAAGCCCAAAATTACCATTGCTGACCATTTTGCACAGATGGAAGATCCACGAATAGATCGCACGAAGCGACACAAGTTATATCAAGTTCGGCTAATTACTTACGATATAGTCGGTTTGCCTGGTAATAGGTAATGGGTAATGGGTAATGGGCCAGATGTGATGACCAATAGTAAAATCCAATTACCCTTCGGGTGACGCTCGCAAGCTCGCTAACGCTGCGCTAACGCCAGTCGCTCATGGGGGAAACCCCCTCTTGGCCGCGCTGGCTCACCAATTACCAATTACCAATTACCGACCTCCACAGATATCATAAGTATTTAAACGGACATGATATTAATTGATATTTTGACTATTGCGATTTGTGCAGTGATATGTAGGGCGGACAGTTGGGTAGCAATTGAACTATATGGCTGCACTAAGTATGAGTGGTTAAAAACGTTTTTAGAGCTACCAAATGGCATACCGTCACACGATACATTTGCCAGAGTATTTGCTCTAATTAATCCGCAGGAATTTCAGTCATGTTTTTTAAACTGGTTAACGGGGTAACAGTCCCCTTTAGGGTGGTCACGTCTTGCATAGGTGCAAGAGCGGTGAGAGGTAATTCTGGATGGAGCGATTGAGGAAGTGATACTTGGGACATAAAGCCAAGAGCGTTTGACAAAGCATCACTCTATCAAAAATAGTTGCTGAGGCTCTACCTGAATGGCACGCTTGTTAACGGTAAAATTTCACTGTAATGATTGAAATTACAAGTATGCAATTACTTTTCACTAAAACCAATTTCTGCCGTAAAGGGTAAGCGTCGAGCTTTCACACCAAAACCATAGCCAACAGCTAAACAAGTTACACTCAGTATAAAAAGCATCAAAACCAATCCATTATTAACTGTCATCTGCTTAGGAACAATCTAAATTTTTACTCAGTCGTTGATACCAAAATTGAGAATTTAAACTATGCTTGATTTCTCTAAAGTTATTACTTTGGCTTTAACAAGTTTAAGTTTTTCTGGTATGAGTGTATCAATATTATCAGAATTTGCGTTTGCTGGAGAACCAATTATCGATAGAAACTGCCATCGACATGAGAGAAAAAAAGAAGTATTTCAGCAAATACTACCACAGAATCGAGCTACAATATTGATGACATCTTCCTTTGAAGTTAATAACCGAAAATACGCTATACAATTACTAAAATTTCCTGATTCTACAGGCGTTTTATGTCTTTGGAAACCTAATTCTCGACTACCACAAAGGTTAAAAGATGTGTCAATTATTCAAGATAAGGTAATTGAAAAATTTGAAAAAGACCCTTCTCGACCAGCAAATTATATAATTACAGTCAAAGGCGAAAAAACGGAAGATATCTTAAACACGGCTTATCGATTAAACCTAACTAATCCCAATCAACCAAAGGTGACACCGTTAATCAGAGTTTACAAAAATTAGACGGAGATTTTTGTCTGTAGAAGTTTGTCTAACTTTATACGTAGCCGCTTATAAAGCGTAATGGGTTATCAAACCTGTTGTAAAAATGACAAAGCAAGGATAAAGAATTATGCTGGAGTCAGTTTGATTTCTAAAGAAAACAAAGGTTATTTAGCTTGACTCATTGCAGTTTTAACAATATGACTATGAAATTACCTATCCTATTTAAAACTTTAAAACTACTTGGTTTGTTGTTAGTTATTCCTGCTAGCATATTTACCATTAGTCCAGATATAGCAAACACACTTAATACTCCTAAAAATACAGAACAAGTTAAGCGGCTGAAATTAACTTTATCAGGACATACTGCACCTGTTCGTGCATTAACTATTTCTGTCAGTGGTCGAGTTCTTGCTAGTGGTAGCGATGATCAAACAATCAAACTTTGGAATCCCGCTACAGGTGCATTACTTCAGACTTTAACTGGACACCGCGAACGCATTAAATCAATAGTAATTACTCCAGACGATCAAACTCTAATTAGTTCCAGTTTTGATAACACTATCAAATTCTGGAATACCCAAACAGGAAAGGAAATTAGCACAATTACAGAAAAAACAGGGGTTAGAGCAATGCTACTGACCCCTGATGGACAAACTTTAATCACTGGTAGTGGCGATCAAACAATCAAATTTCGGAATCTTAAAACTCGGAAAATTGACCGGATACTAAAAGTAGAAACCACAGTACTTGCAATTAGCCGTGATGGTAAAACTTTATTCAGTGGGGGTGAAAATGGGGGAAGAATCCGGGTTTGGAGTATGGTGACAGGTAAACAACTACGAACTTTTACCCCACCACTACCCAAAAAGTCAGACCTAATCAACGGTTCGGAGCGACCATCAGCCCCAATTACGCTTACTGTTAGCAACGATGGGAAAATGCTTCTGTGTGGCGGACATGATGATAGCTTTCAATCTGGTGGAGTTAGAACTACAGATGGTAAGGGTTTCAAAGCTTGGGATTTAAACACAGGAAAGTTAGTTCATAATTTGTCGTTGGGTACGAATATTGATGCATTAATTATCAGTCCTGATAGCAAAACATTTATTGCTGGTGGTTTAGGTAGAAAAATTGTATTACGCGACATCAAAACAGGCGAATCAATCATGGAACTTGCCGGACATGCAGGTGGAATTTATGGGCTTGCATTCAGTAGCGATGGAAAGATTTTATATAGCGGTAGTGGTGATAAATCAATTAAAATTTGGCAGTTAAAGCCGAGTGCATAATTTTTTTCACCTCAAATCATGATTGTTTGCAGATGCAATGGTTCTGGATTATTTGCCTGCCGAGTGCGATCGCACTCTTGAGACTACTGCATATACGTAAATAGTAGTGATATTTATATCTTCTAAAAGGGGCGGAGCGTAGGCTTGTACTTGCTCAGGCTATGAGTGCGATCGCAGTTGACGGAACTACAACCATTAGTCAGCTGACTAATAGTAGCGACAGACGCGCGGCGTGAGTGTGCGATCGCACTCTTTAAGACTATGCACTCAGTGGTTTTGGTTCTGTAGTTGCTCAACCCCAGCAAAGCTATACTTTGTTTCCATGCATCATTACCCCAAAGGGGGGCCCTAGTTCCCCACCCCCCTTTCATCCCCCCTTAGTAAGGGGGGACAGAGGGGGGTTGGGGGTGGGTGCAATGACTGTGATAATTATAACTAATTAAAGTGTTTCGGAATTAGCCCTAGTTTTGTATTAGCGATCGCTTGACTTTTAAGACAGTTGCTACTAAATATTAAATCTATCTAATTACTGATCATCAAAACTTTCTGTACCTACCGCAGTTCTGTCATTAGGTTGGTTTCAGATTGAGAAATGATAATTAAAATCTACTAAAAAATACTAAATAACTGACAAATCAAAAATATTTTATTGTAATATTTCGTTGCTGACGGTCAACAGTTCTCAGTGATCAACTTTCAGAATGTCAAATGATTAAGACCCTATCATATCAACTCCATAACGTTCTAGAAGTACGTGCCCGCTTGGGTGAAGGGCCAATCTGGGATGAAAAAGAGAAATTGCTTTACTGGGTCGATATCTACAACCATCGAGTGCATCAATTCCATCCAGCCAGCGGCAAAAGCGGATTTTTTGATGTTTGTGATGTAGTAGGAGCGATCGCCAAAGCAGGTGCAAATCGATTGATTATGGCGCAGCGCCATCGCTTAGCATTCCTGGACACTCAAACAGGTGTGATTACTCCAATTGCAGAGATTGAAACAGATCTGCCAGATAACCGTTTTAATGATGGTAAATGTGATCAACAAGGTCGTTTTTGGTTTGGATCAATGTCTGCTTCTGGAAAACCTCAAGCTAGCCTCTACCGCTATGATCCTGATGGAGCATTACATGTCATGGAAACAGGATTGACTATCTCCAATGGTCTGGGATGGAGTCCCGACCAAAAGATATTTTACCTCACAGATTCTTCCCAACAAAAGGTTTTTGCTTACGACTTTGATGCAGTTACAGGTAGTATTAGCAACCGTCGCATTTTCATAGATTTCACTGCTGAATCTTTTTATCCTGATGGTTTGACCGTAGATAGTAAAGGATGTATTTGGTCAGCAATGTGGAATGGTTGGTGTGTGATTTGTTTCAGTCCATCCGGTGAAGAAATACTCAGGATACAACTACCAGTGCAGATACCAACTAGTTGTACTTTTGGTGGTGATAATTTGCAGATACTTTACATTACTACTGCCTCTGTCGGACTCAGCCAAGGAGAGATAGAAAAAAGTTTTTACTCAGGCGATTTATTTGCTGTGGAAACTGATACGACTGGATTACCTGCATGTGAGTTTCAGGGATAATTATTGTCAGTCTAATAAGCTAATGTGCCTCAAAATTGCAAATTATCTGGTTAAGAATGTCATTAGTCATTAGTCCTTTGTAAATACTATTGAGTAATAATCAATGACAAAGAACAACCAGACAAGTGATTATGCAATTTAAATATATTTTGGCTGCTCAATTCCTAATTTGCATAAATTTACTAGGCGTATCTTTAAAAACAAATGGTATTATATCATTTCCGCTTGATTACTTACAAAACCCCAAGAACCCCACCCCACCAAAACTACGCTTACCCCCCTCTGTCCCCCCTTACCAAGTGGGGGATGAAAGGGGGGACAGAGGAGTTAGTGGTGAGGTGCAATGACTATGGAAATAATAACCGATTAACCGGACATGGTTTTAGATGGCTATAACTGTCCTAAGAAATTGAGCATGACTGAAACCACAGTATCCGGTGACTCAATTAAAAAGCCATGACCACCATGATTAAGCACCACAAGTTCAGCGTTGGAAATGCTTTGTTGGAGTTGCTGGGAAAACTTAACTGGGGTGAGAATGTCCTGTTTACCTACCATCACTAGAGTAGGACAATTAATATCTTTGAGGCGCTCTGTTGCGTCACTACCAAGGATAGCTCGACTCTGGTGATAAAGTCCATGACTTGTAGGCTGGAAAGGATAGTTAATTGCATATTCAATCAGCTGTTCTATCATTCCAGGTATAGAGTAGAACGCATCCGTAAATATCCAAGGTAATACGACTTTCTCATAAAGTTTAAGGTCTAAATACCCAGGAAGCTCACCCCAAGTTTCGATGAGGCTATTGAATCGTTCATCGCCTTTTGCTAAAGATGACAGTAGCATCAGACTCTTAACCTTTTGCGGGTGTGCTAATACTAACTCTTGAGCAATCTGACCACCCATTGAATGGCCTGCAACATGTACCTTTTTGATACCAATGCGATCAAGTAATGCTGCAACATCATTTGCCATCTGTTGAATACTGTAGGGACTATCAGGAGCAGAACTTCGCCCTATCCCCCGGTTATCTAAGCGAATGACTTGATATCGGGAAATGAGTGATGGCATGATTAGTGACCAATAAGAATGATCGCACAAGAAACCGGCTATTAAAAGTAAAGGCTCACCTGTTCCTTTGATTTCGTAGAACAAATCAATCCCGTTAACATCAACTTTAGGCATAGTGATTAATACATCCTGTGAGCCAGCTTGCAAAATTTCATACGAACTGGCATTACTATAAATTAATGTGGCAACAAAGAATATTCAGAGTAATAAATTGATTACAAAATCCTGATTGCTGGCTCCAGAAGAGTCAATGATTTTTCTTCTAAAAAATTTAAATTATGGCTTGCCAAATTGAATTATATACTTAAGCCCAGCACATTGCAGAATTAACAATGACGGTTTGTTTGACAATGACATTGATACCAAACGATACCAGAATTATTCCGATTAATACCTAAATTCTGGTATGATTTGCTTGACAAATTTACCACAAGCAAACATGTATCCAACAATCAAACAAATGAGTCGAACCTTCGTTACGACTTTAACAATTTCTTTATACTTAAGCGGAGTCTCACAAGCTCGTACCGTTACTGACATCAGTCCACCAACCGGAGCAGGTTTAGGTAATATACTGTGTCCACAACTTCAAACTCCAGTGACAACGCCATTTCCAAATAACAACAATAGTGTATCTTCCAGCCCGAATCAAATCCTTAACTTTCCTGGCTTATCTTGTACTCCTAAAACTTTTCTAACTATAGCTCCCATTGATACCCAACTGTTCGTTGAACCTTCGGGAGGAACAACCGAGTATTTTTTTACTGAAACAGTTGTAAATGATACTAGTTCTATCTGGGATGGCTTTAACTTCAAAATTGGTTTTGGAGTGAATGATGAGTTTGCACCACCTGAGTTAATTTTAGTCCCCTTTGGCTTTGCGATTCCAGATTTCGACTTCACTGATTCCGGTTATGACCCACAACCAACCTCATCTAAGTTTACGCAACTCATTCAGGATGGTTCTTTCAATCTCTTGTGGTCTGGGGGAAGTGTCGCTCCTGGGGAATCTGTTGATTTTACATTTTCTGTTGATGTTCCTGATGATTTAGATGGTAACAATTTCTATAATTCCTTCACCATTCGTCAAGTTCCTATTGCTGCACCTGTTCCTGAGCATAATTCTACTAATGGTTTTTTAGGTTTACTGGGTCTATTCATCTCAAGTTTAGCTTTCAAACATAAACTGACATAATCCTGATTCAGCCTGCACTACCCTGATTGAGGTTGGGAGATTTCTTGCACTTTTGTATCTAGCGAAAACCCTTAATTTCACGTAGCAGCAATTCATGTAGACGTAAAGCGGCTTCTCGTAGGTATTGCTGCTACAAGGTCTAGTGTTGTGTAAGTTCTACAGAATATCAGAGTTGTTTATTTGTTCGGCGTTACAATCTGTTGATACTAAGCTTTGGTATGTTCCTCATCTGTAGAAATAAATTCTACAAATGAGGATAACCTGATGTAAAAATTAGGCTATCATCTTGAAAAGATGATATAGATAATATCTCAAAATGTGTCAAGCTTGTTGGGAAGTAATAGAAAAGCTAGCGATTAATATTGAACTTTTTTTGCATAATTTAAATACTTTAGCAAATAAAAAGGCAATCCTCACTGAACTAGATAAACTAATTATTTGTCAATGTTTACTGGGGTTTTCTCGGCAACGAATAGCAGAGATGAGCAAGCTGCGTCACCAAAATATTGGGGACAGACTGACTAATAATATTTATCCAAAAATAGCAGAGTTAATGAACGTTGACCAAGAGGAGATAGCTGGAAATTGGGTCAAGATTATGAATTTTTTACTTGACCTACGCAATGGTTACAAATTGAATCCTGCTCCTCAATTAAACAGTGATAACTTTCAAGGAAGTTTTGGTAGGCAATTTTTCCTTTACCCACCTAATCAAGAAATTGTTCAATTTCAAATTGAAGCGACAAAGTTTTACCAATTAGGTCTTTATTATCAAGCACTACAATATTTTTTAATGGCATGGAATCAAGAAATAAAGCTTTATGGCAGTGGTAATCCGGAAGTCATGATTTATATTAACAACTGTTTAATTGAATATAAAAAATTGCATTTACAAAAAAATGGAATTAAAATTTACACTATAGCTGTCGTTGTACCTTTTTATCATAATCAAGGTAACATTGCTGCTGAAACTTTACGAGGAATCGCTCAAATACAATTACAAGTTAATCTCCTGAGCTTTGAAAAAATTGCTTTGGATAAAGAGATAAATTTAGATAATATTAAACCACAAATATTTTTTAGTTTAATATCTACTAAAATAGCTTTACAAATTCTAATTGTTAATGACCCCAACAATTTATACAGTCCCTACAATCAAACAGCGGAAAAACTAGCTGAATTAGCACAACCATTAAATTTAATTGCTATCATCGGTCATTACTCAAGCGAAATGACCAAAAATGCATTACAATTTTATGCCCAAAAGGGGTTAGTTTTAGTTAATTCTAGTAGTACATCTAATGAACTTTCCAATTTATCTTTAGTTTCTTTTTTTAGATTGACTACTCCAGATATGATTAATGCTGATAAATTAGCTAACTATTTGATGCAACAATATTCTTCTAAAAGGCCATCAAGATTAGCAATTATTTATAATCAGAATAGTATTTATAGTACTTCTTACAGAAACAGTATTAAAGAATCTCTAGAGCAATATAAGGATGAGTTTATTTTTTTGGAAGAATGTAGTTATATCAGTGAGTCCTATTATCAAGTTCAAAAATATATAAAAAATATTAAGCAAGAGGGTGCAGAAATTATTATTATAATTCCCGATGGAGGAATTGAACCTAATTCTCTTAATAATGCTGCACTCATTAGTCGATTAAATATTGATAATTGTTTAATAGCTGGAACAGCGACATTCTATCAAGAGAATGTTTTACATTGGATTCATGAACATAGCCAATCTCATGCAATTAGTCCAGATGATTGTCAAATTATTGCTTGTATTCCTTGGCATTGGCATAGTCAAGAAAATGGCTGCAATAGTTCTAAGAATAATGTAGCTCAAAGTTTTTGTCAAATAGGCGCTCAATTATGGGGAGAAGAAAATTTAAATTGGCGTAGTGCAACAGCTTTTGACTCGGTATTAATAATTTTGAAAACTCTAGAAAAATATCACAGTCAAGATAGCCAATCTTTACTTGCAGATATGAATTTATATTTCAAAAAAGATAAAAAACAAGTAAAGGGAGTTACAGGAAATATACAGTTTGATCAAAATGGCGATCGCCTCAATCCTCCAGCGGAAATAGTGGCTGTCAAATGGAATACACAACAGCAAAAATGGCAATGGACAATTAGGGGAGTGGAGAGTGGGGAGTAGGGAGTGGTGTGTAATATCAATATCTACACCTGTCGTCAAAATCTTCCACACTTGAAGTAGAAATACTGTTCATCCCTCGGCTACTCTATTTATATACCAAACACTAATCAATAAATAGAAAAATGTTAAAGGTATTTGCTGACCGTGGTGGTACATTCACAGATATTGTTGCTGTGACAAATGATCAAGCAATTATAGACAGACTATCAAGCCATACCGAACGTTTTTTGATTGTTCCTCTTGCTAACAAAGAATGGGTAATAGTATATAAATTACTTTCTGAAAAACCTGAACAATATCAAGATGCAGTTATCCAAGGCATTCGAGATATCATTGGGCTTGCAAATAATGAAACTATTCCTTATGAAGCAATAGAAGTAGTAAAAATGGGAACAACAGTCGCAACTAATGCACTGTTGGAAAGACATGGCGATCGCGTCGTTTTAATCATTACCAAAGGCTTTAAAGATGCGTTGCGAATCGGCTACCAAAATCGCCCAAATATCTTTGCTCGTCATATCATTTTACCTACAATGCTTTATGAACAAGTTATTGAGGTAGATGAACGCTACGATGCCAACGGTAAAGAATTAATTCCTGTGAATATCGAACAAGTAAAAACAGATTTACAAGCAGTATGCCACACAGGAATTCGTAGTTGTGCAATTGTTTTGATGCACAGCGATCGCTATCCCAAGCATGAACAACAAATAGCCCAAATTGCCCAAGAAATTGGCTTTACTCAAATCTCCATATCTCATCAAGTTAGTCCTTTGATGAAGTTGGTAAGTCGAGGAGATACAACAGTCGTAGATGCTTATCTTACTCCAATTTTGCGGCGCTATGTCAACCAAGTATCTAGTCAGTTACCAAATATCAGATTAATGTTTATGAAATCTGACGGTGGCTTAACTGATGCGGAACAATTTCAAGGAAAAGATAGTATTTTAAGTGGGCCTGCTGGTGGTATTGTTGGTGCAGTACAAACTAACAAAAGAGCAGGTTTTGATTTAGTTATTACCTTTGATATGGGTGGAACAAGTACAGACGTTGCCCATTTTAAAGGAGAGTATGAACGCCAACTAGATTCCGAAATTGCTGGGGCGCGGATGCGAGTTCCCGTATTAGCAATTAACACCATTGCAGCAGGCGGTGGTTCAATTCTGTTTTTTGATGGTTCTAGTTATCGTGTTGGGCCAGAATCGGCTGGTTCAAATCCTGGCCCTGCTTGTTATCGACGTGGTGGGCCATTAGCAGTGACAGATGCTAATGTCATGTTAGGCAAAATTCATCCCCAATATTTTCCTTCTGTCTTTGGAATTGATGGTAATTTACCCTTAGATAAAGATATTGTCATTCAGAAATTTACTCAACTAGCTCAAGATATTGCAACTGTCACAGGAAATCATCGTACTCCTGAACAAGTAGCAGCAGGATTTATTGCCATTGCTGTGGAAAATATGGCAAATGCCATTAAAAAAATTAGTCTACAACGAGGTTACGATGTTACCGAATATGTGCTTTGTTGTTTTGGCGGTGCAGGCGGACAAGTTGCTTGTTTAATTGCTGATACATTAGGGATGAAAAAGATATTTCTTCACCCTTATGCTGGTGTTCTCTCAGCTTATGGTATGGGATTAGCTGATGTCCAGGCTACCAGAGTTGCAGGAGTAGAACAACCTCTAACTGAAGAATTAATTCCTCAATTATTGCAGTTAATGGAGTTTTTAGAAACCGCAGCCAGAAGTGAAATTAGCAACAATCAAAAAAGTCTTGAAGAAGTAGTGCAAAAAGTGAATTTAAAATATGAAGGTACGAATTCTACTTTAACAATTGATTTTTCCTCAGATGTGGCAGTAATGAAACAAAAATTTGAAGTTGAACATCAATCTCGTTACGGTTTCATTCAATCAGCAAAAAAATTAATTGTTGAATCCGTCACAGTAGAAGTTATTCAGAAAATGGATACTCCTGAAGAACCAATTATTTCGCGTAGCCGTCCTCTTAATCAAACACCCCAAGCTGTTGAAAAAGTAAGAATGTTTACGGCTGATCAATGGCATGATATTTCCGTTTATCGACGCGAAGATTTACAACCAGAGGATAGTATTAATGGGCCTGCCATCATCATAGAAAAAATCAGCACCATTGTAGTTGAACCTAACTGGATAGCAAAATTAACTGAACAAAATCATTTAATTTTACAACGTCTATGAAAAGGGACTGGGGACTGGAGACTGGGGATTAGGGACTGGGTTAGAACTTGTAAAACTTATGAAGTTTATTCTAACTTGAAGCAAATTTTGTCAACTGAGATCTTGCACCATTCTCAATTAATTGTAAGGTGGGCAATGTCTGCAACGTAATAATCAGAGTTTTATGGCATTAAAAGCATTGCCCACCCTATAAAAATGTCAAGAATGCAACTGGTGCAAGATATAAGTAAACGCGATTTGTTGAAGAATACTAAATATAAATTATGTTAGAACGACTCCAAAAATTAGGGCCGGGCTTAATAGTAACTGCTGCCTTTATTGGGCCTGGAACAGTAACCACTGCTAGTATTGCCGGATCAAAATATGGCTTTGCACTGTTGTGGGCAGTTGTTTTTTCCACCATAGCAACTATGGTGCTGCAAGAAATGTCTGGACGGTTGGGCGTAGTCACGCGTCAAGGACTTGGAGAAGCCCTGGGAAAGAATACAAACCCAATTTTGCGACTGTTTGCCATCATCTTGGTGATTGCAGCAATTTTCTTGGGCAATGCAGCCTTTGAAACTGGGAATATTGCAGGTACAGCCATCGGTTTAGAGGTGGTGAGTGGTATTTCTTTTCAGGTTTGGGCAGTAATTATCGGTGTATTGACTTTTTTGTTGTTGGCATTGGGGGCTTATCAGTTAATTGAAAAAGTCTTGATTGCAACTGTTAGTTTGATGGGCGTTGTGTTTCTCTTAACTGCCATTGTTGCCCGTCCAAATATAGGTGCATTACTCATGGGAATGGTGGTGCCAAGTTTACCTGTTGGTTCACTGCTGACAGTTATCGCTTTGATTGGGACTACCATTGTCCCTTATAACTTGTTTCTTCATGCTAGTTCTGTACAACAGAAATGGCCACAGACAGTCCCAACAAAGCAGGCTGTTGCAGAATCCCGGTTTGATACCATCGTTTCTATTGCATTGGGTGGACTGATTACCCTAGCGGTTGTAGCAACATCTGCCGCTACCTTTGCAACTCAAGGCACTACCATTAATAGCGCCCAGACAATGGCACAGCAACTCGAACCTTTGTTAGGTCCTGCGGCGCGGTATTTTTTTGGACTCGGATTGTTTGCGGCTGGTTTATCCAGTACCATTACTGCACCTTTAGCAACGGCTTATGCTACTTGCGGTGCGTTGGGTTGGAAGCCAAATATTAAAAATAGGCGATTTCGGATGGTGTGGATACTGGTGTTAGTAATTGGCACTGTATTAGCTGTGACTGGGAAAAATCCAGTAGAATCTATTTTATTTGCCCAGGCTGCCAATGGACTTTTATTGCCTGTTGTCGCAACATTTCTGCTAATTGTCGTTAACCAAGCTGATTTATTGGGTGATTTCCGTAATCAGGCGATCGCTAATATCTTGGGTATTGGCGTTGTTATCATTGCTACATCTTTGGGAATTTTTCAAGTATTAAAAGCAATTGGTGCGATCGCCATCTAGGTTAAACAATTATTTAGGAGAACTGCAATGTTAAATGTTTCTACTCATCCATTAGAAATCCGCCAGCTTTGTCGAAACGGAAAACTAGATACTCCTACCCCTGGTCTAGCACTAGGGTTTGTGCAAGCTAACTTAGTAGTATTACCATACTCTTTAGCCTTTGAATTTTTACTCTTTTGTCAACGCAATCCCAAGCCTTGCCCCATACTTGATGTCACAGAAGTGGGAGATTTTGAACCTAAAATCATCGCACCTGGTGCTGATATTAGAACCGATTTACCCCGCTATAAAATTTTTCGACACGGCGAGTTTATTGAAGAAACAACTGATATTAAACCATTTTGGCGAAGCGATTTAGTAGCTTTTTTAATTGGTTGTTCCTTTTCTTTTGAAAATGCCATGCTCAACTCTGGACTATCAGTAAGGCACATAGAAGAAAATAAAAATGTGCCAATGTATAAGACAAATATTCAATGTATTCCTACTCAGACATTTTCTAGCCCCTTAGTAGTTTCCATGCGTCCTCTGCCAGCTAATCAGGTTGTTCGTGCTGTAGAAGTAACCAGTCGTTATTACAAAGCACATGGTTCTCCGGTGCATATTGGCAATCCAGAGGCAATAGGAATTAGCAACTTAGAAAAACCTGATTATGGTGATGCTGTCACAATTAATCATGGTGAAATTCCTGTTTTTTGGGCTTGCGGAGTCACAACTCAAACTGCAATTCTTCAAGCAAAACCTGAGCTAGCAATTACTCATTCTCCTGGGCATATGTTTATTAGTGATTTACAGGATGAATCTCTCACTTTTTAGAAATTGCCAACTCTACCGAATCATGTAATCTCAACAAATATAATTCAAAATGTATACCACATCTCAACCCGACCCCGTTCGTTTAGAAATATTCAAAAATCTCTATCAATTCATTGCCGAACAAATGGGAATTGTTCTGCAAAACACCGCCGCATCAGTCAATATTAAAGAAAGGCTAGATTTCTCCTGCGCCATTTTCGATTCTTCAGGCTTATTAGTTGCTAACGCCCCCCATATTCCCGTACATTTGGGGTCAATGAGTGAAAGCGTCCGCAGTTTAATTAATGACAAAGGCGACACCATAAAACCAGGCAATGTCTATTTATCCAATAATCCCTATAACGGCGGAACTCACCTTCCTGATGTCACAGCTATTACCCCCGTCTTCCTAGAAACTAGCGAAAATAATCCCACTCCCCTCTTCTACGTTGCTTCTCGCGGACATCAAGCCGATATCGGTGGTATCACTCCCGGTTCTATGCCTCCTCACAGTACCACAGTAGAAGAAGAAGGAATTCTCTTTGATAATTTTCTCTTGGTTGAACAGGGAAATTTTCAAGAAACTCAAGTCAGATATGTACTAGCAAATCATCGTTATCCTGCACGTAATCCTGACCAAAATATAGCTGATTTCAAAGCACAAATTGCTGCTAATGAAAGGGGAGTTAAAGAACTGCTGAAAATGGTTAATCAATATGGATTGGAAACAGTCCAAGCATATATGCAATTTGTGCAAGACAATGCTGAAGAGTCAGTGAGACGAGCAATTTATGTTCTGAAGGATGGTTCATTTATTTATCAAATGGATAGTGGGGCAAAAATTCAAGTTCAAGTCATCATTGACCGCGATAAACGCAGTGCTACTATTGATTTTACTGGCACATCTGGGCAATTAAATAGTAACTTTAATGCTCCTAAAGCTGTCACTCAAGCAGCAGTTTTATATGTCTTCCGCACTTTGGTTGATGATAGTATTCCCTTGAATGCCGGATGTCTGAAACCTTTAGAAATTATTATTCCTGAAGGTTGTATGTTGAACCCAACCTACCCAGCCGCAGTGGTAGCTGGTAATGTAGAGACTTCCCAAACCATTGTTGATGCTTTATATGGTGCGTTGGGTGTGATGGCTGCTTCTCAGGGAACGATGAATAATTTTACTTTTGGTAATGAACGCTATCAATATTATGAAACCATCTGCGGTGGTTCAGGGGCAGGAGTTAATTTTGATGGTACCGATGCAGTTCATACTCACATGACTAACTCCCGCTTAACCGATCCAGAAGTATTAGAAACCCGCTATCCTGTACTCGTAGAAAGCTTTAGTTTGCGTTCTGATAGTGGAGGTAAAGGAGAGCATTCAGGCGGTGATGGAGTTGTTCGTCGCATCCGCTTTTTAGAACCCATGACAGCCAATATTCTCTCTAACCATAGGTTAATTCCTCCCTTTGGGTTAAATGGTGCAAAACCGGGACAAGTTGGACGCAACTGGATACAACGTCACGATGGAACCCAAGAAAATTTAGACAGTATAGCCACAGTAGAAATGAAACCTGGGGATGTTTTTGTGATCGAAACTCCTGGAGGCGGAGGGTTTGGTTCACTCTAAAGATGGGGACTGGGGACTGGGGAATGGGGACTGGGGAAAAGTTTTTTAAAATTTGGTGAGCCAGTACGGTCTTGGGGGTTCCTCCCCCAACCCCAAAGGGGGCCCCAAGCCCCCAATCCCCACTCCCTTTCGGTCGTGGGGGCCCCGAGTCCCCCATGAGTAACTGGCGTTAGCGACGAAGGAGCGTCACCCGTAAGGGTGGTGGGTAATGAGCAACCACCATAATATGAGCGATTTGGCACCCAATCCCCAATCCCTAATCCCCAGTCCCTTTTACTTTTTTACATAACCTCCAATACCTCAGAGATATATAGCGGTGAACCAGGAAGTTAACTTCTTTACTGGGCTAGTTGGAAACTTAGAAAAACTTAGTATTTTAGGAAACATAGCCATGAAAGGTTTGAAATTAGCAGTAGCCATGATTGCATTAGCAACATTAACTTTGACTCCCAAAGCTGAAGCCAAAAGCTTGTTCAACAATCAACAAACACCAGCATCAAAAGTTACTGCACAATTACCGGACACCAAGATTGAAAATAGTAGTCAAACTGAATATTTCTTAAAACGGGGATTTGAGCGCTTTGAGTCGAAAGACTATCAAGGAGCTATAGAAGATTTTAACCAAGTTCTGAAGATTGAACCCAAAAATATTTATGCTTATGTTGGTAGAGGTGGTGCGAAGCTGTTATTAGGTGAATATCAAGCAGCAAAATTAGATCTTGACACAGCCTTAGAAATTAATCCAGATATTTCTATAGCCTACTATTTTCGTGCTATTGCCAACTATGCCTTAAAAGATAAACCGGGAGCGATCGCAGATTTTCGCAAAGCATCTACACTCTTTAAGCAAGAAGGCAAAGTGGAACTAGCTCAAAAAGCAGACAACGCAGTCAAGGAGATAGAAGCTAGCTAAACTATTCCAAAATGATCATGATTGAGGTAGCAGCAACAGTGAAAACATAGCTCAAGCTGCTACCTTGCGTCATGCAATACTAGCAACTAAGAAAAAATACTCTAATTCCAGAGATTGGGCAGCCTTTACCCTGTATCGGTCTGATGTCGTTCCAAATTATGACAGCTATTATGCGCGATCGCACAACCAGACTTATTTTAATTGCTTTGAGTGCTTTTCTGGTAACAATTGCACCTACATTACCGCAGAATTTTTCGGTATTTTTCTCTGCACCCCAGGTGTTAGCACAAACACCAAATCAGCAGCAAACTCAAACTGTCTTTGGTAATTTTATCGATTACTTCGCCCAGGAAAGGGAAATTAAAGCACATGAGGGTAGCGTTAACAGTGCCAGTTTTAGTCCTGACGGTAAATTAATTTTGACGGCTGGTGCTGATAACACTGCCCGTGTCTGGGATTTTTCGGGTAAACAGGTAGCAGAATTAATCGGGCATCAAGCCAATGTCAAAAGTGCTAATTTTAGTCCTGATGGTAAATTAATTGTTACTGCATCTTTTGATGGTACTGCTCGTATTTGGGATATTTCGGGCAAACAGTTAGTCGAGTTAAAAGGGCATCAAGGTAATGTTTATAGTGCTAATTTGAGCCAGGATGGTAAAAAGATAGTCACAGCAGGTGCAGATAAAACCGTGCGGTTGTGGGATTTATCAGGCAAACAGCTAAGGGAATTTAAAGCCCATGAAGGCAGCGTGTACAGTGCAAGTTTCAGTCCAGATGGCAAAAAAATTGTTACCGCCTCTGCTGATAAAACAGTGCGTATCTGGGATTTGTCAGGTAAATTCCTATCAGAATTAAAAGGGCATCAAGACACAGTTTGGAATGCCAATTTTAGCTTTGATAGTAAGCGAATTGTTACGGCATCAGATGATAAAACTGCACGAGTGTGGGATTTATCGGGTAAGCAACTGGCAGTTTTACAAGGGCATCAGGATAGTGTGAGAAATGCAAGTTTTAGCGCAGATGGGCAAAGGATTGTTACAGCTTCAGTTGATAAAACTACTTTCATTTGGGATACTGCGGGCAAATTGGTAGCTAAGCTTCAAGGGCATTCGGGTGGTGTGAATGGTGTCGCTTGGAGTGGGGATGGAAGATGGATTATTACGGCTTCGGTTGATGGTAGTGCGCGGGTGTGGGATACAAACAGTAAGATTTTTACTGAATTACAGGGACAATATACCGCCAGATTTAGCCCCAATGGAAAACAGATATTAACTGCATCTGAGGATGGAACAGCTACTTTGTGGGATATCTCAGGCAAAATAATAGCTAAATTTCAAGGTTTTGCCACTGATTTTAGCCAAGATGCTCAACGAATTATCACTGTCAATGGAAGAATTGCTCGTGTCTGGGATACGTCAGGTAAATTACTAGCTGAACTAAAAGGGCATCAAAGGAGTATTAACAACGCTATTTTCAGCCCAGATAGTAAACTTATTGTGACTACATCTGATGACGGAACTGCCCGTGTATGGGACATTTTGGGAAAATTTGTCACAGAACTCAAAGCGCATCAATACTTTGCCCAGACAAGTGCCAGTTTTAGTCCCGATAGCAAGCAAATTTTGACTGTATCGTCTGAAGCCGCCCGTGTATGGGATACTTCAGGAAAGTTGTTAGCAGTAGTAGGCGATCGCACATCTCCTACTACTGCTAGTTTTAGTCCAGATGGTAAGCAAATTTTAGTTGCATTTGCCGACGGAACTACTTATATATCGAACAACTCAGGCAAATTGCTATTAAAACTCAAAGAGGATAAAAACCGTATCGTTTCGATGGCAAATTTTAGTCCAGATGGTAAGTTGATTATTACTGCATCTAATGACAATATTACCCATATATGGAATAGTTCAGGCAAACTGCTAGCAGAACTCAAAGGAGAGCAAAATAGTTGGGTTAGAAATGCAATTTTTAGCCCAGATAGTAAGTTAATTGTTACTATATATAATCAAAATATCGCACTTATTTGGGATACTTCAGGTAAGTTACTGGCAAAACTTGAAGGAAATCAAAATTCATTTGTAACAGATTTAAATTTTAGCCCAGATGGCAAGCAGATTCTTACGGCATTTTATGATGGAACAGTCCGTATATGGTATGTATCCGATAAATTAATAGCTCAACAGAATTTGCCTGAAACTTCTTCTGATAAAACTGAACCAACACAGCCTTTATATTTGCCTGGAACCTATGTAAAAAATGCGAGTTTCAGCCCTAATGGAAAGCTGATAGTTACCATATATGACGGTAGTACCGCTCGTTTATGGGATACTGCCGGTAAGTTATTAGCAGAACTCAAAGGTCATCAAGGTTGGATTAACAATGCCAGTTTTAGTCCTGATGGCAAGTTAATTGTTACCGCATCTGATGATAAAACAGCCCGTATATGGGATATCAATGGCAAACTTTTAGCAGAACTTAAAGGTCATCAAGATAGAGTAAACATTGCGAGTTTTAGCTTTGATAATAAGCTTATAGTGACCGCATCTGATGATAAAACAGTTCGATTGTGGAATACCAATGGCAAAGTTTTAGCAGAATTTAGAGGGCATAATGGTAGTGTTACAAGTGCAAGTTTTAGTCCTGATGGTCAACGTATAGTTACCCTATCTGATAATCTAACAGCTTATTTGTGGGATATCAATGGCAAGTTGCTAGGTGAACTCAAAGATGGTAAATATAATCTTGGCGAAGGTATTAAGATTTATGGTAGTGCCAGCTTTAGTCCTGATGGAAAGCTGATTATTACTACATCTTCTCTCGGAACATTTTTGTGGGATAGTTCGGGTAGATTTATTGCAGAGATTCAAGGGTATTATGCAAGTTTTAGCCCAAATAGCAAGCTAATAGTTACCGGATCTGACAATAACACCGCTAGCGTGTGGAATATTTCCGGTAAATTGTTAACTGAACTTAAAGGTCATCAGTGGAGTATTACAAGAGCAAGCTTTAATCCTGATAGCAAGCACATTGTCACTGCATCTAAAGATAATACTGCTCGTGTATGGGATATCAATGGCAAGTTATTAGCCGAACTAAAAGGTCATACAGATGATGTAAACAGCGCAAGTTTTAGCCCTGATGGTAACTTAATTGTGACTGCATCTGAAGACACAACAGCCCGTATATGGAATATTTCGGGTCAATTTCTGGCAGAACTGAAATGGTTTTCAGATAAAGTTTACAGTGGAAGTTTTAGCCCTGATAACAAGCTAATTATTGCTGGATACGGGGATGAAAAATCTCGTCTTTGGGACAGTTCAGGTAAATTTATTAGAGACATTGAAGGAGATAGCCCAAGTTTTAGTCCTGATGGCAAGCTAATTGTTACTAATAACAGAGGAAAAGGAACAGTACGTTTGTGGAGTAGTTCCTCTGGTAATTTAATAGCGGAACTCAAAAAAGAGTATTTCTCCCAGACAAGTGCCAATTTTAGTCAGGATAGTAAACTCATTGCCATCTACTCTGGGCCGAGTGCTGATATTTGGGATACTTCTGGCAAGCTTATAACAGAACTTCCAGATAATGGATTTTTGTCTGTGATCAGTAGTGCAAGTTTGAGTCCAGATAGTAAATTGATTGTGACTGCATCTTGGGATAGAACAGCTCGTATATGGGATACTTCCGGTAATTTACTAGTCGAACTTAAAGGACATCAAGGTAATCTTAATAGTGCGAGTTTTAGTTTAGATAGCAAATTGATTGTTACTGCATCTTGGGATAAAACAGCTCGTATATGGGATACTTCCGGTAACTTGATTGCAAAACTTCAGCATCAAGACCTTGTTAGCAATGCACAATTTAGTCCTAATGGCAAATTGATTGTTACCGCATCCAGGGACAAAACAGCTCGTATATGGGATACTTCCGGTAACTTGATTGCAAAACTTCAGCATCAAGACCTTGTTAGCAATGCACAATTTAGTCCTAATGGCAAATTGATTGTTACTTATTCTGATTTAAATGCTTATATCTGGAATACCAATGGTAATCTACTAGCTCAACTAAAAGGGCATCAAAAAGAAGTAACTAGTGCAGCTTTTAGCCCTGATAACCAAGCAATTCTCACTACATCCTCTGACGGAACAGTTCGGATATGGAATTTATATGGTAAACAGGTTGCTACTCTCAGTTTATCTGAACTCCCTTCTTCTCCCAAAATAGAAGCCGATCGCCTGCGTGATCTCCAATTCTACGCCCCTAACTGCGCCCAAGCATTCGACCCCTGGCAAAAAGCCCTAAAAATCTATCAACTCATATCTTGCACCTCTACGTATAAACCCAGCTAAAGTAAAAAGATGCGCGATAAAGTTACCTCATTTTTATGAGTTTTTATCGCTAGATTAAGGGTTTTACTTTTTGCTGAGTAATAAAATTACATCAATTTTTATTGGTGCAAGATGTGAGTCAAGAAATCTCTGACAACGAAAATCAAGCAGTCATCCTCGAACAACTCGGAAACGCTTATTATTGCCTGAGTGATTACACCAACGCCATTAAATCCTACTCGCAAGCTTTACAAATCGCCCAAAAACCTAACTATATTCAAAGACAAGTCAAAAATCTTGCCAACCTCGGTAATGTATACAATTCCTTAGCTGACTATGAAACAGCAATTAAGTATTACAACGATGCTTTAAATATTCTAGAACAGTACCAAGACACACAACTCAAAACACAGGTTTTACAAAGTCGTGGCGATGTTTACATTTCTCAAGGTAAATATAACGAAGCAATTCCAGACTTATCTCAAGCATTAGCTATTGATAAAAACACCTCTAGTCTTGCTCAAACAAAAGCCAAATTGGCAAATATTTATTATTCATTGGGTGACTATAATAAAGCAATTCAATATTATAAAGAAGCTGTTGAATTTATACCAAGTGAAGCACTAGGAGGTTTAGGTAATGTTTACCTTGCACTGGGCGATACTGCCAAGGCGATTGAATTACACTCTTCAAGTTTAGCCAAAGCACAACAAAATGAAGATAAAGAAGCTGAGGGGAATGCTTTAAACAATCTTGCTAATTCCCTCCGTCAAGCTGGTAAACTCCCTGAAGCGGAAAAATATTTACGGGAAGCGATCGCTATTTGGGAAAATCTCCGCATTCAACTAGACGATGCCAACAAAATCTCTATCTTTGAAAAACAAGCCCGCACCTACCGCCTACTACAAAAAGTCCTGATTGCTCAAAATAAAATAGCCGAAGCTTTGGAAATATCTGAACGTGGTAGGGCGAGAGCTTTTATTGATTTACTCAATAAACGAGTATCCCCTAATCAAACAGAACAATCAAAAGTGACAGCATTGAATATTGAACAAATTAAACAAATTGCTAAAAATCAAAATGCAACCTTGGTTCAATATTCAATTATTAATGATGAATTTCAAATTGATGATAAACGACAAACTCAAGATGCAGAACTATATATTTGGGTCATCAAACCCACAGGTGAAGTCACATTTCATCGCAGCGACCTTAAGCCTTTGTGGCAAACAGAAAAGATAACTTTCAAGGAATTAGTTGAGCTAACCCGTTTTTCTATGGGTGTGATAGATATCAATAGTCGTAATTCTCGCAATATCTTTAGAGTTTCAGTAGTAGAGAAAATAAATCAACCCAAAGGCTTACAGCGACTCCATGATTTTTTAATCAAACCGATTGCAGATATCCTTCCCAATAATCCCAATGACCGAGTTATCTTTATCCCTCAAGGAGAATTATTTCTTGTTCCTTTCCCAGCGTTGCAATATGACGAAGATAAATATCTAATTGAAAAACACACCATCCTCACTGTACCATCAATTCAGGTATTGGATTTTACATCCAAGCAACAACGACGTGTAAAGCCTTTAAATGCCAAGTCTTTGATTGTAGGCAATCCTACAATGCCAAAAGTGGAGTTGCAACCAGGAAAACCCCCTGAACAATTAACAAATTTACCTTGGGCGGAAAAGGAAGCTAAAAATATTGCTGAAATCCTCAAAACGCGAGCAATAACAGGTAAGGAAGCCAGCAAAACCGCAATTCTACAGCAGATTTCCCAAGCCGGAATTATTCACTTTGCTACCCACGGTTTACTTGATGATAACCGGGGATTGGGAAGTGCGATCGCCGAAGGCGTTGGCGGAGCCATCGCTCTTGCACCCTCCAATCAAGATAACGGTTTGCTCACCGCAGAAGAAATTTTGAACCTGAAGCTCAATGCAAATTTAGTCGTATTAAGCGCTTGCGACACCGGACGCGGACGTATTACTGGTGATGGTGTGATTGGTTTATCTCGTTCTTTAATTAGCGCAGGTGTTCCCAGCGTCGTTGTTTCCTTGTGGGCAGTTTCTGATAATTCAACTTCATTTCTCATGACAGAATTTTATCAAAATCTGCGACAAAAACTTGATAAAGCCACTGCACTAAGAAAAGCCATGCTGACAACAATGCAACAGAAAAAATATCAAAAACCCTTACATTGGGCTGCTTTCACTTTAATCGGCGAAGCTGAGTAATTTGTTCAGTTGTCAGTTGTAAGTTTTCAGCTGTTAGTTGTCGGTTGTTAACACTCTACCTTGCTTCCCCACCGCTGAAGCACTAACTTTTGACCT
This sequence comes from Nostoc sp. NIES-4103, assembly GCF_002368335.1. Lineage (GTDB taxonomy): Bacteria > Cyanobacteriota > Cyanobacteriia > Cyanobacteriales > Nostocaceae > Amazonocrinis. Next base: position 1,484,415 of record NZ_AP018288.1, on the reverse strand, counting down.
AACATTAAGATCTTATCTGGTGAAAAATTTTTTGAAAGTGAAAACTATACTCAAATCTAATTCACTACTGATGTGAATTCAAACCCCTCTAATCCTTTAAGGGTTTTGAGAATTTTCCAGAACCATGCTTTTTTTGTTTGAAACACTCGCCCAAAGCCCTATTTATTAAATTGAGCCTTTTCTTTGAAAGTGTTTCTTTTTTCGCAAAAAGACTATTGACAAATGAGCCGTAATTTGGATTTGTCCACAGAGGACAACAGGCGGTTTCAAGTTTATTTACCCATCAGGCCACAGTAGCCTTAACCAACTTACGTTAATTTGTTTCATACATTATGTATCCATATAGAAAAAAAGCATCAGTACTGAGCAGAAGACAGTTTATCTTCGCAGGTGCAAGCGGTGGAGCAGCATTCCTTGCTACTGGCCTGCTCAAGGCAAGTAAAACTCGTGCGACCTTGCCTGTGGAGATCACAAAGTTTACTGAAAATCTACCTATACCGTTCCCAACTGCGCCAACCAGCACTTTGACCATCGCACGCAGTTCACACTCGTTCCACACCAACTTAGGTGCGGGCCCCACGTTAGCTTATGGTGGTTTATCTATTCTTGGCCCGACTATCGAAGTTACAAGAGGCACACCTGTTAGCATCAATGTATCTAACAACATTGTTGGAGACCATCCGTTTTTGCAAGCAGTTGACCCAGGTTTGACTGCTGTTCTAGAGTCTGACAAAACTAGCCCGCGAGTATCACTGCATCTGCATGGTAGCAACACTGAACCTCAAAGTGATGGCTACCCCATGGACACGTTTACGCCAGGGCAGAATTACCTGTACAACTTCAACAACAATCAGGAAGCTGCTACCCTCTGGTATCACGACCATGCAATGGGGATTACAGGTTTGAATGTCCTAGCCGGTCTTGCAGGGTTTTATCTCATCAGAGACATTGATGATCCTGCGGGTGGCAATGGCCCACTGGGTCTACCAGCTGGAGCTCCCTATGAAATACCACTGGTTATACAAGACCGTTCTTTCAACACCGATGGCTCTGTATCTCACCCCAACCAACCACCCTGGTTAATAGAGTATGTCGTTGATGTCGCTACTGTTAATGGTAAAGCTTGGCCGAATCTGAATGTAGACCGTACCCTCTACCGATTCCGAATTATTAATGGCTCAAGCGCACGGACTTACAATCTCAAGCTATCCTCAAAGCAGCCAATCATTCAAATCGGTACCGACCAAGGTTTGCTCAACGCACCGGTGTATTTATCCAGTTTGCTGCTTTCTCCTGGTGAACGAGCTGATGTGTTGATCGACTTCTCCAAGAGTCTGCCAGGAGAGAAAATTGTCTTAGAAAATGATGCTGTTTCACCATATCCATCTGGCAGGGCTAATTTCATCGTATTTAGCCCCACACTGCCCGATATTATGCAATTCACAGTCAACGCTGGTGCTGCTGCTCCAAAGCCAATTCCTAGTGTACTGCGACTGCATAAACCACTGATCAAACCAATTCCTGTTCAGCCGGTACGGCAACGGTTCCTGACACTGGTAGAGATTGCGGGGCCAACTGGTCCGATTATAGTACTAATGAACTATCTCTACTGGGATGAGGGATTCAAAAACCCCGAACTGATGGAACGGCCGAAAGTGGACACCGTGGAGCAGTGGAATATTATCAACCTTCAGCCTGTTGCTCACCCAATGCACTTGCATCTAGTGCCGTTTCAGATTCTAAATCGACAAAAGATTAACGCAACCAAATATCTCAAAGCATACTATGCTACGGGGCCTCGTACAGTCATCTCCAGTCATGCAATAGGCGGCCCGACGGTACCAGGTGGTTACCCAGCACCTGATCCTACGCCCTTTACCATCGGCCCAGCCAGACCACCAGCACCAAACGAGGCCGGATGGAAAGATACAGTACTAGTCAACCCCTATGAGGTCACCCGCCTAATCGTCCCGTTTGGCGCTCAAGCCGCAGAGAACCTACCCTTCGGCAACTCATTTATTGGAACCTACGTCTGGCACTGCCATATGCTTGGACATGAGGACAATGAAATGATGTTGCCTTTCGAGATCATAGCCTAGCAGGCGTTGCTGATTGAGAATATGAATTTGGCTCACGCAGAGTCGCAGAGATTAAGAGTTGAGAATAGTTGATTTTTGAATTTCATATCCTAATTCAGCAACGCCGTCTAGCACCGCTACTTTGTACGCTAAAACACATCTAGTTTGCATATTTAGTTGTTAGGCTCGTCAAGAGGCAAGAGGAGCCAATGTGCCCTTGCAGTTTCCCGACAGTTTTTGCAACTGGCGTTCAATAGTCAATACTTTTTCTGGACTCTGGAATGCATGACTTTTGACTGCGAAACACGAAAGAATGTGCAATTTAAATGTGTAATAGCTAATCTCTTTTGTGTTATTCTCGGAAAAAATCATCGAAGCCAGACTCTGTGAGTTTGATTTCATCAAGGTTTAAGGTTTTATTTTCTGACAGGAATAAACTTTTCTGATCAAGACTTAGAAATAAAGCCCTGAAAGACTGGAGAGTGATTGGGTTCTCCTACTCTGACAGAAGAGGAATATTTTAGGCTTTCTCACCATTTTTAATGGTAGTTTTATTGACACCGTGACTTACTAGCTCCTAGAACGCCGATTTACTTAGGACTTATACCAAAAATATTTGCAACACATGAATTGGCTGTAGGGGCGTACAGCTGTACGCCCTTACTCATTTATCTGTATAGGTATTTCGTGAAATGGTATAAGTCCTGAAAATTATACGTTATGGCGGCAATTCATCAATTGTCGCTACATGAGAATAAGGGTTTTGGCTATTGTTTGCATAAGTCTTTTTGCTAATCTCAAAGACTGGGCTGATGTGCTTGGAAAGTGCAAAAAGTATTGACTTGAACTGCAATCAAGCCAAATTTTCAACTCTTATTTTGAATACTAAATCCGTGTTCTAGGTGAAGTAACTTTAAAACTTGACCAAATAATTACTAATTCGTGATTCGTAATTAAATGGGTACAGCAGACCACACCAAATTTTCAATTTGGTAGTGCTTCGTTGGTGGTGGGTTCAGCAGCTCACACTGATTGTAACTACGAATTACGAATTATCAATTACGAATTATTTTGACGACTAATACGTAACCAAATCTAGTTTCCAGGTAAATTTTATGAAATTACTCTCCACTCTAGCTATTAGTGCTTATTCAATTTCCCTCAGTTTTATCACTATAGTTTCACCTGCTCATGCTGCACCTGAAGGCGAAACTGATAATTCTTCGACTGACACCAATATTCTATCAGGTGGTTTCAGTAGTGTAGAAGGACAACTAGAGAATGAGAAAGTTGACTTCTACAACTTTTCCAATTTTGAACCTGGAAAGTTATTTACTGTAGAGGTAAATTCACAGTCATTTGATCCACTTCTAGGGCAGCTGGATAATTTTGGTAATATCATCGCCATCAACGATGACCAATCTGACAACAATGTTCTACCCATATTAACTGGAGAAATACCTGCTAGTGGTAGCCTGAACTTTGGCGTGTCTGGCTTGAGAGACATTAACCTCAGAGGAAACCACTTTGAATCTGGTTTATATACATTATCATTAAAAACATTTGCTTTACCCAGTGGTTCGACTAATTCAACACTAGTCAACGGTGGTTTTGAAACTGGCAATTTTAACGGATGGACAACACTAGGTTCTGCCAGTATTGAAACGGCAACATTTGGCAGTGGCCCAACGCAAGGAAATTCGCAAGCTTTGTTGTCAACTGGTGGCGCTACATTTAATGATTCAATTCTAGAAAAATTTCTGGCATTAGAAGATGAAAGTCTGAATAGTCTTGGCAAAGGACAAGTTACTCAAGGTTCAGCTATTCAACAAACATTCACAGCTAAAGCTGGAGACATTTTGAGTTTCGATTGGGATTTCTTGACCAATGAGGTATTACCGCCAATTACTTTTTCAGATTTCTCCTTTGTTTCAATTAGTTCACAAGACAACTCCGTCAGTTCCTTATTAGCACTGGCTGATGTGACTAATACCACATCAGAATTTTCTCTAACAGACTTTTTTCAAGAAACTGGCTTTCAAACTTTTTCGTTCAAGTTGCCAACCACAGGAACATACACCTTAGGACTTGGAGTTCTAGATGTGGGAGATGGTGATATTGATTCTGGACTGTTGATTGATAATTTTAAACTCACCTCTGTTCCTGAACCCACTTCTGGGCTAAGTTTATTGGGATTTAGTACCTTGGTACTACTAAAATTCCGCAGGAAAATCTACCCTAAATAACTAAATTAGCTGAGGGTGGCTTGGTGAGTGCGAAATTTCTGATTTTTCAGCCATTCTCTTAACTTGATCCTTAATTTATCGATCTTCTCTACTCAAAAATTAAGAAAAAGTAAATAATTATTACGTGATTGAAACAGTTCAACACACTAGTTGCAAAAACTGATTAACAGATGTGTATCTATGGCTTGATTGCTGCTCTTATTGACTAGTTGTTCAAGACACAAAGAAAGTACTGAATCAGACTTTCATCAAGAGAGTGCAATCAGTCGAGTAACATCAGTTAATCAACAAACTAAATTAACCTGCGATCGCTAACAAAAAAGTAATAGTGATGGAACTATAACCTAGCACACATTATTGCTGTAACTATGGGTATTCCAGTAATTAACCTTTCTGGAATGTCCCTCACAAAGCAACTGGATTCCAACCGCTAGCATTTGAGTTTAAGGAAAAAAGGCAAGAGCGCTTTGTCTGTGCAAATACACGAATAACCCTCAATTCGATGATGGTTGTTACCACAAACTGTAAACACTAGGGCAAAAAAATCCATTAGCGAAAGCGGTAATCAAACAATGAATAACAAAAAAGAAGTCCTGACAACGGATGCTAGCATTCCAGTTAGTGATAACCAAAACTCGTTGAGTACTGGCGCACGCGGCCCGTTATTAATGCAAGACTTTTATTGGAATGAAAAGGTAGCGCACTCTCATCAAGAGTGTATTCTACAAAGAGTTGTACATGCCAAAAGCTCTAGTGCTTATGGGACTGTCACTGCCACCAATTATATCCAAGTAGGTAGTCTTTTGAGATTCCTGCCAATATTGCCGCAGCTATGCAAGGCGTACCACACTTGATCATTGAGCGACAGCTTACACAACTTGCTTTAGGTAGATTCACCCTATCAAAAAGCAGTTGCTAAACCGCTCGGTCTCTTAACTGAAATTAAAATACCAGTTCTCTAAAATCTGACTGATTTATTCAACGTGAGTTTGACAAACCTCCTAAAGGACGAGGGGGCAACAACGCAACAATAAAGGTTTTACTCTTCTCTGGTTGTAGAAAAGTGGCTGGAGGAAAGGTCATAAAATCACTCATCGAACTCACATTCAAAACTGACATTCAATTTTGGATTTTAGATTGGCCCGATGTTTTAAGCCAGGAGCTTGTCATTTAATTTTAGATTTTGGAGTTTCTAACTATACCTATTTTAAAAACAAACTGGTTTGCTATCAGAGATTTTCAAATTTCAAATTCTGATTTCAAAATTTTAAATCTACAATCTAAAATTCAGTGGTGTTTTGCCCCTAACTAATTACTGAAATTGAGGGTTACATCCTAAAATGATACATGAAAAAATGTACAAAAATGCAGTTTTAGACGATAAAGAACTCCAAGAGGGTTTAAAAGGTATCAACCCCAAGTTTGGTGATTTTGTTACTCGTGTAGCAGGAGAAGCATGGGGTTTACCATTAATTAGCCAAAAGACTAAGGCTTTGATCACCATTGCAGTTGATGTGGCTAATCAAGACCATGTGGGTTCAGGAAATCCTTTTTTAGCACACGTGAATATGGCTCTCCAACAGGGAGCAACTTACGCAGAAATTGAAGAACTTCTTTTATTCATGTGTGTTTATGCAGGATTCAATAAGGTTGCAGGTTGCTTTGGTACTCTCAATCAGATTATTGAACAAAGTAGAGTTGGACAAATGATCTCAGCAATCAGAAAGCCAGATTACGCAATCCGCGATCAAAAAGGCAAATTTGTATTCTATGTTCTTTTATGGAAAAAAAAGGGAATAAAATTAGAGCTTTTTTCTAATTACTGGAAAAATGTTCATGGGCCAGTCTGCGCTAGACTCCCAGGTCAGCATCAATACTGGCAGTTTCATTTATCTCATAATCAGGGTGCTTTGTGGCCAGTCATTGATGGCATAGACTACAACTCTCAGCCAGAAGATCAATTTGATGGCATAGCTGAATTAACCTTTGAGACAGAATCAGACCGTCAAACATGGTTTCAGGCTGCTACTGTGTTAATGGATGACGAACATAACTTATTTCGCAAAGCAATTGGATATAACACTAGTTTTGGTAATTCCAAAACTTATATTGATGCCATTTCCACAGGAGATCCGAACGGAGAACTGAGTATTTTAAAGTTCCACGTCATGGTGAAAAAATCTGATGACGTGAGTGTGGAGGAGTTCCGCAAATATATGACAGATAGCTTTGCATCAGCTATTGTCAAGAACGATTTAGTACTCAAATTTCGACTGCATCTATTTGAAGAAGTAGATAATTCGCGTCCTGATGCAGCAGGAGTAGTTCATTATGAACCACAACAGCAACAGTATCAGGCGGCTTTTGAAATTGCATTCTCTAACCCTCTGGAAATGGAAACATTCTTTGCCTCAAAAGAGTATGCAGCAGCAATCAAAGAACAGGCAAAATATGTTAAACAAATCAATTCATTTGCGGAACGGAATGTTTACACTTTTGTCTACAACGGTCAGATGACCTTAGCCGGTCAGCGGAGTTCCAGAGTAGCCGAGTTAATCGCAAAAGTAGGAGCCACCAATCAATTGCAGGAGAATATAGTTTCTCTGATGAATGGTAAGCAAAATGTCAGCCATTATCTGCAAGAACCAAATAAAGTACAGGAGGAATCTAATATGTCGAATGGAATATCTATCCCTGTTTCAAATGGCAAAGCAGAACCTGCGATCGCAAATTTGAACCAAGCTACTTCAGAAAGACTTCCAGGTACAACAACAGACTTGGTAAAACGCTTATTCGCTAGAGGCGAAGCCTTTGATGCTGAAGGTTTTGTTACTTTCTTTACTGACACACCAGTGTATCAGTTCGGCAACTTTGAGCCGTCTTTCGATAAACCTGCAATTCAAAAATCTGTAGCAAATTTCTTCAGCCAAATTTCTGCCATATACCACGATATCAAAACTATCCAAGAAATCCAAGATGTGGTGTTTGTAGAAATGGACGTGGTTTACTGGCGCAAAGATGGTTCTGTAGTCACATTACCTTGCTTTGATATATTCCGCGTAGAGGGTGATAAATTCTCAGAATTGCGGATTTTTATGGATATAAATCCTCTATTTAACCCCACAATTTTTGTCCCTCCCATCGCTTCAGTATTTACCATTAGCCAAGGCAAAAAACTTCCTTCATCAGACATCATGAGGAAGCATTTTGCAGAACATCCTGAAGCCAAACAAAGGATAGCAGCTGGATTTATTCCTAAATGGGCAATAGCTGGGCCAAAATGGCCGATAGATCAGCAACAAGAAAAATCATCAGAACAGTTAGATGCTGTTGTGCAACTGTCAGGATTCGTACTCAAGGAAGATTGGGAACAGGCTAAACAATATCTCACTGATGATGTCTATTATAAAGTTGGTTCCTCTGAACCAGTTTACGGGAAGCAAGCCGTTGTGGATTACCTATCTACATTGTTTGCAACTACCGCTAAATTTGTCGGTCATGAAGTCAGAAAAATTTGGCACGAACCAGGCGTTGTTGTTGTAGAAATGGATGCCAAATATGTCACTGTCAAGGATCAAAGACATCTGACTATAGCATGTTGTGATATTTATCGCTTGAGAGGTAACCAGGTGAGTGAATGGCGAGTTTATGTAGATCTGTTGCCATTTTTTGAAACTCCCGCCCAAGAACAACAACCTCAAACAAATGGTAATGGAAATAAATATGTTTCCAGTGTTGGGTTGAGATAGTAACATCAAAATTATTGCCAGTAGCAAGTGCAGAACGCTTTGTAAAGAGTTTGTTATATCCTGAGTCATGTTCTTTTTGGTTAAATTTTCTGTGGAATGAAGGCAGCGATCGCTACATATATTTATTCTTGGCTGAGCGCTGTGCAAGTTGAAATCAATTATCAAACTAAAGAAAACTTAACCAAAGAGATTTTTGCAAAAAAGCAGGGTGTAAAAACAACAGATTCCAGGAACAAAATGAGATTAGCATATGTCACAAAGAGTAATTACTTTATTAGCATCTGCGTTTGAAAATCCGAGTTTACAACAGAAACTTCATTCAGCTAATACTCCTGAAAGCTTCGTCAAGATAGCATCTGAAAATGGCTACGAAATTACTAAGGAAGAATTGGCAAAATCACTTGTTACCGTACATGTGATTTTTGGTGAAGTTGTTCAGTCCATGATGAGTGAGTTAATAGGAGCAGCACAAACTGCAAACGAAAAAATCCCCACACTAGAAAAAATTTCAGGAACAAACGTAGACTTAGTAAAACGCTTGTTTTCTAGAGGTGAAGCTTTTGATTCAGCAGGATTTATTACCTTATTTACCGACAATCCAGTATATCAGTTCGGTAATTTTGAGGTGTGTTTTGATAAAGCCTCGATTAAAAGTTCGGTGGATAACTTCTTCAATCAAATCTCTGCTGTGTATCACGAAATCAAGGTGATATGGGAATTAGGAGATTTGGTCTTTGTAGAAATGGATGTTTTCTACTGGCGCAAAGATGGCTCGCAGGTTTCTCTACCTTGCACAGACATTTTCCGCGTCGAAGGGGACAAATTCCGTGAACTGCGAATTTTCATGGATGTTAATCCCATATTTGACCCTACCATCCCTGTTCCTCAATCTGCTTCTGTGCTGACTGCAAGTCAAGGAAAGAAATTATTACCTCCTGGAACAATGAGGAAGCACTTTGCAGAACATCCTGAAGGAAAAGAAAGAGTCAAAAATGGATTTGTACCAAAATGGTCAATTGCTGGGCCTAAATGGCCAATTGGCTCTGCAAATTAAGCCAATCAATAGCAAATGATTTTGTTTTTCAATGGTCAATAGCTAGTTTCAAATAACTCATAGACAAAAAAGGAGTAATTATGTTAGAACAATTAGTTGCACAACAATTAGACGCTGTTGTAAATCTGTCAGGGTTCGTACTCAAGGAAGATTGGGAACAAGCTAAGCAATATCTCACTGATGATGTCTACTATAAAGTTGGTTCATCTGAACCAGTTTACGGTAAGCAAGCTGTGGTGAATTACTTATCTTCTTTGTTTACAACTACCGCCAAATTTACAGGGCATAGCGTCCGGAAAATTTGGCAAGAACCAGGTATTGTTGTTGTAGAAATGGATGCCAAATACGTCACTGTGCAGGATAAAAGACATTTGACCATAGCTTGTTGCGACATCTACCGCTTGAGAGGCACTCAGGTGAGTGAATGGCGGGTTTATGTAGATCTTTTGCCATTCTATGAAAATATCATTCAACAACAACAAGTTCAAACAAATGGCAATCAAAATCAATATTCCTCCACTGTGGCTTTGAGTAGATAACAGTCAGTTACAGGACTTACGCACGGACTACGATTTTAAGTCATTACGAGCCTAGCGTTGTAATCGCAAAAGCTTAGTTTTCCGTCACGAGTGCGTAAGTCCTAAGTTAATAGAGTCTTGGTTAGAGGATGTTTGGGAAGTATTGCCCAATATAATTTGCTACTACACAAACACACCTCTGCAAAGGCAAAAAGGGTTTTGAAAGAATTCGTAATTGATAACTCGTAATTCGTAATTGAATTAGTTGGGGTTTCAAACTCCAACTAATTCAAGACAGCGCTCATTGAAATTTTAGCTCTTGACTCAAACCCTCGAATTACGAATTACGAAATACGAATTAGTAATTATGTTGACTATTGACATCAGCAAAACTGATCATCGAAATTAAAGAGAAAAATAAGACTATGGCATCACTTGCAGGTAAAGTAGCAATTGTCACTGGAGCATCACGGGGTATTGGACGGGCGATCGCAGAACGGTTAGCTCGAGACGGTGCGTCTGTTGTGGTAAACTACGCTAACAGTTCTGCTAAAGCAAAAGAAGTAATTGCAGGCATCGAAGCTCAAGGTGGACAAGCCCTTGCCATACAAGCTGACATCAGCAAAGTTGACGACATCCGCCACCTATTCAAAGCAACAGTCGATCACTTCGGCCACCTGGACATTCTAGTTAACAATGCAGGAATCGCCCTTTACAAGCCACTGGTTCAACTGACGGAGGAGGAATTTGATACAACGTTTACGATCAACGCTAGGGGTACTTTCTTCGCCTTGCAGGAAGCAGCGCGGTGGATGGCGGACAATGGGCGCATCGTCAGCATTTCAACGGGTGGCACTGTTTCGCCTAGCCCTACCGCTTCCATCTACACTGGAAGTAAAGCAGCAGTGGAGCAGTTTACCAAGGTACTTGCCAAGGAGATAGGAGAACGCGGTATTACAGTTAACGCTGTATCTCCGGGATTTACGGACACAGAAATGCTGGCAAACAATCCGCAATTGAAAGAAAAAGGAGAGAAAATGTCTCCCTTGGGTAGACTAGGACGACCTGCTGATGTGGCTGATGTAGTTGCGTTCTTGGTCAGTGAAGAAGCACGCTGGCTCACAGGACAAAACATCCAAGCAGGTGGTGGTGCAGTTATATAAAGTAATACTTGGGTTTAAGTGAATTTATCTATTGAGGTATACAAGGTAAGCAAGGAAAGATAAAAAAGCTTAACCCAAGGGATTACGGTACAGACTAAGCTACAAAAAAATTCTATTCTCCCCCAGCCTCAAGGGCTTGCCAACACATAGGTAATTTTAGGTTGGTCAAATACTAGGGACAGATAGTAGTACTATCCAAAGTTAGTTGAGTATTTTACAAGTGACCAGTGGTGAGAAGAATTTATTTACACTTGATCAGTAGCGTCAGCATTCTCGGACTAATTGTCCAGAGTACTTCTGCATTAGCCGGATTACCTGAATCTACTGCTGCAAGCTTTGACACTCTGAGAACAACAGACAAAACCACGACAGCTAAAACAATTCCAGCTACCACCACTTCCATAGCCCAACTAGCCCCAGATGCTACTATCCAGGCTGAAACTGATACCACGTCTGCTTCTATGGATTCAGTCACCTCTGTATCCCAGTTTGCAGATGTGCAGCCCACTGACTGGGCTTTCGGTGCGTTGCAGTCTTTAATTCAGCGCTACGGTTGTATCAGTGGTTATCCTGACGGCACCTTCCGTGGCAACCAAGCTTTGACTCGCTATGAATTTGCTGCTAATTTAAATGCTTGTTTGAACCAAGTTAATGAGCAGATTGCCACAGCCACAGCAAACTTAGTGACCCAAGAAGACTTGGTGACTTTGCAACGCCTGCAAACAGAATTTTCAGCAGAACTCGCCACTTTACGAGGTCGTGTAGATAGTTTAGAAGCACGCACGGCAGAGCTAGAAGCTAATCAATTTTCTACCACTACCAAGCTCGTTGGTCAAGTCATCTTAGCGGCGAATATAGGCAGCTTTAGTGGCTCGCGCATCATTGCTCCTACAGGAGAAGTAATTGCCGATGAAGACCCCAATGCTACCATTCTCTATCGTGCTGCTGTCAATTTAAACACCAGTTTTAATGGCACCGACCTCCTACAAATCCGCTTACTTGCAGGCAGTGATAGCACCGATGATAACGCCGCCGGATTTTTGGAACCTAACTTTGGCAGTGTTCTAGAATTTTCTATTCCTGGTAGGAATGACCAGCTAGGTATCGGTCGTTTATTCTACACTTTTACCCCTGTTAAGGATCTGAGTGTAACTCTAGGAGCTGCGATCGTTGCCACAGACTTTGTAGATCAAAACAGGTACGCTAACGTCAGCTTTCTCGACTTCTCAACCCAGTCATTGGTCAACAACTTTATCCTATTCCCCCGTCCTGCCGGATCTGGTGCTGTTATTAACTGGAATCCCGGAGGGGGGCCACTCAAGCTACGAGCCGTGTATGTGGCTACAAATGCCGCTAGTTTAAACTCTGATCCCCAGAGATATATTGGTGGCCCATCAGCTCCTGTATTGATATTTCCTAACCGTGGTGGTAATGGTGGCTTGTTCGGAGATCCTTACCAAGGCATCTTTGAACTAGAGTATTCTCCCAACCAAGCTTTTGCTGTACGTCTCCAGTACGCTGGCGGTGAAGTATTCGATAGCCGCTTTAATGTTTTGGGAGTCAACTTTGAACTAGCACTCTCACAAAAACTCGGTATTTTTGGTCGTTACGGCTATGGCGACTACAAAAACACATTCCAGGGAGACATTAACCCCAACTACTGGATGGCTGGTGTCGCCTTCCGGGACTTGTTCGTATCTGGAAGTTTAGCTGGTATTGCTGCTGGTCAGCCATTCATTGAAAATACAGTAGGAAATGGTACCCAAACTAATATTGAAGCGTTTTATAACATGCCAATTAGCGACAACATCAGGGTTACGCCACTGGTACAGGTAATCATTGACCCTGGTAACCAGAGCAGTAACGGCACTATTGTTACTGGTACTGTGCGAACTGTCTTTTCCTTCTAAAACCTGTACTCATATATTAGTCAATCCTCACAATCCAACCCACAAAATCAGCATCAGCTAGCTTCATCGCCTGCAACCTGTTATCCATCCAATTAATAAAAGGAAGCTTAATATGGATTCAATTGAACATATCAGTCAGGGTAAGAACCGTAATCCAGTCTATCTTGATAAAAACCTTCTGATTATTTTCTGTATTACTTTGATGGGTATACTAGGGGTTTCCAGCGTGACTCCAACTTTCCCCAAGCTAGCCCAAGAATTAAATGTACCACCTCAAGATGTTGGATTACTGGTGACAGTATTCACCTTTCCAGCTATTGTACTCACTCCTATTCTCGGTGTCCTGGCAGACCGAGTTGGTAGAAAAAAAATACTTGTTCCCTCACTGATGTTATTTGGAATTGCCGGAGTAGCATGTGGGTTTGTTCGTGATTTTAACCTGTTACTGATATTACGTTTCATTGAGGGCATGGGTGCAGCTTCCTTAAATTCTCTGAATGTGACACTAATTGGCGACCTATATTCAGGTAAAGAACGCACCGCTGCTATGGGTTACAACGCCAGTATCAGTAGTGTAGGTACAGCAACTTATCCAACTATTGGGGGAGCAATTGCAGTTATGGGATGGAATTATCCCTTTATGCTTCCCATATTGGCGATACCTATAGGACTGGTTGTTTTGTTTTTACTCAAAAATCCTGAACCAAAAAGCCAGCAGAATTTTATTGAGTACCTCAAAAATGCATTGGGAAGTGTCAGAAACAAACAATTTTTTGGAATTTTCTTCAGCACAGTTGCAACATTCATGCTGCTCTATGGAGCCTATGTCACCTACTTGCCAATTGTGATGAAAAATTCTTTCAATGCATCTGCTTTCACCATTGGCATCATGATCTCAAGTATGTCTGCTACAATTACAGTCACATCACTACAATTGGGAAGATTAACTAAAAGGTTCTCCAGCAGAGCTTTGATTAGAGCATCATTTGTCATCTTTGCTATAGCTCTAGCAATAATTCCCTTTATTCACAGTCTTTGGTTCCTATTAATTTCTACGATGATTTTTGGCGCAGGTCTTGGTATAGGCTTCCCCAGTATTCAAACTCTCTTGGCAGAGATGGCGCCCAAAGAATATCTCGCTGCAATTATGTCGATCAATGGAACCTTTTTAGGATTTGGGCAAACTTTAGGGCCACTATTAATGGGAATAGCTTTTGGCATCTGGGGAATTAATAGTGTTTTTTTCGTGGCTGCCTGCTTTTCACTCGCCACTCTTTTAGTGTTTAGGCGTTGCACATGTATGTAAGAAATTAAGGCTATTCAGGAAAACTGGCATTATCAAACAACTTTATCCATTAGGTTTTCGTCTTTAGAGGGCTTGATTAAAGTAGCTGATTGTTTCGATGTCCTCAAGGAAAATCAAAGTTAGCGAATATCAGATTGTGCCTCAATCAAGACAGTAGATGTAACAAAGGAAAGCAGTAATGTTAGCAACAATTAGAAAATTCGATTATGCAGTCCGCGATCAAAAAGGTAAAGTATCTTTCTACGTTCTCTTGTGGAAACGTAAAGGAATTTCTCTAGAACTTTTTGATGACTATTGGAGAGATGTTCACGGGCCAGTCTGTGCTAGACTACCAGGGCAGCATCAATACTGGCAGTTTCATGTAGCTGCAAATGAAGGTGGTCTATGGCCAACCATCAATGGCATTGAATACACTTGTCCAGAAGCAGATCAATTTAATGGCATTGCCGAATTAACCTTTGAAACGGAAGCCGATCGCAATCTCTGGTTTAAATCTGCTGCTATCCTGATGGATGACGAGCATAATGTATTCAGTAAAGCCATTGGTTACAACAGTAGTTTTGGTAATTCTCAAACTTATATTGATGGCATCCCCACAGGAGATCCCAACGGGAAACTAGGTGCAATTAAGTTTCACGTCATGGTGAAAAAATCTGATGCTGTGAGTGTGGAAGATTTTCGCCGATATCTTACCAATAGCTTTGCACCAGCTGTTATCCAAAGTGATTCTGTTCTCAAATTCCGCCTACATTTGTTTGAGGAAGTAGATAACTCTCGCCCAGATGCGGCTGGAGTTTCTCATTACGAATCCCCAGAAAAACAATATCAAGCTGCTTTTGAAATTGCTTTTGCTAATCCTTTGGAAATGGAAACATTCTTTGCTTCCAAAGAATATGCGATCGCTGTTAAAGACCAAGCTAGATATGTCCAGCGGCTTTTACCATTTCCCGAACGAACTGCTTACACTTTTGTTTACGACGGCAAAATGACTCTCGCAGGTCAGCGGAGTTCCACAGTAGCAGAACTGATTGCAAATATTGGCGCAACTAATCAACTCAAGGAGGACGTAGTTAGTCTTATGTTAGAACAGAAACTTGTTTCCTACTCAAATGGTCACTCGAATGGTTATCAAACCAATACCACGACCAACATATTGTCTAATAAACGAACTAACTACTACAAAGATTTATCCGCAGATTATTCTCGGCCTGGACTCGTAACTTCTTATGTAGCGAAGAAACTCATCGAAGATGCTGAGAAAATTGTGGCAATGAAACAAAGGACTTTGCCAGAAATTGGGCCGAATTACACCCTAGAACAAATTGAACAAGAAAACAAAGAATGGTGGCCTACTCATTGTGAGGCTTTGAGGCAGGGACGAGGCGATATCTTAACTGGCGAGTATCGAGACGATTTGGTATATCTGTGTCAAGATGGCCCCTATCAAGGCTTGGAACAACAAAAAGAGCGCGAACAGCATTGGTGGGCATTAATTGCTCAACCAGGTGTAACGATGTGCTGGCCAATTGTCATGTTCCATGGTGAAGTTGTCTTCTTTGAATGGAAGTGTGTGGATGATGAAACCAACGAAACACTCGCCAAAGGAAATGTCACCTGGATTCGCCGTGGACACAGAGGCGCCTGCTATCTGAAAACAGAACAATTGACTTTCTACAGGGATGTTTTTGCCCCCAGTGAACTGCTGAAGTTAATCAAGACTGCTTAAGCAGGGAGTAGGGAGTGGGGAGTAGGGAGTAGGGAGTGGGGGGAGATGAGGGAGATGAGGGAGTGAGGGAGAAATAACTAATACCCAATTACCAATTCCCAATTCCCAATTCCCAATTCCCAATTCCCAATTCCCAATTCCCAATTCCCAGGAAATATGTTTGGCTTGAGTATAGGGTCAGTATTGAATACCACTAAGAAAAGCTGGGGAGGCTGGGGAGGCTGGGAAAAAAGAGTATCTTTTATGACTGCATACTACGTGAATACATTTAAGCTTTTGTCTCCCCCAGCACCCCCCGCTTCCCCAGCTCCCCCAGCTTGCCTCAACAGATAAAACTAAACTTAGTGCCATTCGGGTCAGTATTTCATTATGCCTTTTCCTAGAACTAGCGGTATTTTACTACACCCCACTTCTTTCCCCAGTCGGTTTGGTATTGGTGACTTAGGGTTGGAAGCTTATCAGTTTGTTGACTTTCTGGTAGACAGTGGACAGCAGCTTTGGCAAATATTGCCATTAGGGCCTACGGGAGATCATAATTCTCCCTATGCATCTTATTCAGCGATGGCAGGAAATCCATTGCTGCTGAGTCCTGAAATATTGGTAGAAAAGGGTTTCCTAGCTCCAGAAGACCTTTTTGATTTGCCAGAATATAGCACTGCAACAGTAGATTTCGAGCGGGTCATCCAAACGAAGATGCCTTTGCTGCAAAAAGCTTTTAAGAATTTTAAAGCCTATGCTTCATCTATTCAGTGCAAGGAATTTGAACAGTTTTGTCAAACTAGGGCTTACTGGCTAGATGACTATGCTCTATTTATGGCGCTCAAGTATGTTCACGGCGATGCCAAATGGAATACTTGGGAACCAAATCTGGCCAAACGTCAACCAGATACAATTCAGCAATGGCAACAACGATTAAGCCATGAGATTTCTTACTATAAATATCTTCAGTTTGAGTTTTTCTCTCAATGGTCAAACTTAAAGCGTTATGCCAATGAACGTGGCATCCAAATTATTGGAGATATTGCAATTTACGTTGCCCACGATAGCGCTGACGTTTGGTCTCATCCCCAAATCTTTTGTCTTGATGAACAAACAGGTGAACCTGCATTGATGGCAGGAACACCACCAGACTACTTTAGTACCACTGGTCAACTGTGGGGTAACCCAGTTTATGATTGGGTGCAGTTACAGAAAGAGGACTTTCATTGGTGGGTACAGCGCTTCCAAACTATCCTTGATTATGTAGACTTGATTCGGATTGACCATTTTCGAGGCTTTCAAGCATACTGGGCAGTTTCAAAGGGCGAAACAACAGCTGTTAATGGTGAATGGATTCAAGCTCCTGGGGAGATTTTCTTTCAATTACTCAACCAAAAGTTAGGTAAACTGCCAATCATAGCCGAGGATTTGGGAGAAATCACACCAGATGTAGAAGCTTTGCGTGACCAGTTTGAATTTCCTGGGATGAAAGTTTTACAGTTTGCTTTTGGTTCAGGGTCTGATAATCCTTTTTTACCGTTCAATTATTCCCGCAACTGTGTAGTTTATACTGGCACTCACGACAATGACACAACAGTAGGCTGGTTTAATCAACTACAAGACCAAGATTCCAAAGCAGTTTTTCACTATTTAGGTTGTAGTAATCCTGCCGATATCCACTGGGATTTAATTCGGTTAGCATATAGTTCCGTAGCTAATCAAGCGATTATTCCTCTACAAGATATTTTAGGATTGAATACTTCTGCGCGGATGAATTTACCCGGTCAAAATTTAGGTAATTGGGGATGGCGTTATGAATCTGCGGCTTTAACTAAACAACTGCGCGATCGCCTCAAAACCATGACCGAAACTTATGGACGATCTCTGACGAAAAGTAGCTTACAAGTATAATCAGCCTTGAATTATAAAGGCTATTTTTCTATAGCTCTATATCTGCGTTCAGAAAACGAAGCTGTTGCGATCGCTTTTGTCGTGGCAGCACCCCTATAATCCACTGATAACTGTAATACCACTATGTCATCTACACCTAAAATCCTCGCCTTTGCTGGCAGTACTCGCATTGATTCTTACAATAAAAAATTGGTAAAAATTGCGGCGGCTGGCGCAATAGCCGCAGAAGTAGAAGTGACTTATCTAGACCTACGGGATTTGCCTCTACCTCTTTTTGATGAGGATTTGGAAGCTCAAGAAGGTTTACCTGCCAATGCTGTGGCTTTCAAAGACTTGCTGATTTCTCACCAAGGATTGCTAATTGCTTCACCTGAATATAACGGTTCACTCACAGGAGTTTTGAAGAATGCCATTGACTGGGCATCCCGTCCATCTGCAAATGAACCACCATTGGCTGCCTTTGCAGATAAGGTTGCTGCAATTATGAGTGCTTCACCTGGCGGTCTTGGTGGTCTGCGGGGGTTGTCTCACCTGCGGAATATCCTAGAAAGTCTCGGAGTTTTGGTGCTTCCCCATCAGGTAGCCGTACCCAAAGCTTACGAAGCCTTCAACGCTGATGGCAGCTTAAAAGTTCCCCAACAGCAGGAAGGTATTGAGAAGCTGGGTAAGAATGTAGCAAACATATTACTGAAGCTCTACTAAATATTTCGGCGTTGCTGAATTTGAATATGAAATGCAAAAATCAACTCTTCTCAACGCTTACTCTCTGCGACTCTGCGCCTGGTGCGTGATCCAAATTCATATTTCTACTCAGCAACGCCAATATTTCACATTGCAGATCTCAGTTAGATAAAAGTATTGTCGGGTGGGCTGGAAAGCCCGCCCTGATTATACAGGTTAAATAAATCTGTTTTATCAAGCCCCTTCGGGGCAAGTGTGGGGTGTGGGGGCCCCAAGTTCCCCAGTATCCAGTCCCTAGTCCCTAGTCCCTAGCTATATTTTCCTCTCACCAATGGGAAATACTATTAAATCAACTAAATCAACTTGCCTGCGCTGCTTAATTGCTGAAAGCCCAGCAGAAAGAAACTCATGAATACTTTCACAAATTGGAAAACCCTCAATTGGTCTGAATATGGTGCAGAACTCCTGGGAACTGCATTCAATCTCTTGGTTGGATTCAGCATCATCACCTTCAATTTTGGTAAGGGCTTGCCTATGGAGCATCTCATCCCCGCAGAGAGTCCTCGTTTACTAATTAATGGTCTGATCTTTGCTGGTAGCGGGGCACTATTTACCATTTCACCATTGGGGAAACTGAGTGGCGCTCACCTCAACCCTTGTGTGTCACTAGCTTTTTGGTTACAAGGGAAGATGCATAAACGTGACTTAATAGGGTATATTATTGGGCAATTATTGGGGGCAATACTGGGCACATTTGTGGTGACGAATTTGTGGGGAAAGTACGCTCTCAGTGTCAATAATTGCATGACTTTACCAAGCAAAAGTTACGCCCTTTGGTATGTATTTTTAGCTGAGGTTTTCATGACCTGTCTGTTAATATTATCAATATCTATTTTCTTAAGTCATCGTCGCCTATTACGCTGGACACCTTTAATGGTGTGGTTGCTTGTGGCAACTATGGTCTGGTTGGGAGCGCCCATTTCTGGTACTAGTCTGAATACAGCACGCAGCATTGGTCCTGCTTTCATCTCATGGTTCTGGCAAGACCAGTGGCTTTATTGCATTGCACCACCACTAGGGGCATTAATTGGTGTAGGAGTGTTTCGACTAGTATCTATGGGTGAACGCGAAGTTTTAACAGGTAAACTTTTTCATGTTCACCATTATCCTTGCATTTTCAAAAATGTTAAAGTGCCACATCTGAAGAAGCAGTACTAGATTTAATCTTACACCTATTCACAGAACTTATACCAATTCGTAATTCGTAATTCGTAATTAAGAAATTCAGGTATAGTCTGGGTTTCGGCAAAGCGAATGTGTTGCCGAATTTTAGAGAATTGGTATTACTTGATTTCCATGTCAGGATTCGTTTCAAACTCAAACAAATATCAAAATCAAGAGTAAATACAATGAGTAAACTCGAAGGTAAAGTAGCTTTAGTAACTGGCAGCAGCAGTGGAATTGGTCAAGCCATTGCCGTGCGTCTGGCTCAAGAAGGTGCAGATGTTGTGATTGACTATCGCTCTCATGTGGAAGGAGCTGAAGAAACTCTCTCGAAAGTGGAAGCTGCTGGACGCAAAGGTTTAATTGTCAAAGCTGACTTAAGTGTGATCAGCGACATCCGTCAGCTGATAGACCAGGGTATTCAACACTTTGGCAAAATAGACGTTTTAGTAAACAATGCCGGCATCGATGGCAGGAATGCAGACTTCTGGGACATCACTGAAGCAGACTATGATGCAGTGCTGAATCTCAACCTCAAAGGCACATTTTTTGCTACTCAAGCGATAGTACAGCATCTCATTGAAACCAAACGAACTGGCAAAATTATCAATATTAGTTCTACCCATGAAGAAATAGCATTTCCTCACTTCACTTCCTATTGTGCCAGCAAGGGCGGTGTGAAGATGATGATGCGTAATTTAGCAGTTGAACTTGGGCCTTTGGGCATCACAATTAACAACGTGGCTCCAGGAGCAATTGAAACACCAATCAATAGTAAGCTATTAAACGATCCTGAAAAATTGCGATCGCTATTGAAGAACATTCCCTTGGGTCGCTTAGGCAAGCCAGAGGATATTGCACCGATAGTTGCTTTTTTAGCTTCATCAGATGCCGACTACATTACAGGTGCAACCTTTTATGTAGATGGGGGTTTAAGCCGCAACTATCACGAGCAGTAAGTATTATTGCTCCTATAGAACTTAGTCTAAACTACATTGTGTAGGGGCAATTCATAAATTGCCTTTACATAAAAATCAGATATTCAGAACTTTTTTAACTCTCAAAATTCAAAACACAAAATCGCCATGACTCAAGAAGAAGCAAGATTGGCAGCAGACCGAGAGCGCACAGCCTACTGGAAACGATGGGGTTGCTATCTGAGCGAACGGCAGTGGGGAACGGTGCGAGAAGACTATAGCGCTGATGGTACAGCCTGGGACTTTTTCCCCCACGACCATGCTCGTTCTCGCGCCTATCGTTGGGGAGAGGATGGGATTGCTGGAATTTCTGATAATCATCAGCGATTGTGTTTTGCTATTGCTCTGTGGAATGGTGAGGATGCAATTCTCAAAGAGAGGCTTTTCGGTCTGACAGGAAATGAAGGAAATCACGGGGAAGATGTTAAGGAATATTACTTCTACCTGGATAACACTCCTACTCATTCCTACATGAAATATCTTTATAAATATCCGCAAGCTGCTTTCCCTTACAGCCAGCTAGTAGAAGAAAATCGACGCAGAGGTCGCCACAGTCGGGAGTTTGAATTAATCGATACTGGTATATTTGACCAAGACCGCTATTTTGATGTGTTTATTGAGTATGCCAAGGCTTCACCTGAAGATATTTTTATTCAGATTAGTATCACTAACCGAGGGCCAGAAGCAAAAACATTACATCTGCTACCAACACTTTGGTTTCGCAACACCTGGTCTTGGAATTTAAATGAACAAGAGAAACCATGGCTGAAAATTAGCGAATCTAATTCTAATTTCAGCACCATCGAAGCTTATCACCATGATTTAGAAACTCGATGGCTCTACTGCAATGAAACTCCAGAACTACTATTTACAGAAAATGAAACTAATTATGAAAGATTGTTTGGAGTCAATAATGCTTCAGCATATGTTAAAGATGGAATTAATAATTATGTAGTAAATGGGCAAAAAAACGCTGTCAATCCCAATCGCATTGGCACTAAGTTTGCTGCTCGTTATGAATTACAAATCGGTGCGGGTGAAACTAAGACAATAAGATTGCGGTTAAGTGATATACAAAATTTAACTGCACCATTTGGAACTGATTTTGACACGGTTTGGCAACAACGCCAGCGTGAAGCAGATGAATTTTATCAGCGAATTTGTCCGTTTCCTTTGTCAGAAGATAGACGTAATGTGCAGCGGCAAGCTTTTGCTGGGATGTTGTGGAGCAAACAATTTTATTACTATGTAGCTGACAAATGGCTCAAAGGCGATGCAGCTGGGCCGCCGCCGCCAGCATCACGACTTCATGGCAGAAATCATGAATGGGTTCATCTATTTAACGAGGATATACTTTCCATGCCTGACAAATGGGAATATCCTTGGTTTGCAGCTTGGGATTTAGCTTTTCATGTAATTCCGCTGGCGATGGTTGACCCGGACTTTGCCAAGTTGCAACTGAGTCGCTTGACACGGGAGTGGTATATGCATCCTAACGGCCAACTCCCAGCATATGAATGGGCTTTTGGTGATGTGAATCCGCCGGTTCATGCTTGGGCGGCATGGCAAGTTTATCAGCTTGAGCAGAAAATGTATGGTCGTGCGGATAAAAAGTTTTTGGAAGGTATTTTCCAGAAATTACTGCTGAATTTTACTTGGTGGGTTAACCGGAAAGATTTCGAGGGCAAAAATATCTTTCAGGGTGGCTTTTTGGGTATGGATAATATTGGTGTGTTTGACCGTAGTGTTGAACTACCAACTGGTGGATACTTGCAACAAGCAGATGGTACAAGTTGGATGGCGATGTATTGTCTGAATATGCTAACGATCGCTTTCGAGTTAGCCAAAGAAAATCCCATCTATGAAGACATTGCCAGCAAGTTTTTCGAGCATTTCCTGTACATTGCTGATGCCATGAACGGCGTTGGTGATGCCCAAATAGCGCTTTGGGATGAAGGTGATGGCTTTTACTATGATGCCCTACATTTACCAGATGGGCGACAATGCCCGATGAAAGTGCGATCGCTGGTGGGGTTAGTTCCATTGTGTGCTGTCAGCATCCTAGAACCAGAAATCTTGGATCGGTTCCCAGGCTTTAAGCAACGAACCCAATGGTTTTTGCAAAATCGCCCTGACTTGACCCGAAATATCGCTTGTATGCAGAAACAAGGTGTTGGTGAACGGCGGTTGTTAGCGATCGCTTATCCAGATAAACTCCGCCGCATCCTAGAAACGATGTTAGATGCAACAGAGTTTTTTAGCCCTTATGGTATTCGTTCTGTTTCTAAAGTTCATGCATCTCACCCCTATACTTTAACGGTGGATGGTCAGGAGTATCGGGTAGATTACGAACCTGCCGAGTCTAGCACAGGGATGTTTGGCGGTAATTCCAACTGGCGGGGGCCAATCTGGTTTCCCATTAATTATCTACTACTAGAATCGCTGCAAAAGTTCTATCGCTACTTCGGCGACGATTTCAAAGTTGAGTGTCCCACTGGTTCTGGGCAAATGCTAACACTTAAAGAAGTAGCCATTGAATTAGCTCAAAGGCTGATCGATATTTTTCTGACAGATGCTTCTGGTAGACGACCTTTTTATGGGGGAACGGAAAAATTCCAAAATGACCCGAATTGGCGCGATCTAATTCTGTTCAATGAATACTTTCACGGAGACAATGGTGCTGGTATTGGTGCCAGTCATCAAACTGGTTGGACAGGTGTAATCGCCAAATTAATCCAGCAGTGTGCAGAACAGGTGTTATCAGATTAATTTTGAGGCGTTGCTGATTGAAAATATGAATTTGTCTCACGCACCAGGCGCAGAGGCACAGAGAGTAAGAGTTTGAAAAATGAAACTTTTGACATTCATACCTCAAATCAGCAACGCCAATTTTGAGCTTCTGGGAAATAAAAAATTCTCAATAGGGCGTTGCATTCTAGTTTTTGCAATTGGTAAGTAGGAGGCAAGAGTTGAGTCCATTTGCCATCTGGGTTTCGCCGAGATGGCAAAGTGGTGTCTTTTTGGTGAAGCACGAGCGCGATCGCCATCCAGAAGGCAGGAGGAAAAAGCTTTGTGATGAGCAGGTTTCTCTCATTGGCATTTCAAATTTACAGGACTTACGCAACTGGCACACATATTTTCTGCAATGGCAGTCAATAGTCAAAAGTACTGAGTCAAAAATCAAGGTTTTTTAGACTATTGACTCTTGATTCTTGACAACCCAGGCGGAAAAAATATGACAATGCGCGTAAGTCCTAATTTAATGTCCACCTACTTTCATCCCTCAAAATACCAAATTTATGTAGGGTTTTGTTGCCTTACTAGCGCAGTTTTAAGTTCATTCCTAAATTGTCTTTCTTAGCTTGTCAAAATCTTTTGGATATCTAATCATATATTATGTAACTAAGTCAAGAGTGTTGAGAACGACAAGATATGCTCAATAAGCAGTTTTTGTGTCTCAAAAATCCAACTTAAAATCTGGAGATAAATAAATTAGACTTATACCAATTCTGTATGAAGATGAGCCTATAGGACTGACGCAAAACTACACCCTCTTAGGATCAATTGATGAATTACTCCTACGTGAATAAAGCACAACGTCACATAAAATTGGTATTTTTGCAAAAATCCTGTTTCTCAAATTCAATCTAACAGTAGATGAGTGATATCAAAAATATGGCCATTATGATGAAGCCTAAATCTATCTACAGGATATAGGAGAGAAAAACGAACGACAGTACACTAGACCTAGATATGATACAAGATATTGCTGGTGAAATCCGTAGGTAATCACAGCTGTATCTTAGACGAATTTGTTGAGTTACTTCATGAGTTTGGCTTCATAGTTCATTACAAAGCTAAGGAGAACATAAATGATGAGTTAGTTGATATTATCCATAAAATTGGTTCTGCAAGGAAATTTTTTCTAGGCTGACCTAATAATTAAACAATTAGGTTTTGCAGTACAAGAAATCATATTGCCAGATATTTATTGAAGGCATTAACAAAAACATTTTTTCGATAGTAAATTTAATATCAAATGTAATTGTGTGGTGAAAAATCATAGTGAGGAAACTGTAGTTGTCAAGGGAGCTATACCGAGAGCTTTAAAGCTGAAATTTAAGGTTCTTTGTGTACAGAAAGAGTTGGAAATGAGCGAAGTGTTAGAGAGGCTAATTAGGAATTGGATACAAACAGATTCTCCTGTGGCTGAATTTTCTTCTATGGATTTGTTGAACCAGGAGTTTGAAGATGTCAAAGCATATGTGCCGAAATCTTTAAAACGTCAATTTAAATTGCTTTGCACTCAAAAACGAGTTACGATACGTTCTATTTTATATTTACTCATCAAGCAATGGGTACAAATGGAGGAGGCACATCAATTTTGCACAAATAGTGGAAGAAAAAATAATTTGTGAATTGGTGAAATGAGGAATTAACAAAAAGATAAAATACAGGATACACAATCTATATTGACTTTAATTTGGTAGGGTGCGTTAGGACATTTGTCCTAACGCACCAAAAACTTTTTGACACTAAATTTCTGGATCGACTAAGCGGGTAGTGGGACGACTCTGATACAAATCCTGAACGACCTGGGCCGCAGAAACTAAAGCTACAAGGCTGATGATTGCAACAGGTAACAAACCTTGACCAAAGATAGCGATCGCTAGCACTACTCCTGCACTCACAAGTCGATACAGAGAACGGACTTTACAATGACGGAGTACCCCATATCTATGGAGAATACTCACAGATAGCGAACATAATGCCACTGCACCACAAATCAGCCATCGCTGGGAATCGGGTAGTGCTACGGTTGGCTGACTCAACAAGATTTGTTCTACACCAACTCCAGCAGCAGCAATCCCAATTACTAGCGGTAAATGAGTGTATAGCCAAAGATTGACAACACTGATTCTGCCATGTGTCCGCGCCATCTCAATTGGTGTGCCACCCAGGTTATCAAAATAGACCCACCACCAACTAAAAGCAATAAGTAAACCAAATACTGCGGCAATCACGGTTAAAACATCCCATTTCTGTTGAGACATACCATCGACCACTGCAATGATTGCCTCACCTAAGACTATAAGGGTAAATAGCCCAAACCGTTCTGGTAAGTGGGAGGCGTGGGGGAGTAATCCGATCTGAAACTTACTTCCTATTAGGGGTGTGACAAAATCAATAATGATTCCCAATGCCCAAAGTCCGAACCGCCAAGGAATCGGTACAGCTGCTGATATTAACCAGAAAGAGGCTGCGATCGCAAAACCTGTGGCATATCTAGTGGTTAAAGGACGTGCCGAAGGGATATGTGTTCCCGCTCGAATATACTCGATTACGAGTACAGCACGACCAAGAGCATAGGAAAGGGCAAAACCAGCAGAACTCTCGGCCAAACCGTGGTGGATGTTGATAGCCATTGCTGCTGCTGTCAGCATTTGTAGACCAATTAATAACCGATGTACCACATCATCACTATCAAAGCGGTTGGCATAGAGTGTCGTTCCAATCCATGACCACCAAATCGGTATGAATAGAACTACAAAGCCAAATAATCCTGATAGCGAAATATCCTCTTTAAGATTGTGGGCGAGTTGAGAAACTGCAACCACAAATACCAAATCATAAAAAAGTTCTAGCCAGGTGGTGCGTCGTTCTTCTTCGATATCTTCACCAACTCGTAATCTTGGTGGTTCTAGAAAATTGGTCATATTGGCAATTATTCTGAAAGTAAAGTGGATCAAATCAAATGCAATATTTGATTTTGTAATCAACGCAACAAAAGTAGCAGATTTCTGAAGTCATCATACTCAATACATGCTTTGCTAATTCCAGATTGACTTGAGCAAAAGTATTACAGATAACAATATTTATCAGCGTTCATCCCAGGTAAAAAAAATTTTTTGGACTACTGAAATATTATTCTCCCAAGGAATTTTAGTCAGTGTTTCATACTTAGCTTGACTTTCCGTAATCTTGTTCATTTTTTTGTCCCTAATATCTTTGAAAACTAGTTAATTATAAAAGTTAAATTTTTTAAATATTTTTGTATTAAAGTCCTTAGAGCCACAAGAACTTTTTATGATATATTCATACTTACGTGGTTTTCCCATTGTGATGTTAAATATCTGAAGTTCTAGCTAAAAAGCACCGACTAAGTTGTAATCCCAAAAAAAATTGCATTGAAAGTAACTCGATTAATCATATAGCAGAGTCATTGATTTTATGGCTTTAAAGGTGGGTTGAATGAAACTGACAAAGCAGAAACGTAAACGTGGTCTTATTCTCACTCCAGAAGGATTACAAAAACTTCAGTCCGCTAAACTTAATGCTGAATTAAATGAAAATTATGGAACCAGGTATACGCTTGAAGATCTAAGCGACCGGATTGGGATAAACACTGCTACAATTTCCAAAGTGCTGTCTCGTGAAGGCGGAGTTGACAAACGAACAATTGAGCTGTTTTTCCAAGCTTTTAATATCAAACTAGAGAAAGATTGTTACACCAACTCTGACCAATCT
Organism: Nostoc sp. NIES-4103; assembly: GCF_002368335.1. Classification (GTDB taxonomy): domain Bacteria; phylum Cyanobacteriota; class Cyanobacteriia; order Cyanobacteriales; family Nostocaceae; genus Amazonocrinis. Next base: position 1,457,365 of record NZ_AP018288.1, on the reverse strand, counting down.
CAGCACCAAGATTGGGGAGAAGCGACTAATGTTTCCATTTTTTATGGTCGAACAGAAGAAATGGCTGCATTAGAACAGTTGCTCCTTCAGGAACGTTGCAGGTTAGTGGCAATGTTGGGGATGGGAGGAATTGGTAAATCAGCTTTAGCAATCAAGCTGACGGAGCGTATTAAAGATAGCTTTGAGTATATCATATGGCGATCGCTGCGGGAAGCTCCGCCCATCAAAAATATTTTAGCTAGCCTGATTGAGTTTTTGTCCGACGAGCAGGAAACAGAAGCTTCCTTACCAGAAAGTATAGGCGAGAGAATATCCCGACTGATTGACTATCTGCGGCAGCATCGCTGTCTTTTAATACTAGATAATATCGAGTCAATTCTGCAAGGTGGTAGTCGAGCCGGACTTTACCGAGAAGGATATGAGGGATATGGGGATCTGCTCAAACGAGTGGGAGAAGTAACTCACCAAAGCTGTTTGCTTTTAACAACTAGAGAAAAACCTAAAGAAGTAGCAGCATTAGAAGGAGAAACACTGTGTGTACGTTCATTTGTTCTGGGTGGTTTGCAGGCTGCGGATGGGCAAGAAATTTTGAAAGTCAAGGGAGTTTTTGCTTCTGAATTTGAATCTGAGCAACTGGTAGGGCGTTATGCAGGCAACGCTTTAGCTTTGAAGGTGGTTGCTACGACTATTCAAGACGTATTTGGTGGTAATATTTATAAATTTTTACAACAAGAAACAATTGTTTTTGGTGATATTCATGAGCTTTTAGAGCAGCAGTTTAGACGGTTATCAAATTTAGAAAAGGATGCGATGTATTGGCTAGCCATCAATCGAGAGCCAGTTTCGCTATCAGAGATACGAAGTGATATTGTGTCACAAATACCGCCACAAAAATTGCTAGAATCTTTGGAGTCTTTGGTCAGGCGATCGCTCATCGAGAAAAGTGAAGGGCTATTCACGCTACAACCTGTAGTCATGGAGTATGTAACTCAGCGATTAATAGAGCAAGTTTGTCAAGAAATTGCTCATGATCATATTGATTTGTTCAGGTGTCATGCCCTGATGAAGGCAACGGCGAAAGACTACATCAGGGATATTCAAATTCGCCTGATTGTCCAACCAGTCATAAATGGGTTGCTTGGTATTTTTAGAAGCAAAAAAAATCTAGAATCTCAGCTAACACAAATTTTGGCAAATCTTCGACAAACATCACCCTTAGAACAAAGTTATACAGCTGGCAATGTCCTGAATCTGCTTTGTCATCTGGGGACTGACCTCACCGGCTATGATTTTTCTGATTTAAGTATTTGGCAAGTAGACTTGCGATGTATGAAATTGCACGATGTCAATTTCCAAAACGCTGATTTTGATCGGTCTGTTTTTACTGAAACCTTCGGCGGTGTTCTGTCGGTAGCCTTTAGCCCTGATGGCAAACTTTTGGCTTTGGGTGATACCAATGGTAATATTCGCTTATACCAAGTTTCGGATTGGCAACAACTTCTAATTTGTAAAGGTCACACCAACTGGGTTTTATCCCTTGCCTTCAGTCCTGATAGCGGCATCTTTGCCAGCGGTAGTATTGACCATACTGTGAAATTATGGGATGTTAATACAGGCGAATGCCTTAAAACTTTGTGTGGACATAAGCATGAGGTTTGGTCTGTTGCTTTTAGTCCGGATGGTAACACACTAGCTAGTGCCAGTGATGACCAAACCATAAAATTATGGAGTGTTCACACTGGGCAATGTTTGAAAAATTTCCTAGGACACACGAGTTGGGTACTGTCAGTTACCTTTAGTTCTGATGGACAGATGCTCATGAGTGGTAGTGATGACCATACTGTTAAATTGTGGGATATTAACACCGGTGAATGCTTCAAAACGTTGCAAGGTCATCTTGATGGAGTAAGGTCAATTACCGTCAGTCCTGACGGGCAGATGCTGGCGAGTGGTAGTGAAGACCATACTCTTAAATTATGGGATGTTAACACCGGTGAATGCCTGAAAACTTTTCAAGGACATTCCAATGAAGTGTATTCAGTCGCTTTTAGTTCACAGGGCGATTTTCTAGCTAGTGCTAGTTTTGATCAGACGGTGAGGCTGTGGAGTGTTCCTACTGGTGAATGCTTTGAAATTTTCCACGGGCATTGCGGTTGGGTATTTTCGGTTGCCTTTAGCCCACAGGGCGATTTTCTAGCTAGTGGCAGTTACGACCAAACAGTGAGGCTATGGGATATTAGCAGTGGTGAATGTCTCAAAAATTTTCAGGGATATACTAATCAGGTACTCTCAGTCGCCTTCAGTCCAGATGGAAAGATGCTGGCAAGTGGCAGCCATGACTCTTTGATGAGACTGTGGGATGTCAATACAGGTCAATGCCTGAAAACATTCCAGGGACATCGCGCTACGATCCAGTCAGTCGCCTTTAGTCCAGATGGGCAGACCTTAGCAAGTGGCAGTCATGACTCTTCGATCAAGTTGTGGGATGTAAGTACTGGTCAAGATGTGAAAACCTTCGAGGGACACCAGGCGCTAGTTTGGTCAGTTGCTTTTTGTTCCGACGGTCAATTACTCGCTAGTAGCAGTGACGATCAAACAGTGAAGTTGTGGGATGTTACCACGGGTCAATGCCTAAAAACGTTCCAGGGACATCAGGCTGCGGTTTGGTCAGTTGCCTTTAGCCCCCAAGGAACAATGCTAGCTAGTGGTGCTTTAGATCAAACAGTTAAATTGTGGGATGTTAGCACAGGTGAGTGCAAAAGAACGCTTAAGGGACATACGACTTGGGTGGCGTCCGTTACCTTCAGTCCAAATGGTGAACTGCTGGCAAGTACAAGTCCGGATGGAACCTTAAGGTTATGGAGTGTCCATACTGGAGAATACCTCAGAATTTTACATGCCAAGACAGGTTGGTTGCATTCAGTGACGTTCAGTTCAGATGGTTGCATACTAGCTAGTGGTAGTCAAGATAACACAGTCAAGCTGTGGGATGTCACTACGGGTCAATCTCTCAAGAATTTGCAAGGACATACAAGCAGACTTTGGTCAGTCGTCTTTAGTCCTAATAACCAGATTCTGGCTAGTAGTGGTGATGATGAGACAATTAGACTTTGGAATATAGCAACAGGTGAGTGCTTGAAAACTCTAAAACCTGATAAACCCTATGAGCGCATGAATATCATGGGGATTACAGGTTTAACTACAGCGACTATTGCTACGCTCAAAGTGTTGGGGGCAATTGCTTCCGACAACTAGCCTTGGTAGTAGTTAATCCCTAACTGCCCAGTTGTTACGGTATTGAAGGCTAGGCAGCCTTGAAGCTGCTTTAGCAGCTAACTTATAGAGGCTGGGCAATCAAGGATATCCACCGAATCTAAAAATTATTTAATTCAGTGTCACTTGGTAATCCTTGTGCGAATTCATTGGTGATGATACTTTCCAAATCATCAAGTTTCATGCTGTTCAACATATCGAAACTGATTTGAAGGAGATTACTGGTGAGATCCTGCTCTGAAGACTGCTGGTCTATAGTTGTAGTCTTGATATTATTTGGAAATATCTTTGAAAAAACAGCTTCATTGGGAAAAACAGACCCTAGCCATACTAAAGTCCAAAGTCCAAAATGTAGAATCTGAGATAGCATCTTTATTCTCCTTGTAGTTTAGATCTCTTGCAAAAGTCAGTTTTTACATGTCAGTTACTACTTATCACCCTTTTGTTGACTATTTATGCAAGAAGTTTCTTGAACAATACGGTTAAGGGTGTCTGAAAAAGCCTTTCTTGTTTACACGGTCATTTGTTTAGCTTCTTCTGAAAATTAGTTCAGACTCGTAAACAACTATTTAACTCTAGGGGTTTCAATACGTTCTGAAGTTCCTCGTCTGATATGTAACCCTGTTTGGGTGGAGTAAAGCGTAACAACGCAGTTTGATAACAAGCTCTTGCTACACTAATGCATTCAGTAGGAGTAAGCTCTGCAACAATCTCAACTGTCTCTTCAACATGCTCAACTTCGGCACCAACACCACTGTGTACTCGCAACCACCGTGTAGCATGAGTACCAGGTGGTAATAAAGCTTGTACACTCTGGATGTACTCCTCCCCTTGAAATGTCCCTAAGCGTTCACTTGCATATGAAAGACCGATGCAATTAATTGGATTGATCGCCTGCACAGTTTGGGTAAAGTAATCTACCACAGCCGTTGCAGCAGATGGAACTAGCGCTTTTACAACAGCCTCCGCTTCATATCCCATTGATTGAATATCAAGTAGGGCGAGTCGGTCGTGACCAGCTTCTTCTTTAGCTTTCTGTGCAGCCCAATTTGCTAAATTCTGACGACCAGATGCAGCAAACCGCTTAGCCGCTTCTTCCATTAGTCGTGTAGTATGACAGCTTGAATGGTACGCGCCTGCAAGCCGCCATACCCAACGTATAGCAGTTAGTTTTGGTGGTCTGCGATCGCTCTTTACTGTGTGCCAAGCATAGGCGATCGCCCGATCTAAAAGCTTTTGGGTTCTAGCTATGGTGTCTGCATCAGGTCTGTTTGAGGTGGTGCGATCGCCACTTCCCACAGAACCCGGTTGATACACTCTATTGCCGTTGGTACTTTTCATTGCTAGATCATTAAGCACAATACACCCCGATTCAGTATTAATGAAAAAGTCATTACGCATGGTTAGATTCTTCTGTTGTGGTTACTACAGACACGATGAAATAAAGCCATTCTTAGCAAGAATAAACTTGTTGGTCAACTATCTAAATAATTGCTCAAATCCTTTGACAGCAGGCATGTTTAGCTATTGTCCAAAATTTGTACAACTGAAGCCGAAACCGACATATCCGGTTAACTTGATGATTTTTGTTCATAGTAAATTGCAACCCCAAATATAAGTTCAAAAACTTCTAATCATGTATTACGTTTTAGAGCAATAGACAATTGACAGCGTATTGCAGGTCAATAGAATACACTTTTCTCCAACCCTCTCCTTGCCAAGGAAAGAATGGCCGCTAGGACGGGTAGGGTATATACTTCACTTGCATGAAAAGAGGTATATCTCCAATAGACGCTTTACCCACCTCTAAACACTCTTGGTAGGTAGCTTCTAAAATTCTTGAAAAAGTACTTTAGGCGCTTTCTAAGGGTTTTAGTCCAAAAGGCTGGAAGTCCTTTTTTAGGTACTTGAATCCAAAAGGTAGAAAGCCTATTTTTAGGGACTTCAGTCCTAAAAGCAGAAAGTCCTTTTTCAAGGTCTTTAGTTTAAAAGTACTTTAGTACTTGCTATGATACTTTGACGGCTATTCAACATATCTTAACAAGAATAAATTGTTGCCAATACTTAAAGGACGCAGATTGTATTTCTAAGCCTTGACAGTAAGGTTTATTTGCAGGAATTATCAACCCTAAAAGACATTGCACCCATGATGGGCTGGGTCGATTTACTCGATCCCCTGAAAAAACAGGCAAGTTTTAGTTCCTGATGCGGATTTCTATATCCCCAAAAAGTAGCCATATTATCTGCAAGTAAGTGTTGAACAGCAGACTTAATCTGCAATAGAACAAAGAATGTACAGGTAAAATAAAAGAATTAGACACAATGTCGCCCTTCCTTCGTATTATTAATCCTGAAAAATAAGGGTTAGCAGCAATAAGCAAATTAATAGCTTGCCCCTACACGGCTTTTACAGCTTCTGAGAGGCGATTTAGTATATCTGCTATCTGCTTCAAAGAGAGAAACTTTGCTCATTCCATATTTGACAGCGCCATAAAGTGCTTTTTGGGATCTCGTAGTCTATACAAAATTGCATACATCCGTTAAAAAACTTTACTAGACAAATCATAAAAAGTCTAGTTATAAAACATTTATAAAAGTTTATTTAAGCTTTATTTCTGGTTTCATACGCAATCACTCACTGATACTAGCATAATTTTATAATTTTTCGATGTAATTGTAAACATATTGAAACTTTTTGTAATTTTGCTGACCATAGCGAACTAAATCTATCGTAGTAAGCAGTTTTAGAAATAAAAGACTTCAACTGCAAGGTTTGTATATCTAATACTGCCCTAATACTGCCTTTGAATAGTTAATATCCGGTTAATGTTAATATAAGAATCCATGGCAATTTTGAAAGGTAAATTCAGTTTTTTATAATATAAAGCTATAAAATTTTTAATTTTTATAAATTTCATAAATGTTTTAAAGTTTATTCATCCTGAGTCTTGCAGCCCTATAAAATTTTGTGAAATGAAGATCGATAACTTAAGGACTAAGTTAACACGGTAAAGGCTCATAAGCTGTTACGCATTTAAGTTGCGTAGTTACTCATGAGGGTTGTCCAGAGTCAACAGTCAAAAGTCCAAATTCAACCTTGACTCTGGACTGTTGACCCTTGACGACCATTACAACCAAATATGCAATTTAGACGCGCATCAGCTTACTATTTCTTGATGAAGATGGGTCAAAATAGGAGGTGGCTGCATTTGGATTGAAGATTATGGGTATGAGATTGCTTTTGGAGATATAGCAATTCCCAAGCACATGAAATACACTCCACCCGCGCACTCCGCGCACCCTCCCCTTGGCAAGGGGAGGGTTGGGGAACTCGGGGCCCCCTCTGGGGATTAGGGGCAGGGTGATTTTGTACCTCACTGGAGTTAAAAACGCTATAATACAGAGCCAAGAAGAATTAGGAAAAGCCCTAAGAGTTGATTGATAAAGTAAATCTTAAGTCTGTGGGCTGCATTAACGCAATGTAAAGCAGCATCTTCCCGAAACCTTATTTAGCGCAGGCAGCTTCATTAAGAATTGGTATGAGCAGTTGCGAAGTAATTTGCGGCTGATTCATAATTTATTAGATGTATTGCAAAAATAATTCCCCAGCCTGGAAACCAGTTTCCAAAACAGGTCAACATCTGATACAAAGGAATTAAAGATAAGAAATCCTAAGTTGCTGACAACAAGTACAGCAAGCCGATAATTATATTTTAGAGATAGTACCATAAGCAAGAGTATTTTTACAAAATTATCACTAGGTTATAGTATAAAAGCTTAAATTAAGCCTTAACTCGAAGATTTTAACTGGCTGATACTTTCTGGAATTGTTAAAAATAAATAAAGACACAAGTTGCCTTGATTCATCAGAATGCAGTGTAAACAAGAATACTTCTTTAGTACCTACCATGCTAATCATTAGCTTATCGCCTCCCAAGGCGGTATTACTAATTAAGAGTATGAATCTAGTCTCACACAAAAGCGAGGTAGCGCGTTCAGTCATCAAACAACCTTTGCGACTGCCGTCGCCAAGACGAGGACAATTGCACAGTCAGGGTTTTCCGGCTTGAGAAGCTGGTAAATTATAGCAACTGGCATCAAACTGTCCGTCGCAAAGATAAGAGTTTTAAACACTCTGTTTGGGAATTTCATACTTCAACGAAGCAATTATTTAAATTCTTTATGAAAAGAATTTAAGGCTGCTGAATACGAAATTTAAGAGGAATCTTAGCTGAGCGCCTGCAATTAATGCATTCTGAATAATGATGAACCAACTTAGCATAATACGTACTGAAGAGCCAGAAGAATTATCAGTATAGTTGCATTGGTACAGTCGATGGAAACCTAAAGCAAGTTATCATCAAAATTTTTGATATTACAGCAATCCTAAATTGTTTGTGAACATGTTTTGTGTTTTCTTTCTTCGTGTACTTGGCGAGTGACGCCGCTACAGATTTGACATAGGGAGCAATGCGCTGCCTTGACTTTGCGTTCGTTGTGATTATTTTTTGTTCACGAACTATCTGGAATTGCTGTAATAACCAAGTAAAGCACTTAGTTGCTTTTTGTATCAAAAAAAATTGGCAATGAAGAGCAAAACCTGTGTAAGAGGTGGAGAAAAAGTATGAGTCAGACAAATCATACAACGTTAGAGCAAAATGGCAAGACAGCACTATATAAAAACGCTGTTTTAGATGATATAAAACTGCAACAGGCTTTAAATAGCATCAACCCGAAGTTTGGTGATTTTTGTACTCGCGTAGCAGGTGAAGCATGGGGTCTTCCGTTAATCGATCAAAAAACCAAAGCTTTAATCACAATTGCTATTGATGTTGTCAATCAAGATCAGGTTGGGAGTGGTAGTCCTTTTGCAGCACATGTAAATATGGCTCTCCAACAAGGCGCTACACGTGCAGAAATAGAAGAACTTTTGTTATTCATGTGCGTTTACGCAGGATTTAACAAGGCTGCGGGGTGTTTTGGTACTCTGAATGATATTTTCAATTCAAACCAATAGTAGACTGATATCAAGTTCGGCTAATTACTTACGATATAGTCGCTTTGCCTGGTAATAGGTAATAGGTAATGGGTGATGGGTGAGATGTGATGACTAAATAGTAAAATCCAATTCCCAATTCCCAATACTTCGACTGCGCTCAGTACGAGTTCCCAATTCCCAATTCCCACTAAATAAAATGGAATTGTTTGGATGATGAGACACTTGTTCAAATGTTAATCGGCAATCCATAGTAACTAATTTGATTTTTCAAAAGCCAAGCTGATTGAAAATTTGCTAGGTATGGTTTTATTCATCAATATACTTAGCAAGACTCAATTGGGAATCTTATAGGCAGTTACTAAGTAACTGTGTTAAGAAAAACCTGTCAACAATATGTACAAGTGAGGGATAAAATCATGGCAACTAATGGTACTAAAGCCCAGGGTAAAATAGGTGTACTCATCGAAGAACACTTTGATGAAATTGAATTTCGAGCATTTAATAATTTTTTTCCACAACATGGGTACGAAATAGAATATATTTCTCATCTTTGGAATCAAGATCAACTGACTTTTAAGGGTGTAGACTTAACAGAAGAAATTACTGTTACAGTAGAAGTAAACGATGTTGAACCTACTGATTATGAAGGCATCATTCTCATCGGTGCATATGCTATGGATCGTCTTCGCTATGAACAGTATCCTCAGCAAGGGCAACCTAATCAATCTCCTGCTGTCAAATTTCTCCGCAAAGCTGTAAGAGCTATGGATGCAGGACAATTAAAGATTGGAACTATTTGTCATAGTCTTTGGTTGTTTTGTGCTGATCCAGAACTTTTGAATAATCGTGAAGTAACTTGTGCTCATAACATCATTTGTGATGTCAAAAATGCTGGAGGCATTATTGTTTTTGATGGCTATGGAACAAAGAATTTACATATTGATGGCAATTTGATTACAGCCAAACATCCCAATGTAGTTGAGGAATTCATGGAAGTTTTCTTAAAAGCAATTAGCGAGCAGAGATTGCAGTTAGCTACCAGGTAAGCAACTAAAATTAAAAATTTGAGTCTGTCATGTGGGAAAGAAAAACGCTGCTAATTCCTGACCAGTCTGGTTGGATTGTCTGCAATTATGTTAACTCTACTAGCCAGATTCAGATACTTCGGATCGCAAATATTCCTAATTGGTACTTTGAACGAGTCATTTTCCCAAAACAAGATTTTCGTTTTGAAGCACCTCCTGATGCTGATCTGGAAATTCATACGGGTATTCTAGCTAGTGCAATTCTCTCAGATAAGATTCAGTGCGATCGCTTACGCATTAGCTAGAACATCGATTCAGTATTCAAATACGGTGCATAAACTATGTTTGTCTCTGTTGTCAAACTTGAATTGATGTTCTAGAAAATATGTGTATTTCTGACAAACTCTTGCTTAATTGTTCAGTCAAATATCAATTAATTTTCCAGGTGAGAAGAAAGAGAAAATGATTGCAACAACATTTCAATATCAAGCAGAAACTACAACCAAGTACGAAGTAGAGTTGGGACGCACTTATCCTTTGGGTGCAAAGCCTGACAAATATGGAGTCAATTTCTCAATCTTTTCTGAACATGCTACATCTGTAGAACTATTGTTGTTTGAGACACCTGATGACCCAGATCCGATACAAATTATTCAGTTAGACCCAAAGGTCAATAAAACCTTTTTCTTGTGGCATATCTATGTCAGAGGCTTAAAACCTGGTGCTGCTTATGCTTACCGCGTTGATGGCCCTCAGGATTTACACGGTAAAGGACACCGCTTTAACAAAAATAAAGTATTGATTGATCCTTACTCCAAGGGAAATAGTACTACTCTGTGGAAGCGCACTGATGCTTTAGGGACAATAGATAACTTGTCTACTTCAATGCGTAGTGTAGTCATAGATATATCAAATTATGACTGGGAAGGCGATCGCCCTCTGAACCGACCCATGAATGAAACCATCATTTATGAAATGCACGTTCGCGGGTTTACTAAATCATCTTCCTCTGATTGCAAACATCCTGGCACTTTTTCTGGAGTAATCGAAAAGATTCCTTACCTGCAAGAATTAGGAATCACAGCTGTTGAATTACTACCAGTATTTGACTTTGACGAAACGGAAGTTCTACGAGAAGTCAACGGTAACAAACTCAAAGATTACTGGGGGTATAACCCACATAGTTTTTTTGCACCAGAAGCTTCATATTGTGCCTCTCCCCGTGATAAAAACCCAATCACAGAGTTTCGGGATATGGTCAAAGCCTTACATAAGGCAGGTATCGAGGTCATCTTAGATGTAGTCTTTAACCACACTGGTGAAGGAAACCATCAAGGCCCAACTATTAACTTTAAGGGATTCTTCAACAGTATATTCTATCACCTTGTACCATTCGACAAGCAATATTACATGGATTACTCAGGGTGTGGCAATACCATCAACTGCAACCATCCCTTAATCCAGAAATTAATTGTTGATTGTCTAGAATTTTGGGTGGAAGAGATGCACGTCGATGGCTTCCGCTTTGATGAAGCCTCAATCTTATCCCGTGATCAAAATGGGGTTCCGATGCTTCATCCGCCTGTAGTTTGGCAAATTGAAACATCCGAAGTCCTGGCGGAGACCAAAATTATTGCTGAAGCTTGGGATGCTGCTGGACTATATCAGATTGGCTACTTTCCTGGCTATCGTTGGGCAGAATGGAACGGACGCTTCCGGGACGACGTTCGGCGCTTTGTCAAGGGAGATCCAGGACTCGTAGGTGCAGTGGCTTGGCGCATGTCTGGAAGTGCCGACCTTTACCAATCAAGCGGACACCTACCAATTAACAGCATCAACTTTATTACTTGCCACGATGGATTTACTCTCAATGATTTAGTTTCTTACAACCACAAACATAATGAAGCTAATGGCGAGAACAATCAAGATGGCATCAATGACAATTTGAGTTGGAATTGTGGTGTAGAAGGAGAAACTGACAACCCACATATTGATGCACTGCGGCGGCGACAAATTAAGAATTTTGCAACTATCCTGTTGCTTTCCCAGGGTGTGCCGATGATCACATATGGTGATGAAGTCAGACGCACTCAAAAGGGCAACAACAATGCTTACTGCCAAGATAATGAGATTAGTTGGTTTGATTGGGATCTTGTAGACAAGAATATTGATATCTACAGATTCTTCAAACGGTTAATTAGTTTTCGTAAATGCTACTGTCATGAATCATTACACCGTCGTCACTTCTTCAATGGTGAAGTGAATGAGCGAGGTTTGGCAGATATTTCTTGGCATGGCTTAAATCTGCATAGACCTGCTTGGGAAGATCCTCATGCCAGAGTTCTTGCTTTTACATTAGCAGGTTTCAAAGGAGCAGCAGATATCCACGTCATGTTCAATATGTACTGGGATACTCTCAAATTTGAAATTCCTTCTGTTCCAGGTAGAAAATGGTACAAAGTCATTGATACTGCTCAACCTTCCCCAAGGGATATTGTGGAAGCTGGGCAAGAAACTTTAGTTCCAGACAATTTCTCTTTAGTTGAAGGTCGTAGCAGTGTGGTTTTAATTTCCAAATAGTTTGCTAGTGAATGCGCTTTGCAGTGGATTGAGAATCATTTGAAAAGGTAATGGCATCAAGTCAGAAAACCTTTTTCTTCACTCCATGATTTTGTATTAAAAATCTCCTTGATTTTTCAATATCCTGCAAAGCTAATTCTTTCAACCCCACTCTGATACTTGTCCTCAAAGGCTTTGATCATTGATATTACATTTTGGGAGATAATTCCATGAATCAAGTGACTTTCCCATTTTCAGATTTAATCGCTGGGTATGTTACTACCTTTAATTCTCAAAAGGGTGCTGTTGGAAGTTTTAATCTAAAAACCACCGACGGCAGAGAATTTGAGGTTGCATTAACTGCAAACACCTATGCAGAACTAGTGCGAAATCTGGGTGAGCCTTACTATGATTGCACTCTGCAATTGAGAGAAATGCTAGTTCCAGAACGCTACCTTTTCGTGTATGGCACTTTTTATCCAGAGAATGGTGAAAACAAATTTGAAGGTAAACATATTGTATTCCTTGGCAAAGCTGAAAGTGAGTATGCATTTGAAAAGCAAGACTGGTGGGTCAATCAAGTACGAAACCTAGCCAATTTTTACTTAAAAGTGCAGTTTGAAGATGGTGAAATTGACTATGGTAAATATCGTACTAATTTAGGCTTGGTTGGTACGAAAGACATCAGTACTCGACAAGAAACTGACACCATTTCGCGTTTGGTTTACGGTTTTTCTACAGCCTACTTGATGACTGGAGATGACCGTTACCTAGAAGCTGCCGAAAAAGGCACCGAATACTTGCGCGACCACTTGCGTTTTCTGGATGAAGGTGAAGGAATTTGCTATTGGTATCATGCAATTGACGTTAAACCAGATGGTAGGGAGCAAAAAATATTTTCCTCAGAATTTGGGGATGATTATGATGCTATACCAGCTTATGAACAAATCTATGCATTAGCTGGCCCAACCCAGACTTATCGAATCACGGGTGATCCCAATATCTTAAATGATATTGAATTGACTCTGAATCTGTTCAAACGCTATTTTCTAGACGAAACAGACAGAGGAGGATTCTACTCACACATTGATCCGATTACTCTGAGTCCCCACAGTAATACCTTGGGTCATAACCGGGCGAAAAAGAATTGGAACTCAGTAGGTGACCATGCCCCAGCATACTTAATCAATCTTTGGCTGGCCAGTGGTAAGAAAGAGTATGCTGATTTACTTGAGTATACTTTTGACACAATTGAAAAGCATTTTCCAGACTACGACTCTAGTCCATTTGTACAAGAACGTTTTCATGAAGATTGGAGTCATGATACAACATGGGGATGGCAACAGAACCGAGCAGTCGTAGGTCACAACCTCAAAATTGCTTGGAACCTGATGCGGATGCACCACCTCAAACCAAAAGAGAAGTATGTTGCTTTAGCTGAAAAGATTGCAGACATTATGCCTGCTGTTGGCAGTGACCAACAGCGTGGAGGGTGGTACGATGTAGTAGAGCGGATCTTAGAACCAGGTCAAAAAACACATCGCTTTGTTTGGCACGATCGCAAAGCTTGGTGGCAGCAAGAACAAGCTATATTAGCCTACTTGATCCTGGCTGGTTCACTGAACAATTCTGAATATCAAAAACTAGCGCGTGAATCAGCAGCTTTCTATAACGCTTGGTTCCTCGATTACGCAGATGGCGGTATCTACTTCAATGTTTTGGCTAATGGACTTCCCTACTTGCTAGGAACTGAGAGAGGTAAGGGTAGTCACTCGATGAGTGGTTACCACTCCTTTGAACTGGCGTACTTAGCTTGTGTGTATACCAATCTATTGCTGACTAAGAAGCCGATGGATTTATATTTCAAGCCAAAACCAGGAGCATTTAAAGATAACATCCTCCGGGTTCAGCCAGATATCTTACCACCAGGCAGTGTTCAAATTGGTGAAGTGTGGATTAATGGTCAGCCTTATTTTGACTTTGATGCTGAAAACCTGACAGTCAAACTGCCAACAACTCAGGACGAAATCAAAGTTAGAGTTAGACTTCTTCCCACGCAAGTATTTTTCAATGCAACTTTACTAGAAGTCAGCGGTGGTACTGCCAAACTATCTTTAAGTGGTTTACTTGATGCCAATGCTGTGGGACTACTTGAGGAAGAATTGCACAAAGCAACAGCCCAGTCCATCAAACGTCTAGTCTTGCAACTAGAGGATTTGAAATGTATCAGTGCGGCTGGTCTAAGATATCTCATTTTCACCAAGCAAAAACTGGGTAGTGATGTTGATATCTATTTAGTTGGTGCCAATGAGAATGTATTGAGTTACTTGAAGAAAGGTGCATTCTGTGAGGGCGTAACTGTTTTAGAACAGTATGACGCTGTTGAATTGGCCACCGTGTAGGTAAGCGCAAAACCTTTTTTAGCTTGCCACTAGGGTGGAGTGGGGAGTGAGGAGTGGGAAGTAGAGGTGAGGAAAGAGTTTTTTGTGTTTCTCACATCTACTTACCCCAACGAAGTTGGTGTTCCAGATTACTAGTGGACGATCGCAAAAGTTTTGATAAATTTGTAGTCAATAATGCTTGAATCTTTTAGAACTAAAGTTTATACTACAAACGCATTTATTAACAATTAGTGCAATAGTCCACTAGTTGATAGCTTGAATTTGCACATTGTATTCAAACAAAATTTTTGTAGGTTAGGTTCAAAATTTTACCTATCCTATGCAACTTAAAACTTCATGAGCTTAAACTCACATCAAAAATTGTGAGGAGACCGAATAAACACCAATTTTAAAAAACAATTGTGTCGTTAGCTGGATGTTGCTAGAAGCAGCATTTGTGAGGAACTTATGGCTAAACCTGTAATACTGGCATTAGATGATGACTTGGAAGTTTTGCAAGCGCTTGAGCTTGACTTACGTAAAGAGTATGGCGATCGCTTCCGGGTGGTGCGATCCAACTCAGCTAAAACAGCTTTAGAGGTACTGCAAAAGTTAAAGTTGCGTAATGAGTCAGCAGCCCTGTTTCTTGTAGACCAGCGAATGCCACAAATGAGTGGTGTAGAATTCCTAGAACAGGCTATTGAAATCTTTCCCCAGACCAAACGTGTCTTACTCACAGCCTATGCAGACACTAATGCAGCTATCCATGCCATCAACAAGGCCAAGATTGATTATTACCTCTTGAAGCCTTGGAACCCCCCTCAAGAGCGTTTATATCCCATACTTAACGATTTGCTTGAGGTTTGGCAAGCTTCTTTCCGTCCGCCTTTTGAAGGTGTAAGGGTTGTTGGTTCTCGTTGGTCGCCTAAATTACATCAAGCCAAAGATTTCTTAGCCCGCAATCATGTTCCCTATCAGTGGCTGAATATAGAGTCAGATGAAGGCGATCGCCTTTTGAGTTACGCTGTTAGTTCTGATACTAAATGCCAAGCGTTAGTTATTTTCCCTGACGGTTCACATCTTCTAGAGCCAACAAATACCCAAATTGCCGAGAAAATAGGGCTAAAAACACGTCCCAATATGCCGTTTTATGACTTAGCTATTGTGGGTGCTGGCCCAGCTGGTTTAGCAGCAGCTGTTTATGGGGCTTCTGAAGGACTTCGGACAGTGCTGATTGAACGAGAAGCGCCAGGAGGTCAAGCAGGTACTAGTTCCCGGATTGAAAATTATCTTGGTTTTCCGGGTGGTGTGCATGGTGGAGATTTAGCCAAACGTGCTGTCACACAAGCTCAAAAGTTCGGAACAGAGATTATTTCACCCCAAGAAGTAGTTGATGTGCGTTTGAATGGTCAATATCGATTGGTCACTCTCGCAGACGGT
Organism: Nostoc sp. NIES-4103; assembly: GCF_002368335.1. GTDB lineage: Bacteria > Cyanobacteriota > Cyanobacteriia > Cyanobacteriales > Nostocaceae > Amazonocrinis. The sequence continues at coordinate 1,441,688 of NZ_AP018288.1, read as the reverse complement.
TCCCAACTTAGTACCCATACCTTGATTATTGCCACAGGGGTATCTTATCGCAAGTTCAACATACCTGGAAGTGAAAAATTGACAGGTGCGGGTGTCTACTATGGCGCTGCTATGACCGAAGCGCTTACTTGCAAAGGCGAAGATGTGTTTATTGTGGGTGCGGGTAACTCGGCTGGACAAGCAGCTGTGTATCTTTCTAAATACGCAGGCTCAGTGAACCTTGTAGTTCGCGGGGATTCCCTGAAAAAAAGTATGTCTCAATATTTGATTGACCAGATTGAAGAGATTGGCAATATTAACGTCAAGCTCTTGACCCAGGTTAAAGAATTTATCGGAGAAGACAAATTAGAGGGGATAACCATTTTTAACTCAATAACAGGTGAAGTCGAAACCATTCCTACCAATGCTTTGTTTAGCTTTATTGGTGCCAAGCCGCGTACTGATTGGTTACAAAACATTGTGGAGCGTGATGAAAACGGCTTTATTCTGACTGGAGCTAGTGCAATGCGGAATGGGAGGTCGCCGAAAGGATGGACAATAGAGCGTGATCCTTTCTTTTTAGAAACTAACGTACCGGGTATTTTCGCCATAGGCGATGTGCGTTGTAACTCAGTTAAACGAGTCGCTTCCGCAGTGGGTGAGGGAGCGATCGCTGTTCAATTAGTTCACCAATATTTAGCATCTGTGTAGCGATCTTTCGGGTAAAGACCATGCTTGAGACATTGCGTAAGATATCAGTTTTTGAACACTTGACCGAAACCGAGCTGAAGTGCTTTATCAATGGTACTGAATTATGGCTGGATTCAGGAGACATATTGTTTCACCAAGGAGATCCTGTCGAATACTTCTATATAGTATTTGAAGGAGCAATCCAGCTTTCACGAGAAATTGTTAACCAAAAAATCCTACTAGCTACATACGGTAGTAGTACATTCTTTGGTGAAGTCCCTCTGCTTGCAGGTACACCTCACCTTGCAAGCGGTGAAGCAGTACGTAAAAGCCATATGTATTGTCTGCATGAAAATGATTTTTGGCAAATGATTACTATTTGCCCAAGTATCAGAAAAATTGTTCTCGGTCATATGGCTTCGCGAATGCAAGAGTTACAGTTGTTGTCTCAGCAACACGAAAAGCTCGTTGCTTTGGGTACTTTGTCTGCTGGTCTTGCCCATGAACTAAATAATCCAGTATCCGCAGCCCATAGGGCTGCAAGTCAATTGCAGGATACAGTTAAGTCGTTGGACGCTGTTACTTTCAAACTGATTGGCCAAAATCTCACACAAAGACAGCTCAAACAACTCTTAACTTTTAGACAAGATGCTATTGAACAGGCTGCACAGTCTGATATACAAGACTCTTCCGACCCATTGGCTCAAATTGATCTCGAAGATGAATTAGCGCAATGGTTGGAGTCACATAATGTAACTGAGGGGTGGAAACTTGTTCCTACTCTTGTTGCTGCTGGGCTAAATAACCAGAAGTTAGAAGCAATTGGCGAAGATTTAGCCACTCAGACCTTTAGTGATGTGCTGGTTTGGTTGGAAGCAACTTTGTCTATAATCGGGCAGTTAAAGGTACTGGAACAAGGTACTACTCGTGTCTCAGAAATAGTCAAGGCGATTAAAGACTACTCATACATGGATCGAGCTTCACTCTTGAAGATAGATGTACATGAGGGTCTAGAAAATACCTTGACAATTCTGCGCTACAAATTGCGAAAGCACAATATTGTGGTGACACGCGAGTATGATAAAAACCTACCGCAAATTCAAGCTCACGGTAGTGCATTGAATCAAGTGTGGACTAACCTGATTGATAACGCGATCGATGCTTTAGGTGAACAAGGTGAGATTCAGATACGTACTTGCCAAAACAAAGACTATGTTGTTGTTGAGATTATAGACAATGGCCCAGGAATTCCCCCTGCCATTCAATCTCGAATTTTCGAGCCATTTTTTACAACTAAGGAGGTGGGATCAGGTACAGGGTTAGGTTTGGAGATTTCATATCGAATTGTAGTGACTCAGCATCACGGAGAAATTCGTTGTTTTTCTGAACCTGGCGAGACACGTTTTCAGATTCGTTTGCCTATCCTTCATTTGTAAACTACTGACTGTTATACCCCTACACCCGACACCCTATTCCAGGACTGATGACCGTGAGATCCCCGACTTCTTCAAGAAGTCGGGGATCTCACCACCCTGACTGTAACGCAAGTGGAAATAAGGGTTTTAACTATACGTGAGTTCGATGACCTCTCCCTCCCGGACTCCCTCTCCTAAAAGGCGATCGCTTGCGTCTGGGTAAGGAGAGGGAGGAGAAACGAAAAAATCACGGTTTTACTCCCCCCTCCTCGTAGGAGAGGGGCTGGGGGAGAGGTCAAAACAGCGCTTGTCGAACTCACGTTAACTATTGTTTGTGTAAGTCCTGTAATTACCAACGTGAACTGAAGAAGATCAGAGAAAATGACACATCCCATCAACGGTTTACCACTGAATTCTCCAGGGGAAACAGATCACGATCACACTCATCATAACCACCACATAGATAGTGATTCCCTCAGTCTTCAAGACCTTCAAGTTATTGATGATTATTTAATTTCACCCCAAGATGCCCCATTAGATGAACGTCCGGCATATTATACTTCCGGTGATCTATATACTCTTTTGGCAACATCTAAAGAGACTAATTTTACCTTTAATGCCTTCGATTTTTTTGTGCCACAAGGAGGTGGGCCTTTCCCACATATTCATAATTACGAACACGAGGCATTTTATGTAGCACAAGGAACAGTCAATTTCTTTTTGGGTAACGAAGCTGGAGTTACAGGTAGCAACCAAGAATTTGTCTTAGAGGGAATACCTGTTGGAACTGTAATTTTTGGCCCAAGATTGAGACCACATGCATTTAGAAATATTGACTCTACAGCAGCTACATCGGGGACAAACGAGGGAGCGAGAATCCTATCAATTACAGCTCCTGGGGGGCTAGATTATTTATTTGAATATGCAGGTCAACCAGTTGAAGATAGGGATAACCCAATTCCACCACCGCCAGTAGGAGTTGACCCGTCAGTACTAGAATTTGCACTGCGTAGTGGCTATCGTGAACCATCATATTCTCAAGGAGTAGCATTTCCTGGATACAAACCACCAGCAGGTACTCCTAAATATGTCTTAGTGCTTCCAAATGACGCACCTGCTGAGTTAGAGGAGAACATAAAAGCCAAAGTAGCTGGTATAGAGGGTTTTAGCATTTGGAGTGCTAGTGAAAGACCAACATTTACTGGGCCTTTTGGGATCAAGTACACCTCTTTAACAACCTTTGCAGAATCGACAGACACTCTAGGTAATAATCAACTTTCATACAATCAGTTTTCCCTGAAACCTGAAGCTACAGACACATTTGCCCAAGCCTATTTAAATAGCAAGCAGGTAGTGAAACCTAGTACTTCGCTGGCTTCTGGTGTTGTCAATGTAGAACTAACTAATCAAGGCGATGTTAAGTATAGCTTGACAGTCAAAGGCTTAGACTTGGGGAATTTATCGCAGTCTGGTCAGTTCCAAACTCCTAATAATGAGCTAGATGATGTCACTTCTATCAAGATCTATTCAGGTAAACGGGGTAGTAATGGTTCAGAGCTATTTAGTATTTTCGACTTAGATCATCAGGATGAAGAAGACTTTAACGTCAAGTTGAATCAAGATGGTTCTGCTACTATTGATGGTATCTGGAATGACGAAGAAGCAGCGATTCCACATGCTCTAGTTCATTTCCTCGAAGATACTGGCTTACCCGGTCAAGAAAGTGACTTTTACTTCGAGGTTGACTCCAAAGGACGCCCTGACGGCGAGATTCGCGGTCAAATTGCTCTCACAACTGATGATTTTCCTGACCAGGTTGAGAGTAATAACTATGAAAGTTTCTATGTTCAAAAAGGGCATTTATCTTTCAAAATCAATGATGAAGTCAGGTTGGTCGAAGCAAATACTTTTGTAACTATTGCACCTGGAACTAAATACTCCATCGGAAATTTTGGTACTACAGATGTAGAGTCTTTAGCAGTTTCCATCATCCCAGCAGATGTTAAACCGATTGTACCTGATGATACAGGTTACACAGCGATCGCAGGCACCAAGGCTAACGATTTTCTTGTAGCTCGTACTCAGACTAAATTGTTGGGAGAAGCCGGAGACGATACACTCAAAATCAACACTGGTGGTAATAATCTCCTCTATGGTGGTGCTGGGAGCGATCGCTTCTGGATTGCTAATGGTAATATACCTAATACAGTTTCCGATCCTAGGCAAGCAACCTCTCTTGGTCTACCGCCATTATTTGATACGCAAAACACAATCGTGGATTTTCAAGTAGGTATTGACAAGATCCAGATTAGTGGTATCGATGGCATCTCTAACTTTGATGACTTAAAATTGCTACCTGTGTTTGGCGATATTCGCAGCACCAGCATTATCGCTAGTTTTGATGATCAGGATGTTTCCCTTGCGAATTTGACAGGGGTTGTAGCTGATGAATTGTCAGCAAAAGATTTCATTATCCTCCCATCTGCTATTGCAGATGATGCTGAATTACTCAACTTACAGTCCTTCACTGGTAAAGATGTCAAAGTCACTTTCACAGTAAATCGTGAAGCTAAATATAACAACTTTGTTGGTTTTTACAAGGTTGAAGACACACAAGGAACTATTACTGACCCGTTAACTGGCAATCAATTAAAACCAACAGATACAGGTTATGCACAGCTAGCAGTCAAATTGCGTGAGCCTGAAGTTAGTTTAACTGCCCCAAACCACAGTCAAGCTACCTTTGAAGATACTTTACAAGGTGGATATCTCTATGCTCCTTTTCTAATTGGTAATGGAAATCCCGATACTCTCAACGATGATTTTAGTAGAGTTTACCTTCCATTTATCCAAGGAAACTCAGATAAAGTAGATCACATTAACTTACTAGGGGAGAATATCTTCGGCTTTGAAGATTTATATGGTGGGGGCGATCGCGACTTTAACGATATAATCGTTCAGACAAAATTCACAGTTGCATAGAAAGTTACAGCAGTTTTCGTTGACATGAAGTACAAAATGTACGGGTTTTGAGGCAGGAGGTAGCTATGCTGAAAGTAGAAGCTCTCCATATCTCTATATATGATGTATCAGTTCTGCGTTTTTTACCTCATTTACTTGCAAACTGCTGTATATCAGGAATGCTACTAATAGCAATTCTATAAGAATATGCCCTGATCAGACTGACTAAAAATTACACTTTGTAAGAGCAATCCATCAATTGCCTCTGGGTGAACAAAGCACAACCTGACACTCGACTTCTTGCAGAAGTAAGGAAACAGGTAAAAGAATACAAGTTTACTTTTACCCTTTTCCTTTTCCTTTTCTACAAGAGTGCAATTGGTAGTCTAGAGGTCGCACTTATAAGTGCTGAACTAAATTGATTTTTTAGACAAAAACAAAGCCGCTACTAAAATCTGAAATTGAAACTCCTTGAACAACAGCGATTAAGTCGTTGTTCAAAGATATCCCCGTCCCTGTAACATTATTAATAGTCGTGCTACCTAAGGTAAACAAAGCAGCCTCAACCCCATTTAGGGAAATTGTATAGCTTCCAGATGATCCTCCAGTATTGCTAAAACCATCTTGTAGCGACCCAACAGGACTATTAGAAAAGCTGGAGATGGCCAAAAAGTAAGTACCCGTGGCTAATGACAAATCAAGTGTAGATTGAAGCGTGCCATTGGAGTCGTCGTTTCCAGTAATGAATGAGCCATTAGAGTCAAATAAGAACAACTCAGTATCAAAATTTGCCCTATTGACTGTTGTGGCAGAAAAAATTTCATCGCCAGCTACAGTGATTTGGAACACGTCAACGTCGTTGACATCAGAGATTGTCCCAGTTATTGAGTTGAGTTTCCCCGTTCCGCCAGGAATGACCTGAGAATCAAAAATCGACTGCCCGGCATCGCCGCTTTCAGCCACACTACCAGTCATCTCTTCAGGAGATGATGGCAGTTCAATCAAATCTTCGTTGATATTAAAGTCAGTAATAAAAGCAAAATCACTATTTCCCAAATTATTATAAAAAACCTCAGTTCCTGCTCCCAGAACGAAAGTATCACTTCCTAAAGAGCCAGTTAAAGTATCAACTTCGCCCCTCCCGAATCCAAATTCTCCCACAAAAGGTTCAACCCCTATCAAGCGATCGCTGCCCTTTCCACCCAATAGTAAATCGTTGCCAGCTCCACCAATCAATGTGTCTGCACCATCTCCACCACTAAGGGTATCATCGCCAAAACCAGTGCCACCAAACAATAAATCATTGCCAGAGCCACCATTAATGCTGTCATTTCCAAGATCACCATTGAGTTGGTCGTTACCTTTATCACCTGATATATCATCATTTCCGGCACCCCCAAAGATGCGATCGTTGCCATCGTCGCCGGAAATTACATCGTCACCGTCGCCGCCATTGAGGTTGTCATTTCCAGCATTACCATTAATGACATCATCTCCAGCATCACCGAAGATGCGGTCTCCTCCACTACCAGCAATGATCCGGTCATTGCCATCGCCGCCATTGATGACGTCAACCCCACTACCACCATCAATGAAGTCATTCCCCGCATCACCATAAATTTGGTCGTCACCATTCCCGCCCTCAATGATGTCGATTCCATCTCCAGCAATGATCAAGTCGCTTCCATCACCGCCAAAGATTTGGTCGTCGCCAGCTAAGTCCTGGATTGTATCATCACCTTCTTGTGCAAAAATTTGATCGCTCCCTGTTGTGCCAGAAAGGAAATCGTCTTCAGCTGTACCTTTAATAGCCATATATTTTTCCTTTTGAGTTAATCTTCAGTACTTTCCACATCTCAAAGCAAATTTCCTAACTCAGCTCGACTTTCATTTCTAGCAACGCGATCGCGCTTTGCTGAAACCTATATAGGGTGGTAGTTTTACTTTTTCAATTTCAGCCTGAATCAGTGACATGGAAAAAGTTTTTGCCAAAAAGCTAGAGTTTTTGCCCTATAAGGAGAACAAGTTCTTAATTTCTGGATTAAGTCGAGAGCAGAGGATGTTTGAAAAGTTTTTGACGTTAAAAAAATTTCAAGTGTGTCACGAAGAGGGTGTAGGGTGTGGCTGAGTGGGTGAAGGCATTGATCGAGGCTCTTGACCTCGACCAATGCAAACATCTTGAAAAGACGGGGCTTTTACGATTGCGGTCGTTGGGGCTATTCTTTTCCCCACACCCGACACTCCACAACGCCACTTTGCTCTCTTGTAGGGAAACCCGCAAAACAAGGCTGGCTCCCCCACACCCGCCCCAACACGGCTTGGTAAATTCATTTTTATATCTAATTTCTTATCTAACAACCGAAGTTAGGAAAGTTAAATAAGTTAAGGTTCTTCGGTTATTTTTATTGCCTTATACCAATTCTCTGTAAAGATGAGCAGTAATCCAGATAGTTTAAACGCCGCCCTTAAGGGCGGCGTCTTTGGGGGTGCTAGATGAGTAGATTTCCCGCCCCCATAAAGCCAGAATATATCCAAGGGCAGTTGGTACATTTACCCAAAATTGGGAAAGTAAAGATCACTTGAAGCGGGCTGCCTTGACCAAAGAAGGCGTGACTTAAATTTTATAGCCACAGCACAACTCAGCTTGACGCCGCTGATGCCGTCGGGTGGAGTTTGGCGGGTTGATCTCGCTGTTTGTGCAATTGGGATTGAGAGGTTTTTCAACAGAGGCGATCGCTACAGCTGCTACACCAGATAGCAGTCCCTGATTGATTCGGTTAGGGTTTAGGCATTTTACCCACAAATTAAAATTTTGAAACTAGCCAAATTGGGAAAATTTCTTGAGCTATTTGATTTATACTTTTAGATTCGTCTAATTATGGAGAAGTGTTAAAGTTGTATGTCCAGCCTGAGTTCTGACATGGTACGCGTGTATTTGCAAGAAATTGGTCAGTTTCCATTACTAACCTCAGACCAAGAAATAACTTATGGCAGGCAAGTACAACAAATGATTGCCATTGAGCAGCAAAAACAGCAGCTTAGTCAACAATTGCATCGGGAACCAAGCCTAGCAGAATTAGCTAATTTTGTAAACAAAAGCGAAACTGAAGTCACTCAAATACTAAACCTTGGTCAACGAGCCAAGCAAAAGATGGTAACGGCAAACCTACGGCTAGTGGTTTCGATCGCTAAAAAATATCAGCGTCGCAATCTCGAGTTCTTGGATTTGGTTCAAGAAGGAGCAATAGGTTTACAAAGGGGTATAGAAAAGTTTGACCCCAACCGAGGTTATAAATTATCAACTTACGCATACTGGTGGATTAGTCAAGCAATCACAAGAGCGATCGCAGAAAAATCCCGCACGGTGAGGCTACCGATTCATATCAACGAAAAACTCAATCAAATTAAGAAGGTGCAGCGAGAATTGTTTCAAACACTCGGTCGCCGTGCTACTGTCGCAGAAATTGCCCAAAAATTGGACTTAGAGCCGAGCCAAATTCGAGAATATCTGAGTGCTGCTAGTGGGACAGTTTCTTTAGATTTAAAAGTGGGGGATAACCAAGATACAGAACTCAGTGAACTCCTCAGCGATGAGGGGGTCTCACCAAATGAACATATCACCCAAGAACTGCTACGCCAAGACTTAAATAATTTGTTAGCATCACTAAAACCCATGCAGCGTGAAGTATTAATTTTGCGCTTTGGACTCTTAGATAATCAAGAACGAAGTTTGGCTCAGATTGGGGAGAAGCTAAATGTCAGTCGAGAGCGAGTTCGCCAAATCCAGCAGCAAGCTATGAATATTCTGCGTCGTCAACAACCAGACATTGGACAGTATCTATCTTCTTGACCAAAACTAGGTAAGATTTACGCCCTTATGATAAATAGAACCTAGTTCGGGCAGGGTGTAGGATGTGGAAGAGCCAGCCGCGTGGTGAGGTAGCACGGCTGGCTCTTTAGCATTCAGCACTTTGCTATATATGGCTAATTTGTATTAATTTTCAACTGTACTTTTAGTTTGATTATCTAATTTTAAATATACTGAAAAGATAATATTTTTAATTGCATCTTAATAGATATTAATCTAATTATTAATAACAAATTAAGCTTTTATTTTTAATTTTTAAATATACTATTTTCTATTTTCTAAATAACAAGGTTTACAAGTGTTATTTAAAACAAGTGTCACTGTGCTATATAATTCAGTAACGTTAAATAAACTTCTTGCAAAATTAGTTATCAAGAAAGAATTCAGGAGTCAGGAGCCAGAATTCAGGCGCGAATTCTGTGCGAAGCCGCGGATGGATAAATGGGCTTAAGACCCCCACCAAATTTCAAGAAAGGTGGTCTTCAATCAGTCGGGGATTCAGACCCGCGACTGATTGATTCTGACTCCTGAATTCTGACACAGCTGAGTTCTTCTTCAATTCGCTCTTTTGTCTACACGATGGACACTTTCCTCAAGCTAGGAAACCATGAGTGACTGTTTGATCACGGAAGTGCCCTTTTGTGCGTTTGAAGGGTGAGACAAAAAATATTTATGCAAGAGGTTAATGTATACAAATGTTAAGTAGTACTCCTACGCAGCTTGCCGAAGCAAGAGTTATACTTTTAAAAAAAGAGCTTTTTTTAACCCCTATTTATAAAATTCTCGTGGAATCAATGTCTCTAAATTTTCGGTTTGCTGTAGTCAGTGACTTACACATCGCGCTCCCTCACACAATCTGGGATCATCCCAGTCGTTTTCATTTGGTGGAAGTTAGTATCCCAGCTTTTGAAAGTGTGCTAGCGCATTTAGCACAACTAAATTTAGATTTTCTCTTACTTCCGGGAGATTTAACCCAGCATGGTGAACCAGAGAATCATATCTGGTTGCAAAAACGTTTAGCACAGCTACCTTTTCCAGTTTATGTTGTTCCTGGGAATCATGATGTTCCTGTGCTGATGGCAGATTATCAATCCATTGCTTGTGCCGATTTTCCAAACTATTATCGCCAATTTGGCTATGACAATTCCAATGAACTTTACTATACTCAACAGTTGCTGCCTGGAGTCAGGCTGATAGGTTTGAATTCTAACTTTTTTAATGAACAAGGTCAGCAAGTAGGGCGTTTAGATGTCAAACAGCTAAATTGGTTAGAAAAAGTTTTAGCAGCTGCATCTGATGAATTAGTAATGGTAATGGTGCATCACAATGTTGTTGAGCATATACCACAGCAATCGCGCCATCCGCTGGGAAATCGCTATATGTTGGAAAATGCGCCTCAACTTTTGCAGATATTACAACGCTACGGTGTGAGGTTAGTTTTTACAGGGCATTTACACGTTCAAGATGTTGCTTATGCGGGTGGAGTATACGATATTACCACAGGTTCTCTAGTCAGTTATCCTCATGCTTATCGTGTTCTAGAGTTTCAACAGGATAACTACGGCAGGGAATGGTTGCAAATTTTATCTCATCGCGTGTCATCAGTACCAGATTTTCCTGACTTGCAACAATTGTCACGGCAATGGATGGGCGATCGCTCTTTCCCCTTTTTAGTCAAGCTATTAACTCAGCATCCTTTATACTTACCATTAGCCCAGGCAGAAGAACTCGCTCCTAGTCTGCGTGATTTTTGGGCAACCATTGCCGATGGAGATGCAGTGTTAGACTATCCCCAATTTCCCCAAAAAGTGCGTCGCTACTTTCAGACCTATGGTGCGATCGCTACTTGTGGAACGCCGACATTTATAGATAACAATACCACCCTTTTACTAAAGAGTGAGGAGTTAAAAGTTAGGAGTGAGGAGTTAAAAGTTAGGAGTGAGGAGTTAAAAGTTAGGACTGAGGAGTTAAAAGTTAGGAGTGAGGAGTTAAAAGTTAGGACTGAGGAGTTAGAAGTTAAAAGATAATTATCAAAAGATAACTCATAAATCCCAACTCAGCACTCAGCACTCAGCACTCAGCACTAATTTGTCGGCAAATGCCAAATACTGATGTGTAACCGTGTATGAATGTACTACCGCCCACAGGGCCTATTTCTCCTCCACAGAAAAATCCACCTATGGGGATATCTTGGATGTAGCGCCGAAATAGTTCAGAATCAAAATTGGGTTTACCGTAAAGTCCTTCGCCACGGCCAACGCAGGAAAACATCAAGGCTGCAACGGCAGAGTGTGGGGATAGTTGTTGATTTTGATACTGTTCTAGGAGTAATTTAAGGTCTTCAGCGGATGCTTGGGCATCTCTGAGGTGGAATTGCAGACGTTGACCAGGACGGACGAGATCGCCAATGGCGATCGCGCCTCCGGCTGGATCTACTCCCAGGATGCTACGAATTAAGAAGTCCCCCTGTTGTAAAGACAGCTTAAACTCATCCATTGCCATACCGATAAACAGCGAATGTTGTGCCAACATCCGTTCTTTTTCACTGAGACTGGAAATCAAATCCCTTAGTACCACCAGCGGTACTTTTTCATCGAGTTCTAAGATGATATTGCGTTCAGCTTTTGTAACTTGCATTGGCTCGCCGATTGGTCGGCAACCTTGTGCCACAATTGTTTCTAGCACAATATTGCCACTCAAAGCCAAGCCTACCGTTCCTTCACGATAAAGGCGATCGTTACAAAATAGAGCGACACGACCACCAAAACCCCCAGCGCTGGCTTGTCCTCCCACGATCACCGAGCCAGGATAGGCAAAATCTAGCCCTTGCAATAGATCGTTGATTCCCGAAGCAAAGGCACTAGAAAGTAAAATGAACTGGGGTGTGGGTGACGATGGCACACCAGTCAGATTAATCCAAGCATCTGGCGAACTATCCAAGTCAGGTAATTGTTCAGCAACAACATGAAAAGTTTGTAAATTCACACCTGGTAAGTGCGCCAAAGTTAGACTCAGGGCCGCTTCTGCTTCGAGTTCTTGGGTTTGTCCTATAGCTGTGGTACCAATCACGCCACCACCACTACACCCAATGAGAACTGGCACAGAAAGCTTTTGGGCCAACAAGGGTAAAAGCCGGGAATACTCACTCGCAAAAGCAGATGAAATAAATACCAGCCCTAGATTCGCAGGTGCTGTTAATGACGAGACAGCTCTTTCTACCACATCTGCTATGGCTGCTTCTAGAGAAGGAAGGGTTGACAGGGCGTTTGCCCACTGCATTTGGTCTGCCATGAGTTTTGGGCTTCTTTGTTTTTGGGCTAGTAGTTGTTAATTTTTTATTCTCTTGAGAATCGCATCCTCACAATCAATTGATGCCAGCTTTTTTTATTTTCCCTCAGTCACTGCTTTATGCTAAGCAGCTAGGGTTGTGATTTGTGACTACATGCACTAAATATAGTGTATTGTTACGCTTTCGCAGTAGTGACTCTATCAAATCTTAAAAGATCAACAGCGATACACTATAGACGCAGCTAATAGCTGTAATCGTTATCGATCATCAGGCTACAACAGCAAGTGAATCCGCTGATTAGGTAGAATGGTGATTGATAGAACAAAAAATAGCCATTTTTGCACCTTTTCTATACTGGTATTAACACCACACAAAGAGACTAAAGGTATGAGCGACATCCAAGAACAAATTCAAGCAGAAGTCGAACAAGCTCGCGCTGTCTGCGATATTTCCGGTAGCAATTCCGCTGAGTGTGCCGCCGCTTGGGATGCAGTTGAAGAACTGCAAGCTGAAGCCTCCCACCAGCGCCAACAAAAGCCCAAAAATTCCCTAGAAAAGTACTGTGATGACAACCCAGAAGCAGTTGAGTGCCGAGTTTATGATGAGTAGAAATTGAGTTGATCAAAATTTCTTGTCATCTGATAAGCAAGCAACCAGAATCTGACTACTGATATCTTGTACCTTTACGCAACTCCTGTATCAAACCTCAATCCACACCTTTTGCTCATCTTTTTCCCTACTGGCGGGAGTTAGGTGACAAAGTTATGCTTGGGAAGTTTAGGTTTTATACTCTGAGGCTGGTTTGCCTTATAAGTAACTCCTAGCTTTGAAAAATTTGAGGTCTGTTCAAGTGTACTAGCAGATAGCTTCGGGTGAGTTCCGCAACTCTCCCGGAGGCTGTGAGAAATTTGTACAAGGTACTTCAGTGTAAGTTCTGTGAGTTGCTTGTTTTTTTAATTGGGAACTGGGGATTGGGGACTGGGGACTGGAGACTGGGTACTGGGGACTCAAAAAGAGATATATTTATAGATTCTTTCAATTCCCAATTCCCAATCCCCAATCCCCGATCCCCAATCCCCGATCCCCAATCCCCGATCCCTTTACATTTGAAAAACACTATGGAAGTTTGGTTTCGCCCTTACGTATGGACTGATTACTGGTTGGCAATATTATTCACGGTGGTGATTCCCTTAATTCTGCTAATTTGGGCCTTTGTACAGAAAGCAGAAGCAATACAACGACTGTTAATGATTTACTGGCGAGTAGCTAGTCTACTACTGATCACAATTTACTTAATGATTGCTAGGTATCCAATTAGCTTTATCACCGGGTTAATGGCACTTGTCCTGATTCCTATTTCATTATGGTTTTGGGCCGATCTCAACGATGAAATCGAGTATCAGCCAAGTGGGTCTTTGAAATTGATTTTTAATTCTTGGCGCTGGGCAGCAACAGTTTACTGTATTTTGAGCGCGATCGCTTTTGTACCTTTTGTCGGTTGTGCTTTGTCCGAAACTGCCATCAAAACTCGCTATTGTAGCGTCTGGTTTGAAGCCCCCTTGTTGTTGAAAGAAATTTTCCATCTCAAGGACTTAGGCTTTATTGCCATACTCGCTTTAGTAATTTATGTGGCTTATTTAAGCTACTTTGTTTTGATTAGGCTGGGCAAGCAAGGACGCTCAGCTACAACTCGATAACCAACTAAATGGTAAAGTTCCCATAAATGAACAATTCCATTGGCAAGCGCCTAGAACAATACACTAGCAAACGCCCACAAGAAGTATTATTAGTGACAGTGACAATAGGCGATGAGCAAGATAAAGTTGCTATTTTTAAAGGCTTTTCCAGTTCTTTAATGCGTCCAACCGCATTTGATCCAGATGAACCAGTGATACCAGATGGAGCCACAATTATCAGTATTGACCGCATCAAAAGTCCGTATAATCCTGAAACACCTCGTTATATCGAAAGAGGAATTACTTGGGAAGCTATGCAATCTTTACTCTCAGAAGTGGGCGTATAGAGTGAGGAGTTAGGAGTTGAAAGTTAGGAATTAATACCAACTTTTTCTGCATGACGTTGCGCTTTCTCCATGTACAGGCAATTCATGAATTGCCCAAAGAAAGTAGCGTGTAGTTTTGCGTAAGTCCTATAAGCGTATCTTGAAAAAGCAATGGTTAAAATTTAAAAATATAGACATAATCATGTAAAAATGCTGACATTAGTATTGTTTGAAACTGTTGTAACAGCCTTTGGGTAAAGCCTTCTCATCCCAAAATTAGTATTAATTCCAACTTTTAACTCCTAACTCTTCACTCCTAACTCCTAACTCTTTCCCAATGTCCCATTCTGGATACACACTCCCGGTATTTGCCTGCGCTTCTGCTGTTGCGGCTTTACACTGGTTACGCCATCGTCAACCACTAAAAACTGTGTCGGTGGATTTAATTGAACCAGCACAAATAGCAGAAATCCCAATTGAACAGGTAGCGGGACTATCTGAAAATATGGCTTTGGCAATTACCCGCAGTGACCCTGGTGATAATCTTGACCTGACTAGAAATACACCGATTTGGGCGTTGGTGGAATTAAAAAGGGGAGATGGGGGGGATGAGGGGGATGAGGAAGCAGTGATTATTAAAGGGGGGGAAGGAATTGGCAAGCAACTGAATGCTGATGACAAGCCTGCTATTTATGCTTATGCTCAAAAGCTGCTAAAAGAAAATTTGTCCCGAATGCTAGTAGGGGCAGAAAAAATCACTGTGACTATTATTCTACCATCAGGGCGATCGCTTGCTGCTCGCACTTCTAATGCTGCTTTTGGCGTTGTGGAAGGACTTTCTCTGTTGGGGACAACAGGAATTTCTCAACCTTTGAGTACACCAGATCAGTTAAACGTATTTCGTAGCGAATTACAACAGAAAGCTGAGCGTTTTGAAAGCTTAGTATTTTGTATTGGCGAGAATGGCTTAGATTTAGCCAGAAAAATCGGTATTAATCCCGACAAACTGGTAAAAACTGCTAATTGGCTAGGGCCAATGTTAGTAGAAGCTGATGTCTTAGGTGTTAAAGAAATCTTATTGTTTGGCTATCATGGCAAGTTGTTGAAACTGGCTGGAGGAATTTTTCACACTCATCACCACTTGGCTGATGGACGGCGAGAAATTCTGGCAGCCCACTGTGCCTTAGTTAATTTAAAGTCAACAGATATACAAGTAGTGTTTCATAGTGCTACCGCTGAAGCGGCATTAAAGTATTTGCGATCGCTAGATGAATCCACTGGTAGTACTTGGGTTGAGCAAGTTTATGGCGCGATCGCCCAAGCTATTGATACTCGTTCTACTGAATACATCCAAAGCCATAGCAGCCGCGACCTGGCAGCAACAACAGTTTGTGGCTCTATTCTCTTTGACCGCGATCGTAAAATTATCGTTAAGAGCAAAACTGCCTGCATCTTAATGGAAAAATTATGTTAATTTATTATGAATAATCATAAATAATCCAAATAATTAGCTTTTCAGTAGCCACTGAAAGATAAGTTATTCTTTCTGATACCATGTCATAACCATCGTCAAAGCTAACGCTTTCAACAAGAGCGTTTGTGGAGGATTAACTTACCATTTACTAGCCTGACTCCGCAGATAAGTGGTATTTTGTTAAACCACACAGCGACTATCTACCTTACATTTACACCCCCCATCATGAATACAGCGGTGACTCTACTAACCGACCAAGCACCCCAAACACTAGAACCTTTGGGGCGACTGGATCGTCAAATGATTGTAATTCTCGACTTCGGTTCTCAGTATTCTGAACTTATAGCCCGTCGCATCCGCGAAACTCAAGTATACTCGGAAGTTTTGTCTTATCGCACTACAGCTGAACATTTGCGCCAGCTAAATCCCAAAGGGATCATCCTCTCTGGTGGCCCAAGTTCAGTTTATGGTGATAGCGCTCCCCATTGTGACCCAGAAATCTGGAAATTAGGAATTCCCATTTTGGGTGTTTGCTACGGAATGCAACTGATGGTCAGCCAACTCGGTGGGGAAGTGGCAAGGGCAGATCGCGGTGAATATGGCAAGGCATCACTATATATTGATGATCCCACAGATTTACTCACTAACGTCGAAGATGGCACCACCATGTGGATGAGTCATGGTGACTCAGTAACTCAAATGCCGCCAGGCTTTGAATTACTGGCTCATACAGAAAATACTCCTTGCGCTGCCATTGCTGACCATGAAAGAAAACTTTACGGCGTGCAGTTCCATCCCGAAGTGGTGCATTCTGTTGGTGGTTTGGCATTAATCCGCAACTTTGTTTACCACATCTGTGACTGCGAACCCACCTGGACAACAGCGGCTTTTGTGGAAGAATCGATTCGGGAAATTCGCGCCAGAGTCGGTGACAAACGAGTACTGTTAGCACTGTCTGGGGGAGTGGATTCTTCTACTTTAGCCTTCTTGCTGCATAAAGCCATCGGGGATCAGCTAACTTGCGTGTTCATTGACCAAGGCTTTATGCGGAAGTATGAGCCAGAACGGTTAGTAAAGCTGTTTCAAGAGCAGTTTCACATTCCCGTAGAGTATGTTAACGCCCGCGATCGCTTTTTGTCTGCAATTGCTGGTGTCACAGATCCCGAAGAAAAACGCCGTCGCATCGGTCACGAATTCATTAAAGTATTTGAAGAAACATCTAAACGCCTCGGTCACTTTGATTATCTGGCTCAAGGAACTTTGTATCCAGATGTGATCGAATCCGCAGACACCAATGTTGATCCTCAAACTGGTGAACGGGTAGCGGTGAAAATTAAGAGTCATCACAATGTCGGCGGCTTACCCAAAGACTTGCGGTTTAAATTGGTGGAACCTTTACGGAAACTGTTTAAAGATGAAGTCCGTAAAGTTGGACGTTCCATTGGTTTGCCAGAAGAAATTGTCCAACGTCAACCTTTCCCCGGCCCTGGTTTAGCAATTCGCATTTTAGGCGAAGTCACTGCCGAACGGTTAAACATCCTGCGTGATGCCGATTTGATTGTGCGGCAAGAAATTAACCAACGCGGTTTATATCATGAGTACTGGCAAGCATTTGCTGTATTGCTACCAGTTCGTAGCGTTGGCGTTATGGGCGACCAACGTACCTACGCCTTCCCCATTGTTTTGCGGATTGTCAAGAGTGAAGATGGCATGACCGCAGATTGGGCACGAGTACCTTATGACGTATTGGAAGTAATTTCTAACCGCATTGTGAATGAAGTCAAAGGCGTTAACCGCGTGGTTTATGACATTACCTCCAAGCCGCCTGGAACCATTGAGTGGGAGTAGTTGAGTTAGGACTTACGCAACTGGCACACTCAATAAAAGTTCAGGCTGTCAATAGTCAATAGTCAATAGTCTGGAAAACCTAGATTTTTGGCTGTTGACTCTGGACTTTTCACAACCTCAACTACAAATTGATGAAAATGAGCGTAAGTATTGTAAATTTTGAGCCTGTTGGTGGCTTATGGAGCGATCGCAGTGATTTATCGTGAGTTCAATGAGTACTGTTTTGACCTCTCCCCCGGCCCCTCTCCTACAAGGAGAGGGGAGTAAAACCCTTATTTTTTAGTTCCTCCTCCCTCTCCTTACGGAGACGCTTCGCGTAGCTTGCTTCTCCGAAGGAGTACGCCTTTAAGGAGAGGGAGGCCGGGAGGGAGAGGTCATCTAACTCACGTTGATTTAAATTCCCATATTCATACAATGACAATGCCGATTTGACTCGTTTTCAGCCTCGGCATTGTCTATTTTTTTGCAATAAATTAATCAAGAATAAATAATATTAAATAATTCTCAATTTTGCCAGAAAAATACAAATAATTATGATGCTTGTATGAATTTTATCTAACTTAAGCATTATAAAAATTAAAGGCTTTAAATTTAATCGATTAGATAGATAGGTGTAGTATGGCTAACTCCAGAAGTTTTTTTACAGCACTTTTCGACTTCTCGTTTTCAGAATTTATAACTCCCAGAGTCGTGGGTGTTCTTTACGGAATTGCGATATTTTTTGTTGGCTTGGGAGCGCTAAGTTTTATTGCAGCTAGTTTTCGTGGTGGATTTTTACCTGGGATTTTTACCTTATTGGTTGCACCGCTGGCTTCCTTGTTGTACATAATATTGATTAGGGTTGGCTTAGAAGGTTTGATGGTGGCATTTCGCACAGCAGCTAATACAGGCCGTACTGCCGACAATACAGAAAGTCTGAGAAATCCATAAGATTAAGCGATCGCTTTTATGCACTTTGCTATATCTACCGCAGTGATTGATATTGCACACTATATTAGTAGAATTATAGTTAATTTTTTCTGCAACTTATAGAGTCAATGCCAATCATGCTGCGTTCACAAAGTTTGTGGTTATTTCCTGTAGCTGTGACCTTAATTAGCTTTGCCTGTAATCCCACAAAAGCTATAGCCAAGACTACTTATGCATTTAGTGCTAACTATGACATATTGTCTACTTCTACAGCCATCACACAGAACCTAGCAATAGCATCTTTATCTGGAGAAAGTAGTGATGCGCCATATGGTCTAAATACAATTAATGGTTTCACTTACGCTGAAGTAGACTTGGCTACAGGTTTTTTTCGTTTCGACACAGATCCCACAGTTTTTGGCTTACAAGGCTTACCAATTGGGTCTATAGTATTCGGAAGTGGCACTAACAAGTTATTTGGCACAGATAGCGCCGTGGTAAAAGTAAAGCGATCGCCCCAATTTTTGTAGGAAAATAAAGCAGCGATCGCATATTACAGACAATTGCAAAAAAAGAGCTTGGTCATAACCAAGCTCTTAGCTATCTCAATTAATCATTGGAGGTAAAGTAGTTTCACACTAGTAGTTTGGCAAGTTATCTTTGCTGAGAATAGGTAAAGGTAAGAAATAGAAAAAACTCTTTGCCCACTCCCTACTCCCTAACGCCACATGCTCCACTTGGGGAGACCCCAAGACCGCAGTGGCTCCTCCCTACTCCCTACCTTCACGTATTAAAATTGGGTCGCCAGACTACTCAGCAGCAGGTTGTTCCAAATTCACCTTGACCACTTTGTTCTTTTCTTGCTCAGTTTTAGGCAGTGTCAAATTCAAAATGCCATCTTTGTAATCTGCGGTGACATTGGTATTTTGAACTCGTGCAGATAGAGGAATGACACGTTGGAATTTACCGTAGTAAAATTCGCTCTTGGTAATACCTTTTTCCTCAGTTTTAGTTTCAGACTTCCGTTCACCGCTAACGTAAACGGCATTTTCTGTAACTTGTACATCCAGGTCTTTAGCTTCTAGTCCTGGCAGTTCTAGCTTCAGATGAATAGCATCTTCGGTTTCTTTGATTTCAGCAGCTGGAACTTTAATCAAGCCTCTTTCCAACAATGTGGATGGTACTCTTGTATCTTCAAATAAATTATTGATTTGACGTTGTAGAGTGTCGATTTCTCTCCAGGGGTTCCAACGAACAATTGCCATAACTCTTCCTCACTTTAGTTAGCTTTTATTTAATGTTTTTTGCACTTCGTTTTGTGCTTACATATTCATATTATTAGGATTTAAATTTATGTAAATTCGGTTATTATCACCTCATAAATCATGATTACCGCACTAAATAATGCATGAAAAAAGATTACGGTTAACTCGAATTTTTGCGGTTCGGTAAACCAGAATAAAAACTATAAATATCAATTATTAACTAATAAATCTGCTGTGAAAGGGGATGGTGCAGTCAGGCGATCGCACTTTTAACGGCTTTGTGAGACTGAGATCTTGCACTATTGTCAATTAACCTTGCGGTGGGCAATGCCAACAACGTAAAAATCATGGTTTGAACGAATCATTAGCAGTACCCACTCTACAAAAATGTCAATAACGTAACTGCTACAAGATATGAACAGAGGAAAACAAGCGATCGCACCCCCACCAAGTCCTTAAATTAAGATGATTCTAATACCAAGTTGTAAGCTGTTACGCATTTAAGTTGCGTAGTTACTCATGAGGGTTGTCCAGAGTCAACAGTCAAAAGTCCAAGTTCAACCTTGACTCTGGACTGTTGACCCTTGACGACCTAAACAACCAAATATGCAATTTAGACGCGCATCAGCTTATTCAAAGATAGCAACTTCAGGGCTAAAAAAAGTAATAAACTATACTAGCATTCAGCCTGCGAGTATAAATAGTTAAATATTCTTTTTAAAAAAATTACTTTTTTAAAGTATTAACATTTGCATCTATGTAAAGTAGTATTTTCACAGTGCCCAAAAGCCAATAAGCTGACACCAGCAATTTATTTGCTTGCCCAAATACAGTTCAAAAGTGAGGTTCGTCAAGACTATTCTTGATGACCTAGGTTATTTAATGCTTGTTTAGCTCCAAAATTTGCTTTGAAATATGCAAAGCACTGAAGATTAACTCAAAAGGAAAAATATATGGCTATTAAAGGTACAGCTGAAGACGATTTCCTTTCTGGCACAACAGGGAGCGATCAAATTTTTGCACAAGAAGGTGATGATACAATCATTTCCCTGGCTGGCGACGACCAAATCTTTGGCGGTGATGGGGACGATTTTGTCATTGCTGGAGATGGAATCGACATCATTGAGGGCGGGAATGGTGATGACCAAGTTTATGGTGATGCAGGGAATGACTTTATTGATGGTGGCAGTGGTGTTGACGTCATCAATGGCGGCGATGGCAATGACCGTATCATTGCTGGTAGTGGAGGAGACCGCATCTTTGGTGATGCTGGAGATGATGTCATTAATGGTAATGCTGGAAATGACAACCTCAATGGCGGCGACGGTGACGATGTAATTTCCGGCGACGATGGCAATGATCGCATCTTTGGGGGTGCCGGAAATGATGATATATCAGGTGATAAAGGTAACGATCAAATCAATGGTGATGCTGGAGATGATATCATCAATGGCGGGGTTGGCAATGATTTATTGTTTGGTGGCACTGGTTTTGGCGATGATACCCTCTGTGGTGGAGATGGCGCAGACACATTGATTGGTGGAGCTGGCGACGATTCCTTATCGGGTGGAAAGGGTAGCGATCGCTTGATAGGGGTTGAACCTTTTGTGGGAGAATTTGGATTCGGGAGGGGCGAACTTGATACTTTAACTGGCTCTTCAGGAAGTGATACTTTTGTCTTGGGAGCAGGAACTGAGGTTTTCTATAATGATTTTAGAGATAGTGATTTTGCTTTTATTACTGACTTTAATATCAACGAAGATTTAATTGAACTACCATCATCTCCCAAAGAGGATACTGTTACTGCGGCTGAAATTGGTGATGCCGGGCAGTCGATTTCTGATTCTCAATTTATTGCTGGCGGATTGGGGAAACTCAGCTCCATAACTGGGACAATCTCTGATGTCAACGACGTTGACGTGTTCCAAATCTCTGTGGATGAAGATGAAATTTTTTCTGCCACAACAATCGATGGGGCAAATTTTGATACTGAGTTGTTCTTATTTGACTCTAATGGCTTGTTGATTAGTGCCAGCGACGATGCCAATAGCACGTTTCAATCTACACTGGATTTGTTCTTAGTCACGGGTACTTACTTTTTAGCCATCTCCAGCTTTTCTAATATTCCTGTTGGGTCACTACAAGATGGTTTTACAAATACTGGAGAATCATTTGGAGACTATAAAATTTCTCTAACTGGGGTTCAAGCTCCTTCCTTTACCTTAAGTGCCACGACTATTAATAATGTGACAGGGACAGGGATATCTTTTAACAACGACTTAATCGCTGTTGTTCAAGGAGTTTCAATTTCAGATTTTAGCAGCGGCTTTATTTTTGTCTAAAAAATCAATTTAGCTAACTTTGGCATATTCGGGCACAATTGACTACTTTACACGCTCGTATCGAGTGGGTTTCAAAGCCTCTCTTTGCTTCGCTTAGCCAGTGCAGTGAGGCAGTACGGTCTTGGGGTCTCCCCCAACGGGAGAGGCAGTGACGCTCGGAAAGCGTAGCGTCTCCCCTTGGGAGAAGACTCGCGCTTCGCTACGCTAACGCAATCGGCGGAAGCCGCCAAGACTGCGACTGCCTCACCAAGTGGAGTAACTGCCGAACTTCGCAGCGAAGCGCGAGCCTGCGAGCGTCACCCGTAAGGGGATTGGGGGAAGACCCCCAAGACCCACTTCCTTCGGTCGTGGGGGCCCCGAGTCCCCCATGAGCAACTGGCGTGAGAGGAATGGAAGCGGGGTTTTTAGTATAATTTTCGACTTAAGAGACATCCTCTTAGGGCAATTTGCCATTAAGAAATTCAAATTGGATCTAGGTTTGCTGGTTTGAATCTGTTGCCGAATTTTAGAGAATTGGTATTACTGGTTCACTGAAGTGTTTCTGAAGGGTTCATGTTAACGTTTTTGCGTAACACTGCGATACCGTTTTATAGCCCAATTTATTTTAAGAAGGACTACAAATTATTTATTTTTATAGATTAATTGCTAAAGAATTATGAGGAAAATGAGAAAAAATCCAATATCAATTATATAAAAATCCTATAGGAGTGAACGAATCTCACATGAGACTTGCTAACAATCTGATGTAATTCACGAATTAACTCAGATTAATCAGCTATTAAATATAAAACTTGCGTCATTAATCTAGTCAACAGTCAACGGCCATCAGTCATCAATCATCAGTCAACAAAAAGGGTGAAATACTATGAAACAACCATATTTATCTCCTGATGATTTGCCTACACATAAAACAAGGCTAATGAGTGAAATACTACTTAGCCAACTCGAAGAAGTAATTAAAAGAAGATTTTACTTAGCGTGCGATCGCTTAGTACGCATTTTGTTATCTAGTTGCCACTGGTATTTCAAAGTCAATAGTGGCATTCTTATACTAATTATGATTTGTCATGATATAGAAAGCTATCAGCATATCATGACAACAGTTCCCCACTTAGCCAGCAAGTTAAAACGCTTTGCCAACCAAGCCAAAATTAGTATTAGTTCTCCAGTCAATCAAGGTATCCCGTGGATAGTCAACATTAATGACATTTTGCCAGGGGAATGAGGGATGGGGGGATGAAGAGATGGGGGGGATGAGGGGGATGAGGGGGATGAGGGGGATGAAGAGATGAGGGGGATGAGGGGATAAAACAACTGACAACTGACTCCTAACTTTTATCTCCCCGATTAATTTGCTAATTTTCTTGGTTCCAACCTAGGGCTGTAGCCACTTGATTAGCTAATTCTAGCGGATTGAAAGGTTTGGCGATCGCAGCTTTCATGCCCAGTTGAGCATAGCGACGACGGTCAGAAGCTTGAACTTTGGCGGTTAACAAAATTACTGGAATTCTTTTAGTTGCTGGATTTGCTTGTAATTTCTCAAAGGTAGTGATACCATCCATATCTGGCATCATTACATCCAGCAAAATCGCGTCTGGTTGGTAAGATTCGGCTTGAATTATTCCTTCTTGACCAGAACTAGCCGTTACCACTTCCCAGTCTGCTACTGTTTCCAAGCAAATCTTGGCGACTTCTTGAATATAAACCTCGTTATCAACCACTAGAATTCGCTTTTTTGTCATTACCGCCACCTGTTCTGATATCAATTTTGGATTTTGGATTTTGGATTTTAAATCTTGACTACGAAGCTGTGATATAAAATTTCAAACATGGGCTTTCTGCTATTATTCTTGTAAATCAACTTTAAAAACCTTAAAATAGAGTTTTCGCGATTACTTCGCTCCACTACGTTCTGCTCGTAATGACATTTTATATTAAGTTCGGCTAATGACTTCCGATATAGTCGGTTTGCCTGGTAATAGGTAATGAGTAATGGGTAATGGGTAAGATGTGATGACTAATAGCAAAATCCAATTACCAATTACCAATGGGAGCAACGCGATTTTCTGAAATCGTCGTGAAACGAGCGCTCTTAAGCGGGGGAAGCTGGGGGAGCTGGGGGAGAAAAAAGAAAAAATCGTACTTTTTGCTACTAAAACTATACTAAATCCACTTAATTTCTTCTCTTCCCCAGCCTCCCCAGCCTCCCCAGCCCCCCCAGCCCCCCCAGCTCTGCCACCTCACTTTCCGAAGCGTTGCTCCCTTACCAATTACCCTTCAGGTGACGCTCGCAAGCTCGCGCTTCGCTGCGCTAACGCCAGTCGCTCATGGGGGAAACCCCCTCTTGGCCGCGCTGGCTCACCAATTACCGACCTCCACAGATATCATAAGTGTTTAAACGGACATGATTTTACATTTAATTAGTTTGAGCTACTTAACTTCTAAGTGTAGTGCAACTATTATTACTTTTTCTTTTTTACTCAGCACTCAGCACTCAGCACCTTGTTGGTGAGTAATTCGCTGAAGTAATTCCATGACTCGCTGTTCAAATTCTTGGGTTGTCACACGTCCTTTAGTCAAAAATTCTGTATATCCTAATTTGAGTCTATTACGTTCTGACTCATCCAAATCTTTGGCTGAATAAATTACTACAGGAATATTACAAAGATGATTGTGCTGTTTTAGCCAATCTACCACTGCAAAGCCATCAGTTTCTGGCAAAATTAAATCAAGAATCAGTAAATCAGGACTAACTTGTTGGCTGAGGCGGATGGCTTCTCGTCCGGTTTTGGCTACGAAAGTTTCAATTTCATGCCTTTCAAACACAGTAACCAGTAGTTGTGCTAAATCGTCGTCATCTTCAACAATGAGAATGCGGACTCCTTTGCAGTATTTAGCTATTACTTGCTTGAGTGACTGCAACAAATAGCTTTCTTCCACTGGTTTACTTACCCAATCAACAAAATCTGCACTGGGTTGGCTATTTGTAGATGGCTTGTAAACACTACAAATCACAATGGGAATATCTTGAGTTTTTGCACCTTCCTTTAATATTGCCATTGTTTCCCAACCATTCATTCCAGGCATTAGCAAATCCAGTAGAATGATGTCTGGATGTAGAGTGGATGCTAAAGCGATCGCCTCCTTACCTGTAGCCACTGTCACCACTCGATATCCTCCTTGTTCCAACAACGTTTGCAATTCGACGCGAATAACTGAGTCATCATCACACACTAGAACCAGGGGAGAGTAGGGGGTGGGAAATTGGGAATTGGCAATTGCCAATGGGGAATTATGAGTAGAAGAGTTTGCTGGGAGAACTGTCAAAATTGGCAGAGTCATGTAAAAAGTGCTACCCTCACCTAATGTACTCTCAGCCCAGATGCGTCCTCCATGTTGTTCTACTATGCTTTGGCAAATTGCTAAGCCTAAACCAGTCCCATCGTGGTCGCGTGAATCTGAAGAATCAACTTGTTGAAAGCGCTCAAAAATACTTTTAAGCTTATCAGATGGGATGCCGCGCCCGGTGTCTTTGACTGTTATTAGTACTTGATCTTTCTGTAGTTGAGCTGCTAGCCATACTGTTGTACCCGCACAGGAAAATTTAATCGCATTACTCAGTAGGTTAGTTAAGGTTTGCACAATCCGATCTGGATCGGCCCAAAGCTGTACGGGTAGACTAGAAATAGATAGCGTTACTTGGGCTTTGTTGGCGAGGGGCTGCATAATATTTACTGCTGAATCAATCAGTTCAGTAAGATTGCAGGTGTCTCTTTCCATTTTCACTTTACCCGACTCAATGCGCTCAATGTCTAGGATGTCATTAATCAGGCGGACTAGGCGTTCAGTGCTATCAGTAGCAATTTGTAACAGGCGTTTTCCTTGGTCTGAGTCTGGCTGTAGCAGACCACTGGCTAACATTCCTAAAGAACCGTGAATTGAAGTCAAAGGTGTGCGGAGTTCATGACTAACAACAGAAACAAACTCATCTTTCATCCGCTCAATTTG
Source organism: Nostoc sp. NIES-4103 (assembly GCF_002368335.1). GTDB lineage: Bacteria > Cyanobacteriota > Cyanobacteriia > Cyanobacteriales > Nostocaceae > Amazonocrinis. The sequence continues at coordinate 1,415,638 of NZ_AP018288.1, read as the reverse complement.
TTTGCGTTCAGTTATATCGCGTAAAATTACCGTATAAAGTACTTCTTCTCCTATCTTTAATTTAGATATGGAAGCCTCCGCTGGAAATTCTGTACCATCCTTGCGGCGACCAAATATTTCACGTCGTTCTCCCATTCTCCTAGCAGAATTTGAGGATTTGCCAAAGTCAATTACATGTTGATGATGTACTTGAGAAAAACGCTGTGGTAAAAGTACTCCTAAACTTTTGCCGAGAATTTCTGCGGCTGAATAACCAAAAATCTTTTCTGCTCCTTGGTTAAATAAAGTAATACCTTGGCTGGCATCAATGGAAATAATTGCATCATCAGCAATACTTAAAATGCCTTCAAACCGAGATTGAGATACTCGTAGTGCTTCTTGTGCCCGCTGGCGTTCATCTAATTCTGACTGTAATTTGCGGTTGACATTAATTAATTCGGCAGTACGCTCAGCTACCCTTAATTCCAATTCATTATTAGCTTTGTATAAAGCTATCTCTGTGGCTTTGCGGTGAGAAATATCACGAGCAACAACTTGAGATGCTATTTTTCCCTGATAAATAAAAGGTGCTGCCACTACTTCCAAATCAATAATTGTTCCATCTAACCGCAGCCATTTTTCTTCCAGTAATGGAATAGGTTGTTGAAATTCTCTGAGGTATTTTATCCGCTGTTGAACTAATGTTTGAGAGTATGGATGTACAAATTCAAGTACTTCTTTATCTAGTAATTCTTCAGCTGTTGTTGCCCCAAAAAGTTTAATAGCGGCACTATTTAAAAAGACAAATTGACCTTCACTTTGAATAAAAATTGCTTCTGGACAAAGTTCAACAAGTTGCTTGTAGCTGGCTTCACTCTGTTGTAAAGCTGCTATTGCTTGCTTGCGATCGCTGATATCTCTAACTGTACCTAGCATCCGCACAGTTTCACCGACTTGATTGTAGTAAGATTTACCTTTACCTTCAATCCAGTGAATGCTGCCATCTGGCCAAACAACTCGAAATTCATGATTAAAGTCAGTTCGTTGTTGGTGGGAATCATTTATTGCCTGTTCCAAACTTTCCAAGTCTTCTGGCAGGATGTAAGATTTAAAGGTTTCATAGCTGCCATCAAATGCACTAGGAACGATGCCAAATAATTCGGCATGACTGTCAGACCAGATTATTTGGTTAGTCGTGAGATTCCAGTCCCAAATACCCAGGTGTACTGCTTCCAAAGCCAGGGAAAGACGTTCTTCACTTTCTCGTAATGCAGCTTGGGCAAAGTTGCGATCGCGTTGATTGCGTAATGCTACAATACCATATGCTAAGTCTTCGGCTAATTCTTCTAAAAGTTTCACCTCATCAACATCAAAAGCATCTACTTCGCTGGCGTATATATTCAACGCGCCAAAAGCCTCACCATTATCTTTTAAAGGTAAGGCGATTGATGATGCATAGCCTTGCAAATTGGCCTGACACTGCCAAATCTCATATTTACGGTCAGTTAAAATGTTCTGGACAATAGATGTTTGACCTGTACGAATTGCCGTTCCCGTTGGGTTTCGTCCACGAACTGTATTTGACCAGGTGAGATTGAGTGATTGCAAGTATCCATTTTCATAGCCTGCTTGGGCAACTGGACGGATATTTTTCTGAGGATCATTTTCGGCAAACCCAACCCACGCCAGCCGATAACCACCAATGTTCACCAGAATTTGACAAATATTTTCCAGCAAATCAGACTCAACCTTGGCACGAACGATTATTTGATTGCAATTACTCAAAGTCTGAAGTCTGCGATTAACCCGCCGTAGTTCAGCCTCTGTCTGTTTATACACAGTGATATCACGTGTAATAGCTAACTGTAGCCAAGTGTTATCTTGTTCATTCCACAGAGGTACCGCATGAGTTTCCAACCATCGGCGATTACCTCGGCAAGTAATGATCTCGAATTGCATAGTAGCCTTACTGCCCTGACAGACAATTTCGTTCATTGTGCGAAATGTTTCTTTATCTTCTGGGGCAATCAGAGGATATACTGATTTACCAATCACCTCTGCGGCGCTATCTACCTCAATCATTGTCAGCCCTGCTGGATTCATTGCCAACAAAGTACCATCAGCTGCAACTATTTTGACGCACTCAGGTTCAGCATCAAAGATGGTATGCCAATCGGGGGAAAAGGGGGATGAGGGGGATGAGGGGGATGAGGAAGATGGGGGGGATGAGGGAGATGAGGGAGTTATTTCTTCCCCTGCTCCCCCTGCTCCCTCAGCTCCCCCTGCTCCCCCTGCTCCCCCTGCTCCCTCGCTCCCCTGCACCCCTGCTCCCCTGCTCCCCTTCTGGGCTAAGCGCCGCCGCAGTTTCATGCGCTCTAAGCGGTTGATAATTCGAGTCACTAATTCTGGCCCGACGATGGGTTTGCTCACAAAGTCATCAGCACCGACGCTAAAGACTTGATTCACCATTTCGGCATCGCTGTGAACTGTGAGAAACAGGATTGGCAACTCACTCCAGCGGGGGTCATTGCGTACTACTTTGCAAAGTTCGATACCGTTGGTGTAAGGCATTTCCACATCTAAAATTAATAAATCTGGGGCAACGGCTTCTAAGGTTTCCCAAAATTGGCGTGGATCATCGAGGGCGATCGCTTTGAGTCCCCAAGGACTAAGTAATGTCTGCAATAAAGCAAGAATTTGCGGATCATCATCTACAGCTAGGATTTTAGCTTCTGCTTCAGGTGCTTGTTGCAAAAGTTGAGCGATCGCTTCTAGCACCTGTGCAGTGGACATGGGCTTTTGTAAAAATGTATGTCCGCCTTGGCGAGCTAGTTGCAAACGGCTGGTAAAATCTGTCTGGTCTGTAAAAACAAGCACAGGCACAGGCGGTTTACGTTGGGCAAGTTCTGCCAACAAGCTAAAGCTATCTTCCTGATGGGGGGAAAAGCTGGGGTCAAGTAGTACTACATGGGGATGTTCTCTGTAGAGGAAGTTTCTCGCTGTATCTAAATTGGTGGCAAGATTCACTTTGAATCCCCAGTTAGCAGATTCTTGTGCTAGTTGTTCAGTTAAAATTGGGTTGCGGTCAACCACCAATACTAAAGGCAATTCATCGGCAGTTGCTGCTTTTGATGTCGTTTGTTCATTTTTAGCTGTAATTTCCTGACGCAGTTGCTTTACCCATTTTTGGAAGTTGGCTGTTTCAGATGGCGTCAAGGTTTTACTAGATTTCAACAGTTGCTCAATTTTGCGTGCTATCTTTGAACCTTCAGGTAAGCCAAAAGTGCCTAATGATCCTGCTAAGGTGTGCGCCTCTCGTAGTGCTTGCGCTTTCAACTCAGAATTGAAAGCCTTCTGAGTTAAAGCTGCTGCTTGCTCTAGCTGCTTCACCTGCTCATCTATCCGCCCACTAAATCGCCGCCAAATTTCGGCTATTGCACCTAATGTTTGCTCCTGCTTTTTGTCTTTTGTCTGTTGCTTTTTGTCTTCTGGCTCCTGCTTTTTGTCTTCTGCTTCCTCTAACTGCGGTTTAAGACGATAGCCAATACCATAAACTGTCTCAATTAAATCATTGGGCGCTCCCACAGATTTTAATTTTTGCCGTAATCCTTTGATATGGGTGCGAACAGCTTCTTCTTGGGGGGTGTCTTCATAAGACCAAAGATGTTCTAAAATCATGCTGCAACTAAAGACCCGGCGACTATTTCGCAAAAATAACTCCAAAAGCGCATATTCTTTCGGAGTTAATGACAGCAAATCTTGGTTATAAGTGACTTCACAACTGCTAGGGTCAAGCTGTAAATTCCCCCACTCTAGTACTGGTTGTGATGTGGTTCCCCCGCGACGCAATAAAGCCCTGACACGCGCAACCAATTCTTCTTGCTCAAAAGGTTTAACCACATAGTCATCTGCACCTGCATCTAACCCGATCGCTTTTTCATGACTGCTATCACATCCTGTCAACAATAGGATGGGCATTTGCAGACCACGAGAGCGGATTTGACGACAAAGGCTGATACCATCTAATCCTGGCAGCATCACATCTAGGAGGATTAAATCATAGTCATAAGTTTCGATTAAATCCCAAGCAGCATCGCCATCAGTAGCAACTTCAACAGCATAATTTTGATGATTGAGAACAGCAGTCAGCGCATAAGCGTTTAACTCATCATCCTCTACAACTAAAATCTTCATATAACTGCTTTCCAAAAGTTAATAATTTAACAAAGAATCAGCAAAGACAAAAATTTACAATTATAATTATTATTACTTTTAAGCTTAAATGCATCTTAAAGGATATATCTTTTGTAAGTTAATGTGAATTAACAAATATCAATATTTATCAGTCTTAAGAGATATAGTAAAGTTCTGAGTGCTGAGGAGCCAGTGCGCCCTTGCGGTTCCCCGACTTGTTCGCCGTTGGGCGGAAGCCCTTCCCGCAGGGTAGGCGTTCCCGAAGGGTAGCATCTGGCGTTGCTGAGTAGAAAGCAAGTTATTTCAAGGTTTTGAGCGATCAGCCAAAATTAACTGGCAGTAGCAATGGATATAAGACAATCTAGATTAATAGATGGGTCAATGAAAACCGAGATCCTTCGGCTGAGGCAGTTATTGAGATAATTGAAGCGTTAGAGAAAATTAACTCCGCCGCTGCCAGAGATTTCCTGCTACTGTCAGTAGACCGCTTTATTCCAAATGTTATTATAGCCATTTTCAATCCGGTGAGGTACAGGTATGCAAATAGACCTAACCCCCTAACCCCCTTCCCGAAGCGGGAAGGGGGAACAATTCAAAGCCTCTCTCCTTTTAGGAGAGAGGTTTGGAGAGAGGTCAAAATTGTATCTCACTAGTTTGAGAACCGCTATAAGTCCGCTTAATTACGCATAATAAAACACCCAACCCGCCTGACGGCACCCTCCCCTTACTAAGGCTACCGTGTACACACAAGTCGAATTTCTTCTTAAATCCAGTCGTTTATTGAATTCGGGCGGCCATTTATTGAATTCGGGCGGTTGTTTATTGAATTCGGGCGGCCATTTATTGAATTCAGGCGGTCATTTATTGAATTCGGGCGGTTGTTTATTGAATTCGGGCGGTTGTTTATTGAATTCGGGCGGTTGTTTATTGAATTCAAGCAGTGGTTAGGGTGGGGTAAAACCCAGATTCTTGAGCCACTTCAGACTTGTGTATACACCTTAGCCTTACTAAGAGGAGGGTTGGGGAGGGGTAATACCGTTTCACTTTAAAATTGATGCATTTAGACAAGCTGGGGAAGCTGGGGAAGCTGGGGGAGAAAGAAAAATCATTTGCATGGCTGATTTCGTGAAATGGTATAACACAAGAATTATGGGCAATTTACCGGACATCATATGACAACCAAAGTTGACAGTTGTGATGAGATGGGAAAATGCGATCGCTATTTGAACGCTAAAAACCTAAGCTATAAAATAGACTCACGTTGTGAGCAAAATTATTATAATTACGAATTACAAATTATGTCTGAAGTAAATTCTCAACAGCCCATCAATGCAGTAGCTACTCTCATAGATGAGTATACTGCTGGAAAACGTGCTTTTAGTAGAGCAGAACTAGGCAATGCTGATTTGCAAGGCGTTAACCTCAAAGGATCTGACCTCAGTTATGCTGACTTGAGTGAAGCTAACCTCAGTGGTGCTAATCTCAGGGGAACTGACCTCAGCTTCGCCGACTTGAGTCAAGCCAATTTGAGGAATGCCGATCTCAGGGGATCATTGTTGATGTCAGCCAATCTGTCTCAAGCCGATCTCCAAGGAGCAAACCTAGAAAAAGCAGACTGCGATCGCAATACCCATTTTCCCCCAGATTTTGATTTAGCTAAGGCAGGTTTGCAAATTCAACATGATTGATTAGTCAATAGTCAACAGTCAATAGTCAATAGTCAACAGTCAACTTTAATTTTTAATTTTCAATTCCCCCCTTGAGAGGTTCATCAGCCAAACTAAGAAAATTCCTGTACTTGCTCCTACCACAGTCCCCATTGCAGCGCCAGTCACCGCAGCGTTGAGAGCATTGTGGATACTCAATTTATCTGACTGCTCAAAGCCTATATCCATAAAGGCTATGAGTAAACCCAACGACCAAGCTAAGGTATTAGCCCCCACCCACCAGCCTGCTTGGCGGATATATATTCTTACGTATGCTTGCAAAAGCAGCCATTGGGCACATCCTAGCACTGCTCCTACCCCACCTCCCAGTAAAATAATTGCTGGTAGCAGCACCAAAAATTTCATTCCATCTCCTACGAAACTGAAAGCCACAGCCATCAGATAACTCAGTGCTAAACCAATCAACCACGCCAAAAGTGCTGCAACAGTGGTGAAAATTACCCATCCAATTGGTTTATGAATATAGCGCCGTAGTGCTAAAAGTTGCGAAAATCCCAAAACTACCCCTTCAACAATTCCCACTACCAACAAGATTGTGTAGATATTGACATTTTCTGCCCTAGATGTTAACGCATTGAAGGTTGCGATCGCACAAAAACCCACAACAGAGCCAAAAGCGGTGGCCATGACCCACTTTTCCCATAAAAACAAGCCCTGATGTTGATTTTGCTTGTGCATGAGATCCTCCTTGAGTGGGGAGATGGGGAAATGGGGGGATGGGGAGATGGGGAGATGGGGAGCAGGGGAGATGGGGGGAATGAGGGAGATGAGAGAGATCGGGGAGATGAGGGGGATGGGGAAAGGACAAATGACAAATGACAACTAACTCTCCATTAACAATTGCCATTCCTGCACCACAGATTTAGGAACTGAGATATTGATAAAGCGATCGCCTGGCAGAGGTATACTCAGTACTAAGGATTCCCTTGGCAATTGTGGTAATATGTCTTTCAAGTTATACTGACCGATTGTCGGTGCTGGTGCATCATCCAAGAAAATATCAGCAGCAGTGAAAACTTTACCAGTGGCAGTAGTGATTTTTAAAGGTTGGGGATGGAAAAGTTCCGCATAATCAGGAAAGCCCACCAGCCGTAGATTTACAGTCTGACCTTGACCAGGATAAACTTGCTTAAACAGGACAACTTGCCAAACATTTCCCGATTGATCATCTAATTTTTTCTGCGAACGATAAAGTATTTCTCCTGGTGCTGCTTCTAACTTGTTGACATCAGCGATTACCATCTGGGATGGGAGATTTACTGAACTCAGAAATATGTATATTGATATTGTTAATATTCCCAGCCATAGCAGCCACCAAAATAAATTTTTGCCCCAATTGGGGGTCAGGGGTAAAACTTTTCTTTTCTTTTTGCCCTTTAACCCCTTTTTATCTTTCAATGTTTGTTGGCTGTGGCGTAACATCAGATTCACCTCCAGGTGTCAACTTATACCATTTATTTGTGAGGCTGCGCCAAATTCTTTTAACTTCTTCTTTCTTTGTGTCCTTTGCGTCCTTTGTGAAGCAGTCGCAATCTTGGCGCCTTGCGTCGATTGCGTTAGCGCAGCGAAGCGCGAGTCTTCTCCCAAGGGGAGACGCTACGCTTTCCGAGCGTCACTGCTGAACCCGAAGGGCGGTTCGTTTTTCTTTCTTGTACTTAAATATGGATTAGCGCATCTTCATACAGAATTGGTATTAACCTAGCTGATTTGCGATCGCATCTTTACTGTGTTGACCCGACAACGCTTGTAGATTCTTTGACAACCGTCTCAGGGTTTTTAACAATGACTGGGTGATGCACAATATAGACTGAACAAGCAGCATGGTGAACCACGTAGTTACTCACACTCCCTAGGAACATTTGTGCTAACCCAGAGCGGCCTCGATGTCCCATAATAATTAAATCAGCACCCCAAGTCACTGCTAACTTACAAATTGTTCGCCCAGGACTACCAAGCGTTTGTGAAAATTCTGTAGATACTCCTAGTGTGTTTGCTTGGGCACTGAAGGATTGCAGCATCTTTACACCTTCATCTTTAAAGCTATCCCACTGTTTTTGGTATAACTCAAAGCTTTGACCACTCAATCCTGGATAGTATTCCACATTAGATAACATAGGAAAGTAGGGACTGCCCTCTTCTTCTGGGGATAAAACATGCAGCAGCATTAACTTGGCTTGTGTCACCTGCGCTAAAGCCAATGCTTGCTCAAAAACCTGCTTCCCCATTTCCGAGCGATCCAATGCAACTAAAATCTTTTTCAGCATATAGACCTCTGGCATTTATGAAGTTGTTGACTGATAACTGATGATTGTTCACAGTCAACAGTTGGATATTTTTTGACTTGGAAGTTCCTTAAGCAATCTTTGTCCTACACCTATGTTTATAAAATAATAATTTGAGGAACTTGTGAGGAAGTTAGGAAATTGATGCCCCATGACGCCAGTCGTACGCCACTTGCTCTACTTGGGGAGACCGCAAGACCCTTACGGGTGACGCTCGCAAGCTCGCGCTTCGCTCTTGCTAACGGCAGTTACTCCACTTGGTGAGGCAGTCGCAGTCTTGGCGGCTTCCGCCGATTGCGTTAGCGTAGCGAAGCGCGAGTCTTCTCCCAAGGGGAGACGCTACGCTTTCCGAGCGTCACTGCCTCTCCCGTTGGGGGAGACCCCAAGACCGTACTGCCTCACCGCGCTGGCTTTCCCATTCCCAATTCCCAATTCCCAATTCCCAATTCCCAATTCCCAATTCCCATTTCAAATTTGATAATCCAACGCCACTAAAACTCTGCCACAATGTTGATTTGCGGGAACAGCTTCCAGCATCTTCTTAGGCATAGGCAGGTCAAGGTTATTCATTAATTCGATGAACTGGCTGCGGCTACGTCCGGCAAACCGGGGATTCCAGCGTTTTTCTTCACCAATGGTAGATACTGTTCGTCCCTGATAGTCGTGACCAGGATATACCAATGTGTCATCAGGTAACGTGAATAACTTCTGGGTGACTGCATCATATAGCAATCCAGCATCACCAAACTGAAAGTCGGTACGTCCACAACCCCGAATGAATAGGGCATCTCCAGTTAATAGATGAGTGTAATTGACTAAATAAGCCATGTGGCTGTTAGTATGACCAGGAGTAGCGATCGCTTGAATCTCCACGCTCCCTAGTTGCAAAATTTCACCGTCTGCAATGTAGCGGTCTACACAATTTGCTTCTGTCTTCACAGGGAGAATACCTAAACAACCAGTATGCAATCTGAGTCTATCTGTGCCGGTGATGTGGTCGGCATGGATATGGGTTTCCAAACAATAGCGCAGAGTCAACCCTAGTTCGTGTAATATCTGGAGGTCACGTTCTACTTGCTCCAATACAGGATCAACTAAAATAGCTGTTTTAGTTTCTGAATCGGCAATCAAGTAAGTATAGGTACTCGATTCTTTATCGAACAGTTGACGAAATAGCATAGAAGGTTTCCTCAACGTGAACAATGAATTGTCAGTTAACCAGTCCCCTCCAACAGGAGTATAAGTCTTGGGTTGCAAGGATTTCAGTAGCTCCTGTGCCAGATTCGCTGCTTGTACTCGAATTTCGGGAACTGCGGTGGTTTCCCAAAGATTGCCTTTACGCGGTGTCCCCAAGGTATACAACATTGGCGATGCCTTGCCGTCGGCATCAATAAGGGCACCGTTGGCGGCTGTGTCGATTCCCATTCCCAAAGCATTGGGACGGATCAAGCGTTGTTCTTGCAGGCTGGCAATTAATGGATGTTGTAATCGGCGATAGTTGCAATTTGCACCAGTACAGTTAATAATCCGCTTGACTTGCAAAGTGATATCTTTGTGTGTTCCCCGTTCCTGAATTCTCACTTCTACTTGATTTGCCAACTCTCGGCAGCTTTGCACTCGACCTGCATAATGCATCAGTTGTCCAGACTTGATTGCAGCATCGAGGATGTTGGCAATTTCTGTGGCAATCCGATGGCGATGAACTTCCCAGTAAGCTTTGACGTGACGAAGAAAGCGCTTTTGTTCATTGAATGGTAATACCTGCCAGAGTTGTTGTGTAACTGGACGGATGGCATCTATAACTGCACGCCAATCTTGTGCTTGTTGCAGTTCTTGGCGTACTAGATGCAGTAGTCCTCGTGCAGTTTTTGGTGCAGTCTCTACATCAATAAATGTCTGATAAGGTGTAGTTGGTTTGTGACGCTGTGGCATCAATCCGTGACGAGAGACAGCATGGATTTGTCCTTTGAACCCTTGTTGATGCAAGGCTACAACTGCATCTGCCATTGTTAGCCCAGTACCTACCAACAGAATTGCATCTTCTGGATTTAAGTCTGCGATCGCATCACTGGCCCAGGCATCTTTGACATAACCAGTATTGGCCACAGCAGTCAGAGGTGCAGGCGAAGTTGCCGAGAAATTACCCAGAGCTAGCACAACCTTTTGCACATACAAACGCTGTCCGCTGCTGAGGTATACTGTTGTGCTATCGGTGGTTGTTTCGATGGCGATCGCTTCATCTAAAATCCTTTCTAGGCAAACATTAGCTGGTGCATTGTCCTCTGCTGATTTCAATGTCGCCTGTACATAATCTCCATAAACTTTACGCGGCACAAAAGTAGATGCTGTGACTTCTTGATGTCCGTTTTGATGCAGCCAGTTTAAGAAATGATTCGGTTCGTCAGGAAACGCACTCATCTTACCTGCTGGAACATTTAGCAAGTGACAATCTACTTGTGTACCGTAAGCAACTCCTCTACCTACTTGAGAACTACGTTCAATCAACTTGATGGAAAGTGGCATAGTGGCCTTTCGCAAAAGATTTGCAGCAACCAGAGAACCACTAAAACCACCGCCAACAATCGCAAACGTAATAGGAGAAATCTTGAGGTTAAGAATATTGCTGTTCATGGGATGTGTGAGATGTGCTTGGTACTTTCTACTCACAAAGTTATCCCAGACAACCTGTGAAATTACGCCTGTTTGACCTCAATAAAGGTATGAATTGAATCAAAAAACCACAAATCCACATGAACAAGTGGGAATTGAAATGAAGTGTGCAATTCTCAAAATTGAGGATGCGGGGATCGCAAAATCATAAAAGCTAAAACCCAGATTATACCAGCCTCAAAAACTTTTTAGCTCTAAATCATGGGTTTATTTTTTCAAAAATCGATAGAAATACCGCGGTTTGAATCTAACATCATAATAACCAGTTATCCAAGCAGAAATTCACAGCTAAATTTGTCATTAAATTTTGACAATGGTAATTGGGTATGGGGCATTGGGCATGGGGCATTGGGAATAAACCTCCTAACTACTAACTCCCAACTCCCAACTCCCAACTCCTAACTCCTAACTCCCAACTCCTAACTCCTAACTCCTAACTCCCAACTCCTAACTCCTAACTCCTAACTCCCAACTCCCTACTCCCGCTTCCTGCCTCTTGCCTTGAGATGGTAAACCCAAGCTGATATAAGTGGGAGTTAAATAGTTTTTGAGTATGCGACCAAGAATTTTAATACCTTGTTCAATATCTTCTGGTGTGTGGCAAAAGTTCAAGCGCATGGCGGGATAGCCACCTCCGGGAAAAAATGCTGCACCATTAGCAACTAGGACATGTTCAGATAAGGCATCTCGGCAAATTGCTTGAATGGGTAAATGGTTTGGTAGATGAGTCCACAGAAATAAACCGCCTTTGGGAATAGTCCAAGCGATCGCATCAGGAAAGTACCTCTCCAATGCTTGCAACATCACATTACGATTTTGCAGGTTACTAGTCCGCAAACGACTTAAGTGACGACGATAATGTCCCGACGCTAACAACTCACTCACAATTGCTTGAGACACTGTAGACACGTGCAAATCATTGAGTAATTTCTGTTTCACCAGAGGTTGACGATGTTCACCCGTCACCACCATGTAACCAACTCTTAGTCCAGGCATCAGGGTTTTTGAGAATGTACTGATGTAAGTTACCCAATTGTCGCGATCGAGTGCCTTAATTGGAGCCGGAACAGGTTCAAAATTTAACCCTTCATAAGCATTATCTTCTAAAATGGGACATTCGTACTGTTCTGCCAACCCCAATAAAGCTTGCCGATGCTCTTGGCAAGTTGTGATCCCTGTGGGATTATGTAAAGTACTGATGGTATAAATTAACTTTGGTCGGTGACTTTTAAGATACTGCTCCAGCAACTCTAAATTCATTCCCTCCGCAGTCATGGGAATTCCTATAACCTTAGCTCCCAAATTTTCAAGAATCCCCAATGCACCATGATAGGTAGGTGTTTCCACAATCACCCAATCGCCTTTTTGCAGATAATATTGCATTGCCAGCGATAGTGCTTGTTGTGAACCACTGGTAATAATAATTTCTTCAGGAGAAACCTCTAATCCTGGTTGCACTAACATCTGAGCAATCAATTGCCGCAATACCAATTGTCCTTGGGGGAAGTCTTCTTTAAAGAGGTTATCCCCTGTTTTAGTCAATGCCCGTTTGGCAATTTTTTGGAGATAATTTGAGCTAGAAGCAGAGGGAAAACCCGAACTAAAATCAATAATATTTTGCTGCCGTCGAGCCTGAATTGAACTTGTATATTGGTGGAAAAATGACCCTTCCCCTTCTGAAATGATTACCTCTTGGGCTGGGGCAAAATTTGAGCGCTTGGTAAAACCAGAAGTGACTGTACGATTGACAAAATATCCTGAACCTTGGCGAGCATGGATGAGTCCATCGGCTTCTAGGAGACTGTACGCCTCAATCACAGTCAACTTGTTAACTTGAATACTCTCTGACAAACTACGAATCGAAGGAAGTTTTTGCCCAGCAGGTATTTTGCCAGATTGAATCAGCCGACTCAGATACTCACGAATTTGCAAATAAATAGGGTTTGGTGAGTGTCGGTCTAGGAGAATATTCACAGCGCAACCCTTCCTTCAGGATAACAGCAGGGACTACAGGCAATATAAGGGATTTTTCTGGGTGTGAACTAGTACAGTTGAGTGTAATTTGACTATAACAGTTGAATTTATTACTACTGTACCAGTCCAAAGTGCATGAATCTGTACCTTCTCATTCAGTTATTACTAAGCGAATCTAGAAAGTATGTAATACACATCTAATGAGCCGGGAGAAATTTTTTATGAAGATAGTTGATGTTTGGTCATTAGTAGAATCAAAATTACAAAAATTGTGGCATAACTTAGTTACTGTACTAACAAACAATTCTGAATTGCAAGTTTGGCAAACCCACCTAGCCAATGGTGATTCTGCTTGGCACGCCTATGACCCTCTGACAGGTCGTTCTGCTTGTTTTGGTTCTGAAGCTGAAATGCGAGTTTGGATTGAGATGCAATACTATAGCAGGTAAATTTGCATGACTGAATAATTCGTAATTCAGAAAGCTATATCAGAGATCATGAACCCAGAAAAATAGCGGTTAGTCATCCAATTCTCATTTGTTAGTCGTTCCAGCGTCATCATTACCGAAAGACACACAAGGACTGTCAATTATGAGTGTTGGCTGAAATGAATTGCAGAAAATGACAGTAGAGCAATTAACCCCAAACTCTTCAGGGTGAATACACTCTATTGCTCCTTCTACCAATGCATGGAAAGCACAATCATTACAGATAGTTTTATATGGCAATGATTGCCATGAAGTTGAGTCTGACATCGGTCAACATGTTTAAAGTAGTTATGCAGGCAAGAACAAAACTGCCTGTACTATGAAGGCATTGATTGAAATTTATATCAATGTCATTTCAATGTAATATTTAGTTTAACCTTCGGGGTACGATGTTTTGGGTGTGGTGTCTGTTGTGCGATCGCTACTCTTTTATTTAACTATGAAAGCAGCCAGCGCAACTGTGGTCAACAGAGGCTGCTGGCAATTTTGTGAAAGAGTGAATGCTTTTTAGCTAACTTTTTTTTGACTAGCATGGCGCACAAGGCAACCAAACTTGCAACAATCGAGGTAGGTTCTGGAACAGTTTTTGCACTTACTGGTTCAAATATTGGCGCTGATTCAGTTGTATCGCTAATTGTTCCAGCAAAAGCACCTATGCCAACAGAACCAAATCTACCGTCATAAGACCAAAAGGTTGTTGCTTGACTTGTAAACCCTGAAATTAAGCGAAGCTCCTCTGTAGAAAATTGCCATTCATCTACGTCTTTCAATTCAAATTCAGGTACTTCTGCATTTCCTGACCAAGCTAATGAAAAATTTGTAATCTCAGTTTCTGAAATAATACTGTTACTATCTAAATCTTCTCCTTCAAAGCTCCCAGTTACTATTCCACCTTGTGACCAACCACCTTGAGTAAAATTAAAACTGACAGCACCCGCGCTCCCTTGACTCAATATATTGAATGTAGCAATAATCGTGGCAACTGCTAGAGGTTTTTTCAACTGGTAAATCATAACAGTTTTCTTGAATTTAGAGGATATTTACTAGCTGCTGGTAATTAAAATATACTAGTCCGCTTCGATCTAGGAACTTATTTACGTAGCATGTAACTTTAAATAATAGTACATATATACTACTTATGAAAGCAAAATAGGGTTTCTATAGTTACATAGGTATTTGTTATATGAACACAGTTTGGATTCTATCATGATTCAGTCTGTGTAGTATAAAAGACTTGCAAAAAACATCTATCTAATTCACATTAAACGTAATTTTCAAATATTTTTTGTATCAGAGTCAGATTTGAAAACATATCTGTTCGACCAGAAATGTTGAATGCAACGTACAGTCTAAATCTGAAACAAAAACAGTGTTCATAAACTTTTGCTAACACTGTGGGAGTTGAAGTTGCATATTGCACTGTAGTAGAAGACAGCGTTTTAGGCGTGCGTGCAGGTGTTAGTGCTGGTATGAAGCTCTTAGGTTACACTGATCCAAGTGAGGCTTCTTCACTCGAAGATTGTGGAGCGCGCGAGTGTTCTACTCTATGTACCAACTACCTTCTTTACTATTACAGCATTAAAAAATTTCTATTAACCAATACATTCGTCAAAAAAAGAGAATAAACAGAGGCTTAATGTAATAAAGTTAAATATCAAATTATCCAATTAGTTCGCACTTCAAATCGCCATGAAAATTCACTTCAAGCTAGCAGAAAATATTGATATTGAGGCACTGCTCATTTTAATCCAGGAACTGTATGAAGTAGATGGTTATATCCCCTTTAACAGGGTCGTTGCTCGTAATGCTCTGATTCAATTGCTAAATGATAAGTCAATGGGTCGAGTCTGGTTAATTCAGTACGAGAGTCAAGCAATTGGTTATGTCGTTCTCACACTAGGATATAGCCTGGAATACGGAGGGCGTGATGCTTTCATTGATGAACTTTATATCCAAGCTAATTACCAAGGGCAGGGCATAGGTAAGCAAACAATTAAGTTTCTTGAGGAGGTTTGCATCTCCCTTAATGTTCAGGCGTTACATCTTGAAGTTGAGCGCGAAAATACTTCTGCCCAAAGTTTTTATCGCCGAGTTGGGTTTGAAGATCACGATCGCTACCTGATGACAAAATGCCTAAATAAACCCTAGCTTGGTCTATTTACTCAAAAAATTCACAACTTCATGTCAATCCCAGTTGTCATACCATTTCACGAAAATTCTGATAAATATAGATTTTTTCTAGGGGCGCACAGCTAGCTGTGCGCCCCTAGAAACGTATTTGTATCATTATTAAAGTGAAACGGTATAATATCAAGTTCGCTTAATTACTTATAAAAAGCGAAGAACCCCACCCCGCCTTTGACAGAAGTCAAACTTTCCCCTCCGTTTCCCCTCCCTGTTCACTCTTAGGGGTTGGGGGTGGGGTGCAATGACTTTGGAAATTATAACTATTTATCCGAACTTGATATAATACCAGTACAGTTAAAGCACCAAAACCATCAACAGCAGTAAAATCAACGCCACTAATATGATACAAATTTGGTTTACTCAAAGGCTGTTTTGTGACATCAACCTTGTGAGAAAATGAAGTCAAGCATTATAGAGAATTAGTATTACAAAGTTATATTTGTACACGAAACAGGATAATGCCAATAAGCGAACCCAGGAGTAATACTAAGGTGCTTATGAAACTAATAGCAAAACCAATAACCCGTTTCTTGGCAGCTTGATAATATCCCCAAGCGAATGCAATTCGTCCTACCAACCAGACAACACCAAGTCCAGTTCCCCACAATGGACTAACATACAGAGAAAATAACCATAACCCAGGTAAGAACAAAACTAACTGTTCTAAAGTATTTTGCTGGACTCGTAGCACTCTTTCAAAGTCTTGATGTCCAGACATTTGAGGAGCGGGTACCTTGTATTTAACTCTATATCTGCTGACATTAATGGTTAAAACAAAGTATAACAAAAGTGCCAAAGTAGTTATCAGACTAACTAAAGGTGACATATGAGAATCCTGACAATCAAAAAATTAAGTATAGCTTTGCAATTAGACAAATGGCAAAGATTCACCAGCAAAAAATTACTACTTTCACAACATTAGCAAGATTTTTTTCTCTGACGTTTCATACAATAACCCATTACACTAGCAACAATAATTCCAGCTATTGTTCCAGGTTCCGGAATGGCAGTAGCTCTCCCTGTACCAGTAGTTTGTACACATGCACTAGAAGGTGGACAAATTGTGACAACTTCTGATTCGATCTGACCAAGGAAAGTAGAAGTATCTAAAGGACTTTTAACTCTCCATCGAACTTGAAAGAAAGTCTGTATTCCGGCAAAAGGAGAAGATCCGCTTACTATACCTTGACCTGTCATATCAGCGATTAAATCTTGTCCATCAACCCTATATGAACCTGTTACAAAGGGAGCAATAGGAATGGATTGTAACCCCAAAGCATTCAAAAGGGGAAAATGAAGTAAAAAGTTGAGATTAAAAATACTTTGCTTGGTATCTGTATCGAAGGTAACTACACTTGGTAAATTGGGGTTCTGTATTGCAGAAATTCCCCCTGTAGGAACTTCTCGACTACCAATTGGTAAATTAACTGAATTGAAAGTGCCATTAAAATCATCAACAGTCTGTTTGATAATGGCGGCTGATGCTGATTTTGACATTACAGTAAATAGAACTGTCACAGAAGCAAGGCAGTAAATACTTTTTTTTGCGAACATAATAACCTGTTAATTGGATTTATTTATTAGCTATAAAATGCATCAAATTTCATAGATTGAGCATATACAAATCTTAAGTTGTAAATGGAAAATTATTATACTTATTTTCTGTTCTTATAGGTAATTTTACAAATTAAACCAGATTCTTATAGAGAACTTGAAGGATTTTGCTGTCAGTAGAGTGATACTATTACTTTTGTAACGCAGTCAGTTTTAACCAACTAAATTTTTAACTGATTCAGCAAAAATTTGAGGAGCTTCAACTTCAGGAGAATGACCTGCTTTTTGAATATAAACTTCTTCAGAATCAAGAGTTAACTGGCGAGTCTGACTCTTATCAGTGTGTGCATGAGAACCATCGCATTCTCCCCAAATAATCAGGCTAGGTTGTTTAACGGGTTCTAAATCAGGTTGCTGTTCTTGCAAGTAAAATTGAAAGCACGAAGCCAGAGAAAAGCACGCTCCCAACTTGTAAGACGAAAGTGCTATTTCCGTTAATTTTTGCGCTGTTTGAGATTCTGCACTTACGAGGTTAAACCAGCTACCACAACGCTTTTCTTTTAGAAAATGTAAAGCTATTTGACCAAAAAAAGGAGTAGAGAGAATACCTTGAGGATCTCTTCCTTTTTTCCACTCTAAAGCACCTTGCCACGTGGGAATTTGATTAAGAACCATGTGAGAAACTAACTCAGGATGAAGGTTAGCAATTTTAATGGCGCAAAATCCCAAAAGACAAGGAAAGCTTAATACATAAGGGCCTAAATTGAGACGGATTAAGAATTGAACTAAGATGGTTGTAATAAAATCAAAATCATATCTAAAACTTAATCTCTTAGGAAAGGAAAATCCAAACCCTGGTATTTCAAAAACAATGACTCTAAAATAGCGAGAAAGCTCGGCAATTGTCTGATCGTAAGACTCAATAGTTAAAGGAGGGTCTGTATTAAGTACAATAGTGGGTTTATTTTCTTCTCCAGTAATGCAATAGCGTATCCACGTTATTCCCATATCCATAAATTGAATATTAGACCGAGAACGACTAGCGGGACTGTAGATGATTGAGGAACTTCTCAAGGTTGGCAAAGCCGTATCAATTAAGGTTGCAAACATATTTAAGTTGCTTGTAAGTAAATTATGGTAGTGTCAGGCAGTTTTTGCTACTGAAAAAAGATGATTTGAGCATAAAGCTTTTACAAAGCTACTATTTCCTTCTTTTTGACATTCTGAAATATATGCTTTTGTAGATGTTGCCTTTTAGCTTCAAAAATCAGAAACAAAACCTGCTTTGACATACCTTTGATAACTTTTTCAGGAAATGAATTCAAGTCTTAGCATTTACCTAATGAAGTTGACCAGATATTATCAGTTTTTAGGTCAACCATAGGGGGTTACGGTCGCTAAACCAGTAGCCACAAGGTTCTCCTTAGTCCCTTTCACAGAAAACACATCAGCTCTAGTAATGACTTGGCTAAAGGTCGATTTAATCACATAACCTCTAGCAATCAATTTTTCCCCAACCGCAGGGGCGATAAAGTTGAGCTTGTATTCCGCAGTCACGACATCACCGACCTTAGAAGCCGCTGCCCAACAACAGGCACTATCAACTAAAAAACCAATCACGGCCCCGTGAGTAAAACCACTATGCTGCTTTAATTCTTCTCGCATAGGGACTATTAATTCAGCAAAACCATCTTCACAAGCAGTAATCTCTGCATTAGTCCAGACTGTAAAGGGAGATGTCTGAATTGCTTCTCGTAGGGAAACGATATTAGCAGGAGTTCTAATTTTAGCAACAGGTTTGTTGAGTTTTTCGGTCTTGATCGTAGCATCCATAAGTAAAGAAAGTCCTGAGATTGTGCAAGCACTGGCTGAAAAAATTAACCAACTATTTCGGGATGAAACCTTTTCGCTTTTACTTGTTCTGGTGTTGGTCGCTTGACATTTTCAGCCCAGCCTAGTTTTTCCAACAAGCTAATAAATGACCCACTAGGATCTATTTGCCACCAATCAATGTTTAGTAGAGCAGAACCGGGAAAAGCATGATGATTGTTATGCCATGCTAGTCCCAAAGTGGGAATTGCTAGAAACCAAATGTTACCACTGTGACTGTTGGCTTGATCGACAAAGGGACGAGTACCAAAAAGGTGACAACCAGCGCGAATAATCAAATCTCCCATGAGGGTCATCACACAAAATCTGAAACATCCCCCCCAAAGAAAAGCAGTCCATGCACCAGAAGCAGTCCCGGTAAATAAAAAACCTAGTAAAGCTGGCAGGAAGAACGAGGACAAAACGATGCCATAAAAATAGTTATTGATCATCACCATTGCTGGTTCAGCGAGTACATCCTTGGCATATCGTTCAGGTGAAGCGATTTGGTTGGTTTTGGAGTTATACTTCCAGCCAAAAAAGGAGTGCCAGATATTTCTAATCCTAGACAAAGGTTTTTCAGCTGCAATGTGATGGGGAGTATGAGGATCGCCTTGTTGATCTGCATAGATGTGATGACGACGATGATAAGCCACATACTCAAGAATGGGTGCTTCACCAGTCATTGAACCAGCCAATGCCAAGAGAATCCGCAGGGGTTTGACTACTTTATAGCTTTTATGGGCAAAGAGTCTGTGCATTCCTGCTTCTCCTGCCAAACCCACAAGGTTAAACATGAAAAGCAAAATTCCCAGGTCAATCCAACTAATGCCTTGATGTACAAAAGAAGTGATCGCCCCAATTGCACCAATAAGACTGATCATATCGATGGTGGGATACCACGCATATCTGATCCATTTCCTGATTCCCGACAGAGGTGTATATTGAAGATGGCGGTGATCTATTTCTGTGGGTTGGAAAACTTCTGTTACTTCTGTAACTGAATACTGCTCTGGGATTTCAGCTAAATAGCTTGCTTGTTGCATAGTTATAAACTTTAATTTTTACTCTTCAGATACTTTCTTTGACTGTTTCGAGAGTTTCCAGTTGTTGCAATAGATACAGCAACTTGGTACGCTGTCGTTGAATTTTGCCACTGGTGGTTCTGGGAATGGTATTTGACTGGAGCAGTACAGTATCATGAACTGTCAGTTGATAATGGTTATAGACAGCAGTCTGAACAGCTTGTTTAAGCTCATCAGTGTAGCGATCAATTTGCTGTGCAAATTGGCGAACTACTTCAGTCACTACTATCAGTTTTTGAGCATACGTTCCAGAAACGGAAAACACAGCGCAATTAACTTCGTTGAAGGCGGGGTGAGACATTTTGACCGTTTCTTCAATATCCTGTGGGTAATAGTTTTTCCCATCGATCACGATTAAATCTTTGAGCCGCCCTGTAATATAAAGTTGCTGCTGAGAATCAACAAAGCCTAAATCTCCTGTCCGTAAAAATCTCAATCCATCACGATAAACAAATGTTTCCTGATTTTTATCGGGTTGTTGCCAGTAACCGCGCGTAATACTCGGCCCTGCAATCCAAATTTCTCCAATGTGATGGGAAGGACATTCTTTTAAAGTTTGAGGATTGATGATGCGTAAGGACAATTCTGGCATGACCTGACCATTGCTCACTACCGTGCGGGTGTTGCCCTTCTGCTGGGATGCATCCGCATCCAGGACTTCATCGCCGCTACAAGGGATAGTCAAAGCCAAAGGTTCTTGAGATTTATCTGTACCGCTAACAATTAGGGTTGCTTCTGCCAAACCATAACAAGGTAAAAAGGCAGATTTTCTAAAGCCGTAGGGAGCAAAGGTATCGCTAAACTGTTCTAGGGTCTGGAGTTTGATATGTTCGGCCCCATTGTAAGCTACATCCCAAGAGGATAAGGATAGTTCTGCTAACGATGCGGGATCGATGCGTTTGACGCAGAGATCGTAGGCAAAATTAGGCCCCCCTGTAGTTGTTACCTTTTTGTCTGAGATGGTTTTTAACCAAAGTTTCGGACGTTGGAGGAAGGTAACCGGAGACATGAAATAACAGGAAAATCCCACATATAAAGGCTGAAAGATACTACCAATCAGTCCCATGTCGTGAAATAGGGGAACCCAAGCTAACCCTATGCTGTTACTACTGTGACCGAAAGTGCGCTGAATCATTTTCTGGTTAGCCATGATATTCTCATGACTCACTATCACTCCTTTAGGAAAAGAGGTAGAGCCAGAGGTATATTGCAAAAAGGCAATTTCGTTACTTTGTCGGTCAACTGAAGTCAACAGAGGTTCTAAACTTTCTAGTGAAGGAAAAGTCTCGATCAAATCAAATGTTTCTGAGCTTTCTTTCACAAACAAGTCTTGGACGCTTGCATCCGTTACTACTAAACTTGCATCGCAATCGCTAAAAATCTTTTGATAGTGTTCGCAGTTATGTTTGCGGTTGGGTGAACTCAGGGGAACTGGAATGCGATTAGTGTAAAGACAAGCGAAAAACGTGATCACAAATTCAGGGCTGGTGGATAACTGAATTGCCACGCGATCGCCGCTTACGGTTTTTTCGCTCAACCATCTTCCTAACTTTTGAACGGCTGTTAATAAACTGGCATAAGTGAGGTGAGCATATTCCCTACCTCTAGTATCTAGAAAGTAATAAAGGGGTTGATGGGGTTGATTTTCTGCTCTGAAGAGCAACTTTTCAATCAAACTATTTAAGTGACGAGAATTCATCGAATGTTTTCCTGAGAATCAGGGAGTGGAAATAGTTTTTGCTTCAGCCTCTAATCTGCCAAAGTTGAGGTAGATTAAATCAGTGAACAGTAAACATTTATCAGTTATCCAGACTATGATATTGGTGTTACAGCGCACAACACCTATCAAAATTGTTGGTAAATTCTGACCCAAATATCAACACATTACTGTTTACTGATAGCTGCTTACTGACAACTGATAAAGGGCTATAACTATAGCAATTTTATGAGGAAAATGACTCTAGATTCCTGAAGCTGCGGGGATGAAAGTCACAGGTAGATAGGTTAAGGTACGAGTGATAAATCCCTCTGGATGCCAACGATAATCAGTATTACTCAATCTAATTTCCTGTACTCGTTCACAGAGGTAAGTAAACAGAAGTTGTCCTTCTAATCGGGCGATCATCTGTCCTAAGCAATTGTGTATGCCATGCCCAAAAGCAATTTGAGCCGCAGCATCTCGTGTGATATCAAAAGTATCAGGATTGTCAAATTGATCCTCATCTCGGTTGGCAGAAGCAAGACACAGGAGCATTTTCTCTCCTTTGTGAATAATCTCAGAGCCAACTTGCAAGTCACTTACTGCTAGGCGTACCGTTTGCTGTAAGGGTGGATCAAAGCGTAGAATTTCATTAATTACTTGTTTGTTAGTAGCTTTTCCCTCTCGGAAAATTTGCCACTGTTTGGGGTGCTGAATAAAGGCTAGAATTCCATTAGTAAGCAATCCCTTAGAAGTTTCGTGACCAGCAACGTAGGTCATCACACAGGCTATACCCAGTTCACTATCTGAGAGTCGATCTTCTCCGACTCTGGCTTGAATCAATTTACTGAGTAAATCATCTCCCAAATGGGTTTTACGGTAATCAATGATTTCTTGAAAGATAGCTAGGCAGGATTGTAAATCTTGCTCAATGCGACGGATACGCATTTTGGTCAACAAACTTGGTTCTAAGATAGAACGAACGCGGTGAATATATTCATCGATAGTTTTGATGTACTCATGAGGAATGCCAAGCAAATGGGAAAGAGTATACAAGGGTATTTGATGGGCAATCTGAGCAAAATCAAAACTAGCTTCTTGAATTTTTGGAGCAATTAACTCCTCAATTAGCTGCTGAACATAAGCAGTATGGGCATTAATATTGGTGTTACTGAAAGCTTGTCCTGCCAACCGACGCAAGCGTGCATGATCTGGGGGGTCGGTAAAGACGATCGCTTTTTTACCCAATTCCACCAAACCGGGAATATCACCAACGTTTTGTTGCACTACGTACTGGGGAATGTAGTTAACGCTGACAGCATCCGAGTTCAAGACTTGGATAATGTCTTGATATTTAGTCATGATCCACATATCGAAGGTATAGTGAATCGGATTTTGTTGGCGCAATCCTCGATAGGTAGTGTAAGGATCTTCCCGAAAACCAGGTACAAAGGGATTAAACTTAACCGGAGACTGAGCGGTAGTGATCATTTTTAGATATGACTCCTTGTTATATCGTGTCCGTTGAAAGACTTATCATTAAGAATGCAGGGGTGCAGAGGTGCAGAAAAGAAGGTTTTGCGGCTTCTGCACATATGCACGCCCATAATCACTAATCAGCCGGACATGATATTAGCAGATGCAAAAAGCTATCCGAATTATTTAGTTTTATTTAGCTAAGGATTGCATTTCCAAGCGTAGGAGTAAGATTTGCCCGAAGTAAAAACCTGCAACTGCTAACTTCAGATACTGTTCGTATTTCAGATAGAGTTTTTCACCAAATTGCTCTATGATCAGCAATTTTTGACGGCGGAGGTTTTTCAGCCACAAGTCGCAAGTTTTACCATAGTGGAGGCGATCGTTGCGATAGGTTTTGATTTCAAATAACCCATCGGATGCCATGAAAATCTCACCAGGACGTGGTAACTCAGAATCAGGAAAAATTTCTGTTTGGGTGAAGACATTTTTATCTTCGGCATTTAACGAGCCGTAGGCGATCGTCTGCAAGGATAACTTGCCTTTAGGTTTTAACCACTCTTGACAACGGCTGAAAAACTCTCGGTAGACACTAACTTTTTCTTCTAGCGAGGCTCCTGGTTGGGCAAAGTGTTCAAAAGCACCAATAGAGACGATCGCATCATAGGGGGTTGTTGGCTGATGGACAATCCAACTTTCTTCGCAGACTTGGATATTGGGGATATTGAGAGCGCGGATATGCAGATATTGATTATGGCTCAACGTCAACCCCGTAGCATGATTATGGGGATCTGAGTTGATATGGCGTTGCATTAATGCTCCCCAGCCACAGCCAATATCTAACAGTCTTTTGCCAGTTGTTGCGCCTGAAGCATTCAGATGCCAATCAATTTTCCGCTGTTGGGCTGTTTCTAGGTCATCATCCAAAGTGGGAGAATCCCATAAACCAGAAGAGTAGGTCAAACTAGAATCTAGCCAAAGGGTGTAAAATTCGTTGCTGACATCGTAATGGTGCTGGATGGCTGCGGCACTACCGCCCCGGTTAGTTACACTTGCTACCATCTTAAGCACTCCTAACAACATTTTCTAAAGCGTTTTCTTCTTGTGCCGCTTCGGCTAGATAAGTAGAAACTTGAGCAATTGTATTGAACTCAAAAAATAGAGAAGGACTTAGCTCAAAGCCTAACCATTCTTCCAAATCTCCTACCAGTGAGACAGCTGCTGAAGAATTAAGTCCAAATCGCTCAAATTCATAGTTTTCATCAACTTTTTCTGCCTCTACTTCGAGGATATCTGCTAAGTAAATTTTGATCCATTTGCTAATTTGCTCTTGAGTTTTCATGACATCTCCTGATTTAAAGTGCTAAAAGTGATTGATGAATTAGGCGTTGATTTCTCGTGCTTCAATTTTGTCTGGGGTAGGAACTTTCACATCCCAAGCCAGATGGAAAACTTCGAGTAATTGAATAAACCAGTATCCTGGATCTAGGCGATACCATTCCAAGCCAAAGGAAGCCGAAGCAGGAAAGGCGTGATGATTGTTGTGCCATGACTCGCCGAAGGACAATAGGGCAATGGGCCCAAAATTATGACTGTGTTCTTCGGTTTGAAAACGCTTCATGCCAAAGCAATGCAAGAAGGAGTTAATCGACCAAATTGTATGTCCTCCCCACAGGATTCTAAACACGCCTCCCCAGATAAATCCTGCTAACGCTCCAGCCAGACTCCAGTGGTACAACCCCCCTAAAATGGCGGGTAAAACTAAGCCTAGGGAAGCCCACAAATAGTAGTGTTGATCAACTTTGATCAGGGTTTTATTTTTGATTAAATCCGGTACGTAGTGAACAACACTTGGATATGGATGCTTGTACATCCAAGTGACGTGGGAGTGAACTAAGCCGCGAATGCGATCGGGCCAATCACTACCATGAAGATTTGGTGAGTGAGGATCGCCAGGCTTATCACTTAATTCATGGTGGCGACGATGTAATGCTGACCATGAGATTACACCCCCTTGACCAGCCATTGCACCCCAAATAACCAGCATGACTTGAACTGCTTCGTGGGTTTTATAGGAACGATGGGTAAATAAACGATGGTAGCCAGACGACACCCCAAATCCTGTCATTAACCAAAATAAGACAAATAAGAAGATCTCAAATGGCCCGAATGGAATATAGGGTAATAATGGTAAAGCTATTAAAGTCCCTATAACTGGTAAGATTTGAAAGAGGATAAAATGCCGCTTTTGTAAGCGATGTAAAAAGGGGTTATCAACCACTTTTTTCCGCTTGGTATCATCGGTCAAAATCGACTCGACATCTACTATTTCTGTATTCATGCGTATTTGCTCACACTGCTAATTTAGCCTTGCTGAATTAGGAAATAAATTGATATTTTGAGTGCAAGAAAGTTGAGCTAATAATCTCAATAGTCTGCTCAATTTCGCTTACATTCATTCATAAGAGAAAAAGTCAATTACTACTTTGTATCAGCAATGTTTTTGTTGATCACTACACATTGATTTATGGGTTTTTCACAAGGAAATGTTCAAGTTATACTATAACAAAACTGATATCTTGTACCTAACAGAATAAACACTGAATACTTCAGCTATAAATAAAAAAAGTTACATAATATACAAAATTTTGCATACTTAGAGTAGAGTCATTTAAACCACTGATGAAAGACTAAAATGCTTGATTTTCAACGTAAGTACAATAGTCAAGTTTATGAATAACGATTAAACATATTCACGAGAAACTCAAACATTTTAGTTATTATCAGGTGTTTTTAATAACTTTATTCACAGTATAAATAAACTTCAATATTACGTGATTCTTTTTACCTCTACTTTACACATGCGGTGTTTATCCTGCTAAGTGCAAGTTAGGAGGTAATAAACTCCAATCCAGGCGGGTAAATTAATAATACTCTTTCGCCAATAGCATTTTGAGACTGCAACTGAGTGGCGATCGCACGAGATTGTCGATCTAATTGTTGATAGGTCAAGTTGCTTGTTTCAGTTTCCCCATCTTTGAGAAATCTCAAAGCTACCTGATCTGGCTGATAATAAGCCCTGTAGTTTAACAGGTCAACTAAAGTGTTGAAGTTCGCAAAGTTGTTTAACTGCATTAAATTACCAAAACATTTAGAAACTCTTTGTAGCAAATTTAGTTGCAAGTTTTGGAAGCTCAATTTCAATTGCAACGTTTTTTTACTGCAATTGTAACAGTAAATATACGGAAATTGCAATTTGTAAATTTATTTATAAAAAATTAAAAGTCGTGATTAATCTGCTGTGTTAACTATTACTCTACCAACTTGCAAAAAATATCTTTTTTGAAGAAATATTAAATTACTAATAACAATTATCTCAAATTAGGCAACAGATTCAAAACATAACATGAACTTCAAATTTTTTGAAGTCAAATAAAATAGTATTGAATAACCCTATTTTATTAATCAGCCAAAATACTAACAAATACTCTACACCTTATAAACTGTTTTTGGTGACTACGGCTATATAGCAAAGTGCGCTCGTGCTGAGTATAAGCCCAGTTGCTTTCAGGCTTTGAGCAATCAATACTGTCCTCACTGATGTGACTACAGCTATAACTTGCAACGAAGAACTATCAAATATTCGTTATTTTAACCTTTTGCTAGCGGTTTCTTAATGTGACTGAGATAGTTTGAGATTGCTGAATAAAAATTAATACCAATAAAATATCTAGCTAGTTGTCTTCTGGTATGTACTTTGTTTTCTCACACTGATCTTGCGATCGCTCAAGACACCAGCACAGCCTACTCCCCGACTGTAAAGTTCATCTTTGCAGTCAAGAAGAAGGGTATGGGGTGTGAGGTGTAATATGTAAAAAATGACACCCTAAACTCTTGTGTAGATGTCTTCACGGTGAAGTACTTAAAGCTAGATTCACTACACAAAACAATTTTCAGTAAACACATTATTTATGACAGCAACAATTCTTACTCCTGGCGATATAGCACTTATTGGTTACATTAACAACGGTAACCCTGACTCTTTTTCTTTTGTCAACCTAGTACCTATTGGCTCAGGTACGGTGATTTACTTCACTGATAACGGCTGGACTGGTTCAGCATTTAGGGGAGTGTCTAGCACTGATACTGATGGTAATGAGAACTTAATCAAATTCACTGCTAATGTTGACTTACCTGCCGGTACAGTTATCCGCAGCAGTGACACCTCCTCATCGAATTTCACTTGGACTAAATCAGGGTCAGTTGTTTCGGGTCTAGCAGGCAGTTATGCGGATCTATCTCTTGCCCAAGGTACTGGCTTATCTAACGGCGATCAAATTACGGCTGTGCAAACTACAGGTACAAACCCATTATTATCAGGTTATACATCTATCTCTCAAATTGACTACACTGGTGCATTTGAAGATGCCACCTCATCAAATACTAGTAATGTAGCACCTGGGTTATCTCAAGCTGATAACACAGCAGTTCTGTTCAACAACTCGGCGACTTACGCAGCATTCAATCTCAATACCCTCAGCAGTGGTACTAAAGCTGATTGGCTAGCGGCAATCAACAATGCGGCTAACTGGACTTTTGGTAGTAATACTACTTTACCCACTGGTAGCATTACTGTTTCGGGTGGTGCGGCTTCCCAACCAGACCTGACTATCAACCAAACTGACTCCCCCGATCCGGTAATTGTTGGCAACCCCCTTACTTACACCATTACTGTCAGTAACAGCGGTACTGCCAATGCCAGCGGCATTTCAGTGCAATACACTTTACCTAGTGGAGTCACCTTTAACGGTACAACTGTTGCCAACGGCTTCACTGCTAGCGTCTTAGCTGGTGTCGTGACCTTTTCTGGTGGCAGCATCAATGCTGGTAGTAATGCTACCTTGATTGTTAGCGTTACCCCTAATTCTACGGATACTCTTACCAGCGGCACAGCAGTTGTAGACCCCAACAATACCATTACTGAGAGCGACGAAACCAACAATACTGCTGCTGCAATTACTACCACAGTTAATGACGTAGTGGTAGGACAAGCGCCAACTATTCAACTAGATACAGCCAGCACCACAGACCTGTTAGATGCTAACGGTGCGTTGCCAACTACAGGAACAGGGGCAATTAGCGGTGTGATTGGTAATGCCAACGACCCAGCAAACACACTAGGGGTAAACTTTACCATCGCCGACCCCGATAGCCCTGTAGGAAATTTGACTGTCACAGTCACTAGCAGTAATGCAGCGGTGGTTCCTAACGGGAATTTAACTCTAACTGGTACTGGAGCCAGCCGTAATCTGAAAATTAATCCAGTAGGTGTTGGTACTGCGAATATTACAGTCACCGTTAGTGATGGTGGTAGTACTGCTAATTATGCGATCGCCTATGCCGCATCGGCGAATAATGGCACCGACACAACTCAATTTTTAACGGGTACAAGCGATGCTTCTACAGCCATTCCCGTGGGTGGGACATTCTTCTTAGAAGCCGATGACGAAAATCAAGTTTTGCGCCTCTACGACTTTAGCAAGTCGGGACTTCCTGTAACTGGTTTTGACTTCACAAGTTCTCTAGGGCTGACTCAAACTGATGGTTCTGGCGAATTACGAGAAGTAGATCTCGAAGCTTCTAGCAGAGTAGGCGATCGCATTTTTTGGTTAGGTTCACAAAGCAATAGCGATGATGGCAAAAATCGCCCTAACCGCGATCGCCTTTTTGCCACAGATGTGAGTGGTACAGGAGCATCCACCACACTCACTTATGTGGGTCGCTACGACTTTTTAAAGGAAGATATTATCAACTGGGATGTCAATAACGGTCATGGCAAAGGAGCCAATTACTACGGCTTAGCAGCCAGCGCTGCAACTAATGTCGGTTCCAAGCAAGCCGACGGCTACAATATTGAAGGCTTGGAAATTGCTCCCGACAACACCACAGCTTATATTGCCTTCCGCGCTCCCCAAGTTCCCCCGTCTGGACGCTCCAATGCCCTGATTGTGCAAGTTACCAACTTTACAAGCTTGATATCAGATAGCGGTGGTACACAAGGCTCAGCACAGTTCGGCACTCCTATAGAATTGGATTTAGGCGATCGCGGTATTCGAGAAATCCGCAAGAATGCTAATAACCAGTACGTGATTATTGCTGGCCCAGCAGGAGACGCAGGAGCAGCCCCCAACGATTTCCGCCTTTACACTTGGGATGGCAATCCCAACAATCAACCGCAATTGCGTGCAGCCACATTAAGAGCAAGCTTCAACCCAGAAGGAATTATCACCATTCCTGATAACCTAACAGATACTTCTCAAATTCAATTCGTTAGCGATGATGGCAACACCGTTCTCTACAACGACGGCACAGCAGCTAAAGACTTATCAGAGAACAACTTCAAAAAATTCCGTACTGATAGTATTACACTGGGCGCTGTAGTCCTCACTCCTCGCATTCACGACATCCAGGGGGTCTCTCATATCTCTCCCTTAAATGGGCAAAAAGTAGCTGATGTCCCAGGAATTGTCACAGTCGTCAAATCTAACGGCTTTTATTTACAAGACCCCAACCCAGATAACGACGATCGCACCTCCGAAGCCATTTTTGTCTTTACCTCATCAGCACCAACTTTGCAAGTGGGCGATTCAGTACTAGTTAGCGGTACAGTAACTGAGTTCCGTCCTGGTGGTGCTAGTGGTGCTAATAACCTGACTATTACAGAAATTACTAGCCCTACCATTGTGAAACTTTCCAGTGGCAATGCTTTGCCAACTGCCACGATTCTGGGTGATGGCGGCAGAACTATCCCTACATCGGTAATCGATAACGACACTACCAGTAATATTGAAACTGGAACGACCACCTTTGACCCTGCCCAGGATGGCATTGATTTTTACGAAAGCTTAGAAGGAATGCTAGTACAGATCAATAATCCTGTGGCAGTTAGCCCAACTAATTCTTTTGGGGAGATTTGGGTACTAGCAGACAATGGTGCTAACGCCACCGGACGCACAGCACGCGGCGGTATCGTGATTAGTGCCAATGATTTTAATCCAGAGCGCATCCAAATTGATGATACTCTGTTTACCTCTGGTCGCTCACCCCAAGTTAACGTCGGTGCGACTTTCGGCACAATTACAGGTGTGGTCGATTACAGTTTCAGCAACTACGAAGTTCTGCCTACTTCGGTGACTGTCACCTCAGACACCTTGGCTAAAGAAGTTACTAATTTAACCCCCACCACTGACCAACTGACAATTGCTACCTTCAATGTCGAAAACCTTGACCCAGGTGATAGTGCAACCAAGTTTAACAACCTTGCTAGCCGCATTGTCAATAATTTAAAATCGCCGGATATCATTGCTCTAGAAGAAATTCAAGACAATAACGGGGCAACGAATAATGGCGTAGTTGATGCCAGCACCACCTTTCAAACATTAATTGATGCAATTATTGCTGCTGGTGGCCCCACCTATGAATATCGCCAAATTAACCCAGAGAATAACCAAGATGGCGGTGAACCTGGTGGTAATATTCGGCAAGGTTTCTTATTTAATCCCAACCGAGTGCAGTTTGTAGATATTCCTGGTGGCGATACCCTCACAAATACCACAGTCAGCGATGTCAATGGTGTGCCTACACTTTCTGCTAGTCCTGGTCGTATTGACCCCACCAACTCAGCTTTTAATAGCAGTCGCAAACCGTTAGTTGGTGAATTTACTTTCAACGGTAAAACTATTTATGTAATTGGCAACCACTTTAATTCTAAAGGTGGCGACCAACCGCTATACGGGCCAAATCAACCACCAACCCTGACAAGTGTTACCCAGCGTCAGCAACAAGCAACGGTGGTGAAAAACTTCGTTCAAAGTATTTTAGCCATTGACCCCAATGCCAATATCGCGGTAGTGGGTGACTTAAATGATTTTGAGTTCTCCAACCCCGTTAGCATTTTAGAAAGTGCTGGACTGACTTCTCTAATTGAAACTTTGCCTGAAAATGAGCGTTACACTTACAACTTTGAAGGCAACGCCCAGACACTTGACCATGTTTTAGTCAGTAATAGTTTGCTTGGCAAGTTGGATGGGTATGATGTAGTTCACATCAATTCCGAGTTTGCCGATCAGGATAGCGACCATGACCCCAGCTTAGCTCGGTTTAATCTACCTAGAAACAATGCTCCCACAGTGCTGCAACCGCTTGATGATCAAATCATCTCTACTAACCAATTCTTCAGTTTCAATGTTAGTAACAAATTTACTGACATCGATCAAGCTGACACCCTCAGCTACAGTGCTACAGGCTTACCCACTGGAGCCAGTATTATTGCTAATACAGGTGTAATATCTGGCACTATTTCCCAAGTTGGGATTTTTGCTGTTACAGTCACAGCTGCTGATGGCAATGGTGGCAATGTTAGTGATACTTTTGACTTGACGGTTGCCAATAACAAGACTACTTCTGGTGATGATATCATCTTTATTGATCAACTTACTGGAATCAAAAAATATATAATAAATGCCAAAGCTGGGAGCGATCGCGTTATTGGCACTGATGCCAGTGAGATGATCAACGGTGGAACAGGCAATGATTACCTTGATGGCAAGGGAAGCGCCGACATGCTCCTTGGGGGCAATGGCAATGACACAATCTTAGCGGGACTTGGCAATGACATACTTTCTGGAGGTAATGGCAATGACCGCCTGATTGGTTGGGGAGGTGGTACAAACGAAATTGACCTACTCAACGGTGATCAAGGCGCAGATACCTACGTCTTGGGTGATGCCAATTCAGTTTTCTATGCTAGTTCCGGAAATGGTGACTACGCCCATATTCTCAGCTTCCAAGCAAACGATCAGATTCAGCTTCAAGGAATTGCTAGCAATTACTCATTGGGGTCGGTATCAGCCGTGTCTTATGATAAATTTGCTGTTGGCATTTTTACCAACAATGGAACGCAATTGATTGCTGTTATAGAAAAGGGTTTAAACCAGAATACAAATTTAGCAACAGATAATCGTTTCGTCTTTGTTTAACGTGAATTCGATGACCTCTCCCTCCCGACCTCCCTCGCCTTTTAGGAGAGGGAGGAGGAACGAAAAAATAAGGGTTTTACTCCCCTCTCCTTGTAGGAGAGGGGCCGGGGGAGAGGTTAAAACAGCACTTGTCGAACTCACGTTTGTTTAACGCAGATTCAACCGATCGCCCTTTAGAGGTTGTTTGAAAAGTCGTCTTGAATACTCAAATCCTGGCTTTAGGGGAGTAGGGAGTAAAGTAAAAGGAAAAATATGGTAGTTTCATTTTCACACCTGCTTCCCTGCTCAAGACTTGATATCAAATACTCAAGTATTTGAATTATCTAAATCTTCTAGTCTTAAAAAAGTCTGTCAGATGCTTCCTGGCAACTGCCTCTCCTACCTCAGTTAGATAGTACTTATCCCCTTTTTGCCGAATTAGCTCTTGGTTTAGGAGAGTATCTAAAGCTGGGCGGTAAAATGAAGAATTTTTGTAAACATTTAAACTACGACCTTCGACTTCAGTAACCAAGGCTCGTAAAATTCGTAGTTCGTCTTTGTTGATAACGGTAGGTAACCTTTTTGAGTCTTTGTATTGTTGAAATGATATCCAGGTCTGAAACACTGCAATCAGTGCTGCTACTATCCCAACTACTGCTCCAATTAAGCCCCAGTCCATCGGCTATTGTACTTTTAATTCTATAATTTAACGGTAGCACTAAAATTTCAGCATCAACATACTGTTTCTATTGTTTTAGATTTTATCGACACGGTTGAAAACCATAGCTCTTATACAGCAAATACTTTAGCCCCTTTGTCACTGTTTGAAGTAAAACCTTGAACTGCCTACAAATTTAATTGTTGAAGTTCTTTTTCTAACCAAATATTCAGCAATTCATGCAAAAGTCTTTTTTGAGTGGTTGCATCAAATTGGGCAGGAATATGTTTTTCTACTCGAATAATCGCTAAGTATTTGCCAACTTGAATAGGATTTAATATCTGTCCTACAGGGCTGCTACTCAATGATTGTGCTAGGAATGGAGACAATGAACCAAGTTCTACAGGGCCGATTAAACCACCAACTTCGGCTTCTGGCCCTTGAGAATATTGCTTTGCTAGTTCTGCAAAAGATTGTTCACCTTCTAGCATCCGAAAATAAAGTTCTTGCACTAGATTTGGTTCTTCATGGCGAAGAATTGAATAAACAACTTGGTCTAACTGACTCTTGCGTTGAATAAAGTAGGAATGTAATTGCTTACCCCACCTTGCTTGTTGATATTTTTCTAATCGCAGAGGACGTGTAACCCAGTGCTGCAACTGTTCTTCAGTTAGATGGTGTTGTCTCAACCAAGCTTGCTTTTGTTCTGTTGTTTGGAAAGCACGTACTTGATAAAACTGGCTAAGACATGCTTTTTCTTCTTCGGGAGTACAAGAGATTGTAGCGATCGCTTGCTCAACTAAAATTTCACAAGCTAACTGTGGCAAAAACCCATACTTAGCTAACAAAGGTATAATTTCTGGAGCGGTGAATGCCTGTTCGCCGATTTTGAGTACTGTGTTGCTTGTTAATAGATTGTCCGACTGTAATTGTTGATCACGGTATTGGCAAGCGGCGGTTAAGCGTTGTTGAGTAGTCGTCCACTGTTCTGGGAAAGCTTCACGGGTATAAATTTGCAGCGCCAATTGATAGCAAGCGATCGCTTTTTCTATATTTTCCTGAAGATTTCCCTGAATCCGTTGCTCGTAGGTTTGAGCTAGGTTACTCTGGGTTGTTGCCCAAGCTCTGGGTGTAGATTCGCGGGTGTAAACTGCTAAAGCAAATTGATGAGATGCGATCGCTTTTTCTATATTTTCGGCTTTGTCTCCTTTGATGCGTTGCCGATAAACTAATGCTAAATTATTTTGGGTCATTGCCCAATCTTGGGGGAACTGTTGCCGAGTGTAAACTGACAAAGCAGATTGATGAGATGCGATCGCTTGTTCCAGATTTTCTGCTTTCTCACCTTGAATACGGTCAGAATAGGCGATAGCTAAATTATTTTGGATTGCTGCCCAGACTGTTGGTTCAGTGGAGCGATTTAAAATGATCATGGCAGATTCATAACCAGCGATCGCCATTTCCAAATTTAACTCAAGTGAGCCAAAGGGACAGCGCAAAAATAAAGTAGCCAGATTAGACAAATCTTTAGCAATACCTTTGGCTGTATTTCCATCTACTGTAAGTAGAGTATAACTAGCCCAGTTACGTAAACTGCTGCTCCAATCAGATTCAATTTGACTGAGATTACTTTCTAAAATTGAGTAAACAGCTTGGGGATTACCACCACTATCTTTAGTAATTTGCAATAATCGCAACAGCAAATAAGGAAGTTCTGGAGGCGCAGAAGTTTCTATCTGGTTATCTTTAGTAACTACAGGTGTTTGAGAAGTATTTGATAAGTTTGATAATTTTTCTTGAGTACTAGTAGCAGATGATTCTAGGGAAGATTTACCTATACCCAAAACACCTGCTAAATTTTTGATGCGATCGGCGAAAAAGTTGATTTGTCGAGGTTGCTTAGGATTAGTAGAAGTTGGTTCAATTGGTGATTTTGAAGAGGCAGAAACTTCAGGTTGTTGGCGAAAATTTGCAGTTGATTTTACCTGGGGTTGAACCAGACCCAATAATACAGCCAATTGACGAGCGCCATCTACTAAAAAGTTGGCAGCCTCCATTTCTCCTAGTACCGCTAAGGAACCAGCGGTTTGAGCCATGACATCTACTAAGCCGACATCCACTAAATCGCGATGAGCTTCTAGTATTTGGTTTTCTTCTCCCTGTGGACAAGTTAATAAAGTTTGTACTAATTTACTGTATGCAGGCAATCGAGAGGAAATTGCTTCAGAGATGGATTGTTGCAGCACTGTCAGTAACTGACTTAAAAATTGGGCTGCATCTTTAGCTCCTTCTTGTTCAGCCTGTTTGATAACTGCTTCTAATACTTGAAGAAATCCTGAATCAATTAAATCCTGATTTGCCTCAAGGAGTTGCTGTTCTTCACCGACTGAACAATTGAGTAGAGATTGAATTAAATTGAGATAGGCATCTAGACGTTGTGATTCTATATTCGACATTTGCTTAATTAAATTTAATGGTGTAGCGATCGCTACATTATTTCATCTCAAACCAATTTGAAAACCTGTGTAGTTTCTTAGCGATCAATTTTCTTAATCACTAAGAAACTCATCAATTCTTAGCCATTATCGAAGTACATTAAAGCCAGCTAAGTTGACTTGGAAACCAGAAGTTCTGTCTAAGACAAAGTTGATTGGCGACCACTTAGCTTTGATTGACTCACCACCAAGAGCCAACTGCAAATACAGACCAATCGTTATACCTGCATTAGCTTTATTTAAAGTATTTTGAATAGTACTCTGAAAGTCAACTTGCGCTCTGGGAACGATTGCTCCACCTACAACAAATTTATAAATTTTCTGTTGCGCTTTATCGTTAGGGGCAATTGTGATTTCTCTGCCATATTCCAAACCCACTACAAATGGATTAAATCCAAAACTAAGTTTCCATTTATCTCCAGATACAATACCATTACCTTGTGTTTCTAGAGAAACAGCACCAGTAACACGAGGCACAAACGACCAAAATCCCTGTTCTTTTAATGTTTTTCCAGATGGAAGTCTATAGCCTACACCACCTTCAAAAATAATCTTCTTAATGCCTGGCTTTTGTTCACCAAACAAAGTACTGATTTCTCCAGGTTTTTCCCACACATCGTACAAATATATAGGAGCAGCTGCACTACCAAGATCACCAGAGAAGGAGACGCTAGAAGACTTGAGGAAAGCATAGCGACCATCTAGATAATTGTAGAAAAAGTCTCTAGCAACAGATATCACCCAGATAACATTTTCTAAGGCTGTAAGTCTACCTTTAAATTCGTTTAGTTTCTGGATTTTACCAAAGGTTTCAATTTTATTGAGAATATTCTGAATTGCCTCAGAAACACTAAAATCTCCTAAAGTTATGTTACCGCTTGGGTCACGATTTATGACTGGGTTATCTTTAGCATATAAATATCTATGCAAAGTATTTGGATCTTCCAAAGTACCAGTGTAGGGATCGGGACTAATAAATCTGCCAGCATCTAGATCAAGATACCTTGCCCGGAGGTACACCAATCCAGTCAAATTATCATTTTGTTCGCCTGTATAGCGATAGGTATTTGGCGTAGAACCACTCTGGCTAAGGATGCGCCCATAAGCATCATACTCATAACTATCGGTAGCTACACCTGAGTCATTGGTAAGTAATCTGGTACTGCCCAAATTATCACCATGATAATAAGATATCTGACCGTTACGACTTGCAGATATTGGAAGTTGGTCATCAGTGTAGTTATAAACAGCTTTGAGATTACCATTGCTGTCATATTCTTCTCGAACTTGACTGTATTCACGATTAACATCAACCAGAAAACGAGTTTCGACACCATCTACTACCTGAGCAACTCGATTACCATCATCATCGTAGCGATATTGAATTGTATGACTGACTGCGCCATCTTGAATTTGTACGCCAATCAGGTAATTATTGCGATCCCACTCATAGGTGGTATAATGCGTCGCATCAATTTCTTTACGAGTGAGAGCGCCGTTAGCAGCATCATAGATGTAGGTAGTAGTTACGCCATTGAGGACGCTGGTTTTCAACCTATCGGAGGCATCATAGGTGTAAGTAGTTACACCTTCAAGACTATCATCACGCTGAATGCGATTGCCTACCGCATCATAGGTATAAATAATTGTCCTGACTGTGCTATCGTCTGTGTATTTTTCTTGTGTCAAACGATAGGCATTGTCATAAGTATATTCAACAATACGACCAGTGTTTTCTTCCAGTTTTAAGATATTACCTACCTGATCTCTGGTGTAGGTATAGCTAGACAGTAAAGATGTGTCTTTCTTAGTCTCAATAAATTGCAGACGACCTTGAGTGTCGTAGCTACGGTTTTCAATTACACCGTTGCCATATTCGGTTTTAGTAACCTGCCCAATCTTGTTGTATGTGTACTGAGTAACTGAGCCTGCGGTATCGGTAACTTTGATTAACTGCCCTAAAGCATCGTACTCGTAGGTAGTTGTTCCTGCGTTACTTGTAACAGTGCTAACTTGACCATTGGCATCATAACCATAGCTGATGAATCTACCATCGGATTCTTGTTTGTTAGCTAAGCGACCTAAGTCGTCGTAAGTATAAGTTGTAGTGCCAAAGTTATCCGTGCGAGTTTTAATTTGCCCATTGTCGTAGTAGGTGTAGCTGACAGTGCCACTTGATTGCACGATGGAAGTAACATTGCCCGTAGCATCAAAGGTATAACCAACGGTGCCTTTTGGATCAACGGTACTGAGCAATTGCCCATTCTCGTCGTAATTAAAGTTACGCACATCTCCGTTGGGGTCTGTGTATGTATCTACAGTACCATCGGCGTTGTAGGTAATTGTGTAGAATTGACCATTTGCTAAAGTAACCTTCTGTAATCTGCCATCGTTGTTGTAGTCGTACTTGACGCTATTACCATTAGCGTCTGTTAACTGCTGGAGATTGCCATTGGCATCGTAAGTATATTCAGTGCGCCCAACTGGAGTCACAACAGCAGTAACACCTATATTTTCATCCGTTTCAAATGTAACTGTATTACCCTTAGCATCGACTAAAGTGGTTTTGTTGTTTGATGTGTTGAGAGTTGCATCATCAAGGTTATTTGTCTGCACCGTACCATCGGGAAAGATGGTTTCAATCAGTCTACCTCTAGGGCTGTATTTATACTGAATCGTCTGGTTTTCCGCATCAGTAACACTGGATAGCCTACCAGCAGCATCATAAGTAAAAGTACTAGTCCTGTTGAGACCATCTGTGTAGCTAGTTCTATTGCCAACTGGATCATAGGTGTAGCTAGATTTAATACCCGTAGCTGAGGTTTCAGACAGAATATTGCCAACTGCATCATAGGTAGTTGTTGATTTTGTCTGATCTGGGTAGGTAGTTTCAATCAGCCTACCTACATCATCGTATTTGTAGGTGAACACCTGATTTAAGCGATCCTTAGCTGAGATCACCTGAGAGATCGCATTATAGGTAGAAGTCTCAGTTGTGCCATCAGCATAGGTCGTAGCCGTTAGGTTACCTGTCAAGTCATACTCATATGTGGTGCGTTGACCGTTTACTGTCTTAGCTGCAACTCTGCCGGCTTTGTCGTATTCAGTTAAAGTTACTGTGCCATCAGGTGTGGTTTCACTGATAATGCGATCGCTATTATCAAAGCTGCGAGTAGTGATCAACACTTGACCTTTTGGCGTAGTCGCGGTCTCTTTAACTACTCTACCATTGGCATCATACTCATACACCGTCACATTGCCGTATTGGTCAGTATTTTTATTTATTCTGGAGTTACTATCGTAACCAAAGCTACTAATTGTTTGATTGCCAAGCTTGATGCTGTAAGGTAGTCCATTAGATGAGTCAAAGCTGCTGATTGCTCCTTCCGCATCTTTGATTGAAGTTAAATCTTTGCCTGATTTGCTGTAGCTGTAGGTGGTGACATTACCTAGTGGGTCTGTAATCGCATTCAGGTTGCCATTAGCATCGTAAACGGTAGTAGTGACATTACCGAGAGCATCTGTTTCGGTTAACGGTTTGCCATTGCTATAGGTGTAGGTAGTTGTAAATCCACGAGCATCTGTGTAGGTAAGTACATCGTTATCGGCGTTGTAAGTGTATTTAGTTGTATTGCCCAAAGCATCATTAATTTGGAGTGTATTGCCACGCTCGTCATATTCATAAAGCGTTGTTTTCCCTAGGGCATTAGTGACGGCTTCAGTTTGGTTATTTGGGTCATAGACAAAGTTAACTGGATTACCAGACGCATCCTTGATTATACTTAAACGCCCTTGAGCATCGTATTCATTCCGCAATGCAGAGCGATTCAGCGGATCAATCACCTGATCAAGGTAGTGAGCGCGATTAGGATTGTAGACAAAACGGGTAGTATTGCCATCACGGTCTGTGACTGCTGCTAAATCACCTTTACTATCATATTCGTAGCGAATTTCTTTGCCAGATGGATCAATTGCGGCGATAATCCGATTTTGGGCATCTCGCTTGAAAGTGATTTGGGGCCCCACTGAACTAGTAATAGCACTATCTGTAAAAGTTAACTTTTCACCATCACTGCTAGTTATACTATTTACCTTGCCGTTAGTGGGATCAATTTCGTAGACTGTACCGTCGCTCAGGGTTAGCAGATACTTGGCTCCAAAGAAAGGATTAGATGGGTCGTATGGCTCACCTTGCAAGCCCCGATATGTGCCATCAGGGTCTCTCACCACCATTGCAGCATCACTCTTGCCATTGGAAATGGTTAGTTGACTGGTAGTAGTTCCCAATGGCTTAAATGCGGGATTGTACATTGCTGCGGCTTCAAAACCCGCAGGTATAAACGAATTCAAGCGACTGGGAGTTGGTTCAAATTCAAATACTTGACGGGACAACCCAGGCACAGTTAGATAAACTCGTGTGCGATCGCTAAAACCTAAAGTACGAATGCCAAACTCCTCAAATGTTTCATCCTTGCCCAAACTAGAGCGCAAATCAACATTACGGTAGTCAATACGCCAGCCAGGAGCCAGATCACCCTGACGGTTGAGAGCCAAAGTATCATAAGTACGGTTGACTTGAATTGGTCGATTAGCTGTGGGAATCAGCATATCCGTAAAGGTCATCTGGAAATCACCAAACTTTAACAGCCCGGTTATGACATCAACCTCTCCAGCTATTGAACTAGACAGCCCAGTGTCATCAGTGGCTGTCAAGCGAATTTGGTATGTACCGTCATCGATAAAGGTAGGATCAAACTTACCAAGGGAATTACTTGATGCAACTTCTGCATTCCCCTTGAACATGGTGATCCAGTTATCTGTACCAATTGGGGCGACTTCGACAATGTAATCTTTCAGGTTGTCATCTGCATCAGAGACCTTACCAAAGATATCCGTGACTTTGGTAACCACACCGTTAGCTATTTTGTCAAGGTCTAGTGCTACTTCTGGAGCATTGGCAGGCTGGGATGGGTCAATAACAGTGATCACAACTGAGTCATCCTTGATATTGCCTGCGCTATCTGTAGCTCTGGCGATGATATTTATGTTACCAGCGGTGTTCAATTTCACTGTTGCCTGCCCAAAGGCATCTAATGCTACCGGAGTACCACCTACCAAAA
Source organism: Nostoc sp. NIES-4103 (assembly GCF_002368335.1). Classification (GTDB taxonomy): domain Bacteria; phylum Cyanobacteriota; class Cyanobacteriia; order Cyanobacteriales; family Nostocaceae; genus Amazonocrinis. Next base: position 1,375,164 of record NZ_AP018288.1, on the reverse strand, counting down.
GTTGCAAATTAGCAACCTTGACATTATCTGTTGCCTGTGCCCAGAAGGTAATCTGAGAACCCAAATTTGTGGGGTTGAAACCTGCAAATTGTAGTTTGACTTGAGGTGCAGTATTGTCAGTAGCAACCACCAAGTTGTAGCTTTGCTGGGTGGTAGCTCCAGCATCATCTGTGACTGTCAGCACAATATTGTGAGTACCCACCTGAGCTAGTGTTGGTGTCCAACTCACTCTTCCCTGGTCATCAATGATGATACCTTTACCTACAGATGTAGTATCTAGTTTGTAAGTCAGTTTGCCGCCTTCCGGGTCACTGGCTTGAACGTCATAGCGGTACAGTTGGTCAGGACTTGCTGTGGTAATTGGTGTAGAACGGATTACAGCTGGGGCATTGGCTCTGGCTGTGAGGGTAAAGCCTTGAGCCGCACCCAGCCCTTCAGTATCAACTGCACCCACCACTACCTGATAATTTCCTGCTACCGGAGTCGCCCAAGTGAGTAAGCCAGTAGTAGCATTGATGGCTAAACCTGTCGCGCCACCATTATTAATTAACTGGTAAGTCAACGCCCCATTTTCAGGGTCTGTGGCATCCACATCATAGCTGTAGGTGCTGCCCAATATGGCCACATACTTAGGAGTGGAAGTAATTGTGGGAGCCTGATTAATCGCCGTTGTCTCCACTTCGATTTTGTAAGCTTGGGTAGCAGTGCCTCCCTGAGCATCTGTTGCCTGAACCTCAATTTCATAACTACCCGCAGCTTGAGGAGTCCACTCAATCTGGCCGTTAGCGTCAATGGTCATGTCTGCTGGACGGCGATTCAGTGTGTAGGTTATGGCATCATTCTCGGCATCTTTTGCTACTACGCTATATGTGTATTTTTGACCTACGCCTGCACGAGTATTGGGGTTGGAAACGAATATTGGTGGTGTATTTGTGCCTGTAACGGTGAGTGTGTATTCCTGACCAACATAGAAACCGTAACTATCAGTCAAGCGAATAGCAACAGTATAATCACCAACTTGGGTAGACTGAGGCTGCCAACGTAATGCCCCGGTGGTTGGGTCAATTACCATACCACTTGGTGCATTGTCAAGACTCCAAATTAAGCGATCGCCATCTGGGTCGTTTCCTTTAAGATCATACTGATACTCTTGCTCTAAATTGGTAACAAAATCTGGTGCAGAGGTAATCACAGGCGCTAAGTTAGCAGCTTGATAACCAACATTGATGGTGAAGGATTGGTTGGTGCTACCACCTTGACTATCTGTAACCTTGACAACAACATTGTTATTGCCAGATTGATTAGCTGCGGGCGTCCAAGCAATGACATTCTTGGCAATAGTCATTCCTGTAGGTGCAGTTTCCAAACTGTAGTTTAAAGCATCGCCATCTGCATCCGTGGCTGTAATTTCGTAGAAGTAAGAATTACCCAAGCGAGTCGAGGTGCGTGGGGTAGAAGTGATTACAGGAGCCTGATTAGGTTTAGGTTGGCTAACAACTACACTCAGATCCTGAATGTTTTCTTTGCCTCTACCATCCGTAACTTGAATGGAGAACTTCTGAGAACCAAGTTGTGCCGCCGTAGGAGTCCAGCTAACTAAACCAGTTGTAGAATTAATGGTAATGCCAGTAGGTGCGCCTGATAAGAGTCCGTAAGTTAAAGTATCACCATCTGCGTCTATCGCTTGCGCTTGGTAATTGAAAACCTTACCCACTTGAGGCTGAACCGTTGTTGGCAATTGGGAGATAAACACAGGTGCATTATTTACTGGTAATACCGTTCCAGCAAAAGCCTGTAAAGCTACACCACCCCGACCATCCTTGACCCGCAAAATCACATTAAATGCTCCCGCCTGATTTGCTTGAGGAGACCAAACTAGAGTTCCTGTTTCAGGATCAACACTCATCTCTTCAGGCGCTAGGGTGAGGTCATAACTCAGCACATCTGCATCCGGGTCTTCGGCGAATGCTTGATAAATCAGGGCTTCCCCAATTTGTAAAGTTGGTGTGGGCGCGGTGCTGCGGAAAATTGGATTTTGGTTAGCAGGTGCAGCAATTTTGTTTAAGCCGAACAGATGGCTGAAAGTTGAGTCACTGGTAGCAGTAACTGTGTCCACAAATCCGTTAGCACTGGGAGTTGTTTGGACATAACCATTAGGAACAATTTGTCGGACTGTGTATGTACCCGGTAGCAAATCATTGAAAGTGAAATAGTATTTAGTTTCACCCAAGATTGAATTACTTTCATCTTCTTTAGTTAACTGCCAAGGTTCATTTTCATCTAGCAAACCATTATTGTTTAAGTCCAAGTAGACAGTAATATTCTCTAAGAACGGTTCATTAGAGTATCGGGAATCCCAGCCGCTAAAAATGTCAATCAGTTCGTTGACATCAGTAATTTGGATAGCGTTGGGGTCTACCTTTCTCAGTTGTTCCATTCCTGCACCAGCACCAATGCCAAATGCAGTAAGATTTACACCCGCCCCACGGATATCAGCAACTACCGTTTCATCTACACTGCCAAACCCATCAGACATGAAAATCAGATTCGGCACGCTTGTTAAGCCATCAAGCACACCTTTAGCAGCTTGTAAACCCGGTGTAAAATCTGTACCACCACCGGGACTGTTAATATTGAGAATTTCTTTTAAGTCTGCAATGCCATTGTTATTGTTATCTGCCAGTGCAGTTGTGTAGAGTTGGATACCTGCCTCGGCGGGGTTCATATCCACGAGATAAGATGAAGTATCCCAGAGGACAAGACCTATCTGAGTAGTATTACCCCGACCTTGCAGTATTAATTGTTCGCTTAAAGCTAGTACAGTTCCCAACTCCATATCCAGAATTGAGTAGGAACTGTTAGCAAATGTTTCTAAATCAGTTGTTGTCCAATCAACTGTGCGTGACCCAGCACTACCAGAGACATCAAGGGCAAATACAATATGCGGGTTATCACCTTTAACTAAAGTTGTATCCCGGTAGGTATTGCTGTTGATATCTTCAAAAACTGCACCTTGGATTTTGCCTAAATTATTGTAGACATCAACCGCAAACTTCTGCACATCTTTACCACCACGGCGATCTGATACTTCAACGGTGAAATTAACTTGATCGCCAGCTTTGACCGTAGCATCAGGGAACCAGAGCAATTCTCCCGTGTCACTATTAATTAATGCCCCTGTAGGTGAATCAATCAGGCGGTATACCAGGGCATCTTTGTCTGGGTCAACAGCTTTCACCTGATAGCTATAACCTTTTTCATCCAAGGCATACTTAGTTCTAGCATCAGAGGTAATTAAGGGATTACTATTATCAGGGTCTCCCCACAACCGGATTTTATATTCTTGAATTGCAGTAGCACCTTTGTTATCCTTAACTGCCAACTTGACGGGCAATAAACCCAAAGAACCATCATCTGTGCTAGAAGTGAAACCTGTTCCTGGTGTAATTATATCGCCTGTATATGGCTGTTCCACAAAGACGCGGAAGTTGTAGTTAATTGCACTTGTACCAGGGCCACCTTGGATATAAAGCAGATATTCACCTGTTTGTGATGCAATTACCTCTAGATCATTTCCTTGGAAGTCATCTTTGAGCAAACTGTTGTTGGGGGTGTAAATTTTCCAACGGTAGTTGCCATCAGAAGCGTTTGTAGATAAATTATCAACAAAAATTCGCTCAAGAGCATCGGCACTGAAGCGGTAAATAAAGCCCTGCTGTCCGTTTGTTAGTGAACCTTGAGTAGCAACATTGTAGGTTAACTCTGGAGAGAATGAACTATTGAGCAACTGGAACGAATAGTTGCGATTAGCAGTTTGTTCATTACCAATAACTAAGTAATAGTAGTCATTCTCAGTCAAAGTAGCAAAACCGTTGTCAAACCAACGGAAATTGCTGGTGTTAAATATCTGTGTACCACTGGAATTGTAGAGAGTCGCGGCGACATTATCACCAGTCATGCCATTGAACATGACTCGCATACCTTTGGTAGCTTGAAAAGTATAAACTTTATCTTCCAGCCCAGTTAAACTGCCAGAAACAGGGCTGCCAAGTTCCAGGTAGTTGACACCGGGGCCTCCCAAACGCTTGGGTAATTCCAGCAAATTGAATTTATAAGCACCACTGCTGGTAGTGTAGTAACCAAAAATTTGTAGTTTGTAAGTGCCAGTTTGTTCTAGAAGTATAGGGCCGCGATCGTAACGACTGTCATGATCGCTAAAAACATAAGTGCCATCTGGATTTAACAACCTAGCGCGAATCAGCGAATTACTGTCATTCAAACTATCCAAAAGAACTAATGTTCCAGCATTGGCAGTGAAAGTATATTCATCTACTGTTCCTGCTGCCAGTGTGCCTTGGCGAACAACTCCCAGACCACTGCTGGTGATTGGTGCAACGGAGACATCATTCACTTGGAATGAGTAGGGCACTGAAGTTACACTGTTACCTGCGATCGCCAAAGTGTAAGAACCTGCCGCAGATAATCCGGTGGTAAAATCAGGGCTACTAGCAGCTGGTGTTTCCACAGCTCTACCAGTGGGGTCATAGAGAACCCAGTTAGCACCCGTCCAGCTAGCAGCACTCAAGTCAAAGCTGATTATCTTACCGGGAGTACCATCAAAGCGGTACAGTGCAACGCTGTTACCAGGGTCGAGTGTGTTCGTTACTAAAGTGCCAAAGGTCAGAGGCTGGACTTTAGCTAAATCACTGAGGGTAAAGCTATAGTTGCCTGTGATGTTATCATAGCCATCCACAACCAAACGATAATTGCCTGACTCAAACAAAGTTACTAACGGCCAATCACTGTTTGTGTCTCTGTCAACAAGTAAGTCATCACTGGGGCCATACAGACGTGCCCTCAAATTTACATTACCTGTCAAGCCATCAAAGAACAGTTTTTGTCCCACTGCACCAGTAAAGGTGTAAGTGTCTTGTTCTCCTGCTTCACTGATACTATTTGTGACTTTAGTTCCCAGAGTTAACGCTGTAGTGGTGGGTTGGGGAGTTACTACTGTGATGCCAAAGTTGTTATTAGATCGGTCATTGCCAGAGAAAACCAGGGTATATTGTCCATTTCCGGGCAGATCCAGTTCTTGGTCGCGGTCAAAATATTGACTGAAAAGACGTTGACCATTAGGACTGTAGAGGTAGTAGTAGTTGTTAAAGTCACCTTCTGTACGGTCAAAGTAAATATGTTGCCCTTGGATGCCATTAAAGCGGTAAATTAAAGCTTCTCGTTGGCTGGTGCCAAAGTTGCCCGTGACTGGAGTATCTAAAGTGAGGATCGGTGCAGTAGCAAAATCTAACAACCGGAAACTGTAAGCCCCAGTAAAGTCATCATCGCCATCAATCACCAATTTGTAAGTCCCTTGTTCTGCCAGGGTTACAGGTTCGCGGTCATCCCTGACATACTGATTAAATACTTCATCGCCGTTGGTGTCGTAAAGCTTGACTCGAATGCGGTAGTCAGAGTAAAGCAAACTGTCAAACCACAGTTGCTGTCCTTTGCTACCTGTGAAGGTGTAAATATCTTGCTCGCCTGCTTCGGTAATGGAACTGCTAACGGTGCTACCAATTGTGTAGGGGGTAGTGACAAATGTTGGCGTTACTATCCGCAGATTAAAGTCGTTATCAGGTCGTTCATAGCCAGCTACCACCAAGGTGTACTTGCCATCGTCTGGTAAAGTTGCTGCTGCACCTTCATAGTCATAAGACAGGTGTTGAGAAAACAGTCTCTTACCGTTGGTGTTGTAAAGGTTGTAATAGTTGTAGTAATCGCTGTTATCGCTATTAAAGTAGAGCTTCTGCCCTTTTGTGCCTGTAAAGCTGTAGGTTTTGGCTTCTCTTTGAGTAGTGCCAAAATTACCTGTGATATCTGTGTCTAAGTTAATAGGTGTGGCGGATGCTGTATCTAAAATTCGGAAGCTGTAGTTGCCGGTGAAATCATTATCGCTATCGATGACGAAGCGATAAGTTCCGGCTTCATCTAAAACTGTAATTTCTTGGTCATCTCTAATCAAGAAATTATTCCAAGTGGTAGTTTTGCCGCTGGGGGTGTATAAGGTAGCTCGAATGCGGTAGTCGGAATAAAGCAAGCTGTCAAACCAAAGTTGCTGTCCCTTGCTACCTGTAAAGGTGTAAGTATCTTGTTCACCTGCTTCGCCAATAGTACCGTTAATTGTGCTACCCAGTGTCAAGGCTGTGGTAACAAAAGTTGGCGTTACCATCTGGAGGTTATAGGTGTTGTCTGTGCCGCCAAAGCCAGCAAAGACAAGGGTATAATTGCCAGTTGTTGGCAGTACTGTCGAAGCTCCTTCTTGGTCAGAGGAAAGGCGTTGAGCGAACAGTCGCTGACCATCTGGAGTGCCTGGGGCGTACAAGTAATACAAGTTGTAGTAGTCGCTGTTGTCGCTATCAAAGTAGATAGTTTGCCCCTGAGTACCTGTGAAAGTGTAGATGCGGGCTTCACGCTGACTAGTACCAAAGTCCCCAGTGATGGGTGTGTCTAGAGTTGTGGCGGTTGCTGCGGCTTGGTCAAGGAATCGGAAACTGTAGTTACCTGTAAATTCTTCACTGGCATCAACAACGAAGCGGTAAGTTCCTGTTTCAGTTAAGGTTATAAACTCGCGATCGCTACTCAAGGCATTATTCCACAGTTCAACTCCAGTCGGGCTGTATAATTTTCCTTGAATCCGACCGTCAGCGGCAAACAAACTGTCAAACCACAACCGCTGTCCTGCTGTACCTGTAAATGTATATGTGTCCTGTTCTCCTGCTTCGCCAATGGTGCCAGATACAGTACTGCCAATGGTGTAGGCGGTTGTTGTCGGTGTTGGGGTGACAACTTTGAATGCATAGGTGCTGCTGCTGTCTCCATAGGAGTAGAGACTGAGGATGTATTCACCACTGCTAGGCAATACTAACTCGATATCACGGTCTAAACGCTGGGTTTGCAATTCGGCTCCATCAGGAGTTTGCAGCCGCCAGAAGTTATAGTAGGAGCCATCTGTGCGGTCAAAGTAGAGGCGATCGCCTTGAGTACCAGTAAACTTGTATAAAATGGCTTCGTTTTTGTTTGTGCCAAAGTTACTAGAAATCTCAGTATCCAGCGTCAAAGCTGTAGCTGCTGTATTATCTAGCACTCTCAAACTGGCAGTTGTAGCGGCTGTATTATCTGAGGATAGAACTAGATAGTATGTACCACTCTGGTTTAAAGTCTGCAACCCAATATCATTTCGCAAATCAGTTTGGGTGTAGAGCAAATAACCATTAGGATTGTAAAGGCGAGCCGTGACACTGGGGTTGGCAGTATTGAGGGCATCAAACCAAATCTTTTGACCGACTACGCCTGTAAACTTATAAGCTTTGGTTTCCTTAGCTGCCAGTGCTACATTTGTAACTGTATTCAAGCTCAAGGCAGATGCTGCTTCTAAGTCCAGCAACTGAAACTTATATGCACCTGTGGTGGTGGCACTACCATAAGCTTGAATTTTGTAAGTGCCTGACTCTTGGAGTAGATAAGGGCCATAATCTACTTGATTATCAGCATTACTGAAGACTTCAGTGCCAGAGGGGTTATAAAGTCTCACCCGCTTTTGCGAATCATTCCCCTGACCATCCAAAAATACCAAAGTACCCGCTTTGGCAGTGAAGGTATATTCATCAACTTCGCCACCTACGGACAGAGTACTGTTATACAAAACACCAAGCCCACTGTTAACAACGGCACTGGGAGCCGTGCTATTCACTTGCACATTGAAGTTCACGGCGCTGGCAGAAGTGTTACGCAGTGCCAATATATACGTGCCATCGCTGGGAAGGAGGCGGCTAAAGTCAGAACCTAAACCAGCTGACCCCAAGACGGTTGTGCCTGTTGTCGGTTGTGTACTGGGTGCATATAATACCCAGTCTGCTCCTGATACGGCGGCTAAACTATCGAATGTTAGCTGTTGTCCTTTGCTGCCATTGATGGTGTAGAGTTTGGTTTCACCAACTGCTAAACTGCCAGTGAAGGCAGAACCAAGGGTGAGGGCGCTTTGAGCCGCAACTGTGGCTACCCGGAAGCTATAAGCGCCAGTTGTATCGGTGTAACCATCGAAAACAATCTGATAACTACCTGTTTCCAACAGCGTGATATTGGGACTGTCGCTGCTGGTGTTACCGTCAAAAATCAATACTCCTTTGGGTGAGTAGATTTTGGCGGTGATATTGCTGATACCAGATTGTGGGTCAAAATACAAGACCTGTCCGGCTGTGCCATCGAAGCTATAAGTATCCTGTTCACCCAGCTTGCTGATATTGCCTGTGGTCAGGGTGTCGAGTGTGTAGGCAATACCTGGAGATGTAGTTGTTACCAGTTGGATGCTGTAGTTGGTAGCGGTGGCATTTTCGCCACGCAGCATTAAATAGTATGTTCCCGCCCCAGGTAGAAGATATTCAAAGTCGTTACTCAATCCGGTTTCATAGAGTTCCCGGTTATCTGGGCTGTAGAGATGCCAGTTAGTATTGGCAACAGTTGCCTGACTATCAAAGTAGACGCGATCGCCTGTATTTCCTGTAAATTGATAAAACAGGATGGCGTTAGCAGGGTTAATTGTTCCTGTTGTCAAGGTTTCTGCTGCTAAATTGGGTGCAGCGGTCACATCTACCAAACGGAAACCATAGCTGTCTGTTGACTCTTCATAACCATCAATTGCCAAACCGTAGACACCATCTTCTAGTAATATCACTGGGTCATACCAAGTATCGTTGTACATTGGCCTGTCATTAATGACATTAACTCCTGATGGGCTGGTCAATGTGGCACGAGTATTACTTGTTTGGGCTAAGGTATCTAAAAACAGCCGTTGTCCTTTAGTTCCAGTAAAGGTATATACATCACGCTCACCTTTCTCACTGATGGTTGTGACTACGGCAGAGTCGAGTGTTAAGGCGCTGGTAATTGTGTCTGGGGTAATCAGCCGGAAACTGTAATTTACTGCATTGGTATTATTGTTACCACGAATCGCCAGAGTGTAAGTATCTGCCCTAGATAAGACTACCTCCATGTCATAAGCTAAATTCTGGCTGCTGAGGATATTGTTACCAGAATCATAAACAGTCCAGTTGGCGGTGCCAGAGTTGCTGAGTCTATCCAAGAACAACCGCTGACCTGCTGCACCCGTGAAGCTGTAGAGATGGGTTTCCTGACCAGGGTCAAGAGTATTTGTGTAGGTGGTATCTAGGTTAATGGCTGTTGCCAAGCCTAAATCTAAAATGCTAAAGCTGTAAGTTCCTGTGTTCTCACCGGAAGCATCAATCCTGACTCGATAAGTGCCATTTTCATTCAGGATGATCGGTTCTGGATCATCGCCATACTGGAAGTTACGTTCTAGAATTTCCTGCCCGGTGGGGTTGTATATCCTAGCATTCAGTGCGTAGCTTGCGGTGGGATTTTGGAAGAGGCGGTCAAAATAAATCCGCTGTCCCGCACTACCTGTAAAGGTGTAGAAATCTTCTTCACCTTTTTCTGTAATTTCCCCAGAGACAACATTGGGTGTATTAATGCTACCCAAACTCATGGGTTGGGTAATTTCATCGGGGGTGATGATTTCAAAGGAATAGTCTACTTGGCTGGTGAGTGCTTCCCTGCCCCGTAGTGCTAGGGTATACTCACCATCTTTTGGCAGGTATAGCTCTAAGTCGCTGAAACTGCTAGAGGTAACAACTTGATTATCCTCGTTATACAGCACCCAATCTAAATTCCCACTGGCGCTGATTCTATCGAAGAACAATTTTTGTCCTTGAGCGCCTCGGAAACGGTAAGTGTCATCTTGGCTACCTGGAGTTAGTTTACCCTGAATCACTGTATCAAAGGGAACTACAGACACAAGACCCAGGTTAATTGTACTGAAGCCATACGTGCCGACAAAATCCCCAGTGGTGTCTACAACAACACGGTAGTTACCGTTTTCTTGCAGGGTGATGAGACTGTTGTCTCTGAGGTCTGTGTTGAGAACCTGCTGCCCACTAGGACTGTAGACTGAGAAATTCCATCGATAGTAATCGCCAGAGTATTGCAAGGGGTCAAAGTAAATCCGTTCTCCAGCACTGCCACTGAAGGTAAATTCATCTTTTTCGCCTGTAATGCCAATCCTTCCTAAGACTGTATCCCCAAGCACTAGTGCAGCAGGTGGAGTCCATTGCACTAAACCTGTGTCAGGATTGACTGTCATGCCATTGGGGCCAATAATCAAGCTAAAATTGATGGGGTCTTGGTCTGGATCAACGGCGTTGGCATCGTAGCTATAGAGTTTGTTGATGTAGGCATCTACCTCTGGGAAGGAGGTGAAGATGGGTGGACGGTTGGGTGGACTGGTGATTACTGAAAGGGTGTAATCTTGTTGGGCAATACCACCGCGACCATCGCTAACTTCTACTTTGATTTGCTGGTTCCCAAGGTTAGTTGTATTTGGTGTCCAAGTAATCAACCCACTTTCAGCATTGATGGTCATGCCATTGGGGGCAGTTAACAGCTTGTAGGTGAGGGTATCGCTGTCTGCATCTGTGGCATTAACATCATACTCATAAGGCAGAGAAGCGATCGCTTCGTTAACTGGTGCAGTCACAATCACCGGATTGTGATTCAATACTGCTAGTACTTCTAGTTTGTAAGTAAACTGTACTTGATTGGGGTTGTAAAAAACTAAACTGCCAACTGCTGATAACTCTGTGGGGTCTAGCTTGCCATCTGCTACCAATTGGCTGAAGTCATAGTAAGGCAGACCATCGGGGGTTAAACCATCAGGATCACGCAGTTGCACGGTTGGGTCACTAATGTTTTTGACTGCCAATAGCAGAGAACCATTAATGGCGTAACTGCCAATATTCTTGAGTGCCACATCTGCATACAACAGTCCGGCTTTGCCATCAAATGTGGTTTTCCCGTACTGAGGAGCAATGCTTGGGGTAACATTTGTCACTTGATTAAAATTGACCGACTGACTCAATCTGGTCAAGTCGGCGAAGGTGCTTTGCGCTGGTGGTAGAGTTCCAAGTGGTGCAGGGGCGATCGCAATATTACTAATGAGAACTGCACTAGCAGTATCAGTATCATTATTTACTAAACGGAAGCGCAAATTAGCCTGGGTGGGATTAATCCCCGCCAAATTCAGAGTTACTACCCCTGTAGCTGCATCGTAGGTAGTTCCCACTCCTAACCCTACTGGTTCACCTTCTGTGAGGTTGAAGAATGAGGTTTTATTGGCTGCAAAGGTATGTACCAAGGAGTTACCGTTAGTATCCAACAACTCTACTTCCAAGGCATCATTAATGGAATTTGGGTCTGTAGAGTCAAAAATATTAGTTGCAGGAGTAACAGGTTGAACTTTAAAACTGAGGGTGGAGGGAGTTTCAGGAATGGTAAAGGTGGTAGCGAGGTTGGGGCTAAAATTGCTTTGCTCCCGCAAAATTATATTAGTACCGACAAATACTGTCTGGGTGGAACTTAAAGACCCTGGTGCTAACGCCGGATTAGGATTATCTGTGGCTGTGAGGATGACGGTGTAAAGACCTGCATCTCCTACGCCAGGAGTCCCGCTTAACACGCCAGTACCATCGCCATTATCTGTAAAGGTCAGCCAACTGGGTAAAGGTAGAGGCGCGGAAGGGTTGGCAGAGTTAGCCAGGACAGCTTTTAGGGTACGATTGTGATTCTCTGGGTCAGAGGTAGTGACGTTGTATTGATAAAGGGTATTGACATCTCCACTTTGTTGTGGGTTGCTAGGGTCAGGGTTACTAGTAAAGATGGGAGCTTCATTAACGTTACCGACGTTTATGGTGAAGTCTTTTTCTAAGCTGAGATTGGGAATCCCATTATCGGTTGTGCGGATGCGGATTGTATGACTAGTGTTGGTTTCATAATCCAGGAGATTCCCGTTTGCTACTGCCAACTGCTTGCCATTAAACAGGGTAAAACGTCCATCAGCATCATCAAGTAGAGTGTAGGTGTGAGTTTGCCCCACATCCAATTCAGTGGTAGACAGTTCCCCAATGATGGTGAGGTTAGGACTATTTTCTGCTACTAAATTGTTGCTGAGTTGGATATCACTGGGGGGATTTTCGTTTTTAATGTCGTTAATTGTGATGATCAAAGGACTTTCAAAGCTGAGTCCTCCTTGGTCGGTGGTCTTGACGCGAATACTGTAGGAATCCTTGGTTTCGTAGTCAGGACTCACCAATAGACGCAATTCATCACCCACAATAGTAAAGGCACTATTATCTGTGCTTCCTGTCCCAGTTACTAAGCTGTAGGTGAAGGTGTCGCCGGTGTTGGGGTCAACAGTACTGAATGTACCTACTTTTGTATTAATAGGTACATTTTCATTGACATTAGCAGGGGTGAGGGATAAAGCTGTGGGAGCTAAGTTACTTGGTATAACTGTGATGGTGAAGGATTGATTGGCGTTGAGTCCACCTGCATCGGTTGCTTGCAGTACAACTTGATTAGCGCCAGCAGCACTGGCGGTAGGAGTCCCACTGAGAATTGCAGTCCCATCGCCGTTATCTGTAAATGTCAGCCAGGAAGGAAGAGTTGGCGCACTGAGAACGCGAGTATCTCCACTATCAGGGTCGGTGGTGGTAATGGTGTAAGTATATGCTGTACCAGTATCTGCGCTTGTGACTGCTGTACTGGTAAATCTTGGTGCTTCGTTAACGTTAGTAATGTTAATGGCAAATACCTGCTCAAAGCTTAAACCACCTTGGTCTGTGGTTCTCACACGCACACTATAAGCAGATTTGGTTTCAAAGTCAGGAGGTGAACTGATGCGAAGCTCATTATCAATAATTGTGAATGCAGTGTTGTCATCATCTCCGGTTCCCGCTACTAAGCTGTATGTGAAGCGATCGCTAATATCGGGGTCGGTGGTGCTGAATGTGCCAATTAATGAGTTGCTAGCGACGTTCTCGGCGATTGTATTGCTACTTAATGTTAAGGCTGTAGGTGCTTCGTTAACGTTGGTGACGTTGATGGCAAATATCTGTTCAAAGCTTAAACCACTTTGGTCTGTGGTTCTGACACGCACACTATAATCAGACTTGGTTTCAAAGTCAGGAGATGTGTTGATATAAAGTTGATTATCAACAATTGTGAATGCCGCGTTGTCGGTGCTTCCTGTACCAGTTACTAGGCTATAGGTGAAGCTGTCGCCTACATCGGGGTCAGTGGTGCTAAAGTCACCAATCTTGGTATTATTAGGAACGTTCTCTAAGATGACTGTGGGATCAAGAACAAGATCTGTGGGGGCATCATTGACTGGGTTGATGGTGATGGTCAGCGCTGCATCGGTACTGGCATAGGTGATGCCATCAGCGGCATTCCAGTTGAAGCTGACTGTGCCATTGAAGTTGGGGGTAGGGGTAAAGGTGAGGTTGCTGATTTCATTGGCGAGGATTTCCTGTCCTGGAACAACATTTACTCCATTGAGTTGCAACAAACCGTTGCTGGGTAAGTTAGTGATGCGAATTTGGCTGAGACTATCGCCATTAGTGTCACTAAAGGCATTAATAAAGTCGGTAGCACTGAAGGTCAAAACGGTGTCTTCGTTTACCGCCTTGGTGATGTCTGCGATGGTAGGTGGTTGATTGGGAGGCGATAGACGTGTAATGGTGAGGTCAGTGGTGGTTTGATTACCTGCAACATCAATCCCCTGTACTTGTAAGAGGTTATCCCCTAGCACCAGTTCGACGTTTTCAAAGACAAACTGACCGTCAGTATTGGCTGTGGTTGTTGCATTTGTAGATAAGGTTAATGTTACTCCTGGCTCGGTTTGTCCAGCGATCGCCACAACAGATAATGTTGTTTGATTATCTCCTAAGGGTGCTGTATCGAAGGCTGGGTCTAGGCTCAGTAATACACTTAATGTTGTATCTAGGGTAAAGGTAAAGTCTAAGGTGGCAAGATTGTTGTATTGATCTAGTGCTTGTAAGTGTAAAGTATGAATTCCATCTACAAGGGTTGCACCGTAGATTTCCTCGAGGCGATCGCGACTGAAGGTGAAACTGCCATCACCAGATAAATCTGGCAGTACATCTATATAGTTACTGCTAGGGGTATCGTCTAATCCAGCTTTGAACTCAACAACGGTGCAGCTATCGCTGACTTGACCTGTGATTGTCGGGTCAAAGGTGATGCGATCGCTGTTAGTTGTTCCGCCAGGGGCTGTATCTCTGGCTAAATCAGCAGTAATATTTGGTGGGGTTGTGTCTGGAGAGGCGATCGTTGCATAGATTACTGTTGCCAGACTATTGAAGATAATGTTGCCTTTTGCTTCAATAGTCCCATATAAGGTTGATTGCCCATCAAAGATGGTATTTCCTACGCTTTGCAAAGCTCCACGAGTCTCGGAGGAGCTGTTAAATTGGATATTACCCTGAGAAATGATCCGCAGATTACTGGTTTGTGTACTCGTTGTTGCACCATTAAAGCTGATGCTACTGTTGTTGCTACCTGTTGCCAACAAGGTGAAGTCACCAAAGCGGGCCTGATTATTCATGTTAATGAAGCCAGAGGCAAACACAGCCAAATCGCTGGATTGCACAGCGCCTAAATTGATGTTGCCGTTGTTGGCAACCAACATGACATTTGTGAAATCATTTCCACTAGCGTTGAAGTTGATATCACCCTGTTCGACGATAATGACGTAGTTACTCAAATCAATACCGTCGGGAATCGTCAGACCTCCGTTGATCACTTGCACTACCTGGGGTTGAGTACCAGTCACGGGGGGAGGAAATTTCAGGTTCCAATCGCTAGCGTTGTTAATTGGGTTAACTGCGGCATCAAAGACAAGAGTTGGCGTACCTTCAGGCACTCGACGGTTGAGTTCTTGCTGTTTCAAGCTTGTATAAGCTGGGACATCCACCACTGGGGATTCGACAACCTGGGGAGGTAACAGATTCTCATAGGGATTGTTATTGGCGTTACTGTACTGGTATCCCTCAGCCACGGTGAGTGCATGATCCACCAGTAGAGGTTTACCAGACTCTCCTAGAATCGGGTCGCCATTGCTGTCTCGTTGGACGGGTAGAACAGGGGTATTATTGAGAGTAAAACCTTGAGCTGCATGGATAAGGGCATCATCACTAGGATCAAGTGGTAAACCATCAAAGTCTCCACCTTGATTGATTGTCAGTGTCCCTTCGGCAACGATCGCAAACTTCGATTGAGAATTAGGTTGTACCTGCAATGCAGTGGTGGCTAGGTCAGCACTGGTTTGTGCTGTTTCCCCGACAGGTAGTATGGATGTATCTTCAAAGCTACCATGATCCACCTGTACCTGGATTACCATATCGTTAAAGTCGCGATCGCCTCCTTCTAGCCAGTCTTCCCAGGCTAACTGGGTGATTCCACCGCCTAGGGTTTCAAGTTTTACGTGGTTTATGTTGTCGGGGTTCGCTAGCGTTGTCGAGAAGAATAATGAAGTAATCTCAGTTGCGTTTTCCGGGTTTTGATTTTGCACTATGCCAGCAGTGCTATTTGGTGCTATGTAAAACACCAAACGCTCTCCACCTTTGGTATTGTAGTTCTCATACACTGTTCCTACAGGCTGGGAACTTGATAACAGCGACTGGCGGTTAGCATTGCTGAGTGCTAGCACAGCATAATTTGGATCTCCCGGTTTGACTCCTTGAATACTCCCTAGATCATCATCTACTTTGAAAACACCAAATTCGCTAATGAAACTAGCGTCATAACTACTCAGCTTGAAGTCTAGTGGAGTCAGCTGATCAATCGGTTGTGAAACAATAAAAACGCCTGTGCTGATTCCATTTGAATCCAAGATAGGGGTAAAACCATTTTCTATAGTAGTCATAATAAATTTAATTCCTTTTATCTTTGAATATTTTTGATATCAAAATTTACTCTTTCAACTTTCTTGAATAATCTCAATCATCACTTCTACAAT
The DNA here is from genome assembly GCF_002368335.1 of Nostoc sp. NIES-4103. Taxonomy (GTDB): domain Bacteria; phylum Cyanobacteriota; class Cyanobacteriia; order Cyanobacteriales; family Nostocaceae; genus Amazonocrinis. The sequence continues at coordinate 1,359,218 of NZ_AP018288.1, read as the reverse complement.
CAGAATTAGACATGAGATTAATAGAAAGATTTGGTTGATTTGAAAGCTAAAAATATTAAACAAGTTCAAGCATCTCCAAAAAATAATACTTCTTGGAAATGCTGAGAATGCATAGTATATAAAATTACTACTCTATGCAACAAGTATTAATGCGCCGAAATGAAATTATTTCATTTTAGATGAATGACCTAAAATTCATTTGTTAGACATAATCAAATGGTATATTAATTGACTAAGATTAAGATTAAATTAAGACTTCAATATTTTTTGTTGACAATTCAAACTAATAAATTACTTAGTTTGTTGGTATTATTTAATACATAAACAGCCACTTTGTAGTTTATTTAACAATAAAATATTTTATTTCTTTCGATAGATGTGCAAATCACAAAGATAAATTAATTAATCTTGCACTATCAGCATAAGATGGGATTTTCGTATCTTTGGATAGTTGCACATCAACTGAGATACAACTACTTCAGAATTTATTGTTGCTAACTAGCAGATACCTCTTCAGTTTGCAGTTGGTCATCATTGGGACGCACAAATACTGGTGGTTCAGTGGTTACAGCAACTAAATCATCGCTGGAAAAACATATGGACACTCGTCCAGCTTCCAATGGAATCTGAAATAAAGTTCGGCTTCCAGTGCCTTGGACTCGACTCAAAATAGTTCCTAATAAACTGCGAAGCAGAGGTGCATCAGACTTTAGAATTAAAGTATACTGATGTCCACCACTTAGTAACAATTTTACAATTACTTCAGTTTGTGGGGTAGCAGCTTCAGATTCACGAGAAATACCAGTCGTTACCATATGATACCTCCATAAAGGTAATTTCTACAGATTAAATTGAGTCAAATACAGGAAAGTAGCAGAATAGCTGCGCTGATTTTTGCATAGCCAGTTATCCCTCTACTAAGGGAATTTGCTGTGAAATAACTGTACCATGAATCACTTATTTTTTGTGGAATGAAGAGAATAAAATAAAAATTAATACCTCAAAAAGTTCTCTGTTAGTCAAAAAATATGATATGACAGTTTTCGTTAGCGTTAATTTCAAAAGCTAGGTTTTTGAGGCAGGAGTCAGGAGACAGTAGGCAGGAAGTAAAAACTTTTCATATATTTTTTTATCGCATAGAATTCAGGAGTCAGGAGTCAGAATTCAGTATGAATTTTGTGCGACTGGCGGATGAATAAATGGGTTTAAAACCCCCTCCACTCTTGAAATTTGGTGAGTCCAGTTCCCATCTTGGCTTTGCCGAGATGGGAAACTGGCGAACCCGTGAGGGTGGTCTTCAATCAGTTGCGGGTCTGAATCGCCGACTGATTGATTCTGACTCCTGAATTCTGACTTCTGAATTCTTCTTCAAATATTATTTTGAGTCTTGGGTTTTGTTCCTCACTTAAAAGCAAACCACTAGATATTTAGAAAATATGAATAATCAAAACGTACTACAAACAGAATTTAATTTTATTCTCCCTAAAAGCTTGATAGATACTTCTGGAAAAGTGCATCGTCAAGGAGTAATGCGACTAGCAACTGCCAGAAATGAAATTTGCGTACAACAAGACCACGTGTCCAAAAAAACCAGTTTATGGAGAGTTGAGAGTTAGAAGTTGAGAGTTAGAAGTTGAGAGTTAGAAGTTAGGAATTATCCCACGATCT
>NZ_AP018288.1:1109246-1357525 GCF_002368335.1 Nostoc sp. NIES-4103 | reverse complement strand
CCCCCTCATCCCCCCATCCCCCCTGCTGCCTAAACGCTAATCTTCAGGTGGGAAAGGAGTAACCAGCGGTAGTGCATAAAAGATTGACATTGGGCGCATTCTTAGAGATACTTTTAGGCTGCTGAACCTGAATATCAGGATTACTGAATATCGCCTCAATGGGAATTTTTTTGATTCTTGGCTGCTATTTATGGCGGATGTAGGCATAAATCAGTGAAAGACCGATTTAGGAAGTAAACCTCAACTACAATTAACACTCGCTATAAATAATGAGCCAAAAAACTATCCTTAGTAACTTAAATAACATTGATTCTATTGAATTTTATAAGCAGAGTTTGAAAATAGCCGTCGAGAAAGGCGATCGCCCAGAGGAAGCCAAATCTTTATGTAAGCTAGCTAATGCTTATCAATGCTTGGGAGAGCAAGAGCAGGCAATTAAATTTTATCAGCAATGGCTTGATATATCCACAGACACTCAAGACAGCAATGCCCAAGCCAAAGCCTTGTCTGGGTTAGGCAATGCTTACCAATGCTTGGGAAAATTAGACCAGGCAATTGAGTATTACCAACAGTGGTTGGCTATAACCAGGAGAATAGGCGATCGCATCGGTGAAGCCATTGCCTTGGGCAGTTTGGGCAACACTTATGAATCCTTGGGATATTACCAACAAGCAATTGAGTTTTACCAACAGTGGTTAGAAATAGCAAGAATAACAGGCGATCGCACCGGCGAAGCTATTGCTTTAGGCAATTTGGGTAATACTTATGAGTCCTTGCAGCAGTACCAACAAGCAATTGAGTTTTACCAGCAGTGGTTAAATGTAGTAAAATTAACGGGCGATCGCTCCGCACAAGCCATTTGTTTGTCTGGGCTAGGAAATGTTTATGACTGCTTGGGACAGTACCAGGAAGCAATCAAATTTTATCAGCAGTCTTTGAAGGTCAGAAGGCAAATTAGCGATCGCGCTGGAGAAGCTAACGTCTTGTTTAATTTAGGTCTAGTCTTAGAAAAAATTAATTCAATATCTGGGGCTATAGATGCCTATCGCAATGCTCGCAGACTTTATCAAAAGATAGGATTTAATCAGAGTGTACAAGATTGCAATGATGCTATTGAGCTTCTCTTAAAAAAGCAGGCAATGCCCAAGGGTAAGTCGCTTAGCGTCTACGCGTCATCTAACTTCTGGCTGTGGAAATGGTTAAATAATTTGTTGCAGTTGCTCAAAATTGGTTCTAATACCGATTCCCGATGAAACTCTTTGTGTCTTATACCAATTCTGCATGAAGATGCGCCTTATAAACCCCCCTGTAGTCCCCCCTTGGTAAGGGGGGACGGCGTTAGCCGGGGGGTAAAAATATATTGCAGCTTCATCAAGAAACGGTATTAGTGTCTTTGTGGTAAAAAAAGAACCACAAAGGCACAAAGACACAAAGTATTTTTAAGACTGTCAATCACGGAAAAATCCCACAACCAAGAATGAAAAAGGTTCCTAACCCTACTCCCTACTCCCTTTTTTAAGCTAGGTTGGGTTGTTTTAGCCGTGACGTTGGTTTTGTACATCCAGAAACTTCAACTGGTGATACACACAGCTAATCTGTGGTAAGTCTGCACCTGCTGCTTGCGCTTTCCGTAATGGATTGCCAAAAATTGCTTCTACTTCTAAGGGACGGCATTCATCGTAGTCAATTTTCATACTGGTGCGATAAGGCTTCATTTGACGAGTGTAATCAAGCATTTTTTGCACAAAACTATCAGGAATGTTGCGCCCCATACTGTTCGCCCCTAGTACCACTTCATACATTAATTGTGCAATTAATCTGTAAGTGTACTCATCCGCCATTAATTGATCTGTTGTAGCATTGAGAATTACAGAAAGCCCATTGTAGGGGATATTCCACACCAGCTTTTTCCAACGTCCCAATAGTAAGTCTTCAGTCAATTCAATGGAAATACCAGCACTTTTGAAGTCGTCGCTAACAAGCTGCATGTTTTCTGTAATTCCAGCAGGAGAATATTCGCTGGTATACCCTCCTAAAATAATTTCGCCATAATCTATGTGGTGGATATGTCCTGGCCCCACTTTATTGGAACACAGAAAGCACAACCCACCGATCACCGTGACATTGCCAACAATTTGGGCTACTTCCTCTTCTATACCAAGTCCATTCTGCAATACCAACACTACCCCATTTTCTTTTACCACAGGGGGCAGCAATTTTGGCAGTAAATAATTTTGTGTTGTTTTTAAGGCAACTACCACCACATCGCATTGTGGCATGTTCTCTACGTCGTGGTAGGCATTGACTTGAGTCAGGGTAAAGTCGCCTTCTTTAGACTCGATGAATAAACCATACTCCTTGACGTGTTGGTAATCACTCTTAAGCAAAAAGTGGGTATCCAAACCAGCTTTTTGCAATCTGGCACCATAAAACCCGCCTAATGCACCAGTTCCCAGGATGGCATACTTGCGATCGCGCATTTGTTTTACGAAAGGATTTTCTGAAGATCATCATAAACTTCTCTGCATCTGTACTTAGTTTATTCACTAACCTGTTGACATTTACACTTGATTTTGTGTCATAAAAATTAAACTTGCTTCACTTTAATTTAAAATTTTTGACAGAGTTTAGGTGAAATAGATGGCTGATATTGTCGATATTGCAGTAAGCAACGATTCTTTCAAAACATTGGTAGCGGCTGTACAAGCTGCTGGTTTAGTAGAAACATTAAAAAGTCCAGGGCCATTCACTGTCTTTGCACCAACTGATGATGCATTTGCCAAGTTACCGCCGGGAACTATACAAACTCTGTTACAGAATATTCCTCAGTTAACACGAATTTTAAAGTATCATGTCGTTTCTGGAAAGCTGTTACAGGCTGATTTAGCAAAACTCGGTACAGTAACTTCTGTTGAAGGCTCAGCGATTAAAATTAATACTTCTGATGGTTTTGAAGTCAAGAATGCCACTGTTTTAGCAGCAGATATCGCAGCTGATAACGGTGTAATTCACGTGATCGATACGGTGATTTTGATGGGCTAATTTTCTGAAGGTGGGTAACGCCCACCTTCTTTTTGCGTGATTGTTAAGGATTAACTATTAATAGTATATCGTGTACTTAATTTACACATATTTTGGTGCGCGGCAATCAATAGTTAACAGTCCAAAGCCCCGATTAACCTTGACCTTTGACTCTTGACGACCTTCAGGAGTAACTATGCAATTTAAAAGCATAATACCTGATGATAAATTCATCATATGAAGACCTCGCCCTTAAGGGCGGGGTTTAAATTATGTTACATTATGAAAGTAACTACTTTAGATATATGCTAATCTCGATTGAGAAAAATATAAATATATTGAATTTATTATTTTTGAATGTTGACATTAACCCCACAAATTGATGCTCGATTTCAACACTTTAGCTGAATTCTCCCGTGCCAACTGTGTAAGCATTTGTGCATTTCTTGTCCCAGCCAACCTGCTTGCCACATTGTTGACAATCATCCTGACAGCAATAGGTCGGCCAACATATCAGGTATGGCAGGCTGCTGGAATTGCCAGTATTTTTGCTTTTGTAATGGTATTACATGTGTATACGTGGTTCATCATTGGTGTGGTGATGGCTCCCACATATATCTTGCTTTGCCTAGGAATCACCTGTCTACTAACAAATTTGGCTGCAATTATTTTTCAAAGACGCCACATTAACAGCCTTAGTCTTTCCAACAATACGTAAAATCAACATATGACCAAAAAGGGGAAAAGAAAAAGGGGAAGGGGAAGGGGAAGGGAATTAAAGTTAAAAGTTTTCCCCACATGGTATAAAATTCCTATCTTAATTGTGGAGAATATTAAAATCAGATTTTTTAGACAGGTAGTGCGATAAAAATCAGCCTCCATACTTGAAACCCCTATCTTAATTGTGGGGTTACCAACCCCAATCCCCCTTCTCCTTCCCCCTTCTCCTTCTTCATAGCGTGTAGCATTCATGCTGCTTGATATCAGCGATGAGAAAGCGATCGCAACGTAACTAACAGCTTTAAGTTTTGTAACATGCAGGAGAAGCAAATATGGCATGGGTCTATCTTGTGATTGCTGGTTTGCTTGAGATTGCATGGGCGATCGGTCTAAAGTATGCACAGGGCTTTACTAAACTAGTCCCAAGTATCATTACTATTGTTTGTGTGATATTAAGTTTCGCATTGTTGTCAATATCACTTCGTACCTTGCCAGTAGGTACTGCCTACGGTGTCTGGACAGGTATCGGAGCCATTGGGACAGCTGTGCTAGGTATAGTTTTGTTTAGAGAACCTGCTACTTTAGGACGCATGATCTGTATTAGCTTGATTGTGGCAGGTGTAGTAGGACTGAGGTTTGTATCTTCACATTAGAAGGTGGCTACACCTGCGTTTTTACACGAGAATAAAAATAAAAGCCAGTGTGATTTGAACGATAATTTAGCCAAACGGTCACGAAATACTTCAAAAGCAGTTAGGACGAGATATACTTCATACTTGAGACATGAGTTGTAAGAATGATAATCGTATAGCTTGGGGGAGATAGGGGTGAGCAAGGCTCACCCCTATCTCATTAATAAAGAAAATGGGAAGAAGCTGCCGTCGGCAGCTTCTTCCCCACCTGCATGATTATCATTCTTATATTGTTGACTGTGATTCATGCCCAACAGTGTCTCGCTTAGGTTTGCGTTGTCCAACCCGTGTGCCTGACTTTTTCTCGCCCCTTGAATCTGTTTGCTGTTGCGTGTCCTGGGTTATCGTCTGAAGGTCAGCACTGGAATTACTAAGTGGCGTTTGAGTAATTTCAAGCGTTTGAGTAGATGTAGTTTTCTTGCGAGTCTGCTTTTTCTTCGGGGCTTTTTCTGTGGGGATCTCGTTTGCTGTTGTGGTCGTAAATTCTTGTGGTGCAGTTACGTTTGGCTTTTTCCGAGTCCGCTTTGTTTTAGGTGGTGATTCTGTTTTCGATGAAGTGATTTCACTTCCGACCAACGGAGTTTCAGGAGGGACTGCATTAGTCGGTACATCCGTTGAACCCATCCCTATTTGTAGCAAATGCCACAAGTGTTCGCGGCGGCTCTCCATATAGCTCAGTTTTTCCTCGCCTTCAGTCGCTTCTATTGCCATGCGTTCGCACTGCGCTAGCGTTAGGGTATGCTCGTGTAACTGTTTTAAAGTTAAAGCTTTATTTCCATCATCTAATGCCGCAGCCACAGCTCTGATGAGCCAGTCTTTTAGGACTCCAAGACAGCCAATAGAATGTTCATAGAAGTAAAGCCAATGCTGCATTAATTCGGGAATATTAATATCAAGAGGTACTTGCTTCAGGAGTGCCAATAACGCTGCCTGAAAATCCAAACGGTCTTGTTCATTTTGGTACAAATAGCGTGGAAAGTGGATATCCAGACCGCGCCGGGATGCTTGACCACTTAAATTCCGAAAATTTAACAGTTCGTAAGTACCAATCAGGATGTGTAAAACACCTGTAACATTGGTCATGGATTTAATCCAGTCCAACTGGTCTAAAAGCTTGCCAGAATTACTTCCAGTCCCAATCTTCATTAAATGTTGCGCTTCATCGAGGATAACCGCGCGTACACCACGTTTGGTCATCGCTCCTGTTCCTGTTTAAATCCATCTATTTGTATTCCGCTAATATTGGCAGTGAACTTAGATCCAACGGTTCAACGTTTCTTTGTGGTACGTGCTGCGATGCAATATCTGAACTCTGTTGTGCCAATACAGCAAATGTTGAATGAACTTGGTTTACTGATACTGATGGGTCAGAAGAATTACTAGACGTTAAATTGTCTAGTAAACGTTTACTTTCCAAATCACGCAATCTTTGCAACAACAAGGCTTCATGTTCAAGGACATTGGCAATGAAGTCAGCTAAATGTTTAGCATTCAAATTCGTCGCCGTGGCGCTACGTTTGTTCAATTGCCTAATTTCTTGTGCAGCTAACAACACTTCTTTTTCAGTGCGTCCCACGAAAGTACTGTAATACTGAGAGATACATCTCACCCAGCGCCCATCAACATAGGCGTAAGCAACTCCCATATCAAAAGGGTCGTAGCGTACTGGTACTAATGTTTTTTCTACATTGGGATTGCGGAAAGCATCACTCCAATAGTAGAGATAATTGACTTTAATCCCATATCCCGGCTGAACTTTCGCCTGACCTTTGGGGGTGGAAGGACGTGTTGCCATGAGGAACTCTTCGTTATAGGCAATTCTTCGGTGTAAGCGTTCTCCGGCAATTGACAACCCTTCGGTATAAACAACGTCTGGAGACGCACCCAATGAGTCGTGATGATTTGAGTCGTAAATCGAGTAAGCCCATTGGGTCAGGTAAGTATATAAATCCCCCAAATTCCAGACAGCTAACTGTTTTGGGTCAACAGTTTTGGTAAGTTGGCGGGGCTGTTTACTTGCTTGGGTGTTACCTAGTAGGTTATAGATAAATTCAGTATTTGTCGTCCCAAATAATCGTTCAATTACTGACCCGAAGCGGGGTTTGCCACCAGGTCTTGTTTTCTTGGTGCAGTGGTAACGTGCCAGCAAGGTGTCAAAGTATATACTGTGGAATTCTTTGCCTCCATCGACAACAAGTGTTGAGGGAAAACGACCTTGGCGCTGGACTAAAATACGTAGCCCCATCATGCAAGACCTGTAAGAAGGTGCATCGAAAGTCAGATAAACTGCTAATATTCGCCGGGAATAGGCATCGGTCAGTAATGTTAACCAAGGTCGTCCCAGTAACCGGCCTGTAGCTTGTGAGCGTAATTCAATATCAAGTTCGGTATGGTCGATATGAACTATCTCCAGAGGACGGTTGCCGTGAGGACGTGTATTTAAAGCTAGTTCCCAGACAAAAGGCTCTGTTGCGTATGCGGCTTTTGCTCCCTGACGCTTTAATGTCTGCTCATGGGTTGGGCGTTTTTTTAAACGCTGGTAGAAAGTGCGGTTACTAAGGGGTTGTATATTTAATGCTGTACAGGCTCTGACATACGCCCGATATACTGAAGCACCTGTCGCTTGTCTTGGTGTTTCAAAATGCTCTTTAATAAATTTATCTAATAATTCACTTGAATCTGTGGGCGATTTTGGTTGACGATTCCCTTGCTGATGTGTGCGTGGTAGCAACCCGACATAACCGCAACCATTACTTGCTTCTGCTGAACGGAACTGTTGTACCCATCTACGCAAGGTACGTGGGTTGATGTCTTGATAGATATCTGTATGGCGTTGGAAATATGCTTGTACTATATTAAATTTTCGGTTCGCTTCTTTTAAGTGAACAGGATTTGCGGCCTCCATTAAAGCCCGTACTGTTTCATTTATAGTTGCATCTGTAACTCCGTTATGGATTTTAATGGTGCCACTGTCGAATAACTGGAGAAAAAATGCTGTGGGCAACTGTATTGGGAAGCCTGACTCTGGTAATAGCGTGGTTGTTGTCTGGCCATAGTTAACTAAAGTCCATAGCGCAGAATCCCACATTAGGGATGTGTTAGGTAGCAGTGTTGTGGGACTACTGGGAGTATTCTTTGTAGTTACTCCTACAACAGATGCGTGTGTATAAGCGTCATGATTTTGTTGACTTACCCATAATCGTGTCCTGTAATGTTCAACTAAGGGGACAGCAGACAAATCCACGTACACAAGCTCAGTTGCAATCATGATGTATATGTCATTGGCACATACATCATTTAATTCTTGTAGCAATGCTGCAATCGTTATTCCTGGATTTGCTTCCAGGTAAGCCAGAACTGTCGAGTGTACATCTGTTGTCAAATTTGATTTAAATCCCAGGTAATCCGACAAAAACATTAAGTTCTGGGTAAAAACGGGATTCAATTCGGTATCAGTACGAACGCAGTATTTTAGACCAAATTGTGATGCGTGTGCTTCTCCTGGTGGGCAACGCCAATGACCGGATGCTGTTTTTTGATAACGCCCAGGATATTTTTGTGCTAAGTTCTCTAGTTCCTTAACTGTTTTCCACTCCTCCCAGCAAGCACCATCATGACGTAATACAAAAAAGTCAGGGGTATGATAATGACCGATATTACGCCCTGCTTGATTTTTGTACTGGATTTTGAATGGTGGGGGCTGGTCGTAGAACTCTAAAACTTTGGGGTCGTGTTCCATCAAGTAAATCGCCCACAATTCCACTGTATGGCTCTCGAATTGAATTGTGACCCCCATTTTAGAACTAGGGTACACGCCACAAACGTTCTTGGTTCGTCCTTGTACCCGACGTGAGGGTGGGGATTTCCTCAGGAGTGTAATCAAATGAATGGTGGTGGTTGCTAGTTGCTGTTGCCTACACCAATCTTCAAACTCGAATTCATTCATTTGAGCCTCACCTCCGGGAGCGTGACCTATGTAATACTCTTAATTCACAAACTTCACAACAGTCTTCTCAAAACACCAACAAGACGCGAATTGAATCATATCTTAGTCACTTTGAACCATATTTTGTCATTTAAGTTGTACTTATTAGTCATTTTTAGAGAATTATTCGGGATAAGTTTTCGGTTTTTAGTTGTGACAACTCTAGGTTTTATTATGATTCACAATCAGGACACGCGGTCACAATTTTATGCAAAGTTTTGTGTTCTGTTTAGGCTATAACCCTTGAAATGTCGTTAATTTGGGTCAGGGTATGATTCAAAATTTGGTCATCCAGGGGGTAAAAGCACAGCCAGTTGGTTAGGTATTATGCTTTCATCTCCCTTGGTGTTGCAAATTCCGCCATCAATGCAAATGACAGACGAACAGTTCTTTGAGTTCTGCCAGGTTAATCGGGACTTACGCATTGAGCGGAATCAATTTGGAGAGATATCAATTATGTCACCCTTCAAGGGGCGACAGGAAACCGGGGAGGCAACATATTTGGCCAGTTGTGGGTGTGGTCAGAACAAGATGGTACAGGTATAACTTTTGACTCTAGTACAGGATTTCAGCTATCAACTGGTGCTAACAGATCGCCTGATGCTTCCTGGATTAAGCTGGAACGGTGGAATGCTTTGTCTTCAGAACAACAAGAAAGATTTGCACCCATTTGTCCAGATTTTGTAGTCGAACTCAGATACCCCAGCGACAACCTTCAACCTTTGAAGGAAAAAATGGCAGAATACATCAAAGAGCCAGGAATACAGTTAGGCTTGTTAATTGACCGCAAGCAACATCAAGTCTATATTTATCGTCCTGGATTGCCAGAAGAATGTTTGGATAATCCTGCTAGTGTTAGTGGTGAGCCTGTACTGCCTGGGTTTGTCCTAAATATGAGTAAAGTTTGGTAGCTAAAATATTGCACCAGTTGGTTTATTGCAATGGTGGGCACTGCTATTGGTTCGCTCAAACCCTTATTTTTAGGTTTTCGGCAGCGCCCACCGCAGGGTTAATTGAGAATGCGGTGTAGCAGCCAATGGATTTTAGCTTATACCATTTTACTCAATCACTGATACAAATTCTTTCACCCCTGCCCCCCCGCGCCCCTGCTCCCCATTTGTATCAACATTAAAGTAAAAAAGTACTACTGACTGTACCAGGCTTTTCGCCACTGCTGCATTTGGTTAATTTCTGTATCTTGTGCTTTGATAATTTCTTGAGCTAATGTCTTGATTTCAGGGCGTTTGGACTTTTTCAAGGCATCTTGTGCCATTGTTACAGCTCCTTGATGGTGAGGAATCATAGCATTAATAAAGCGCAAATCAAACTGAGCATCGGCTGCACCCAAGTCCTGAGTCATCATCATGGCTTTCATTTGCTCAGATGACATTTCCATCATGTGACCCATTTTACTGTGATAAGCCATTGGTTGATTTCCGGCTTTGGGATACCAAGCTTGTCGCCACTGCTTCATCTGAGTAATTTCCTGATTTTGCGATTTGATGATATTGTCTGCTAGCTTTTTGATTTCGGGACGTTTAGATTTTGTCTGGGCTTCTTTAGCCATTTCCACAGCACCTTGATGATGCGGTATCATAGCGTCGATAAACCGTAAATCGAAGTTAGCATCAGCTGGGCCTAAATCCATTCCCATGCTGTGGTTTAGCACCTGGTTGTCGCTAGTATTGGTAGTGGTTGTGTTTGGGGCTTGGCTTTGGTTCTGGGAAGCGGTATTGGAACAGGCTGTTATTAACCCGTTGGTTGAGGCGATCGCTACAAATGTCAACGCCAAAAAGCCATTTTTCAATAGACAAAATCGCATAAGTCTGATCTCACAGTTTCCTAATTCAATATTCACTTTCTAGTTTGTCACTCAGAAATGAAATCAATATGAAATGCCGATAAGCTCAAATGTTCCCTTTGCTACCAAAACTTCCACCAAGGTTTATCTGTCTATTTCCCTTGCTGATGCTCACGATAAGCTATTGGTTCTGAGAATTGACAATCTTCTAATTTAGAGCCAGATTTCAACAATTGGTCAGCCGCTTTTACTTCTGGACTCCATTGGGCTAGAAATATAAAGTCAAGATCCTTACTTTTGTCGTTCATCCATTCACTCGCCACCTGGTAGGCTGTCTGAAAGATAATTTGAGTAGATAAAGAGACTGTATTTTTCTTTTGAGAATTTAAGTCAATCCACACCAAATTTTGTGATAATACAGCACCTTTATCTTCAAGATAAACACGACCGAATGCTAAAGGAATGAAAGTAACTAGTTCCTCAGCATAACCTAAACTTATACCGTATTTATGGAGAATTTTGATAATTTGTTCATCATCACTTTGATAATACAAGAAAACTTCAATGGCACGATTTACAATTTTCAGTGCAAAGTCATGGGTAATTTTTTCTGGATCATTGTTTTTTAATAGACATATTACCCAGTCTTTCTCATACTGAGCAGCAGAATAATCTGGTCGTAATTCTAGAGCCTGATCATAGCTAACAATTGCTGATTTATAACGCTTCAGACTTCTCAAAGCATTGCCTTGGTTATACCAAGCAAGAGGATTATTTGGATCAACTTCTACAGCTTGCTGGAAGCTGGCTAGGGCTTCTTCAAAATCGTAAAGGTAGTCACAAAACAACGCTCCTCGATTCAGCCAAGCCGGACTAAAATCTGGCTGTATTTGTAATGCTTGAGCGTAACTTTCTAAAGCTGCGTCATATTGCTCTAGTTTTCTGAGTAGTATACCTCGATCAGTCCAAACATCAGGAGAATTTGGTTCTAGTGCCAGTGATTTATCAAAGCTATCAAGTGCCTTATTTAAATTTCCTGTTGCTTCTAGAGTGACTGCATAAAAATACCAAGCTTTAGCTGAATTTGGATTAGATTGCGTCGCTCGGCTGAAACTCAAGCGTGCTGGGCCAGGGCGTTCTAAACATAGCAACGTCCGTCCTTTCTCTAGCCAGATTTGCTCATTTTCCGGTTCTAATTTACTGGCTTGCTCGTAGTTCTCAAAAGCTGCTTGAAACTTTCCTAGGTTAAAAAATGCTCTTCCACGAGCATACCAAGCTGCGGTATGGTCTGATTGCAAGTCAATTACCCGATCATAACTAGCGATCGCTTCTTCATAACGACGCAACACAGCTAATGCAAAACCTCTTTCATACCAGGAGGCGTAATCATTAGGCATGATTTCCAGCGCTTGATCATAACTTGCGATCGCTTCTTCATAACGCTTGAGTTTGCAAAGCAGGTGGCCGCGAATGTGCCAAGCTTCTCCACGATTTGGCTCACAAGCAAGGATTTGCTCGTAATGGCTGAGGCTTGATTCAATCTGCTCTAATTCTGGGAGTTTGTCAACCATAGCTTTTTTTGGGAGGTTAAAGTTATTACTACTGTTGTAGAACACCAGATTTCGGACTTTAATTCCACCCCATGGGCATGGCGATCGCTTAATGTTAAGATTTCTTTACCAGCAACTACAGAGCAAGAATCAGCACAGGATTAGCGATCGTTCAGGAGTCAGATTCTAACCAATTTACAAGGTATCTATTGAAGAAGAATTCAGCCCCAACTGAATTCAGGAGTCAGAACGCTCTTCGTGGGGGATTCAGACCCACCACTATCTTGTTGACCACGCTCATCTTCGATTTAGTGGGGGTGCAAAAACGCGCCCTTTTCATCCGCCACTCGTACAGAATACCCAACTGAATTCTGACTCCTGACTCCTGAATTCTGTTTGATAAAATAGGACTTAAATTATCCTGACATGAAATTACTGCCGTTTAAATACAGCTGTTGAGCGTCGAATGATTAGCTTTCTGTCTCATCTAAGACCCATTCAAATCGACGCTTTAAGTCGTTGCAATGACTAGGGGGTAAAATTCCATCATGCTGAAGTCTGCCAACTATGATCCCCGGTGCAATGCCAATTTCAGTCGCAAACTGTTCAATACCCACCCTACTGCGCTGTTGACCTGATGCTAGAAATCGCTTCAATTCCATAGGGGGGATAAGTATATTCGCTGCGAATTTATTTGCTTCTTCCTCCTTCGTTAAATCCTCAACAGCAGCAACACCTTTGCCTTCAAGAAAGACATCACGCTTACCATGCAACAGAATATGACCAGATTCGTGGAAGAAAGCGAACCACAGATGGTCATCAGTTTTATACCGCAGGCTGAGTTGAATTAGCGCTTTTTGTGAATTTAACCAGCGTGTTGCTCCACTGACCCTTGTCTTGGGAAGCTGCGGTATAAAAACTACAGCTACTCCTGTCTGGGCGCACAGTCGCACAACTTCTGGTTGAAAAATTTCTGGTGGTTGCGTTGTTAAAGCGCGGACTTGTAACAACGCCTCCCTAAACTTATTTGCATCATAGGTAGCACAATGAATCTCAGCTGCTTCAACTTCTCCTTGACGCAGCCAAGCAGCCATTGCACCAGGCTCACTTTGAAAAGCTTGCGATTTGCGAAAATCCACATGAGTACTACACCATATTCCCTCCCATTGTTCAGGGGAGGCGACGGCGAAAAAATTTAGCACTTCCCGCAATTGCTCAACTTTGTCCTGATAGTGCTGAATCCAACCAAAATCAATCATGGTTTTTACAGGAATTTGTTTAAGCCATGTGGCTTGTTTTTGCAAGCGCTCCTGTTCTTGTTGTCGTGCTAAAGCTTCGCGGTATTGTCGTTCACGATTGTTCCAAAAACTAGCTCTTATACCTAATACACGCTCTAGCTGCAATGCTGTTTCAGGAGTAATAGCTGCTTTGGCATTGATGATTTCGTTAATTGTTTTTTTAGGTCTTCCTGTACGTTCCGCCAGTTCTGCTTGAGACATACCCCGCTCTTCGAGAATTTCTTGAAGAGTCTCGCCAGGAGGAGAAACGTAATCTGGCGTGTATTGATTTTGGATTGTGTTACTCATGAGTATCTTCCACGCCTAGTATTCTAACGGCAGTTACTTTATTCCAGTCGATGCCACCATCTGGCTTAGTAGGAATTGGTTCATCTGCTGGCTCAAATATTAGCCGATACGGATGATCTAAATCGAGCGATAACTGACCTGCCCGATCTTGAAGTAATTCGTGGCATCTTCCAGGAAGATTTCGCATATCTTCCAGTACGTTGACAGCATGTAAATCATCTAGTCGTCTTCGGATGCGTTTTGCTCTATCTGCACCATGATTTTTCTCTAGAAGCCTCTGGTTATTGCACTCTTTTTCAAATTTACGGTTACTAAACACAATATCCATTGTAGCAAGCTTCTAATAATATTGTTAACCCTTATGGTTAATAACATTTTAGGCGTAGTCACTAAAAATGACAGTAATTTAGCAAAATTTGCTGTAAAAACACTAAAATATAGTACAAGAGTTCTAAATCTCCTGGAATCACCAAATTTCAACAACCAAAACTGAATGTCCAGACTTTTAACTTAGGCTGCAACTCATTTGCTACTCAAAATTAGCTAGGAAAGGCTAATGGTAGGGGTTGGTGGTAATTTTTCACAACAAACCGCTACATTTCTACGCACTTGTGTTGAGAATAGAAATAGGCGATTAGCATCAGGCTGTAAATCATGCCACCGCTATCAGCCAAAATTTTTATAGGCAAGAACACAGGTAGAGTCAGAATGGATATTAAAAATGGCTTTGTTGGCACAGTTGGTAATACACCCCTCATTCGTTTAAACAGCTTTAGTGAAGAAACAGGCTGCGAAATCCTGGCTAAAGCCGAATTTCTCAATCCTGGCGGTTCAGTCAAAGACCGCGCCGCACTTTACATTATCCAAGATGCCGAAGAAAAAGGTTTGCTTAAGCCTGGTGGCACCGTCGTAGAAGGAACCGCTGGTAATACTGGCATTGGATTAGCCCATATTTGCAACGCCAAAGGCTACAAATGCCTAATTATTATTCCCGATACCCAATCACAAGAAAAAATAGATGCATTGACAGCATTAGGGGCAGAAGTTCGTCCCGTGCCTGCTGTACCTTACAGAGATCCAAACAATTATGTCAAGCTATCTGGCAGAGTCGCCGCTGAATTAGAAAACGCTATTTGGGCGAATCAGTTTGATAATTTAGCCAATCGTCGCGCTCATTACGAAACCACAGGCCCAGAAATTTGGGCCCAGACAGATGGTAAAATTGATGCATGGACAGCTGCAACCGGTACTGGTGGCACCTTTGCTGGGGTGGCATTGTACCTCAAAGAACAAAATCCGGCAATTAAATGTGTTGTTGCCGATCCATTAGGTAGCGGACTTTATAGTTATATCAAAACCGGCGAAATCAAGATAGAAGGAAATTCCATCACCGAAGGAATCGGGAACAGTCGCGTCACAGCCAACATGGAAGGCGCACCAGCTGATGATGCCATTCAGATAGATGACAAAGAAGCTTTGCGGGTTGTTTACCAACTATTGCGTCAGGATGGTTTATTAATGGGCGGTTCGACGGGTATTAATGTTGCGGCTGCTGTTGCCTTGGCGAAGCAATTGGGGCCAGGACACACCATTGTCACCATTTTATGTGATAGTGGTTCCCGCTATCAATCGCGGATATTCAACCGTGAATGGCTTGCATCAAAAGGACTGTCAATAGATTAGTCAATGGTCATTGGTCATTAGTCATTAGTCAATGGACATTAGTCATAAACTCAGACTTTTGATAAGTGACAAAGGACAAATGACAAATGACGAAGGGCAAATGACAAATGACTGACATTACGAAATCATCTAACTTTCCACAAGCAGACCAACCAACTCTTCCTAAGTGTGTGCGGGTTTGCCAAAATCGCACTTGTAAAAAGCAAGGTGCTGCAAAGGTACTAGCAGCTTTTGCAGCTTTGCCAATCCCAGGTGTGATAGTGATGGCTAGTAGCTGTTTGGGACAATGCGGTAATGGGCCGATGCTTTTAGTATTGCCTGATATGGTTTGGTATAGCGGTGTTCTACCCGAAGAAGTACCTCTAGTGGTAGAACAACACTTATTAGGTGGCCAAAGAGTCAAACAGATGCTTTACTATCAGTTTCATCCGCATGGATAAAGTTAATTAAAAATATACAGGTCTGCACTATTGTTGTCTGAAGTGAGGCATCCGATGAACATTCAGCAGCTACGACAATCTTTAAAACTGAAGTGGCTGAGTTACTACGAACAAAATCGTTCCTGGTTGGTCAAAATGCGAGTTTGGGGGACGTATGATGGTCTACGGCGTCCTTCGTCTGGTTTTATTTTGGCTACTATGTCTGTTTTAGAAGCTCAGTTTGATGAGATATTAGCTTTTATTATGGAGCTAAATAATAATCCTGATGAAATAGTTGCAGCTTTAGGCCTCAACTTTAATCCGGATGAAGAATTACATTCAATCAATTTAAAGCATTCTCTAGCTGCCAACCAAATTGAAAGTCAGTCTCTACAAGAGAAACCTTGTGAGGACAAACATGTAGCATCGGTTGCTGTCACTCAAAAAACTCACCAATCTCCGGCTTCGGCGTTACATACCCAAAAGCAGCCCTTGGAATTGGCAAGTGGATATAAGCCTGTAGTATCATTTACAACTAAACCTGAAGTTACTCGCACCCAAAAACCAGTGCCAGCGATGGCTGCGCCAACGTCTTCTCCTTCGGAGACGCTAGCGCGAACGACGAACGCAATTGTCACTAAGATTGCTCCCCAGCCTCTTGGAAGGATGCCACACTCCACCAAGCAAGCTTCTAGTTTACTACAGCAAAATCAACCAGTGCGATCAAAAGTAGCATTGGTAGAAATGACTAATGATGTTACCAGCAATCGCAAATCAGTGCGATCGCTCTTAATTACTACCGAGGTTCCTGTTATTGCCAAAACTCTGTCAGCATCGGCATTAGCTACCGAATTCACTGTAGTTAAAGATGTTCACACCAACGGCAATGTGAAGGTGCAACCACCAGACATTCCCAAGAAAGTGAATTTATCTAATAGCACTAATGCCCGTAGTCTAGCTTCTTGGGTAGATGAGTTTTGTCAGGGTGCGGCATGGGATGGAGAAGAAGCTATTTTAATCAAATAAGGAAAATATGGTCAAGCGCATCGTTATCACTGGTATCAGCCGAGGTCTTGGTTATGCTATGGCTGAGCAGTTTATTCATCAGGGACACACTGTTTATGGTTGCGTTCGTTCAGAAGCTGCTGCAAATAAACTAGTCCAAAAGTTTGGTTCGCCTCATGATTTTGCTGTGGTAGATGTTACCAATGAACAGCAAGTCCAAACTTGGGCCCAGCGTTTACTCAGCCAATATGAATCACCAGATTTGCTGATTAATAATGCGGCAATTATTAATTACTTAACACCTTTGTGGAAAGTTCCCACTGAGGAGTTTTCCCGCCTGATTGATATCAATGTCAAAGGAGTTTTTCATGTAATTCGCCACTTTGTCCCAACAATGGTAGAAAACAAACATGGCATTATTGTTAACTTTAGTTCTGGCTGGGGTTGTTCTACTTCTCCTGAAGTTGCACCCTATTGCGCTTCCAAGTGGGCAATTGAAGGGTTAACTCGTTCTCTAGCTCAAGAATTACCCTCTGGTATGGCTGCTGTTCCTCTCAATCCTGGAATCATTAATACTGATATGTTGCAAATCGGTTTTGGAAAAGAAGCGGCTGATTATCCATCTGCTTCAGAGTGGGTAAAAAAAGCAGTTCCCTTTATCCTGCAATTGCAACCCACCGATAATGGGGTGCCTTTATCTGTCCCGGAATGAGGCATAATACCGTTTCACTTTCAAGTTGATACATTTAGCCAAGCTGGGGGATCTGGGGAAGCTGGGGAGGCTGGGGGAGCAAGAAAAGTGATTTGTATCAATAATTTCGTGAAATGGTATAAGAGCAGGGGGACAGGAAAAATAAAATTGCTAATGAGGCTTTGATACCATTTTAGATTTTAGATTTTGGTGAGTCCAGTCCCCGTCTTAGTAAGTCCACTTGCCATCTTGGTTTGGTGTCAGATGGCAAAGTGGCGATCTCAACAGCGGTAGCGAGAAGCCTCTAAACTTAACCCTATTGAGCGGATGTGGGAATACATGAAATTAAATGAAAACTGAACTAAAACTCAAGCTAGTAGGACTTACGCATCGTACATAAGTACTACACACAATTTGAGTGTTTCAGCCATGTTTAGCATCCAGCGATCGCAAATATGTGAATAAATCAGGATTATGCAAAGTGCCTGAAACGACTAAATACTCTTATACATATTATGGTTAATTTGTACAGTGCGTAAGTCCTAACCACAGGGCTTTTGGTCAAATAAACTCGCCTCCATCACCGAGAAACGAAATCGGCAAGTCAGGGATGCGATTAATAAAGCAGCCAAAATCGTTGTCAATCACTGCTTGCAATACCGCATAGGGCGAGTGGTATTTGGCTGGGGGCAGGGCATAAAAACTGGGGTCAATTTGGGCAAGAAAAAGAACCAAAAGTTTGTCCAAACCCCGACCGCTAGGCTTAAAGAACGAATTGAACAACTGTGTACTCAACACGGCATCGAGTTTATTGAAACAGAAGAAGCTAACACCTCAGCAGCATCATTTGTTGATGGGGATACGCTACCTAAACACGGTGAAAAACCGCGCGATTCGTTGCAGAGTGAATCACGGTATCCAGTCCGTACATAACTCTGCCAACTAAGTCCAGAAATGGACATGGTTGAACTCTCGGTCTGATGCGAGTGAAAGTTTCGCCCACCAGACTCAGGTGTAACTCCTTATAGAGTGCATCATGGGCGACATAAATTTGTCACCACTAACCCAGAGACATCTAATTTGTTCCAACGACAATTAAATAGTCGCAGCGACATTAATCTGTCACTGATGACAGATTAATGTCGCTGTACATAAAGTCACAAGTTTTGGATTTGAATTTGGAGTTTTTTAGTGGGGGTGGAGGGACTTGAACCCTCACGACCTTTTACGGTCAACGGATTTTCATTCTTCTGTAGCTTTCACTACTGCCTGACAGGTTTAACAACCTTGGGCTTTAAGAATTGGACTCTCCCTTTACCCTCGACTTTACGTTAGGGTAGCTCCCGTCGAGTCTCTGCACCTTCCCTTAATTTCAGATTTTGCATTTTGAATTGACTAGCAATCTAAAATCTAAAATTTTTGGGCTTGGCTCAGGATTGCCATGTCTGTTACCAGATTTAGGTTTCCCTGAGTTTGAGAGCATCCACTTGAGGGATTTCTCCTTCAAGGCTCAGTTAGCTAAGTCCGTAGCGTCTGCCATTCCGCCACACCCCCTAATTTACTTAGGAGTCACTTATTTTGTAGGGGCAGTAAATATCCCCTTATCTATTTGAACATCAATTGTACATTTTGTCCAACTAAATTTCAAAAATTTTCTCCAACAGCTTTTTAATTTGGAAAGTAGGGCATTGGGGAGCCAGTGCCGTAGTGAGGCAGTACGGCACTGGCAGCCCCCTCAGAAGCGGTTTCCGTCGTTAGCACTGCGCTAACGCGAGTCTTCTCCTTCAAAGACGCTCGTTCGCGTAGCGTCTGGGGGACTGTTGTTAGCGCTGCGCTAACGCGAGAAGCGCGAGCGTCATGCGAAGAGTCTTGAGGTTTTCCCATTGACTACCTCACTACGCGGCTGGCTCCTCAGCACTCAGTACTTTGCTAAAAAATTACTGATAACTGACAAACACCTTCCCAGCTTTCTGACTTCATTATTAAAAATACTAATTAGACTGTCTGGGATTGAACTTGCGCTTTAGTAGCCAACCTAGACCTAAGCCTAAAATTGCAATACTCGTAGACGGCTCTGGAACTGAGGTAGTTATGCTTATGTAAAAGTTGTATAAATTGTACGCATAAAATCTGTTGAGCGATGGTTTCTCCTGCTTCCTGAATAGGGTAGAATAAACGGATGCGTCAATGCGCTACCACGTCCGCGGAAAGGGCTGCGCCCATGATCAAAACTTTAAATAATACGGTTTCCTTTGCCTGACTGGCGGACACAGGCGGTAATTTAAGGAGGTCGTATGCCTAATGTGCGTCAGCCGCTCAAACAGGAGCGCTTGAATCTTGAACAACAGAAAAAACGAGCTAAGGATCTACTCTTTGAGTACAAGAGTGAACAAGAGTTAGCGCTGAAACGTTTTCAAGTGCATCATCATCAAGCTAGGAATATTAAAGATTTTGCTGGATTTCAACCCCAGCTTAGTGATGCTCAACTAGTTATAGCTAGGGAAAATGGGTTATCGAGTTGGACAAAACTTAAGCAGCATATTCAACGCATCGAGCAAGTTAGTAAGGATATTGCCCGTGGGATTGTTACAGCTTTCGATGCCGATTTCAAGACGTTGCATGTGCGGTGTGGCTCAGATATTCAAAATAAACTAGCGATCGCAGGTTTTGGTGGTGATTTCCTAGAATTTACTGACCCCTACTGCCAGGGGCCTGTTCCTTTAGACACTGAACAGTTGCAATTTCTCAACACACGAGCCACTTTCATCTCACAGGCATACGGTATTACCTTCAAAGATGCTCAAAACCGTCTAGAACGAGAATACAGCCAATTGCATCGCAGCCATGAATATGAGCGAGTGGTACTGTGGTTTGAGCATGATTCCTACGACCAGCTGATTCTAGCTCGTATCCTGCACCACTTTTGGACACATCAATCATTTCCCCAACGCCTAGAGTTAATTTGCATCGATTCTTTTCCCGGTATTCAACGCTTTGTGGGGTTGGGACAACTTTCATCTGAAGCACTCCGCATCCTTTGGGAACGACGACGCCCGATAACTCGCGATCGCCTAGAATTAGGACATCGAGTTTGGCAAGCTTTGAGCGCTGCATCACCCCAAGAACTGATGCAGATTGTGAATACGCAAACTCCCGAACTTCCCTCAATGGCCAAAGCCTTACGCCGACATCTCCAGGAACTCCCCTGGATAGACAATGGACTCAGCTTGACACAGCAGCTAACTTTAGAGATTCTCAAAGACTTTAAAGCGATCGCAGCCGATCAACTCTTTACAATGCTGATTCTAGAGAAGGAACCACTTCCTTTTCTGGGAGACAGTATGTATTGGTATGTGCTGACCGAAATGTTGCAAAGTAATTATCCACCATTGGAAATTACTATTGAATCCATAAACCAGCCTTGGCCGAAGCGAGTACTCCAGCTAACCGAAATCGGACAGGCTTTGGTGAGAAAACAAGTGAATTGGTGGGAAATTAGTAATAGCGATCGCGCTGTTGGTGGCATTCATCTAATGAGTGGTCAACCCGTCTGGATGTGGGATGAACTGCGAAATCAACCAATTTTGCAATCAAGTCTACTTTCCTAAGTTTATCGAAAACTTGGGTCTAAAACCCCGTCGTAGAACGACGGCTGTCTGGTAAAATTGAACGTAAGCGGGAACGAAGATGTAGTCGTGGCATACGAACTCACACGCTGTATAAAGGCTAATGTCACCAGCCCTTAGGGGTTGCCCTAATACCTCAGTGCCCTCTAAAAAAATATGGCATAGGTGGGAGAAAACAAAAATCAAATAGGGTAGGGCATACCCGAATTTACGCTTGGGGAGTAGTTCATAAGAGTGCTTACCGTAAGGTGTAGTCGGACTAGACATGAAACTGTAAGACCAAAGCCAAGTTTACTTGGGAGAGGCAGGATTCAGCCCAAGAATCACCATACCTTTAGGTCGGTGAGTGTCAACCGTTCAGCCTATGATGGAAAACAGATGCACGGAATAATCTTATCTATGTTGTTAGAGCAAGAATCCCTGATTGTCCCCCTGCTTTATTTGGTTTTGGCTGGGGCTTACCTGTTGATCATCCCGGTTGCTGTGCTGTTTTACCTCAAACAGCGCTGGTATGTGGTTAGCGCTGTAGAGCGCACGTTTATGTACTTTCTGGTATTCTTCTTCTTTCCAGGTTTGTTAGTTCTATCGCCTTTTTTGAATTTTCGACCACAACGGCGAAAAATTGAAGCATAAAAGGGATTGGGGACTGGGGATTAGGGATTGGGGACTGGGAATCGAGGATTATATCATGTCTGCTTTATTACTTACAAAATCCGAAGAACCCCACCCCACCAAAGCAATGCTTACCCCCCTCTGTCCCCCCTTGGTAAGGGGGGATGAAAGGGGGGACAGAGGGGTTAGGGGTGGGGTGCAATGACTGTGGGAATCATAACTAATTAACTGGGCACGATATTAGGGATTGGGCATAGGATTAGAAATTGCAAAAATTTATAACCATATCTCTTCCCCAGTCCCCAGTCCCCAGTACCCAGTACCCAATACCCAGTCCCCAGTACCCAGTACAACGAGATTGGTAGGTCATAACTCTCATGCGACGCATTGATGCTATTGGAATCGGCTTAGGCGTTTTTATCGCTGGTGGCTTGGCATATATAGGATTACAGCTAGTTGGTTTAGACGGTCAACAAGCTGGTATATGGAGCCAAGTTTTGCTAGTTAGTGGCTTGATTGGCTGGTTAGCTACTTATGCTTTTCGGGCAGTGGGGAAAAAAATGACCTACCATCAACAACGGGAACAGTATGAACAAGCCTTTTTCCAAAAGCGGCTGGAAGAACTGACTCCCGAAGAACTGGAAAAAATTCAAGCTGAAATAGAACAAGAACGACAAACTCAGGTGTAAAATTATCGTTGGTTAGTTGTCAGTTGTTCGTTGTCAGTTGTTTGTTACTATTAACTACTGACCACTGACCACTGACACTTAACCAATGACTGCCATTTCCGATCGCTTTGAAAAATTAGCACAAAATCAAGAGTGCGCTTTAATTCCCTTTATTACTGCTGGCGACCCAGATTTAGCAACAACAGCAGCAGCTTTGCAGATTTTAGACCAAAATGGCGCAGACATTATTGAGCTGGGCATTCCTTACTCCGACCCTTTAGCAGATGGGCCAGTGATTCAAGCTGCTGCTACCCGCGCTTTGCAACGAGGCATCAATTTTGATCAAGTGCTGGAAATGTTGCAAGCGACTACTCCCAGTTTGCGATCGCCTATCGTTTTGTTTACCTACTACAACCCCATTTTGCACCGAGGCATTGACAAGTTTGTCCAAGATGTTGCAGCTGCTGGCGTATCAGGATTGGTAGTACCTGACTTACCCTTAGAAGAAGCCGCAACCTTGCTAGAACCAGCCAGTAAAATGGGAATTGATGTAATTTTGTTAATCGCTCCCACTAGTTCACCTGAAAGAATAGAAGCGATCGCTCGTCATTCTAAAGGATTCATTTATTTGGTAAGTGTTACCGGTGTCACAGGTGTGCGAGCCAAGGTAGAAAATAGAGTATCAGATTTATTAAAACAGATTCGTAATGTTACTGAAAAACCCGTTGCAGTAGGATTTGGTATTTCCCAACCAGCACAAGCGCTTCAGGTAAAACAATGGGGTGCAGATGCTGTGGTTCTGGGTAGCGCATTTGTCAAACTTTTAGCAGAAGGAACACCAGAACAAGGACTGAATGCGATCGCCGAATTTTGTCAAAGTCTCAAAGCCGCCATCACCACAACCGACAACAGCACAAATACTCATTTTGAAGAGGAAAAATAGCCATCATGAACTGCCTACACTAGAACGAGTAAAAGTTTACTTTCCTAACTCCTTGACTTTTACTCAGCACGAGCGCACTTTCAAGTTAGCTATTCATGAGAAAATCCCACAACCAAGGATGAAAATATCTCTTTCCCAATCCCCAGTCCCCATTGCCCCTAATCCCCACTCCCTCCGGTCGTGGGGGCCCCGAGTTCCCCACTCCCCACTCCCCACTCCCCACTCCCAACTCCCTTTTTCAAACTAGTAGATTAAAAAAGTATAATAGAGCAGTTTTTTTATTCTGGGTTGGTGGACAATTTGACAGATATAGTCTTGAATATTAACAGCAGATACCAGCTTGTAAAAAAACTAGCTAATATAGTTGCTTATACTTTGAGTATTATGTGAAGTTAAATTAGGCAAAACAAGATGAGTGTGAGAGTGACTCAGTTACAAATAATCTATAATTACGTTGCAATTAAGGGGCAAAAGCCATGAGTGAGAGTATGGCGTTTATCGGCGGTGTCGCCGTAGCTGGACTAGCGGCTCTTGTATTACTCAAGGGTACAACTACTTCCCTACCAAACTTCGCTATGACTCCGCAAATGCCCCAGGTGGTAGGGCCAGTAATGCAACCGCAAGTACCATATCAACCATATGGACAGCCACCTTATAGCAGTCAGCCGCCTACTGCTCCCAATCCTGATCAGCGTGTGGAAATGGAACGGCTGAAAATGGACATAGATCGTTTAAAGAACGACAATGAGCAGCTAAGGTCGCAAAACCAAGGACTGTTGCAAAATTATAACGCCTTGCAGCAGCAAATAATGCAAAATAACCTGCAAAAAGCAACACCAGTAGTCCAACCTCAGACCCCTTGGTGGTCTTCACCCATCGTTTGGGCAGTGGGAGGTGCGACTTTAACTATTGGTGGTGGCGTTGTTGTCGCTGGAGTATTAGCTTTATTCTCACCACGGCAACGTCCTACCCGTACAGTGCAGGTAATTCATCCCTACCAAGGCCCCACACCCCCCTTAGTACCTGTACGTCGCGCGGAGTTTCTCCCCTCCTCTCGCACAGAAGCCAGAAGAGTAGAAGCCCCAGAATACGACGAAATGCAATAAATGGGAGTAGGGAGGAGCCACTGCGGTCTTGGGGTCTCCCCAAGTGGAGCATGTGGCGTTAGGGAGTAGGGAGTTAGGAGTTAGGAGTTAGGAGTTAAAAGTTAGAAGTTATTTACCCATCTCCCTCATTACTCCTGCACCCCTGCACCCCTGCACCGCTGCACCCCATCAGCGAATTAATCAACAATCAACTTCTCCAACGCTACCTGCAAATCCTTTGTCAAATTGGCAACGCCTTGTCTAGCTGCTTGTCTGTCAGCTTGAGAACTAGACGCGCGTTCGGTGACTGAAATTGGCTCACCTACTGTGATTTGTGCTTCTTTCCATCCTA
Organism: Nostoc sp. NIES-4103; assembly: GCF_002368335.1. Taxonomy (GTDB): domain Bacteria; phylum Cyanobacteriota; class Cyanobacteriia; order Cyanobacteriales; family Nostocaceae; genus Amazonocrinis. The sequence goes on along the minus strand of NZ_AP018288.1, from coordinate 1,333,086 downwards.
AACTGGGTCGTCCTGGAAGTGTTGTATCTTTGATGCGGGAAAGCATATCAAAGATCAGCAAAATTGTTTCAGCAAACCGTTCACTGCTTGGCTGTTGTTGAATATAGTTTGCAGTTACAGCCACAAAACTTTCCGCTAGCCGCATATGTCGCATCCGTAAGTCTGCTTCTTCGGCAATCCAATCTGCTAAACCGCGTTTGAAGGGTGGTAAAGTATTGATGTCTGCCAAATCTTCACGGTAGATGTAATTCCAACCTGCTTCTTCTAAACGGCGACAGCGGTCAATGAAATTTCCCTGTGGCTGAACTCCAAAATATTCCTCGGCAACTTGTAAAGCTTTATCCAGTAGGCGATGGAGTCTAGCAATCAACACTTCATTGGGACTAGTTGATTCCACATTAGAGATGGTTTTGGGAATGTCTTGATGATAAAAGCGGCGATAAAATTCTTCCATCTCGGTAATTAGATGTTCAGCTAGCCGGCAAAGTCGTTGATGGTAAATCTCTGGGCTGCTATCAATATTAGATTGATTGATTGACTGTACTGGTAAACCGCTATCTGCCTCTAATTTACTCAAAAGCCAATTTAATTTTGACCAAGGTGGCTGAATGTAGCGATATTGGATACCGATAGGCACAATCACAACAGTCTCAGGACGACTGGCTTTTTGCAAGTCTTCCACACACCAAAACCCCATTTGGGCAACACCAGGTTCTAAAGGGCTAACAATACCACTATGACCATTAGTACCGCCTTCGGGTGCAACTGCGATCGGTAGTTTGCCATTTGCAAATAACTCCCGTGCTGTTTGGATGGCTTGTCTATCTAGTCGTCTACCGCGACGAACCGGCACACCCCCGACTTGAGAAAACAACCAACCCAGCCAATTACCAGCCCACACCGTCATTCCTCGGTCATAGAGAAAGTAGCTATGAACTAGGTCTTGCAGTGGAATACCTTGCTGACGGGCAACTTTTGGCACAATACGAGATAGTAGATACAGCATACACAGAGGATCTTCCACCTCTGGATGGCGAAATGCTATCAAAAAGCGAATTTTCCCAGCTTGGAATTGTTGATAGAGTTGAGCTAATACTTCAGTATTTTTCGCTTCAATATGCACAATACCCGCAGGTAGCCAAGGTCGAGTCCGAAACCGCAGTATCAGCGGCAAAAACCAACTCAAAATCTGGAGTACAAGCGGGTTAAAACGTTGGGGAATAAATTTTAGTGGTGGTTGAGTAGACTGAATCGATCTAGGCAAGTCGCTCTCCAGATTGTGTTTAAGAGCGATTGTACAATATACATTCTTCTGGTGTGAAAATGATCGAACCGCCAAGATGCTAAGGACGCCAAGCAAAGAAACAGTGGCGACTGTCGTCGGCTTTGCCGACAGACGATCGCATGTGGCGTCAGAGGCTTCAAAAGCTTAATTTTTCGTTACTAAGCAAGGAGCTTAGAGCCAATATCCGCATCAAAGAGGGGTTGGGGAGAGGTTCATCGAACTCACTTTAACTTACATATCCTCGCGTTGCTGAAATATATATATAGTGAATCCTGCTTGAACTAACTCTCACTCAAAAATCAGTAAAGACGCGCTATGCCGTGTCTAATGAAAACTCAACGCTGGGCATGATAACTTATGCATTCTCCAAAAATTGATTTAATCGCGTTTATCACTCTCATCTTGACTGGTTCAATGCCTTTTGCTGTTAACTTTCCCGTACTAATTCAGGCATCACAGGTATTAGCACAAACACCCACCGATCGCAAAGCAGAAGCTGACAGGCTAGTGAAACAAGGTATTGAGCAGTTTCAAACAAATCAATTTGAAGTTGGGTTACAGTCTTGGCAACAGGCGCTAATTATCTATCGAGAAATCAAAGACCGCCAAGGAGAGGGGGCGGTATTAAACAATCTGGGAGTAGCTTACAATATTTTGGGAGACTACGCCAAGGCGATTGAGTATTTACAGCAGGGTTTAGCGATGTCTAACGACAAGCCGCTTCGCGTCTACGCCAGAGAAACCAAAAACCCCCAACAACAGGCAAATATTCTGGGTGGGTTGGGAAGTGCTTACTTAAAGTTAGGAGACTACACCAAGGCCATTGATTATCAACAGCAGAGATTAGCGATCGCCAAGGAAATACTAGACCGCACAGCACAACAGCAATCTTTGGGTGAACTGGGAATTGCTTATTTAAAACTAGAAGACTACACCAAAGCTATTAACTACCAGCAACAGAGTTTAGCGATCGCTAGGGAAATACTAGACCGCAAGGGTGAAAGAAATGCTCTAGGCAATCTCGGAAATATTTACAATTTCCATGAAGATTACGCCAAAGCAGTTGATTACTACCAGCAAAGTTTAGCAATTTCTAGAGAAATTAAAGACCGTCAAGCTGAAAGTATAGCCTTGAATAATCTGGGAAGTGTTTACTTTGCTTTGAAAGATTACACCAAAGCAATTGAATATTATCAGCAATATATGCTGATGGCACCGCAAATAAAAGACCGCAAAACTGAGGTAGTTATCCTGGCAAATCTTGCCCAATCTTATGCAGCTTTAAAAGATTTACCACGAGCAATTGAATCTTATCAACAGCTTTTGGCGGTAGCACGGCAAATCAAAGACCAAAAACGCGAGTTACTTGCATTATTCAGTCTCGGCAGAGCTTATAAGCAGCTAAAACAATTCCCACGAGCAATTGAATATTATCAACACCTTTTAGCGATAGCACAACAAAGCAAAAACCAACAGATAGAGTTATTAGCGCTTATCAATCTTGGTGTAGCTTATGATGAATTAAAAGATTTTCCACAGGTAATCAAATATTATCAGCAAGCTTTGATAGTCTCACGGGAAATCAAAAACCCCCAATATGAAATCATGGCTTTACGAAGACTTGACAAAGCTTATACTAATTCGTAATTCATAATTGTAGTGAATCGCCTTGGTGTGACAACATTCATGGGACATCACCGATTTAACTGTTATGTAGCAATATTATTTGATTTATAAACTACTGGCTGAATTTTGCATATCCTCCCACCGACGAAAGATATATGTTGGTAAATTTTCCCCTCCTATATAAAAAATCCTAACTCTCAATCCCAACTATGCATGATCGAAAACTCTGTTTAATTGCATTGATCACGCTCATTCTAGTAATTTCACAGCCATTTGCTCATCAGCTAATACTATTTCCAGCAACGCAGGTATTGGCACAAACCCCAGCAGACCGGACAGCAGAAGCATACCGACTGTTGCAGCAAGGCGCTGAGCAGTTACAAACAAGTCAATTTGAAGCCGCGTTACAGTCTTGGCAACAGGCGCTAGTTATCTATCGAGAAATCAAAGACCGCAAAGGGGAGGGGAATGCTCTCGGCAATCTGGGAAATGCTTACTATGCCTTGGGAGACTATGCCAAAGCCATTGAGTACTACTCCTCAAGTTTGGCCATCGCACGGGAAATCAAATACCGTTTAGGGGAGGGACGATCTCTCGGCAATCTGGGACTTGCTTACAATGCCTTGGGATACTATGCCAAAGCCATTGAGTACCAGTCCTCAAGATTGGCCATCGCACGGGAAATCAAAGACCGTTTAGGGGAGGGACAATCTCTCGGCAATCTGGGAAATTCTTACTATGCCCTGGGATACTATGCCAAAGCCATTGAGTACTACTCCTTAAGTTTGGCGATCGCACGGGAAATCAAAGATCGTAATGGGGAGGGACAAGCTCTCGGCAATCTGGGAAATGCTTACGATGCCTTGGGATACTATGCCAAAGCCATTGGGTACCAGTCCTCAAGATTGGCCATCGCACGGGAAATCAAAGACCGTTTAGGGGAGGGAAAATCTCTCGGCAATCTAGGAAATGTTTACTATGCCCTGGGAGACTATGCCAAAGCCATTGAGTACTACTCCTCAAGTTTGGCCATCGCACGGGAAATCAAAGATCGTAATGGGGAGGGACAATCTCTCGGCAATCTGGGAAATGCTTACAATGCCCTGGGAGACTATGCCAAAGCCATTGAGTACAGCTCCTCAAGTTTGGCCATCAAAAGGGAAATCAAAGACCGTTTAGGGGAGGGACAATCTCTGAATAATCTGGGAAATGCTTACTATGCCCTGGGAGACTATGCCAAAGCCATTGAGTACCAGTCCTCAAGATTGGCCATCGCACGGGAAATCAAAGATCGTAATGGGGAGGGACAATCTCTCGGCAATCTGGGAAATGCTTACTATGCTCTGGGAGACTATGCCAAAGCCATTGAGTACCACTCCTCAAGTTTGGCCATCGCACGAGAAATCAAAGATCGTAATGGGGAGGGGAATGCTCTCAATAATCTGGGATTAACTCTTCAGAAATCTGGCAATCTCAAAGAAGCTGAAAAAATCCTGCGTGCTGGGATTGAGGTACGGAAATCTATCAGAGGAGACTTAGGTAACAATGATGCTTATAAAGTCTCAATTTTTGAAGAACAAGCTCGCATTTACCGCATACTGCAAGAAGTTCTAATTGCTCAGAATAAAACCAATGATGCACTCTTAATTTCTGAGCAAGGACGCAGCAGGGCGCTTGTGGATCTGTTAAATTCACGCTTGTTTGATAAAATTGCAGTTCAAACTGTAGAACCTACACTATCGCTGCTAAAACAAATTGCCAAACAGCAAAAGGCAACACTTGTTGAATATTCTATTATTTATGACGAGTTCAAAATTCAAGGTAAACGAGAAATCCATGAATCAGAACTCTACATTTGGGTAATCAAACCCACAGGTGAAGTCACCTTTCGCAAAGCTGACCTCAAACCCCTGTGGCAAAAACAAAATACAACCCTCGCAAAACTCGTTACTACCACTCGTGATTCCATTGGCGTGACACGCAGCATTTTTCAGGCTGAAGTTGTGAATCCTGTTGATCAAAAGCTGCAAACACAAAGCTTACAACAACTACATCAACTATTAATTGAACCCATCGCAGACCTCTTACCCAGTGACGAGAATCAGCGTGTGATTTTCGTTCCCCAAGCTGACTTGTTCCTGGTTCCCTTACCCGCACTGCAAGACAAAGATGGCAAATATTTGATTGCCAAACACACAATCCTCACAGCCCCATCAATTCAAGTTTTAGATTTAACTCGCCAGCAACGAGAAAAGGTCAAACTTGCAGGTGTAAGTGAAGCATTGGTGTTAGGAAATCCTACCATGCCCAGTGTTGCCGCCAAAATTGGCGAAAAGCCAGAAAAGCTGATTAATTTACCAGGCGCAAAACGCGAAGCACAAGCGATCGCACCCTTACTCAACACCAAAATACTCACAGGTGATGAAGCCACCAAAGCCGCAGTTAAGGCGCGAATTTCCAAAGCTAGAATTATACATTTAGCCACTCATGGAATATTCGATGACTTTCAAGGATTGCAAAGTGCCATTGCACTCGCACCCACTGCAACAGACAACGGTTTACTTACTGCTGAAGATATCTTGCAACTTAAACTTAATGCCGAATTAGTCGTTTTAAGTGCTTGCAACACCGGACGCGGACGCATTACAGGCGATGGTGTCATTGGTTTATCTCGTTCATTAATTACCGCAGGTGCGCCGAGTGTGGTAGTTTCCTTATGGTCAGTTAATGACAATTCCACATCATTTTTAATGACTGAATTTTATCAAAATCTGCAAAAGTTTGACAAAGCCACAGCATTACGAAAAGCGATGCTTACAACACAGAAAAAATATCAAAATCCCTTACATTGGGCTGCTTTTACATTAATTGGGGAATCTGAGTGATTGGGGACTGGGGACTGGTGACTGGGGACTGGGGACTGGTGAATGATGACTGGGGACTGGGGACTGGTGACTGGTGACTGGGGACTAGGGACTGGTGAATGGTGACTGGGGACTGGGGACTGGTGACTGGTGACTGGAGAAAGGTTTTCTCAATACCCAATACCCAATACTCAATCCCCAATCCCCAATACTCAATCCCCAATACTCAATCTCCAATTCCCAATTCCCAATCCCCAATACTCAATCCCCAATACTCAATCTCCAATCCCCAATCCCCAATCTCCAATCCCCAATTACCAATTCCCAATTCCCAATCCCCAATCCCCAATTACCAATTCCCAATTCCCAATCCCCAATCCCCAATCCCCAATCCCCAATCCCCAATCCCCAATCCCCGATCCCCAATCCCCCATCATGTCCTACATCAAACGTCGTCAATTTCTACAATTTTCTGCTTCTGCTTTAACAACGTTAGGCTTAAGCCAGTTTGATATTAAGCGCTACAGCCAAGTGCTTGCCCAAAATACAGGCCGCAAACTAGCCCTACTCGTAGGAATTAATCAATATTCCAAAAATGATGGTTTATCCCCACTTGAAGGTTGCGTTAATGATGTCAAGTTGCAGCAACAATTATTAATTTACCGCTTTGGCTTTAAACCGGAAAATATTCTGACTTTGACTGACCAACAAGCGACTCGTCAAGGCATCCTCGCAGCTTTTGAAACTCACCTAATTAATCAAGCCCAGCCTGGTGATGTGGTGTTATTTCACTTTTCTGGACATGGTTCCCAAGTACAAGACCCAGATAGAGACTCACCCGATGGACTCAATAGCACCCTAGTCCCCATAGATAGCGCCTTACCAGCAGGATATCCTGTGTCTGGTGGTGCAGTCAAAGACATCATGGGACATACCCTGTTTTTACTGATGTATGCACTCAAAACAGATAATGTTACTGTTGTACTCGATAGCTGTCATTCTGGCGGTGGAAAACGGGGGAATTTGCGAGTGCGATCGCGTGCTGGTGGCGCACTACTGCAACCGAGTGCAGAAGAGTTAGAATATCAGCGTCAATGGCTTGGGCGACTTCAGCTTTCTAACCAAGAGTTTATCCAAAAACGCAGGCTAGCAGTTGCTAAAGGTGTGGTGATCGCCAGCGCCAGAAAGGAACAATACGCGGCTGATGTGCCATTTGCAGGCTTTCATGCTGGGGCGTTTACCTATGTGTTAACTCAATATCTTTGGCAACAAACTGGTAGAGAATCTGTAAATAGTGCGATCGCAAATATTGGCCGCACTACAAAATTATTAGCTAGTGAAAACGGCAATTCTCAAGACCCTGAATTGGAATCGAATCTCAGCCGCGCCAATGCTAACACACCCATCTACTTTACACCAGTGCAAGCAATCCCAGCGGAAGCCGTAGTCACCCAAGTAACAGGTAGTCAAGCAGATTTATGGCTGGGTGGTATTGACTCGCAAAATTTGGAAGCTTTCACAAACAATCCCCTATTCTCAGTTTTGGATGCTCAAGGTAATGAAATTGCACTGATGAAGTTAGAATCACGTCAAGGATTAGTAGGCAAAGGTACACTCACAAATAGACGCTCAATCGGCAAAATTAAACCAGGAACTTTATTACAAGAACGTATCCGCAGCATTCCTAATAATCCTACTTTAAAAATTGGTATTGATGAATCCCTCGATGATCAAACAGCCCAACAAGCAATACAAACTATGCAAGCACTTCCTCGCATTGAACCTCAACCTTTGGGACAACAAGAAGTACAATATATTTTTGGGCGCATGACTCAGCCTCAATATCAACAATTACAGAAAAAAGGATTATTTAATCTACCAAAAGTCGGTAGTTTTGGTTTATTTTTACCCAGTCAAGACCAAATTATTCCTAACTCTTTTGGTAAACCAAATGAACCTGTAAACGAAGCTGTAAAACGTTTGCAATCAAAGTTTAAGTCACTGTTGGCCGCGCGAATAGTTAAGCAAATCCTCAGCAATACAAATTCATCTCGAATTAATGTGACTGTTTCGATGAATGTTGCTGGTAGTAATGAAATTCTGGGAGAAACTTTTCCCATTCGGGGTATTACCAAAGTACCCAAAAAGCCAAAACCCACACCGCCAGTTGCCTCTGCCAAGTTTGGCAACTCTGGCTTACGTCAATTATCTGTAGGAACCAAAATCAACTTTCAAATACAAAATAACGAATCTCAGCCACTTTACGTCAGCATTTTAGTAATTGATGCCGCAGGAGAAATGACAGTCATCTTTCCTTTTGATTGGTCAGCTTCACAAAATGCTGCTTTGGTAGAGGCAAACCAAACAAAAGTAATTCCTCAGCCTGATGATGATTTTGAACTGAACATCGATAAACCTTTGGGAATTTCCGAAGCATTAATTATTGCCAGTACCATCCCTTTGCGAACTTCTCTCCAAGCTTTGCAAAAAATTGCTGGGTCAAGAGGATTTGCCAATCGCAGTTCACCCATCTCTGTGAGTGATGAATTATTAGATGTGACCAATAATTTACTAGATGATTTAGATGCAGGGACTCGTGGTGGTATTAGTGCCAAAGAAATACAACTACCACCAGGAGTTCGTGGTATTGATACTACAAAACTGGCAGCAATGGCAATTGCATTTGAGGTGGTTGAGTCTTAAAGTATGAAAATACTTTGTGTCTTAGTGCCTTAGTGGTAAAAAATATTGAACCGCAAAAGACATCAAGACACAAAGAAGTTTTAATTCGTTATAGTTAGGACTTACGCAAAGGTCATTTAATAACGAACCGCACCAGGCGCAGAGGACACGGAGAAAAGAGGGTTTGAGAGAGTTTTTGCGTAAGTCATAATAGTGTACTTAGTTAATAAGTGGATTTAGCCAAACTATAAAAGTCAAATTTTTTCAGCATTTCTAGAAATGTGAACACCGCAGGTACATGCAGACCATTTGCTAAAACTGCAACTCCCATGACTCTTGCTAACGGTATTGGTAAACTATAGACTTGCACAGCAGGAGGAATTGGTAGTGCTGCTAGGCGAGGAAGAATAGCGGCCCTGAGTCCTTGATTAACCATGCTCACAGCAGTAGAATCTTCTTGAATATCGCCAACAATATTAATAAACGGTGCTACATTTTTGATGTGGTTGTGGAGATCTCGTCCACAAGGAAGGCAAGAAAGCGTCAATGGCGAATATGCAGCTATGTCTTCCCAAGTGATTTGCACACCAGCTATTTTGGCTTTTGGTGGTAGTAAAGCTACATACTCATCCCGCAGAATTTCCCACGCCTCAAATTCATCACTTGTGGGTAGATAGGTAATGCCAATGTCAGCGCGTCCCTCACGCAAAGACTGTTCGATATCAACATATGCGGGGCGTTCTATGATTGTGACAGCAACTTCTGGAAATTGATCATGAAACTTAGCGATCGCTTTTGGCAATAAATGAGTAGCTACACTGCGAAAAGCAGCAATTCGCACATGACCGCCGTGTAAACCTTTATGTAGGTTGGCTTCCCGTTGCATCATTTCTAAATTTTGCAATGCCTGACGAGCATGGTATAGTATCCGCTCTCCTGCTGGTGTCAATACAGCACCATGACGACCTCTGGCAAATAAAGGCACACCCAGTTCTTCTTCTAAAGTAGCAATGGCATGACTCACCGCTGGCTGAGTCAGCTGTAATTCCAAAGCTGCCTCACTAAAGTTACCACGCTCTGCTACTGCAACGATGGCGCGAAGTTGGGAAAGTTTCATGGGCAATCAAGGTTATATAAAGTCTTAATTATTTGTGCAGAGATATTATATCAGCCGTTACTCATATCTATAAATGCCATTTATATCAAACATGAAAATTATGATTTGATTACTACTTCCAGCATTGCTACTGTTTGATTTACAGAGCAAATTTCAGGAATAATTATATGAGTAATGATATAAGGTGTTTACCACCAGATGAAATAGACATCAATTGTAGTTTCCTAAATAGGAGAAAATTCAAGTTCAGCACTCGCTCAAGATTGGGAGATTTTCTCTATAATACTTGGCAACAATTTATCAAAACTTTACTAGCAGACCGTAACGAATTACAAGTTTGGCAAAAGGTAGACCACCACGGTAATATCTATTGGAATGCTTACGACCCTGCCACAGGAAAATCTTTTTCTTCTGGTTCGGAAGCTGATGTACATATGTGGATTGAAAAGCTATATAGGTATTAAAGATATGACACAGTTAACTTTGGTAATTGGCAATAAAAATTATTCATCCTGGTCACTTCGTCCTTGGCTGGCGATGAAACAATTAGGTTTGCAATTCCAAGAAATTCGCATTCCTATGTATACACCAGAAGCTTCATCGCAAATTCGGCAGTATTCTCCATCAGGAAAAGTGCCTGTGTTGTTGCACGATACTCTAACTGTATGGGATTCCCTGGCTATTTGCGAATACTTAGCTGAAACATTCCCGACTCTCCACTGGTGGCCAGAAGATAAAGCTGCTAGGGCGTTTGCCCGTTCCATTAGTGCAGAAATGCACTCAGGTTTTCAAAATCTGCGTCAGAATATGCCAATGAACTGCCGTACTAAATACCCCGGTAAAGGTTTAGTATCTGGCGTACAACAAGATATTGACCGCATCACTAGTATCTGGCAAGAATCACGCCAAAAGTTTGGAGGTAGTGGTAATTTGTTGTTTGGCAAATTCACTATTGCTGATGCTTTTTTTGCTCCCGTTGTTTTACGGTTTGTAGCTTATGATGTGCAATTAGATGCTGATTCTAGAGATTATGTAGAAACAGTTTTGGCACTCCCAGCAATGCAAGAGTGGATAAAAGCAGCGCAGAGTGAGACAGAAATTCTCTCTCAATATGAGTTTTCGTAAAATGGTCAAGAACAAAAACATAACCACTACAAATATTTCAATTCGGGATGCAAACCAGAGGGATATTCCCACGATTATGGAATTGATTTATTTGAAAGCCGAATTTGATGGTTGTCCTGAATCTGTAGAAGCAACTCCTGAACAGTTAGAAATTGATTTATTTGGCGAACAGCCCCTTGCTTTTGTGCTATTGGCTGAAGTTGATGGTCATGTTATTGGGTTAGCAACTTATCATTTTATTTATTCAACTTTCCTTGCCAAACCTGGAATTTGGCTTGATGACTTATATGTCAAAGCTGAATATCGCAGCCAACAAGTTGGTCAGGCTTTAATGTTGCGTTTGCGCCAGATAGCGCAGGCAAAAGGTTGTGGGAGGATTGATTGGACTGTAGCTGTATCTAACGAACGTGGAATTAAGTTCTATGAAAAAATAGGTGCAACCATCATTAATAAGGTAAGATTGTGTCGCTTGAATAGTCAAGCGATAAAGGAATTTATCCCCGGCGATGCGCGGGAATAGAGAATAGCAAATTGTAATTTAGTTTGCTCATTCCCATATCCAATTCCCCATTCCTAAAAACTCCATCCGCAATGGGATGGAGTTTTTTTATTCAGGTAATTAAAGATACTTTTTGGCGGCTGCTAGCAAATAAGTAACTTATATAATTTTGGCAGAACTGCGATCGCTAATTCTGGGGTGTTACCATACAGTTGACAGAAATTACGAATTACGCATTACTTAGTGGAGTAGGTAAACCGTCAATACTGACGAGATTTTTCTTTTGTTGATACTCTCGTACTTTTTCTTCTCCTTTGTTTGTTGCCCAAGTTACTAAAGTCTGGCGTTGACCTCGATATTCATAGAGTGGTACACCAAAACCACAGGAGGTCTGCACTTTCTCGATATCAGCAACGATAATTTGACGTGTTCCAGGAATTTGCGGAAATAGAGAATACAGCGAGTCCCATTCAGCAGAATTCGGTAAAATCGTTTGTCCTTGACCATAGAGACGCAGAATACAGGCGGGTTCCTCAAAAGCACAAAACATGAACGTAATACGTCCATTTTCTTGAAGGTGGGCTGAGGTTTCGTTACCGCTACCTGTAAGATCTAGGTAGCTTACTCGGTTAGGAGAAAGGATACGAAAGCAATCCAAACCTTTGGGTGATAAGTTAACGTGACCTGTAGGACTCAAAGGTGCAGAACCAACAAAGAAAAGGTGTTGAGCTGCAATAAACTCTTGTAGTTCCTCAGTAATACAGTCAAAAAGTTTAGCCATAGACCGTCTGAATTTGTATTCCTAGGTTAACAATATACTCAGCCTGTAGTAATCCACTGTGATTTTTGAGCTTATTTGTGTAGGCAGAGAGTAGAGAGTAAACAATAGTTAATCAGCCTTTTCAATTTGTACGGAGTTTTTTCAAAAATCAAATAAAAGTATTACGGAAAGTAACCATTTGAAATACTTCTTCATACAATTGACATGGGGTAGCAATACACGATACATCATGAACCAACAGTTAATTTTTTTGAGATGAAAAGTTTGTTAAATTGCCAACTTCACCAGCATGAGGAGGAGTGTAAATGGATGCCAGCTTAATTGTATCCAACATCCTCAATCCCCCAATTCTGTTTTTCTTTCTGGGGATGGCTGCTGTGTTTGTCAAGTCCGATTTGGAAATTCCTGCCCCTATACCTAAACTATTTTCGCTTTATCTGCTGTTTGCAATTGGTTTTAAGGGAGGGGTAGAACTAATCAAAAGCGGCATTACTCAGGAAGTAGTTCTGACGCTGTTAGCAGCAATGTTGATGGCTTGTTTTGTGCCAATTTACACCTTTTTTATCCTGAAACTGAAGTTAGATATTTATGATTCTGCCGCGATCGCTGCTACCTATGGCTCGATTAGTGCTGTCACCTTCATCACGGCTAGCGCCTTTTTGAGTGAGTTGGGCATTCAATTTGATGGCTACATGGTGGCAGCCTTAGCGCTGATGGAATCTCCAGCCATCATTGTTGGTCTGATCTTGGTGAATTTATTCTCTGTTGATGAGAAACGGGAGTTTTCCTGGTCAGAAGTGCTGAAAGATGCATTTCTTAACAGTTCAGTTTTTCTTTTAGTTGGTAGCCTCTTGATTGGTTTCTTGACAGGCGAACGTGGTTGGAAAGTATTAGAACCCTTTACCCAAGGCTTGTTTTATGGCGTTCTCACTTTCTTTTTACTAGACATGGGACTGGTGGCTGCTAGAAGAATTAAAGACTTGCAAAAAACCGGAGTTTTCCTTGTTTTATTTGCCATACTAATTCCAATACTCAATGCTGGCATTGGGTTAGCGATCGCCAAATTCATCGGTATGCCTCAGGGAGATTCACTGTTGTTCGCTGTGTTATGTGCTAGCGCTTCTTACATTGCTGTGCCAGCGGCTATGCGGTTGACTGTTCCAGAAGCGAACCCCAGTCTGTATGTTTCTACAGCTCTGGCAGTGACATTCCCATTCAATATTATTGTGGGAATTCCGTTATATCTGTACGGAATTAACCTATTTTGGAGGTAATAATATGCATTTAGTTAAAAAGATAGAGATTATTGCCAATTCGTTTGAATTGAGCAAAATTTTAGAAAGTTTGGACAAGTCTGGTGTACATAATCATGCCATAATCCGCAACGTTGCTGGCAAAGGATTACGAGGAACAACAGAAGATTTAGATATGACCATGCTCGATAATGTTTACATTATCGCCTTCTGTACGCCAGAAAACGTCAGGCCTGTGGTGGAAAACATTAGACCATTACTTAACAAGTTTGGTGGTACTTGTTATATCTCAGATGTGATGGAGATTCGCTCGACAAAATGCGTCGCATCGTTGTGAGAAAATCATGAATTTAAACAAACATTTCATAGAACGTCGTGACTTTTTGAGGTTAGGAGTCACGGGGGCATTTGGTGTAATGATCACTGCTAGTGATTTCCTCTTTCCAGTTAAACAGGCTCTAGCTGCTGAAAATCTTGACTCCCTCACTCCCGATGCAGCGCTGCAAAAGCTGATAGACGGAAATAAGCGGTTTGTCAAGCATCGACCTCAACACCCCGATCAATCTGCGGTGCGGTTGCAGCAAGTTGCCCAAGCTCAACATCCATTTGCCACTATCCTCAGTTGTGCCGATTCACGGGTACCGGCTGAAATTGTTTTCGATCAGGGCATTGGTGATATTTTTGATGTTCGGATTGCTGGCAATATTGTCATACCTGAAGCTCTTGGTAGTATTGAATACGCAGTTTCTCTGTTAAATACTCCATTGTTGATGATACTGGGTCATGAGCGGTGTGGGGCAGTGACCGCAGCCGTGCAACAAGAAGAACTGTTGGGTGATATTGGTACTTTTGTGAAAGCAATTAAGCCAGCTGTGGAAAGGGTTAAGAATCAGCCAGGCGAAGCAGTTGAGAACGCTGTGGTGGCAAATGTGAAATATCAAATTGAACGGTTACAGCGATCGCAAATCTTAACTGAACGCTTAGAGTCCGGCAAATTAAAAATCGTCGGCGGTCGTTACGATTTGGATACAGGAAAGGTGAGTATTATTGCTTAATTGGGCATGGGGAATTGGGAATTGGGAATTGGGAACTCGGGGCCCCCTCTGGGGATAAGGGGCATTGGGAATAGGGAATTGAGGTAAATTTTCATCCTCATCCCCCTTCATCTCCCTCATCTCCCTCATCTCCCTCATCTCCCTCATCTCCCTCATCTCCCTCATCACCCCACCTCCCCTGCTCAAGAGCATATAACTTTCAATAAAGAATTGTATTCAATTAACAAGAATTGTATTCATTAGACAAGAATTGTATTTATTGAAGAAACCATACTTCAGAGTGTTCATATACTAGTTTTATTCCTATCGTTGGCATATTGCACTAGGAGGTTCCCAAATGGTTCACACTTACGAAGTATTCGTTGATATCAAAGAATTTGCTGACTTAACTAATAACGCTTATCAACACGGAACGACACGGTACGAAATCAACGCAGAGTCAATACAAAAAGCTGATGGTATGGCACTGGTTCAGGCTAGAAGTGAGCATCCATCGGGCACTGAATATGATGTTAGGGTAACGAGGCTACTCAAATAAAGCGATCGCTTCATTTGACCAGTTTTTAAGATAGGGGGCAAGAGGTGACGCGGAAATCGGATTTGAAAATTTCTGCTACTTCAGAATTTAACAATAATTTACTTATACCTCAATAGCCCCCGATAAGGGACTTTCAAAAAAATAAATATCCCATCGCTGTGTGAGCTTTCAAAGAGCTTTCAAAGAGCAGGGGAAGAAGAATCTAAGGACTTTGTTGCATAGAAAAATTTGAATAATTTATTTCTTGGAGTTACACAATTAGATAATGTATAGCTGTCGTCAGTAGTTTTAGGACATTAACAGATGACAAAACCTAGACACAAAAAGACTTTTCACCCAGTACCCAGTCCCTAGTCCCCAGTCCCCAGCTATAGTAGCGATCGCAACGTCAATAAAGTTATAGCAAGGTGCGCTTTAATTACTAGAATAGCTCTTGTATAAGAACTGTATAGAAATTACACTAACAGGAGTTGATATCAGCGCCTTTAATGACACAGACGGAAAAACATATTTCTATTAGAGAAGCAAGTTTTCAAGAAGATTCACTAATTGCACGGCATTCTTACCAAATGTGGCAAGATATTGGCTTTTCTGATGAAGCTATCCATCCTGACTGGCTTGAGATTACCCTTGAGTTTATCAAACAGGCTCGTCAGGATTTATTTTACAAAGCTTTTGTAGCAGAATTTGATAACACAGTTGTGGGTTCCGTAAATTGTCAATTGTTTGCAGGTTTATACCCAAATATTCTCAAGGCAGATTACCGAAAATTCGGCTACATTTGGGGTGTTTATGTTGAACCATCTCATCGCAGACAAGGCATTGCCAAGCATTTGACTAAAACTGCGATCGCCTATTTAAAAGATATTGGCTGTACGCGGGTAATTCTTAATGCATCTCCATTAGGTAAACCAGTCTATTCCAGTCTTGGTTTCTCAGAAGGCAATGCCATGGAACTGGATGTATAGCAAAGTGCGATCATGCTGAGTAGGAAACTTCTTGTTTCAAAGCGATAAGTTGCAGTTTGAAATAGTACGATTTCTTCCCCCCTGCTCCCCTGTGCCCCTAATCCCCACTCCCCTTCGGTCGTGGGGGCCCCGAGTTCCCCTGCTCCCCTGCTCAAGAAACCTCCCCTGCACCCTGGCGAATGACATCAATAGCCGTCATCAGCCAATCAATGTAAGTTTGTTCTCTGCGGATCGCTAAGTCTAATACAAGCCTTTGCATCATCTGTTCACGGGTGGCAAACTGATCACCAAGCATCGGTAACTCAATATTTTTACATTTAGTCAGCTTTTCGCTACGTGCTGCTAGCTGCTGTTCTAGCAATTGAATAATGGCTTCATTTGGTAATTGTGCTGCGAAAAACAGCTGCACTGATAACGGTTCTCTAATGGTCGGTAAAGGCTGATGGCATCCAAGCCACCGAATTAATTCAGCTTTTCCGGCTTCAGTCAGATCATAAACTTTGCGGTTGGGGCGATCGCACTGAATTTCAATACTACAACTAATCCAACCCTGCTCAACAAGTTTGTCCAGTGTTCTGTAAATTTGTGCTTGGTCTGCGGGCCACAAGTGAGCAATGCATTCATCGAAGCAGCTTGTTTTCAAGTCATAACCTGTCATTTTTCCTTGCTGAAGGAAACCTAGAATTGTGTGCGCTAAGGACATAGGGCGGTTTTTTTGACAGTAAAGTAGTGGTAACTATAATTTGTGATGTCTCATATATTTTTATGCTAATATATGATTAATCATATATAGGAGTTATCTAATAAAATGATGTTGAATACGGTGTGCTTCGACAAAGAACATAACTCCGTAATTTTGGGTTGAATAGGCGACCAGTTTTTTGTAAGTCCCAATTATTTACCTACACTTCACATTTCAACAAAGGCAGATTATAGTTCAGGCTGTGCCAAAGGAATACAAGGCCTTTATTTATGTACTGAATATGGGGAAAGTCAGGAGATGGAGACAAGTTTGATTGCCTACAATTAGCGATCGCTTGTCTTTGATATGCTGCTTTGAGTCGTAGGGTCTTTGACCAACAGAACTTTGATTTCAGAGACAACGGCAAATGCTTTGCTGATCGCTGGTATATCACTTAACAAATTAGTGATTAATACCTGAGTAAAATTATACAAATCCTTAAAGATTATCATACCAGGAGGATAAGTTACATTGACTTCTAACACACTTCTACAAAGAATACGTCAACATCAACATTTACGTAATTTACGAAACAAATTTCTACGTCTTCATCAAGTGTTGCTGGAAACAGAGCGTATTGCCTACGAACAGGAACGTGGACGAGTATCGAGCGGAGAACTTCTGCAACTTGTAATTAATGATGAACAATTTGCTTGGCTACATCGGATTTCTGAGCTTGTTGTACAAATTGATGTCATGCTTGCAGGAGATGAACCAATATCGCTGGAGGATATTGAAAATTTAAATGCCGATGCTCGCATGTTAATCACACCATCACAGGCAGGCAATGTGTTTGCGAGAAAATACTATACTGCTCTCCAGTGTGAACCTGACGTTGTTTTGGCACATGCAGAGGTATCAGAACTTCTTGCATCCAAATAGGCGTCATGAATTGGGAATTGGGAATTGGGAATTGGGAATTGGGAATTGGTAATTGGGAATTGGTAATTGGTAATTGGGAATTGGATTTTACTATTAGTCATCACATCTCACCCATGACCC
Source organism: Nostoc sp. NIES-4103 (assembly GCF_002368335.1). Classification (GTDB taxonomy): domain Bacteria; phylum Cyanobacteriota; class Cyanobacteriia; order Cyanobacteriales; family Nostocaceae; genus Amazonocrinis. The sequence goes on along the minus strand of NZ_AP018288.1, from coordinate 1,315,549 downwards.
ATTACCCATTACCCATTACCAGGGAAACCGACTATATCGTAAGTAATTAGCCGAACTTGATATAACAGTTTCACTTACAAACTTTCTCCAATTAAGGTAAACGCTGCCCAATATTTAGGCTGTGGATATTGTTTCATGGTTAGTAACATCGCTTGCCGCAGTGCAGTAGCTTTGTTGGGATTCTGTTGCATTTGTCGATAAAATTCAGTCATTAATAACTTTGTAGATTTGTCGTCTACACTCCACAGAGAAACCACCACACTAGGAACACCCGCCGCAATTAAAGAACGAGATAGTCCAATAACTCCATCACCTGTAATTTTTCCTTGTCCTGTTTCACAAGCACTCAACACAACTAATTCAGCGTTCAATTTCATATCGAAGATTTCACCCGCCGTCAGAAATCCGTTACTGTCCTGTTGTTCTTTTTTTGGGGTAGAATCGGGTGCAAGTGCGATCGCTCCTGGTACACCAAAGCCAAAATCATCGAGTAAGCCGTGAGTAGCTAAGTGAATTATTCTGGCTTTTGTCAGACGTTTTGAAAGCTCTGCTGGGTAAGGTGTTCAGGATTTTGGTGCGTTTGCCCTGGTCTTTTTGCATAAATTAGCAACCAAACTCTGATAAGTATATGTCAACAACTAGAGGTATCGTATGAAAAATACTATTCTTCGGCTATTTACTTTTTTAGTAGTAATATTCTTTACGTTTACTAGCTATGCCTATGCAGAACTCCCTCCACCAGTAATATCTCCAAATGATCCAACTATCCCAACGGGAGAGAAGTTACCAACAATAAACTTTACTCCATTTATTAAGCTTGAGGTTCGTAATGCTGATGGTAAATTTGTGCCAGCCACTCCAAGTTTACTTAAACTTAATTCTTATAATGGTTCACTTAATTTAAAGGCTACTATTTCAGATTTTAAGGGTATATCTTATGGTCGTATTGCATTCTTCGGCACAAGCGATAGTTGTTCAGTAGGTAGCACAATTTACAATGGGTCGTATCCAATTTTGAACCTGCCAGCAGGAGATGAAAAAACTTATCAATCTAGCGAACCTTTAAATAAAAATTTGTCTCTTTCTGTTAATCTCAAAGGGCCTTTAGAATGTAAAGTATTAGGAAATCCTACTTTAACAGGATTACCTCGTGGCGCAAAAGTCCTGGTTCAAGTTACCGGAAAGAATTGGTCTTCATCACCGGAGAAAAGCACAAGCATTAAGCAATTTTATGTCAGCCTAACGTGAGTTTGACCAAGGTTAAAATAGCAAGAGAGAGTAAGAAAACTGGCGAGAGTAACACAATAAATTAAAAGCTTACTTGGATACCTAAGCTAGAAAATTACTCTACTGAATTAGGTTACGAACAAAAAAGTTTTTCAGCCTCGGCACTTAACGCCGAGGTTTTTATTGCTGTTTGTGCTTGTTCACGCATATTTCTAGCAAGAGCTAAAGCTTGCTGATGATATTGTAAAGCTTGTGGATACTGACCTAATTTATAGTAAACTCTTCCAATATTACCGAGAGTACTTGCATTTTTTTTAAGAATTAAAGATTGTTGCAGAGTTTCTAAAGATTCTTGATACTTACCTTGCTCATATTGCTGTCTAGCTAAATCAACGTGAGTTCGATGAACCTCTCCCCAACCCCTCTCCGACGCGGAGAGGGGCTTTAACATCTTCGGTAAAAAACGAAAAATCAAGCTTTTAAAGCCTCTCTCCTTTCAGGGGAGAGGCTTGGAGAGGGGTCTTTTGAATCTGTCGAACTCAGGTTAAATCAAGAATGTCGAAACCTTCTTTTACTTGCTGGAATGTACTTTTTGTCTGTGCTAATACTTTTTCCATCCCCAAAGGTGGAAGAATTAACTGTAAAGGGATATTCTGAGAGAACAACAGTGTTACGGTAACAAAGCTGAGACATTGAAGACTACGACGCATAAAAACAGAGGAGATATACTCAAGTTTGTATGTATATATCTCTCATCCTCAAGGGGTTATGTATAAATCTGTGGAAACTACGGGATTTTTTCGCTTTTATGCAATGGTCAGTTAATTCACTTACGTGCTGTTAAGACTTGTTCGGCACTCAAATCCAACTGTGGGAAAGTGGAAGAGATGATGCGTTCTTGTCCTCGGAATACAGTAGCATCATAAAAACCTTCTACTAAGGTGCATACCATTACCACCTCTTGAATGGGGTCAACAATCCAGTATTCAGGAATTTCTATGACAGCATACTCAGAACGTTTGCTGCGGTAGTCTGTGGTTTGCGTGGATTCACTGATTACTTCCACTACTAATATGGGAGGATTTTCGTTGAGTTCAATCACAGCTTCTCGATTGGCTAGTGCTTCCCATTGCTCTGTTGGCAATACTACTACATCTGGCACTCGTGAGGTGTCCCAGCGTCCCCCGCGTGGAGATCGCACTCCCACAGCAAACTTTTGTGCTGTCCAAGTTTTACCCATTTTGACACTTTCGTCATCAAAACTTCTTTCTAAAAACTTGGAGATGTTACCATGCTTACCAGTCCCAAGACTCATGGGGATTAATTCTCCATCTACCAATTCGTATTGAGTATCGGTGCCATCGTTATACTTTAGATACTCTGCAAAAGTTAGTTTCTTCGTGGTTAAAGTCATAGCGATCGCAATCCTTATGGATGACTCAATAAAGTTATTCTACGCGACAACTAAAGGCGATGAAGCGATTTACAAACTTTCTCCAATTAAGGTAAACGCTGCCCAATATTTAGGCTGTGGATATTGTTTCATGGTTAATAACATCGCTTGCCGCAGTGCAGTAGCTTTGTTGGGATTTTGTTGCATTTGCCGATAAAATTCAGTCATTAACAACTTTGTAGATTTGTCGTCTACACTCCACAGAGAAACCACCACACTAGGAACACCCGCCGCAATTAAAGAACGAGATAGTCCAATAACTCCATCACCTGTAATTTTTCCTTGTCCTGTTTCACAAGCACTCAACACAACTAATTCAGCGTTCAACTTCATATCGAAGATTTCACCCGCCGTCAGAAATCCGTTACTGTCCTGTTGTTCTTTTTTTGGGGTAGAATCGGGTGCAAGTGCGATCGCTCCTGGTACACCAAAGCCAAAATCATCGAGTAAGCCGTGAGTAGCTAAGTGAATTATTCTGGCTTTTGTCATCAGTTGTTTAACAGTAATTTCGGTTGCTTGTTTACCTGTTAAAGCTTTGGTGTTGAGCATTTGAGCAATTTCAATGGCTTCATCCTCAGCATTTTTCAGGGGTTTCAATTTCTTCGGTGCTTCCCCAATATTTGGTGCTACACTCGGCATTGTGGGATTTCCTACTACTAACGCTCCTGTTGTTGAAATTTTTTGTCGTTGTTCGTGAGTGAATTGTAATACTTGAATTGCCGGAGCAGTCAGGATGGTATGCTTTTGGATGAGATATTTATCTTGCTCATCTTGTAAAGCTGCGAAGGGAACGAGGAACAATTGATTTTGAGGAATAAATATCACTCGTTCGTTGGGGTTAGTTGGTAAATATTGGGTAATTGGTTTGATGAGCAGTTGATAAAGCTTTTGTAAGTTTTCTCGCTGTATTTTTTCATCATCAGGATTGACGACATCTACACTAAAAATACTCCGGTCGTTAACTCCAATGGCTTGACGGCTGCTGCTAACTAGGTCTTTTAAAGATCTATTAACTTGTTGGACGTGAAATGCTATTTCACCTGTGGGTTTAACTACCCAAATATAAATTTCTGAGCCATCCCATATTATTTTACCATCTGCATTTTTGACAGGCGAGGGGGTTGAATATTCTACAATTGTGGCATTTTGCTGTTTAGCAACTTTTTGAATTTCTTGAAGTTTTGGTGCTACTATTACAGGTATTTTCGCCTTTAATTGATTCTTGTTTTTAGATTGTCTTGCTACTATTAAATTGACAAAAGCTCTTGCTCTACCACGTTCGGCAACTTCTAATGCTTGTTTGGGTTGGTTCTGAAGAATTAAGACTTTTTGCAACAGACTATAAGTTTGAGTCTGGGTATCAAAAATAGAAATTTGATTTTCGTCTGAAAGAACAATCTGCATCGAATCAAAAAGATTGATAGCTTTGTATAAAGCAGTAGTGGCTTCAGAGAGTTTATTGGTTATAAAAGCAGTGATACCAATCTGTTGATAACTAGTTACTTCTACCCACTGATTACCACCTTTTTGGGCAAATTCTCCAGCTTGTTTGTAATAACTAATTGCCAAATCATATTTTTGGCGTTCATTGTAAAAAAAACCAGCCGACATATATGTGAGTGATTGAACCTGATAACCTTCACTAGTTTTGCTGATTTCTATGGCTTTTTGAAAATATTCTTCAGCCAGCTGATCTTCTCCTAATTCAGCATAAGCTTGAGCAATATCAACAAGTGATAATGCTTGCATATCTGGATTTCCTAATGTTTGGTATATTTTTAATTGCTCTAATGCTTCCTGTAACTTTTTTCGCGCCTTTTCTAATTCAGCAGCAGATTTACGAGGACGAGTAGATTTATTCTTTGAACCTAGTATTTTTGGTGATGCAGAATTTTCCAGACAAGTTTTTTTACTTTCTTCAGGGCGACCTAACACAATGTAGGTGTACTTTATCCCTATACAAGCAGTTTTAATTCCTGATTCGACATTTTTTTTATATGCGACAATTGTGGCTTCATTGGCAGCGGATGGGGTTTTTTCAAACTGAATGTTAAATAATTTAAATGTGTCTAATGCTTGTTGATAAAATTTAAGTGCTTGCTCATAGTTTTTGGCTTTAAAAGAGTAAATATTACCAATATTTAAAAATCTAAAACCTTGATGATTAATATGTTCTAGTTTGTCTAGAGGAGACTTAAATACTTCTGTTTTACCAATGGTAATAGCTTGATTATAAGATTCTATTGCTTTCTCTATTTCGCCCTGTCTATCATAAACTTCTCCCAGCCTGGAAAAGGCTTCACTAATCTCGGATGGAGACTTATTATCTGTTTGAAAAATCTTTACAGCTTGCTCGTATGATTCTATGGCTTTAGTATATTGTCCCTTGATATTGTAGATATTTCCTAGCCCCATGATTGCTTTGGCAAGGCGAGTGCGATCGCCTATTTTTTTAGCAAGTTTTATCGATTCTTGAAAATATTGAACTGATTTATTTAGAATTTCGCCACCTGTTAAATCTCCAGTCAATACTTTGCCTGATCCTATTCCATAGTTCAACCCACCCAGAATATTGAGTAAATCGATTTCTAGTTTGTCTTGACGCAGTTTATCTTCTGGAGAACCATCAGCTTTGCGGATACTATCTACAGCTTGTTCTATGAAATTCATGCTTTTGGAGAAATCAGTATAGAAATAAATTGCACCTAAACTTTTGAGCGCGATCGCTTCTGTTTCATAGTTTTTATTTTGTCGTGCTACGGCTAAAGCTTTCTCGCAATATTCAATAGCACGCGCAGAGTTTTTTAATTTTAAATAAACAAGTCCTAAATTACTTAGCGCCTTCGCTTCTAAAGCTGTATCTTTAATATTTTGAGCAATTTCTAAAGCTTGTTGATAGTAGGGAATTGCTTTATCTGATTCATACAAATGATCAGAGTAAACATTGCCAATATAATTTAACGCTTTACCTTGTCCTGGTTGGTTTTTGATTTGACGGTATATACTTAAAGCTTGCTGGAAAGCCTTTAATGCAGCTTCGGGTTGATTGCGATCGCTTAGTTCATCACCTTGTTTAATCAGTCTATCAGCTTCAGCTTTCTGTGCATTTGGGCTTTCTGCCAAAACTGGTGATGTCATAAATAATTCTAATGGCAAAGTACTTAAGGGCAATGTGAGGTAAACTGCCAAAGAAGCAAGGGTGAGACGTTGCAGACGGCGGGCTATTGGAGTATATCGCATAGATAACTTGCAAATATGATCAAAATTGTTTACATATATCTTCCATCCTCAAGGACATATGTATAAACCAGCCGAAAGTACTGAATTTTTTCGTTTTTATTGAATTAAACTCAAATACTTATTCTACAATCGTTTTACCCCTCCCCGCGTGCGGGGGTGGGGTGATGAGGATAGTGAAGGTAAGTGAATGGACTTAATATCACCTAAATTGATATTAGTTCTCTTGCCGTGGAGGATGATTAATAAAGTTTAAATATTCATTCTCGGAAAATATTAAATTTTCTGACAATATTTACATAACCTCGATTTGGCGAAAGATATATGAGGTTAAGTGAAACTGCATTCAACCGGAGTCATCAACATGAAAAGAAGTATTATTGTTAATCAGAGTATACAGCCCTTTGGTAGTTGTCGCTTAGCGCAACGCACCATTACTAATTTTCGGTGCGTTAGAACTAAAGTCCATAACGCACCCTACAATACTAAAGCTGTATTGAAAGATAAAGAAGTAACATCCCCCTCATCTCCCTCATCTCCCTCATCCCCCTGATACCGACTGGATAAAACAAGGATGGATAAAGCATCAAGATATTGGCTATTGATCAGCGTTGATAGTTTCGGTAAAATCCGTTGTGATGAACTTAAGGAAAACCGAGACTTTTTTTGGCAACAGTTTCCAGAATTATCTCAGCAAGAAAATCTGCGTGAGCGAGGAATACAACGCCAGTTAATGCAATGGTATCAATATGATGATATTTTGCGCCAGCTCGCTGAGGGATGTCTGCGTTGTTTCATCTCTCATCAAATTAAAGACACTTGTCAAGGACTAGCAGAAAAGTTTGGTAAAAAGCATAACTTTACTAGTGCTGAACTCTTGCCGTTGGTAGTTGATAGTTACCGGATGAGAAACTCTAAACCCCAATCTCTAACTACAAGAATTTTACAGACTTTTGACCCAGAACAGAGTAATTTATCGACTTGGACAAACAGGATACTGAAAAGCGATCGCATAGTCAAACAATTCCTACTCGACCACGGCATTGAACAAGTCACTGACTGGATGATTCTCAACTACATGACACCAGGACGCTTAGCGCGTATTTTATCAGATTACCAGCAAACACCAACTGAAATTGACCAAGCAGTTCAACTTCTTGATAATTATCACCAAGTTTATCGCACCCATCTTTTACAAATCCGCAGAACAGGCGCTAAAACTAGATATCCAGAACCAACCTTAGAACAACTGCTTCAAATTGCTGATTTGTGTCAAGATGCAAATTCTCGCATTTGGGTAAACAAAATATCACCTGAACAAGTTCGAGAACAACTGCAAAATCTTGCCAGTGTACTGAGAGAAGAACGCATTCGTAGCAGAAAAGGTTTATCTCGCTTAGAATCTTTAAATCATCATCAACAAACAATCAACATTTCTCAACCCGAAGATAATGAACAGTCAGACTTTTTAGCAGAATATCAGCAAAAAATTGATGAATGTCTGATGAAATCTGCCGTCTTAGTCATTCAAAATCGATTTGACTATTTACAAAGGAAAAAAAATCCTCGTTCTCAGAAAAAGGCATACAACTATATTACAGGACTTTATTTATTTCATTGCCAGGGAGTTTCCATGGCAAACATAGCCACAGAACTAGAATTAACTGACCAACCAGAAGTTAGCCGCTTATTAGAACTGACAAACTTACGTAACGATATTGGACGAAACACTTTATCTTGTTTAATCAAGTCTATTTTAAAAGTAGCTGAAACATACATCACCGCTGAGCAACTAAAAAATTTAGATAACAAAATTCAACCGATTGTAGAACAAAAAATCAAAACTATAATTGAGCAAGCTAGAAAAGATGCCAGCAGTGGAACGCAGCAAGTTAAAAATAACCAGTTGGCGCAAGCTATTTGCCAATGTCTGAAAGATAGAACAGAAATTATTAGAAGGAAGTAATTTTATGTATTCACTTAGTGATGCCACAGATGATTTTTTTGAAATCAATCAAACTGGAGAAATAATTAATTTAGAGCCAGAATATTTTGTAGAAGCGGTAGAAACGAGTCAAAAATATCCCGTTCCATCTAAACAGTGGCAGATTTACTTACAAAGTTTAGCATTTTTAGCTCTTAATGAATGGTTAGAAAAACGCGAACCTACTTTTTCAATTAATCAAACTGAAGTTTTAGCTTGGCAATCTCAATATACTTATGTAAATGACACTGCATTCAACGTATCTATCGGAAATTTTCAAGTTTGTATAATTCCTGTAGTTAGCATCAGTCACGAAGAAGTAACTGTATGCGAAGAAGTAGTTATACCAAGAGCAATGATAGATTTACCAGAGTTTAATAGTCATTTCTATATAGTGATTGGGATTGAAGAAGAAATAGAAATAGCCACTATTAAAGGCTTTTTACGTTACGACGAACTCGTGGAGTATAAACCAGAATTACAGCCAGAATTAGACTGGAATTATCACTTACCTTTGACTTGGTTTCATGATGATTGTAATGAATTATTGCTCTATTTACAATGTCTACCAGCAACAGCAATTACTTTACCAGAAATTCCGAGCGATCGCCAGAATATTTTAGCCACAATTCAGTCAGAACTAGTAAACTTATTACCCCAATTACATCACCATCCTTTGTGGCAAATTTTAACTTGGGAACAGGGAGTAGCATTACTCACAACACCAGATTTACTCAATTGGCTTTATCAGTCTTTGCAAGAAAATACAGCAACTTCAACCAAACACTTATCAGACCTACTACAAATTTTGACACAGCAAGCAGTAAATGTTAGGACTTGGTTAAACAATCAAATAGATGAAGTTATCCAAGGATTAACCTGGCAAGTATTAGCGCCACCATCTCCATTACTAGCAATAACACAAACTCCTGAACAGGAATTAGATAACATTCTCACAAACATTCAAAGCGCCTATGAAATCAATATTCCAGAAATTGCAGGTCGTGCTTACAGAGAGATCATCCTAGAAAATAGATTACGACTTTATGCAGTCACTTGGCAACTACCCCAAGAAAACCAAAGTTGGAACTTATTGCTAATATTAAAAGCGGTTTCTAGTAACCAACCAACCTCCACATTTACATTACGAGTGAGTGACCAAACCAGCATTTTAGCAGAAGAACAACTACAGCCATCACAGCACCAACAATATATATTCACCCTCCTAGAAGGCAGTTACCAAGATAAATTCTTAGTCAAAATCATATCAAATAGCGGACAAACACAAACATTACCCCCCTTAGAATTTTCCATACAATAATATCTCATCCTCTCCGCGCCTCCGCGTCTCTGCGTGAAAATAAAAACCCATCTCCATAATGAAACGAACAACCTTTCATCTCCATGTAACACGAATAAAAACAGTCTGCCAATTTGAACTACAAACTCAAGGACAGAAAATTACCGAACAAATTGATTATCCTCCATCCCTAACTAAAAGTTACGAAGATTGGCAGAAAGCCTATTTAAATTACTATAGACACCTGCGAGGCAAAAAAAACCTCAATCATCTACAAACACAACAATTAACTTATGCACATCTGCGAGGCTGGAAAGCCATTAATAAAAACTTGCGAGGTAAAAAACTGATCAGTGGAGGAGGAAACACACCTGTTGACTACAACAGACAACTGAGAGATACAGAAACTCAATTGTTACATGAATTTCAGCGTTGGTTGCTAAGTCCTGACTTAGTAAATATTCGTGCTGAAATCGCCAACGCTGCGAGAAAACTATCAAATGAAAATCAGTTCGTTGAAGTCTTCTTAACTTGTACCCCCATAGAACTAGCAAGATTACCTTGGGAAACTTGGCAAATTGGTACAGATTTAGGCATACCAGAAAAAATACAAATTTATCGTACTCCAGCTACAATTCGTAATCAACCCGTGCGTTCTGTGCATCGGAAAATCAGAATCTTAGCCATCATTGGATATGATACACACTTAAATTTTGAAACCGACAAACAAGAAGTTGAATCACTCAAGCCAATTGCAGAGGTAAAATTTGTTGGCTGGAATACAGAAACAACACAAGTTCTGAATCAGGCTAATGCAATAGAATTGAAAACTCAGATATTCCATGCAATTAATGATCAACGCGGTTGGGATGTATTGTTTTTTGCTGGACACAGTAATGAAACTCTTTTAACTGGTGGAGAATTAGGTATTGCACCAAATGTTTCTCTAGCAATTCAAGATATTCAAGAAGCGCTAAAAAAAGCTCAAGAACGAGGACTTAAGTTTGCTATTTTCAACTCTTGTAGTGGCATAAATATAGCCGAATCATTAATTAACTTGGGTTTAAGTCAAGTAATAGTGATGCGGGAACCAATTCACAATCAAGTAGCCAGAAAATTTTTAATGCAGTTTCTTCATAGTTTAGCCGCATACAAAGATGTTCATGAAGCTTTGTTAGACGCTTGTCAATATCTCAAGCAACAAGTAACTCGTTTTTCCTTTCCTTCAGCTTACCTAATTCCCTCACTCTATCGCCATCCAGATGCCGAATTATTTCGTATTAAACCCTTTGGCTTTGGGAATTTAATTAAGAGATGGTTACCAACTATTCAAGAAATCAAGTGGCTATCAGTATTATTGTTTATCAGTTTATTGCCTCCATTACAAGATTTCTTATTAGAACCAAGAATCTTGCTTCAAGCTGTTTATCGTCAAATTTCATTTCAAGTACCTCCAAAAGTTGAGGCTCCCATAGTATTATTACAGATTGATAATAAGTCTTTAAAGCAAGATAAGATTAAACAACGTTACCCTTTAGATTACAGTTATTTAGCAAAGATAATTGACAACCTGTCTGAATCCAATGCTAAGTTAATTGGTATTGATTATGTTTTAAACGAAACTGATATCCAGCCACAAAATACCCAGAAGCTGAGTCAAGCCATCCGTGAAGCTGTTAAGAAAAAGACTTGGTTTATCTTCGCTTATGACAATGACCCAGACTTCAAAGAAGATAAAGTTATTGAGCAAATTGCTAGTTATAAATGGCGTATAGATGGTGATATTAGATTTTTACCTGGATATGTTGAACTGTTACCCAATAACTCAAATGTATTGCCTTTTGCTTATATTATATATTTAAGTTATTTGCTTAAACAAAGCAATTCAACTAATATACCACAACCTTACTTACAGAATTCAGTACCTTTTGAGAACTCAATATTAGAATATCTAAATAATAATACTACATTTTGGCAGCGCGATCGCCTGTTACCAATCACCCTATCTTCCCAAAAGTTTTTGCAAGAATGGTTCCGTCCGATTATTGACTTTTCTATTCCTCCTGACCGAGCATATAACAAAATCTCAGCCTGTGAATTACTAAATTCTTGCTCAACAAGCAAGATGAATCTTCTCAAAAATCTAGATCAACAAATTATCATTCTTGCACCTGGTGGATACAGAGAAGCCGGAGTCACCAAACAGGGTGAAGATAATCAAAGCAAACCCTTAGCGATCGCTTTCTGGAACGGCTGGGGAAATGGTAAGTTTACTGGTGGTGAAGCTCATGCATACATGGTTCACCACCTACTCAAACAGCGGTTAGTTGTACCTGTTCCAGATTTCTTAATGATTTTATTGGCTGCTGTGGTCGCAAAAAGTATTACAGTGATAATACAGTTAAATGCTAGTTCCCGCAAACGTCTGGTTATAAGTGTCTGGGTTGGAGTAGGTATTTATGTAATTATTTCGTTACAAATTTATACCTCAGCAGCAATTTTATTGCCCTGGTTTTTACCAACAGTAACTTTCTGGAATTATATTCGCTCAGCTTTAAGGAGAAATAGTAGTGGGTAAACTGAATTTATCAAAGTTAACTTTGGGAATAAATATATTAATAATTACTATTTCAACAATACTGCCAACCCAAGCCACAATTCGACCTCGACATCAAAATTTATTAACAACAGAATTCAATTATAATCATTTAGCTTTTTCCTGGGGTAATATTTTCCAAAAATTACGCCGTAAGAAGGTTCCAGGAGGAGGAAAACCAGGAGATTCAGTTTGTACAATTGCACCCCAGAGACTTGTAGAACCTAATTTACAAAGCAAGCACACTCCAGGAGAAATTCTGGAGATTTGGAGTGTGAATCCTGTATTTATTTGGTATAGTAAACGCTCAAATATTAAACAAATTGAACTTTTGCAAGACCAAAGCAAAGAAGTTTTATGGAGCCAGAAAATTAAACCAGGGCAGACCAGTATTATCTATAATGGCAAACCACTGCAACCTGGCGAGACATACTTATGGAAGCTATATGTTCCTTTTGCTGTAGAACAAACACCCAAGTTTAAAATATTGGAATTGGCAGAACGGGATAAAATTACAGATGAATTGCAGCAATTAGTAGCACAATTGAAAAATCAAAGAGCCAATGCAGAAAGCATAACACTGAAGAGAGCAAACTACTTTGCAGAAAAAGGAATGTGGTCGGATGCATTGCAAGAAATTTATGCAGCGCCAAATCCATCATTGCAATTAAAGCAGATTAAACAGGAAATTCCCTCTGCTGAATATTGTCAAGAATTAGACACAGCAAAAAAGGTTGTTGTGGCTAATTAACTGTATTTTTACATAACCTCCCTTATGTGGGAGATATATATAAGCAGGTTTGTCTTCTCTACTCAGTCACAGCTATGCACTTGAGAAGGTTTTATTTAGTTGCATTAATTGCTTTTACTATCACTTTTTCATAGCCAATTGTGAATTTTACTGTTTTACTCCAGGCAAAGCAAGTGTTGGCACAAAAGCCTGATGTGCAGAAAGCTGAAGCTGATAAACTATATCAACAAGGTGAGCAACAGTAATGCAAATCAAAAAAATTTTGGTTCTAGCGATCGCTACTTTTATTACTACTTTTTCATACTCACCAATTAGCTTGAAAGCGCTGACTTCAGTAGAACAAGTAATGGCGCAAACTCCTGCTGACCGCAAAGCAGAAGCAGATAGGCTTTATCAGCAAGGTGATCAGCAGATTCAGCTTGGTCAACCTAAAGCAGCACTACAATTCTTTCAACAAGCACTGGTTATCTATCAAGAAATTGGCGATCGCAATGGCGAAGCCTTGAGTCTCAACTACATTGGCATAGTTGAACGCGCGCGAGGCGACTATACTCAAGCGCTAAAATTTTATAACCAAGCTTTAAATATTTTCCGGGAACTAGGCGATCGCTTGAATGAAGGAACTGCTCTTAATAATATTGGAAAAGTTTATGAAGGTCTGGGACAATATCCTCAAGCGCTAGAGTTTTATCAACAGGCTTTAGCTATTCGCAGACAAGTAGGCGATAAGTCTGGCGAAGCCTTTACCCTCAACGACCTTGGATTTATCAATACTAGTTTAGGACAGTATCCCCAAGCGCTAAATTTATGGCAGCAATCTTTAGATATTTTTAGACAAATTGGCAACCAGAGACAAGAAGCATCAACCCTTAATAGCATTGGTTTTTATTACCGGACTATAGATCAGTATCCCAAAGCTATAGACTATTATCAACAAGCCTTCGTTATTTTTAAAAAACTTGGAATTCGTCGGGGTGAAGCAGCTTATTTCAACAACATTGGAGATTTTCGGCGCTACCAAGGTGAGTATTCCCAGGCGCAAGAGTTATTTCAGCAAGCCCTAGCTATTTTTAAAGAAGTAGGCGATCGCACTGGTGAAGGGGTTGCCCTCAGCAACATTGGTAGAGTTTACAATTATCAGGGTCAGTATCCTCAAGCGCTAAAATTCTTTGGAGAAGCTTTAGCTATTTTTAAAGAAGTTGGTGACAAAGCAGGTGAAGCACGAACTCTGAGATATATCGGTAGTACGTTTTATCAATCTGGCAAGTTTGTGGAAGCAGAAAAAACTCTCCAAGATGGAATAGAACTTTTAGAATCTCTACGCCCAAGGTTAAGTGATGCTAATAAAATCTCAATTTTTGAAACACAAACTGCCACTTATCAATTGCTACAAAAAGTTTTGATTGCCCAAAATAAAAGTAATGAAGCATTAGAAATATCCGAACGCGGTCGCGCTAGGGCATTTGTGCAATTACTTCAATCTCGATTATCACCTAGTTTGCAAAGTGATGAAAACATCCCCAAAATAAAAACAGAGGAAATTAAGAAAAATGCCAAAACACAAAATTCTACCTTTATTCAATATTCAATAATTTCTGATGATTTCCAAGTCGCAGGTCAACAAAAAACTAAGGAATCAGAACTATATATTTGGGTAATCAAACCCACAGGTGAAGTAACATTCCGCAAAGTAGACCTGAAACCCCTGTGGCAAAAACAAAATACCTCTTTGAAAGAGTTAATTACCACAACTCGCGCATCTCTGGGAGTTGACGATAAAAGCCGTAGTTTGTTTGATGTAACAATTGTCAATCCTCAAGATGAAAAAATACAAAAACAAAGCTTACAAACACTGCATAAACTTCTGATTCAACCTATTGCTGATCTTTTACCCACCGACCCAAATCAACGTGTTGTTTTCGTCCCTCAAGGTGACTTGTTTCTTGTTCCTTTTCCTGCACTGCTAGACGAAAAAGACAAATATTTAATTGAAAAGCATACTATCCTGACTTCCCCAGCGATTCAAGTATTAGAATTAACTCGTCAGCAACGAAATAAAGTCAAGCAAGCCTCTGTATCTGAAGCTGTAGTGGTGGGTAATCCCACTATGCCCAACTTTGCACCCAAAATAGGCGAAAAACCGCAAAAATTAGCAACTCTACCAGGGGCTAAACGCGAAGCAGAAGCGATCGCACCCATTTTAAACACCAAAGCCTTAACAGGCGACGCAGCCACCGAAACCGCCATCAAAGCCAAACTTCCCCAAGCCAAAATCATTCATTTAGCCACCCACGGCTTATTCGATGACTTCCAAGGCTTGCAAAGTGCGATCGCACTCGCACCCAGTAACCAAGACGATGGTTTACTCACCGCCGAAGAAATTCTCAGCCTGAAATTAAACGCAGATTTAGTTATTCTCAGTGCTTGTAACACAGGTAGAGGTCGCATTACTGGTGATGGCGTAATTGGCTTATCACGTTCATTATTTATCGCCGGAACTCCCAGCGTCATTGTTTCCCTATGGTCTGTTCCCGATTCACCCACCGCCAAATTGATGACCGAATTTTATACCAACCTCAACCAAAATAAACTCAATAAAGCCCAAGCCTTACGCCAAGCCATGCTCAAAATCAAACAACAATATCCCAATAAACCCCTAAATTGGGCAGCCTTCACACTCATTGGTGAAGCTGAATAAGCAGGAAGACAGACACCAAATAAATCTAATAACTAACAACTAACAACTAACAAATCCCATGATCAAACGCCGCCATTTCATACAATTTGCTTCCTCAACTTTTGCTGCTTTAGGTTTAAGCCAAATCGATGTCATACAACAAAGCAATCGCTACGCTCAAGTTTTATCACAAACCACGCCTCGGAAATTAGCACTATTAGTAGGAATTAATAATTATCTCAAGAATGAGAGAGGTGAGAACTTAAAAGGATGCGTCACCGATGTCGATTTACAACAAGAACTTTTAATACATCGCTTTGGTTTTGACCGCAAAAATATTCTGAGATTAACAAGTGATCCAGCCGACAAACAACCCACTCGCAAAAATATTTTAGAAGCATTTGAAGAACATCTAATTAAGCAAGCCAAACCTGGAGATGTAGTAGTTTTCCATTTTTCTGGTCATGGTTCTCGACTATCAGACCCCGACCCCATCCAACAATGCAAAGATGATAACTATAACAGCACTTTAATACCTGCTGATGATGGTGAGAATGGTGTAACAAAAGACATCATGGGACGTACCCTATTTTTATTAATCTCTGCACTAAATACAGAAAATGTCACTGTAGTTTTAGACAGTTGTTTCTCTGGTGGCGGTACGCGAGGTAATTTGATAATCAGGAGTGCAAATGGTGATGATTTACAGCCATCTCCAGAAGAAATTGCTTATCAACAACGCTGGATAAAAAAGTTGAAACTTGACTCAGAACAACTTCTTAATCTTCGCTGTGCTAGTCAGCGAAAAGGAATAGCCTTTGCTGCTGCTAAAAACGAACAACTAGCCGCTGATGCTACTTTTGATGGCTTTTCTGCTGGCGCGTTTACTTACTTGATGACGCAATATCTTTGGCAGCAAACTGGTAGCGCCAATAGCATGATATCTCAAATTACATATAGCATTAAATCACTTTCTGGTCAAGAACCTTTAATAGATGGTGATGAAAGCAAGCCAGTATATTTTATTAACAATAAACTTCCACCCACTGACGCAGTGATTATCAAAGGTGAAGGCAAACAAGCAACTTTATGGCTTGGTGGAGTCGATAAAGAAAGTTTAGAAACATTTACAAAAGGTGCTATTTTTACAATTATCAATAATCAGGGACAAAGCTCTGCAACAGTAAGATTAGTATCTCCCCGTAGTGGCTTAATAGCACAAGCAGAACTTACAGACAACAGAGGAATAAATTCTCTCAAGCCAGGAATGCTGTTACAAGAATCAACTCGGATAATTCCGGCTGATTTAAAGTTAAGTATTGGTTTAGATCCTTCCTTAGCTGGTGATATAAACGCAGCGAGAAAAGCTATAGAAGCAATCAATAGAATTGCAGTTATACCAGCCCAAAATCAAAACCCACCATATCCAAATGGTGTGCAATACATCTTCAGTCGCATGACCAATAGCTATCGAGAAAAATTGCAGCAGCAAGTTACAGAAAACTTGCCGATGGTTAACAGTATTGGTTTATTTACTGAAGGATTGGAACTCGTATCACAATCTTTTGGTGATGCCAAAGAAACAGTAAAAGATGCTGTGCAGCGTTTAGAACCTAAACTCAAATCGTTGCTTGCAGGTCGTATTCTCAAAAAAACCTTGAATACCAATTCCTCAGAATTAGATTTGGAAGTTTCTCTAAATTTAGTAGATAATCCCAGCCAAATTATAGCTAAAACTGTTACATCACGTAGTAAAAATAATCGTCAATTTTCCGATAAAATTTACCCGCGCAAGATACCTCTACAACAACTGTTTCAATTTCAAATCACCAATTATGAATCTGTTCCTGTCTATTGTTCCATTTTGTTATTTGATTCTACTGGTGAATTATCAGTAATCTTTCCCTATCAATGGTCAACACCTGAAGAATCGATGCGATTAGTACCAAAGCAAACACTAGTAGTTGGTGATCCGCAAGAACTCAGGTTACAAGCAATCGAAAAAGGTAGTGGAGAAGCATTAATTATTGTCAGCCGCAAACCATTAAAGAATGCTGTCAAAACAATGAAAGCTTTAGCAGTAGAACAAAAACGTGATGATGAACCAATAGATTTCCCTAGAGGTTCATCTAGAGGCCCAGATGAAGTTATTGGTGATTTGCTTAATGATTTGAGAGATACGCGTGGTGGTGGTATTACAGCCACACCAGTCAGTAATTCTGATATGGCTACTGTCTCTATCACTTTCGATGTTGGTTAATCGAATTTTCTCTTTGTGTCTTGGTGACGCCAGTTGCTTTAAGTCGGCAAAGCCGACGACAGTCGCTTCAAGTCGGCAAAGCCGCCCACAGCGCTGTCTCCCCAACGCACTGGCTCGTCTTTGTGGTTTAAGATTGTTTACCACTAAGACACAAAGGCACAAAGTATTTCGATGATAACTGTACGTCACTATTTAATGCATTCTGGCATTAATATCTACGCCATCACTCTTGAGTTGACCATCCTCCATATAAATGATGCGATCGGCAATATCAAGGATGCGGTTGTCGTGAGTCACTAGCAAAATTGTACAGCCTTGTTCTTTGGCTAGCTTCTGCATTAATTCTACAACATCGCGCCCAGATTTTTTGTCAAGCGCTGCTGTGGGTTCGTCTGCTAGTACAATTTTGGGATGGCTGACTAAAGCACGAGCGATCGCAACTCTTTGTTTTTGTCCCCCTGAAAGATTCTCCGGATAGTAATTAACACGTTCTGCTAAGCCAACAGTTTCCAGCATAGCGATCGCTTTACTGTTAATATCCTGATTGAGAAACTCTTCATGCAACTCTAAGGACATCCGCACATTTTCTTTTGCTGTTAAAAAAGTCATCAAATTATGCGCTTGGAAAATATAGCCAATTTGACGGCGCAGCTTAGTTAATTCCTGTTTGCTAGCCCCACAAATTTCCTTTCCTAAAATTTTCAAACTACCTTCTTGAGCTGAACGCAGTCCACCCATCAGAGTTAACAGAGTCGTTTTTCCTGAACCGGAAGGGCCAGTCATAATCACAATATCACCAGCGTTAATCTCTAAATTAATATCGAATAAAACTTGTTTACGAAGCGCACCTCCACCAAAGTAGTGATTGAGATTATGAATAGAAATCACTGGTTCAATAGCAGAGAGTGTTGAATTAGAAGTTATTGGTAAAGATTCTTGCAACATAGAATTTATTAAACAATAGGTGACAGATAACTGATGATTGTGAACAGCGAGATATTTTTATTTGTCCGTCGTTGATACCAATTCTCTAAAAGGCAACTCATTTAAATTCCGAAACCCAGACCATATCTGACTTTCTTAATTACGAATTACGAATTACTTTAGAAAACGTCGGCGGGGTCAGCAGATCTGAGTTTTCGCATTGCGATCGCCCCAGAAAAACTACACATAATCACAGTCAGAATCCATACTCGTATCGCCCGTTCCGTTTTCATGAAAATCGGCAGCATGGTAGCAGCATATGTCACCTGATACAGCCCAAATGAAAGGATAAATCCCGGAAGAAAACCTAAAATGGCTAAAAACAATGCTTCTTGCAGCAATACTCCTAAAAGATAGCGATCAGTGTAGCCCATGGCTTTAAGTGTGGCGTATTCTGGCAAGTGGTCAGAAACATCGGAGTAAAGAATCTGATATACAATGACGATACCGACAATAAACCCGACTGCTGTACCTAAAGTGAAAATAAAACCAATGGCAGTGCCGTTTTCCCAGTATTGTTTCTCGACTTCGGCAAACCCTTCTAGAGTCAAAACTCTAACATCGTTAGGCAGCCCGGTGGCAAGTTGCGATCGCACTTTTTCAGGATCAGCACCCGGTTTGAGATTGATTAACCCAACTTCGATGCGATCGCGTTGACGCTGCGGAAATAGTTGTAAAAAGGTGGAATCACTAACAATAACGTTGCCATCGGCGGCAAAGGATGCACCATTACTAAATAAACCCTTAACACTGATAGCTTTGTTATTCAGTTCCGTTTGTAAGTTACCTGTTTTTTGAAACATATCACCAATCGTCCCGTATTCTGGACGACCAGCCTGATCAAACAGAACCTGATATAACTGCTTTAAATGATATTGGTTTTGTTGGATTTCGGGAAGATTAAATGTAGTTTGTGTGGGATCGATACCCCAAACTAAGATGGTGCGGTCAAGACGGGTTTCGGGATTTCGCCACTGTCCGCTGCCAATATAAAGCGAAGTTACTGATTGAACTCCTTCATAAGCTAATGCCTGGTAAAGTCGCTCTCTAGAAAAGCTTTTGACTGCAAATAAAGTTTGAAATTGGGGATTAATCAAGACCAAATCTGCTTGTAAACTGCGATGAGGTTTCACAGATGCATCAAACAGCGCACTTTGAAACCCCAGCTGAATGAACATCAGCATGTCTGCAAAAGTAATACCTGCAACCGCAACAGCCAGACGCGTTTTTTCTTTCATTAACTGCCGCCATGCTAGCGGCGTTTTGCGAAATAGTTTCATATTGGGAATTGGGAATTGGGGATTAGGTATTGGGTATGGGGCATTGGAAAACTCTTTTCCAGTCACCAGTCCCCAGTTAATTGACAATGGTGCAAGATTTCAGTTAAGAAATTACAGTGTCAGTCTGCTGTTCCAGTTGATACTGTCGCATTAATAAAAACAACGGCAAGCCAAGGGAAACCCCAACCAAAAGATTAGAAGTAATGTAAATCCAGAGGTTTTGCATTTTCAGACGAGTGCCTTCCCAAAACACAAATACCCAGAGAGTTAAGGATGAAACAATCACATCCATGCCAAAAAAACTAGAAATTCTGTTAGTAAATAGCTGTTCAAAAAAAAGCCGGATATCAAGACCATGCTCTAAGATAAATGGCAAGAACTGTGAGTATGGTAAAACTGTTCCCAGGATGCAAAGTAGAAAATATATGACTTTCAACATGATGAAATTTATTGATTTTGTACTGAATGTGTGTAGCAACGGTTTTACAATTCAATTGCTGCCTGCACCTGTAAATTAGTAAAACCTGCAACTCGTTTACTATCTTCAGGATTGAGGCGAATTTCCACTTCAACTACTCGGCTATCGAGGTTTTCCCCTGGCTGGTTGCTGAAAACGTTTTGCCGATTCACCTGTAAGCCAATGTAAGAAACGGTTCCTCGCAGTTCACCAGAAAATGCCTGACTGGTAATTACTGCCGACTGTCCGAGTTTGACTTTACCAATATCAGTTTGATAAACTTCTGCCACTGCCATCATTTGGTTGGTTTGGGCTAAGTCTGCAATCCCCTCACTACTAATTTTTTCTCCGACTCGTGTATGAATTTTGAGAATTTGACCTGCCATTGGTGCTTTGATGTTAGCTGCTTCTAAGTCAGTTTGGGCACGTTTGAGTGCAGCGATCGCATTTTCAACTTCACTTTGCGCCGCCTGCACGTCCACTGGCCGGACTTCGGCAATACTGGTGAGTGTGGCTTTGGCTTCGCTGACTTGTTTGCTACCAGTGGCGTTGATGCGGTTGAGTGCTACTTTGGCTTCGGCTAGTTGTCTAGTGGCTGTGGAGTTAATCCGGTCGAGAATTGCTTTGGCTTCGCCTAGTTGCTGTTTTGCAGTGTCTAAACTCAAGCGTTTACTATCAAATGAAGAGTTGGAAATTGCTCCTTGGGAGTATAGCTGCTGATACCGTTGATATTCGGCTTCGGCATTTCTTAGTTCTGCCTCTAGCTTTTTGATGGTTGCCTCTTGAGCAATTCTATCTCCCTGCCATTGCGCTTCTATTCTCGCGATCGCTTCAATTTGCCCTGTTTTATCCCCTTGGGACTGAGCCTGTAAGCGTTCTACACTAGCTTGCTGTGCCTGAATTTCCCCTACTTTGGCTCCTGCTTTGACTTGAGCAAGTTTAGCTTGGGCAACTCTCACTTGTTTTTGGGCTTGGAGGACGGCAGCTTGCAAGCGGGCGCGTGAGTCTAAAATTGCTACTACCTGTCCAGCTTTAACAGTATCACCTTCCTCGACTAAAATTTCGCCAACACGATCGCCGTCCAAAACCAACGGTGCAGACAGGCTAATTACCTCTTTTTCTGGTTCTAGTCTGCCTAAGGCCGTCACTTTTGGCGCGGTCTGAGTAGTTTGTACAGGCTCAGGTGAGGTAGTTTTACCAACTTGTCCAAACTGAGAAATTGCATAAAAAGCCATTACACCTGTAATTGCAGTCGCACCAATTATTAATGCAAACAATCTTTGATTTGCTGGTTTCAATAAGAGATTATGAATCATATTTTCACCGCTATAAATATATTTATTGGCTTTGTACCGATTAGCTATCTTTGCTATTCCTAACTAAATCATGTTCAAGAATTAACTGTTTATTTGAACTTTTATCCTGCAAATATAGCGTCAACATTTTACCTAGTAAAGCACATTGTTCTGGAAAATCAATTGTTTCATCACCCCATAACTTCTCCAAAATTAAACCATTCACAAAGCTCAATACAAAAGATGCCAACACCATATCTTGAATCCCTAAAAAATCACAGGCTGCCTGTTGATACCTTTTATTGGCTCGCTTAAACACAGTACTACCCAGCATGTTCTTAGAGTCTTGATGCTGACAAAAATCAACCCAGATATAAGTCCACTTAATAAAGTAATCCTCGTTTTTCACTAGGTATCTTCCTAGTGCTTCCATTGACTCATTAAGTGTTTGCGACCCTTCTAATTCCAGCAATGCTGCACTCACATCCTGCTGAGATATCTCCTCCACTAATTGCTCAAATAAAGCTTGTTTGCTAGGAAAGTAGTGATACAGCGTACCAGTAGAAACTTTTAGACCTTGAGAAATCTGGCGCATGGTGATAGAACCATAGCCTTTTTGAGCAAATAAATCAAAGCATTTACTAAGCAGTTCTTTTCGGTATTGGTCATGGTCAACTATCTTCGGCATGATCTCAAAAATATTTATATCGAACGCTCGTTATTTAACGAACCAGTATTAGTTCTCTAGATTTAGCAAGCTGCTAATGTTGTCATATTTAGTTCATAGACATACACTCCTCAAGTGGACTTTTGTCATGTCTTACTGTATTCATCACTCTTTTTTTGCAGTTTATGCAAAAGGTCTAGTGAATACTGAAATAATTTTGATAGTTGGTTGAATTTTACAATCTTATACATTTCTTAATATAAGCTATGCTGCTATATGTGTCAACGCGAGTCCTCAATCTAGAAACTACGCATAAATACGCACTCACTCGCTGATTAACGTATATATACATTATTAAACGACTAGATGATTTCGCCAGTATTATCGCACTGTGGATAAGTTTGGCAATTACAGCGTGCATAAACCCGTTGCAAAGAAAGGCCACCCTAGCAGCTAAAAAAATCCACTAAAAAAGATATTTACAAACTCTTAAAACAGCATTCTCTGATTAAGTGCAACCGTGTTTACTTGCAGTTAAAAAATGCTCAACTAATTTTTACCCGTATTATTACTGCCTTTTTTTCAGACATTTCTTGTAGATGGATTTACTTATTAAGAAAAACTAAAAATATTGAATTTAACGTATAATATAAGCTAAAACTTGCCTTATCCAAAATTAAACAGATACACAAATATGTCAAAGCTAGTTAGTGAAGAGTTGACAACTTTTTTGCAGCAAATCGAACAGCGATCGCAGTTTCATGCAGGCTATCCATATAATTTAAGTTGCGACTACACTGAGTTAGCAAAGTTTTTCAATTTTCTCTTGAATAATGCTGGTGATCCTTACATTGAGCCAGATTTTGGTCTCCACTCTCGAAAATTTGAGCAAGAAGTATTAGCTTTTTTTGCAGACCTCTATAAAATTCCAGAGAATGAATTTTGGGGTTATGTGACTGCTGGTGGTACTGAAGGTAACTTATATGGACTTTTTCTCGCACGAGAAATCTATCCTCAAGGGCTGCTTTATTCATCACAAGACTCTCATTACTCAATTGCCAAAGCAGCTAAATTATTTGGCATGAAGCATCGTGTAATTAATTCCCAAGTTAACGGCGAGATCAATTATGACCATTTTGAACAACTGATTAGCGAAAATCGTCATTCTCCAGCCATCATCAACTTAAATATTGGTACTACTGTCAAAGGTGCTATTGACAACTTAGACAAAGTTCTAGAAATTTTAGAGCGTCATCAAATTAAAGATTATTACATTCATTGTGATGCCGCACTTTCAGGAATGATATTACCATTTATAGATGGCGCTCCCCAAATTAACTTTCAAAAACCCATAGATAGTATAGCTATTTCTGCTAAATTCATTGGTTCTCCATTGCCTTGTGGTGTAGTGATCACTAAGAAGAAATGGGTAGAAAAAGTAGAAACAACCATTGAATATATTGGTTCCAAAGATACAACCATTTTAGGCTCTAGAAACGGTCATACTCCTATAATTCTCTGGTATGCTCTGCAAACAAGAGGTTGTGAAGGATTTGCGACAGAAGCAAATACCTGTATTCAGAATGCTCAATATCTTTTCCAACAACTTAACTTAAGAGAATATCCATGTATGCTCAACAAATTCTCGACTACTGTAGTGTTTCAAAAGCCTTCCCAAAGGTTAATCAAAAAGTGGCAGTTAGCAACTCTTGATAATTGGGCACATATGATAGTTATGCAGAATATAGACCGCCAAAAAATCGATACTTTTGTCAATGAACTGGTGTTAGAAGAAGGATCATTTGGCGAAGTGGACAGCTTACAGCTACAGCAAGCAATACACAACTGCGGTGTGTCTGTAGAAATGGCTAAATACCATCCCACAACAACATTTTCATACAGCCGTGGTCACATAGCTTAGGACAATGTTGATGGCTCAGAGCAATGAAGTAACTGGGTTTATACTCAGCACTTTGCTATACCAGTAAAAAGTTTTTATAACACAAATTAGCAGCAAGCAATACCTCTACGGCTGCACTTTCCATAGGTGGTAAAAAGAAATAGCCTTGCCCTTGATCACATTGTAGTGCTTTCAGTTGTGCTACTTGCTCTACCGTTTCTATACCTTCTGCCGTCACAGACATATTTAAATTATGAGCCAATGTTACAATCGCGCGAACAATTTCTAAATTTTCTCCCCGTCTGCCTATACTGCTAACAAAAGAGCGGTCAATCTTCAATGTTTTGATTGGTAAGCGGTGCAAATAACTCAAGGATGAATAGCCAGTACCAAAATCATCCATGTGCAACTCGACATTTAAAGCTGCTAACCGGGAAAGCATAGTAGTAGCCAATTCAAAATTATCCATCAGTAAGCTTTCAGTAATTTCTAATTTCAAACTGCATGGTTCCAACCCAGTTTGCTGCAAAACATATTCCACCTGTTGAAACACGTCGGGTTGCATGATCTGTTTCCCAGAAAAATTCACACTAATTGTTAAATGAGTTGAACTAGGAAACTGTTTCTGCCATCTCTGCATTTGATGGCAGGCTTCATAAAGCACCCATTGCCCGATATTAACAATCATGCCAGTTTCCTCCGCCAAGGGAATAAAATCTTGAGGAGAAATAATTCCTCGTTCTGGATGATGCCAACGTATTAGGGCTTCAAATCCACTAATTTTGCCAGTTAACAATGAAACAATTGGCTGGTAATAAAGGCGAAATTCTTCTTGCTTGAGTAAGGCATGTCGCAAGGCAGTTTCTAACTGCAACAGCAAAGATGCACCCTCGTGCATTTTAGAATTAAACACCTCATAACGGGCTTTACCAAGTGCCTTAGCGCAGTACATAGCCACATCAGCATCCCGGAGAATATCTGCTGCTTGATCATAATCTGGTGTACTTAAAGCAATACCAATGCTGGCATTAGTAAACACCCTATGCTCATTTAATTGGAATGGTAAAGCGAGTACTTTTTGAATTCGTTCAGCTACTTGTATGGCACTATTAATACTCTCAATTTCCTCAATCAAAATTGTGAATTCATCTCCCCCAAAACGTGCAACTATATCTCCAGATCGCAAAACTAATTTGAGGCGATGAGAAATTGCAATCAAAAGTTGATTTCCTAGTAGATGACCCAAGCTGTCATTCACAACTTTGAAACGGTCTAAGTCTAAGAAGAGTACAGCAAATAAATAATTCTTGTGCTGTTTAGTACGTTCAATTGCTAGTTGCACCCGCTCAATAAATAAAGATTGATTGGGTAACCCTGTTAGCCCGTCGTGCAGACTATTATGCAGTAATTGATCTTGTGCTTGTTGACGCTCAATAATATCTTGTTGAAGCTGTTGATTGACTCTAATTAATTCAACAGTGCGCTCTGCCACTAACTGTTCAAGTTGGCAACGGTATTGTACCAATTCTTGCTCTGCTAGCTTTCGCTCAGTGATATCACGTATAATAACAACATATTGTTGTGATTGAGAATTGGCTGGTTGTGAAACAGTCGATTCTACAATTCGTGAGCTTTGGTTAATTTTCAGGGTTTGTTCACTCCTAATAGACCATTGCTCCGGTTTGCCACAATAGCATATTAGCAGTTGATTCAAGTTCTGCCCCAGTAACTCCTCGGCACTGAGTTGAAACAAGTCTTCAGCGGCTGCATTTGTTTGACATATGGTACCGTTCTCATCTAAAACTAAAACAGTATCTGGAACAGTATTGAGAGTAGTGATAAAGAGGTTTTTTGCTTGTTTACGTGCCTCATCAATAGCAATAATCTGTGGTAATGTAGTCCAACAGGCGATCGCTACCCCCATAAAAGAAAGCGTCACTAAAACGATAGCCAATAGAGGGTTATGACGATTACTAGAAGCATTATCTAACAAATCGCGGATACCCCAACTGCCCATAGCCGTAATACAAATTAATGAGACGAGAACAATTACCTGTAGTACAACAAAATCTGGGTTGTTGCTACTGCTAGACCTAACCTCATAATGTTCTGTCCACCATTTAGGGTGTAATGGTGCAAAGCTGAAGCGACGTAGGGCTGCATCTCCTGCCATTAAAATAATAGGTAATAATAGTCCTACTAAAAAATCTTGCCATTGCCAAGCTAAACCCCCCACTACTAGAACTACCCCTTCTATCAAGAAAAAACCAAGTGACCACCAAGGCCATAACACCTGCGGTTTACCTCTACCCAGCCATAATCCTAAATGTAGTCCCATAATCGACAGCAGATAACAAGTGCCTCCTACGGTGACAATTTGAGATACATTTCCTAAATTCAGACAAAGTAGACTGAGTAAAAAGGTAATTAGGATAGCAGGCCCAAGCACGCCTTGGGGTGAAACTACTGTGAATAGAGGAGAAAGCTGTCTGTCTAAAGCAAGTTGGTATAGTATGCGAGGAGAGTTAGAAACTGCCGTAGCAGAACTGAGAAGACAAGAAAAAGTAATCAAAAGTGTGACTAAAAATGCGGCATATTCACCCCAAAAAGGCTTAGAAGCCGCTAGCAGATTCAAAAAGGTATTGTCACCTATGCCAGGGTCTGTAGCTGAACACATTAATACCCAAGTACCACCTAGAAACACTGGAGGAATCAGCCAAGCAGCTACGGTTAAGAACCCCACAGTTTTATGTGGGTAGCGGCTATCAGCGACAAAAGAAGCAGTGGTTTCACAAGCATAAACTGAGTAACTGCCTAAGAAAAACCACTTTGCCCATTCTCCAAAGCTCAAGCTAGGTGTACTATGTAGGAACAAGTTAGAACTGGCATTAGAAAAAGCTGACCATACTACGCCCTGAGTACAAAACAAAAGCAATAATAAAATCGCTGGAATCACAAAAAATAAGTGCAGGATCGCTAAAGCACGGCTGCCACTGAACGCCACAATAAAAGGAATAACTGTAAATCCGACCTTTAATAAAGTTTCTGGACAAGAAATACCTACACTTTCAAAATTAACTCTCACTAAATCTGTAAGTATAATCGCGTACAATGCTGGTGCTGCTGCCCAACTAAAATAGTATGCTAAAGCTACGTAGCGTCCCCAGTTGGGAAAGTTCTTCAGTAGCCTTGTCGTGTAATTTGGTGTTCCTCCTGCTACATCTGACCAATATCTCCCTAGACTTTGTACCTGTAAATTAAGTAAGAAGGAAATACTAGTGCCAAACAACCAAACTAAGATAGCTTTTGACCCTAACGCTGCATGAATCACTGGTGCAGTACCAATCCATCCAACATGACCTGTCAGCCCAAAACCCCAGGTTTCTAGACAACTGAGAGTACGTGGTAAGCGCATTACCAGGCGTTGATTTCTGTCTGTCTGCACAGAACCTTTACTAACCATTATTTCTTAGCTAGATTTACTGACCCATTCTCTGAATAACTGATCTAATTGTTTATAGCTTCCGTAAAACTGCTGAATTTATGTAAAGAACAACTTTATTGATTGATAATTGACAACTGATAAGTGCTGACAGTGAACAGTCTGCGACCATCAATTAGAATTAGATATTTTTCATTTCATGTATAAAGTAAATATTAATTTTTTAGTAAATCTTAATTTTGTAGGGTGTATTATAAAGAAGCGCAACGCAGCATTAATGGGAAATTATGTGACGGCAAAAAATATTATGACTATTTTTAGTCAGCTGATGCTGTCAGAAAATGGCAATAAAGCGAGAACTATCATCTGCGGTTTGTGTTGTTCAAAAGTTTGGTGGGGAGGAACCTTCACCCTGCTCTTTGCCTCCCCTAGATTTTATTGAAAAATAGCCTCTAAGGCACAAAATTAGCTACTTTTAGCTGTCTTGCTAAAAATTCGATAGTACAACCACGTACTAGTTTCCTTCAAGGGAAAAAGCACGTAGGTGAGAGGATTAATGGTGACAATGATATTGCGATAGTCTCGTCGTGCTAAAAACACAATGGCACTAGCCACTTGCTGTGCTGACATTACTCCATAAGGATTGAGTTGACTTTTAAAAGGCCCAAGGATTAACTTGCGAATTATACAATCCCCGTCCAACCGTTTTAAAGTCACAATGTTTCCCAATGTCCGTTTGCTAAGTTCATATAGCGGACTGAGAGCAGGGGAAACCTCAGCCTCGGAAGTATTAACCCAGATTTCCTTGGTTGCTTTTGCCTGTGGGCCTGTCACAGTTGTCAAAAATATATCCATCAACCGCAATGCTGAAAAGGTATTCACCTCATAAGAAGAGTTAATTGCCTCTTGTGTGCGGCTAGTATAGACATTGACCCCATGATTGATAATCAAAATATCAACTTTCTCTAAACTATCTCTGAGTTCATCTTCTTGACCTAATTGCCAGGAAACCACCTTCAACCCAGTATGGGTTGCTAATTTTTCGGGGTTAGTAGTTAATGCTACAATCTTAGCATTTTGCTTGACAAGTTCAGCCGCCAATGCTTGCCCCAAAGCACCCGATGCTCCAGTTAAAGCAACGGTTTTACCCTTCAGGGACAGTCCTGTGCCCAGTATTTTATCCACCAAGGGAAATACACCACTGTAGTAAGCGTTAACATCATCAAAATGATGTCGCCAATGGTAAGACCGATTCACCCACCAAACGGATGGAATTGTCACTAGAGGGCCGGGTAGGTGGTTATAATCTGTATCGATTTTTCCTTGGAAATATCTACTCGATGCACCATACAAGAAGGTACAGGCATAGGCTACTCCCAGCCAAATCCCTGTTTGCTGGACAACTAAGGCAATTACCGTCAACAATACCACCAATAGACCAGACTCTAAAATGTCGTGGTATAGCTGAGACTCTTGATAGGCTTTGAGGGAAACTACTGATAAATCGCGGCGATATGCCATATGATGTTTATTGTGCCATTTAGCAAGCCAATTGACTTGGTGACACAAAGCATGGTAACTGTCTCTTAATATCTCAGCCAGCACAACAGAGAACAATCCCCAAATCGCAAACTGCAAGCAGGCATTTACAACAATCCAATCTATCTGTAACCTTGCTTCAATCTCTGTCAAACTTTGAGCTAGTATCTTAATCATAATTTTTCTGTACGCTAGTTATCTTAATCATTCAGTATCTGTAAAGTACTTGTAAAGTCAATTGCAGTTTTTGATACTGCAACTAAGGTAGTTAACAGTGGTTACATACATGAGATAATATCATTTTCTTAAAAAACAACATGAATGATATTACCAGTAATCCCATAGGTTTTGTTTTACTTACCCACAATAAACCACGACAAACTTACAGACTAGTAAATAAGTTAAATAGTCTATTCAAATATCCTCCAATTGTCTGCCATCATGATTTCTCCAAATGTGATTTATCTGTCGATTCTCTGCCAAAAAATGTTTTACTAGTACGCCCTCACGTACAAACAGAGTGGGGAAAATTTTCTCTAATAGAAGCTACAGTCAAGGCACTTCGGCTATTGTACGAAGTTCCAGATGCACCAGATTGGTTTGTATTACTTAGTGGAGCAGACTATCCCATTAAAAGTGCAAAACAAATATTGGATGATCTAGCCTCAAACCCATACGATGCTTTTATTCAGTATGAGCCAATCACATATGAGACTTATAAACAAGATCTAAAACCAAGCATGTTATGGCTGAAAAACTCTTATCAGCGATATTGTACGAAGTCTTTTGCTTTCAATTATTCCAAAAAATACTACGCTCAATTGAATTTGGAAATTCGCTTAGAACATCCGCTATTAGCTAAACCTTTCCTTCC
The DNA here is from genome assembly GCF_002368335.1 of Nostoc sp. NIES-4103. Classification (GTDB taxonomy): domain Bacteria; phylum Cyanobacteriota; class Cyanobacteriia; order Cyanobacteriales; family Nostocaceae; genus Amazonocrinis. The sequence continues at coordinate 1,285,626 of NZ_AP018288.1, read as the reverse complement.
TTTTTCCCAAAAAATTGCTTGCTTTAGTGGCAGTCAATGGTTTTGTGCTAATCGCAAAGCTGCTGAGTACATTATCGATTTCCACAGCAAGAAAAATCCTATAACCTCGCACTACAGTAAACTCATGTATGCAGACGAATCTTATTTTCAAACTATACTTGCTAATGCATCTCATCTCAAGCTGAAAAATGACCGTCTACGTTATATTGATTGGTCAACCGGAGGCCCTCATCCCAAGATATTGCTGATGGAAGATTTGCCTAATCTGCTGGCATCATCTGCTCACTTTGCTCGTAAATTTGATATTGATATAGATAGCAATATTCTCGATGAACTTGATAGAATTACACTGTGAAATTGCTGCAATATTATCAACACTCATATGTAGCTGTAGTCGTATAGGTTAGGACAGTGTTGATTGCTCAAAACCTTAAAGCAACTAAGTTTATACATTGAAATTAGAACAGTGGAAAAATCTGGTATCACTATCTATTTCAAAAAATGGATAAACACAGATGTAGACCGATGAATTATCTGTGTTTAACCTCATATATGTGCATTAGCTGAATCAGCGAGTAGCCACAGCTACTTTTGCATGTTTATTAACGTAATCCACAAATAATTGCTTCAGTCTGGGACTAACATTAGTGTGTTCCAACAAACCAAAGCCGAGATTTCTAGCTTTTGCTAAGGTTTGTTCTGGTGTTAATCCCTCTTGGATAGCGATACTCAATAGTGCAATTCCTGTTGAACGCATACCTGCTGCACAATGTACCAAGGCTGGTTTAGGAATCTGTTCTAGTGTGGTTAAGATTTTGGTAATTAGCTCTTCATTCAAGGCTTCCAGCTTCAGCGGAACATTTACGTAATATAAGCCCAACGTTTCAACTACCTGTTGCTCATCCTTAGAAAATCCTAGTTCATCAGGCGATCGCAAATTCACAACTGACTTAAAACCCTCTTGGATAGCTTGCTTAATCTGTTGGGGTATTACTTGTCCTGTCGTTGTCAAGTTTTCATTAATCCGTATAGCGTTAATCACTTTTACTCCTTAAACTTTCTAATCACTTCCAACTTCGTAAATCGCCTATTAAGCAAGCTTTGACAAGCTATTCAAATAAGCACAGCAAAATTCGGCAAATAACAAAAGCTATCGCTTTATTGTTTCTGTTTTTGCCTTTTGAGGTTGGTTATTTTATTGCTTACTCAATAATATACGGTTTTCCGATAGGATTAATGGTAATTAAGATTTTATATAATTTATGACCAAGAGGTTTACAATAATTTATACTTCAGTAGTAAATAATTGTCTCCTTTGCTTTTTTGCGTTTTGTTTCCTAGTTCCAACCTGCGATCGCAATTTACTTCGCTGTTAACCGAAATTGGTATGCTGGTATCAGAAAATTAAGTAGGCAAGTCAATTGAATACCAGCCCTGAAACTATGAACGCTAAAGAAATATCTCTTCGACCTGCTGTAGAATCAGATGCGTGGGCGCTGAGTGCAATTCATATTGCTGCCATCAAAGCTCTTCCAGCAACTTTTTATACACACAAAGAACTGTTAGCTTGGCGCAACTATCGCGAAAAGCCTGATGGGTCTAATATCTTGAAGAGTATGAAAGCTGAAACTTGCTGCGTTGCTGTCGAGGGTGATGCGATTACAGGATTTGCTAGTTTTACTGTTGATGAACTTATTGGGCTTTATGTCCATCCTCGTTATCAAGGTAAAGGAATCGGGCGAGCCTTAGTTCAACATTTTTGCGACGAAGCGATCGCTCAAGGTATAGATAAAGTATTTACCACTGCTAGCCTTTATGCTGAAGGATTTTATTTGCGTGTAGGATTTACTCCCATAAAAAGAGCGCCTCATAAGTTAAGAACTGGGATGTTTGTCCCAGTTACTAAAATGAGTAAAACCTTGACTATTACTACAGAATGATTACATATAAAGACGTTCAATCACCAAAGGTAAATCTCCTAAATCATCAATAATTCCATCTGCATTTTCTGGTTCTGCCCATCCTAAATCTCTTTTCCAAATGCTTTTCATACCAACGTGCTTTGCTCCCATCACATCTACATCTGGATGATCTCCAATAAATATACTCTCGTCTGCTGTGACGCCAAGTCTGTGTAAAGCACGAAGAAATATCTCAGCTTCTGGTTTGCGAACTCTTTCAATTTCTGAAATCAAAATAGTTTGAAAGTATTTCTCAATACCTAAACCTTGAATACTACGCATCTGGAAATCACCTAGACCGTTAGTAATGATGCCGAGTAAATATCCTTCTTTTGTTAAGATATCAAGAATTTTTAGGAGATTTGGGAATGGAATACAATAATTTCTAAACTCTATATAGTAATCGTCTAGCAACTCTTGCCATGTTACAGTTTGAAGTCCGAAATCATTAATCATAGTTTGGTAAACTTTATCTTTCCAAACATAACCCCGACAATCTAACTCGATAAATCTGGAAATATACTCATTCTTGCGAATATTATTAAATCTCGGTGCAAATCTGTTATATTGTGTAGAAATAAAATGTTTTATCGAAGAATCTCGATCAAGAAGAGTTCCATCTAAATCGAAGATAATAGCTTTCAACATTAGTCATTATGCACAAATTAATACAAATAAAATATACTGCTGTATCGAAAGCAAGAGGTAAATTCCAATAACTTACAATGACATATTTTCTCTTTGTTAATCTCTTATTCCTGACTTTTGAATTCTGCTAAGACTTAGTTAAAAAAAACTCACCAACTACTAGTAGTACCTTGATAGTTTGGTGAGTAGATCACTGGGATAATTCAAAATTGAGGATGACTGATAACTATCAATCAAGCAGGTCGGGTTGGTCGTGGGTGATTTCATCCCACAAATACTGGAATCCACCCCAGCCTGCTTTACGAGTACCACCGCGTTGCTGAATTTTTAAGGCGATGTCATGGTCTATCAGCACTGGTTTTCCTACGGCTTCTGCTAGCAATTGGACTTTGGCAGTATCTTCTAACCTGATGTACCACCAAGCTGCTTCATCTACACTATGTCCTACCGTCAAGATTCCGTGGTTACGCAGGATTACAGCTTTGCGATCGCTCAAAATCACAAGTCATAACATTTTGGATTTTGCGAAAAGTTGTGTGCGGGGGTTCCCCCCGCCCTTGCAAACTTTTCAAGACAGATTTTAGATTTTGGATTGCGTAACTCAGTAGGGGCGGGTTCACCTAGATCATCATTAATAATTAATCATATTTTGAAACCCGCCCCTACCAGTCTTTCATCTGTAGTAATCATTGTTTCAATTGCTGTCACTTTGCGATCGCTGGCTTGAACTACTAGAGATATCTATATACTCACTATCTTGGGCGGACAAGGTTACTGAGAAATATAGACCACTGTGTAGTACAATTAATCAAACTACTATAAACCTATCGATTTACAGTTATTTATTGTTCATAAATTTACCATAGATAAGCGAAACAAGCAAGCTCACTAAAATTCGGTTTTTATCAACACTACCCCCTACACCCTGCCCAGGCCAGGTTTCATGTTTCGAGCGTGTCATTCAGTTTTGATTATCATGTGCGTAACACATCTTGTGTACCATGAATGATTACCTTTGACTATATCTGACTATATTTTTTATTTAAACCTCATACAAAAAATCTCTGATTCAAAAGTAGTAAAGTGAGTTTTAAAGGAGTATATATATGTCACAGTTGGAGCAAGCAGTGCCAGAAACCTTTATAAACACAGGTTTAGAAACTATTCCTCATCTTTTTGACCGAGTAGAAGCTCTTGCCAAGGACTTTGCAACCCGTGCAGCAGCACACGACAAAGATGGTTCATTTCCCTTCGAGAACTTTACAGCCTTGCATGAAGCTGGACTCCTCAGTTTAAGCATTCCGCGTGAAATGGGTGGTCAGGGTTTGGAACTGGCGAGTATCTGCCGAGTGATTGAGGGGATAGCACGGGGCGATGCTTCCACAGCACTAGTACTGACGATGCACTATCTTCAACATGCCCATGCCGCCCGTAGCCGTCGCTGGCATCCAGAACTTTACAAGCGGTTGTGTCGGGAGTCCATTGAAGGCATTGCTTTACTTAATGCTGCTCGTGTCGAGCCAGAATTGGGTACACCAGCCAGAGGAGGATTACCAGCGACATTTGCTCTTAAGACAGCAGAAGGTTGGCTGTTAACAGGTCATAAGCAATACACCACTGGTAGTCCCATCCTCAGCTACTTTGTTGTCTGGGCGCGGACAACTGAAGATGAACCCCAAGTTGGCAGCTTTCTTGTACCCCGTGACCTTCCTGGCTTGCGAATTGTCGAAACCTGGGATCACCTGGGAATGAGAGCCACGGGCAGTCACGATTTAATTTTGGAGAAAGTATTAATTCCTACTGAATATGCTCTTGATATTCGCCCCATATCTGCTGTGCCATCCTTTGATCCCCTGATTTCTACTTGGGGTAGTTTGACAATCAGTGCTTTGTATCTAGGAGTTGCTACTGCGGCACGAGATTGGCTAGTTAACTACTTGAATGAGCGTACACCTTCTAATTTGGGGGAATCATTAGCTACTTTGCCGCGCTTCCAAACAGCTGTAGGTGAGATGGAAGCATTGCTATTTGCTAACCGCAGACTTATTTATGGCTTAGCGCAAGACATTGACAAGGGCGAGTATGAACTTAACGTGGGATTACAAGCGCAAACTGTTAAATACCTGACAACAACTAACTCAATTCGTGCCGTGGAGATTGGTTTAGAACTGACTGGTAATCCTGGTCTTATGAAAAAGAATCCTCTAGAACGACACTACCGGGATGTGCTGTGTAGCCGTATTCATACACCACAAAATGATGTTATTTGTCAGTCTTTAGGAAAATCGATACTTAAAGTCAAGTGAAGTGAAAGGAGTGTAAGAGGATGTTTGAAAAGTATTATGCGAAACATCAAAGCCATCCAAGACCTAACCCCCTGACCCCCTTTCCGACGCGGAAAGGGGGAATTCAAAGCCTCTCTTTGCTTCGCTTAGCCAGTGCGGTGAGGCAGTACGGTCTTGGGGTTTCCCCAAGTGGAGCAACTGCCGTGGTGATGAGGGTGATGAGGAAGAAAAATCTACCCTAATTTTCAATGCCCAATGCCCCATGCCCAATTAATATCCCGCTTGCTTGTCTACTAGATTCCGCAAGGGTTGCCCAGTTTGGTAACGTTTGAGATTATCAATAAATAGTTCTGTGATACGCTCTTTGAGATATGGTGAAAGGGCTGAACAGTGGGGTGTAATAAAGACGTTCGATAGCGACCACAAAGGATTTTCTGGCAGTAGCGGTTCAGTAGTAACGGTGTCTAGTCCGGCACCAGCTATCCAACCCTCACTTAAAGCAGTCACCAATGCGGCTTCATCAACGATCGCACCACGAGCAATATTAATTAAGTAAGCAGACCGCCGCATCAACCGCAATGCTGTAGCATCAATCATGCCGCGAGTTTCTGGAGTCAAAGGAGTAGCAATCACTACATAGTCTGCTGCTGGTAGGAGCGATCGCCATTCATCTGCACCCACAATTTTGTCAAAATTCGGTAACGGTTCGGCACGACGGCGACTACCCCAAACTTGCATTCCAAATGCTTTCGCACGATGTGCGATCGCTTGACCAATGTTTCCTGTACCAATAATTAACAAAGTTGCGTTTGCTAACTCTTCGAGAAACACTCCTCTTACCCAAGTGTGCTGTTCCTGGAATATTTGCAACTTTCGCAGATTTTTAGCATGATACAGCATGAAAGTCAAGACAAATTCCGAAATCGGTATGGCATGAATCCCTGCACCGTTAGTCAGGATAATGTCCCGTTGTAGAAAAGCAGGTGTGAGGAGGTGATTTACCCCTGCACTCGGTGACTGTTGCCAACGCAATGCAGGTAACACTGCTAATACCTTGTCATATATACTGAAATCTGAGTAAAATCCATTAACATAAATTTCTACATCACTGGCATCACCATTGAGATTGCCTTCACTATCCACCTGCACTACCTCCATGTCAGATGGTAAATGTGGCTCAATGTCAGAAGCAAGATTCACAGGTAGAATTATTTTCACAACTCATTACCTTTTTGGTCAGTTGTCAGTGGTCAGTGGTTAGTTGTTAACACTCTCCCCATCTCCCTCATCTCCCTCATCTCCCTCATCTTCCCATCAATACCCTGCTTGCTTGTCCACTACATTCCGTAAAGGCTGACCAGCTTGGTAGCGTTGGAAATTGTCAAGAAACAATTCTATTGAGCGCTGTTTCACTCTTGGGGAATGACCTGAACAGTGAGGTGTAATAAACAGATTAGGAACTGACCACAAAGGACTATCCGATGATAGCGGTTCTCCAATTACTGTATCTAATGCTGCGCCTGCAATCCAACCTTCGGTTAGGGCTTTAATCAATGCTGGTTCATCGACTACTGCACCACGAGCAATATTAATTAGATAAGCATGAGGAGGCAGCGATCGCAATACAGTTTCATCAATTAAGCCTTTGGTTTCACTAGTCAGTGGCGTAGCAATTACTACATAATCAACTTCTACTAGGAGCGATCGCCATTCATCTGCACCCACAACTAAGTCGAAATTCGGCAATTCTTGAGGATGGCGGCGACTGCCAAAAATTCTCATATTGAAAGCTTTGGCGCGGGCAGCAATTTCTTGACCGATACCACCAGCACCAATAATTAATAAAGTAGCATCCGTTAATTCTTGGATAGGAAAGTGTCTTTTCCAGTGACGTTCAGCTTGTAGCGCGTGCAACTGTGGCAAATGTTTAGCGTGGGAGAGTATATAAGCAATGACAAATTCTGCGATCGGAATTCCATGTACTCCAGCCCCATTAGTCAGAATGAGGTCGCGTTCCAAATAAGCTGGTGTGAGAAAGTGATTTACCCCTGCATTCGGCGCATGATGCCAACGCAGCGCCGGGGCTGCTGCTAAAACTTGATGCAGGCTAGTAAGTTTGAGAAAAAACCAACTTAAATAAACTTCCGCATCATGGGCATCATTGTCGAGATTGCCATCACTGTCAACCAGTACAATTTTTGTGTCAGATGGTAGATGAGGCTCAATTTCGGCAGCGACTTCGATAGGTAAAATGAGTTTCATTTTTAATTGTGGTGAATGTTGACTGCTCACTGTTGACTGCTGACAGTCAGCGGTCAACAAATATAATAATTGTGCAATTTATACTTTTTCAAATCCGCCAACAGATTCAAACCTTAAAACCCAGACTATACCTAACTTTCTTAATTACGAATTACGAATTACAAATTACGAATTTTTTGATAATACCAGAGGTCTAGCCCATTTTTACTAGGGCTACCTCTTGCTCAGGTGACAGCACTTAGGTGTCAGTGCGCTCTTGGAGAAAGAAAATTACTCAGCCTACGACTAGATAATTATCCTAATACTCTGTCATACCAACTTTTAAAAACTCCTTTTCTCTTTCTCTGTGTTCTCTGTGCGACGGACACTTTCCTCAACTGAGGGAACCTCCGCACGGAAGTGTCCTCCTCTGTGGTTCGTTATATACCTAAACTTCAAACACCTGAGTGTACCAATTGTTGATTTGCTTGACTTTTTTCACCATTCATCACTCGCTCTAAAACAGTTTCTCTGATATTGACAAATACTTCACTGGCTCTATCTCTTGGGCGTGGCAGATTCACAGCTACATCCATAGCAATACGTCCATCTTCAATTAGTACCACTCGGTCTGCCAAGGCCACAGCCTCTTCTACATCATGAGTAACTAAAAATGCAGTAAACTTCCGCTCTTGCCACAAAGATTCAATTAAATGTTGCATTTCTAGGCGAGTTAGAGCATCTAATGCTCCCAAAGGTTCATCTAGCAACAGCAAACGAGGCTGACTTACTAATGCTCTGGCTAATGATACCCGTTGCCGCTGTCCTCCAGACAGTACAGACGGCCACTCAGAAGCTCTATCTTTGAGTCCTACTTTCTCCAATGCCCATAGCGCTCTTTCACGCCAATTACCCTGCAAACCTAACCCCACATTTTCGATTACTCGCTTCCAAGGCAGCAAGCGGGGGTCTTGAAACATCACTGTTACAGAACGGCTCAGCTTACGCAGTGGTTCTCCATCTAGCAATATCCCGCCTGAAGTCGCTTTATCCAATCCAGACACAAGACGCAACAAGGTACTTTTACCACAACCACTACGTCCCACAATGGCGACAAATTCACCAGGCGCGACTTCTAAATTTAACGTGTTTAAAACAGTTTGATTGCCAAAAGCCTTTGTCAAATCCAAAACACTTAACTGTGTACCTTGTATACTTGCACTCACTTGAAAATCCTCCATTTTTAGAACAATTGAAATTTATCCTTTGTCATCGGTGATTTGTTATTTACATTTACAAAGGACAAATGACCAATGACTAATGACAGTATCTATTTACGCTGTTGATAGTTGGGATTCCAAGCCAAGAATTTAGCTTCTAAACCTCTAGCGATCGCATCTGCTAATTTACCCAGCAAAGCGTAGATTACAATACTCAAAACCACCACATCAGTTTGCATAAACTCACGGGCATTCATTGCCATGTAACCAAGACCAGAATCTGCGGCAATGGTTTCTGCCACAATCAATGTGAGCCACATAATCCCCAAGGAAAAACGGACTCCTACCAAAATCGAAGATAATGCTCCTGGAAAAATTATTTGCCACAACAGTTGTGGTGTTTTTAATCCATAGACTCTCCCCATCTCAATCAGTCCAGGATCAACACTACGAATTCCATGAAATGTATTGAGATATAGTGGAAAGAAAACCCCCATAGATACTAAAAATAATCTCGCTTGGTCACCAATCCCAAACCAGAGAATCACTAGCGGAATTAATGCTAAGTTGGGGATGGTGCGAAGCATTTGTAAAGAACTATCCAACAAATTTTCTGCTAAACGAGAAAAGCCATTGAGCAATCCTAAGCTAAAGCCAATACTGCCACCGACGATAAAACCAGATATCGCACGTCCAGCACTAATTGCTATATGTTGAAATAATTCTCCAGTCGAGGCTAGTTTATATGCTGTGAATATGACACCACTTGGTGCTGGTAAAATTCTACTTGAAAGTAGCCCTGTTCTTGAAGAAAATTCCCAAAGTATTAATACGGAAACTGGCACAATCCAAGGAACTATTTTTTGGATTTGCGGGTGATCTAGCAACTCCTTAAAGGATAGATTGAAGCTTTTGTTTTTGGTATTATTGAGGATAATAGCCATCGCATTTTCGATTCGAGATGTGAAATCTTAAAATTTACCTCAAAAATAATTTTTGAGACATTTAATAAAAATTTAGATTTAAATTTTGGCATTTTAACTTTATGCCAAATCCCAAATTTCAAATCTAAAATCTTATGATGCACTTGTGAGTTGTTTAGCAAATTCAGCTTTGCTGGCAATTTCACCAAAAGGACTTAATTGTTGTGTTAAAGGTGCAGGTTCGTTCTGCAAAGGTAGACGTGGAAACAACAATTCCGCAGTGCGATAGGCTTCTTCTAAATGGGGATATCCAGAGAAGATAAAACTTTCTATGCCTAGTTCCTGATATTCCAGCATCCTGGCGGCAACTGTGTCAGCATCGCCAACCAGGGCGGTACCAGCACCACCGCGCACCAATCCAATTCCTGCCCACAAATTGGGGCTAATCTCTAATGCTTCTCGTGAGCCGTTATGTAGTTGACTCATGAGCCGTTGTCCTTCAGAATCAGACTTGGCTAAGGCTTCTTTTGCAAGTGCGATCGCTGCATCATCGACATACTCAATTAACTCATTCGCAGCATCCCAAGCAGCTGATTCTGTTTCTCGCACAATCACATGCAGACGAATGCCAAAACTTACTGTTCTGCCTTGTTCGGCTGCTAGTTGACGCACTTCGGCAATTTTTTGTGCTACTTGTGCTGGGGGTTCTCCCCAAGTCAGGTAAGCATCAATATGTTTGGCAGCAACCCGCTTTGCAGCCGCAGATGAACCGCCAAACCACAACGGTGGATAAGGTTTTTGTACTGGTGGGAACAACAGCTTGCCACCTTTGATATCTAGGTAGCGTCCTTTAAAATCCACGGTTTCGCCGCTGGTAATTCCTCGCCAAACTGTGAGAAATTCGTCAGTTAACTCATAACGCTCATCATGGCTAAGATGCAAGCCATCCCCAGCAAGTTGTATCGGATCACCACCTGTCACCACATTGATCAACAATCGGCCATTCGACATCCTGTCAAATGTTGCTGCCATGCGTGCAGCCACACCTGGCGAAGAAATTCCTGGGCGAATTGCCACCAAAAACTTCATCCGCTTGGTGACAGATATTAAAGAGGCAGCAGTAATCCAAGCATCTTCACAAAAAGGCCCCGTTGGCAGTAATGCACCTGTGTAGCCCAGATTATCCACAGCTTGAGCAATTTGCTGTAAATAATCAGGAGTAGCAGTGCGTCTGCCATTCTCTGTTCCTAAATAACGTCCGTCACCACCAGTGGGAATAAACCAAAGAATTTGCATTGTTGTCAGGGTAGTTTCAAATATTAAATACGGTTATCCTACCGTATTACCGTAGTTTATAGTCAAGATTTTACTCGAAATTATGTAAAAATCAACTCCAGCTTGACGATTAGTAATGATTGGGGATTGAGGAACTCGGAGCTTTACGACCGCTTTCATTGAGCCAGAGAGGGCCCGAAGCCCCCCAAGCCCCGCGAACTCCCGTCAAGTGGCGTTGACCCCATACCCATGTTCATACGAAAGTTGTTTCAGATTAGAATCTGAATACAGTACGAACCCAAGCAAACAAACTGTCAGGATTGTTGGCATCTGAATCTGGTGCAGTCACCCAGATAAGACCTGGCGTAATCTCAATATTATCGGCGATTTTATATTGGTAGAATGCCTCGATATGCAGCGAAGTATCTTTGTCTGCTCGTCCGAAGCCTGCTCCTAAATCTACATTCTTACTCAAACTAATCAGTTTTGGTGCCATACCCACAAACAATCCCCCCAGACTGCCTTCCTTACCAAGATCGGGGAATGCCATTCCGACAGCCCAATCCATAGCTTCTCCATCGCCACGACCCAAATAGCGGTGCGCGCCATAGCTTACCCAACCATTGATCGCAAATCCAGGACTAACTCTATAGAATGCTTGTATGCCATAAAGATTAGCCAGGGTTCCCGCTCCAGCTACGGTGCTGTTGACCAAGTTACTTCCTGCTGCTGGGCCGAAGTTTGTTCCGCTCAGACCTCGGGTGTTTGGTGGACTATAGGTATTAACGTAAGTTAAAGCCGCCCGAAATTTCTTATTAGGACTGGTGTAGAGTAGCTGTCCGAGAGCTAAGTATCGACCTGAAAACAAGCCATTGTTAGGTGTGGGGTTGTTAGCGTTGGGTGCGCTATAGGCTAACCCTACTTGAAACTGTTGATTCAATCTGTGGAGTACTGCTATTCCACCACCGGAATCTCCATAGTTATAGACTAAAGCTCGCCGGGAGAAGCGTGAAATTCCATTGGCACCAGTTGCCGAATTCGATTCAAAATATGGGTTAATCGGAATAGAAAAGCCTATCTCATTAGCTCCATCGGAAAGAGCATAAATGTTAACTTGGGTGTTTTTACCAACTGGAAACCGATAACGCAGACCGCCAAGAGAAAAATCATTGAGTGGTCTTGTAACATTGGCATTATCAGCGGTTCTGCCATCAAAAGTACCCAACAATCCCGCTCTTGTTTGTCCCAAGGATACGATACTTCCGCCCCCCAAGGATATGCCCAGTGAATCTTTACCATTAAAACTAGTGTTTAATCGCAAAGACACCGAGTCTTGTAAGGTAACTACGCGGGGTGCTGGCCTTTTAGTGAGGACGTTATCACCTGCAAAAAGTGAGCCAACAACAAATTGCACTCGGCCTATCAGTTGAGTTGTAGTGGAAAACTGCTGTGATTCGAGCGCTGCTGTCTTTGTTTCAAGTGTATCTACTCGTCCCCGCACTGTAGCGAGTTCTGCTGAAAACTGTTCTTGTAGCTGTTTGATTGTATCTAAATCTTCTTTTTTGACTAACTCTGCTGTGGAGCTGGCAATTAGTTCATTGAGGCGATCTAAGGCTGTATTCAAACCGGCGGCAAATTCATAGCGGGTAAGAGCGCGGTTTCCTTTGAATGTACCATCTTCATAACCAGCAATCACACCGTAGCGCTCGACCAAGGATTGTAATGCTTGAAATGCCCAATCTGTAGGTTTTATATCCGATAACTGAGACACAGAATTAACCTGGCTCATTGGTAAATTTTCGTCTACAGGTATAGATGTATTTGAACCTGTAGCACCAGGTGAAAGTATGTCGTAAACAGGTGTAACCTGTTCCATCAGATAATTGTTATCTTGATCTAAAAACTCAGGAGATTGCTCAGGATTAGGCGCAATTTTGTCATCATTGATGGTGGATAAAATCGATGAATCTGTAGTCTCAGAAGATTTAGAAGATTCAAGGGTATTTGCCCTGCTTTTGGTAGGACTTACAACGAGAACCACTACCATGTTTAGCAGGGCAATAAAAAACACTACCCATTGAAAATTCCAACGAAATTTAAGCATGGCTCCTCAACCCTAAACAGGAATACTCTTAGTTACAAAAAATGAAAAAGTTACAGAAATATTTAAGGAAATACTTTCTGTTAAATACAGGACTTACGCAAGCTAGATGATTCGTTGAGGTCATTCATGCAAAATCAACTACAACAAATCTATCGGGTTTTAATATTTGACATACTCAAGAAAAAGCTATGGTTTTGAAAGTAGACCCAGTTTAGGCAAGTAATTCGAGTTTTTTGATTCGGTTATCTAAACTTTTGCATCTATGCTAGAATCACCTTGATTTAGCTAGATTTAGGTAAGATTAAAATCAGCAAAGTAAGTTAAGCAAGATAAAATTTTTTTGGTAACCAAAGCTTTAACTTCATATTGAAACTTGCGCTCTTTCTTAGACAGCAGGCGAGTAGAGGAGATGGGAGCAGGGGGAAACAACTAGAATAACAACTGACTCCTGACTCAGCACTCAGTACTCTTAACTCAACACTCGTTAGTGGTATTCCATAAGCATAAATGGTATTTCCCAATAAACGCCTGTAACTCTATTGGCTTACAGTTGTTTATCTCTCAACTTTGGATATTTGCACAAAACACTGTAAAAAACAAGTGCCTTTAGAAATATTTTAATAATGTCTCAGTTGTAAACTTGTATGATCAGATGCTTGCTTTTTTCTGGCAAGTGTGAAAAAATTTGTTTTGAGATAAACTACGGTAAATCGGTCAAGTTATCGTATTTTGTAGCGAAGATTACAGTATTTTGATTTGTGAGTAAGCTGTCAAGTCTAGTAGAGACAAAAAAAATACCGATGGGGTAAAGAGTTGACCCTTGAGGACTTTATCAATGGGGGAAAGCGTTAATGCCTAAGAATGTGACAACCGATTTTGAACTCGACTTAGAAGCAGACGTGCTTGTGATTGGAGGCGGGCCAGCTGGGACTTGGGCAGCTTGGAGTGCTGCATTTGGCGGTGCTAAGGTTGTCCTTGTGGATAAAGGTTACTGTGGTACAACAGGATGTGCTGCTGCATCTGGTAACGGTGTTTGGTATGTACCACCCGATGTTGAGGCGCGTGAAACAGCGATCGCAAGTCGAGAATCATTAGGTGGATATTTAGCAGACCGTAGTTGGATGCATCGGGTCTTGGATCAAACCTATGCCAACATTAACCTTTTAGCACAGTGGGGTTATCCCTTTCCTTGCGACGATGAAGGAAAACCCTATCGGCGATCGCTGCAAGGGCCGGAATACATGCGGTTGATGCGGCGGCAAATCAAACGGGTAGGAGTCAAGATTTTAGACCACAGCCCAGCTATAGAGTTATTAGTTGATAGTGATGGTGCTGTGGGAGGTGCCACAGGAGTAAACAGACAGACTGGTGGTAGGTGGAAAGTGAAATCACTAGCTACAGTTATTGCCACCGGCGGTTGTGCATTCCTCAGCAAAGCGTTGGGATGCAACGTCCTAACAGGGGATGGTTATTTAATGGCAGCAGAAGCAGGTGCCGAAATGTCGGGGATGGAATTCTCTAATGCTTACGGCATCTCTCCTGCTTTTTCCTCAGTCACCAAAACCCTATTCTACAATTGGGCAACCTTTACCTACGAAGATGGCACTCCCATTCCAGGTGCAGGTTCCCAAAGAGGACGTTCAGTAATTGCCCAGACATTGCTAAAACAGCCGGTTTACGCCATTTTAGACAAAGCGGCTGAACAAATGCGTCCATCTATGCGTTTAGCCCAGCCTAACTTCTTTTTACCCTTTGATCGTGCAGGCATAGATCCCTTTACTCAACGCTTCCCCGTCACCTTGCGTTTAGAGGGAACAGTACGGGGTACAGGTGGAATCAGAATTGTAGACGAAACCTGCGCCACCTCTGTACGCGGACTCTACGCCGCTGGAGACGCAGCCACACGCGAACTGATTTGTGGCGGATTTACCGGTGGTGGTAGTCATAATGCAGCTTGGGCGATTTCATCAGGGTATTGGTCAGGACAATCTGCCGCTGAATATGCCCAGAGTTTAGGGGAAAAAGCAACTCAACGCCAAGTAACAGGTGTGGGAGAGGCAGTAATCAACTCTAGAACAGAAAATCCTCAAACCTTGGCAACTGATGAAGTCATTCAAGCAGTACAAGCTCAGGTTTTCCCTTACGATCGCAACTTATTCCGCACAGATAAAGGTTTATCAGAGTCTTTAACTAGATTAGATAACCTCTGGCAAGAAGTTCGTGATAGTCAAGTAGAAAATAACCAGCTTGTCCGGGCCAGGGAAGCTGCGGCCATGGTAGCCACAGCTAGGTGGATGTACAACAGTGCCTTACAACGCAAAGAAACTCGCGGGATGCACAAACACCAAGACTATCCACAACAAGATGCTAACCAGCAACACTACCTAATTAGCGGCGGTTTAGATCAAGTCTGGGTGAAAGTACAGCCATTAAACTCCACCGTAGAAAATTCCCAATCCCAAATAGGAGCAGCGGTGTGATAGAGTTAGTCAGCGAATCGCGGTGTATTAAGTGTAATATCTGCGTCAACGTTTGCCCGACCAACGTATTTGAGCGCGTAGTTGATGCACCGCCAGCGATCGCCCGACAGAGTGATTGTCAAACCTGTTATATGTGCGAATTGTATTGCCCAGTTGACGCCCTTTATGTAGCGCCAGAAAGCGATCTACAGACCACAGTCAACGAGGCAGAATTGGCGGATAAAAAATTACTAGGAAGTTACCGCGAAAACGTTGGTTGGGGATCTAAACAAACACCAAAGGCTAAAGAGGATCAAACCTTCGTAATTCTGAAGCAGTTGAGATAGAACAGCAAAGAGATATAGACATGCTGTTGTTGAAGAAAGCAGGGGAAGCGGGGGAGATGAGGGAGATGAGGGAGATGAGGGAGATGAGGGAGATGAGGGAGATGAGGAGGATGAGGGAGATGAGGGGGAGAATAACTAAACCCATTCCCAATTCCCAATTCCCTACTCCCTACTCCCTACTCCCTACTCCCCACCCTTTGAAAGTATCAAGTGTAAAATTCTCAACTTTAGTAGTTTGCTTCCTGCTGCTACTAACTACAGCATGTAGCCAAGGTAAAACTAAGTCTGCTAATGCTAGTAATGCCACCAGTGCTAGCCCTCTGGCTGCAACTAACAATGCTTCTACTACCTTACGTGTAGCTTATGTAGGTTCTAGCGAACCCACAGGGCCACTTGGTTGGGCAAAACAGAAGGGCATTTTAGAGAGTGAAGTGCAAAAATTAGGATTCAAAAATATTACTTTTGCACGATTCCCTAACGGCCCAGACCTCAACGAATCATTGGTAGCAGGTCAAATAGATGTCGGTTTTTTGGGCGATACACCAGCTATAGTTTTGAGAGCTAGGGGTATTAATACTCGACTAATTCGGATTACTCAATATAATACAACTGCTTGGTTAGTAGCCAAAAAGAATGGCCCTCGCACCCTAGCTGAACTTAAAGGTCAGAAAATAGCAACCCAAAAAGGATCTTATATGCATCGATACCTATTGGGTCTATTGGATCAGACTAAAATGGCTAAGGATGTAAAAGTCGTCCACTTGATGAGTACTGAAGCCAAATCTGCTTTAGAACGTGGTGATGTTGCGGCTTATGCAACTTCTAGCGAACTGGGAGTTTTCCTTAAATCACAAGGGTTTCCAATCATTGATTCATCCGCAGACCATCAAGGTTTGTCAGGCACATCATTAGTAGTAGGAACTGAGGAATTTTTAGCTAAACAGCCTGATTTTCCTCAAAAGTTAAATGCAGTGCTAACAGAAGCAGCTAAGGATTTAAAAGCTAATTCCCAAGAGTATTATCAATACCACTCCCAAACTACTAAATACCCCATCGAGATTGTCAAAGCTTCATACCCCATGACACAGGTATCAGAAGAACCATATCCAGCCGAAGGTTTAAAACTTTTAGAAGGAACCAAGAAGTTTCTGGTATCGCAGGGTTTAGCAAAATCAGACTTTCAATTAACAGATTGGGTAGTGAAAGAACAACGTTAATTCTAATTCTTTTTGTCTTGATTGAACAACAAATACCTTACCCTTTTATCACTAAAAGAAGACCTAAATTTTTTTAACGAACCGCCCTTCGGGTTCAGCAGTGACGCTCGAAGACTCGCTAACGCTGCGCTAACGCAATCGACGCAAGGCGCCAAGACTGCGACTGCTTCACAAAGGACGCAAAGGGCGCAAAGGAAGAGATAGGTAATCTTATGGCGGGGAAGAAGTAAGGCATAAAGAAGAAAAGAAGTGTTTGCATTATTAGGGTGAATTGTGATGACGATCGCACTAGAACGTCCGAAGAGAACTAAGTCTGCGGAGATTCGTGAGAAATTGGGTTATCCCATCATTGATACCGATGTGCATACTCAAGAATTTCCGCCAGCATTCTTAGATTATTTAGAACAAGTTGGTGGTACTGCTATTGCTGAACGTTTCCAAGAACATTTACCTGGTTCATCTCGTTCTAAATGGTTCCAACAATCTTGGGAAGAACGCCGCCTTTACCGAACTACACGCCCTCCATTTTGGACTCGTCCTACCAGCGATGTTTTAAATTTAGCCACAATTAGCTTACCGAAGTTGTTGCACGAACGCTTGCAAGAAGCAGGTACAGACTTTGCTGTGGTGTATCCCAACTTGGCAACAATGGGGCCGCACATTGGTAATGAAGAGATGCGGCGTGCTGTATGTAGGGCTGCTAATACTTACCATGCGGAAATTTTCCGTCCTTATAGCGATCGCTTAACTCCGATTGCTACAATCCCTATGCATACGCCAGAAGAGGCTATTGAAGAATTGGAGTATGCAGTCAATGTTCTGGGATTGAAAGCGATTCAAATCCCTGGACATATCCGCCGCCCAATTCCCGCATTCGAGAAGTATGGCGAAGAAGTCGCAAACGAGGCTATCTGGATTGATACTTTCGGCTTAGATAGTAAATATAATTACGATCCATTCTGGGGAAAATGCGTAGAACTGAAAGTTATACCCACCACCCATTCTTCCGGTATGGGATGGATCAATCGGCGTTCGATTTCTAACTATCAATACAACCACATCGGTCATTTTGCCGCCGCTGGCGAAGCACTTTGTAAGTCTCTATTCTTTGGTGGTGTAACTTACCGCTTCCCCACCTTGAAGTTTGCCTTTCTCGAAGGTGGTTCTGCTTGGGGTGCTAGTTTATACGCTGATTTGATTTGGCATTGGGATACCCGCAATAAAGACCATTTGCTAGAGAATAACAACCCTGATAATATTAATCGGGAAGAACTACTAGAGTACTTTGTTCGTTATGGTGGCGAACTCGTACATAATCGTGTGGAACAGCTAGGTAGTGGTTTAGGCTTCCACGGCAGCAACGAATTGATATCTACAGATAACCCAGGCAATTTAGACGAATTTGAAGTTGCAGGGGTGAAAGGGCCAGAAGATGTCCGGGAACGCTTCTTAAAGCACTTCTACTTCGGTACAGAATCAGATGATACCCGTGTAGCTCATGCATTTAACCGTAAAGCCAATCCTTATGGCGATCGCATCAAAGCCTTCTTGGGTTCCGATTCCGGTCACTGGGATGTGCCTGATATTACTGCGGTGACAGCCAACGCCTATTCAATGGTAGAACGCAACATCATCACCGCAGAAGACTTGCAATATTTCCTCTCCATCCATCCCTTAGAGTTGTACACCAGCCTCAACCGTGACTTCTTCAAGGGTACAGCTGTCCAGAAAGCCGCCGATGAATTTTTAGGGAGTAGGGAGTAGGGAGTGGGGAGTAGGGAGTAGGGAGTGGGGAGTAGGAAGTGGGGAGTAGGGGGAGATGAGGGGGATGAGGGGGATGGGGAGATGGGGAGAAAGAAGTAATGCCCAATTACCAATTCCCAATTCCCAATTACCAATTCCCAATTCCCAATTACCAATTCCCAATTCCCAAAAATTATTTGAATAAACAGGGTAAACTATTATGACGATCGCACTAGAACGACCACAACAAAGATCCAAGTCGGCGCAGATTCGGGAAAAACTGGGTTATCCCATCATTGATACCGATGTCCATACCCAGGAATTTGAGCCAGCAGTATTAGATTATTTAGAGCAAATTGGCGGAACAGCGATCGCGGAAAAATTCAAGCAGCATTTACCAGGATCTTCTCGCTTTAAGTGGTACAAGCAAACTTGGGAAGAACGTTTTGCTTATCGCAGCAATCGCCCTAATTGGTGGGGTCGTCCTACGAAAAATACTTTGAATTTAGCTACCATTAGCTTGCCAAAGTTGTTACACGAGCGTTTGCAAGAATCAGGTACAGATTTTGCTGTGTTGTATCCCAACTTGGCAACTCTGGCACCAAACATCAGCAGAGAAGAAATGCGCCGTCCAGTTTGTCGGGCGATAAATACTTACCATGCTGATATTTTCCGCCCTTATTCTGACCGCTTAACACCAATCGCTGCAATTCCGATGCACACACCTGAAGAAGCGATTGAAGAGTTAGAATACGCGGTGAATGTTCTGGGACTCAAAGCAATTCAAATCCCTGGTTACGTTCGTCGTCCCATTCCCGCTTTTGAAAAGTATGGGCCAGAAGTTGCTAACGAAGTAGTTTGGATTGATAACTTTGGTTTAGATAGCCAATATGATTACGATCCATTCTGGGCGAAGTGCGTAGAATTGAAAGTGATACCCACTACCCACGCTTCTAGTCAAGGTTGGACGACTCAGCGATCTATAACTAATGCTCAGTACAATCACATTAATCACTTTGCCTTTGCTGCGGAAGCACTCTGTAAATCGTTGTTCTTTGGTGGCGTAACTCGTCGCTTCCCCACCTTAAGATTTGCCTTTTTAGAAGGTGGTTCTGCTTGGGGTGCGAGTTTGTATGCCGATATTATTTGGCATTGGGAAACCCGCAACAAACAGCATTTACTGACAAATAATAATCCTGCCCTTGTAGATAAAGAAGCTTTAGCAGAATTATATATCCGTTATGGTGGCGAAATAGTGCAAGGTCGTGTAGATCAAATCGGCGATGGTTTAGGCTTCCACAGCAAACATTTTGCTCCCCAAGATCCTGGTCAACTCGATGAATTTGAACTAGCAGGAATTGAGAAACCCGAAGACGTGCGCGATCGCTTCTGGAAACACTTCTACTTCGGTACAGAATCAGATGATACCCGTGTAGCTCATGCCTTCAATCGTGCAGCTAATCCCTTTAGCGATCGCGTCAAAGCCTTCTTAGGTTCCGACGCTGGTCACTGGGATGTGCCTGATATCACAGCCGTTACTGCCAACGCCTACTCAATGGTAGAACGCGGCATTATTACCGAAGAAGACCTGCAATATTTCCTATCTATTCATCCCTTAGAGTTGTACACCAGCCTCAACCGTAACTTCTTCAAAGGTACAGCTGTCGAAAAAGCTGCCGATGAATATTTAGGGAGTAGGGAGTAGGGGGAGATGAGGGAGATGAGGGAGATGAGGGGGAGAATAACTAAACCAATTCCCCATGCCTAATGCCCCTAGACTACAAACTACAAGCCATAGGTGACTGGGTGTTAAATAATCAGTTACCCGTCGTGACTCAATATTCTTAGGGACTGGGGACTGGGAAAAAATTAACTCCCAAAATTAGTTTTGTTTCCTAATACCTAATACCCGCTCCCCAGTACCCAGTACCCAAATATTCAAGCTGTCTACTCACTATCCCGTAAGGTAGGCATTGAATAATGTCTACCTTACTTACCTAAAACCCAAAAAGCTTGATATGTGAGTTTGCTAATAGGATTTTTACTCTTGATACCGTTTCTTGATGAAGCTGCAATATATTTTTACCCCCCGGCTAACGCCGTCCCCCCTTACCAAGAGGGGACTACAGGGGGGTTTATAAGGCGCATCTTCATGCAGAATTGGTATGACTATTACTTAATCTAAAATCCAAAATCTAAAATTGCTATGTCCCAACTAAAAACACTTCCTACTTACGACCCTACATTATTTGAAGGTGCAGCAGAAGGTTACGCTCAATATAGAACTAAATATCCACCTGCTGTATTTGCCAAATTAGCCAAAATATTTAATCTCAATGGTCAAGGAAGACTCCTTGATTTAGGTACAGGCCCAGGATTAATTGCTATACCTTTACGAAACCAATTTGAAGAAATTGTTGCTATCGATCCCGACCCAGAAATGCTCAAAGAAGCTAAACGACAAGCAGCAGCAGTCGAAGCAAATAATATTACTTGGTTAGAACAAGGTGCAGAGTTTATCGACTCTAATTTAGGAAAATTTAAGTTAGCCACTATTGGTAGAGCCTTCCACTGGATGGAACGCGAAGTAGTACTTGAACGGCTTTATGAATTGCTTACTGATGATGGTGGACTAGCACTACTCAATACTGGTGATAACCCTTGGGTAAGTTCTTTACCTTGGAAACAAGCTGCTGTTGGAGTAGTAAAAAAATGGTTAGGTGAAGAACCACGGACTGGACAAAGAGGCCAAGGCGTTCGTAAGCCAGTTGATCCTCCCCATGAAGTCGTAATTGCCAACTCAGCTTTTGCTCGACAAGAAGTCTATGAAATAACATTTGAAAAATCTTGGACAGTCGAAAGCTATCTTGGTTACTTATACACTACGGCCTTCTCTTTGAAAATTTTCTATAGCGATAACGCCAAAGCATTTGAAGCAGATTTGAAAGAAGCATTACTAGCGGCTGAGCCATCTGGACATTTTACAGAAGAACTCAAAGCTTCAATCTTAGTCGCTTGGAAACACTAGTAGTGTATCAACCCAAAATTACTCGGTAAAGCTGGAGAGTAAGAAGTAGAGAGTCGCAAGTAGAGAAAGAGTTTTTTTGTTTTTCGCATTTACTTATCTTCAGCAAAATTCACTTGCCAGAGTACTTGTAAATAAGCATTTCTTACTTCTATTTATTCTCTCTGCTTCCTCTGCGCCTCTGCGGTTCGCTACTAAGTAAGACGATAAATTTTAATCTCCCACTACCATGATCCAGGAGTGGGAATCAACCCACTCCACTTCCTAAATTATTTCCTGGCAACCATTAATATTTAAGTTCCTCGAGTCGCTACAGGGTGGATCATGTCCACCCTACTTCCTAAATTGAGACGTTACCAAAAAAGCCAAAGTAATTTTATTATTGGTTTAAGCACAAAACTTGTTAATTGTTAAGTAAATGCATTACATCAAAAAAATAAATTATTGAAAATGCAAAAAATCTGGCAGGACAAGACAATAAATTATTTTCATGATACATAATTAAAAGACTCTTCTCGTTGCGGTTGAGAAGATATTCACAGACTGCAATAATTATTTTAAATTGTAGTCTGTGTTATTTAAATATACTACTTAGAATATAAAGCTAATTAGATATTTGCAGTGAAAAATTATTAAGACAAAGTACTTCTGTGGGATTTCCAAAAATACTATGTATTATAAATTTGAATAACTGATATTTACCTTTTGATGGCTCTTGATTTTTCTGCTCATATTAATAAAATAAGTAAAACAATCCATGCAATATCTAAAAACAAAATTTGAATTTTGGAAACACCCTAAAACTACTCGTCGTTCTCTGTTGTTTGCAATAAGTTACTGTCTAGTGCTATCCACAACTCTGTGGAGTTGTAATGCACCATCAAATAATAATCAGCAACAAGCAGCCACACCAAGTACTGCCCAGAAGCAAGTAGTGCGTATTGTACGCTCAAAACAACTTTCATCTTTAGCAATTTTAGAAAAGCAAGGTTCTTTAGAAAAAAGATTGGCATCTTTGGGTTTTAAGGTAGAATGGACTGAGTTTGCAGCAGGGCCACAACAGTTAGAAGCCTTAAATGCAGGTTCACTCGACATCGCATCAACAGCAGAATCACCTCCCGTATTTGCACAAGCAGCAGGAACGCCCCTTGTATACCTAGCCACTACACCCACCAATGGTAAAGCAACTTCGCTTTTAGTTCCAATTAACTCTCCTATCAAAAGTGTTGCTGAATTAAAGGGTAAAAAAGTTGCTTTTCAAAAAGCATCTATTGGTCATTATCTTTTAGTCAAAGCGTTAGAAAAAGCAGGACTAAAACTGAGCGATGTCCAATCAGTTTTCTTACCACCACCAGATGCAAATGTAGCGTTCAGTCAAGGTAAAGTAGATGCTTGGTTTATTTGGGATCCATTTGTCACTAGAAACGAACAAAAGAAAACAGGTCGCGTTTTAATAGATGGGGGTGATTTACGAGATACTGGCAACTTTTACTCAACCTCACGTCAGTTTTATCAGGCACACCCTGATGTCATTAAAGTATTTCTAGAAGAACTCGAAAAAGCAGAAATTTGGTCTAAAGATCATCGTAGTGAAATGTCACAGTTGCTTGCACCTGTAACTCAATTAGATCCGCCTACCCTAGAAATTATGCATGACAAATACGAGTATGGTTTGCGACCAATTACTGAGCAAGTTATCAATAAGCAACAAGAAGTTGCAGATAAATGGTACAGTCTAGGACTTATTCCTAAAAAGGTGAATGTCAGAGAGGGATTTTTGACACCTGAAGAGTATGCCAAAATTACTCCTTCGGATGTTTTAGCAAAAAAATAGCTTTTTAGCTTTTAGTAAAATTAAAAATTGAAAATTCAAGATTTGAATTTTTAGATGAGGCGAGTTAGCCTTGCAAATAGTTACCCTTTTTAGGCTTAAACCTAAAGCCAAAAATTTTAGCTTTCCATCTACCGCGTGCTTTATTCTGGAGTGGGCAGAACCCACTCCACTTTCTCTATTGTTAGAGAATATTTTCAATTTGCACTTTTTATATTAAAAATAGCAATCCGACTTGAATTGTGAGAAAATACGCAGATTTTACATCATGAATAAAAGTAAAATTTAATTATAAAGGGTGACTGATGAGGATGAAAGTTACAATTTTATTACTTAATAGTACTTGAATTTCTGAAGCGATCGCACCCAGACAGGTCACTCTGTTTTAAAATTTGTCAGTCAATGAGCTAGAGTTAACATCAAGTATTATGGAACCTGTCTACGCTATAAGTAGAGTCAGTTGCACGCGGGGAATGAAAAAATGAGGGTTTGGCTTGCCTGCTTTTTGGTACTGTTCGCCTTGGCAGAACTGTTTGACTGGTTACAAGAATTTAATCTGCCATTGCCTATCTATATTTTAGGAGGGGCTTTTCTAGCAGTTGCTTCTAACTATGACAAGATTATTGGCTCTTATTTTACTGATGCAACCATCGAAGCATCACCCGAACAACCCCAGTTAGATTTACCAACTCAATCTGCTCGCTCGATTTCTTTTACAATAGCTAATCCTGTGAAAGATGCTCAAGAGTCTGAGTAACAAGCGTACTTACTTTCAGGTTGCTGTATAGTCAAGCAAGGGAGTGGGGGAGTGGGGGAGTGGGGGAGTGGGGGAGTGGGGGAGCGGGGGTGCAGGGGTGCAGGGGGGATGAGGAAGAATCATAAATGCCGATGCTAACAGTTATCAGTCATCAGTTATCAGTCATCATTTATCAGTCATCATATATATAAAGTTATGCCTGTTTTGCCAAAGTGCTTTGATGCTGTTTGCGCCAAGCATCGGGTGGTAAGCCGTGATGTTGACGAAACTGGCGAGAGAAATGACATACACTTTGATAGCCGAGTTCTGTAGCAATTTGCTCTACTGTCTGGTTATTATTTTGCAGTAAGAAACGCGCTCCCGCCATGCGGCGTTTGACAATCCAACAGTTTACAGTCTCTCCTGTCTGTCTTGCAACTCGATTAGTTAAGTAAGCTGATGAGTAACCAACTGCAACAGCGACATCAGACAGAGTAATTCCTTGGTGATAATAGGCTTCGATAAAGTCGAAAACTTCTTTTAATTGGGGATCGCTGGGAAAGGTAAACTGATTACAGGGAATCGCTTCGTCAATGTTTTGTGCGATCGCTGAAGTTGAAACTACAGATACTGGTTTTGTCGGTTTGTCCAAGCCAGTGGCGCACCAATTTTGGAAATTAGCTTGTTTTCGCAGTCGGCTTGCGATCGCTCTGAGCAATTCTTCTAGTGTAGAGGGTTTTGTAACATAGTCATCTGCTCCTAAATCCATACCTTTGCGAACAGATGCTCTAGTATCACTACCAGTCAGAAAAATAAAAGGAATAATTGCTGTTAAAGGATTTTGCCGCAACGCAGTTAAAACGCTGTAGCCATCCATTTTAGGCATTATAATATCGCAAATCACTAAATCTGGTAGATGTTGCTGTGCTTGTTGGATACCAACAAGACCGTTTTCAGCTGTTATCACATCAAAGCCTTTTGTCTGGAGACCTTTTAAGAAAAGATTGCGGGTAACTGCATCATCTTCAATTACAAGAATTTTTTTTGCTGAGTCTTGTATCATTATCTATACAACCATAACTTTTCATTAAGATGACTGTTGACTGTCACTCCACTAATGGCAGCATCACAGTAAATGTACTACCCACACCAACTTCACTTTCTACAGTGACTTGACCGCCATGTAAGTCCACAAGGGTTTTGAGAATTGATAGCCCTAATCCAGTTCCAGGTATATTATCGACGTTACTACCTCTATAGAATGGCTGAAATAGTCGTTGTTGATCTATTGCCGGAATGCCTATTCCTCTATCTTTGACCTGGAAAATTACATTTCCATCTTGGCAAGAAAGGTAAAAATCAACCGTACTATGGGATGGTGAATATTTACTTGCATTTTCCAGCAAATTCTTCAAAATTGGCTCTAGCAATTTTTTATCCATCCAGGCTGTGAGAGAGTTCAGTTGACTGACAAAATTGATTGGCTTTTGGCTAATATTCATCTGCATTTGTGCCACTAAATCATTACAGAACTGGACTATTTCCAAGGGTTGTGGCTCAAAGTGGAGTTTTGCTGCTTCTGCTTTCGAGAATAACAAAATATCATCCAACATCTGGCTGATTTGTTTAGTAGCTATTTCAACATGATCGAGTAATGGTTGTATTTTCTTCTCTGTGCGTTTGTCTACTTGTTCTTTTATTAAGCTATTAGAAAATGAAACTATATTTAGTGGAGTACGGAATTGATGACAGACCATAGAAAGAAAGCTTGCTCTGAGTTCGCTAAGTTGTTTGGCTTGTTCTAAAGCCTGGTTAAGGTCTGATTCCGCATATTTATAATCAGTAATATCAATTCCTGTAATTAGTTCGATTTGTTGTCCCCCAAAATCCAGTCCACCTTCCAGTTTGGCTACGGCGCAACCTAGCCAGCGCTCAATACCGTTTTTTGTCAGAATGCTCATTTCTTGGTATTCAAAGTTACCTGCTTCGCTTTGCTTGCGTACCTGCCTGCGTTTTTTGCTTTTAATTAGTCGGCGAATATCAAACCCATTTAGTAGTTCCGCTTTTGTATAGCCGGTAAGTTGCTCCACCGCCGGATTTACATAGCATAGACGCGTGTCTCGAATCAAAAAAGTGCTAGCATCTGTTGTTTCTGCTAAAGTCCTAAATCTCGATTCATTCAGCCGCAATGCTTCTTCAGTGCGTTTGGACTCAGTAATATCCCAAATGCTCCATACTCTACCAATAATTTGGTCACCTAACCAGTGGGGTTTGGAGTAGTGTGCAAAGACCCTACCATCCTTCAACTCTAATATGTCGTAGCTCTCGAAATCAGATTGGCTGGACACTTCCCAAATCAGCCGTGCAAAGGCTTCTGGATCTTTGAGTTGGTTCTCAAAAAAGGCTTTGCATTGAGGACATTTTTTGGATAGCATCAGTGACTCAGGAATCTGCCACATATCCAGAAATTTCTGATTCAAACTCAGAATATCACCATCAAAGTTAACTGCAACTATACCGATGGCAGTAGATTCAAGGGTAGAGCAAAGTAAAGATAAAGATATTCCTAATTCTGCCTCCTTTTTCTTGAGTTGAGAAACTTCCTGTTGCAGATGGTTTTTGGCTTCCCGCAATTCATCAATCCACTTTTGCACGCTCAACTCTACGATTTCATCACTCTTCTCGCGCACAAAGGCACAGCCAAATTCCATGCCTTGGTATTGTACATAGGTAACGGATATTTCCACCAAAAATAACCGACCTGCCTTTGTCCGATAGCGAGATTTAAAAGTGAGAGGCTTGTGTGAGCCTGTTTTAGCAAGAGATCGCCATTGTTCTGACCAATTGTGCAGTGCAAAGTCTATATCTACGTCATGCAGTGTCATTGTTAGTAATTCCTCACGGGAATACTCCAACATGCGACAAGTTGCATCGTTAACGTAGAGAAACTGTGCGTTTGCTCCTAGACAAAAGGCAGCATCTACACACTGATTGATGAGGAAATGACCAAATTCCAACTCTAATTCTGGCTGTAGTGGCCGTTGAGAGCTGGATTGAATTAACGTATAGTCGTCAGGATTCATACCCCTACGTAATTAAGTCGGCACTATAACCATTAAATGAGTTCATAATCACAACTTCCTCAACTTGTGCATCACATATCAAGCACAGCCTGTGATTTTCGAGCTTTAAGGAAGCGATCGCCAAGAGCGAAAAATCGAAAAAATCTTAACAATCTCTCATCTGGCATCAGCCTAGCGGGTCTAATAGCCATCAGTTATAAAGATTCGGTAAAGATTCTGTAGTTTTGTCATTCTCCTCATTTTCTTAATTATTCTTAACTTTCCTACCGAGATCTAACTATAGCAGAATATGCTGAGTCATCCGTCATAAGAAATACATTTTTCTTTGACAATTTCTTAATCAATACCCTGTTTAAAGTAGTTATTTATACTTAAGCGCTCTTAAAACCTATATATTCAGGAATAAGTCATCTATCGCAAGAAATATATTCTAAATTTTTTAGTGTCTTAGTTTTCTACCAAATGAAATAAAAAAAATTAAAAATACATGTATTCTGAAATACAAAAAAATAATTCAGGCAGCGTTTAGTAGTAACATTAAGACTGGTAGAATTTTATAATTAGCTTTAAAAGAATTTCCGAATTTGATTTATATCGAATTAGCATGGAGTAAGTAGGTAGACATCATTCAATATAAAATACCAACTACAAAAACTTACTCACTGACAAGCTTTTGCCTTCTGCTTCCTGCCTTACACTTAGTTGCAGGGTATGGATTGTAAGTTCCATACTTAATAATGATAAATCAATGTTCAACTCAATCTGATACAACTGACTGAAATCTCATAATCAAGCCTTAACCTGATTTTTTAGCCAATAGAGTAGTATATTTAGTCAAATATAAACGAAAGAATTGACATTCTCATCAAAAGATTTTTCATTGCAAACAGGTTCTTATCTTTCGTATTCTAATATTTAGAAGCACAGCCTTGATTATTTGACTTTTCTCAAGAAGTTTTGCGGCAATAGGCTTGGAAGCAGCAATTGACGGTCTTTCTTATCGACTAGTCTTAAACAGAGCCGTAAAAATACACAGACTTTTTTGTATTAAATATTTCAGTAGTAAAAAGCTCAGCTCTCTAGCTGAGTGCCAGCATTTGGAATTAAGTGAAAGCAATGAGTAAAAACTATACAGGTTCAAAGTCTCCCCTCATGACCACTGAGGTATACAAGGAATTTTCACCAAACAGCAAGTATGTAGAATCTGCATCAGATGATTCCCATCAACTTGATACCTTAGAAAAGAATGCAGGAACTCAAGCTTTTTTGCATAACGAAACAGCCCCAGCACTTTCAGTTGCAGATGCTATTGCCCAGATGCTAGTAAGTTTGGGAGTAGGCTATGCATTTGGCGTTGCAGGGGGTGCAATGGCCAGCCTTTGGGGTGCGTTGTCAAATAGCAGCATCGAGGTGTTGAACTTCCGCCATGAAGCTGGGGCTGCTTTTGCCGCAGCCGAAGCCTACTTTGCCAGCAACCGTCCTACCGTCGTGTTCACCACAGCAGGGCCGGGTATCACCAACGCCCTAACAGGCTTATTTGCTGCCCGTGGTGAAGGTGCAAAGATAATTTTATTGTCGGCTTGTACTTCAGCACCACAGCGTGGACGTTGGGCAATTCAGGAAACCAGCACCTACACATTACCTAGTGGAGGAATCTTTACTTCAGGAGCATTATTCAACTATGCAATCACCGTTGAATCTGCTGGTCAACTTCCGCAAATTTTTCGCAAACTGGCGCTAGCTTTAGCGCAACCAGGAGGATTTGTTGCACATTTGAGCATTCCTACAAGTGTGCAGACCAGTTTAGTTGAAGATGTATCCTGGCCACAACTAGATATAGCCGCCTCTGCGATCGCACCTCACAAACAAGCGATCGCCAAATCGCAAGAGTTACTATCAGCTGGCCCCTTTGCCATTTGGGTAGGTTTCGGTGCGCGTCATGCAGCAGAAGAAATCCGCCAACTTGCAGAGAGAACCGGCGCTGCTGTGATGTGTTCTCCCCGTGGTAAAGGCATCTTTCCCGAAGATCATCCCCAATTTGTGGGTGTTACAGGTTTAGGTGGTCATGCATCAGTCTTTAACTATATGCAACAGCAGCCACCACTACGCACCCTCATACTTGGAACCCGCTTAGGCGAACCGACTTCTTTCTGGAGTCCGTTGATGGTTCCCAAAGGAGGCTTCATACATGTAGATATTGACCCAGAAGTCCCAGGAGTAGCTTATCCATACGCTGAAACCTTCTCGGTTCAGTCTGACATCAAAGCCTATGTGCAAGAACTGTTGCAGCACTTCCCTGATAATGCTGTTAATTCCACACCTTTGTTACTACCTCGTCCAGAACGCGAAAGCGTAGCACTAGATTTAGATATAGACTATCCAGTGCGACCAGAAGTATTGATGGCAGCAATTCAAAAAGTCATTGTTGAGGGTAGTGACGCAGTAGTCATGGCAGAGTGCGGTAACTCCTTTACATGGTCAACTCACCTACTGCAATTTCCCCAAACCAATCGTTACCGAGTAAGCACCGGAGTTGGTGCAATGGGTCACGCCGTCACAGGAGTTTTGGGTGCAGCATTAGGGCGTCACGGTAAAGCAGTAGCCATTGTAGGCGATGGTGCAATGCTGATGAATAACGAAATCAGCACAGCCGTCAAATATAAGATACCTGCAATCTGGATTGTCCTCAACGATGCACGATACAACATGTGTCATCAAGGAATGCAAATATTGGGATTAAAAGGTGCAGATGCCACAATGCCAGTTACTAACTTTGCCATGATTGCCCGTGCTATGGGTGCAGAAGCAGTTGGTATTGTGAGAGAATCAGACATTGAAGCAGCATTAGAACAAGCGATCGCTTCCAACAGTCCCTTTTTAATCGACGTAGTGATTGACCCCGATAGACCTGCACCCTCTGGTGGACGTAACAAGAGTTTGGCAGCACAAGGAGTCAAATCAACCCCAGCAAAAACTCCAGCCAAAACAGTTTCATTCCCATTAGTTTGATTTAACAGGGATTGGGGATTAGGGACTGGGGACTGGGTTAGAAGTCGTAATAGTACAAGACTCCTGTCCGCTACTAGTTGAAACCAATTAGCTAATGTGTGTTGAAGTTTGTCATTACAGGACTTACGCACCGACTACGATTTTACGTCCGGAGCGAGCGAAGCGAAGTAATCTCAAAAGCTTAGTTTTTCATAACGAGTGCGTAAGTCCTAATTAGTTATTTGTCCTTTGTAAATACCAATGACAAATGACTAATGACCAATGACGACCAATGGCGACCAATGACTAATAACCAAGAGTAACCAAAATGCTGCTATTTGAAACTGTTAGAGAAATGGGTCACGAGCAAATTCTCTTCTGTCATGGCAAAAATCCAGACATTAGAGCAATTATTGCTATCCATGACACAACTTTAGGCCCTGCCATGGGAGCTACAAGACTCTTCCCTTATATTAGTGAAGAAGCTGCTTTACAAGATGCTTTGCGTCTGAGTCGTGGTATGACTTATAAAGCCGCCTGTGCTAATATTCCAGCAGGAGGAGGAAAAGCAGTTATTATTGCTAATCCTGAAAATAAAACAGAAGATTTATTGAGAGCATATGGACGTTTTGTAGACAGCCTCAATGGACGTTTTATTACAGGGCAAGATGTTAACATTACTCCTAACGATGTCAGAACAATTGCCAAAGAGACAAAGTATGTAGTTGGCACATCAGAAAAGTCTGGCGGCCCTGCACCCATCACATCCTTGGGAGTTTTCTTAGGAATTAAAGCTGCTGTAGAATTTCGCTGGCGAACCAAAAATCTTGAAGGCATGAAAGTTGCAGTTCAAGGTTTAGGAAATGTCGGTAAAAATTTATGTCGGCATTTACATGAGCATGGCATCAAACTTTTTGTCACTGATGTAGATGCTGCTAAAGTTGAAGAAGTACAACAGCTTTATAATGCTACTGTTGTAGCACCAGACGAAATTTACTCACTAGATGTAGATATCTTTGCCCCTTGTGCTTTAGGAGGAATTCTTAATAGTCACACAATTCCTTTCTTGCAAGCTCCAATTATAGCAGGTGCAGCTAATAACCAATTGGGTAATGAGCAACTACATAGTCAATTAATTGCCAAAAAAGGAATTGTTTACTGTCCTGATTATGTGATTAATGCGGGAGGATTAATTAACGTTTATAACGAAATGATTGGTTATGACGAAGAAAAAGCCTTCAAACAAGTACATAATATTTATGACACATTGCTAGCGATTTTCAATATTGCTAAACAGCAAGAAATTACTACCAATGACGCTGCTAAACGGTTGGCTGAAGACCGGATTAGGAATGCTAAAAAAAGTAATTCTAAAAAAGTTGCTGCATAATTTACTCGCTAATTAACTACTATTAATGTCAGGAGTGACTAGTGGAAAAAAATACCTTTGCAACATCAGCTTATATTGCTACTTCACCAAAAAGCGCCTTTGACTATCTTTGCAGTTTAAAAAACTTGGATGATTGGACGCTTTTTAGCCGGATGAAAGAGCAAATTGACGAAGATACCTGGCTGGGAAGTGCCTCTGGATATCATAGAAATCTCTACTATCATGTTAAAAAACTAGATAGCAAACTTTTCTATGGCATTGAGTGGCACTGCGGGTTTGAGTATCAAAAATATTTTCAGGTTTATCCTGTTTTGCTTTTTCCTACCGACTATATTGAACCTGGAACTGATGAAAAGGGTGTATACTTTCACTGGCTGAGTTTTGTGGATCCCAAACGGCAAACTCAGATGATTATGCAGGGAATTCACACCGTACATACTTCAGAATGTCGTTCTCTCAAAGGCATTTTAGAACGCAAAGCAGGTTTAACTCAAGCAGCGAAAGGGCGCTACTTTATTGATACTGACACTATTTATGTCGATGCACCTGTTGAAATCGCAATTGAATATTTACAAGACTTGCGGAACATAGATGAGTGGGCGCATTTACTGCGGCCAGATGGTAAGATTACTACTAATTCTGGTGAATTCAAGGATGAATACGACCAAAAAGTAAAAGTTTCTGTGCGACTGCATAGTTTGAGTAAATATTACTTGCTTGAGCAAGAACACTTTTATCCAGAGTACAACTATTATCAACGCTCAGTAGCATTGCTTATTCCAACATCCTATGCTTTTGCTGATCCTGATGCTTCCGGTTTAATTTTGCATCGCATCACATTTTGGAAAGCAGATAAATCTGTGAGTCACGGCAAACTTCAAATTGAAGACTTTGGCGCTGAAAACATGAATATCAAACGTCTGCTTGAAGCCAAAGCCGGCAATTTACAGTCCTTTGACCGAGGAATGAGTTACATACCAAAAACTCCAGAATTAGTTAATAGCCGTTAGTCGGTGGTCAGTAGTCAGTAGTCAGTGGTCAGTAGTCAGTGGAAAAACTAACAACTGACAACTCACAGCTAACAATTGACAACTGACAACTGACAAATGACAAAGCGCAAAGTCTGAGCGGAGGTTTCCTCCGATCAGAACTTTGTAAGAGAGGACAAATGACAAAAAATGAAACCCCAACAACTTACCATCACTTTTCTGACTTTTTGTATTGTCGCTTTTTCTGGAATGAAAGCAGCCAAAGCTGCATCTTTTTCCATAGTTGCAGACAATCTTGATAATGCAGGAGGTCTGAGCTTTGGCCCTGATGGTAGTCTGTATGTTACAGAGGCGGGGACGGGAGGTAATGGTAGTTGCGTTCCACCAGCAAGTGGTGAAGGTGACGCTTTATGCTATGGTATCAGTGGCGCTGTCACCAAGATTGCCAATGGTACACAACAGCGTATACTTACAGGACTCCCTTCCATAGCCTTAGCAAATGGTACTGGAGGTGCTGGCCCTCGTGACATCAAATTTGATGCCACAGGCAAAGCTTATGTTCTAATTGGGTATGCAGCTGATCCAACAGATCGCGATCGCAATTTAGGCAACACTGACCTAGGAAAAATCATCACTGTTGACTTTAACAGTAATTCTTGGACAAGCATTGCAGATTTAGCTAACTATGAACTAGCTAACAATCCTGATGGCAGTAACTTAGGTAGCAATCCCTTGGGTTTTTTCATAGATGGCAACAATATAGTTGTGGCTGATGCAGGTGCAAACGACTTACTCAGCGTCAAAACTGATGGTAGTAACTTGCAAGCACTATCTGTATTACCTCAAGACATCTTGACTAATCCAGTCTTTCCACCTTCTGGTACTCCATCTAACGAACCTTCACAAGTACCATCTCAAAATCAATCGCCAACATCCCAAGTTTCTATTCAATCAGTACCCTCAAATGTGACAAAGGGCCCTGACGGCGCTTATTACGTCAGCCAATTTACAGGCTTTCCTTTTCCAGAAGGTGGTGCAAAAATCTATCGCGTTGCTGCTGATGGGAAAACAACCGTCTATGCAGATGGTTTTACCCAACTAACAGACTTAGAGTTTGATACTGCTGGCAATTTATATGCATTGCAGTATGCCAATCAGTCAGCCTGGAAGGGAAATCTAGAAGGCTCATTGATCAAAATAGCTGCTGATGGTACTCGTACAACCATTCTTAGTGGCAGTGGATTAGAATCGCCTAGTGCCTTGACAATTGCCCCTGATGGTGCATTATATATCACCAATCGAGGCGATCGCCCAGGTCAAGGACAAGTTCTCAAAATTGAGAATACAACCTCTATTCCTGAACCTAATTCTGCTTTTAGTCTCCTAACATTCGGTGCTTTAGGTGTTGGTTGGTTGTTAAAAACTAAAAGCACTAAACTCACTCATAGATCGAGTAGTAGCACTCAGGTAAAGAGTTTCAACCCAACATCATTGCCTTTCAACAAAGGCAATATCTAGTACTATGGCAAGTCAACAATGCTTGGTTAATAGCAACAAAGAAAAATCTCTTTCTCCCCCTGCTTCCCCTGCTCCCCCCGCTCCCCCTGCTTGCCCTCACGTGGCAATTTTGGGTTGGTGAACTACTAACCAGCGTTCCCCTAGAACTAAAATTCGTTGTCTTTAAAACCATAAGAATTTCCACAACTTACTAACTCTTAATCTCCAAAGGTATGAAACTCAAGTCATTTACCCTTACTCTTTTAACTGTTTGTCTTGCTGCTGTTATCGGTCCAAAAGCAGCTTCAGCTGCTACTTTTTCAGTAATTGCTGATGGTCTTGATAATCCACGCAACATTGGTTTTGGCCCTGACGGCAGTCTTTATGTCACAGAGAGTGGTCGGGGTGGTGATGGTGCAGATGGCAGATGCATTCCGTCACCTAGCGCCGGATATATTCCTTTATGTGCTGCTCAGAATGGTTCCTTGAGCAAAATTAATCTAGACGGTACAAAAACAACTATAATATCAAACCTAACATCTCTAGCATTATCTCCTTCTGGAGAACAAGCAGCTGGGCCTGCGGACATTAAATTTGATGACAAAGGCAACGCTTATCTGTTGACTGGTCTTGCAGGCGACCCCACCAACCGTGACACCATATTACAAGGGCCAGACCTCGGACAACTATACAAAGTAGACTTAAACACTGGCGCCTTAACAAGTCTTGCCGATTTTGCAGCTTATGAAACCAACAATAATCCTGATGGCACAGATTTGATTTCTAACCCCTATGCGTTAGCAATTAAAGGTGATATTGGTTACGTCGTAGATGGAGGTGGAAACACAATATATTCTGTAGGACTTGATGGCAGCGGTATTAAGAATGTAGCTGCCTTCCCATTGAAAGTTATAGATAGAGATAAACTTGAATACCCAGATTTGGGGCCAGACGTAGATCCATCTGCCCTTCCAGTCACACAGCAATCAGTACCTACAGGTATAGCAGTTGCCCCCGATGGCAGTTTAACAGTCAGCGAATACACTTATTTCCCTTATCCAGAAGGTGAAGCCCGTGTCTTCAAAGTTAATGGCGACGATTTGTCTATACAAACCATTGCTGATGGTTTTACCCAGCTGACTGGCGTGGCATATGATCCAGAGGGCAATTTGTATGTCTTACAACACATCAATACTTCCGAATGGAAGGAAATTCAACAAGGAGGTATTATCACAGGTGATATTAGTGGATCTTTAATCAAAATAGCTGCTGATGGTACTCGCACAACTGTTTGGAAAGGTGATGGACTAGAAGCTGCTTCTGGCATCACTTATTATGATGGTAGTTTGTATATTTCAAACCGAGCTAGACTTGCAGGAACAGGACAAGTTATTAAGATTGATCCTAACGCCAGGAAAATTCCTGAATCCGGTTCTGCGATCGGTTTGATAGCTATTGGTGCTTTAGGTGCAACTTCAATGATTAAGCGCAAACGTAGCAAAGAATTAGTTAAGGCAGAAATAGCCTAATCTCATTTGAATTGGGGATTAGGGACTGGGGACTGGTGACTGGGGACTGGTGACTGGGGACTGGGAACTGGGGATTAGGAAGATTTGAATGAGTTATGTAGAGTGGGCAAAGCGCACCATATCCAGGTTTTGATGGGCAAAGCCCACTCTACGTATATTTCAAAAATCAAGTAGGAACCTTATACAAACCCAGATGAAATCTGACGAATCTTAATTACGAATTACGAATTACGAATTACGAATTACGAATTACGAATTACGAATTACCAACTTCTATAAGCTACCAAAGCAGGACTTTAAAAGTATGGGATTAATAAAAAAACTGTCAATTACCATTGCTAGTGCCGGATTTATCATCTTAGCAACAGGTGCTCAAGCAAAGTCAGTAACCTTAACCTATGAAAGGAGTATTGGTAGTGCTGGTTTCGGAACTGGGCAACTTCTTGTACCACAGGGCATAACTGTAGACGACACAACAGGGAATGTTTATGTAAGTGATGGTGGTAACGATCGCGTCCAGGTATACAATAGCGAAGGTAACTATATTAAAACTATAGGTAGCTCTGGCAGCGGCCCTGGACAGTTTGACGAACCAGCAGACCTCAAATTCAATCCCTTGAATGGAAATCTTTATGTCGGCGATGTTTTTAACAGTCGCATTAATGTATTCGATAGCCAAGGTAACTATCTTAAATCCTTTGCCAAATTTGGCGGCCCAATAGAGGGTAGGTTTTTCTATGGCCCAGGAGGTATATCATTTGATCAATCCGGCAATTTGTATGTAACCGATTTTAGTAACGATTACATCCAAGTATTTGATCAGAACGATAATCTGATTAGAACAATTGGTAGCAATGGTACTGAACTCGGACAATTTGTTGGCCCAGCAGGGATATCAGTATCTCCCACCTCTGGTAATATCTTTGTTGCCGACCAATACAACAACCGTATTCAAATATTCGATCCACAAGGTAACCCTCTGTTTGCATTTGGCAGTCCTGGCACTGAATTTGGGCAATTTAATCAGCCAATCGGTGTTGAAGTGGACGAATACGACAATATTTATGTAGCTGATTCTATCAATAGCCGCGTCCAAGTATTCGATAAAGACGGTAACTTCCTCACAGCCTTTGGTGAACCTGCTGCTGCACCACCTCCAAGTCCAGATGGTTTACCCATCGGTAACCCCCTCGACCTCACACCAGGTACATTTAACTGGACTGCTGGCGCACACTACGACAACGGAAAACTTTATGTAGGGGATTTCTTCCAAGGTCGCATCCAGGTGTTAAAAGCAGAAGGCAGAGCCAAAGTCCCTGAACCTAGTTCAGCATTAGGTTTAACATTACTTGGTCTAACGGCTGCTGGTATCAAACTGCGAAAAATGAACCAAAGAAAAGCACTCATTAGTAGCTTAGAGAAACAACTCCAAAAGACCTGTGTATAAAAGTTAAAAGTTGGGAGTTAGGAGTGAGGAGTTAGGAGTGAGGAGTTAAGAGTTTTATCTCTCTCATCTCCCTCATCTCCCTCATCTCCCTCATCCCCCCTACTTCCCCTGCTCCCTCGCTCCCCGGATAGTTCCACAAAAATATGACTAATTATGATGCCAGATCAGCTTAAACAAACTGACCAAAGCTTAATTGCGTTATTGAGCGATCGCCGAGCGCTAGCGACATTAGAATTAGAACAACAAGTAACTGATGTTGCTTCCTTGGTTGCTCAAACTAATATTCTTGAGTCTGTATCAGACCATCATGTCAAACCCCGACGAGTTACTATAATCGGTGGACGTGGCAGGATGGGAAGATTCTTTACTGAGCAACTTGCCGCAGTCGGTCACAACGTTAGTGTTCTTGAACAAGAAGATTGGGAATATGCAGACCAATTGTTGCATCACGCGGAACTAGTTTTAGTATCCGTTCCCATTGCACATACTGTTGATGTAATTAAACGTGCAGCCAAATATCTGTCCTCAACTACAGCTTTGTGCGACATCACAAGTATCAAGACTTTGCCAACTCAAGCAATGCTTGAACACCATTATGGCCCTGTAATGGGTTTACATCCCATGTTTGGGCCGAATATCAAATCGTTCTTGGGACAAAAAGTAGTGGTATGTGCAGGACGCAACGATGAATCATTTCAATGGCTATTAGACTTGATTAAAAGTCAAGGTGGAGAAATAATCGCTTGCACGCCTGAAGAACATGACCAAATGATGGTAATTATTCAAGCAACGCAGCATTTTTGTAGATTTAGTCTGGGCGTTTTTTTGGCACAAGTAAATGTTGACATAGAACGCAGTTTATCAATGTCAACTCCCAATTATCGACAAGAAATTGAGATTGTTAAACGGTTGTTTTCTCAAAACCCTCACTTATGTGTTGAAATTATGTTAGCCTCAGAAGAAAGATGTCAGGCAATTAGTTTTTTAGCCGATACTTACAGCCACTTGGCAACACTAGTAAAAAATAAAGATAGAGCAGCATTAATTAAAGAGTTTAAAGCTACCCAAGTCTTCATAAATCATAAAAAAAGTATTTAATCAACCTCTTTCTTTATCTTAAAAAATCATTGCTGTAAAATTACGAATTACGAATTACGAATTACGAATTACGAATGTTGAAACTAGAACCAATTCACCAAAATATCTCTGTTACTTTCCAATATCAGATTCAGTTCACCAGCCATGTGTTTAACTTGAAAAATCCGACCTTAGCCCAAGTGATTACGGAGGATGGAGAGAAAAAGCCAAAGAAAGTAGTAGCAGTAGTAGATGCAAAATTATTAGAGTACTTTCCCAGGTTGCTCAAAGAATTAGTAGCATATACCAAGTTTTATGCAGAGATACTAACACTTGCAGTTGAGCCAATGATAGTTCCAGCAGGAGAAGCTGCCAAGAATGATCCAAAGTTGGTAGATCAAATTCATCAGCTAATTGACACCGCCCGATTGTGTCGTCACTCCTATATTTTGGCCGTTGGGGGTGGGGCAGTGTTAGACTTAGTAGGATATGCAGCCGCCACAGCTCACCGAGGTATTCGTCTAGTGAGGATTCCCACGACTGTGTTAGCACAAAATGATTCGGGTATCGGAGTCAAAAACGGTATCAATGCCTTTGGTAAAAAGAACTTTCTCGGCACATTCGCCCCACCTTACGCAGTAATTAATGACTCTGCTTTCTTGACAACTTTAAGCGATCGCGATTGGCGTTCAGGAATTGCCGAAGCAGTAAAGGTGTCACTCATCAAAGATGCTAATTTCTTCGATTTTATCCACAAAAACACTGCTGCACTCGTCCGGCGAGAGATGGATACCATGCAACAAGTGATATATCGTTGCGCCCAGCTACACCTAGAACACATAGCCAACAGTGGCGATCCTTTTGAAATGGGTTCATCTCGTCCTCTAGATTTTGGTCATTGGGCGGCTCATAAACTAGAGCATTTGACAGATTATAGCTTGCGTCATGGAGAAGCAGTAGCGATCGGCATCGCTTTAGATACCACTTATTCTTACCTCATAGGATTGCTTCCGCGATCGCACTGGCAAACAATATTGAAGACACTCTCAGCCCTAGGTTTTTCTTTATACGTGCCAGAACTGGCTGAACAATCATCACAATTAGAACATCCTCGTTGTTTATTCCGAGGTTTAACGGAGTTTCAAGAACACTTGGGTGGAGAATTAACTTTAACTCTACTGCAAGGCATTGGCAGCAAAATAGAGGTTCACGAGGTGGATTTGTCCTTGTATAGGCAAGCAATATCGCTGTTGCGTGAGTTTGTGGAAAAAAGCCAGACCTTGTTAACAGCCAGTTAAGTCGGTAATTATAAGTAGCAATCATGAACTACAAACATCACAACGAATGACAACCCTTCGGGGAGCAACGCGATTTTGTGAGATGGCAGAGCTGGGGAGGCTGGGGAAGAGGAATAAATTAAGTGTATTTACCAAATTTTAAGTAGCAAAAAGGACTATATTTTCTCTTTTCTCCCCCAGCTACCCCCGCTCCCCCAGCTCATTTCACGATGATCTCACTTTTTCGCCTTGCTCCCACCCTTCGTGTCTTTGTGCCTTTGTGGTAAAAAATCAGAGAACCACAAAGACACCAAGACACAAAGGCATAAAGTATTTTTAAGCTAGGAGGCAGGAAATTCAAAGTTAAATTCTTTACTTAAACCTGACGTGAATTTTATTATTTATTACCTCAGACAGATGCATCAAATTAAACGCTATTTTCAGATTTTTTACTCAAAAATACTTAAAAACGAATAAAATGATACTTATATATAAAGAATGTTCATTTATCAGATGTTCAAAATTGAGTACACTAAATAAAGAATTGACAAAGAAATTATATTGGCATTAACTTAGATTCAACAGCGGAATTTTCACACTTTTAATATAAAATTATTTTTTTAGTTTATCTTTTGTCTGAAGTTAGTTTCTTAGAATAAATGGCTATAAACTAAGAAAAAGTGATTATTGTATAGAGATTACTTATGATTGTTGATTCCTATTCCTACACAACCCTTGGTGGTGTTCATATTTCTCGCTCCATCACAGAAGTGAAGATGGAAACTGCTCTCGAAGAGATTCTTTTCCACTTAAATTCTCAGCGTGGAGGCTTGCTGAATAGCAGCTACGAATACCCAGGAAGATATAAAAGATGGGCCATTGGGTTTGTCAATCCGCCATTAGAATTGAGTACACGGGAAAATACCTTTACCCTCACAGCACTCAATGATCGCGGTAAAGTCCTTTTGCCATTGCTTAAGAAGTGCCTATCACACTCAACACAACTTTATGAAGTCAACCAAACTAATAACCATATCACAGGATTAGTTAAAAAGACAAACCAATTCTTTGCGGAAGAAGAGCGCAGTAAACAACCTTCAGCATTTACAGTTATCCGTGAAATTCTCCATACTTTCTCTAGTGAAGAAGACGAGCATTTAGGATTGTATGGTGCGTTTGGTTATGATTTAG
Organism: Nostoc sp. NIES-4103; assembly: GCF_002368335.1. Classification (GTDB taxonomy): domain Bacteria; phylum Cyanobacteriota; class Cyanobacteriia; order Cyanobacteriales; family Nostocaceae; genus Amazonocrinis. Next base: position 1,245,143 of record NZ_AP018288.1, on the reverse strand, counting down.
TTTTTCAGTTTGAGCCAATTAAACAGCGATTAGCGCGTCCCACAGATCAACGGGATTTAGTACTTTATCTACCTGATGAGTTAATCATTGTAGACTATTATCAGCAACGTGCATATTGTTTTCAATATGAATTTGCAACAGTTCATGGCAGTACAAATAATCTGCCTCGAACAGGTGAATCTATTGATTATCTGGGCAAGCGTCTTCTGCCAACTGAACCTGCTGATCATAAAATAGGTGAGTATGCCAAACAAGTTGAACTTGTGCTAGATTACTTCCGGCGCGGCGACTTATTTGAAGTAGTGCCCAGTCAAAACTTTTTTGAAAGTTGTGAACAACTACCCAGCAAACTATTTGAAACCTTAAAAGAAATTAATCCTAGTCCTTATGGATTCATTTTTAACCTTGGTGGAGAATATCTGATTGGTGCATCTCCAGAAATGTTTGTACGAGTTGAAGGCAGGCGCGTCGAAACTTGTCCCATTAGTGGTACCATAAGCCGAGGACAAGATGCCCTTGATGATGCCGCTCAAATTCGTCTGTTGCTCAACTCCCATAAAGACGAAGCTGAGTTAACGATGTGTACTGATGTAGATCGCAATGACAAATCCCGGATTTGTGAACCTGGTTCAGTACGAGTTATTGGTCGTCGGCAAATAGAATTGTATAGTCACTTAATCCATACAGTGGATCATGTCGAGGGCTTACTCAGAACAGAATTTGATGCTTTAGATGCATTTCTCAGTCATACTTGGGCCGTTACAGTCACCGGCGCACCCAAAAGAGCAGCAATAGAGTTTCTCGAACAGCATGAACGCAGCCCCCGACGCTGGTATGGTGGGGCAGTGGGCTATTTAAACTTTAATGGCAACTTGAATACTGGGTTAATTCTGCGGACAATTCGATTAAAAGATGCGATCGCTCAAGTACGAGTTGGTGCTACTGTCCTTTATGATTCCATACCCCAAGCAGAAGAAAAAGAGACAATTACCAAAGGCGCAGCTTTATTTGAAACAATTCGTCGTAGCAAGCAAACTAGGGAAAAAACTGAAGAGTCCAATTCCCTGCAACTAAGTAAATCGATTGCAGATATTGAAACTAGCAAACGCATCTTACTTATCGACCATGAAGACTCATTTGTGCATACGCTAGCTAATTACATTCGACAAACTGGTGCCACTGTGACAACATTGCGTCACGGCTTTCCAGAATCGCTGTTTGACACAGAACGCCCAGACTTAGTTGTTTTATCTCCTGGTCCTGGTAGACCAAATGATTTTCAAGTTCCGCAAACTGTTGCCGCTTGCATCCGTCGTCAAATTCCCATTTTCGGAGTTTGTCTAGGACTGCAAGGCATTGTAGAAGCCTTTGGCGGAGAATTAGGAGTCCTCAACTATCCCCAACATGGTAAATCTTCGCGGATTTTCGTTACCGATACCGACTCTGTTTTATTCAAAAACTTACCACAATCCTTTACAGTCGGTAGATATCATTCATTATTTGCCCTGCCGCAAAGCTTGCCAAATGAACTCAAGGTAACGGCGATTTCCGATGACGACGTAATCATGGCCATTGAACATCAGACACTTCCCATTGCTGCGGTTCAGTTTCATCCCGAATCCATCATGACTTTAGCAGGAGGAGTCGGTTTAGAAATGATTCAAAATGTCGTGCGTGCATACACGCAAACTCAAGAAACAATTGTAATTAGTTAGGAGTGAGGAGTTAGGAGTTAGGAGTTAGGAGTTAGGAGTTATTTCTACCTTATCTTTGCTACTCATTCCCCCATCTCCCTCATCCCCCTCATCTCCCTCATCTCCCTCATCTCCCTCATCCCCCCTGCCCCCTAGCCCCTAGCAGGTTATGACTCAGCAAGTTGTTCATCGTCACATTCTCGAAGAAATTGTTTGGTATAAATGGCAAGAGGTTGCACAAATGCAGCAAGAACAGCCTCTAGCTGCTTTGCAAAATCAATTAACAGCTGCCCCACCTGTGCGAAATTTTCTCACAGCTTTGCAGCAAAATCCTAGCCAACCAAGCTTAATTGCCGAAGTAAAAAAAGCGTCACCTAGTCGCGGGATTATCCGGGCGGACTTTGACCCAGTGGCGATCGCCCAAGCTTACAATCGAGGAGGTGCAGCTTGTCTATCAATCCTCACTGATCAAAAGTTCTTTCAAGGCAGTTTTGAGAATCTACGAAGAGTGCGATCGCACTGTGAATTGCCTCTACTATGCAAAGAGTTCATCATTGATCCCTACCAAATTTATTTAGCACGGACAGCAGGTGCAGATGCAGTATTGTTGATTGCTGCCATCTTATCAGACCAAAAACTCCAGGAATTTTTGCAACTGATTCATGATTTGGGCATGAATGCATTAGTAGAAGTTCATACCTTGGCTGAACTGGATCGAGTGCTAAAGCTTAATGACCTACGTTTAGTAGGAATTAACAACCGTAACCTAGAAGATTTCACAGTTGATTTAGGAACCACACAGCAACTTTTGGCACAGCGTCAGCAACAATTACAAAGTTTGGGCATCACCGTCGTTAGTGAATCTGGACTATATACACCTGCTGATTTATCTTTTGTTGCTCAAGCTGGTGCCCGTGCAGTTTTGGTAGGAGAGTCTTTAGTTAAACAAAGCGACGTAGAGCAAGCTGTGCAGAGTTTACTAAAAGATAGTATCCCTGCTCTCCAAAAGAGCGTAGAAAAAACCTAGTTTCTATTACTTTAAATAAGGCAACAGATTTCAACCTTGAAACCCTAATAAAATTTGGGCGTTGCTGAATTGAGGTATGAATGTCAAAAGTTTCATTTTTCAAACTCTTACTCTCTGTGCCTCTGCGTGAGACAGATTCATACTTTCACTCAGCAACGCCAAAATTTGACTTTCTTAATTACAAATTACGAATTAATATTAGGGAAATCTTTGGCAACCAAAATAAGCTTCTTGCAGAAGGTGGGGCGAAGGGAGAGATTAAGCACTAAAAGAAATAATTTTTATTTTTCTCCCTCATCCCTTTTCTTACAACATTAGATTTCTTACTCCTCTTTTCTTACTCTTTTTTGCGTCTTTGCGACGGCAGTCGCGCGGCTGTCGGGAAACCCGCCCACGGCGCTGCCTCGTCTTTGCGTGAGGCAAAAAATATTAATTATTACCCATTATTAGGTGAAATATTTAGCATGGCTAGCATGGCTTATATATCTGAGTACTTTCAACATTTACGCGATAGCCAACAACCTGCTTTAATTCCCTTTATCACAGCTGGCGATCCTGACCTAGAAACCACTGCCGAGGCTTTACGCATTTTAGATCGTAATGGTGCTGACTTCATCGAGTTGGGCGTTCCTTACTCCGACCCTCTAGCAGATGGGCCTGTGATTCAAGCAGCAGCAACCCGCGCTTTGCAAAGAGGAACAAAATTAGAGCAAGTGCTGGAAATGTTGCAAGAAGTCACTCCCAGCCTGAAAGCCTCAATCATTTTATTTACTTACTACAATCCCATTTTGCACCGGGGTATTAAGGTATTTTTAGCAGAAATTGCCATTGCTGGGGTGCGCGGTTTAGTAGTGCCAGACTTACCCTTAGAAGAAGCAGAAGAATTAATACAGACTGCTGCAACCTTTGGCATTGAGGTAATTTTGCTCGTAGCCCCCACTAGTTCTAGAGATAGAATAGAAGCGATCGCTCGTAAATCTCAAGGATTTATCTACCTTGTGAGTGTCACAGGTGTTACAGGGATACGTTCTCAAATCCAAGACCGCGTGAAGTATTTACTTACAGATTTGCGAAACGTTACCGACAAACCCATCGGCGTTGGCTTTGGCATCTCAAGTCCAGAACAGGCATATCAGATAAAAGAATGGGGTGCAGATGCAGTGATTGTTGGTAGTGCCTTCGTCAAACGCCTAGCCGAGGGTACTCCATCACAAGGACTGCAAGCCATAGAACAACTTTGTCGAGAACTCAAAGCAGCAATTACAGAAACTCCAACTCTGCAAGGCGTGGGCATAGGGCATAGGGCATAGGGCATGGGGCATTAATGATTCTCCCTCATCCCCCCATCTTCCTCTGCGTCACGGACACTTTCCTCAACGGGGGGGAACCCCCGCACGGAAGTGTCCTCCTCTGCGCCTCTGCGGTTCGATTCAGACTTTAAACATAAAAGGATTTATACCAGTGGTAAGTATACAAGACATCAACACAAAAGTAGCAACTGTACGCCCCGACTCTTTAGGTAGATTTGGCAAATTCGGTGGTAAATACGTCCCTGAAACCTTAATGCCCGCATTAAGCGAGTTAGAGGTAGCATTTCATCAATATCGCAACGAGCCGAGTTTCCAAGCTGAACTGCAAAACTTACTCCGCGATTACGTAGGAAGACCCAGCCCTTTATATTTTGCTGAACGCCTCACGGCACACTACGCTAGACCAGATGGCACAGGAGCGCAAATTTACTTAAAGCGTGAAGATTTAAATCATACAGGCGCTCATAAAATTAATAACGCTTTAGCTCAGGTATTACTAGCTAAACGCATGGGCAAGCAACGCATTATTGCAGAGACAGGTGCAGGACAGCATGGTGTAGCAACTGCCACTGTATGTGCCAGATTTGGTTTGTCATGTGTGATTTACATGGGCATCCATGACATGGAACGGCAAGCTTTAAATGTGTTTCGGATGAAGTTGATGGGGGCAGAAGTTCGCCCAGTGGAAGCGGGTACAGGCACCCTCAAAGATGCAACTTCCGAAGCTATTCGAGATTGGGTAACTAACGTAGAAACAACACATTACATCCTCGGTTCTGTTGCTGGGCCTCATCCCTACCCGATGTTGGTACGTGACTTTCACGCAGTTATTGGTAAAGAAACTCGCGTTCAGTGTCAAGAGAAATGGGGTGGTTTACCCGATATCCTTCTAGCTTGTGTAGGTGGAGGTTCCAATGCCATTGGATTGTTCCATGAGTTTGTCGATGAACCTTCTGTACGCTTAGTTGGAGTAGAAGCAGCAGGCGAAGGTGTGGATACAGAAAAACATGCAGCCACTCTCACACGAGGGAAAGTTGGAGTTTTGCACGGTGCCATGAGCTATTTACTACAAGATGATGATGGTCAAGTAGTAGAAGCACATTCCATTAGTGCAGGATTGGATTATCCCGGTGTGGGGCCTGAACATAGTTATTTAAAGGATCTTGGTCGCGCCGAGTATTATAGTGTAACTGATAAACAGGCGCTAGACGCATTTCAAAGGCTTTCACGACTAGAAGGGATTATACCTGCCTTAGAAACCGCTCATGCGATCGCTTATCTAGAAACTCTTTGCCCTCAATTAAATGGTAGTCCGCGCATTGTCATCAATTGCTCCGGTAGAGGCGACAAAGATGTGCAAACTGTAGCGAAAGTCCTTAGCTATTAGTCATTAGTCATTAGTCCTTTGTCCTTTGTAAATACAAATAACTAATGACCAATGACAAAGAACGAAAAAATGAAGTGATTGTGCAACTTAAATATGTTTTAGCTTACTCATATGTATGATAGCTGTAAATCAAGTCTCACCAGACAACATCCCCTCTAATCTTGACTCATACAACTGGCCAGGTTTATTGCAACAGTTGTTGAATCGAGAATCCCTAACAGTTGCCCAAGCTACAAATCTGATGCAGGCTTGGCTAACAGATGCTATTCCCCCCGTCTTATCGGGGGCGATTTTAGCCGCAATTCAGGCCAAAGGCGTATCCGCAGCAGAATTAGTTGGCATGGCCACAGTCCTGCAATCTCAAAGACTGGGGACTGGTGACTGGGGACTGGTGAGCCAGTCGCGTGCGGGGGTTCCCCCCGTTGAGCGAACTGGCGTGACTGGGGAAGAATTTACCCAATCCCTAATCCCTAGTACCCAATCCCCAATCCCCCTAATTGATACCTGTGGAACTGGTGGAGATGGCGCTTCAACCTTTAATATTTCCACTGCTGTTGCCTTTGTTGCCGCAGCCGCAGGGGTAAAAGTTGCCAAACATGGTAATCGTTCAGCATCTAGTAAAGCTGGTTCTGCTGATGTTTTAGAAGCTTTGGGTATAAATCTTAAGGCTAGCCCAGAGAAAGTACAGGCAGCAGTTGGTGAGGTTGGTATCACTTTTTTGTTTGCTCCAGGCTGGCATCCAGCACTCAAGGCGGTTGCTAGTTTGCGACAAGCTTTGAAAGTGCGTACTATTTTTAACCTGCTTGGGCCTCTAGTAAATCCGATGCGACCCACAGGACAAATTGTTGGTGTGAACGACCCGCTTTTATTAGAAGCGATCGCTCAAGCATTATCACAATTGGGATGCCGGCGAGCGATCGCACTCCACGCCAAGGAAAGGTTAGATGAGGCTGGTTTAGCTGACATCACTTACTTAGCTGTACTCCAAGACCAAAAAGTACGTCCTCTAAGCCTCAATCCTCAAGAAATTGGTTTGAATCCTGCACCAACTGAGGCGTTGCGGGGTGGAGATGTCCAGGAAAATGCCGAAATTTTGAAAGCAGTTTTGCAAGGTAAAGGCACTCAAGCACAGCATGATGTAGTTGCTTTAAATACAGCTTTAGCATTGCAAGTAAGTGAAACCATTGAAGGCACAGCAGATATTTTAGAAGGTTGTGTTAAAGGTATTGACATTGCGAAGGAAGTTCTGCGAAGCGGCGCAGCTTGGAAAAAATTAGAACTACTTGCTGAGTTTTTACACTAATTGCTACAGGCTTGACGCGAATGGAAAAGAGGGGGAATGAGGGAGATGGGGAGGAGACAGAAACAGAATAATAACTCCTAACTCTTAACTCCTAACTCCTAACTCACTTTGTTAACTATACAGAAGGAAAAAGAAGATGATTATAGTACTAAAAAGCGGTACGCCTGCTGAAGAAATTACTCGGATCAGCGAAATTGTGAGTGATGGTTGGGGAGTCACTGTAGAAAAAAGCGTCGGTGTCCATAAAGTGATCCTTGGGATAATTGGCGATACTTCTATCATGGATACATTGCAAATTCAAGAGATTAGCCCTTGGATTCAGCAAGTGATGCGAGTGCAAAAACCTTTCAAACGCGTTAGTCGAGAATTTCGATATGGAGAAGCTAGCGAAGTCGTTGTACCCACACCTAACGGGCGCGTCTATATTGGAGAACATCATCCTCTGGTGGTGGTAGCTGGCCCTTGCTCTGTTGAAAATGAACAGATGATTGTAGAGACAGCAAAGCGGGTGAAGGCAGCAGGAGCAAAGTTTCTGCGTGGCGGAGCTTACAAACCTCGGACTTCACCTTATGCGTTTCAAGGACATGGTGAGAGTGCGTTAGGTTTGTTAGCTGCGGCGCGGGAAGCTACAGGGTTGGGCATTATCACAGAAGTTATGGATACTGCTGATTTACCAGCAGTGGCGAGAGTAGCTGATGTGATTCAGGTAGGCGCTAGAAATATGCAAAACTTTGCATTGCTCAAAAAGGTAGGCGCACAAGATAAACCGGTGCTGCTGAAGCGAGGAATGGCAGCTACAATTGACGAGTGGTTGATGGCAGCAGAGTATATTCTGGCATCAGGAAATCCTAATGTGATTCTCTGTGAGCGGGGAATTAGAACCTTTGATACGAAATATGCTCGTAATACTTTAGATTTATCAGTGATTCCAGTATTGCGATCGCTCACACATTTACCAATCATGATTGATCCAAGCCATGGTACTGGTAAATCTGAGTATGTTGCACCGATGGCAATGGCTGCTATAGCAGCTGGTACAGATGCCTTGATGATTGAAGTTCACCCCAATCCAGCTAAGGCTTTATCTGATGGCCCCCAATCCTTAACACCTGAGAAATTTGACCGATTGGTTCAAGAAATGTCAATTATAGGCAAAGTAGTTAATCGCTGGTCTACACCTGAATTAGTAACTTCTGTTTAGTTATACTCACTTGCATTCAAAAGTATTTTTGCCGCCTACTTCTGTGCCTGCTTGATATAGCTGGGGACTGGGGACTAGGGACTGGGTACCGGGTGAAAAGTCTTCTTGTGTCTAGGTTTTATCATCTGTTGATGTCCTAACACTACTCGCGACAGCTATATTTCCTATTTGAATGCAATTCGGTATTCATCAAGAATTAGCGCATGAATATTTAATTGATCTCATGCGCTAAAAAATAATAACTTTAGAGATTTAAAGCTTTATTTTTTATCTCAAAATCTATAAATAGCTAACTCTAGCAATGTAAAACACAATAATAAGCCTTAATTTGGCTAATTTGTGTCTATTCTATGTTCCCAATTTGACAAAATTAATATCCTAAAAATAGGAGGATTAGTTCTGATGGCAGATTCAACTCAAGGTAGTAACAGCAACACACCTTCAAAAGAAGTACTTATCAAACAGCTTGAGCAATCACCCTTTGCTGAAGTGTTCAAGATTCCAAATGTAAATCAAGAAGAAGTACTTGAAGCTTTTGAAAAAGCCTTTAGTGATGGAGGTGTCCAAAATCCATTCCCAGCTTCAGGTGGCACAGATAACCTTCCCTATAATGGAAATCCTTTCGCTGGTGAAAACTTCTGGAATATCTTCGCTGGTGGTCAAGATCCAACTAAAGGCCCTAGCGATCCCTTAACTGGTGGGAGTATTCCCAGTGGAGCCAGTATTCCTAGCTCAGGTAACGGCGATCCTTTCGGCGAAGACTTCTGGAATAGCTTTGCTGCTGGTCAAGACCCAACCAACAGCCAAGACTTCTGGAAAAACTTCGCCGAGGGTAAAGACCCAACCAATAGCCAAGACTTCTGGAATAGCTTCGCTGGTGGTCAAGACCCAACCAATAGCCAAGACTTCTGGAAGAACTTCGCTGGTGGTCAAGACCCAACACAAGGTTTCATTACTGGCGGCAGTATCCCAAGTGGTGGAAGTATCCCATCATTCGGTGGTAACGATATCCCATCATTCGGTGGTGGCGATATCCCATCATTCGGTGGCGGTATCCCATCATTCGGTGGTGGCGGTATCCCATCATTCGGTGGTGGCGGTATCCCATCATTCGGTGGTGGCGGTATCCCATCATTCGGTGGCGGACAGTAACACGTCCGCTTAGTAGCAGTCATTAAAATTACGGCAAAAATCCTCAGATAAACACAGATGTCCTATCTGTGTTTATCTGCGTTTCAATTCGTAGTTTTTTCTCTTTAATCACTATAAGCAGAAAAAAATAATATCCTTACCCCGAACCCCAAACATAAATTATAAACTGAGCGATCGCATTCTAATTTTGTTCCATTTGTCATTTAAATTCTCTTTTCTCTGCTGAAAGTAACAAAAGAGGGATTAGTAAACAGAAGGTTCTCAACAGAGTAGGTAGGGTATTGTATTTGCTTCAACTGAAAACCACTATAAAAAGCAAAAAAAATGACATGCCAATCAAAGGATTAGTCATTGTACTGGCAGCAATATTTTTATAGTGTATATACCAAAAGTTAATTTGATGAAAACTATTAAGTTTTCATCATAATAACTATTTTGACTAATTGGAATTGAGATTTATCAAGCTCAATACACTACTAAATAAAAACTACTTAAACCTATAAAACACTACAGGACAAAATTATTCATTTAGATTGAATATGTCTGTTTGACATCCCTCAATTATACAAAAATTTTGAACCAAAAATAGGAGATTATTACTAATGGATGCGTCTGCTGTCAACCCCATTTATAGTGGGGTAAACACCTCTGGTGCTGGTAATTCCCTAACTAGTAGTATTGATGGTAATCCCTTTGCAGGTGGCATTAGTAGTACTATTCCAGGTGGTGGTATTAATCCATTTAGAGGCGATGGTGGCAGTCAACTTCAGCAATTAATCTTTAATCGCTTGAAGTTAGTGCTGGGTGAGGACTTTCCAAATGATGCTAAAAATCCTTTTGCTGGCGGAAATAATCCTTTTACAGATGGTAGTTCACTTCAGCAATCGCCTTTTGATCTGTTAAACATAATCGGTGGTAACAACATACCCTATAGCGGTAATATCCCTGGTGCTGGTGGTCTACCCATTAACGAGGATAACGCACCAATTGGTAATGGCAACAAAGACTCTGGTAGCAATAACGCAACTCTTGGTAATTTCAATTCAAACTTTGGGAATGACAGCGCCATTATTGGCAACGGCAATTGGAACTTTAATAATAATAATGCAACCATTGGCAATGGTAATTGGCACTTCGGCGGTAACAACGCAACCCTTGGTAATGGTAACTGGTATTGGGACAACGGAAGTAACAACGCAACACTTGGTAATGGTAATTGGCAATTTGGTGGTGACAACATAACCGTTGGAAACGGTAATTGGGATTTCGGTAGTAACAACACAATCATTGGAAACGGCAACTGGGTATTCACCAGCGGCAATACAATCGTTGGTAATGGCAACTGGTTAACAGATACTAACAACACAATCATTGGTATTTACAGTAATACCAACAGTTTAGAATCTTTGAGCCAAGGGATCAGAACTGATGTTGACAACCTGATTAACTCTCTCATAGGTAGATTCGGCGAAGAATTTCTGCCATTAACAGAAACTTTTGGATTATCAGACTCCGAGACGTTTAATCGGCTCATTCTTTCTACAGGTGCTGGTAGTAATGATGGTAATATCGACACTGATATTCAGCAGTTTTTGGTGTCACTCAGCAGTATTTCAGAAAATCCGTTCGCTTACCCGCCTGGATATAATCCTCAGTCTGTTCCAGAACCTGCTTTGTCAGTGCCGCTAGTAGTCATGGGACTAGTGTGTTTGCTGTTGTCGAAGTTCAGAAAAAAGATGGCTTAAGACAGGTTAGCGATTGTAGACGGAGCTTTTAATTTTAATTGCTAACTCATATTGTTAACTAAGTTATTACAGAATACAAATGTAATCAAGGTGCTAGCGATCGCATCATTGATCAATTAATCTTATTGATTAAATACCTGAAAACTGCTATCTGCAAATTTTAGACAATAATCTGCTTCATTCTCCAGAGGTTTGAGAAACTGGCTGCGATCCTCGATTTGGGTCGCCGGAAAACACAAATAACTGTTGATTCTCCACTAAAGCCGAACCTTCACCGAGATAACGATGAAGTCCTACTCCCATATCTCCTGTAGCAGTGAGTTGGAAACTAACTTCTTCAAACTCAGCTTCACGCAAAAGTTTACGGACAGTCTCAGAATGGCGAATACCGTTAGTGTCTCCACGAGTCCAGATGATCAAGGAACCTTTTTTAGTTAAGAAACTTAGGTTACGAAGAAAACGATTCAGTCCAGCTTCGTCTCCTACATGGCCTAATACACCACACACAATAACAATATCTGCTGGCACAGTTCCTGCATAGCTGGAGGAATTTGTTGCATCGCCATTGATAAACTCAATTTGCTTTGCCAAACCAGCTGATTCTATAGCTATTCTTCCACGTTCAACCAATTTCGGGTTTAGTTCTATAAGTCGTGCGTATACATCTTTCGCGCGAGGGTGGTTTGATAGCGTTCCCAATAAATCCCTTCCATCACCCGCACAAACACTAACTACACGAATGATTCCTGGTAAAGATACATCCAAGCTATCAGAAATATATTGCCGAACAATTTGCAGTCGTTGCTGCAATACTGGTTCGGTGTTGTAAAATTCGTGCCATTCAAACCAGTCTTTTGGCATAAGGGGCAATTTCCGTTTAATGCAAACTATGCTTTTGCAGGGTGCGGTGGTTATATAAAGTACAGTAATTCTACTGTTTTACCGTATAAAGCTCATGCAAACATATCACATAATTTTCCCGAAATCAAGTATTACATCGCTTTGAATCTAAACCTAGTTAGGACAAGTTGGCGATTATCTACAGTCGTTTTAGTGTGATCAAAAAGCCACAGAATAGCCAGCAACTAAGCGCAATTGACTACGCTCACCATCACCATCACTGCCTGCAATGTCGCCTTTTAAACCTAGATCCAAAACGCTTTGGTAGCCTACCTGCTGACGCAAACCTACACCGGCTGATACTATCGCGCCTTCTCCCTTTTCCTCGCTGTCACGCACTCCTACTTCTGCTACAAAGGTGCGGTCAAAACGCCGCGGGTAGCCTAAAGGTTTGGAATAACCCAAAATAATACCAGGTATGACAGAGCTTTCATCGCTGTCAGGGGAGGTATTCACGTTCAGGTCAAGGTTGAGGTGTAAACGGTCGTATTGCCCAACAGTTTTGCTGGCAATACCGCGTAGGCGAAAATCCACACCTTTAGAGTCTCGTCCCGTTGGGAAATAGGCATCAGCACGAACGGCGAAAGCGGGGGTGTTGTTGTATTCGCGGTTGAAGTTATGGAACACTCCTACAGATATATTACCTGGGTCAAAGCGGGTATCGTTTGAGTCAGCGCGACCTCCGACACTGGGATCGATACCGATATTGAGGTGGGTATTGGGTGCAAAACCGTAGAGATACTCAATTTCAAATTCTCCACCAACTGAGCGATCGCGTGGCAAAGATATTACACCTCCTAATTCAATTGCCTGTTCCCGATAACCAATAGACTCGGCATCGTCAAAAGATAGGGGACGATTAGCGTCAATATTATTGTGGTCTACAGCTTGTGCATTGGGAGCAAATAACATAGCTAACGCCGTTGCACCCAAGACGGCTATTACATGTTGTGTTAATTTTTTCATGGCTTCTACTACTTAGTGACCCATATGTTGTTGATGTGGCATAGTGTCTGAGTTAGGCTTTCCGTGGTCGTGATTCATTGAGCCTTCTGGCATCAAACCCATACCTGGCATACCTTCCATAAAGCGGTGGTCGTGTAGACCCTCACCGTAGTTTTCACCTGGCTTCATTCCTTTGTGATTAGCTGCCATCACCATCCAAATTGCACGCTTAATCTGTCCTTGCTTCTGCTGTTCTGTCATCCAGTCAGAGGCTAAGATGTCGTTCACCATGTCGTGTAACATGTGTAAATTATCAAAGACGTTCGAGATATATGGAAAATCAGCAGCGAATTTCGGACTGACCTCTGCAAACATTGGCATAAATGGACGGTCAGTGCGATACAACTCTACTTCGTGGTAACGTTTGCCAACGGTGGCGTAGGCAGTACGTTGTTGTTGAAGCGTTTTGTTGTAAAGTAAGTCATACATTGAGCCTTGCAGCCAGTGGTAGCCCCAGAACAACCCGTTTACCTTGGGATACTTGCGGCGGAATGCTTTAGAATAGGGCTGAGAATCAAGGTAGCCCATATTCATAGGTAAGTCTGTGATGGCGTAAGGCACATTATCGACGTAAAACTTATACAGACGCTGAATTTCTGCTTTTTTTTCAGCATCAGTAAGCTTTGTGCTAGCAAGTACGTCTACAGTTTGTGCGTGAAGAATATGTGTCCAATCAAATACCTGTTCCAAAACCCCATATTTGCGCCCGAAAGTTGCTGAAATATTGGCTTCGTCAGGCATGAAGCGCGGCGGGTTGTTCAACACCCAATTGATGCGTGCAAAAGTTTTAGTTTCTAAGTCTTTGGCTTTGCCTGTCACCAAGTCTTCGTAAGCAAAAGCATGTCCTACGGCAACTGCATTCAAATCCAAAGCTAGTGGTTGAATGTTGTAGATAGCATCATTGTAGACACCGCGCTTACGATAGATATGGTTTCTGTCTTTGTTGTCCATCCAGCCAGGTAAATTATTAGGTACAGGTGGCAAGGTCTGGACATTAGTTGTTGGAACTGGCATGTCATGACCGTCATGACCTTTGTGTTCTTGGTGTGGCTGTTCAGCCATTGCTGGGATTAGCCCTACATTTGTAATCAATGTGCTAGCGATCGCTATCATCATCGTTTTCTGAGTAAGTTTGTGTGGCATAATCTGGTATTCCTTTTGTTATGGGATTGAGGCAAAAGTATCTATTGTAGGGTCAATTCATGAATTGCCCCTACATGAAAATTAGGGTTATAGCGAATAGCTAAGTTGCTGTGCTGTTAAAATTCTTAATTTGTTATTCAATAATTGGACAAATTGTTGAATTATCACTTTCAGTTTTGACTGACCAATCTGAAAGTATTGCTTCTAAATCTTGTTTCAGGATGAGTAATTGCTGAATTTGTTCATCAATAGATTTGACCCTATTCTCTAGCTGAATTTTTATATGTTCACAGGGTAATTCCCCCTGATCATGAACTTGTAAAAACTCTTTAATTTCTGCTAAAGACAGCCCTAAACTTTGAGCGCGTTTAATAAAGTGTAAACGAGTCAAAACATCAGCATCAAATAATCTAAATCCACCTTCAGTTCTTCCTAATGATTTGACTAGACCAAGCTCTTCATAATAGCGAATGGTTTTAATTGGTACACCACTTTCCTTGGCAACTGTACCAATTAGTTTTGGCTGTTTTGGGGTTAATGTATTCACCACCTCTTGGGTTAACATAGTAATGCCCTGCTACATATAATTGTCTATCCGAATTTTAGACTCTCCAGTTAACTGGAGAGTCAAGCATCAGCTTTGTCAAACAGATGGCATATTAGTTGATACAGGTATTTGAGAAGAGGCTGTTTCTTAAGTAGCATCTGCTTGTACCGCGATCGCACCGCGAAACATATTCATACCACAGGTAAAAACATAATTTCCAACTTGTTTGGGTGTAAATTCTACAGTAGTCACTTGATTGAGTGGTAAATCTGCGGCAATGTGAAAGTCTGGAATCAGCAATTGTTCTAAGCAACTGCTGGGGTCTTTGCGGTCAAACAAAAGTCGCACGGGTTTTCCGACCTGCACCACAATCTGACTTGGTTCGTATCCACCATCTACAGTTACAGTGACTTCTTGGATACCCCCATTTGCTGCAATTGCTTGCTGGGACTTGGGTTTACTGAGCAAAAACCACCAAAGTTCTAAACTAATTAACCCTAAGCCTCCAAGCGTGACTGCAACTTTGTTACTCAATGGCTGTTCAATGAATTGAAATTGACTGGTTTGTTCTGTTTGAGATGGGTGCATGTGCTGAGGCTTTTGTGCAACTGCTTTATGGGAAGCAATTCCTAACACAACGCCTATACTTGCAATACTACCGATGATTGCTGTTTTATTCATCTTCCTCTAGCCAAGTGTTTTAGGTTGAAACTTACGCAAACGTAAAGCATTGGTAACTACAGAAACCGAACTCAATGCCATTGCTGCACCTGCGATGATGGGATTAAGTAACCAACCAAAGATGGGGAAAAGAATTCCAGCCGCAATAGGAATACCGACAACGTTGTAGATGAAGGCGAAAAAGAGATTTTGACGGATATTGCGAATCGTAGCGCGGCTGAGTTGGATGGCAGTTACAATGCCTTGTAAATCACCAGAGATTAGTGTGATGTCACTAGCTGCGATCGCTACATCTGTACCAGTACCTATTGCTATACCGACATCTGCTTGAGCTAAAGCGGGTGCATCGTTGATTCCATCACCCACCATCGCTACAATTTGGGATTTGGGATTTGGGATTTGGGATTTTGGAGAAAATATTCTCCCTCGCTCCCCTGCACCCCCGCTCCTCTGCTCAAGAGCTTGCAGCGACTTAATCATAGCAGCTTTTTGGTCTGGGCGGACTTCTGCCAAAACGCGCTTGATACCAACTTCACGAGCAATGCTTTCGGCAGTGCGACGGTTATCGCCTGTAAGCATGACAACTTCTAAACCCAGTTTTTGCAATGCTTTTACCGCTTGGACAGAAGTCGGTTTGATGGCATCAGCAATACCCATCAATCCTTTAATTTCTCCGTCAACTGCCAGCCAAACAGCTGTTTTACCCAGGTATTCTAAGCGGTCTTTATCGTTTTGCAAAGCTTTGGTGTCAATACCTAATTCTTCCATCCAGCGTTGTGTACCAATTTGTACCAGACGATTGTCAACGATGCCTTGGACACCACTACCTGCAATTGCTGCAAAATCTCGGACTTCTGCTAAGGTTACTTCTTGGGATTGGGCATATCTGACAACTGCTTCTGCCAGTGGATGTTCTGAACTGCGTTCTACAGATGCTACCAGTTGTATCAACTTGATTTCGTTACCATTGAGGACACCGCTGTTTGTGACAAAATCTGTAACTGTTGGTTTCCCCTGAGTGATAGTTCCAGTTTTGTCTAAGACAATGGTTTGGATTTTGTGTGCCAGTTCTAAGCTTTCGGCTCCTTTAATTAAGATACCATTTTCTGCACCTTTACCTGTGCCTACCATCACAGAAGTTGGTGTAGCTAAACCCAAGGCACAAGGACAAGCAATAATTAACACGCCAACTGTGGTAACTAGTGCTAAAGTCACATTACCCATGATGTTGTACCAAACGATGAAGGTGACCAGAGCGATCGCAATCACCGCAGGCACAAACCATCCGGTCACTTGGTCTGCTAGTCTTTGAATGGGAGCTTTAGAACCTTGAGCTTGCTGCACTAGTTGAACAATCTGTGCTAGCACTGTATCTTTTCCGACGCGTGTTGCCCGAAACTTAAAACTTCCAGTTTTGTTGATGGTAGCCCCGATGACTTCATCCCCAGGTTGCTTTTTCACAGGTAAACTTTCCCCTGTCACCATCGCTTCATCAATTGTAGATTTCCCTTCAATCACTTCCCCATCTACGGGAATCTTCTCACCAGGACGAACTAATATCACATCGCCAATCTGCACTTGCTCAATAGGCACATCTATTTCTTTTCCATTACGAATTAGCCGTGCTGTTTTTGCTTGCAAACCGATCAGCTTACGAATTGCTTCTGAGGTTTGTCCTTTGGCACGGTTTTCTAACCATCGTCCCAAAAGAATTAAAGCAATAATTACAACCGCTGCTTCATAATATACATCTGGCTTTAATCCTTGAGCGACAAAAAAACTGGGGAAAGCTGTAGCAAACAAAGAATAAACATATGCTGCTCCCGTACCCAGAGCAACTAAAGTATCCATTGTTGCTGTGTGGCGTTTTAAAGCTTTCCAGGCATTTTTAAAGAAATCAGCACCAGACCAGAATAACACTGGAGTTGTTAGCGCCAGTTGTACCCAAGAATTATGCAACCATCCTGGAATAATAGGCAAATCTAACCCAATCATCATGGGTAACGACCCAATCACCAGCACAACACCAATAACACCAGCCACAATTACTTTTCGCAATAGATAACGAGATTCTCGCAAACGAGTTGTTTTCTCAGCATCATCTTCTCCTACCATCAAGTTTTTTTCCTGGAGTGGATAGGCAGAGTAACCTGCTGCATCTACTGCATCTTGGATGGCTTGTATATTAGTTGTTTTGGGGTCATACTCAACTGTTGCCTGTTCTGTTCCAAAGTTGACACTACATTCATTCACACCAGGGACAGAACTGATTGCTTGTTCAACGCTTCTGGCACAAGAAGCACAACTCATACCGCGTAGTTTGAGTGTGGTACTTTCCATCTTTTTGGTTCCTTTACACTCATTTGTTTTGACAAGATGAGAAAATTTAACAAATCTTTCAAGGTAGGGAATGGGGAATTGGGAATGGGGAATTGGGAATTGGGAACAGAAATAGATATTCCCTTCCCGCTGTCAGATTACCGATGCAAATTTTTCTCCCCTGCTCCCCTGCTCCCCATCTCCCCAGTTCCTAATTAGATGCGACCGAATAGCCAGCAGCTATTATTGCTTCTGTCACTGCTGCTTCGGATGCCTGAGTTTCGACGCTGACTAGCTTCGTTTTTGGATCGGTTCCAACCTCAGCTGTGGGGTCAACTGCTTGGATGGCTTTTGTAATGGTTTCTCCACAAGCAGAACAAGCCATGTTAGGAACTGTTAGCTGAAGTTTCATGTTTAATTTTCCTTTGATCAACTAATTTCATTGTGAAGTCTCCAGTAAACTGGAGAGTCAAGAGGGTGAAGGAAAATTTTTTGGCTTTGTATAACAGTGGTAGGACTCACGCAGACTCTACGAATTCTCGGCGTTCTTGGCGATGCCAGTTGCTTCAACATGGAGTCAATGGAAGGACTGCCATTTTTGCTGCTGGTTTTCCCCACAGCGAATGCATCGACTAGATGGAGGTCTGTTTATATAAGGATATATGGTTAATGAAAACCCTATGCTTTTCCTGACATTTTTTTAAGGCTGCATTGTTTCAGCCCCCTTGCGGGGAAATGGTTTATGAAAATTCGTACCGATTTAATAGATACTTGTTGGCTGATTAGGTTTTAATCCCCTTGTGGGGAAAGTGTTTATGGAAACGATGCGGATGTCTGGATTAAATCAGACTCTTAAAGGTTTCAATCCCCTTATGGGGAAATTGTTTATGGAAACCCTTGTGGTAACTCGTTTCTGTGTTTCAACTTTCTTATTTCAATCCCCTTGCGGGGAAATGGTTTATGGAAACTCTAGCTAGTCAAGTCACTCTTGATCAACCTAGTGATTTCAATCCCCTTGCGGGGAAATGGTTTATGGAAACTTGGGTTTAGACATGGCAAGCAAGAGGGCAGTGAATATTTCAATCCCCTTGCGGGGAAATGGTTTATGGAAACTGTTTAATATTGGAAGACGCAATAATTGACGACACATTTCAATCCCCTTGCGGGGAAATGGTTTATGGAAACTTAGCCCCCACTTCTTGATCAAACTGAATTGGGTATTTTAATCCCCTTGCGGGGAAGTGGTTTATGGAAACTGCTCGGTGCTGAAACTGTTACAAAGCAAGCTTCCTGGGAAGCATTTTGACGGGTTGAAAAAAAAGTCATTTTCAGCCTTTATTATTGCAAATTATTTGCAACTTGCCGCATTCTTGAAACGCTGTAATTATTATATTGTTAAGGTTCTGGGGATTTTGACAAGTCTTTAGGGTTATTGCCCCCGCTTCGGCTTGTCAACCATCAAGTTAATGAACTAATCATACAAGCGATCGCTTGCTCTTGTTCAGGGAGTATCAAGTGAACGCTTAAATAAGCAAAGCTAATAACAGCTATCACCATAACAAAACTTAAAACACTTGATTAACTTTTGTAAAGCAGTGTAAATTACTATCACAGGCAAAAACAAACACGCCTGATACATAAACAACAAACCGCACTTATAAAGCCATGACAGCAACCTTACAACAGCGCCAAAGCGCCAACGTATGGGAGCAGTTCTGCAACTGGATCACCAGCACCAACAACCGCCTATACATCGGCTGGTTCGGCGTGTTGATGATTCCAACCCTGCTAGCTGCAACCACCTGCTTCATAATCGCCTTCATCGCCGCACCTCCCGTAGACATCGACGGAATCCGCGAACCAGTAGCAGGTTCCCTACTGTATGGAAACAACATCATCTCCGGAGCAGTAGTACCTTCCTCCAACGCAATTGGTTTACACTTCTACCCAATTTGGGAAGCAGCATCTCTTGATGAATGGTTGTACAACGGTGGTCCTTACCAATTGGTAATCTTCCACTTCCTGACCGGCGTATTCTGCTACCTAGGTCGTGAATGGGAACTCAGCTACCGCTTAGGAATGCGTCCTTGGATCTGCCTAGCATTCTCAGCACCTGTTGCTGCTGCAACCGCAGTATTCTTGATTTACCCAATCGGTCAAGGTTCCTTCTCTGATGGTATGCCCTTGGGTATCTCCGGAACCTTCAACTTCATGATCGTCTTCCAAGCAGAACACAACATCCTCATGCACCCCTTCCACATGTTAGGAGTGGCTGGTGTATTCGGTGGAAGTCTATTCTCTGCAATGCACGGTTCTCTAGTAACATCTTCCTTGGTTCGTGAAACCACCGAAAACGAATCACAGAACTACGGATACAAATTCGGTCAAGAAGAAGAAACCTACAACATCGTAGCTGCTCACGGTTACTTCGGTCGTCTAATCTTCCAATACGCATCCTTCAACAACAGCCGCAGCTTGCACTTCTTCCTGGCTGCTTGGCCTGTAATCGGCATCTGGTTCACAGCGTTGGGTGTAAGCACAATGGCGTTCAACTTGAACGGCTTCAACTTCAACCAGTCTGTGATTGATTCCCAAGGTCGTGTGATTAACACCTGGGCTGATATCATCAACCGCGCTAACTTGGGTATGGAAGTAATGCACGAGCGTAATGCTCACAACTTCCCCTTAGACTTAGCTGCTGGTGATGTTGCTCCTGTTGCTATCAGCGCTCCTGCTATCAACGGTTAATTCTTAGCCACGTCTAATCAATTAAAAAGCGCTCTCCTTCTGGGGGGCGCTTTTTGGTGTCTGTGGTCAATCAGTCAGCCAGTAGAGTGCATTACCGCTTTTTGCTTCCCCTACTTAATATTGTTATAACTTACGCAAAAAACCTCTCAAACTCTCATTTCTCCCTTCGGGTGACGCTCCTGCGTCGCTAACGCTGCGCTAACGCAGTCGCCTGCGGAGGGAAACCCTCCCGCAGCGCTGTCTCACCGTGTCCTCTGTGCCTCTGTGGTTCGTTTTTCCGTAACCTTTGCGTAAGTCCTGATTGTATTTATAAATAGACTGTTAATTATTCTCACTACTGACAAATTTCATTAGCTTTGTGAGGTTGCATAGACATAATGTGTTCTAGTTTTGATCAAGGTGCTTGATTTTACTCTACCATTTCCACCTATGAAGCGATCGCTCACGCCAAGGTTAGATACGCGGCTGGCTGCTCAGCACTCAGCACTTTGCTATAGGTCAAAACCCTTAAGTCTTTGCTGCCTCGCCAACGCAGTGGTTTACCAAGACCTGACTGCCTCTGATACAATTAGCAAAATGGGCGATCGCCTACGACTCAACCAAGTGCGATCGCACTCTTGAGCAGATTGGCAAAAACACTATGGCAAAGCGTAAAAAAAGCAATCTCCAGTGGATTAAAGAAACGCTTGAACTAAAACCTGACCACCGCTGGGAATCTCCATCAGGTTACAAAATTTTTGTTGCAGACCGGGGTGCTGTTCGCTTCAATGTTCCTCAAGATTGGGTTTTTGAACCCCAAGAAAAATCCTTCAAGTTCCTCGATAAAAAACCACCCAATGATGATTGCTGTCTAGAAGTATCTTTTAATCGTCTACCACCCAATGATTGGAGTTTGTTTCCGCTAAAACCCACTTTAAAGAAAATCATCGAAGACGATAGTCGCAATGTCATTGCTAAGGGAGAAATTATCACCGTCAAGCGCCAAACCGCCAGAATTGTCTGGACAGAGATCAAATTTATTGACACCCAAGAAGAACCACGGGAAGCATTTTCACGGACTTGCATTGGTTTGGGGTCAAATATTCAGTGCTTGATTACATTCGATTATTGGGCAGATCAAGCAGAACAGCTGACACCCCATTGGGATGAAGTGGTGCGATCGCTTACACTAGGATTATATATCCGTGACCCAATGACTGGTCTTGCTTTCCCAGATTGAACCTCAAGCTGGTTGGCTGTTAACGATTGGGTAAAAGCACAAAACTGGCTCTAAAGAACACAAGTATGGTACTCACCATCATCCTGCTAATCATGTTTCTAGGCGCATATTGGTTTGTCTTATATCCCAATCAAAAGATACAGCAAATCAGAAGTAAGTTGGTGGTGGAAGTTGATGGGGCAGAAACTCGTTACCCAAATTTGCCTTTAGGAAATTTAGGTATCTTTTTTGATGTTAACGATAATCGTAGAATCCGGGTTGTTTTTCCCAAACTGACAACAGAAGGCATTGAGTATATTTATTCCTGGCATAATCTTCAATCTATTCGTATTCCAGTTTCCGAAAAAATAAATACTCAAGGCAGAGTCAACCTGAAAGTAGCCCAAGAACTAGCTTCACTGATGAAAGAGCATATTCAATTTGTCGAGCCAGAAATTTTAAATTTAAAAAAGCAGTGGCACAAAATCAACGAATTGCTTGATTTAGTAGCAACCTCAGAATTTTATGCAAGTCAACAGGAAGTTTACGAAAGAGCATTATTTCAAGTTGAAAACTTGCTGGATAAAGCGGAAGAATTGCAGCAAGTATATGTTGGCTTAATTAGAGAAATGTTGATTGGCAGACAACTTGCAGAATATGACCCAAATTTACTTTCAAATAAGAGTTTTGCTATTAATAATCAATACAAAAAAATTAAAGAAGAATACGAATATATGAAAGATACAGCCAC
Organism: Nostoc sp. NIES-4103; assembly: GCF_002368335.1. GTDB lineage: Bacteria > Cyanobacteriota > Cyanobacteriia > Cyanobacteriales > Nostocaceae > Amazonocrinis. The sequence continues at coordinate 1,223,032 of NZ_AP018288.1, read as the reverse complement.
AGCTTATACTGAACTGTCACGCACAAGTCAAGTTTAGCTGAGTGCATTGGTTTATTGGTAGTGCAAACAATTATTGAGTAATACAGGAATGAATAACAAAATCATACAAATCAGAAAATATAACTGCTTATTCGGCTTTTAACCTGGCGTTGCTTGACATAAAATTCCTAAGATTTTATTTACTTCTTTAATATAATAATTATTCAAATCAACCCACAAATTAGTACCTTCCAGCTTTAAAAATTTCCAAATATCTCCCGTCGTCACCGCCCCATAAATAGTTTTTATTTCATTCCCTTCTTGCTGGTTAAATATCTGTGCTGCCAACATTGCCGCCATACATTCACCTAATCCACCTTTAATATTTTCATTCTTTGCCCTTATAATAATCATTACAGGTGCATTAATTGTTAACTGTTCCTTCGAGCGACTGATCACAAAATCACAATAACCATTTAATCCTTTTTCAACATCAACATTAAAATCTGAACCTGAGAATAAACTAATTTGGTAATTTGCTTTACGTCTTACTTCCAATAAAATAGGTGTAATAATCATTTCTGAACGAGCTTTTTCTGTATTTATTGCCAAAGCTAATTCTGTAGTTTCTTCTAAAGTATTTTTGAGTTTTTCACTTATTTCTATAGGCTCAATGTTGGCACATAAATCTATTTCTTCATTAATATGAATATTGAAATCCTTTTTAAATTTATTTAAGGTAAAGTCACTATAAGCCATTTGCATCACCTGATTATTATTTGTTGTGTATTTGACTTTTAAGTAGCTCAACTCATGTAGTCATAACTATAAAATCAAGCTGTTGCTGATGCTAAAGCTGACAAGTTTAAATTATTTAGGATACTAGACTTAATTGGGCGCTTTTCGTCCCAAAAAATTAGAGACGAATAGAAGTCTTTTGCTGATGTAAAAATCAAAATTTCATACTACCCCTCAAAGGAGTAGTATGAGAGCAGGGCATGGGGGAGCCAGTGCGAACAATCGCGCTTGCGTCATTGGGTATAGTTATTATCGACTTCCCCTGCACCGAAAGCACCCCTGCTTCCCTCACTCCCCTCTAAGTCAACGACTAACTGCTGGTTTTGAACGCTGCTGTTGATAAAAACCAACAACTTTTTGCACATAAGCAGCAGTGAAGCCGCTGTTACAACCTGTATAGTTACCAGTCATCCACCAACAAGCTACAGCACGCACAGATGCAGTTTCATTATTTTTAGTAGCGGCAAATTGCTTATTTAACTCACGGCGGGTAATACAAGATATGACAGAGCGTGCTGTCTCAGGGCTATTTTCAAATTGGGTTGGTGTTAATTCTCGTTTCAGGCAATATTTCGACCAGCCTTTGAGGGTTTCTGGTTTGACTTGCCATTGACTGTAAAGTCCATCGTTTTGGATGCCGGTTTGCGGTGCAGCCTGTCGCAGCGCCTCCACCATTGCCGCTACTTGAGTATCAGAAACCACCTGTTGTGCTTGAGCTAGCAACGACGGTAGTGTAAAACTGGCAACCACTCCACACAGTAGTAATGGTATAGTATTTTTCCTCATAACTATCTGTATTTACAAACGACAAACCCCTCATTATATCATGTCCATTTAATTATTTATGATTCAGTAAGGACTTACGCACAGACTATGATTTTACGTCCGCAGCGAGCGTACTCCTTCAAAGAACCCGCTTTCAATGCGTTCGCCGTTGGGCGGAAGCCCTTCTTGTAGGTAGGGTAGGCGTTCCCGTTCACCGTTCAACGAAGGTGTTCCCGTTCGCGTAGCGTCTCCGTCAGCAAAAGGGTAGGGTAGTAATCGCAAAAGGTTAGTTTTTCGTCACGAGTGCGTAAGTTTTATCAGTATTTAATGTAACTGTAAACTGAGAACCTTGACCGGGTGAACTATCGTATTTTAATACTCCACCCAAACTTTCAACTTGATGTTTAGCCAGCCATACTCTCAAACCTGTATTTCCTTGATCACCTTTAGTAGTGAACCCAAGCAGGGAAATCTCATCGAATTTTTCTAATGTAATACCTACTCCAGTATCACAAACTCGCACTTCGACCCCAAGTTTATCATCTGCTTCTACAGTTCTAGCATTAATAGACAACGTGCCCCCATTGGGCATCGCATCTACAGCATTTTTGATGAGGTGAGAGAAAATGCCAATCAATTGCCGTTCTCCACCTAACACTTTAGGTAAGTTTTGCGCCACCTTGATATCGGTGCGAATAATAGAAGGGATAGTTACCTCATTCAAAACATTTTTTATTATCGAGTGAATGCATAGAGGTTGAGGTTCTTCGTTATGCACTATCTTCATATCTGTTAAACTTTGGCTGAGTTCATACATCAGAAGTAGAGCTGTATCTCCTTTTTCTTTACTAATCTTAATGTTGTTTTTATCTTGGTTGCTGAAAATCTCTTGTAAAAATGTTTTGACTGTATTAACTTTATTATTTAATTGATGGAAAAACTTACCAGATACATCACCAACAGTAGCGAATTTCTCTCTTTCAGCATTCTGTACATTCATAATAGCAATAACTGCCAAGCCCGCAAGTAATTCTAATCTCCGCAAGTCTCTTTGCTTAAATTTTGCTCTTTGACGGCTTTCTACATTCAGCACACCAAGTATACGACAATCTTTATCTAAAAGAGGTACACAGAGTTCTGAGCGGCTATTAGCAAAATAGTGTTTGTAGCGATGATCTGTTTCAACATCATCGACTAATGCGGCTTTGCGATGCATTGCAACCCAACCAGTAATTCCTTCACCCATCTTGAGATGTGTAGAAATAGCTTCAATTGGCTCATTAGCAGGATATTTAGCCAAGGCAACAAGTTCTCGACTAATGGGTTCAAGGATACTGATAACTCCTATATCAGCTCCTGTATTTTCCACTGCTTTGCGTACAATTAGCTCCAAAAGTTTTTCCTGATCTAAAGTTGTGATAATTTCCCGTTCAATACTATCTAATGTCTGTAACCATCGTTGATTTTTGATTGCACTTGCTGCTGAAGACGCTATAGAGTTAATAATTTCTTGTTCTTCATTGGAGAAAATATGAGGTCGTCGGTAGTTAATAAACATAATTCCGACAATATCTTTGTCAACTTTTAACAAAATACCTGCTAGCGATTTAACTCTTTCTATTTGGGTAAAGAAAGAACTTTGAAATATAGGTTCATTTTCAATATCTGCAATATAGACATTTGTTTCACCATTAATTAATCTAAATGGTACAGTATCTCTATCAATATCTAATTCCATTGCCTCCTCCTGCATCAACTTTCCGGCAATAATTGACGGAGTAAGGAATTGCTTTTCTGTCTGAATATATTCGTAAATAGCAACAACATCTGCTGCTAGAACATTGAGTGTATTCCAAGCAATATGACTTAACAAATTACTATCTATTTGATTAAGAGATTGTGTTACACACTGGAGGGTATATAGCTGGCGTGCTTCATCACGCATTTTTTGATATGTCATCACATGCCAAATAGCATCAACAGCCCGATTAGCAAAGTACTGTCCTTGGCGTTCTAGTTCTTCAATAAATGGATGCTCATATCCAAAGTGAACATATAACACTCCTACGAGAACAAAATTTTGTTCTCGTCTCATATGTTGATCGTTAATTAGTAATGGAAAGGCTGCATATGTTTTAGAGCCTCTTGCCAATACTCCCTGATTTAAATCTATTTCTAAATTTTCAGTGATTGGAGATGAATATGTAATATATTTGAGTTTTCTTTCATAAATACTTTGCCATCCTAATCCATTCTTGCGAGGTGAAAATTTATCTAACGTTGCATTACCGAGGTCTCCTGCAAAGACTTCATAAATGTAACGTTCTTGATGTGGTTCCCATAAAAAATGCAAAGTAGTTAAGTCAGCTTGAAAAATATTTTTAGCATTCTCTGCAATCGTTTCTAAAACATAACGTAACCGACCACGACGAATATCTAATGCCCGCCGTCCAATCAGTTGAGCTAGTAAGGTTGCTTGTTCATCTGTAATTGGTTTTTTGGGATTTTCATATCCTGCTTCCAATGTGCCGATAACTTCAGGCAAAGAAGCAGTAGGTAGTGTCTTCATCCGGATAATCCGATTGTTTCCTTCACCTTTATCTGCTACAAAATTTTCATCCCATTCATAGTATTGAAACCAATCTTCTACTACTTTTCCTTGCTCATCATAAACTAAGAAAATGGGCGTAAAAATACGAGTCAATCGGTCATGATTAAACCTTTCATAAACCCAGCGATCAAATCGCTTGTCCCAACCAGAAATAATTTCAGTATCACAAGTTTTAATGATATGTGCCTGGATATCTCTTAAATCTGGGTCTGCCTTGACGTAATGCTTGGCTTGATCAACCCATCTACTTGCAATCCCAGTACCATATACTGATTCAATAGTATCTTGCTCTGGCATCACCAATGATATGCCAACAAAGTCAAAGCCTAGTAAGTCTTGAACTTCTCTACAAACATCTTCTAAGATTTTTTCTAGCCCAACCAAGTCTGAAGTTGCCTGGGCAATTTTTTCGTCAGTTTCCAAAAGTGGTTCAAATGCCTTTTGTTTTGGCTCTTTGCTCTTGATTGATTCCTGAACATGTGTAGACTTATTAGTAATTATATTAACTAGATCAGCAGTTTTGTTTAAACTAGTCTCGCTGAGATTAGCATCAGTTAGATTTGCATTTTTCAGGTTAGCATCAGTCAAGTCTGCTTTTCTGAGGTTAGCACCGTTGAGGTTGGCGTCACTGAGGATAGCACCTTTAAGATCAACACCACTTAGGTTAGCATCAGTGAGATTTGCATCGCTTAAGTTAGCACCGCTTAAGTTGGCGTTTCTCAAGTTAGCACCGCTTAAGTTAGCACCGCTGAGGTTAGCACCGCTGAGGTTAGTACATCTTAGATTAGTCTCGCTTAAATCGGCAAAACTCAAGTTTGCTTTGCTCAAATTATCTTCGCTTAGGTCTTCACCACTGAGGTCAACGCCTACAAAATCTTCAGTGAGGTTCAGACCAGCAATTTGCACTATTTCAGAGAATTTGTTTGTTTGAGTTTGGACTAACTCTTGCAATAAATCTGGTAAAAATAGTTGGTTTTTCATACATCAAAATCCGCCTGAAGTATGCAAGGTTCAAATAGTGTTTGCAAATGTTCTTTAAAAATTTTTCTTCCTATGACTGTTTTCATTTTTTTCTTTTGAAGTAATCCTGTAATTTCCTTTTTTGTGAAATAGGGTTGCTCATCCTCAATCTCAGTTATAAATACATCTGTAATGGAAACCATTTCAAAACTTGCCTCCACAGAACAGACTCCGTTATTTTCCATGTTTACATCCTGTGGACTTAGTTGCTGTATACCTTTGGATACAGTTCCTAGCCTAGTTTTCTTAAGTAAACCTTTTAAAACTTGAGATTCTTTAGTTTTTAAATTAAAAACCCAACATATATTATTCTCCGATCCTCCCTTGAAATCAACCTCAAAATTAAGGAATTGAGACGTATCTATAGATTCAATAGGTATATTTCCATTTCGCAAACGCAGCCTCAGTTGTCCGCGTTTTAACCCGAACTGAATTGTAACACCATCTATACTTAGCCGCTGTTCATTAAAATTCGCAATCAAGTAAAGGTTAACCTGTTGTTTATCAACAGGTTCTGTGCAAATTTTAATAATGAGAAAGTCAATATAAGTATTTATCCCCTCCGAATCTTTAACACCGGTATTCAGAGGGGATAATGAGGGTTTTCAGATTTCACAAAATTGGGTCTTTGTAAAAGAATTGTGTCACTAGAAGGCAGTTGTGGTCGCGGTTTTATATGTTTTTCAATAAACTGCTTGACACTGAGATAGACTAAATCTTCTTTGGAACTGGGTTTGGCAATTTGATTATGGTCTTTGGCGATCGCTACTGGGTTAACATTTACAATACCTGGGTTTGCACTATCCTCATCCACAACCAAAATTCCCGCTGTCGGCTGGGTTTCATAAAATACCTTGGTATCAATTGCCAAACTCTGAACATTCTGCCGGTACCACTCGTTGAGGCTACGTAATGCTGGTACGTGCGCCTTCAATTCTTCAACGTTGACTGTAGGTCGCACCAAGATGCTGAAATGATCAATTAATTTTGCTAAATGAGAACCTGTGTGTGGCGTGGATAAAAAAACAATTCCCTTAGTCTCCTCGATCAGAGTCTGCATTCGGAAATTTTGTGCGGTGCGAAGCATTTCTTTCACTAGCAACCCACCCATACTATGGGTAACGAATACTACTGGCCGCTCACCAATTTCCCTTACTTGTAAAAATTCTAGTAAGTTGCTGGCTTGGTCAAACCTGGGCATTGCTGAACCACTAAATTGAAAACGTGCTGCATCGTACCCAAAAGTCCAAACTCCCACATCAATTCCTTTGTGTGTTAAGTCGTTTTGGAGCCAAGTCAGCCAAAAATCACGATCGCTGCGATCGCGTCGGTCTTGGTAATGCCAAGTTCCCCATGCATCACCTGCCAAACCATGAATAAAAATTACATCGCCGCTGCGTTGAGGATTCTCGCACCCTGAGACACAAAATAACTCGGACATAATACTTTATTTGAAATGAACAAGACTGTTAAGCACTAGTTTAAGTAGTTTTACTGTTACTACTAAATTATCAAATTCTACCAAAATGCCTGTGTTCTAATTGTTTTACGGTAAATTTCTGCTGAAAAAACTGCAAATACTGATAAATCAAGCAGTTTGCAATTGCTTGTGTAATTGAGGTCTAAATTTTGTCATCAAAGGATAACCTTGAAGGTGAAGTTTACGAACTCAAATAGCAAAAATTGTGGTGATGAGTGTTCTCTTAGGCGATCGCCTCTGGCAAAATACCACCAAAGCACAAAAAGGGGAAATCAGGGCTGCTGACCGCAGCTAACTGTAATTTCCCTTTTTATCTACTGATGATCACAGTCTTCAGTCTTGATGATCAGTCTTTAACCAAAGGATATGACGCTCTTAAGCACAAAACGTGCAATTTCAATGCACATTCGCTTACCATTTTCTATTGTGATTTCTTATTCTAAGAAAGTAGTAAGCGTGAAAATTAGGTGCAAAGACACCAAAGAGGAGTGACATGGGACTTAATGACGGACTCTCGAACCCAAACAAAAAAGCTCAGGTTGTTGATGACTGCTGCAACATGATCGAAGCGCAGCTAGCTGCAAAGTCAGGTATCAGTGGTATCGCCTTGAAAACTGCTTTCGCTGCCCTCAAGGGAATCAAGCCCGGCTACATCCCCTATGTTGTTGAGCAGATTTTACCACAGTGTTTGACGGCGCTTGATCCGATCTGGAATGAAGGCTTAGACAAAGGTGATCCTGTTGAGTATCTCATTACCAGTCGCGATCGCACAGCGGACGCACTACTGAGTGTTACTGATAATAGGATCAAGAGTGTAAAGCGCCAAATTGTACGAGGAACCTATGAAAAATTTCGCGGTTCAGCCAAGCAACATGTAGAAGAAGCAGTGCCAGACTTTGCCAAGGTAATCGATAACTACACCAAGGCATAAGCGACAAGGGAATGAATACAGCCAGACGTGCGCCCCCTCAAATGCTGGTGGGGTAATTGTTTCCAGCCAAAACCCTGATTTTCATGTAGCGGCAATTGATGAATTGTCGCTACAAGCCGTAGTTTTGCGTAAGTATATTACTAATTTTATGATTATCGACCCTAAACAAGTGCCTACTGAAAGAGGCACAGCTTACCCCGATGAGTTCAAGCCAATGGTTGCAGGACGAATACGACAACGATTAGGCAACTTTGCAGGATTAAATAATTTTGGAGTCAATCTGGTGACATTAGAGCCAGGAAGCTGTTCTGCTTTAAGACACTGGCATTCTCATCAAGATGAGTTCATCTATGTTTTGGAGGGTGAACTGACCTTGGTTACAGATGCAGGAGCAGAAATTCTCACACCAGGAATGGCAGCAGGATTTCCCGCAGGTGAAGCAAATGGGCATCATTTAATAAATCAATCATCGGTGGTTGCCGTTTATTTAGAAGTAGGAGACCGTACCCCCAATGATCAAGCGATTTATCCCGAACATCCAGATTTGACCACAGAAGCCAGCCCTGATGGCATATCTAGAAAGTTTATTTATCAGACGGAACACCATATTAAGTAAGACTTCTCTGTTCAGCTAGAAAAAGCAATGCCTTATTGCATTGATAGCAAAACCGTAGAAGCAATTCAGTAATTGCTTCTACAATTACTCTGTACCTCAGTTGATCTGAATAATTATTCAATAAGTATCATAAATTTTATATTCTATGTTCATAGAGAATCTTTAAGTGCTTAACCTAGGATTGTGAAATTAGAACACAATATTAATAGGTATTCATGGAGGTCGCTATGGTTCGTCTTCCTCAATTTATTCGCAACTTTTTCATTCGTATTGAAGGCTTTTTAACTATATTTTTGAAAATCTTAGCGAATTTTATCAGAAATATCTTTGGCTTTTTCGTTAACATCTTCGGATACAACAGTTCTACTAGTTTCTTAGAATCTGATGAGGCGCAAAGTATAAAACGAATTTCGCCTCAAGAGATTGCTGAAACTAAGCAGGATAATATAGCTGAAACTCCCACGACTAAACGCCGTCGTCCTGAAGCCAAAATGGACTATTACCTCAAGATGGCTCGTGAAATCAAAAAAAATTAATAGACTTCTTGCATAAACCCTTAACCTGATTCTAAATTCCTCTCCCACCCTTGGGAGAGGAGCTTTTTTAGTATTACGACTTAGCAGAAGGTTCAGCCGCATGAATTAGTTCTGGCTTCTCCTCAAGAGGGGGACGTTCAATGGTTTGAGCTGATGTGGCTTGTTGAGGGCGTTGAATAGTCTGTACTTGTACAGGTTGACCAGTTTGAATTGAATCATAAAGCGCCTGAATGATGCGAACATCGTTTAAACCTTCTATCCCCGATGGCTCTGGGTCTTTATCTTGTAGAATACAGTCTGAAAAGTAGACAAATTCGGCTGCTAGCTGATCGTGATCTGCAAAAGTGCGCTCTTGGGTTTCACCATTAATTGTCAGATAATGCTTGAGTTCTCCCTGCCATGGATAGGCAGGATCTACTCGCAAGTCGCCTTTGGTACCTACAATTTGATAAGTCGAAACACTTGCTGCGCCAAAGCTACAGGTAAAGGTTGCTACTCGCTCATTGGGAAAACGCAAGATGACGCTGGCCATTTCTTCTACTTCGCTGAAGCGTTGTTCTCCCTTATTAGCAGCTATGGCAAAAACTTCAATTGGTTCATCTTGAAATAGATAACGTGCAGCGTTAATGCAATAGATGCCGATATCATAAAGCGTGCCACCACCTGTAACATCTCGTAAACGAATGTTACCCTGCTCTACTTGTTGAGTGAAAACCGAGTTAAAGATGCGCGGTTCACCAATTTGCCCTGAACGTATAATCTCGATCGCTTGTAAGTTGGCTGGTTCTAAGTGTAAGCGGTAAGCAATCATCAATTTCACGCCGTTGTCATTGGCGGCTTTAATCATGTCCTCACATTCTTGTTCAGTTACAGCCATTGGCTTTTCACACAGTACGTGAATTGCCTGATTAGCTGCACGCACAGTATAATCACGGTGCAGATGATTAGGCAGTGCAATATAAACTGCATCAACCTCACCGCTTGTCAGACAGTCCTCGTACTCGTCATAGGAGTAAGTACGCTCGATACCGTACTTTTTGCTAAGTTCTTCAAGTTTAGTAGGGTCATCTGAAACTAAAGCAACTAATTGAGAGTTTTCGGCATGAGTAAATGCAGGTAAGGCGGCTTGTTGAGCAAACCAACCTAAACCAACAACGGCGTAACGAATTTTGTGCTTTCCGTTTGTAGCTGTCATTTTTAGACCTCTTGATGAAGAACTTGTTTTCAGAAAATCACTCTTTTACGGTGATCAAGTTTTGCAAGTGTTCCATCCAGCTGTTGAGAGAAACAATAATCTTACTTAGGAAATATAAAGTTAAATTTAAAACTAAATCTAAAGTATATTTACTTTATTTTTACAGCTAAATTAATGAACCACAAAAAAATAGACAAAGAATTTCATAAGGGTTTGCTCATTGCCAAAATTAATACAACGTGAGTTCGACGGATATAAAAAACCCCTCTCCAAACCTCTCCCCCACAGGGAGAGAGGCTTTGAAACCTTAATTTTTTCGTTGAGAACGGGGAATATTTCTGCCCCTCTCCGCTTCGGAGAGGGGTTGGGGAGAGGTTCATCGAACTCACGTTAATACAGAAAGATTAGGACGTTCGCAATTCATAACGTCTGGAGCAATAAAGCATAGGACAGATAAAAGACTTTATGTCATTTGATACATGCATATAACGCACAGTAACTATTAACTTGGAATTATTCAAAAAATATCTGTTGTTAAATTAATTACTTTTAAACTCAGAATTGGGGAATCCTGAACTGATTAATTTTTAAGTTGTTGCGATCGCTAACAAGGTTCGTGAATAAAGGAGACAAAACTTTATGCTAGTTCACATCATTGCTGATTACGGCTTTGGCGACCTCGCCTTTGCAGAAGTAGTGCAGCAGTTGAAACTTTATCTACCAGATGCTGAACCGATACTCACACCTGTACCACCCTTTGCAACCTTAGCGGCAGGTTTTTGTATCGCCCAGTTGGGCTTGAATAAAGCCCCCGCCGGAACAATTATTTACCACAACGTCGCGCCTCGCAAAGATGATGAACAGGCGCGTGCTGATAATGCAGGTGAACGTTTGGCTTATGCACGCCTACCAACGGGTGTGCGGGTTATCGGTGTGAATGCAGGTTATGCTTTCTCGTTTGTGCGGGATCTGGCTGTGGAGTTGCGTTGGGCTGCGGTTGCGGCAGAAGGTTCACAGTTTCGTTCTCGTGATTTGTTTCCAGAGGCAGCGGGTGCGATCGCATTAGGTCAAGCGGATGCTCTAGATGATAAAATATCACCTTCTGAGATACCCGACGTACCACCCAACTGTATTGCTTATATTGACGGTTACGGCAACTTGAAAACCACGATTAAACATGAGGCTACAAAGGCCCATGAAGAACAAGTTGTACGTTTGCAAATTGCTGAAAAGCAACACGAAGCGATAAAAAGCGATGGTAGCTTTGCTGTTGAATCTGGACAGTTAGCTTTTGCACCTGGTAGCAGTGGTTGGACTGATGCACAAGGCAAAGATACCCGCTGGATGGAAGTTTTCCTGCGTGGTGGCAATGCCTGGGAAGCATTTAACCGTCCATCAATTGGTACACAGATAACTGTTGACTGATGACTGTTGACTGTCAGGCTACTATTGGATGAAATGAAAACTGCAATCTATAACTCACGCTGCATTCCGCACCTAACCAAAGTGCGATCGCGTATCCTATGATTGCACAGTAGGCAAAGACGCGTAGCTTCATAGCTTTGCATCTACACACTTTGTATTATGATTAATTAGGCAGACATCAAGCGCCGTCTTGGTTGAAGAATTGAACGACCATTGTCTTGAGCAGTTTCAATCCACTCCTGCATAATTATTTCTACATTTTGTAATGCTTCAATATAAGTTTCACCATCAGCAGCACACCCAGGTAATTCTGGAACTTCGGCGATAAATGCTTGGTCTTCTTCACTCCAGTAGAGAATTATTTCATAATGAAGCGTCATCTTAACCTCCTAGCTGATACTTGAGAATTACTGCACGGACTTGTTTTACTTGATAGGCTTTGGCTTGATAACCTTTAGGTTAAATAATGTCATTTTTAAAGTAGTTGGGCATAGACATCATCCTCTGCGTTATCCCAAACTGCGTCTAATGATGTTTGACTAACTTGAAGCCAAAATTCAGTTTCATCATCAGGAAGCAGCGTTACTAACACCCTTGTTCCTTCCGGTAATTCCGCAGACTCCAGCAGTTCTATTTTTCCTTGGCGAACAGTAGCCCAAAGCGTTTTTAGCATATTCGTTTTATCAATGGTCATGCTTTGATTTTATGCTTTGATGCCTAAATAGCGTAGACGCACAGTAGCTTGTCGTTAGACTATGAAATTAATCTTGAGATTAAGCCTACTGGAGAATGGGAGTTTGTATGAGTGTCAAACCAGACCTTTCTGTATATATTAGATTTAGAAGCAGAAAATTAAAATTATAAATCTTATGTCTAGTTATCAAGAAGTATTACATCAAGCTCAAAGTCTCACACCTGAAGAACAAATACGCTTAATTGAAGACTTATCAAGATTAATTCGTCAACAAATGACAATCAAATCTAAGCCAAAACGTAGCATTATGGAATTGCGTGGGTTGGGTAAAGAAATTTGGAATGGTATTGATGCTCAAGAATATGTCAATGAGGAACGTGATTCATGGAATGGTTAGTCCCGCTACAATCTCAAGTTGTGGGATTGGATACCGCACCACTGATTTACTTTATAGAAGAAAATCCTCATTATTTGGATATTACAGATGCTTTCTTTGAAGCAATGTTTCGTGGTGAGTTTAGTGTTGTAACATCAGTTATAACTGTATCAGAAGTATTAGTCTATCCTTTGCGGCAACGAAACACAGGATTAGCGCAACAATATCGTGATATTTTGTTCAATTCGCAAGGTTTAACGACTATGGAAGTTTTTCCAGACATCGCTGAAACTGCTGCACAATTAAGAGCAGATTACAACTTGAGAACCCCAGATGCTATTCAGATTGCTACTGCTATTCATGCGGGTGCATCATTTTTCTTAACTAATGATGCACGTTTGCCATCGCTACCGGGGTTAACAGTGTTAGTTTTAAATCAATTAATAGCTTAACTTTTTTGCTCGTCAGACATAGCTCTTTGGAAATATATTTGATGATGTCAAACTCATCAAGCGATCGCAGAATACTTGAAACTGTACTTTAGACTAAAAGCACAAAATGACTCACTTAAGCTGAGTGTAAAAGAAGCAAAGTAAAAATTTCAAAAAATGAAAAATCAGGCGGTTTTTGGCTGTACTTTACGTGAGGATGAAGTACGCTTTTTGACGATAGGATAGCGAGTTCTACGTTGTCTGTGTTGTCCGGTCTTCCAGCCAGGAGATTTACCTCGTGGTTTTGGCGCTTGGGCAGGAGTAGAAACCCTGAGCAAAATCCCAGGCATAGCTTGTGCAACCCGTCCAGGAGTAAGCACAGACATCTGTTTTTGCCAGGGGAGGGGATTGTCACTAACGATATCACGAGCCAGCCATAACTCCCAGGTCATTAGTGGCATCAGATCACTCCATCGGTCACATTGTTGGGGAGTAGAAAGCTTTGGTAGCGTCCAATGCAAACGTTGTTTAATAAACCGATACCAATGATCAACTGCAAAACGGCGCAGGTACAGTTTCCAAACCTTACATAGAGATGGCATTTCCTCACCCACAAAAGCCAACCACATTGGTTTGTTGACTCGTGGTGAGCCATCCTTTTGTAGTCTTTCCACTAGTATAATTGACATCGGATGGTGTGGGGAAAGACGAAAATGCTTTTTCGTCCACAGGCGAATCCTTACCCTACCCAGTTTGGTATCTTCAAGTTCAATAGTTTGTTCTGGAACAGACCAAGTACTGTCATCATTAAGTTTAAACTTATCACCGTGTACTCGTGGTTTCCCCTTGCCTGAGTATTTTGGTGGTTCTCCCCATAAGCACAAATTAGAACGCAACCGCATCAGTTTATCTGCCTTAATGTCAGCAGTTTTATTCACAAAAGGCGCACATCCGTATTCGATGTCCCATAATGTGATTGGTCGAGATGGTAAATCCTGACACACTTGTTTTAGCTGCCAAACGGCTTTATCTATGGGATTTTCCCAACTTGTTATTCGCTCATGTCTTAGTGGTAATGCCCAACTGCCTTCAGTTTCGGGTATCCAGGCTATGGTACTGTATCCGTATCCAAGGGTAATGGGACGACCACCTCTTCCACCAGTAGTATAATGCTCGTATGTTCTTTCTCGCAGAGTCGGAGCATCTGGTCTTGACCATACTGTATGGTCTCCTGCTAGGATGATACGTTCTTGTTTTGGGATGTTTTTAATATACAGTCGCATTAACTTATGGCGCTGCGGTCTGGTATCCTGTATTGCTTCATAGATACTTGGCCATTGACGGCGAAACACCGGACACATTGATAAATCTGCCAAACTGTAAGCGTTGCGTGTCAGCAATATTGCATCCATCAATTCAAAAGTTGCATCCTTTGCTCTACACAAACATTGGTATGCTGCTTGACGAAATTCTCTCAATTGTGCAAAAACATCCATAACGGAGTCGTGAAGGTTGGTAGTGCTTCTTTCATCTTCCGTTACTGGGGTGCTTGTTCTTACAGGCATCCCTTCACTTTTTGCAGCCCCATTATTTACCGATCGCTCTGTTTTAGTCTAAAGTCCAGTGATAATCTCGAACATTAAAAGCAAATATATATGTGCGTAGTTCCTTATTATCGTAAGTCACAAAATTATAATAATCTTTTAAAGAGGCTAGAATAACATAATTATCTTCACCTCTAGAAATATCATTCTCAATGAACTTTAACTGTAAGGTATAGCTTTTTTCAAGTCGAGAAGAATCAATTAGTTCTCGTGCGCCAACAAAGTTAACGTTAACCTTGGCTCCAGGAAAGTATCTACCAGTATTTTGTTTTAATACTTCAGATTGATTCAGTACCTTTTGATTTATAGCTGATACGTCACCTTTACTTGCGTATACATATGTTATTTCAATAGAAGGATGTTGTGATGCCAGATTGAGATACAATTCACGGAAAAAAATCACTTTATTAATTAAATCAGAATTATAATAGTTTTGTATTTGTTCAATATTTTTTTCTAAATCAAAAATATTCATTGTAGTTGAAAGCCATTTCTCGATGGCTTTTTCAGAAAAAGAATCAGAGCGTTTTGATTGAATTAAAAATAATTGGATATAAGGACTTTTCTTAAAATTGTCTAATTCTATATCTTCACTAACAAAATCATTATTAATAAAAATGAAGAATCCATCGATTCCTCCATCATCTCCTCCTCCTATTTTTCCATAACTTAACTCGTCATATGAAAGGTCATATTTTTTTAAAATTTGCTCAAATGTAAATAGTTCAAAAAATTCATCATCAGGTAATGTATTGTCACTTTTATTTATTTTTTGCTTGATAATATTATCGAGAACTATGCTATCATTGCCAGCCATGTATTTTTCCTAAATGTATTAAAATATAGATTTAGTTATAGAAATCAGTTAATAACTGAGTAGTAGTGATTTATACCACAATATGATGCTAAATAGTTGTGATTTATATCACAATCAGTAAGAACGACCATAGCCGCAGTTTCTGTTAATGGGTTAATGGATCAAAACATGATATCTAAGGTTTACAGGAGTGCGACTTCAAAACTGTAACAACACATAAAAAATGTAGAGACTTTAAATATAAAGTCTCTACATTTTTATTTAATTTTCTAAACAGTGATAACCTACTCTATCCCTTCAATCCGGTCTTCAACTTCTTGGTACAACTCGCGCAGCAATTCTAAATTACTTTCGCTAGTTTCCCAATAACCGCGACCATTCACTTCTAACAAGGTTGATACAACCTTGCGGAAAGAATGAGGATTGAGATTCATCAATCGATTCCGCATCGCTTCATCTTTGATGAACGTTTCGTTAGTATCCTCGTAAATCCAGTTATCCACAGCGCCGGCTGTCGCACTCCAACCCATTGTATTTACCAACCGTTTGGAGAGTTCGCGCACGCCTTCGTAACCGTGAGACAACATCCCCTCGTACCATTTGGGATTTAACAATTTGGTACGCGCATCTAAGCGGACGGTTTCTGATAATGTCCGCACTTGTGCATTGGCTGTGGTGGTGTCTGCAATGTAAGATGCTGGTGTTTTACCATCACCACGCAGACTTGCTACAAGCTTGGTGGGGTCTGAGTCGAAGTAGTGGGAAACATCCGTCAAGCTAATCTCGGAAGAATCCAAGTTTTGGAAAGTTGCATCAGCAGTTTTCAAAGTGCTTTCAAAAATCTGCCGGGACTCATCCATCATACCTGGGTTATCGGAATTGAAGGCGAAGGATTTCCGGTTAAGATACATTTCCTGCAACTCGGCTTCGCTTTCCCAAGTGCTGTTTTCCACCGCCAAGTTGATATTTGACGAATAGGAACCGGAAGCGTTAGAGAAAACGCGAGTTGCTGCTTGACGCAGATTAATTCCCATTTCCTCGGCTTGCTGCAAAGCATGTTTGCGGACAAAGTTCATTTCTAACGGTTCATCCGCCTCAGCCGCCATTTTCACCGCTTGGTCTAGCAGGTTCATTTGGTTGATGAACAAGTCGCGGAATACACCAGAACAGTTAATCACCACGTCAATTCTAGGGCGACCCAACTCTTCTAAGGGTATCAATTCTAACTTGTTCACCCTTCCCAAGGTATCGGGAACCGGACGCACACCTACCATCCACATGATTTGCGCTAGGGATTCCCCGTAAGTTTTGATGTTATCGGTTCCCCAAAGCACACAGGCGATGGTTTCGGGCCATTGACCGCCGTTTTCAGCTTTGTTACGTGCCAAAAGTCTATCGACAACGATTTTGGCTGATTGTACTGCTGCGGTTGTCGGAATTGATTGAGGGTCAAGGGCATGAATATTCTTACCTGTGGGCAATACATCCGGGTTGCGGATGGGATCGCCACCAGGGCCAGGTAGGATATACTCGCCTTCTAAGCCTTGGAGTAATGCGCCTAATTCGTTGTCAGCACAAACTTGCTGCAAACAGAATTCCAAATACTCAAACAAAGGTTTGAGTGCTGCGTTATCCACTTTGGCATAACCTGCTTTATGCAGTGCTTCCACCCAAGGTTCCTTTTTGCCCATATTGAAGAAATTCAACCGGGAAACCAGAGAAACCCGTCCTTCAGCGTCGGTTTGTTCTTTGACAAGGGCACCAACTGCTTCGCGGGTTGCTAAGGTGATGTCTTGCAATAGCTGGACATCTTCTAAAACGCCTTTGTCGCTGTTTTGGTAAATTTCGTCAATGTTACGTCCCAAGCTGTTGGCGATAATTCTCGGTAAGCTGAGAATTTCTTCTTCTGTACGGTCTAAGCTGGCGATGTTAACCAAAGTTGCTATGGCTTCCTCAGCACTCGGCGGTTTCCCAATGACGTGCAAACCACAAGGCAATAACCGAGATTCGATTTCCATCAACTTGCGGTAGACGCTGCCGACAATATTATCCCGCTCGTCGGCGGTCATATCCTTGGCATCAATTTCTGGCAAGGCGATATCTTTATCCAAGTTCACCATCCGGCATTTATCCATGATGGTGTTAACGATGGGAACGCCGCGTCCGGTATCTTTCAAGGTTTGGTAAGAACCGATTAATTCGCTAAGTTCTTTCAAACCTTTGTATAAACCAGCATTTTCTGCCGGAGGCGTTAAGTAAGAAATTGTTTCGGCATAACCCCGACGCTTGGCAATTGTCGCTTCGCTGGGATTATTGGCTGCGTAATAATACAGATTGGGAATTGTGCCAATTAAGTTATCGGGATAACATTCACCAGACATACCCATCTGTTTACCTGGCATGAATTCCAAGGAACCGTGGGTACCAAAGTGCAACACTGCGTCAGCTTGCCAAACTTGTTCTAAGTAAGTGTAGTAAGCAGCAAAGCCGTGGTGAGGACTAGCTGAACGGGAGAACAACAACCGCATGGGGTCGCCTTCGTAACCGAAGGTAGGCTGGACGCCGATGAAGACGTTACCAAATTGTTTGCCGTAAATCAGTAAGTTTTGTCCGTCACTGTTAAGATGTCCTGGTGGTGGGCCCCAGTTCTCTTCTAAGCGTTGAGAATAAGGGGTGAGTGCTTCATACTCTGGAACTGACATCTTGTAGGCGATGTTGAGTTCAGGGCTGCTGTACTGCGCTTGGGCGTCGTGGATGACTTCTTGCATCAACGCTGCGGCTGATTCTGGCAATTCTGGCAGGTCGTAGCCGTTATTTTTGAGGGCTTTCATCACCTCGTAGATGGAACCGAATACATCCAGGTATGCAGCGGTACCAACGTTACCTTTATCGGGGGGGAAGCTGAATACGGTGATGGCAACTTTTTTGTTGAGCTTCGGCTTCCGGCGGAGGTTAGCCCATTTTAACGCTCGTTGTGCTACTGCTTCGATGCGGTCTTGGAGAGCGATCGCTTTCCCGGTTGCCCCATCTCTACCCGATAATATAATCGGTTCAATTGCCCCATCCAATTCAGGAATAGCAATTTGCAAAGCCACTTGAATGGGATGCAACCCTAAATCGCTATCCATCCACTCTTCTGTGGTTTGGAAGACTAAGGGTAACGCCACCATGTAAGGACGGTTTAAGCGTTTGAGTGATTCAATGGCTTTGGGATGGTCTTGTCTAGCGGGGCCCCCTACCAAAGCAAAACCAGTTAGCGATACCACTGCATCTACTAACGGGGTGTTGGTGGTCGGTTCGTAGAAGTATGCATCCACAGGCTTAGAGAAATCCAAACCGCCGGCAAATACAGGCAGTACCCGCGCCCCTAGTGCTTCCAACTCCTGCACCATCGCTACATAATGGGCATCATCCCCTGTAACTAGGTGAGTGCGTTGTAATACCAAGCCCACACAGGGAGCCAAAGGATCTTTCAAATCTTTGGAAATATCCTTGCGGGCAGTATACCAGTTGAGGTACTCTCTGACATCCTCAAACATGCTAGGGGCTAAAGGATGCCAAACCCCCATATCAGGGTAAACTACTGGTGCTTCATATTCAACAGATGCAACATTTTGTTTCTCTACGCCTTTAAATACATATTTATCAGCTAGCATCAGCAAGAAGTTTTCCAAGTTGTCTGGAGAACCCCCCAGCCAATACTGAAAGCTGAGCATGAAATTACGTGCGTCCTGTGCCTTGTCCATTGGTAGGAACTTCAGCACTTGCGGCAGCGTTCGCAGCAGCTTTAGCATCCCATCTTGGAATCCCGCGCCGGATTTTTCTTTGCGTTTCCGCATGAATTGTGCGATCGCACTCTTCGACTGACCCAACTGTGCTAAGGAAAAAGTGCCCATTTTATTTAGGCGCATTACCTCTGGCATTGATGGGAATACTACGGCAACATCCAAGCGATCGCGGTGTGGTTCGACTGCTGTAACTACTTTTTGAGCTAGGTCTTCTATGAAAATAAGTGAGGCGATGAAAATATTGGCACTTTCCATGTCCCGTTTGAACTCATCATAGTTCTCTGGGTCGCGGAGTTCTTCAATCAAGTAACCGCTAATTTCAATCGCCAAATTAGGATTATTCGAGTTAATCGTGCGAACCGCTTGTGACAATGCACTCTGGTATTGGGACTCAAGCACGACATAGACCACCTTGATTAAATTACGTCCGCGTAAGTTATCTGGCGCAATATGTCTAATGGTGGACTTGACGTGGGTGAACATGCTTCCTCGGCTCCTTTGATGCGCGTTCTCTACTGGAAGTTCTTAGCGGCTAATGCCGCCACAGGTCACTTCTTCTCTTTAGGCAATATAGAGTTTTTTATCAGAAAAACCTTGCCCAGAGGGCATTTTATCCCTTATCTGACACAATTCGATATAAAAAAAGAAATATTTATTAATAAATATTGACAGGTTATAAAAGTGATTACTTCAATTTATGTAACGAAAACTTAATATTAGGGATTGGGGATTGGGGACTGGGGACTGGGAACTGGGGAACTCGGGGCCCTCTGGGGATAAGGGGCAATGGGGACTGGGAACTGGGAACTACTAACTATTGACTGTTGACTATTGACTATTGACTATTGACCAATGACTAACCAACCGTTTGATATACTGATTCTCTCGAATGGGCCTGGAGAGGTAACAACTTGGGTGCGTCCTGTGGTAAAGGCTTTGCGGCAAGAATTAGGGGATGACCGTGCTGTTGTCAGGATTTCTGTTGTGTTGTCACCTTGTCCTAATGCTAGTGGTAAAGAAGCTGCGATCGCTCGTTCTTACCCGGAAGTTGATAGAGTTCAAGCTGCTGAGCATTTTTGGAAATTTTTGCTCTGGGGTAAGACTATTGAAAATTGGGATTGGAGAAGTCGCGGTGTAGTGGTTTTCCTCGGTGGGGATCAAATATTTCCTGTAGTCATTGGTAAAAAACTGGGATATCGCACAGTCGTTTACGCCGAATGGGAAGCCAGATGGCATAACTGGATAGACCGCTTTGGCGTAATGAAAGCACAAGTCGCTAAAAACGTCTCTGAAAAACACGCCCACAAATTCACAGTTGTGGGAGATTTGATGTTAGAAGCTAGTAGTCAACACTCAACAGTCAACAGTCAACAGTCAACAGTCAACAGTCAACAGTCATCAGTCCCCAGTCCCCAGTCCCCAGTCCCCAGTACCCAGTCCCCAGTCCCCAGTCCCCAGTCCCCAGTACCCAGTCCCCAGTCCCCAATCATCGGCATTTTGCCAGGTTCAAAAGCGGCAAAATTAGCTCAAGGAGTGCCATTAACTTTAGCCATAGCCGAATACATCCACGCCAAAATTCCCCAAACCAAGTTTGTGATTCCCGTCGCCCCAACTTTGGATTTACAAACTTTAGCTAGTTTTGCCGACCCGCAGAAAAACCCTTTTGTAAAAACTTTTGGCTTTGATAGTGCTTCCTTAATTGTCTCAAAGGAAAGCACACAGAAGTCAGTGCTGCAAACAGAGAAGGGCTTATCTGTAGAATTATGGCAAGAAAACCCTGCCTATGGATTATTATCTCAGTGTTGCATCTGTCTGACTACAGTGGGGGCAAACACGGCTGAACTCGGTGCTTTAGGTGTGCCCATGATTGTTTTGCTCCCGACGCAACAACTTGACGCCATGCGTTCTTGGGATGGTTTGCCAGGGTTATTAGCTAATTTACCAGGGGTCGGTTCCTACTTTGCCAAGGTGATTAACTGGCTAGTGTTGAGACGCAAAGGTTTATTAGCATGGCCGAATATCTGGGCGCAGGAAGAGATAGTGCCGGAACTTGTGGGTAAACTCCAGCCCCAAGAAGTGGGAGAAATGGTATTAGATTTTTTGGCTCATCCAGAAAAATTAGACGATATGCGAAACAAGCTGCACAGCGTCCGTGGCGAAAGCGGCGCAGCCCAGAAAATAGCACAGATTGTTTGTGAAGAAATGGGGAAGTAGGGAGATTAGCGTTTATCTTTGAATTTTTTCAGTCGAGACAAAACAAAATTGATTTCATAGTATAAAATAATTTACTATGCAGTAATCTAGCTCACTTTAAATATGTGATATGAATCACTTAGTTTTATATGAGTGTAAACTTATTATTTGAGTGAATTAAAAATGCAGCAAAGATTTATACTAAAACTTAATATAAAAATAAAAAAATAGAAAAATGGCGTAGATTTTTCAGACCTATTGCTAAGAATACCCTATTTTTGATTGATGCAACACTCCTGTTGTATAAATCAACTTAGGCTCGAAATTACTAGAATTTTAGACACACCAAGCTTTTTCAGACAGATAATTTTGCTGAAAGTTACACCTAATTTCGGCAACTGAATACAAACACAGTAAGTAGTCATAAAAATGAAAACTTTTTACCCTTATTGACTATGAACACAAAAAAATTACGGAATAAAGTTAATTATTTAACAAATCATAGAGCTTTTAAAGACTCCCCTTTGAAAGTTACTTACCGTTTAATATATTGGTGGATAGTTTGTCAGCTTTCTATTCCACAAACGATTTCAGTTAAAAAATGGAATGTTAAGTTCTTTTTACCGCCTGGGTTTTATAGAACAGGGAATACTAGTCTCTTTGTTTTCCGCGAAACTTATGAGCCTGAATTAGAGTATATCGAGCGCACTCTATCATCAGGTCAAGTGTTCATAGATGCAGGAGCTAACTGTGGTATTTATACATTGTTAGCTAGCAAATTAGTAGGAGATTCTGGACTAGTTCTTTCCTTTGAGCCAGGAGTAGAATCTTTGAAAACTCTTGAGCATAATCTAGAAATCAATGGAGTGACTAATGTGAAGTTATTCAAAACGGCACTGTCCGAACGAGAAGGTACAGCTCAGTTGTATCATATTGAGAATGCTCCTACTAGTTATTCTTTGGGTTCAGATAAAAGTGAAGGAATAAGTTTTGAAGAGGTTCAGATCACGACTATCGATAATGTGTTGGCTCGTGAGGGGATTGAGCGAGTGGATTTTATCAAGATAGATGTAGAGGGAGCAGAGGAACTTGTCTTTCGGGGTGCAACTTCACTGTTTAGCCGGATGAAACCTATAGTGATATTTGAGGTCAACTCTCAGGCAACAACAAGATTAAATTTGTCATCTGATGGAGCTTTCAATTTTCTTAAGCAACTTGGATATCAATTTTTCAAGGTGCAAAATACAGGTGAGCTGGTCAGATTTGAATCTATTAAAGGCAAAACAGGAAATATCCTAGCAATTCATCAGGCTAATCAGTGATAGATTATGTCATTGGTTGTGGATGAATTCCGGTAACCAGTGCGTAAATAATCTCATTAACGGAAACCTCGACAGAGGTTGAACTCTCAATTAGATGCGACAGCTTACTACATGGAAGCTGTCGCTTTGTATTGCTATCGCTTTGTATTAATGTTTTTAATCCGAAGATTGTCCATCTCTTCGCCCTAGTTCATAAATGCCGCAACCCATACAAGCTAATATGCCCATGCTAATTGCCCAACTGCGACCTAAACTGATTTCTACACCCCAGTTACATAAAGCACCAATGACCAAAAAAGGCACGATGCTGAACAGGGAAGCGTAAAAGGCGTTTTGGGATTCTCTAGCTTGACGAGTCTTTTCAAATTCTGTTTGGCTAGTATAAAGCGATCGCTCGGCAAAGTTAAACCAGCGGTTTAGTTGCTCGATTACCCATTCACTGACTGGAGAAAAACCCAAATATAACGCCAATGACCACAAACTCGCTCCGGCGATGGCGATCACGTCTATCTCGATACGAAAAGGTATAATATCAGTCAGCATGGCTTGCGTGAGTCCTGCAAATAATCAACTGAACCTCTGATCATGCTCAATTGACCTTTTCAGCAATTTTAAGCATAAACGTTAACATTATTTCAACTACTTGACAAATGTTCAGTTGTTTGTATTGCTGAACTGAGAGTTGATGGCGATCGCGCTTCGCCTTTGTACTTGTTGGCAATTACGATTAAACTAGCAGCAAAATATAAAGTTTCATGGCTATACAGTTTATTCTGAGTGACTATGTTCATCGAGCGATCGCCCAAGCTGTTTATGACAAGCTCGAAGAGGGCACATTTGCTTCTTAGAATTCCTGCTTGTCAGGGAGTTGTAGCTTTTGGCTTGACTTTGCGCGAGTGTGAAGATGAGTTACGCTCAACACTAGAAGACTGGATTTTGTTGGGGTTAAAACTGGAACATGAACTACCAGTAATTAAAATTTAGGCAACAAACCTGCCTGTTTGCAGAGTTCATTAGCAGTAATGCGATCAATTGTACGATGTCGTTTGACGGGAATAGTTTTCACGTCATTAGTATAAATGGAATGATTTCCTCCTTCTCTTAACAGATAAAATCCATTCTCTTCTAAATATTTAATAATATCTTTTCGTTTGACTGACACGCTCAAACCTCTACAGGAATTTGTTCTAGTAAAGAATTACCTGTAGGAATTTCTTTATTTTGTTGACGATAGGCGAGTATCATTTCTCTTGTTGCGTCTTGTAACATAGCTCTACATTCTTCTAAAGTTTCTCCTTCTGTGATGACTTCTTGCCATTCAATGAGTTGTCCCATATATCCGCTATCAATTTTTGTATATTTTGCTGTGTATGTAATTAACATAAAGAATTGGCAAATGTAATTCTATAAACTATCGTAATTGATTTTTTCTACACCAAGACCGGACTGCCCGTAACACAGAGTAATGAAGGTTTGAAAGCTTTTTTGCGTGAGTCCTATTCAGAACACAAAACGCCGAGTTCAGAACTTGAAACTTGGAATTTGAGCGATCGCACTTGACAATTTGATAGTTACATGTATTCTTTCTTGCTGGCTGGATTTTTTACTATTGTCAGGTCAGGCATCGCGCAAATCTGCTAAATTTTCACGCACAGTAACAGTATTGGGGTGATTTAGTCCTAAGCGTCGCTCACAAATATCTAAAGCTTGGATGTAGAGGGGTTCGGCTTCGCTGTATTTTTCTTGAGATTGGTAGAGTGTTGCTAGGCTGTTGAGACTTTGTGCGACATCTGGATGTTCTTGTCCTAGTAGGCGTTGCCTCATTTTCAAAGCTTTGAGATACAACGGTTCGGCTTGGCTATACTGTTCTTGGGAATTGTAGAGATTTGCCAGGTTGTTGAGGCTTTCTGCAACAGATGGATGTTCCTGTCCCAGTAGACGTTGCCTCATTTCCAGCGCTTGGAGATAGAGGGGTTCGGCTTGGCTGTAGTTTTCTTGGGAATGGTAGAGTCCTGCCAGATTGTTGAGGCTAAGTGCAACATCAGGATGTTCAAGCCCCAGTAGGCTTTGGTTCATTTCCAGCGCTTGGCGATATAGGGGTTCGGCTTCGCTGTATCTTCCTTGGGATTTGTAGAGTACCGCTAGATTGTTGAGGCTAAGTGCAACATCAGGATGCTCAATTCCCAGTAGGCGTTGCCTCATTTTTAACGCTTCCAGAATTAGGGGTTCGGCTTGGCTATACTTTCCTTGGGATTTGTAGAGTAACCCCAGATTGTTCAGACTATTTGCTAAATCAGGATGCTCAATTCCCAGTAGGCGTTGCCTCATTTTTAACGCTTGCAGAAGCAGGGGTTCGGCTTGGCTGTATCTTCCTTGGGAATCGTAGAGTAAGGCCAGATTGTTGAGGCTAGTGGCTAAATCAGGATGCTCAATTCCTAGTATGCGTTGCCTCATTTCCAAGGCTTGGAGGTACATGAGTTCGGCTTGGCTGTACTTTCCTTGAAAATAGTAGAGATTCCCTAAATTGTTAAAGATTTGTGCAACAGATGGATGTTCAATTCCCAGTAAGCGTTGGTTAATTTCCAAAGCTTTGAGATATAGAGGTTCGGCTTGGCTGTACTTTCCTTGAGAGTAATAGAGATACGCCAGATTGTTAAGGCTTTCTGCAAAAAAAGGATGCTCAATTCCCAGTAGGCGTTGTTTCATTTCCAAAGCTTGGAGGTACAGGGGTTCGGTTTGGCTGTACTTTCCTTGAGAATAGTAAAGTACTCCCAGATTGTTGAGGCTAGTGGCAACAAATGGATGCTCAAGTCCCAAGCGTTTTTTGGTAACTTCTAGACACTGCTCAAACCAAGGTGCTGCTTTGTCATATAGTCCTTGACCATTGTAAAACCGAGCGTTGCCGATGAATGGCCAAATTAAATCATCATCGCTGAGGTATTGAATGAGATGATTCGCTACTTCAGCTATGTGAGGTATTGCAGGGGAAACAGCGTTGATTTGCTCAAGGATGGGATCTTCAGGAATCTCCTTGGCAACAGCTACCATTACCTCGCAAAGCGATCGCTTAAATTCCTCTGCTCGTTCTAAACCTGTAAGCTTATATTGGAAAAACTCGCGCAGTAGTGGATGCAGTTGATAAATTCCCTCACCCTTACGCTGGAGTAAATGCAAATTCAACAACTTTTCATCTCTAATTTCTTCGATTTCTTCCTCGTCTTCCTCTGGTAAACATTGTTCTACCAAATCCCAAGGTATAGGTGCAGCGGCGAATAAACTCAGCAAACAGCCCAACTCTTTATCAGCATCCTCTAATTCTTGCCAACTCAACTCAAAAGCTGCTAACACACCCCGTTGTGCTGTCATGTTTGCTTCTGACTTAGACTTAGAAAGGGAACGCTCATCTAATCGCTTTTGATTTAATCGCCGCAACATTTCTGTAAGGGACAAATCCCGCTTCCGCGCCAGATATCGCCCCACTAATTCCAAACCCAAAGGCAAATATCCCAGCCACTCACACAATTGCAAAGCAACGATTTCCCCGCGTGACCTCTCCCCTAACCCCTCCCCTTGTAGGGGAGGGGAACAAATCTCCCCCTTCCCTCCCAGGGAAGGGGGTAGGGGGGTTAGGTCATTCTCTCGTTCAATTCGTTCCGCCCCAATAATTGACTTTAATAACTCCAGCGCCGCCTCTGGTTGCAGCACATCCAAAGATAATTGTGCTATACCTCCAAAATACTGACGTGTAGTCATCAGCACTTTAAACCGAGAAGGTAACGACAGTAAATAAGGCTTTACTTCCTCATAGTCGCTAACATCATCCAACACTAGCAGCACATCACCCTCACGCCAAAGGCGAAAGCAATATTGCACTTGGGCAAGTAATTTTTGGCTAGAATCTTCTGTTAAATTATCTGGTACGTTTAAATCAAGGTGAGTTCTGGCAAACTGGACAATTTGAATCCCCACATCCCCAACTTTGGGAAACAACCAGCAAATTCCACCGTTGTAAGTTTCACGGTGAGCCTTTGCATATTGTAGAGCAAGTTCTGTTTTCCCCAGTCCACCCATTCCGGCTATAGCAGTAATTGCTACGCTATCATTTTGCTGCAACATCTCGTGCAGGTTTTGCAGTTCCGTTTCACGTCCGACAAACTCCACCACCCCAGTTAAGGGGAGATTTTGCGGTATTTCAGTAGAGGGATTTAACTTTACCCGTTCCCCTTCAGGCGAATGCAGTCAGAAATGCTGAGTACCGATGAAAGTATTTCCCTGAAAGACGCTTTTAATAGACTCAGCCAACTTTGTAGAATTGATCACACCAGCTGGTTGCGAATTGATATCATTTGCTAAACCTTGGACTTTTGGCGCTACTTGAGGATCGGCGTTTGCTGCGGCTTCCACATCCCTCACAGATTGAGCAATTTCCGGATCTGCATCTGCTACAGCTTTCAATTCTAGTACTGCTTTGCCATAATCTAAAGGCTGCTGTGTATTTTCTGGTGTCGCCTCAGCTAACAAAGGCACTTTATTTTTACTACGTAGCTGCGCGATTAATTTACCGCTTTCAGCTAACGCAGCTTCCCCAAGCTTTTCACCTGTTTTTTCTAAAGCCTTAGTTAAAACTATAGTAGCGATCGCTGTTGCAACTGCTGTTAATGTTACAGGTTCCATAATTAAGTTATGAAATACGACACCGCACTGCAAAATACAAATATAGCTGTGTCCATTCCAGAAAGATATCACACATATCTAGCAATCAGCCTCACATCCCGCCGAATTCAGCTACACATCATGTATGGGACTTACGCACACTCTACAAATTCTTGGCGTTCTTGGCGCCTTGGCGGTTCGATAAATTAAGCTTTTTCGTGATTTTTGCGTAAGTCCTGATGTAGTTTAATGCTTTTGGCGGGTGCGATCGCTTTCATAACACGAAACTTTAGCGTTGTTCTTCTACCAATTCCAAATTCTAGAAGCGGTTTAAGTTTCGCGCAGGCTGTAACAACTTCCGCCTTCCCTGTAATAACTTCCGCCTTCACGTTTCCGTGTTTCGCGTAGGCTGTAACAACTTCCCTTTTCACGTTTGGGTGTTTCACCTAGAATGTAAAAGCTTACGCCTTGATATTTTTGGCTAAAGCCAGTCTGTATGACAAAAAGCAAAACAACGGCGACAAGGCTAAATTTGCATAAACCAAAATATTGGTGTCGATGAAAATAGAATTATTAGTCGTTTGCATAAAGGTTTTCTTTACGGAAAGTTAAGCTTTCCGAGACTAATCCTACAGGATAAGCAGAAAATTTCAGAGGAGGACGTTTTTCTTTGCTCTTTGCTTTCTCAACCAAAGGCTTCTCATCAATTACTATCACCACCTGATGTTCACCCTCTGAAATATCCGGTGGTAATTGCGCTGTCATCTTACCATCTTTTGTCACAGTGGCAATTGTTTCTATACTTTTCATGTCATTCTCCTAACACTGCTAATACAGCTTTTGGTAATAACTTATCTTTAAACCAAATAATTCTTGCTGGCACATTATCTAACTTTACCCCCGCTTTTTCCAAATTCAATCTTTCAGAAATTGCCAAAATCAAATTATCACAACCAGAACGCCGCACTTGGGAAAACTTCTTTTGTAAATATTCTGGTCGCCAATAACCGACAATTTCTAATAAAAAGTCGCGTCCATCAGGATGAACTAACCGGAAATCAGGAATCATCACACTCCCAGGAATGGGAATTAAATCCACTTCTCGCTCTAATACCCAGTCGGTTTTTAACGCATCCCATTTATCAGCAAAGGATGCTTCTAGCATACTATCGTAGGGTTTCCCTTTGGAGTAGTGGGATACTAAACCGCATTCAGAATTGAGGGTAAATCTACCTGTTCTCCACGTATCTGTGTAGACATCACGGGTTTGTAAGGTGGCGGCTAAACTCCATTTGGTGACATGAAGTAAGGCGGGAATCAATTTAGCGATCGCCAAACCATAACGTGTACTAGCATTAAATAAACTCGTCGGCCCGTCAACGGTAATTGTAAACCCGTGGTCAGCGTCTCCTTCAATATAAGCCATTAATTGAAATAACTTTAAATAGCGGAACAATAACTTATATTCTCCCGGAACATTGCGATGAGCGTTTAATATTAACTTACTTGCTTTATAAAATATTCCCTGTACCTGAGATAAGTTATATCGATTTAAGATATCTACTGGTGTAGGAACATCAAAGTTGGTTAAAATCTTATTTTCAGATAAGTCGGCGTAGAGTCCATCTTGCACTTGCTGGATGAAAATTTCTCGTTCTAATTCCTGGGTTAATTCATCAGCAATTTTGCTCAATGTCAGTTGTGTTGATTCCCGGCTAGGTGCAGATTTTGCCGCCAACGAAAACACCCTTTCTCTTAATATTTGTGGTTCTAGAGGACTCACGACTTCAAAGGTGCAGAAGTTGCTTTTGATAACATAAGCCAAACCCCGCTTGACTCGATAATCTGTTGCGTCTCCTTCTAAATCTAAAAGCTGATTTTCCAAAAAACCCTGAGTTTTACCTTGTGCTGCTTGAAAGCAGGCAATTAATTCATTAGTTAAATCTATATGTCTCTGGTCAATCTTCAGTCTTTTTGGTATTATTTCTTCGCCGTTTAGACGGTGGCTTAGTAGTTCCGTTGGTAGCATTTTCCTGGTTGTTCGTTTGCGAATTATTGACTGTATAGTTTATTTCTAATTGTTCGGCAGCTTTAGCCGTTGTTACTTTACCACTGCCGTAAATAACTTGTAAATTTCCTCGTCTTTCTTCACCTCTCCGTCGTGCAGAAGTATTTTCTTCGCTGGTATCTTCTGCTATCACTTCGTATAAAATAGCTTGTTTATTCTGAATATTGCCTTTACGTAAAACTCTCCCCAAACGTTGAATATATTCTCTAGTTGAGCCTGTACCAGATAAAATAATAGCAATAGAAGCAGCAGGCACATCAACACCTTCATTTAACACATGGGAAGCAACTAAGGTATTATATTCACCTTCCCGAAATTTAGTTAAGATTTCATGACGTTCTTTCACCGGAGTTTGATGAGTGATTGCCGGAATTAGCAAATCTTGAGAAATTTTATAAACGGTGGCATTATCAGCAGTGAAAATTAACACCCGTTCTGGATAATGTTGTGCCAGTAAATCAGCTAAAATTCGCAACTTGCCATCAGTCCCCAAAGCAATTTCTTTCGCTTCGCGGTGTGCTAACATAGCCCTGCGTCCAGCTTGCGATCGCGCACTCATTTGCACGAACATTTGCCAACCTTGAATACTGCCCAAAGATATCTTTGATTGTCTTAAAAAATCGTTGCGCGTTTGGATTAATTCGTTATATCTTTCGCGTTCAATTTGTGATAGTTTAACTTTAATCTGCACAATTTCATGTTCTGCAAGTGCCTTACCTGCCAAATCTTCAGCACGTTTACGATATACTTCCGGCCCAATTAAGATATTTAAGTCTGCGTGTTTCCCATCTGTGCGTTCAGGCGTTGCCGAAAGTCCCAAACGATAAGGCGCGATCGCATACTCTGCAATTACCCGATTAAAATCTGTCGGCAAATGATGACATTCGTCAAAAATAATTAACCCATATTGATTACCTAGCGCTTCGGCATGAATTGCGGCACTATCGTAAGTTGCAACTAGAATAGCAGTTTTATCCCGCGAACCACCCCCAAGCAACCCCACCTCAGCATCAGGAAACGCCGCCACCAAGTGTGCATACCACTGATGCATCAAATCCAGCGTTGGCACCACAATCAAAGTAGTCCGCGGTGTCGCCTGCATTGCCATTTGCGCCAGATAAGTCTTTCCCGCAGCCGTAGGTAGCACCACCACCCCTAACCTTCCCGCCAACTTCCAAGCCGCTAACGCCTCACTTTGGTGGGGATAGGGTTCCATTTCTAAACCGGCAACCAAATCCACAGGATAAAATTGCTTTGCCTCATCAACGAAATGCACATCTTCTGCTTTTAGTGCTTCTACCAATGGGCGGTATCTAATAGCAGGAATGCGGAATTTTTCAACTCGATCATCCCATGTAGCATAGTCCATCCAAGCTTTGCCGCGTGGTGGTGGGTGCAAAATTAATGTACCACGATCAAACGTTAATGTAGGGGTGCGAGGCATTGTCAATTGGGGGATTGGGGATTGGGGATTGGGGATTGGGGATTGGGGATTGAGGATTGGGGATTGGGGATTGGGAATTGGAGGAATTTTTTCCCAGTACCCAGTACTTAGGCCCTTGACTACTAATAACGCAAAAAGTGCATGATTCCTCAGAGCAAGCCTGGGAAATGGGGAGATGGGGTGCAGGGGTGCAGGGGAGCGGGGGAGCAGGGGAGATTAATGAATAACAACTAACAAATGACAAATGACAAATGACAACTAACAAATGACAACTGACAACTGACACCTAACTCCTACCTTTTGGTACTACCTCTTACCTCTTTAGATAGATTCATCGCCAAAAATTGTTCTCTGTGGATTTTCCAGATGCAAAATAGGTGTTGGGCGATCGCATTGTCTAGCCAATTTTGGGAATAATCCCTTCAGCTAGCTGCACTAAAGGAGAAGCCACTTGAAAGGAAGACACCCCCGACTCAGGCTCTACACTGTGACAGTATTGGCTGTTGGTAGCGCCTTACTGTTAACATTATTGTTACAGTCACTACTCACACCAACAATTTTTCTACTTTTCTTTGCTGCTGTGGCGGTTAGCGCCTGGTATGGCGGTATGGAAGCAGGACTGTCTGCTACTTTTTTGTCTACTTTAGCCGTTAACTACTTTTTTATAGAACCAGTGTTTTCGCCTGCTGTTCATAGCTTAGACAGCAAGTTGCGCTTAGTCTTCTTTGTGGTGGTGGCAACCATCATCAGCTGGCTGAATTCTGAGTTACGCACTGCTAAGCAGTGTCTAGAAGTGAATATACAAAAGCTACAAGCTAGTGAAGCACGGTTTAGACGTTTGGTAGAGTCCGACATTATTGGAATGATTGTAGCTGATATGAATGGCGCGATCGCTGAAGCTAACAATGCTTTTCTGAAAATGGTAGGTTACACCCAAGAGGATTTGCTAGCAGGGCGAGTGCGATGGCGTGATATGACACCATTAGAATATCTTGAGGTAAGCGATCGCTCTATTGCCAAACTCAAATCTACAGGGGTGTGTCAGCCTTTTGAACAAGAATATATCAAAAAAGATGGCACTCGTGTACTTGTCCTCTTAGGTTTTGCTTTGTTAGAAAATAATCCTGAGCAAGTTATCGGTTTTGTCCTTGACTTGAGCGATCGCCAACGCATGGAAAAAACTCTGCGCCAGCGAGAAGAGGAACTGCGACTAATTACCGATGCTGTGCCTGTTTTTATTTCCTATGTTGATGCCGAGCAACGCTACCGTTTTAATAATAAAAAATACGAAGAATGGTATGGGGTTTCTGCCTCAGAAAGTTATGGCAAGCAGATTAAAGAAATTGTAGACAAGTCAGTTTATGAAATAATTCGCCCTTATATAGAAAGAGTTTTGTCAGGAGAGCAAGTAACCTATGAACACGAATTACCACATAAAGATGGCAAAATTCACTATATGAATGTCAATTATGTTCCTCAGTTCAATCAACAAGGAACAGTGGAAGGATTTGTTGCCTTAATTAAAGATATTACAGATTACAAAGAAGCGGAAGCAGCCATCAAACAAAGCGAGGAACGCTTTAGACAACTCACAGAAAAGGTACGTGTGATTCCTTGGGTAGTAGATGCTATCACAGGGAATTTTACCTATGTGGGGCCGCAAACTGTGGAAATTCTCGGTTATACCTTAACAGAGTGGTACGCCCCTAATTTCTGGGAGGAACACATCCATCCAGAGGATCGGGAATGGGCAGTTAAATATTGCCAAGAATCTGCGCTGACACTAGATAATTACGAATTTGAATACAGAATGTTAGCAGCAGATGGCAGAGTTGTGTGGCTGTATGACATTGTAAATGTGGTGCAAAGTGAGGGTAAACCACAGCAACTGCATGGATTCATGATTGATATTACCGATCGCAAGGTTTCAGAGTCAGAACGGGAAGAACTACTCAAACGCGAACAAGCAGCACGCGCCTCAGCAGAAGCTGCAAACCGCATGAAAGATGAGTTTTTGGCGACACTCTCCCATGAACTTCGTACCCCTCTCAACGCCATGCTAGGCTGGACGCAGCTGCTGAGAAGTCGTACATTTGATCAAGCCACTACTACCAAAGCTCTAGAGACAATCGATCGCAATAGCAGATCTCTAGCGCAACTAATTGAAGATGTTCTAGATGTCTCACGGATTATTCGCGGTACACTCCGCCTGAATACCCAACCCTTAGAACTGATACCAATTGTAGAGGCAGCAATTGAGACTGTGCGTCCCGCAGCCGACGCTAGAGAAATTCGCATCGACAGCAGATTTGACCCTACTGTCGGGGTAGTGATGGGCGATGCCAACCGCCTGCAACAAATTGTCTGGAACTTACTCTCCAACGCCGTTAAATTCACATCCAAAGGCGGCATAGTCACTGTACAACTACAGCGAATCGACAGCCGCGTGCAAATTCGAGTCAGCGACACAGGAGAGGGAATTGCCCCGGAATTTTTGCCCTACGTGTTTGAGCGCTTCCGCCAAGCCGATAGCTCAACCACGCGATCGCATGGCGGATTAGGATTAGGGTTAGCGATCGTCCGCCACCTAGTAGAATTGCATGGTGGTACAGTCTTGGCTGAAAGTCCAGGCATTGGACAGGGGGCAACGTTTATAGTTAATCTGCCCATGAAAGCTTTGGCTTTTAACATCAATAAGCCACAGCAGCTTTCACCGAGCAATGACGGTAAAAATGTTAATAGTTTGCCAACACTGAACGGCTTGCGAGTGCTTGTAGTCGATGATGAATCAGACACCCGTCAGTTGCTCACCACAGCACTGGGACAGTTTGGCGCACAAGTGATGGCAGTTACATCTGCTTTTGAGGCACTAGTTGCCTTAGAACAATTTCACCCCGATGTACTGGTGAGCGATATTGGTATGCCAGAAGAAGACGGCTACGCTTTAATTCGTAAACTCAGAGCGCTATCCCAAGAGCAAGGAGGACGAATTCCAGCAGTAGCACTGACAGCCTACGCCAGAGCAGAAGACCGCACACAAGCTTTATTAGCAGGCTTTCAACTTCATGTTCCCAAGCCAGTCGATCCCACCGAATTAGCCGCTGTAGTAGCCAATCTTGCTGGACGTACTTAATAGGGAATAGGGAATGGGGAATGGGGAATGGGTAATGGGTAATGGGTAATGGGTAATGGGTAATAGTAAAATCCAATCCCCAATTCCCAATTCCCAATCCCCAATTCCCAATCCCCAATCCCCAATCCCCAATCCCCAATCCCCAATCCCCAATCCCCAATCCCCAATCCCCAAATGAAAAGAATAGAAGTTGAACAAAGAACAATTTTGATTGGTTTAGCAGGTAGCCACGGTTACGGGTTAAACCGTCCTGATTCAGATTTTGATTTTCGAGGAGTGTTCATTGCACCCAAGAAGTACTACTTGGGATTTGATCATACAGAACAAAAAGATAGCGGTTGGGATGAACCTGGAATATTTCCTTTTATTGATAACAACAAAGATACAGTTATATATGAACTCAAGAAAATCTTGCAATTATTATCTGGTGCAAATCCTAATGTTTTAGAATTGCTGTGGTTGCATAACTATCCTGTTTTAACTTCAGTCGGTCAAAAGTTAATTAGTCATAAAAAGCTATTTTTGAGTAAGAAGGTTAAACATACTTACTCTGGCTATGCTTTTGCTCAAATCAAAAAAATGGAAACTCATCGCAAGTGGTTATTAAATCCCCCGTCAAAGAAACCACTACCGTCAGATTTTGGCATAGAAGATGAAGCCCCATTAATTAAAGATGAACTCAATGCTTTTTTAGAGTATCTTTATATCTTAATTAGAGGAAGAATTGAGTTTTTAGAATCAGCTGAACAATTATACAAATTGCTGACGGCAGATATTGATTTTAAAGGTGTATTGAAACAATATACTTTACCTGATGAAACTTTAGAATACACTCAAAAGTTAACTAATAGCCGTAAGGATTTTATTCGCCTGTTACAGAAAAGTCAAAACTATCAAATAGCTTTACGAGAATGGAAAGCTTATTTGTCATGGCAAGAAAATAGAAATCCAGCTAGAGCAGAAATGGAAAGAAAGTCCGGTTTTGACCTAAAGCATGGAATGCACTGCATTAGATTGCTACGCAGTGGACTAGAAATATTGCAGAAAGGGGAGATAATTGTAGACAGAAGGATAGCTGGTGATGTTGAAGATTTAAGAGCAATCCTTAAGGGTGAGTATACTTATGAACAAGTGATGAAAATGGCAGAAGATTTAGTTGCCCAAATGGAAATTGTTTACGAAGAATCAACCTTACCTGCCAAACCTGATTTGGAGCAAATTAATCAATTGTGTATGGAATTAGTAGAAATGCAAGGATGGTAATTGGGAATTGGTAATTGGTGAGCCAGCGCGGTCTTGGGGGTTCTCCCCCAATCCCCACTCCCTTCGGTCGTGGGGGCCCCGAGTCCCCCATGAGCGACTGGCGATCTTCGTAGCGTTAGCGACGAAGGAGCGTCACCCGAAGGGGAATTGGTAATTGGATTCTACTATTAGTCATCACATCTGTCCCACTACCCATTCCCCATTACCCATTACCCATTCCCATTTAAAATCAAAGAGTTTGAAGTAAATCAGCAAAACCATAAAAGCTAATAAAAAGCAATAATAATGCCGTAAGTTGCGTGACTCGCGTCTGGGGTGAGGGAGCGATCGCTTCTCGTACTAAGATGGAAATCGATGCCCCAACTACAAGACTTAAACCTAGTACCAAATAAGGTCTATCTCCTGGTGAAATAGTTGCAATTGTTAACATCGCAATGGCTAGCATGAGCATCAATAACTCTACAAACCTAGGTGGATTGTATTGGCTAGCTAAAACAAAGCTGTTTAACCAAAAATTCCAAAATCTCATAGTTAGTTGAGTGCTGAGCTTTTGAGCAGGGGAGCAGGGGGGATGGGGAGCAGGGGAGCAGGGGGATGGGGAGCAGGGGGAGATGATGGGGATGAGGGAGATAAAACTATTTACAACTGACAACTGACAACTAACTCTTAACTCCTAACTCCCAACTCCTCACTCCCAACTCCTAACTCCCAACTCCTAACTCCTAACTCCTAACTTTTGACCTACACCGTTCTTTTGTGCTGCATTATCATCAGGTAGTTCGACACCAAAGATTCGGGCAAAAGCTTTTTCTACTTTGTAGCCGGAATCAATTGATTCTAGGGGGTCTTTCCGCAGTCTGTGACGCAGACATAAAGTAATTACACGGCGGATATCATCAACTGTGACTTCGGTACGCCCTTCAAATGCTGCTAATGCTTTGGCGGCGCGGTTGGTCACAATATCACCCCGCAACCCATCTACATCGAGTTCCGAACAGACTTCAGAAATTTTCACCCGCAGGTCATAGTCAATTTTTACTTCCTTCAACAACTGTTGGGCATTGACAACTTGCTGTTGCAGTGCTTGTTGCTGAGATTGGTATTTTGCTAGAAATTCCGGCGGGTTTTGGTCGAATTCTGCTCGTTGTTCAACGATTTGCACCCGTAAGGCTGGTTCTTTGACAGTGTGAATTTCTGCGTGCATCCCAAAGCGGTCTAAGAGTTGAGGACGCAATTCACCTTCTTCCGGGTTACCAGAACCGACAAGCACAAATCTGGCTGGGTGACGGATAGAAATACCTTCCCGTTCTACAGTGTTCCATCCACTGGCAGCCGAGTCAAGTAACACGTCTACCAAGTGGTCATCCAGCAAGTTGACCTCATCCACGTAGAGGATACCCCGGTTAGCCTTAGCCAGCAGTCCTGGTTCAAAAGCTTTGACACCTTCAGATAAAGCTTTCTCGATGTCAATGGTGCCACAAACTCGGTCTTCTGTGGCTCCTAGGGGCAGGTCTACCATTTGGACTTTTGTGTGATTTACAGGAATTTCTGCCCCTTGTTCTAACTTTTGGCGGACTTCATCGCTCATCAAATCGGGGTCGCTGGGGTCACTGTTGAAAGGATCATTAGCAACCACGGGGATTTCAGGTAGTAAATCCGCCAGCGCCCGGATAGTTGTGGTTTTGCCGGTGCCGCGATCGCCCATAATCATTACACCACCGATTTTGGGATCAATCACATTCAACAGCAGTGCCAGTTTCATTTCTTCCTGGCCCACAATTGCCGTAAAAGGAAATACCACGCGACGCGCACTTGCCGTGGATTGAGCAGTTGGAGTCACTAAATTACCTTAACAATATTTTTCTTATTACAATTCTTTATTGTGCCACAGTTGGGGTCTAGGGAGATGAGGAGATGGGGAGATGAGGGAGATGAGGAGATGGGGAGATGAGGGAGATGAGGGAGATGGGGGGATGAGGGAATAACAAATGACAAATGACAAATGACCACTGACAACTGACAGTGATACCATATTGTAGTTAGCGCTCTAATCTCCCCTGTGATGAACAAAGCATTGGATGAAACGCTTTCTCTCAAAATTGCTGAAAGCATAAAAAGCAGGGCTAATCAGCCGTTTGAAAATGCTTATAGAGCAGCATTAGCCACTGAAGGAGCAAAGTATGTGCAGGGGTTTTTAGCTGTTGCACGCAAACCATACCAACCCATTGAACACAGTTGGATTGAGTTAAGCGATGTTTCCGGCGAAGAATCCGTTGTACGCATTGTCGATCCCACACTACCACACTTGCGTAAAACTCATCAGGAACTTTGGTATTTTGCAGCACAAACTTTGAGTGTTAAGCAACTCAAAGCAATCATAGAAGAATCCAAAGAAGATTATCCAGAAGACGATCCGCTACCAATCTATGGTGATGCACCTTATGAATATTACGGCGATGTGATGTTGGGTGGGCAAGAATACTTAGCAGCATATCAAGCAGCAGAAGCAAAATGCAGAGAACTCAAAGAATTTAACTCTGAAAATAACTAACAACATTTATCAGTCATCAGTTATTCAGTCATCAAAGACGATTTCCCATCACTGCCAAAATATTCTCGATAGCCACAAATTTTGTTTTCACATACATCAAAAGAAACAGCTACCCGATTTTTATAAGGCTGTGTGAACAAAATTCCCTCATCATGAAACTCAAAAACAACGGTTGTTTCATTGCTAGTCACGCTGTTTAAATTCAGGTTAAGTCCTTCTTTAAAGGATGCAGAAACATATTGGAAAAATTCTTTTGCTCGTTCTTTTCCCACATTCCAACCCTGAAATTTTCCTACTGGAAACCAAAAGGTAAAATCTTCGGTGAGTATATCTATAAATGCTTGCCATTCACCAGTGGCTAAACCTTTTGTAAAATATTCAAAGGCCTGCTGAGCAACTTTTAAAGTGTTTTCTGAGCCTGCTGCCATATTGACCTCCTTCTATTATTTAAACTATGAATGCTACTGTATTAGCGGATGTTGTGGCACGTAATTCCGCCATTACCACACATTGGCTTCTATGATAGCTTTAACATAATTACGAATTACGAATTACGAATTACGAATTAGTAATTATGTTGATCTTTGGGAAGATGCCGAAATCAGGATGTGTTATCAAACTAGATTTAAGAGGCGATCGCACGCTTCTGGTATATCTTCTTGCTCATTAGGCTAACAATAAATTTTATTACAGAAAACGATCATTACAGTCTCATCACAAAATTCTTCATAAAAAACGACTATGAGTCACAAAAACCTACCTCCCGCTTGGAATCGAGTCAAAAAACATGCAGTATTTCCAGAAGCAAAGCATGACGAAATCGCTCGTTATAATTTTCTCGCTAATTTGAATCGTTATTTAGCAACAGTTATATCTCCTGGTAACAAGATTGCATATGAAAAACGTGTTCGTCCAAATTTTCAGAATGAATACGGACGCGACTTTCAAAACCGCGAAGAAGTGCATGAAGCTATGAAACAAGACCAACACTATCAAACTTGGAGTGCCTTACGCCGATGTGCAATGGAAATGAGACAACAAGCAGGACGTTCAATGGTATTACGTCAAGCCAATGAATTAGCACAAAAAGCACAGGTTTTAAATCAGGGGAAAGATACTCTCAAACTCAATCCCGACTTAGAAATTCCCCATTATATTCAAGCAGTAGATCATCATTGTATGCCAGGGAGTTACTATACAGAAATCATCAAAGAAGATGTAACAGCCGCAGCCAATTATGACTCTGGGTTATTTGTGACAACCGCAGGTTTATTAGGTAGAATGAACGATGGCGGAGGTAGAGCGATCGCCCAATGGCTAAAAAACGAGTTTCCAGAATTTCAGCCGAAACGCATACTTGATATAGGTTGTGGGTTAGGTCACAATGTCATACCCATAGCGCAAGCCTACCCTAATGCAGAAGTGATTGCCATTGATGTAGCGGCCCCTATGTTGAGATATGGACATGCTCGCGCTCAAGATCTTGGCATCAAAAACGTTAATTTTATGCAGTTGGATGGAGCAAATACTGGTTTTGCCAATGAGTCATTTGATTGGATACAAACCACCATGTTTTTGCATGAAACTTCATCCAAAGCCCTTTACAAAATTATGGCAGAAATTTATCGAA
The DNA here is from genome assembly GCF_002368335.1 of Nostoc sp. NIES-4103. Lineage (GTDB taxonomy): Bacteria > Cyanobacteriota > Cyanobacteriia > Cyanobacteriales > Nostocaceae > Amazonocrinis. Next base: position 1,183,709 of record NZ_AP018288.1, on the reverse strand, counting down.
TGTTAGCGTTTGGTGGTTTAACTCTTCATATTGAACAACCACAATACACTAAAGAAATGGATTTATATGAACAATTTATCCGTGATTGGGATGCTTATTATAACAACGAACCATTTTGGTCTAAAATGCATGACATGGATGTCAAAGAAATTTTGCTTCAAACAGGTTTTCAATATAATGAATTTATCCAGATAGGTGTTAAAGCAGTAAATGACATTCCAGAAGGACAAACAATTGATGAAGCAGTAGAAGATTATGGTCGTTCACCTATTTGGAATGTATTTGGTGCTTGGAAAAATTAATATTTCCTGACTAAAAGCTAGTGATTATGCAAGAAATAAATGACATCTTTTTAGCAAGCAATAAGAGTAAGGGTAAACGTCCTTATTTTTTTGAAGATCCTGCTGTTGAACGAGTACTCAATATCACTATGGCGATCGCTATGGAACACGCAGTTACACGCGAACGGCTAGATACCATAGAGCGTCTATTGGCAGATAAAGGTATACTCAGTCAATCAGAAATCGATGCCTACGAACCAGACAAAACCGTAGCTGAGGAACGCCAGCGATGGCACGCAGAATATATTTCTCGTATACTTCGGATTATTCAACAGGAATTAGAAGCATTAGAATATCCGGAAAAAAACCAAGATATAGAAGAGATAGCTGAACAACTCGGAAATACTTAAAAATAACTATGACAACAGCACTAGAGCAAATAAATAACTTTTTTCACGCCATTTTAGGGAAACAAGTAGATAAAATCAGTCAAACTTATATTCCCAAAGAAGATACCTACGTTTTTGTCGAAGGGCCTCGCTACTCTACTATTGGCCATACAAATCTTGCCAAAGGCTGGCAGGATTTTTGTGATTCTGCACTCAAGTTAGAAAAAATTGAATGGGTGGAAGGCCCCTTCACTGAGGAATATGGACAAGTGGCTTGGGTTGCAGGAATAGTCACATTAACAGTAGCTGTAAAAGATAAAATTAACCAACAAAAATTTCGTGCTACATTTGTTTTGCAAAAAAATGAATCAGGTAATTGGCAAATACGACATGAACATGTCTCTGCACCTCTAGAAGACCCTTATGGTATTGGAGATTGGTTGAAAAAAAATTAGACTAATTCATCAGAAAACATTGAATATCAGCCGGGGAATATTAATTTAAAAAATTCTAGAGGTTTCAGTCCCCCGCTTCGTCATCGGTAAGTTTTGTGGTGAGGTCTAATATCATGTCCTTTGCTTATTACTTAATAAACCCGCAAAACCCCACCCCACCAAAGCTATGCTTTGTTTCCCCTTTCCGTGAACTTACCGTGTACACACAAGTCGTATTACCCCCCTTAATCCCCCCTTGGAAAGGGGGGAAATTGGAAAATCTAGTTCCCTCCCCTTGTAAAGGGGAGGGTTAGGGTGGGGTAAAAACCAGATTTATCAACTACGTAAAGACTTATGTTTACACCGTAGCCCCGTTCATGGGTAAGATTTGGGGTTGGGAGTGCAACGACTGTGAATCATAACTAATTAACCGGATTTGATATTACGAATTACGAATTACGAATTACGAATTATAAAGCTTTGTCCCACTCTAACTGATGAGCTAAACCATACTTAATAAAATCTTCTACTTGAGCTTGATCGTTCTTACCAAAAACACCTAAGCTGTAAGGATTATCTTGCATACGTTGTGTGACTTGCTCTTTTTCAAATCGGATTACTTCCTCTCTAGGTTTATCCGGTTTAAAAAAGTCGATAACCAAGACAACTCTGTCATAATTGGTGTAATTATGCGGACAGTGTGGATAGCTATGATCTAAAATCATGAACTTTCCTTCATACCAATAAAGCTTGTCATGGCATATTTTCATAGCTATATCTCCCTCTGGGACAATTAATCCTAAATAGCCACGATTCATATGAGGGTTATAGTTGACATGCAGCTTAACATCTAAGCCTGGATGAAATACGCCAAAATACACATTTCTGATAATATAATCATTGCTAAAGTTGACTTTTTCTATCACCTTAGCCAAATGAGGAAAATATTTCTTTTTTAACTCCAGCGCTTTTTTTGATGCTTCATTTGAAGCATAATCAGGATATCGTATTTGATGCTGTTGAATATATTCTTCAATAAAGAGACCTTGAAATAAAATCCCAAAAGCAGTGTATTTTGAATTCCCCTTAGTTTTAATAGTTTTATTTTTAGGCCCCAAAATCTCGTAAGTGAATTTTAGCTCCTCATCAGATGCTTGCTGCATAAAGTTTGTAAATTCATCTCTAATCACTTGCCAGTTATCTTGAAAACTTTTGAGAAAAGGAAATTCCTCTGGATTCAGATGATATTCATTAAAAGCTTCCATTGTCTTTTCTCCTGAAAATAATTTCATAAAAAACCGTTACATAATGATGGCATTTGGTCAGCCTTCCGGTACGATGTTGGAATTCCGACTCAATCAGAGTATTCATCCATTTTAGTGTGAGGTCTACTGTGTCTGGAGCTTCCTTATTAGATAAAATTATCAAAAATGTGCAGGTAGTTCGCCCTCATTCTGATGGTGTTGAACTACTCGATTTAGGAATTAAAGATGGAAAATTTGCTCAGATTGCTTCTAATATTAGCCCAGACACAGGTAAAGAGGTATTTGATGGCAAAAATTTGTTAGGCTTTCCTGGAGTGGTGGATGCCCATATGCACATCGGTATCTATCAACCTCTAGATAAAGATGCTGTGACTGAAACCAAAGCAGCAGCCATGGGAGGAGTAACAACTAGTCTAAATTACATCCGCACAGGGCAGTATTATCTCAATAAAGGCGGCTCATATAAAAATTTTTTTCCAGAAGTGTTAGCCTTATCCGCAGGTAATTTTTATGTTGACTATAGCTATCACATCGCACCTATTGCTAGTCAGCATATTGATGAAATACCGTTACTGTTTGAAGAATATGGTGTATCTTCATTTAAAATCTTCATGTTTTATGGCGGTTATGGGTTGCATGGTTTGTCAAACCAGCAAAACTTGTTTTTGATGATTAATAAAGAGGAACGTTACGACTTTGCCCATTTTGAATTTATTATGCGCGGTCTAACTCGCTTAATCCAAGAACATCCAGAAGCGCGAGATACTATTAGCTTGAGTTTACACTGTGAAGTTGCAGAAATTCTCAACGCCTATACTAAAATAGTTGAAAATGATTCTAATCTTAGCGGACTACACGCCTATAGTGCAGCGCGTCCTCCTCATTCCGAAGGCTTAGCAATTTGCATTGCTTCGTATTTAGCCCATGAGACTAACTGTGCAAATATCAATTTGTTACACCTGAGTTCACGTAAAGCTATGGAAGCAGCTTTGACTATGCAAACTGCTTTTCCTCACATCAATTTTCGGCGGGAAGTTACTGTTGGACATTTGCTATTAGATGTTGATACACCTAATACAATTTGGGCAAAAGTAAACCCTCCTATTCGTCCCCGTACTGATGTAGAATACTTATGGCAAGCAGTACTCAACCATCAGGTAGATTGGATAGTTAGCGACCATGCTTGCTGTGCTGCTGAACAAAAAAGAAGTGCTAAAGACCCGAATAATATTTGGTTGGCGAAGTCTGGTTTTGGTGGTACAGAATATTTACTTTCTGGTGTATTTAGTGAAGGTAGTAAGCGGGGAATGTCTTACAACCACATGGCTAAATTGCTATCTTGGAACCCATCACGGCGCTTTGGCTTGTTAGAAAAAGGTGACATTGCCATTGGTTATGATGCTGATTTAGTTTTAGTAGACCCCAATGAAAGTTTTGTGGTACGCGCTGCTGAGTCTGAGTCACAACAAGGTTATACACCCTTTGAAGGAGTAGAGTTAACGGGACGAGTAAAAAGTACCTTTCTACGCGGAAATCTGATCTACAACAACGGACAGGTTTTAGGGTCGCCTATTGGACGCTATTTAAAAAGATCATAGTAGTGGCAATACCATTTTTACAGTTTTAAACACATGTATGCTCTAGAAAATCGATGACTATCTTCGATATTTCTTCAGGTATCTGATTCATCATGCAGATAGTTCCACCAGGAATATCTATGACTTGACAGTGAGGAATTGCTTTTGTAATGAATAACCGATCTTTTGCTTTGGCTAAACCCAATTTTTCAAATTGTTCTACATCATGAAGACCCCACAACATTAGGGTTGGGCATTTTATATAACTAAATCTTTCCACTACATCTAAGCAGTAATCTCCTACAGCCCACAGTGCATACAAAGGGTAGTTAAAGCATTTTAAATCATCTAAAACCCAACGGTGATTTAACTCGGCGGAGCCTGCATAATGAGCGCGAGCAAGCCACCTTTCTATTAAGTGTGAGCCATCCTCTTTAATTTTGAAACCCTTAGCAAATCTCTTTGATAACTCTGCTTTCCCTTGTTCACCAAAACCTGCAATATTGCACAAGATAATTTTATCAACACGCTTAGGGTAAGTTACTGCTACTTCTGCCGCTATAAAACCGCCAAAGTGGTGTCCTAAAATACTGGTTGTCTGTATCCCTAACTCATCCAAGAGTGTAATGACAGTTTTTGCGTAGTCTGCAATTGTGTACATTCTTGGTGGTTTATCGGAATCACCAAACCCCATCATGTCCATCGCTATGACGCGGTATTTGTTGACGAGAATGGCCATTAATTCACGATATTCGTCACTACTGCGGGGGTTCATATGTAGTAACAATAAAGGCTCTCCTTCACCGCCAATCCGATAAAGAATTTGGCCATCTTCAGTGTCTAAGAAAGCTCGCTTGATTGGTTGATTCATAACACCCTGATAAAGTTAGGATTTAGGCAAGTCTTCGTTTAACTTCCTCTGCCAAATCTTCTAAAGCAACTTCTACTTGTTCGCCTGTTTTTAAATCTTTGAGTGAAGACTTTTGTGCTGCTGCTTCCTCGGAACCAATAATTACACAGAATTGAATTCCTTGTTTGTCTGCTAGTTGGAATTGTTTACCTAAAGCCCGCTTGTCAAAGCTAGTGATCACATTAATTCCAGCTTGACGTAGTTTCTGTGACACTTTTAAATAAAGAGGCATCAAATCCTCTTGCATATTTACTACCATCACCTGTGCTGGTGTGGCAGGTAAGTTACTCAAAATACCAGCTTTTAGTAATCGACTAATTAAGCGAGTTAAGCCAATAGAAATGCCCACGCCAGGCATTTTTTCACCTAAAAATGTTCCTACTAACTCTTCATATCTGCCGCCAGAACAAATGCTACCCAAGGCTTCGTGTCCTAATAAAGTTGTTTCGTAAACAGTGCCGGTGTAGTAATCAAGTCCACGTGCGATGGATAAATCAATACAAAAACGTTTTTCGGCAACTCCGAGATTACGAACGCCTGCAATTACTGTTTCTAACTCAGTGACACCCAATTGAAATTGTTCGGCTTCTGGTAAATTTTGAGCAAGGTGTTTGAGTTTATCTAATACTTCATCAACTGTGCCATCAATTTTAATAAAATCGATGATTTTTTGAGTTTGTTCTGCTACAATACCTTCTTGTTCTAGGTGATGCTTGACTTTCGCTTCACCTACTTTTTCTAAAGTATCGATGATACTAATGCAGGTTTTAATTTTGGTTTCTGCAATTCCTACTGACTGAAAGAAACCTGTGAGAATTTTACGATTATTGATGCGAATTAGAAAATCACCGATATTTACTGCTTCAAATATTTCAGTGATAATTGCAGGCATTTGAGCATCATAAAGCAAACTGAGTTCTCGACGCGCAACTACATCTATATCACACTGACGAAATTGCCGGAAACGTCCGTCTTTTGCACGTTCACCACGAAAAACTACATCCATTTGATAGCGAGCAAAAGGAAAGGTTAATTCATTGAGGTGACGGGCAATATACGCGGCTAAAGGAACTGTTTGATCAAACTTTAAAGCTCTTGCTTCTGAACCTGTTTCTCCTGCTTTATCTTTTTCGGCTTGTCGATTTGGTGGCAAAATAGGATCAATACCATAAATGATATTGTCGCCTTGATTACCTTTTGCTTGTAGCACTTCTAAACGTTCCACTGCTGGAGTTTCAATGGGTGTAAAGCCATAGCTCTCAAACACTCTACGAATGGTATCTAGTAAATATACTTCTAGGCGTTTTTCACCAGGAAGAAATTCTGGAAAACCACTAGGAGTTGAGAAATTTATTTTGTCTGCCTTTGCCATGACTTTACCTTTGCTAATTTTAGATTTTAGATTTTAGATTTTAGATTAAAAGTAGCTATTTAGGATATATGGTGGTTCTCGTTTGCAGGAAATATGCTTCAACCCCACCCCCAACCCCTCCCCGCTTGCGAGGAGGGGAGTGTTAAGTCCATTAAATTTATAGCTGTCGCCAGTAGTGTTAGGACATCAACAGATAATAAAACCTAGACACAAAAAGACTTTTCACCCAGTCCCCAGTCCCTAGTCCCCAGTCCCCAGCTATATTTACTCAGAAAATAGCGCGCTCACAAAGTGTAACGCACCTGGGAAGTTAAAATTTAGTTTATCAAGCATCTGGTGAGTGTTGAAGTTATGAGCGTAGCCGTTCTTCTTGTATAAGAGTGCGCTGGAAAAGTTGATGGTTTTTGAACCAGTGCCAAGTACGAGCGCGGTAGTTATTACAAGGACTAAGAAGTATCATTTCATATAATGACATCTCTGGTTGTTCCTTGTATGTAAAATGCAAAATAACGGTGGAATCATCTGCTTCCCAAGCTCTACCTTTAATGCGATTGGTATCAAATAAAAGATTTTTGTCACTATAGATTCCTGGAAACTCATACTCTTCTTTTTTACCATCAGCCCAGCTGTAGCGGTTGATTTGGTAGTAGGGATAGGGAGCATTTTCTGGAAATTGGCACGTTAAATGAGATTCATACTTGTCAAGGATTTTTCCTTGTGTATCAATTAATGTATATGTTCCTAGCCAATCTCCTTCATGACGGGCAAGTACAGGCATTTCTTCGCGTATATTAGGCATTAATACAACTCCTAACTATGAAAACTCCAAGAAATAAATTGTTCTTGTTACAGTTGTTGACTGTTGACTGTTGACTTTTGACTGTGACAATAATCTATTATCTGCCGCGATCGCGTTCCAAATCATCAATTACTTGTTGTAAATACCACTCATCTGTCATCCCAGGATAATAGTCTCGCTTTTGTTCTATCAATCTTTGGGCAATTTCCCAATATCCTCCAACTAATCGCAACAATCGCTGACGTAGTAAATTATACTTTTGATGTCTGGACTCAGGATAAGATTTGTTGATTTTTTGCAGGCTATTTAAGACTTGGTGGTAATTATCCCAATCTTCTTTTTCACAATAAATACTAGCTGCTTGCTGATAATCTGCAACAGCCGATTCCATTTCTTCTAAAAAAGTGTAGGCAATGCCACGATTGTAGTAAGCTTGAGCATCATCGGGATTGATTTGCAAAGCTTGGGTGTAGTCAGCAATTGCACCGAGATAATTACCCATTGCCCGATAGGCGTTGCCTCTGCCAACATAGACTAAGGCATCTTGGGGTTGGATTTGCAGGGCTTGGTTAAAATCAGCGATCGCTCCTTGATTATCCCCTAAAAGTGAGCGTGCTTTGCCGCGGTTGCGATAAACAACGGCATCTTGAAAGTTTAATAGCAGTGCTTGGTTAAAATCAGCGATCGCTTCTCGGTAATTCCCCATTTTGCAACGTACCACGCCCCGGCAGCAATAAGCTTGGGCATCTTGCGGATCAGCTTGCAATACCCAGTTTAAATCTGCAATTGCCTCCCGCGTCTCTCCCTTTTCAGCTTTTTCTAATAACTGCGTGAAATATGCATTTGTGGATATGATAGGTACATTTGTAGAAATTTGTTGCTCAGCCACTGGTTTTTCTGGTGGTTGTAACTGTTTAATCTTTTCCAAACACAGCCGACAATTTTCTTTGTCTTTTTGTTGTAAGTATAATTCTGCCGCTTTTTTAAAGCTAGCGATCGCATCTTGAATATACCCTTGTTTGCGCCGCACAGTCCCCCGCAGGCTATGAGCCGCAGCATAATTGTAATTTAGGCGAATAGCGCTTTCCACATCTGACAGCGCCCCTGGCAGATTCTTCAGCGCCACCCTTGCCAATGCGCGACAATAATATGCTTCGACACTCTCAGGATTCAGCCTCAGCACTTGTGTATAATCTGAAACAGCTTGGTGAATTTCTCCTGAGTCATAATAGGCTAAACCTCTTTGCAAGTAAGCTTCAGGAAAGTAAGGCGTCAGTTGTAAAGCACGGTTAAATTCTGCAATGGCTCCTGCGTAGTCTTTTTGTTGCGCTTTTTCTAATCCTTTATTGTAAAATTCGTCATTCATAGTATTTGCTTAAGTAAAAGGGACTGGGGATTAGGGGCAATGGGGATTAGGGATTAGGTTAGAACTCTTAAAAATTATGGAATTTACTCTGGCCCTTCCCAAATTTTAATTAAAATATCTTCCTAATACCCAGTCCCCAATCCCCAGTCCCCATATTGCTTTATGTCTTCTAGACAAATACTGCGGCAGTTACTTGCGCGTCCTGAAATTCTGGTAATTCCTGGTGTCTACGACTGTCTGAGTGCTAAACTAGCTGAACAGATAGGTTTTGAGGTAGTGGCTACCAGTGGCTTTGGCATTGCAGCTTCTGTGCTGGGTTTACCAGATTACGGTTTTCTCACGGCTACTGAAATGCTTTACAGCGTGGGACGAATTACTCAGTCAGTTAATATTCCCCTAATTGCCGATTTGGATACCGGCTATGGTAATGCCTTGAATGTGATCCGCACTGTCAAGGATGCTGTACAGTTGGGTGTTGCTGGAGTGTTGCTAGAAGACCAAGAATGGCCCAAAAAGTGCGGTCATTTTGAAGGGAAACGAGTTATCGCCGAAGCCGAACATGTAGGAAAAATCAAAGCAGCGGTAGAGGCGCGTGGTGATAGTGGTTTAGTAATTATTGCTCGTACTGATGCCCGCGGCCCACTGGGTTTAGACGAAGCGATCGCTCGTGGTCGAGCTTACATAAAAGCAGGGGCAGATATACTGTTTGTAGAAGCTCCTCAATCTGTTGAAGAACTGCAAATTATCGCTTCTGCTTTCCCAGATGTGCCACTAGTAGCCAATATTGTTGAAGGTGGTAAAACTCCCCAACTTTCTGCCGCCGAGTTACAAAATTTAGGCTTCAAAATTGTCTTTTTCCCACTCACTGCTTTGATGACAGTCACACAGGTGATGAGTACTTGCTTGCGTCATCTCAAAGAACAAGGAACCACAGCTAATTTTCCAGACTTGATTAACTTTAAAGATTTTCAAGAACTCGTCGGTGTTCCTAAATATCTGCAAATGGAACAAGAGTTTAAATCTTAGTTAGGGGATTGGGGATTGGGGATTGGGGATTGGGGATTGGGGATTGGGGATTGGGGATTGGGAATTGGGGATTGGGGATTGGAATTAAAAAGTTGAATAAAGCTTTCCTAGATGATTTTTTTTGATTAAAAAGCCAAAATCCGCTAAGTTTACCAGGGTAAATTTAGCGGATTTCAGGTGGTAATAGCACCAAAATTGAATAGAGGTTATCAGCTCAAGACTAAATCTGTTCGATGCAAGTATTTGCCAGCTAAGACGCACTTACCAAACTACGAGTGTGGCGAAATTTCTACAATGGCAGCATTTGATGAAAACTGCTGGTTTAACCACCCCAGATTTTCTCCAAAACAGTTTTGGGCGAAATATCTGCCACCTTACCAGTAGAGGATTTAATGGCGAGGAATCTATCGTTTTTGGGTAATAACTTTGCTGGTTCCGTAGGGCCAAATAATCCAATAGTATAGGTTTGTACTGCCACACTTAAGTGTAGTGGTGCGCTGTCTGTGGACAACATCAAATTCGCTCCCGCTATCATGGCAGCTAATTTACCGATATCATCTGGGGTAGTCACCTTGATTTCTGGAGAATACTCCAACAGCGATCGCACAAACTGCTCGTTGTCAGCTCCTTTAACGACCACCACAGGCAAATCTGGTTGCTTGTATTGAAAGTCTTGAATAATTTGCTGCCAATTATTCACAGGATAGATTGTATCCGCATCTGTAGCCAGGGATACCTGGTCAGAACCGTTATAAATTAGGACATAGCCTGTTTCATTCACCCCTAAACGTTTTTGTTCCCTTTGTGCCCACTCAATATCTGGTTTGGGCACATTTAGTGCCAACTCTGGGGTAGGAGACTTAATACCTAATGGTTGCAGCAAGTCGTGGTAAACTGCTGCCGCATACTGGGACGGTTTAAACGGAACAATATCGGTGAGAAAAATGGCTCCTTTGCCTTGATAGCCGATGCGTTTAGGAATTCCTGTCAACCACAGAAAAAGACCCACTAACCAGCTTTGCCCAGCAGCGATGGCGACATCGTACTCGCGATCGCGAATCGAGCCTACCAGGTTGCCCCAATCTGCCAGACTGTTACGGTCTTTGAAATCAAAGGCCAGTACTTCATTTACTGACTTGCTCACCCGGTAGGCAGCCTTTGACCGGGGTTCAACAACGACATCTATCTGAGCGTTGGGGTAATAGCGCTTCAGGTCATCTAAAGTTGGAAAAAAGAGGATTTGATCGCCAATCCCGCCAGGTACAAGGGCTACTACTCGCATAATATTTATTGACGCGTACTCGCTCCCTATTTTAGGGGAATATAGGTATTAGAGATTGGGAATTGGGGATTGGGAATTGGGGATTGGGAATTGGGTATTAGGGATTGGGTATTAGGGATTGGGTATTAGGGATTGGGTGTCAGAGAAATTTCCCAGTCACCAGTCACCAGTCCTCAGTCCCCAGTCCCCAGTCCCCAGTCCCCAGTCCCCAGTCCCCAGTCCCCAGTCCCCAGTCCCCAGTTTCAAGATTGAGGAATTCTGTGTATTTATTAATTCCAGCTGCGGGAATGGGCAAAAGAATGGGGAGTAACCGTAATAAACTCCTGCTCGAAGTGCGATCGCAACCAATTATTGCTTGGACTCTGAAAGCGGCAGCAGCGGCAAGTACAATCGAGTGGATAGGAATTATCTCTCAACCTAGCGATTGGCCAGATTTCAAAGCAATTCTCGCCGACCTGAAGCTCAGTAAACCTGTAGAACTAATTACTGGCGGCTCTACCAGACAAGAATCAGTTTACAACGGCTTGCAAGCGCTGCCACCTGCCGCAGAGCAAGTATTAATTCACGATGGTGCTAGATGTCTGGTGACACCAGATTTACTTAACTCTTGTGCTGAAGCTATTCGCCAATGTCCTGGTTTAATCGCCGCCGTGCCTGTGAAAGACACAATCAAAGTTGTGGATGAAAATGGCATAATTCAAAGTACACCCGACCGACAGCAACTATGGGCAGCACAAACTCCTCAAGGTTTTAATGTCAAATTGTTGAAACAGTGCCACGCTGAAGGTGTTCGTCAGGGCTGGGAAGTAACTGACGATGCTGCTTTGTTTGAGATGTGCGGTATCGAAGTGCAAATTGTCCCAGGTGAGGAGACAAATTTAAAACTGACCACTCCCCAGGATCTAGCGATCGCAGAATTTATCCTCAGCAGTCGAGGCTGGTAAACAGTAAATTATGTGACAAAAATTTTGGGCAATTCCCTCACCAAACCTGGTCATGCCAAGACATATCTTGACTTTTGTCGTAAATTCTAGTATAATCCCACACACAAGTTATCATCCCGGTTAATTGTCAGTTGTCAGTTGTCAGTTGCTAATGACAAATGACAAATGACCAATGACTATTGACTAATGACAAATGACGAAAGCCACAGCGACTAAGATAGAAGCGATTCTCTACTTAAAGGGTAAGCCCTTGTCGCTCGGCGAAATCGCCGAGTATGCCGCGTGCGATCGCGCCACAGTTGAAGAAGGCATAATTGAACTGATTGACAATTATGCCCGTCGAGATAGCGCCTTAGAAGTTGTAGAAACTCCAAATGGTTACAGTCTGCAACTGCGGTCTGACTTTCATGACCTTGTACAAACACTAATTCCCGTAGAATTAGGTTTAGGGGCATTGCGGACTTTAGCAGCGATCGCCCTGAACAGCCCCATACTTCAAAGCGAATTGATTGAATTACGCGGTTCTGGAGTATATCAACATGTTCCAGAACTAGTCGAACTCGGTTTTGTCCGCAAACGCCGAGATAATGATTCTCGCTCTTACTCGTTACAAGTAACGTCAAAATTTCATCAATATTTCCAAATCGAGCAGCTTCCTCAGATCTTGTCCAATAATCAAAAAGAAGAACAACTAGAACTAGATCTGACAGTCAAAGAACAACCAGTAGCAGAAGGTAGGAGAGAGGAGTGAGGAGTTAGGAGTTAAGAGGATGTTTTAAAAGTCAAATTGAGTCAAAAATTATGCTAGTCGTCTGACCATGATACGAATCATCGCTATATATATAAAAGTCTCCGAAGTTTTGGGTAGCCTTTCATAATCTTTACTTAAACGGCGACACCAATTGAGCCATCCAAAAGTTCTTTCGACAACCCAACGCTTTGGTAAATGGACAAAACCTTTTTTCTCCAATGGTCGAAGAACAATTTCTACAATCCACCGAAACATATCCATCACCCAATGCATAAATTCTTCGCCTCGGTATCCTCCGTCCATCCAAATGATGTTTAACCTTTTGACGTGATTGCCTGTATTGTGAACTCGTTTGAGGACTTTTTTCGCTCCTTCACGTTCTGGAACACTTGCAGACGTTACCAAGACCCGCAAAACTAGCCCTAACAAATCTACACTTAGATGTCGCTTGCGCCCATGTATCTTTTTTCCTGCGTCATAGCCGACATCAACAGTAATCATCGTTGCTGTTTCTACTGATTGACTATCAACCGCCGCTTCTGATGGACTCTTATCACGTCCTGAGTCTACCCTTACCCACCGATAGAGTTGGTCATGAACCTTCAACCATGTACCATCTTTTCCCCATCTCCAAAAATAACCATAAACCGTTGACCACGCCGGAAAATCTCCTGGCAAACCTCGCCATGTACAACCTTCGCACAGAACATAGAGAATTGCATTCACGATCGCAAATAATGCTAATTTTCGGGGACGACCCCCTGGTTTTGATTCTGGGAATAGGTCTGCAATTAATTCCCATTGTTCCCATGTCAGATTACTACGGTATGCTTTAGTCATTCGCTCACAGGGTGCTGGTTTCTACAAATTTCAGCATACGCCTTGTGAGCTTTCTTACAATACCCCCTACTTTTAAAACATCCTCTAAGAGTTAGGAGTTAGTTGTCAGTTGTCAGTTGTCAGTTGTCAGTCGTTATTCTCACATCTCCCTCATCTCCCTCATCTCCCTCATCCCCCTCATCTCCCCAGTCCCCTGGCTTTCTTAAGGTAGAAGTAAAGCCTATACCCGTGGAGAATGCATAACCCTTGTACTATGGTTTAAAGTAGAATTAGCAACTCAGCTAAAAAAAACTGCCAATGGTGTTTGATCCTAACTTTTTGAATGACAACTCTGAGGAACACCCTAATCAGCTTCTTAACGACCACTTTGAGGAACAATCCAATCAGTTACTCAAATATTTGCAGCATCAGTCTCCTGAAGTTCTAGCTCGCGTCGCTCAGTCCGTCAGCCCCGAAATTAAACAAATCATCTCACAGAATGTCCAAGGGCTGGTGGGAATGCTTCCCGCGGAAAATTTCAATGTGCAAATTACTACAGATAGGGATAACTTAGCAGGGCTATTAGCGTCAGCGATGATGACAGGGTATTTCTTACGTCAGATGGAACAAAGAATGCATTTAGATCAAAAGTTATGACGTGGGGGTTAGAAGTTAGGAGTTAGAAGTTAGAAGTTAGGAGTTATGAGTTCAGGAAAGCTTTTAACAGCAAATTCCTTTTCCAAACTTCAAACTACGATTTCTCCTTCTTAACTCCTCACTCATAACTCTTAACTCATAACTATTGTTCACTATTTGCTGGGATAAACTCCTGACTGCACTTTGAAAGTCTGAATTTTCCCGCTACGATTGACTTCGATTACCAAGATATCGCCAACTGAACTGGACTCTACCAGCTTTTGTACTTGGGCTGCTGTTTTAACTGGTTTACTGTTAATCTTTTGAATTACGTCTCCAGGAAGCAGTCCTGCCTTTGTTGCTGGCGATTTTTCCATGACACCTTTAATGACAACGCCCGTGTCCTGCTGAATGTTCAGCTTGTTTTCTTGATTGATCTGCTGTTTTTTAGTGGGAGACAAATCTGCCATTTCAATCCCCAAAAAAGGATGTTCTGCACGCCCTTTGGTAAACAGTTCATTAGCAACGCGGGCAGCAGTTTCAATAGGAATGGCAAAACCGAGTCCTTGAGCATCGGCACGGATAGCAGTGTTAACACCAATAACTTCACCTTGAGCATTTAATAAAGGCCCACCGGAGTTACCTGGGTTAATTGCGGCATCGGTTTGGATAAAACTGACTCGCTTATCTGGAACACCAACTTGAGCGCTGGTGCGGTCTGTAGCGCTGATGATACCGATAGTGACAGTATTATCTAAACCCAAAGGATTACCAATAGCGATCGCCCACTGTCCAGGGATCAAATTTTGCGAATTTCCCAGCTTCACAGTGGGCAATTTATTTTCGGGAATTTTCACTACTGCCACATCTGTGATAGCATCAACTCCCACCACCTTCCCCTCAAAAGTCCGACCATCTTTAAGAGTCACTTGTACTGTATCTGTATCCGCCACTACATGTGCATTAGTCAGTAATTCCCCATTTTCACTCAAAATAAATCCTGAACCTGTACCGCGCTCAATCCTCTCTTGGGGAATTGGTTGCTCATCCTCACCAAAAAATCGGCGGAAGAAAGGATTTTTCAAAGCGTCAGAGATAGGATTGGGAACTTTGCGGGTAGCATTAATTCGTACCACCGCCGGGCCGACCTTTTGCACAGCCGTAGCAATAAAATTTACATTCTCGCCACCAGTAGGGCTATTGATTCCACTCACAGAATTAGGAACTACTGATTCTGGAGGCGAAGCCACTGTGACATTTTTTAGCTGTTGAAACGAGCGATTTTGTGGCAATAGATAGCGACTGCTTAACAAACCTGCACCGCCACCAATCGCCAGTATAGATAGATAGATAGCCAGTTGCTTTAAGGATAATTTCATAATCATCAAGTTTAAGGACAGCAGTGCAGTTGCTAATTTCTAAGTGTAGTCAAGCAAACGGCAACTGGACAGATGCATTTAGATAGAAAAAGAAAAGATTTTGGGAATTGGGAATGGGGCATGGGGAATTGGGCATGGGGCATGGAGCATGGGGCATGGGGAATTGGGCATTACTTAATTTCCCTCACCCCCCTCATCCCCCTCATCCCCCTCATCCCCCTCCCCCAATCCCTAGACTCGCCATCTAAAATTTAAAATTAGCGCTCTCTTGAAGTATATATATGGTTTTTCCCTATCGTCTGTTTTTGTTCTGTAGCTTGGTTAGCGCTGTTGGGCTAGTATCGATACTTCCAAACTTCAACAGTGCTGATGCTGCTGTACCGGGTTGCCCAATTCCAGCCCTATCTCGCTTCCAGCGTCATAAAGTTGCTCGTGGTGAAACTTTGGACAGCATAGCTCAGCGCTACAATCTCAATCCTGCAACAATTATTGATATGAATCCAGGTTTGAGAAATGGCGGTCTTACTGTTGGCAGCGAACTTCAAATTGCTCCCTACAATGGCATCGTTGTGGAAGTGCCCAGCGGTCAAACTTGGCGACAAGTGGCGGCAAAGTATAAAGTCCGTGCAGATACGCTGTTTGAGGTGAATGGTTGTCAACAAAACCCTAGAATCGTGTTTATTCCGTCGGGAAGTACATCGCCGAATCGCCCTGTTAGTGCGTCTGTTGCGCCTACTGGTAGAGAAGTAAGCAGCAGTGTACCTGTAACAGGGTATCCCTTAGCACAAGCTACAACTGTAGGATTACCTTATGGCTGGCAGACTAATCCTAATACTGGAGAAGTGTTCTTTCATAGCGGTGTAGATTTATTAGCACCAGTAGGCACTCCTGTAGAAGCGATCGCCCCTGGAACGGTAGTATTTGCTAAAGACCAAGGTACTTATGGCAAATTGGTAATTATTAACCACACTGGTGGACTTCAAAGCCGCTACGCCCAACTTGACAGTATCAAAGTTAGCGTTGGTCAGCAAGTCAATGAAGGAGACATAGTAGGAACAGTTGGTACTACTGGACAACCCACTTCCAAACAACCTCACCTCCATTTTGAAATGCGTGCTAGCTCAGATTTAGGTTGGGTAGCAAAAGATCCAAAAGATTATCTGAAATAGTCAAGATGAGGGAGATAAGGGAGAAATAACTCCTAACTCTAAACTCCTAACTCCTAACTCCTAACCTATGCCCAATTCGCAAATTCCGTAGATTTGACTATGTGCATTCCTGCTTTTGCAAACCTTGTAAATGCTGCATCTGCCTGTTCTGTGTAGTCTATAACACCCGAAACCACAACAGGGGAAGTGCAATCTTCTAGCAAATAGATTTTTTGAGCCAAGGTAGCATCTACCTGATTAATTTCTGTTAATAAATCCTCAATTGTCCAGGCTACACAGTGACTTTTAGCTTGACCGCCAATAATAACAGCATCAAACTCTAAAAGTTGTTTAATCAAACGTGTATTTTTTTGACCAAGTGAACGTTGCTCAAAATCTTCCAATACTTCTGGACGTAAAATTGAATAATTTTCTGTTAAGGGATTCTCACCTTTAATTTCAAATTGCGTTTGACTCTGACGAGCAATGCAGTGAAAAAAGATTGCTTCCTCTACCGATGATACTAAAGCATGACCAATGCCACCCAACATCGAATGATAAGGCCAAACTGTGAGAGGATATTTGCCATTTTGAGTTAGTTTTTGGACGTAATAATAAGCGTGTTTTTCTAATAATTCGTAATCGCCATTAGTAATACTATAAGCAACAGCTGGATTAACTTTCCAAATACCTTGTTCTATATCAGATGGAGTGATATTAGTCGCTGCTGGTGTGGGATGTTCGCCTGCGGCATTCACCCAAAAAATCGGATGAAAAATTTGCATTGCTTTATGTGTGTCTAATGTCGGTATAATTGTCGTAATTGCTTGCAAATTACGATAGATAAACTCACACAATCGCCGATTATCATCTACTGCGCCAGTTCCCGATTTTCCTCCGACAAATAATTCAAATTCGGGAATGCAGAAGGTGTTTTGAACATCAATTAAAAGTAAGCAAATCCGGGTTTTATCAAAAGATGCTGGTTTGATATCGTGTTGTTTCGCCCATGCTTCAGCTTCAGCGGCGCGTTGTTGATAAGGTACACGCCAGATTTCGCCGACTTCATTAGGGTTAAAGTGTTGCGGGATAGGGAGTTGAGTTTGTAGTTGAGTGTTCATATAAAATCTGCACTGATTGTTGAATTATTAGGGTTGGTTTAGTTAAAAATAATACTTGATTTAGTAAACATCATCATGAGCGCCTAATGTTAGCAACAAAATTTCTTCTTCTCCTGATTCAGGATTTGTAAAAAATCTAAATAAAAGACGATTACTATAATCAATCGAACATGAGTATCTACTCGATAAATCACCTTTGAGCTTGTGACTACGTAAACTAGTACTCTGTCACACCAACTTTGCTAGATGAATCAACTTTTTCATTTCTCTTGTTTTCCTATTCCTCTGTGTTCTCTGTGTCTCTGTGGTTCGTTCCTTTACCCTGCAAAGTTTCCTTGACAGACTACTAGGATGAAATGGATCTTCAGCTATTTGTTGTAATACTTGCTCAATTTGAGAACGTAATTCAGGATTTTTCTTAAGTACACGCTTAAAAGCTCGAATAAAAGTTGGACTCCAAACCAAATTTTTCACTCGTCCAACTCCGCCATTAAGTCTGCAACTGAACCACGCCGAACATTACCCTGAATATAATCACTCTCTGCTTAGGCAATTTCTTTTAATAATTCATCCCGTTGCTGTTGTTTGGGACGCTTTTGAATAATATCGACAAGAATAGCTTGAGATTCTGGGTCGAGTGCTTCTACCGCTTCTATAGCTTTTTGGAATGTGGATGTTTTTTCTAGCATGGGTGTTATTTGGTGATCAGCTTATTTTAGTTAGTTGTATTCAGTAGTGGTTAGTGTTACATAACTTGTTTCTTTTATCCGATATGTATTATTAGCTGAATTAAATTTGATAAATTGCATTCCCTGATCAAAAATCAGCTTATATTTTTTACCACTCTCCATATTAATTTCTAGTAATCTTGCATGGTTAAAGTACTCTTCAGATTCATAAGGCTGAACTTCAATTTGAAAGATACTTCCGAATCTTCTAAGCCTTGAGAAAGATAGTTCTAATCTCTGTTTGCGTACAGCAGCAGGCTGCTCATTAGGTTGTTCCAATACTTTTATTTTTATATGAGAAGTTGATCTCAGCCAGTTACCTATTATAAGATCAGCAAGAATTCCTCCTCCTCTTTCATATAAGTAGCGATCGCTATAAAAAATTCTTGTAACTACGCCTGATTTAAAAATTTCTTCTAGTCCTAATTCCTTTCGTAAATCAGTTAGGCTTAAATCTCGTCCATCTGGTTCTAAAGGTATAAATAAAGCATTTGGTTTATCCAGACAGAAGGATTGGTCTTCTAAAATATTAATTCTATCAATTTGGTTTTTCATTTCTTCGTTTAAACCAACAATTGATGAGTTAAGCTGGCTGATTTTACTTTGAGCTTCTAATTTTTGTTTTTCAGATTGTTTTAACTGTTGTTCTAATTCTGCTGACTGTTCTTGTAGAAACCTAATTCTTTCATGATTATATTTTTTATCAGTTTCTTGCTGTACTAATACATTCTGAAGCTCAGTAATTTTATTTTCAAGTTCTTGGGTAATAGAATGCTGTTTTTCCCAGCGTTCTTGTAACTCTGTATTTTGCTCCAATATAGATATTATAGCTTGGTTACTGTCTGCTGTATCCTGGCGGGACTTGTCTAACTGCTTCTGTAAACTTGATATTTCTTTCTGTAGTAATCCCCTGGCTTCATCATTATGACTTTGACTATTGAATTGGACAGCTAATTGATTTTTAAGTTGATCAATTTTATTTTCAAGTTGCTGAGTCAGTAAATTTTTTACTTGTAAAGTTTTTTGTTCTTTCTTTAATTGAGATATTATCTTTTCTTCTCGATTTTTAGCTTCTAATTCTCTTTGTTTAGATTGTGTTAATTGTTGCTGTAAAATAGAGATTTTTTGCTCTAGTAATTTCTGTACAGGAGCATTGTTAATTGGATTATTACTTTGTATTGCTACTTGAGTTTGGATTTGAGTAATTTTTTGTTTTAACCGCTGATTATGGTTATTAAATTCGTAAATTTTATGTTCATACTCGGAGATTAATAAAGAAGCTTTTGTACTTTCTTCCTGATTTCTTTTGAGTTGGTCTCTAAACTGATAGATTAATTTTTTGTGTTCTTTTCGGATTTGCTCCAGTGTTCTTTGATGTTGTATTTCTTTAATTCGTTTTTTGTATAGGAAAAATTCTAAACCTGTCCAAGAAGCAAAACCACCAACTAGAAATATAGTTATGGTTAAAGTATAAAGCTTATGCGCTCCACTTGTACTTAAGGGGTTTTGCATCCAGCGCCAATAGTCTTCTAAAAAAGTCGGCGGAATACCTCGTATATAATAAACTCTGCCAACAATTTTCCCAACATTATTTTTACCTGTTGTAATGCGATTATTAGCACGAGGGCTATCATATTTACCCTCAGCAAATAGAGGTGGTGGATTTCGCAATAAATCATAAGAATGATTCGGTAAATCTTCAAGCTGAAGTTTTTGCTTCCAATTTCGGTCTGATTGAGAATAATACCAAAACCTCTGAGTAGGACAGTCTTTATCTTCAGTTTTGCAATCTGTCATTACTAACCCAAACAGTCCGTAATTACTATTTAGGGTACGTTGTACCTCAGCAGTATCTTTTTGCTGTAAGGCATAAGATAACTTGGTAGGTAGGGTGTAAGATAGCATGTTAAAATCAACTGTTTGAGTACGGTATATAGTTCCGTCCCAATAGCTTTTGTAGTCTATCCAATTAGAGAATGTTGCAGCTGAAAATGCTACTGAGGTTGTAATTACAAACCTGATAATACTACCAACCTGAGTCTGCACCACTTCCCTCAAGTTAAACACCCTACGCATAAGTCTTCTTAAATGTATTATTTATACATATGTTGTCTGTAGTGATATTTTTGATACAAGGGAAAATTTGCGGATAATGATTACAATATTTCCGGCTTTTTAAATAAATTTACGGTATTGTTAGCAATAACAGATAATAAACATACCTAAAATTAGGAATTAGATACTGAGTTCAGAACAAATTCTATAATTTTTCCGCTCTTTACCTGATCCCCAGTCCCTAATCCCTAACCCCCAGTCCCTTTTACTTGCTGATCCTTCCCCACTTGACTCTTTATTTTATTTTTTGCTATCTCGTTGTCCACAAAAGCTCGTACTGTGGCAATCTGAGAGACAGAGACTTTTCCATCTGATATTGAGCTACAGCAAATTCACCAAACTAAGGTTATGCAAACTCTGCCAACCCCCACAACATCCGACACTACATCAAGCCAACCTACCTTTGATACAACTATCAAGCGGCGTAAAACCAGACCTGTAAAGGTGGGAAATGTCACAATTGGCGGTGGCTACCCCGTTGTGGTGCAGTCGATGATTAACGAAGATACTCTTGATATCGATGGTTCAGTTGCGGCTATTCGTCGTTTGCACCAAATTGGCTGTGAAATTGTCCGTGTTACAGTGCCAAGCATAGCTCACGCTGTGGCATTGGCAGAAATCAAACAAAAATTAATTAAAACTTACCAAGACGTGCCAATTGTTGCCGACGTGCATCACAATGGTATGAAAATTGCCTTAGAAGTAGCCAAGCACATAGAAAAAGTACGGATTAATCCGGGGTTGTATGTATTTGAGAAACCCAACCCCAATAGAACAGAATATACCAAAGCTGAATTTGATGAAATTGGTGAAAAAATCCGCGCAACCCTAGAACCTCTTGTGGTTTCTTTGCGCGACCAAGGTAAAGCGATGCGAATCGGGGTAAATCACGGTTCCCTTGCTGAAAGGATGCTGTTTACCTACGGCGACACTCCAGAAGGAATGGTGGAATCTGCTTTAGAATTCATTCGCATTTGTGAATCTTTAGATTTCCGTAACATAGTCATTTCCATGAAAGCTTCGCGGGTACCTGTAATGGTAGCCGCTTACCGCCTCTTGGCAAAGCGCTTTGATGAACTGGGTATGGATTATCCTCTGCATTTGGGCGTAACAGAAGCCGGTGATGGTGAATACGGACGGATTAAATCCACCGCTGGTATTGCCACATTGCTGGCTGATGGAATTGGAGATACAATTCGGGTGTCACTGACAGAACCACCAGAAAACGAAATTCCTGTCTGTTACAGCATTCTGCAAGCTTTAGGATTGCGGAAAACAATGGTGGAATATGTCGCTTGTCCTTCCTGTGGACGCACTTTGTTTAATTTAGAAGAAGTCCTGCACACAGTCCGCGAAGCCACCAAGCATTTGACTGGGTTAGACATAGCAGTCATGGGTTGTATTGTGAATGGCCCTGGAGAAATGGCTGATGCAGACTATGGCTATGTTGGCAAGACCCCTGGTTACATTTCTTTGTACCGTGGTAGAGAAGAAATTAAAAAAGTCCCAGAAACACAAGGAGTGGAAGAATTGATCAACCTAATTAAAGCAGATGGACGCTGGGTAGAACCATGAGGGGACTGGGGACTGGTGACTGGGGACTAGGGACTAGGGACTGGGGACTGGGAACTGGGGACTGGGGACTAGGGACTGGGAAAGAGTTCTCCCAATACCCAATACCCAATACCCAATACCCAATACCCAATACCCAATACCCAATCCCCAATCCCCAATCCCCAATCCCCAATCCCCAATACCCAATCCCCAATCCCCAATCCCCAATCCCCAATCCCCAATACCCAGTTCGCCGGATTGTCAAGTATTTTAATGAAATTAGAAATACATGCTCGACCGTTACAGTAGTACCCTGTGTTAGATTGGGCATACTGACTATAATTTTTTCCCTCTGACAAAGCTGTCATTATGGTGATTACAAAAAATAGGCTTGTTTTGGGTGCTACGGCAGTAACACTCTCCACGATCGCAGTTACTAGCCTTGGCATTCACTCACGAGGCCAAGCTTTATTTAAAGCAAGTCCCAAGGAAACGGTAGACGAAGTTTGGCAAATTGTTAACCGCCAATATGTAGATGGTACTTTTAACCAAGTAGATTGGCAGGCTGTTCGTAAAGAGTACTTGAACAAGTCCTACAGTAATCAGCAAGAAGCTTACAAGTCCATCCGGGAAATGCTCAAAAAGCTCAACGACCCATATACCCGGTTTATGGATCCAGAGGAATTCAAGAACATGCAAGTGGATACCTCTGGAGAACTCACAGGTATTGGTATCACAATCAGTCTGGATGAAAAAACCAAGCAGCTAGTTGTGATTGCGCCAATTGAAGATACACCTGCATTTAAAGCCGGAATCCTGGCAAAAGATGAAATTCTGCAAATTAACGGCAAAAGTACCAAGGGAATGGATACTAACGAAGCAGTATCTCTAATCCGAGGTGAAGCCGGAACAAAAGTCAACCTGACAATCAGGCGTAACAAACAAATCAAACAATTTGAGATCAAACGGGCGCGGATTGAAATCCATCCAGTGAAGTATTCTCAAAAGCAAACACCAGTGGGTAACCTTGGTTACATTCGCCTCAACCAGTTCAGCGCTAATGCTAGCAAGGAAATGCAAAGCGCCATTAAAGATTTAGAATCTAAAAAGGTAACTGGATATATTCTAGATCTACGTGGTAATCCAGGTGGGTTACTGTTCTCTAGTGTGGAAATTGCCCGGATGTGGCTGAATAAAGGTACAATTGTTTCCACAATAGACCGCTTAGGTGAGCGAGAACGGGAAATAGCCAATGGACGGGCTTTAACGAATAAACCTCTGGTAGTATTGGTGGATAAAGGTTCAGCCAGTGCTAGTGAAATTCTCTCAGGGGCGTTGCAGGATAACAAGCGTGCGACTATCGTCGGTACTCAAACCTTTGGCAAGGGACTAGTACAATCAGTACGTCCTTTGGAAGATGGTTCAGGACTAGCGGTAACTATTGCTAAATACCATACGCCTAATGATAAAGATATTAATAAGCATGGGATTGATCCAGATGTCAAGGTGGAATTGACTGATGCTCAGCGACAGGACTTATGGCTCAATGAACGCGATAAACTCGCTACACTAGCAGATCCCCAATTCGCTAAAGCAGTGGAAGTCCTAGGCAAACAAATTGCTGCCAAAGGAACTACGAATGCAGAAAAATAAAAAATCATGCCCCTTGTGGGTGTGGTTTTGGGGATGGGGTGATGGGTGATGGGTAATGGGTAATGGGTAATGGGTGAGATGCGATGACTAGTAGTAAAATCCAATTCCCAATTCCCAATTCCCAACTTTTAACTAAACTGGTTGGCATTTGCCAGCCCTGATTAATCCAATGCGACGGGCGATCGCTTCTTCTTCGGAAGTAAAAGGCCCCCATTGTTCTATAATCTCTGGATTATCGTCCCCAACCTGGTTGCTGGGGACGATTTCACAATTCCCAGTAGGACGCTTGACAATATACAAAGCTTGTGTATTGCTCATATGCTGGAAATAAAAATTTTGTTTTTTACAGAAAAATTTTACGCCATACTCAAGATATCTACGCAGACACAAACCAGATTGCTAAATTAGGCTTCCCTTGCTTTGGTTTGCACATTCCGAATGCTCTTGAGCAGGTAAAGAGTGAAATATGATTCAATACGGTTCAGTTAAGCATTTCTCCCTTCTCTCTGTGTAACGGACACTTTCCAAGGGCGGGGGGGAACCCCCGCACGGAAGTGTCCTCCTCTGCGCCTGGTGCGGTACCCTTCGGGAAGCCGCTTCGCGTCTACGTTAAAAAAATTGACTTTGACAAAAAATTTTAGCCTTAACTGAACTGTATTGAAATAGGATTACGTAATATCCTGGGTTGGTGATTTTGTAGGTTATGCAAATTCTCTCAAATCTGGCACACATTCAAACCCCGAAACCCAGGCTATATCTGAGTAGAGACGATTCGGCGAATCGTCTCTACAATTACGAATTACGAATTACGAATTACGAATTAGTATTAATCGGCTAAGATGCAAATCGATCTTATCGTTACTAAACCTCATGAAAAGAACCTTTGTTATTGGTGGGATGATTTTTCTGATTGCTGAATTGGGATTACAGCCTTCAGTCACACCCGTCAAAGCAGAAATTCCATTGGAAGCGAAACAAGTAGTCAATAATGCTACGAAAATTTCCCTCGCTGTCAAACAACCCCAAATAGAATTGTTCAATACAGGAACTGGAACGAAACAAAAACTGCGTTTCCAACCTCCAGTCAACTTTAAGCAAACAGCAGTTATGACTGTAAATATGAACATGGCAATATCGATTGCAGGTAAACCCTTACCGATGTTCAAACAGCCAGCGACTGTGATGACGCTACAAACAAATGTCACCAAAATTGATCCGAATGGAGATATTCATTACGAATTTTCTTACTCTGATATAAATTTTATAGGCGATACAAATATGCCATCAGAATTACTTAATAAAATACGTTCGCAACTAAAAAAGATAGTTGGCACTAAGGGTTCTGTGATTGTGGATAATCGCGGCTACACGAAACAAGTTAAGTTGGTTTTGCCGACGAATTTAGATCCAAACCTCAAACAAATTATGCAGCAAATGACGAATTCTCTAGAACAACTTTCTTCGCCAGTTCCTCAAGAAGCTGTGGGTATAGGATCTCAGTGGCGAGTTACTTCAACGCTGAATGTCGGTGGTATGAATCTTAAACAGATAGCTACTTATCAGTTAGTAAATCTGAAAAATAATGTTGCTACCCTCAAAATTAATGTCAAACAGGTAGCATCATCATTCCAAAAGTTGACTCCACCAGGACTGCCTCCAGGAGTAACATTAACTGTAAAATCCTATAATGGCACAGGTCAAGGACAATCAACTATGCCACTGAACCGACTGATGCCAACTCGCTCAGCTATATCCTTTGATAGTAATACAGAGATGATTCAAAAATCTCAAGGTAGTCCGGAACAAACAACAATTAATCAAAAATTATCTATGGCAATGACCATTGAGTCAAAGTAATTAACTCTTTTGAATTTGTTGCCTTGTTTTGGAGAATTGATAGAACTTAAAAATTTCGCCTTCCTAATAACCTCAGTTCGGGTTAAGAAGATTTTATCGAACCGCAGAGGCACAGAGATCACAGAGTTATGAGAGTTTGAGGATGTTTTGCGTAAGTTTTAGAAGTTTTAGTCAACGATAGAATCATGGTTTGGGCTTATCCCGAACTCAGGTTAATAGGGCAACGTCTGCTACATCTATTGCACAATTCAAAAAATATCACTATCTAAATTCATTTGATTTATTGGGTTAATCAAGCCTACTGCAACATAATTTTTGAGAAATTATATTTAGAAAATTATAGATGTCAAATTATAGCAATATGTATATAGTTTGAATTGACATATTTTGTTAACTATAGCTCGGTAGCCCAGAAGCAGAGGAGATGATTTGTAGCTAAAAAAAATTAGCGATAATCATCCCCAAAGCTTCAGATTTATTAGTAAGCTTTTGGGCTAAAAGAAGAACTATCTTCTAATTAAACCAAGCTGCGAACTGAAAGAATTGTCCTCGAAAAACCTGCAATAATTGCCGCCAAGTTTCTGCATTGGTTGGTTTGCCAAACTCTAAATAGGGTGCAGCAGCAGTTCCCTGTACCCATAGCACTAAATCAAACTCACTTGGTTTGGTAAAAACTCTGTTTAAATTAATACTTCTAACTTCGCGTTTTCTCCAGAAAGGGACTAACTTTTGACCTGTGAGTAAGGTATCAGCTTCATCTAAAAAACTCAACCAGCCATCAATCATCGGTTGAGTGACTACTGCATTGGGAATTACCGCCTTTTGTCGAGGGTTAGGTAGCCATTCGCGGTCATTATCGGTTTCGGCTAAAATTAATTTCCAAGATTCACGACTTAAGGCTGTCACTGATTGTAAGTTTTCCAATGCAAGTGTTAAACGCTCTGGTTCCACAACTGGAAAATTGATCAGATGAATGAAGGCAACGATGTCGCTAATATCAATATTATCCCAACCGAATATTCCTGTACCATTAGCTAGAAATGCATAAGGAGTTTGGGGTTTGGTAAAAATCAAATGAGCAGTTGAATCAAACAGTTTACTTTCATCATATGCCAAAACAACCTGAGCGATCGCAGAAAGCAAATTGCAATATCCTTTTAGCCAGACTACATCACCAGCATCAAATGCGATCGCAAAATTTTGTGCAGCTTTTTCTGTTGCTGGTATCCCTGTCAATAAGCTAAAAGTTTTCCAGAACGATTCATTTTCTTCAAGTTTGCCATTGGCGTTAAAATCCATTCGTGTTAAACCAATCCGCAGAGGCAGTTTGACTTTATTATCTTTGATCGGTTCGAGAGTATCTTTAACTTGAGTGAGATTATCAAGTAACTCTTGCAGAATATTTCGACTATCGTTGTATGTGACTGGCTGCGGTTTGGGATTTACGGGAACGGGAAGACGCAAAATTGGAAACAATTGGGTGATACCATTTTGCTGCAAACCATAACGATACAGTGACTGCATTAACTTTTGGGCTGCACCCATCAGTTGCACAACTCCCAATGCAAATCGCGTATTATCATCATTCTCGTTTTGCTGAAGCTTGGCAACAAGAGCTTCTTGTCCCTGTTGAAATTGAGCGTTAATTAAATACTGCTCAATGTCTGAATTGGGTGTTGCTGATTTAACTAGCGGTGCTAGTGGAAACGCAAGGGCGAGAATTAATAAAAAAGAACATATAAAAAGGCGCATAAGATGTTATCTCATTGCAAGTCTGCTGATGTGGACCAGTGAAAACTACCAACTGCATAATCACCACAGTTTTAGTACAGCAACATTACTGAAAAGCAAATGCAGTTAATATAGAAAACTGAATTGGAATAGCACCAGAATATGGGAGTTAAATTGGTGTATTTACAAGTTTGCTCTTAATTTTGCGATTATTTGCTTCTTTAAACAAATATTTACCCAATATAGCCAAGTTGTCTAATTGAAACTACTGTGTTTAGATAGTTTAGAACTTTACTGACAGCAAAGATTGGGCTAAGTCATAGGTAATGAAGCGAACAAACAAATATCATATCACTTTAGGTACTCTTTTTCTTACCAGTGTGATACTGGGCATTTCTACACCAAGCCAAAGTTA
Source organism: Nostoc sp. NIES-4103 (assembly GCF_002368335.1). Classification (GTDB taxonomy): domain Bacteria; phylum Cyanobacteriota; class Cyanobacteriia; order Cyanobacteriales; family Nostocaceae; genus Amazonocrinis. The sequence continues at coordinate 1,156,157 of NZ_AP018288.1, read as the reverse complement.
TACAGCAAAGGGATCGCATACATCAAGTCGCGATCGCCAGATTGCACAATCGACCATCAACACTGCTGCTTTAGAAGATTCAGTTTTCCAGCAAATTAATAGCTATAGAGCTACTCAAAACCTGCCAGCACTGTTACGTAATTCTGCAATCAACACTCAAGCTAGGACTCATAGCCAGAATATGGCAAGTGGTAAAGTTCAATTTGGGCATGATGGATTTGTACAGCGAGTTCAAGCTACCCGTCTTCTCTACATATCGGCTGCTGAAAATGTTGCTTATAATCGGGGGTATCAAGACCCCGCTAAACAAGCTGTGGAAGGCTGGCTCAAAAGTCCAGGGCATCTCAACAACATCAAAGGACAATACAATTTAACTGGAATTGGGGTTGCTAGTAATAGCAAAGGTGAAATCTATTTCACACAAATTTTCATTCGTGTATAGGTTTCACAAAATATATTTCTTCTGAAATTGAGGCTACTATATTTTTGAATATAGTGCCAAACTGACTTGAAAATACTTTGTGTCTTGGTGTCTTTTGTGGTTATTTAATTTTTTACCACAAAGGCACTAAGACACAAAGGAAAAAAGGATTTTAGTTATAGTGTAGATAGTTCATGACGGTTACTTACTCAAAAAAATCTATCAAAAAGAGGATGAAATTATGACTGAATTAGCGCAAAACAAATGCACTGCTTGCCACAAAGATGCTCCTCGTGTGACTGAGGATGAAATAGCAGAACTCAAACCCCAAATTCCTGATTGGAAGATTGTAGAACAAGATGAAGTTTCTCGTTTAGAGCGGATTTATAAATTTGCTGACTTTCAAACAGCACTTGCGTTTACCCAGCGTGTAGGGGAAGAGGCAGAAAAGGAAGGGCATCACCCAGCACTGCTTACTGAATGGGGAAAAGTAACAGTAACCTGGTGGACTCACGCGATTAAGGGATTGCATCGCAACGATTTTATTATGGCAGCAAAGACTGATCAAATTGCAGAAGCGTTTACTGCTAAGAAATGAGCAGGGGTGCAGGGGTGCAGGGGAGTCGGGGAGCAAGGGCTTCAACGGGTAAACCAGCGGCGAATTAACTCGACTTGAAAGCGATCGCCGTCGCCAATTTTCTCTATTAACTCACGTTGCAATAGCAATATAGACGTTAGTCCTGACGCACCAAAAATCAGTGATGGTGCGTTGCGCTTGGCGACAACACACCCTACCGACTCGTGAATGAGACTTTAAGCTTCGTTAACTAGTAAATAAAACATGGTGTAGGGGCTGCTGAATTAGTGTCTACGAATAAAACCAGCTTGTTCAATTAAATCTTGTCCTTCAGCCGACAACAGATAATTAGCAAAAAAGTCTCCGGCTTTTTCATCATCTTGATTGTTTTGTTTAATAATCACAAACAGGTAACGAGTTATCGGATATTTATTATTTTTTAATACCTCAAGATTTAATTTGTTATTTTGCCAAGGACATTTTACACCTGGTGTATTTCCAGGTTGATCTACAGCAATGAATTTTCCTCCTCCCAGACTGATTGGTAGAGTTTTAACACTACATTGATGAATTACTTCCGCAGCAGATGCATAATAAATACCCCCATGATTCAGGTTTTTTCCTACCAGTTTTAAAGCTTCAGTTGTAGTAGAAATCAACTTCACATTTGCCCCAAAATTACGGCTTCCCAAAATATTATCTTTGACAAATTCTGTCGTCCCACTGTCATCAGGGCGAGAGTAAGGTGTGATTGGCAAATTGGGGCCACCCACCTGTTGCCAATTGGTGATTTGACCTGCGTAAATACCTTTGAATTGTTCTACACTCAAACCAGATATACTTAAATTGGGGTGAACTGCGATCGCAATGGCATCAATGCCCACAGGAACCTGTTTCAGCTTAATTCCCAAAGCTGTCGCCCGTAAAGATTCATAATCGCGAATATATCGTGAAGATTCAGCAAAAGAAATTTGTCCATCCAACAACATTTTGATTCCTGTTCCTGAACCAGGTGGTAGAGTTGGATGTAAATAATAGCTTAATTTAAATTGCGGCCATTTCTCTTGAAGCTTTTTCTCCACTACATTTCTAATTGGTGCCCAGGATGTACTTCCACCGTAGCGAAATGTTCCGGCGGGAGGCGATGACGAAATGAAATTCCAAGCAAAATATACACCAGTACTAACAGCTAAACCAACTAAGCCAGTTAATAGCCAAGGTTTAATATTTTGCTGGGGTTGATGAGTTGATTTTTCTGACTTTTGAGAAGTTGGTTCTGGAACAGGAATTGTATGCAGTCCTTGCCAAGTCAACGGTTCAATATTTGGTTCAATACAAATTGTCGGTAACCAAATTGCACCAGGATAATCAGACTTAAAATGTTCCAAGCGTTTGCGTGCTTTTTGCACGGAAGTAAACAAAGAATTGTTGCGGGTAAATTCTTGGAAAAAGTACTTTAAAAAGTCTACAGCTACCATATCTGGCACTGGTTCCCGCATGACAATAATTTGAGGTAAATGTAATTGTGCTAGTTGGTTCGCTAACCCCAAACCATCACAGGAGTTAAAAATTGCTAACTGCAATCCTTTGTGAATAGCTTGCTTTAAAGCTTCTTTAAACTCCTCAATACTCAAACTATCTTTATCATTAAGTTCAATCCAACCTATCTGTCCATCTTCTTGGCTTCCACTGTGTCCGGTAAAAACGAAAATATGGTAGCCTTGTTCGTCCCAAAGTGCATCACATAATTCTTTGCGGCTAGGCTGCATTAAGCAAAGTATTTCTACACCATTTTTTTCTAATTCTTGAATTACCTTTAAGTCATCTTTTGTATTAATGCCATCGCTTCTACCAACAGCAACTAAAATTCTCACATTTTGGCTTTTGGGTATTAGCTGATTCTTATGTTGATTAACAGTTTTGGGGGCACTCAGGGCAACTTCGACATGAGGGTAGTGTTCTTCAAACAAATTCCATTCTTGCCAAGGAAGACGACGTAAATCTATATCTTTGGCATCGATGATCACGCGAATTTCTTCATTTGATCCATGTAATTGTTGAGCGATCGCTATTAATCTATCCCGAATCGGTCGCCACCTGCTATCCCCTGAGTTGAGCCATTGATTTAAGTAGTCTTTGACTGCCACAGTGTATTCTGCATGGGAATAATTTGTCGCTTTTTTAGGCGTGAGACGTATTCCTGGTGCAGGAGCAATACAAGAACGCACAGCTTCAATTTGACGATAAGCTAACTGCCATTGATTGAAGGATGTTTTTAATTCTGGTAATAATGCAGGTAAAAAACCTTCTTCTTCCAAGTTCTTTGCTCGCAAAATCACTAGAAATCCTTCTTGTGAATTGCCTCTGAGTTTCAAGTTGACGATCGCCATTACTGTCTCCTTTTGTTTGTCTTAAACAACAAACTCTTCGCTCAAACTTGTATCCCCTAACACTATTTTGACACTGAATTTTTCCTCGTGTTGACAGCTAAACTCTAGTTGTATCCAATCATCTGTGCTTCTTGCTTGCACTTCCATAGCAGTGTTTCCCGATTGATCAAGGACTATCAGTTGTAAATTAGATGGCAGATGAATCGCATCATCACCTGGATAAATCCGTAGGCGAATATCGAAAACTTCGCTATCTGTGGGGGTTAACTGCACCAATAACAATACTTGCCTTCCCAAGTCAATCACTTTCGCCCGACTGATAGAGTTGGAGTAAGAGTTCATTGCGGGGCGAGTTATGGTAATACTACTTCTGAAATTACTTGCTAAAACTAACTCTGGGGCTTGCCAATTTTGATCGAAGATACCTGCAACCCATTGACGCAGATTTACTAATAGGGTACACCTATGTATCATCTCAACAAGAACATCAAGAGATTGCAGTTGTGCTATTTGCAATATTTGCGGTGATTGGGCATTTGCTACGGTAGGATAAAATCCCAACAACTCTACAAAATCTAATTGCTGACTAAACTGAACAGCTACATAACCAATTCGGTCTTGTGTCACAGTTAAAGGCAAGATAATTTCAGTTTCACCGGGAAGCACCGGACGACATTCCAGTTTACCAACACCAGGTAACACCAAATCAGCAACATCAAAAATTGCCCTCAACCCTCGATGCCAACTATCACCTTGATTTAATGCTGTCTCTACATTCAGCCATTTCAAATAGCTGTGAACGGCATAAACAGCCAGAGTATTGAGATAAACTTGTTTTCCCTTTTCAGGAGTATCTTGTTGGGCGGCAAATTCCTCAGCGTAACGATGGGCATTTCCAGGAAGAGGGACAGTTAATATATGTGGTTGTGTGTTACTCATTTCTCATAACCGTAATTGATAGCAATTTCCCTTAACAATGGCAGGCAATGACTCTTCCAGTGAGAGTAAAGAGTTTGATTGCTGATATTTAACTCTCTAGCAATATCAGCGATTTTATGAGGCGGATTTTGCACAAGTAAGCGCATTGCCAACAACTGACAATGGCATTCTGGATTTTTTCGCGGATGACTGGCTGTTAATTTACCCTCTTTGTCTTGTTGTATGTATTGTCTGATGCGTTTGCCAATGCCTTGGCGCTGCGCTTCCTGGATTTGGGCAATCTTCAGATCCAGCAAATCTAAGGTCAGAGTTGGTGACTGGGGGTCAGGTAAGATATTCAATAAAGTTGTTTCGTCGCCCTCATCGTTACGAGTGGGCCTGTCTAAACTCAAGGTATAGTTGCTATCTGGCGTATACAAATCTTTAATCCGCCATTTGAGAAAGCCATTAATCCAGATTATTAAGCTTTGTTGCAACGAAGGCGATCGCGCTTCAAATGTGCAAATCTTCCGGCTAACCCATTCCCAAGTCAAATTCAAGGCTTCTAAATAGTCTGGGTGCGAAGACTTATAAATGTCAGGGAGTTGTTGAATTACCATAAGCAGTTTATTTAATGCTTTCTGCCTCTCTAGACTGGGGTCTGGATAGGAGCATACTTCGCCAATCAGTTTTTTAAGTTGTTCATCCACAAAGGTTTTGCTCCCAAGCTTCTGGAAATCGCTAATTGCTGAACTCAAAGACAACAAAGCTTTTGCAGGTTGAGTTTACCTGATTTTCAATTCACTTATGACTGGTGGATGTTACAAATATTCAAAACTTTTTATCCCGTTTGCCAGAGAAAAATCCATAACCCAATTGCACAAACTGACAGCGGTTCTTACTTCCTTAATACTTATCACGCCTCGGAATGAATTCCCAGTCTCAAGGGCGAAAGTCCTATCAAAAGGACTCAATCATAAATTTAGTCCACTTCAGTGGACTTTTGCTATTAGCCCGGAACTTTAGTTCTGGGCGGGCTATAGGCTCAGTACGAGACTTTGACTTTTTTTATCTCACGCACCAGAGGCAGAGAGAGGAGAACACTTTTGTCGAGAATCGCTATCAGCCAAAATCCCAAAGCCTTTTATAACAAGGATTTGGGTTTATTTTCGTGCCATTCGTACTCACTCATTTCATAAACATAGAAAAACTGGATGTAATTCTAATAAGAGCAGCAAGCATAAAGAAGCTGTATCTGAGTAAAACCTTACTATCACTAGTTTGCTCAATTTTGACTTGTGAATTTTGATTTTTTATGTGTACTTTATGAAAAAAATTGTGTACTGGTTAATGGGTGAAAAAGCAGGAAGAACTATAGTTGGTAGTTGGAATTGGCTATGGGGAATGCCTGTAGAATCTGGTGGTAAAGTAGCTGTAGCCGTAGCTGAAGAATCACTGCAATCTATGCAGGAATCGGTGCAAAAACTGGCTCAAGCTGTAGCTATGCAAGAAGCTTCTTATCAAACAGCCAAAAGCAAATATCAAACAAAAGTCAAAGAATTACAAACCTTAGAACAGCAAGTAAGTATTGCCCAGCGCAGTGGTAATCAAGAAGCAGCACGGATGGCGATGACTAAAGTAATTCAGACAGAGCAGATTTTGCCCAAGCTGGAGGAGATGGTCAAGCAAGCCGAAGCTGCTGTTAATGCTTCCAAAGACAAGCTCAACCGGGAACGCATCAAGCTAGAAACCTATAAAGCTGACATGCAGAATATGAAGGATATGTCAGAGGTGAACGAGGCATTAGCGATGATTGCTAAAGTCAATAATAAATTTGATATTGGTTCAGCTAAAAGTGATTTTGAGAAAGCTAAAAATGCAGTTGAACGGCGGAATTTACAAAGCAACGCCTTAGCAGAAATGTCTGAAAATCCAGTTGAAAAACTCCAAGCTGACATAGAACGCTTAACTATAGATGACGAAGTTTCTCGTCGTTTGCAAATGTTGGATACAAATACTAACCAATTATCAGAATAAGTAAACAGTATGAGTAAAAAAAGCGGCCCACCTCCAATTGTTTATATCGTTTTCTTTCTACTTGTGTTCGGTGGTTATTGGTTCGTTTCTAAACAGCAATCACCATCTCCAGTACCAGTTACTAATTTTTCTCCAGCCCCAAATTCAGTGCCTAGCGGTACTACTGTAAAGATAGACGGTTCTACTAGCATGGTAAGAATTAACCAAAATCTCAAAAGAGGTTTTGAGAGGCAGTTTCCTGGTACTAGCGTTGTAGCTACTGCTAACGGTTCTCAAAATGGGATTGCGGATCTAATTGCTGGTAAAGTGGATATTGCAGCGGTATCTCGACCTTTAACTGCACAAGAACAAAGTCAGGGATTAGTAGCAGTTTCTTTAAGTACGGATGCGATCGCTATTGTAGTTGGTAAAGCGAATCCTTTCAATCAAGGATTAACCAGCGCTCAAGTAGCAGATATTTTTCAAGGTAAAATTAACAACTGGTCGGCAGTTGGTGGTAATAGTGGAACTATCCGAGTTATTAATCGCCCAGCAGTCAGTGGAACCCATCAAGCATTCCAAGAAATCGTGCTGAAAGGGGCTAATTTTGGCACAGCACCGAACTTTACAACCCTACCACGGGATGCCACAACCCCCCTACTCCAAGCTTTAGGAACTGATGGTATAGGCTATGCAACCTTTGCACAGGTTGCTAATCAGCAAACAGTGCGAGTTGTTGCTATTGATAGGTTAACTCCAGATGCTAGCGCTTATCCCTACACTCGACAACTTTATTATGTCTATAAAAACCCTGCAAGTCCTGGTGTTCAAGCCTTCTTGGGTTATGCAACTTCGCCTCAAGGACAGCAAGCTATGATTTTGGAGAATTGATTTATTTAGAGATTGATTAATTTTGTAGAAACGCTAGATTTAGCGTTTCTACAGATTTTTTGATTTACGAATTACGAAATTACAATATTTTTTGATAGCAACGTTCTTTCAATAATCATTCTCCAATATTAACTTGAGAGATAAAACTTACAAAAACTAATATTAAATTATCGTAACATCAAATAATCCTTCACTGTCGAACTTTTTACATATCTTGTAAAAAATTGGTGTTGTTAGTTGAGTGATATTTCAGGGAAAACTATAACTGTAGCTTCTCACTTAGAACCAAACTGAGAATATAGTTATGGATTTAAATGGATTAATCTGGACTAAAAACGTCAAACCTATAGATGGTGAACGTTGGGCTTATGAAAACATACCTACCATATATCCAGACTTAAATATTTTCGCTTTACACTGGAGAAATTTAGATCATAGAGATGAAATAAATGCAAGTAAGCCCCAAGAAGGTGAACTGATTATTTTAAGACAACATGGGAAAGTAACACACATTGTGCAAATGCTGAATAAGAAAGTTTATATTGATCAAAAAGCTGGAAATGAATTTAATATTTATCGTATTGTTAAAGTAGTTTGGATGGCTGATAATTGGGATATTCCTCCAGATGCGAAAGAAGTATTTGGTTGTGATATTAATTTCCCTGCAAATGGGAAAGCAATACAATTGGATCATCTAAATGAATTCCACAACCGTTGGAATAAACAAGAATTGACATTTCAACAGCATGTTCAAAAGGTATTAAATATTCACTGATAATTCCTATTTGATCCCTCTTTTACCGTCCTCTTACCAAGGGTGCGTTATGGATGGAACGTCCTAACGCACCGAAAATCGGTGAAGGTGCGTTGCGCTTGGCGACAACTCGGACTCGCCGATTGCTTTTAACTCCTGCTGAAGCGTTGGTACGAATGCGTAATTATTTGGCTGCTTGCCATGTTGTTGATATTACACGACTCATCACCTTAGAAGCAATTCGCGGCGTGGAAACCCATCACTTTGGGTTTTGGGATGCACAAATTTGGGCGACGGCGCGACTCAACCAAATTGAAGAAGTTTATAGTGAAGACTTTGCATCAGGCGCTATCGTTGAGGGCGTAAGGTTTACAAATCCTTTTACAGATGATCGAATTTTTGACCGTTGACTTGGAAGAGTCAACGGTCAAAACGAGTAGTTATGCAATTTCTGGGCGCTTAATTTGATTATTTACCGTTACCATTACTACCATTGCCGTTACCAGCAAGGACACGTTCGGCAAGTTTCTCCGGTACTTCCTGCAAATGGTCATATTCCCAATGGAAGGAACCAACGCCGAGGGTAAGCGATCGCAGCTCTACAATAAAGTTTTGCATCTCTGCTTGGGGCAAATATGCAGATACACTGTCCCAGCCTTGCCAATCGTTTCTACCTTCATAGCCCAGAATTTGCCCGCGTCTACCACTGAGCAGTTGTAACACCTTGGAGGTAAATTCACTTGGTGTTGTCACTGAGACGCGCAAAATCGGTTCTAATAGGGTAGGTTGCGCTTGGGGTATCCCCGTTTGCATAGCTAAACGCGCAGCTTGTTTAAAGGCTTGTTCGGAACTATCCACGTTGTGGTAAGAACCATTGGTCAGCGTCACCGCCACATCCACCACTGGGAAGCCCAAAGGCCCATGTGCGAGAAACTCCCGCACGCCCATTTCTACTCCAGGAATGTATTGTCTAGGAACTACACCACCAACAATAGTCTCTTTGAAGTTAAAACCTTCACCCCGTGGTAGAGGTTTGATATCGAGGAAAACATCACCAAACTGCCCGTGACCACCGCTTTGATGCTTATAGCGCCCATGCACTGATGCTACAGGTTTGCGGATGGTTTCTTTGTAAGGCACTTGCGGCAAGTGGGTAGTCATCGGTAAGTTATACTTGCGGCGCAGTCTGTCTAAAGCAACTTGCAAATGAATTTCGCCTTGACCCCAGAGAATAACTTCGTGGGTGTCGCCGTGTTGTTCCCAAGCTAGGGAAGGGTCTTCTTCTAATAGCTTGGTGATGGCACTGCTAAGCTTAACTTCATCGTTGCGTTTTTCTGGTGTAATAGCCAGAGCATACACTGGTTCTAACTGTCCAGCTTTGGGTAATGCGATCGCTGACTGTTCTGTAGAGAGTATATCCCCTGTCTTGATTCCCTCCATACGGCTCAAAGCCACAATTTCACCAGCACCAGCTTCATTAACTGACTGCTGTTGTTGTCCCATGAGGCGATAAATTCCACCAGCGCGAATGCCATTGAGGACAATACCATCAGTTAATTTGCCACGCCAAACCCGCACTAGGGAAAGTTTGCCACCTTGGGGAGTGTAGTAAGTTTTCAATACTTGGGCTAAAGGTGTATTGCCTTTGATGTTTTTTAAGCGACGTTCAGCTGTGGTTTCTGGTTCTGGTGCTTCCCTCAGCAAGGCTTCTAACAAAGGTCTGACACCATAATCTTGTTCTGCCACCCCAAAGAAAACGGGCACTACTAAATCTGCCCCTAATTCCATTTTTAAATCTTTGAGAATTTCTTCTTGGGGTGGTTCAATATCTTCTAAAAGTTCTTCGAGTAAATGGTCGTCAAAATTTGCCAGGGCTTCCAGCATTTCTGCCCGTGCTGTATGTTCTTCTTCTTTTAAATTTTCGGGAAAGGGTATAGGATCAGCTGGTGCGCCTGGATGATATTTGTATGCTTGTTCGCTCACCATATCAATAAAGCCGGTGAGTTGTTCCCCTTGCATAATGGGGTATTGGTGGGCTACTAAAGGACGACTAGAAACTGCTTTGAGGGCATGTAATGTTTCCAAGACATTAATATTTGCCCGATCCATTTTGTTAACAAAGACGAGGTGGGGAATTTCCCAATCATCTAGAAACTTAAATAGAGGAGCAAGAGTCAAAACGCGATCGCGTATGGGTTCGCAAACTACAATTGCGGCATCAACTCCCATTAAAGCATTGTATGTTTCTTGGACAAATTCCACCGAACCCGGACAATCAATAAAGGTAAAACGAGTTCCTTCATACTCGGTGTTAGCAGTGCCAACCTCTACACTCATGTGGCGATCGCGCGATTCGGTTGCACTATCTCCCACTGTGTTACCATCCTTAACACTGCCTTTGCGGGAAATCGCCCCTGTGACAAATAACAAGCTTTCTAGTAAAGTAGTTTTTCCACTCAAATAAGGCCCAACAATTGCAACGTTCCGCGAACCCGATTTTACTTTTTCGTTCATAAAACCTCCCTTGCGGTAAGTCACTCTTACCCGCGCTATTCTGTGTTTTTCAGGGATAATTCATCGTTCTTCAAAGGAAAGTTAAGCTATTGCCCCTCTAAGTTGCAGATTCTCTAGTTAAGACTGTCATTAATCATTAGCAACTGACCCTTACGGGTGACGCTCCTGCGTCGCTAACGCTGCGCTAACGGCAGTTACTCCACTTGGGGAAACCCCAAGACCCTTCGGGTTCGCCAGTTGCTCCACTTGGGCAAAGCCCAAGACCGCACTGGACTCACCGTACTGCCTCACAACTGACAACTAACAACTGACAACTCAGATGTTTTTAGGTTATCCCTTCCTTAACTTGTCATTATCCTCTTTTTAATTACAAGTAAAAAAAATTGTAGCTTGTCGTAAGATTTAGCTTAAGAAAAGTTAAGCATCACAAACTTTAATACACAACCAAAAATTTTTGTTAAGTCGTTATTGGTAAGAAAACTTTTCATGAAGTAAACGTAACTATAATCAATTCGTAATTCATAATTCGTAATTCGTAATTGTAGAGACGATTCGCCGAATCGTCTCTACTCAGACACAGCTTGGTTTGCTAGATTTATATCTGTTTGCGGATTTTAGAGAATTTAGTATTAAACTGTTGCAAGTCAAAGAATCAATGGCATTATCATTCTATAGATATCGTATTGCAGGAATTGTGAGTTTAATGTTGGTGGCAGCTAACATCCTCTCTCCTCCTGCTTCCTCATCTCCCTCATCTCCCCCATCTCCCGCCAAGCTAGCCCAATCTACGACTCAAACTGCGACAAACTCCTTAAACCAAGGCTTACAATTAATTCAGGCGGGAAGGCTACAAGATGCGATCGCAGCCTTTCAAAAAGCAACCCAAATAGATCCAAACTTAGCAGCAGCCCATTACAACTTAGGTTTAGCATTGCGACAAACAGGGCAATTAAAGCCAGCTGCGGAAGCATTTTATCGAGCAACCCAGGCCGATCCCAAGTTTGCTTTAGCCTTTGCTAATTTAGGCGGAGCATTGTTAGAAGGGAATAATTTACAGCAAGCTAACGATTACTTGCAACGAGCATTGGAAATCGACCCGAAACTAGGTTTTGCTCATTATAACTTAGGATTGGTACGAGAACAGCAAGGAAATTGGGATAGTGCGATCGCTTCCTTTAAAAAAGCAATGCAATATAGTAAAAATGCCCCAGAACCTCCCTACCATATAGGTATATGTTATCTTCAACAAGGCAAACTCGATCAAGCTAGAGATGCATTCCGTCAAGCAATAAAACTTAATCCTAAATATCCAGAAGCTCATTATAATCTTGGTACTATTTGGTTTACTAAAGGTAAATTACCAGAAGCATTGGAATCTTTTAGAAAATCCGCTCAAGCTAACTCCAATTATCCCAATGCTTATTATGGTGCTGGGTTAGTGTTTATGCAGCAAAAGCAGTATGCACAAGCTGCACAAGTATTTCAATATGCTAGAGACTTATACAATGCTCAAAGTAATGTTCAATGGGCAAGAAATGCCGAACAATTGTTACTACAAGCACAAAATTTAAATTACCAACCCCGCTGAGGCGCGATCGCTTAATATTGCGTAACATAAGATTATTGGGTTAACAGGCTGGTGTGGTGTGAAATAGTCCCAATTGAAATGGAAACGTAGATGCAAAAGCGCTTCAAGAGCCAATTTTTATTTTTTGATCGCTGGCTTGATCGACATGCGATCGTTCGCAACATGGAGGCTTTCTGTGACTTAATTGTGATTGTCCTCTGTTTGGGTTTGTTCGCCGTCATGCTGATGCAATTGTGGGGAATATTTATTGCCCTGACACAGCCACTAGACTATAAGCAGGTGACAGCTAAAATCCTATTTGTGTTGATTTTGGTAGAGTTATTTCGACTTTTAATGGTCTATTTGCAAGAGCATAGCATCGCTGTTGGAGTCGCAGTTGAAGTCACAATTGTATCAGTACTGCGAGAAATAGTTGTTCACGGTGCGCTAGAAATTTCAGGAGTTCAAACAGCAGCAATTTGTGGTTTATTACTGATTCTAGGTGGGTTATTGGTAGTGTGTGCTAAAACCCCACACATGGATTGTATCAGTGCTAACACCAAGTTATGCCCTATTGTCCATCAAGGAGGTAGAGAACGGCAAAACGAACTGAAATTTCAGTATTCACGTCATTATGATGAAAGCCAACCTCTAGGGTAAATCAACCAACGGTTAATCATTCTATAGCTAGATAAACTCAGCCATGAGTAGCAATCTAGAACTCCTTTTGACTGAGGCTGCTTACGCAGCCTTTGTATTTTTTTTTAAGCTTTTCGGGAGATGAATTACTCTGTTAGCGCTAGTAAAAATTAATGAGAAACCTCAAACAGGGTAAATTTATGACTACAGGAAACGGACATTCTCAAGAACCCATTAGCAACCTAGAGTACGATTTTGTTACTGTGTTGCATAATAAAGCTGAAGCCGTCAAGGCATACGACAGCTACATCAAAGACGCACAAGAAGCAAACTCCCAGCCTTGTGTAGAATTATTCCAAAAATTACGCCAGTCTGACCTAGAGCAAGCACAAGAAATTCGCAATCATCTAAAAGAAGTTCTGCAACACGGTAGGATGTAAAACTGGCATACTAAAAGCAGCAAGCAGATAGAAATGGGTCTGCTTGCTGCGCTGAATTTATACTATAGGAGATGATGGAGATGGGGAAGATGGGGAAGATGAGGGAGATGGGGGAGATTAAAACTCTTAACTCCTAACTCTTAACTCCTAACTTTTAACTCCTAACTCCTAACTCCTAACTTTGTTATGCACCACGCTTCTATTCGGACTGCAAATATTCATCGGGCGATCGCTTTTTATGAAATACTGGGGTTTACGGTTTGTGAACGCTTCACCACAGGCTACACCCTAGCTTGTTGGATGGAAGGATTAGGCGGCAGAATCGAACTTATCCAAATTCCTGAACCAAAACCAGCCCCAGACGCATTTGCAGACGAACACTACGTAGGCTACTATCATCTATCATTTGATTTAACTGAGATTACAGCAGATTTACTCACCTGGTTGACAAATATCCAAGAACGTGTTGCAAGTCAACCAGAACAATTACAACCCCTGAAAGTCCTTTTAGAACCCACACAGCAGCAAATAGGCGATCGCATTTGGGAAGTTGCCTTCATCGCAGATGCCGATGGTTTACCTTTAGAATTCATTCGACTTTTAGCTAAACTCGGTTAATTTTGACTCAGCTTTCTTTGAACATATTCCGTGGGATAATACCATTTTTAAAAATATTTGCAACACATAAATCAGCTGTAGGGACGTACAGCTGTACGCCCCTACGAGGGTATCTTACGCCGATTTTGTTCAGACTCAATAATTTTTTGTATACTTTGACTCAAAGCCTCTAAATTAATTTCCCAACAAAAGCAACGTGAAAAAATTAATATTTTATACTTCACAGTACATCTGCAAAGGCTTGCGTCTCTTCATACTTCAGTTGCTAGTTTACCTATGTTTCATCAATGCAACTCCAGCAATGGCGGCAAATTCGTCTAGCAGTTTCCTTAAGCAGCCTGCTACAGGAATTACAGTCAGTTTAAGTAATTCTGCCAGTGAACTCAAATTTGAACCAAATCATTTGGAATTGGTAGCAGGCAAACGTTATCAACTCAGGTTGACCAATCCCAGCCAACTGAAGCACTATTTTACTGCCAAGGATTTTGCAGATAGCATCTGGACACAAAAAGTCGAAGCTGGCAAAGTAGAAATTAAAGGAGCCATCCACGAATTGGAACTGAAACCAGGTGCAGAGGCAGAATGGGTGTTTGTAACCCTGAAACCAGGAAACTACAGCTTACGCTGTCCCATACCAGGACACACAGAAGCAGGTATGACTGGAGAGATTGTAGTTAGCAATTAAAAATTAAAAATTAAAAATTATTTGAGTAATAGCTAGGCGTGCGTCTGGTATGTATATTCAATCCACTTCAGCTTGTGCAGCGTGGTGGCAAGAATCGAGTTGAAAAAACGTGAGTTCGATGACCTCTCCCTCCCGGCCTCCCTCTCCTAAAAGGCGAGGGAGGAGGAACGAAAAAATAAGGGTTTTACTCCCCTCTCCTTGTAGGAGAGGGGCCGGGGGAGAGGTTAAAACAGTATTCATCAAACTCACGTTGAAAAAGCATAAAAAGCCTACTGTGCAGGCTGAGTCCCTTGAGTATCACTGCCTGATTACACTAGGTAACAGAGCGTAGTGTTAAAAATAAGTTAACGTAAATATAGATATTATTTCTCAACTATCCAGAAAAAACACTGTCACGGTGGCACCAAAGCGCCAGCAATTATTAATTTCCCATGAACATTCTCAGTAACTTGCTTTCTCAAACACCTAAGCCGACACGTCCAGCAAAACAACACCGGGGTATCGAAATTAAATCGCCGCGTGAAATTGAAATTATGCGGCAGTCAGCCAAAATTGTAGCAACCGTACTCAAAGAAATTTCTGAGTTGGTAAAGCCAGGAATGACTACAGCTGACTTGGATGCTTATGCAGAAAAACGTATTCGAGAAATGGGTGCAACACCGAGTTTTAAAGGATATCACGGTTTTCCCGGTTCTATTTGCTCCAGTATTAACAATGAAGTTGTTCATGGTATCCCAAGTCCAAAGAAAGTTATTCGTACTGGGGATGTATTAAAAGTAGATACAGGTGCTTATTATCAAGGTTTTCATGGTGATTCCTGCATCACGATCGCTGTAGGCGATGTTACCCCTGATGCTGCTAAACTAATTCGCGTAGCCCAAGAAGCTCTCTATAAAGGCATTGAACAAGTTAAGGCAGGGGTATACTTGCTTGACTTGGCTGGGGCGATCGAAGACCATGTAAAAGCCAATGGTTTCACTGTAGTAGAAGAATTCACCGGACACGGTGTTGGTCGCAATCTCCATGAAGAACCTTCAGTATTTAACTTTCGTACTAGAGATATGCCGAATGTTAAATTACGTGCGGGGATGACATTGGCAATTGAACCAATTTTGAATGCAGGTTCGAGACATACGCGAACATTATCTGACCGTTGGACGGCTGTAACTGTAGATAATTCTTTATCAGCGCAGTTTGAGCATACAGTTTTAGTAACAGAATCTGGTTATGAGATTTTAACTGATCGCTCTCAGCTTTAATATTAATTCTCAATATTTAGTGTTACCAGAGGCAAAGCGTCATCAAATGGCGATTTGCCTCTTTTATATTAGTCATTTATTATTGTACTGATAGCTGCATAGTTTGTTTTATAACTGGGAAGTGTATCTTTAGCTTGTTGAGAGACAAAGGAATTCTCTGGAATAGCTTCTAATAAATTGATTGCTTGCTGCCATTTGTCTAATGCTTGCTGCCAAATCAGCGATGAATGAGGTGAATTCTGTACAAAAAAAGTAGCTTCATGTGCTAATTGTTCGGCTAATTTTAAGTCTGCTATTGCTTTTTTTTCATTTAAAACTTTTTTGCTGATAGCACTATGATTAAAACGATAGCGAGTTAATTTATTCTGTGCCTGAGTAAAAACTGATGTTCCTTCAGGAATACGTGCTAACAAATGTATTGCTTCTTGCCATTTGGTTTCTGCTTGTTCCCAGAGGATTAGTGGATGTGGCGGCGTTTGTACTAAAGCAGAAGCTTCCAGACCCAGCTTCAAAGCAGATTCAAAATTGCTAACTGCACTTTTTTCTTGATTTACACTTTGGCTTTTTTGCTGGAGGTCTGGAAATTTTTCTTTACTTATCCAACCACCAAAACCTAAGATAGCTAAACTTGAAGCTATAACTAAAGTAAAACGTCCTAATTGAAAATTATTTTGCGTTTTTTCTCCTGAAGAAGCTGCTAATAGCCTTACTGGATTACTACTGTGTTTTTGCTGATCGCTGTTTTGTTTAATATTGTTTAAAATAGGTTGTGACTGTTGTGGGAAAGTATCATTATTTAATAGCTCATTAATTTTTACTTGAAATAGTTCACAATTATTAATAATTTCTGTTAATGTTTGAAATTTTCCATCACTGGATATAATTAACTCGTGGTCATGGTCAAACCATTCTAAAACAAAACCCGATTTACCAAAAAATGAGGATATTGCTAGTAATATTTTTAAGAAATTTTGACTGTTACTCAGAGTATTTATAATATTATCTAATATTTGCTTTGTTTGTAAAACGTCTTCTTGTATATTACTTGTTTGTGACTTTGTTTTCTGTAAAGCTTTAGAGTTATATAATACCAAATCAACTGCTAATATTTCATCAAACTCTCTAAATTTTGCTGGAAGGCATGAATAGTTGATATTGTCATTAAGTTGTTTTACTAATTGGGAATTACTTAAAATATCTGCGGCTATAGATTGAAGGAAATTGCCCCATTCGAGCCAGTAATCAATTTTAAATTGCAAATCTATTAATGATACATCTTTTTCATAATTATTAAAATTCTCAGTAATAAATATTGTTCTATTACTTTTTTGTGGATTAATTAGAGAAACACTAGATTTTAAGCAAGTTGTTCTTGGCACAATCTCGTCAAGCGTAGTGAGAACATGATTTTTATTTTGTGTTAATTTTACTTGTTGAGCAATAAGTTGTTGAATATTTCGTAATTGATCCTGAACATTACTGATAATGATGACTTGTTGCATGAGGTCATGAGAATTACCAATGGTTAAGTTCAGTTTATGAAAAAGTATTGGCAATTCATTAACTAGCGTTTCTAGGTTAGCCATAAATATCCCTTGGGGATTTGTCGAAAGTTGATGGAAAACAATTAAAATGTTTGGGCAGTGAGATTACAGTTGGAGTCACAACGTAACCATACCTATTGAAGCTAAGCATCCTGGTTAATTCACAAATCTCAGGAGCGATAGATTTATAGTTCCCGGAAATTTTGCTAAAGTAACAAGTCCAGTTTGAGACTTGTAGAAAAAGACAAAACTGCCCAATAACTAACCTATGAATGAAATTGATTTAGCTTTTACTCCAGCGCTAGAGTTGGCGGATTTAATCCATCGCCGGGAACTGTCGCCGCTGGAGTTGGTAGAAATATATTTACAACGGATTCAGCGGTTTAATCCCCAATTGGGGAGTTATTTTACGGTGACGGCAGAATTAGCGATCGCAGATGCTAAAGCCAAAACAGAATTACTCACAACCACTTCAGAACTACCGCCGTTTTTCGGAGTACCGATTTCCATTAAAGACCTCAACACCGTAGCAGGTGTACCTTGTACCTACGGAAATCGAGTATTGCTGAATAATGTTCCCGAATATGATGATGGGGTAGTGACAAAGATTAAGCAAGCTGGGTTTATTATTCTGGGTAAAACTGCAACTTCAGAATTAGGTTCATTTCCTTACACGGAACCTACGGGTTTACCCGCAGCCAGAAATCCGTGGAATTTAGAATACACTCCTGGCGGTTCCAGTGGTGGTGCAGCCGCAGCAGTTGCCGCCGGATTATGTGCGATCGCCCAAGGTTCTGACGGTGGTGGTTCAATTCGTGGCCCTGCGGCTTGTTGTGGTGTGGTAGGTATCAAACCATCGCGGGGAAGGGTGAGTAAAGCACCAGTAGGCGATCGCCTCGCCGGGATTGCTGCCAATGGCCCTATTGCCCGTACCGTTGCTGATGCTGCTGCCTTATTGGATGCCATATCTGGCTATATTACAGGCGATCCTTACTGGCTGCCAGATCCCGAACCATCATTTCTAGCCGCTACTCAAACCAAACCTGGTGCTTTGCGAATTGCCTTTGCTACCAGTATCCCTCCCTTGGGAGAAGCTGACGCTAACTGTCAGCAAGGTGTATTGCAAACAGTGCAAATATTAGAACAACTCGGTCACATAGTAGAACAAAAATCTCCAGATTTCAGCGGCTTAGTTGAACCGCTTCAAATCGTCTGGCAATCTGCGGTGGCTGCATCGGGACTGCCACCAGAGGTATTGCAGCCCGTTAATCGCTGGCTGTTGGCACGCACAGGTACTATTGCTGAGTACATCCAGGCAGTTTACCAAATGCAAATTGTGGCACGGGAAATTGTGGCGTTTTTTGATACCGTAGATATACTAGTGTTACCAGTATATTTACATTCACCAATCCGCATTGGCGAATGGGCTTCTCTGAGTCCAGAAGAGACATTCCAAAATATTATTAACTGGGTTGCTCCTTGTCCACCAGCGAATGCAACTGGACAACCTGCGATCGCCCTGCCTGTAGGTTTTGATAGTAAGGGTTTACCCATCAGCGTGCAGTTAATTGGTAAACCAGCCGCCGAAGCCACCTTAATTAGCCTAGCAGCCCAAATAGAAGCCGCCAAACCTTGGATTCAGCATCGTCCGGCGCTGGGTGGGGATTAGGGAGGAGCCACTGCGGTCTTGGGGTCTCCCCAAGTGGAGCATGTGGCGTTAGGCAGTGGGGAGTGGGGGATGGGCAGATGGGGGGATGAGGGGGATGGGGTGATCAGGGAAAGAAATAATTCTTTCCTCCTGCCTTCTACCTCCTGACAACTGACAACTGACCACTGACAAATGACAGTATTAACGTGTAATTATGCAACTTGATACATATAAGCTGACATTCTTATATTTGTAGCTAAAAAAGTAGGAAAAGTAGGAAAAGCAGGAAAATTGAAATATTTTTATTAAAAGTTGCTCACTCTATTGATATAGATTAAACTGAATGTATAAATAGTGGTTAAATAAATGTAATAATCACTATTTATTTGACAGTCTAGCTATACAAATCTTTCTAGATGCTCATATTATATTTATTGCCAAAAATTAGCGTTTTAAAGGTTTCCATGGTGATCATCAGTTTATTACATAAGAGAAATTGGGAGTATATTGTATTAGGTTACTTAAGTGATAAAAAGATGCTGGAAGCCAGCTAAAAAGGTAAAGTAGTTAAATGATATTTTGAAATTCTGTGAAGTATTTGGGCATAATTAAATATAAAATGCCAATCAGATAAACCCACTTATCACAAGACTTTTCCCTTCGACCTCCTACTTAATTTTTATTGCCAGAGTTGAGATTTAATTCTCAGCTAATTTGAGGACTAAAGACAATGAATATTGAACCCATTGCCATTATTGGGATTGGATGCCGTTTTCCAGGTGCAATCAATCCTGAAGCTTTTTGGCATCTACTCTGCAATCAAATTGACGCGATCGCACCTATTACCACCGAACGTCAAGATCTACATTCCTGCTTTAGTGCTGATGCTAGTTCATCACAGTCGCAACTCATACAAGGTGGTTTTTTAGAGCAGATCGATCAGTTTGATCCGCAGTTTTTTGGCATCGCTCCTCAAGAAGCTGTGAGCATAGACCCTCAACAAAGGCTGTTACTAGAGGTCGCTTGGGAAGCCCTGGAAGATGCTTGTTTAGTCCCTCAAAAACTCTCAACAAGCGCCACAGGAGTTTTTGTTGGCATCTCTGGCTCCCATTATTATGAATTACTTGCAGATACCCGCACCACAAATGGTTATGCCGTCACTGGCAACTTAACCAGTACCACTGCTAACCGTATTTCCTACTTACTTAACTTGACGGGGCCGAGTTTGGCAGTAAATAGCGCTTGTTCCTCTTCTTTAGTAGCCGTTCATTTAGCTTGTCAGAGTTTGCGTAACAGGGAATCTAGCCTAGCTTTAGCCGCAGGCGTTAACATCATGCTATTCCCTGAAATCACAACAAGCTTAAAAAATGCAGGCATGATCTCGGCTACAGGACGTTGCAGATCATTTGATGCTCAAGCCGATGGCTTTGTGCGAAGTGAGGGAGTTGGTGTTGTAGTATTGAAACTGCTATCTCAAGCATTGGCAGACTGTGATCCGATCTATGCAGTCATCCGGGGTAGTGCAATTAACCAAGATGGACGCAGTAATGGGCTAGCTGCTCCTAATCTGCAAGCGCAACAGGCACTACTACGGCAAACATATCAAAATATCGGGATTTTACCAAGTTCAGTACAGTATGTTGAAGCCCAAGGAACGGGAAGTTTATTAGGAGATGCCATTGAACTCAAAGCCCTGGCAACCGTTTTAGGAGAAAATCGTGCTGTTGAAGATAAATGTCGTGTTGGTTCCGTCAAAACCAACATTGGACACTTAGAAGCAGCCAGTGGAATTGCCGGATTGATAAAAGTGGCGTTGTCTCTCAAGCATGGAAAGATACCGCCGAATTTGCATTTTCAGCAGCCGAATCCGAATGTGGCATTAGATAAACTGCCATTGCAAGTGCAGCAAACCTTGGAGCCTTGGCCAAGCGATCGCCCAGCTGTTGCAGGTGTCAGCGCCTTTGGCTTTGGCGGTACCAACGCTCATCTAGTCATGGAAGCAGCACCCAATTTAGCTGTAGAGTCTTCTGTTATTGATCGTCCTGTACATCTGCTGACTCTATCTGCCAAAACTGAAACAGCATTGCGATCGCTAGCCCAGCGCTATCAGGAATTTTTCGTTAATCATCCTGATGTATCAATTGCTGATGTTTGTTTTAGTGCTAATACTGGCAGAACCACATTTAACTATCGGCTGGCTGTGACTGGAAATTCTACAGCACAATTTGCAGAACGTTTACAGGCGTTTGCTTTATCTGGACAAGCTGCGGGGTTGGTGAGTGGTTCAGTCAAGCCCAAGAAAGTTCCAAAAATCGGATTTTTATTCACAGGCTTGATTCACGACAAACTACAACTAGACCGCCAACTGTACGAAACTCAACCTGTCTTTCGCCAAGTTATTGACCGCTGTAATGCGATCGCTCAGCCGTTGCTGGGAAAATCTCTGATTGATGTTCTTTATACCTCCACTGCTGAAGAAACTGCCATCGATAGTATTAACAACTCCACGGCATTATTGGCGCTGCAAATAGCGCTTTGCGAGTTATGGAAATCTTGGGGAATTGAACCATCGGTTGTCATGGGAACAAGCCTAGGAGAGTCTGCCGCTGCCTATGTTGCTGGTATTTTGAGTCTGGAAGACGCCCTCAAGCTGGTAATTTTTGGACAGCAGCAAGTCCAATCTCAAAGCCAGAAAGGGACGACAAGCGTCGTATTTGCAGATGAACAGCAAGTGGCAGCTGCAATTCAACCATACGCTGACAAAGTTTTCATTGGTATCTTCGCCGAACCAGTAATGACGATTTCCGGTGAGCAACAGGCAGTTGATGCAGTTACAGATGCCTTGAAAGCACAAGGAATCAAAACAATTAAATCAAATCTACCCTATCCCTATCATTCCCCTCTGATGAAATTGCTGGAGGTAGATTTTGCTCTTTGTTCGCCCAAAATTCCCATCATTTCTGGTGTCACAGGGCAAATGTCTCCTGATGCAATGACCAACATCGAGTATTGGCAGACTAACCTCCAACAACCCGTGAGGTTTTCCACAGGTATGCAAACCATGTATCAACAAGGAGTGACAGTATTTATCGAGATTGGGCCAAAGCCCAATCTATTGTCACAGGGTATTCGTTGTCTACCTGAAAGAGTTGGGGTTTGGCTTCCTAGCTTACGTCCTGGGCAATCCAGCGCTGTGCAGATGTTGTCCAGTTTGGCACAACTTTATGTTTTAGGAGTACCTGTCAATTGGTTGGGATTGGATTGTGGGGATAATCGCGATCGCCTACGACTACCCACCTATCCTTTTGAGCGCCAAAGCTATTGGTTTAAGAGTAGTCGTTCGTCTCAACCAAGCGTTCTATCGCCACTACCTCAGCGTTCATTGCTTTCTAGCTTACTTGGCCGGGGAGATTCGGTAAAACACATTGTTCAGCTTCTTGCCGAAACTGAATCATTTTCACAACAGGAGGTGCAACTCCTACCAAAACTCATCACCGCTTTAGTTCAACATCACCAGCGAGATGAACATGAATCTGCTTTGACCAGTCCAACCACAAATATAGAGATACCCATCGCTGAAGTTATTGCTCCTGAATCGAATATTGAGTTAAAGCGAGTACAACTTGCAACATCCCCAGAAGCACAACAGCAACTGCTTGCAGAATATTTGACACAACAAATTGCTAAAGTGTTGGGATTAGCTCCATCCCAGCTAGATATGGAACAACCTCTGAATCTTTTGGGGTTGGACTCGTTGATGTTAATTCAACTGGTAAACCGCATTCAAAAAGATTTTGCCGTAGAGTTGTCAATCGAGGTGTTATTTGAAAACATGACCTTGGTTGATTTGGCTCAACAATTACAGACCCAATTGGCATTGTTTAAGAGCGCATCTAGTGGTGATTCTGTAATCATGACCAGCAAATCGCCTGTTGTTTTGCCTTTATCCTTTGCTCAGGAGTCATTTTACTCGCAAATCAAACTAGATCCAAGTAATCCCTTTGCCAATCTACCCTTCACCCTGCATTTTACTGGTGATCTCGATATTCCAACCTTAGAACGCAGTTTCAATGAGTTGGTGCATCGTCATGCTGCTTTGCGAACCACCTTTGATATTGCCGCAGAACAACCCACCCAAATCATTCATCCAACCATGAATTTACCATTGTCGGTGGTGGATTTGCGATCGCTCTCCCAAGCAGAACAGCAAATGGCAGTGCAACAGCTATCCGATCAAGAAGCTCAGCAACCATTTGATATTGTCAAAGGGCCACTTGTGCGAACCACACTGCTGAGGCTGTTGGAAAATCAACACATTCTGCTCATTACCATGCATCACCTGATTACAGATGGCACCTCTATGGTGATCTTTCTTCAGGAACTCGCAGCAGTTTACCAAGCATTTTCCCAAGGGAAACCTTCACCCCTTCCAGAATTACCGATGCAGTATGCAGACTTTGTTGTCTGGCAACGTCAGTGGCTGCAAAAAGATGTACTGACAAAACTACAAAGCTACTGGCAGCAAAAACTTGCACCCTATTTGGTCGTTCCTGAAATCAAAATAGACCAACCTCGTCCTGCTGTACCAAGATTGAAAGCAGCAATTTACCCCTTCCAAATATCTGAAGCATTATCAGCACAACTCAAAGCACTCAGCAAACAGGAAGGGTGTACTTTATTCATGCTTTTATTAGCAGCTTTACAGATATTAGTATGCAATTATACAGGTCAACAGAATTTCTGTATTGGCACTACCGTTGCCAATCGCAATCGAGCAGAGTTTGAATCTTTGATTGGTTGCTTTATTAACCAAATCCCCATTAAAGCCAATTTAGAAGACAATCCCACATTCCGGCAAGTACTTTATCTTGTTCGCAAAACTACTTTAAAAGCACATGCTTACAGCGCTCTCCCCTTGAAACTGATTCTGGAAACTGTACCTCTCCTAAAAACAGATAATGTTCCTACCTTTCCTTTACCGATAGTGATGATTTTTCACAATGAAATTCCCTTTATGACCGAGAATATCAAACTTTCAGATTGTCTTTATGTTCGGGGAGAAAATAGAAGATTCAGGGGAGCAAGACGCGATTTAACTCTGCATATGGGAGAAAGTCAAAAAGGCATTTGGGGAGAGATGGAATATGATATTGATGTATTTTTTGAAAGTACAATTAATAGAATTTTAGAAGATTTTATTAATTTACTTAAAGTGATTACAATTAATCCAAACCGACCTATCTCGGAAGTGCTAGAAAAAGCTTTATTGTTACATGACACGCAAATTAAGCAAAATCTAGCTAGAAATTAACTAATGATTACCTTGTAGCAACAATTGCTAATTTCCAACCAATAAAATATCAAATGAATTTTCTAAATTTGAGCGATCGCAACAATCATTTCAACTTTTCTGGCGGGCCTGGAGCATTACCTGAATCAGTGTTAAATGCTACTCAGGCGGCTATTAACAATGTGCCAGAAGTAGGCTTATCATTGCTAGGCATCAGTCATCGCTCCGAATGGTTACGCAATGTACTGGACGAAACTGAAGATCATTTACGCCATTTGCTCTCGATTCCCAAGAATTACCATGTTCTATTTTTACAAGGAGGTAGCAGTCTACAGTTTTCCATGATTCCCATGAATTTCTTACGTGGGAAAAGAAAAGTTGCAGAGTATATTGTGTCTGGTTATTGGAGTATTAAATCTGTACCTGAAGCCAGAAAAGAAGGGCAAGTGCAGGTAGTGTGGGATGGAAAAGATAGTGGTTATAACCGATTGCCAAAAGCTGAAGAACTTGTAGTTTCATCAGATGCTGCTTATCTACATTATGTGTCGAATGAAACGGTAGAGGGACTACAATTTTCCTATTTACCAGGCATATCAAATGTACCGTTAATTTGCGATATGTCTTCAGATTTTTTATCTCAATCGATACCAATTGAACGTTACGCATTGATATATGCTCATGCACAAAAAAACCTAGGGCCAGCAGGTGTCACAGTGGTGTTAATTCGAGATGATCTACTTGACACAATTCCGTCCGATCTACACACAATGTTAGATTACCGTACCCATATTCAAGGTAAGTCAATTTACAATACTCCGCCAGTATTTGCGCTATACGTAGTCATGTTGGTGACTCGTTGGCTACGCAAAGATATTGGTGGACTAGCAGCAATGGCAGAGATTAACCAAGCCAAAGCAGCCACTCTCTACAAAGTGCTTGATGAGAGTGGAGGCTTTTATCAAGGCCATGCTGCGCGGGAAAATCGCTCACTGATGAATGTTGCATTTCGGTTAGCCGACCCTAATTTAGAGCCTTTATTTCTCAAAACCGCAATGGAAAACGGATTTTATGGGTTAGATGGACACCGTTCAATTGGAGGTTTGCGAGCATCACTCTACAATGCAGTCACTCAATCTGGAGTAGAGGCTTTAGCTGCATTTATGCTTGATTTCCAACAACGCTACGGTTGATCACACAGATAGTAAACTAGACACAATCGAATTAAAATGTATCACGATTTATTTTCAGCAGACTCTCCACAAGCAGCGACTTTAGTTAACCTGTTACGTCACAGAACGCTACAGCAACCTTATCAAATACCATATACCTTTTTGGTAGATGGAGAAATCCAAAAAGTTAGCTTCACCTATGAAAAATTAGACCAAAAAGCGCGTGCGATCGCAGCATTGCTGCAAAGCATGAAAGCTTTTAAACAAAGAGTGCTGCTTCTTTATCCGCCTGGACTGGAATTCATTGCTGCTTTTTTTGGAGGTTTGTATGCAGGTGTAACTGTTGTACCTGTATATCCACCACGAGGTAAACAGCGGATGACAAGATTGCAAGCTATTGCAAAAGATGCACAGGCAACTTTTGCACTCACCACCTCATCTGTAATTACTAAATTGGGAGAAAGATTCAAAGAAGAACCAGAATTAGCAGCTTTGCAATGTATAGCAACTGATGAAATTCCCCACAATTTGGCAGATGATTGGTTTTTTCCTGAGATTACTAACAACTCACTAGCACTTCTCCAGTACACATCTGGTACCACAGGAAACCCAAAAGGGGTGATGATAAATCATGATAATTTACTCTATAATTCTGCTTTAATTTATCAGGCTTTTGAGCATACAACTAACAGTCGAGGTGTAATTTGGCTACCTCCTTACCACGATATGGGGCTGATTGGTGGAGTGTTACAACCTGTATATGGTAATTTTTCAGTTATGCTGATGTCGCCAGAGTCTTTCTTACAAAAACCCTTTCGTTGGCTAAAGGCGATTTCTGAATATCAAGCGACTACTAGCGGCGGCCCTAATTTTGCTTATGACTTGTGTCTTGACAAAATTACCCCTGAACAACGCCAACAGCTTGATTTGAGTAGTTGGGAATTGGCTTTCAATGGTGCTGAACCTGTAAGGGCGGAAACTATAGAGAAGTTTTCAGAAACCTTTGCAGATTGTGGTTTCAAAAAAAGTGCTTTTTACCCCTGCTATGGAATGGCAGAAACGACTTTAATTGTATCAGGAGGTTTGAAAAAAGAGCCGCCAGTGATTCGCTTTGTGCAAGAACAAGCTTTGAAAGAGAATTTGATTGTAACCACTACCAGCAAGGAAGATAGTAAGGCAATTGTTGGTGCTGGGCATAGTAGTTTAGACCAAAAAATTGTCATTGTTCACCCAGAATCATTAACTGAATGTCTGAATGGAGAAATAGGAGAAATTTGGGTTGCAGGGGCCAGTGTAGCTATTGGCTACTGGAATAAATCGGAAGAAACACAAAAGACTTTCAATGTTCAATTACAAGACACAAAAAAAGGGCCATTTCTCCGCACTGGAGATTTAGGATTTTTGTTTGATGGCGAACTATTTGTCACAGGTCGCATCAAAGATATGATGATTATTCGAGGACAAAATCATTATCCCCAGGATATTGAATTGACAGTTGAGAATAGTCACCCAGCACTACGAACAAATTGTGGCGCAGCATTTTCCGTAGAAATAGAAGGTGTTGAACAGCTAGTTATTGTCCAAGAAGTAGAGCGTACTTACTTACGCCAATTGGATGTTGATGAGGTCGTTAAATCTATTCGTCAGGCAGTATCAGAACAGCACCAGTTACAAGTTTATGCCATTGCCTTGTTAAAGACAGCCAGTATCCCGAAAACTTCTAGTGGCAAGATTCAGCGTCATGCTTGTCGAGTTGGATTTCTCAATGAAACTTTGGATGCTGTTGGCAATTGGACTGCAAATATTGAACAAATAGACTTACTACAACCTCAAGCAGAAGTAAAAGACTTTGCTGAACAAGTGCAAAATTTAAATGTGAATCAATCGGAAGATAATCAAAAACATCTTCAGCCAAATTTCACAGAAAAAGGAATCCAAACCTGGTTGATTTCTCATCTTGCCATATACCTGAAAATACCTCCTGATGAGATAGATATTCAAGAGTTTTTTGCTGCATATGGTTTAGATTCAGCAGTAGCAGTCAGTCTGACAGGTGAATTAGCTCAATTGATTGGCTGTGAATTGGAAATTACTCTTTTCTGGGAGTATCCCAATATCGAAACACTAGCAAAATATTTAGCAGAGAAATCTCAAGTGTCACAATCAACAACTTCTAGCGTTGTTGTTTAACAGTAAATTTACTACATCAAACCATTTAATACCATGAACAAACAAAATTTTAATAATAATCAAGCCAAAACGATAGAGGCAACGCAAACTCTCAAATTTAATCTTTTTGACCCTAAAGTTCGTATTAATCCTTATCCAACCTACCATCACCTCCGTTCAGAATCTCCAGTACATCGATACTTTGTTGGAGGTGATTGGCTTGTTAGCCGCTATGCTGATGTCAAAGCAGTTCTGAGAAGTAATTACGTTCGCAGTCAGGATAAGCCAAAATCCGTCCAAGAAAGAAACCAATATCTGCAAGACAGAGAGAAAAATTTAAATACCCTTGCCTACACTATCAGCCAATTTTTATTTTACATGGATGCACCAGACCATACTAGATTACGTAATTTGGTGGCTAAGGTTTTTTCTCCTATGGTTGTTGAGCGTATGCGTCCCCAAATTCAGGAGATAGTGAATGAATTGCTTGACAAAGTTCGATATAAGGGGAGTATGGATATTATTGCCGATTTTGCCATTCCTCTTCCTGTCACAGTTATTAGTAGATTATTGGGAGTACCAAAAGAAGATCAAGACCAGCTTCATCAGTGGTCTAATGTTTTTTCCCGTATTTTAGACTCACTGGTTTCATTAGAAGAATTTGAAGCCATGAATGAAGTTACAAAAGGGTTTAAAGAGTATTTTCGCGCTCTAATTGCCAAACGAGAAAAACAGCCACAAGGAGACTTGATTAGTGCCTTAATCGCAGCTAGAGAGCAAACTGACAAGCTAAGTCAAGACGAACTATTAGCAACTTGCATCATGTTATTTACAACAGGTGAAGAAAGCACAGTCAATACTATCGGTAATGGAATGCTGGCATTGTTAAATCATCCTGACCAAATAGAACAACTCAAAAGAGAACCAACACTAATTCAAAGTGCGGTAGAAGAAATACTTCGCTACGATAGCCCAGTTCAGACAACAACTCGTATTGCTACTGTCAACTTTGAAATAGGTAATCAAACAATTCAAGCAGGTGAAAAAGTAGTTCTTTGCTTAGGGGCTGCTAACCGAGATCCAGAACAATTTCCAGACCCCGATCGCTTAATTATTAATCGAAATCCTAATCCCCATGTTGCTTTTGGTGATGGGACTCATTTTTGTTTAGGAGCTAGTCTAGCACGTATTCAGGCGCAAATAGCAATTAATGCACTGATTCAGCAATTTTCTAATTTAGAGTTGGTTTCTAACCAACTGGAGTTGCGAAAAAACGCTGTCTTACGTGGCTTTAAAGCTATCCCTGTAAGTTTTACTTGCTAAGTATTTTTTGTAAATTTGGGGTATTTATAGGAGATATATGGAATGGAGCCAATTGCTAATACAAATCAAACTCAAAAATTAGGGATTCAAAAATCTATTAGATTCAATCCTTATGACCCAAAATTTCAGGCGAATCCCTATCCTTTCTACCACAACCTCCGATCTGTTGAACCAATACACCGGAGTTTCACGGGCATGTGGGTAATTACTCGCTATGCTGACGCTAAGGCAGTTTTGCGCGACCCTCGCTTTTGCGTCAATAAAATGCAAAAACATGTTAAAAATAAAAGCCATTCTCTAGAGCAACGAAATTTTAATACCCTTGCACAAGCCATTGACAAATGGTTAATATATTTAGACCCGCCTGAGCATACTAGGTTGCGAGGATTAATTAGTAAAGCCTTTTCTTCTACAAGCGTCAATTTTCTCCGTCCCCAAATTCAAAAAATTACTGATGAATTGATTAGCAAAGTTCAGCACAAGGGTTGCATGGATGTTATATCCGATTTTGCTTGCCCATTACCTTGCAATATCATTGCTGCAATTCTGGGGATACCTGTTGAAGATTGGTTTAAGGTGTATCATTGGTCTGACAAACTCTCTAATATTTTAGATCCACTCAATTCTCTGGAAGAGTATGAGCAGATGGACAAAGTGGCGCTGGAATTTACAAATTACTTTAAAAGCTTAATTGCACAACGTCAAAAAAGCCCGCGACAAGATTTGCTGAGTGCATTGATTACAGTTAAGGAACAAAATAGCAAACTAACTGAAGATGAAATTATTTCTGTCTGTATGCTACTGTTCCTAACTGGTGAAGAAACCACAGTCAATCTGATAGGTAATGGTATGCTGGCTCTGTTAAGTCACCCAGAGCAAATGCAACAGATTAAGGCACAACCAATGCTTATTCAAAGTGCTGTCGAGGAAATCCTACGTTATGATAGCCCAATTCAAATTGCCATACGAGTCGCAACTGAAAACGTTGTTCTAGATGATGTGACTATTCGATGTGGTGAGAAAGTTTTGGTTGTCTTAGGAGCTGCAAATCGCGATCCTGCACAATTTCCTGACCCAGATTGCTTTGATATTACACGAGTTAATAATAATCATTTAGCTTTTGCTGATGGTATTCATTATTGTTTGGGTGCAGCATTAACGCGGATTGAAGCTGAAATTGCTATTAATACACTTATTCAACAATTACCTGACTTGAAGCTATCACAAGCTCAGCCTGAGTGGCGAAATAAGGTTGCTTTTCGCAGTCTCAAGGCTCTCCCTGTTACTTTTAAGCCAGTAGTTTCAGTATAAATAAATCTTGTATAATCTCCGTCTAAATACTTATGATATATGTGGAGGTCGGGAATTGGGAATTGGGAATTGGTGAGCCAGCGCGGCCAAGAGGGGGTTCCTCCCCCAACCCCAAAGGGGGCCCCAAGCCCCCAATCCCCACTCCCTTTCGGTCGTGGGGGCCCCGAGTCCCCCATGAGCGACTGGCGTTAGCAAGAGCGTTAGCGACGCAGGAGCGTCACCCGAAGGGGAATTGGATTTTACTATTAGTCATCACATCTCACCCATCACCCATTACCAGGCAAACCGACTATATCGTAAGTAATTAGCCGAACTTGATATTACATTTTTAATTCGGGAAAATCTGCTGAGGCTTAACATCAACTCACTAGAGTAACATTTATGACTACTAGTGAGGCTGTGTATTATGTTTAAACTTCTGTCAGTTACTTTAATCGCCGCTACCGTTTTAGTAGTCTCAACCAATAACTCAAACATCAGTTTGGCTGGAACTTGTGCTTCTAAGTGTGGGCCAAAGCCAATTCAGTTTACACCAGGGAAATATATCCGCATTCAAGTAGTAAATAAGACACCGCATCTGATTCAGCTGCAAAAACCCTCCGGTACTAACACTATTGCTTTGAAGGCGGGACAAGAATTACAGATGGAACAGATAGAGGGTACTGAGCCAAATACATCCTTGGTATTCTGGAATGAAGACGGTTTTTCACTACAAGCTATGATCTCGAAACCTGACTTTGGTACACTGCGCGTAGAACTTCGTCCCAATTGGCGTTATCCAGGCGATCGCTCGTTATATATTATGGATGATGGGAAAGTAAACATCCTTTAAAAGTTAGGAGTTAGGAGTTAAGAGTTAAGAGTTATGAAACAACTTTTTAATTCAAGACTCATAACTAAAAACTCCTAACTGTAAACTCCTAACTTTGATTGTGCTAGATAAACCTGTATCTGAAATCTCAAAAACTCGTAGGCGCTTACCAAATCAACGCTGGCAAATTTACCCACAAAAAACAGAATTTGCCCAACATTTGGCAAATTTGACAAATCTTTCACCCATTGTTAGCCAGTTATTGATTAATCGGGGTATAGAAACACCAGAACAAGCACAAGCATTTTTAAATCCAGAGTCTTTGGTCTTACCTTCGCCGTTAGAAGAATTTCCAGATTTGGCGCTGAGTGTGGAGTTGTTGCAAAATGCGATCGCTTGCCAATTAAAAATTGCTATCTGTGGTGACTATGATGCTGATGGTATGACTAGCACCGCTCTATTATTGCGTAGTCTGCGGACTTTAGGTGCTAAGGTAGATTACGCTATCCCCAGTCGGATGCACGAAGGCTACGGTATTAATAAACGTATCGTTGAAGAATTCAAGAGCGAAGGTGTGGGACTGATTTTAACTGTA
This sequence comes from Nostoc sp. NIES-4103, assembly GCF_002368335.1. Taxonomy (GTDB): domain Bacteria; phylum Cyanobacteriota; class Cyanobacteriia; order Cyanobacteriales; family Nostocaceae; genus Amazonocrinis. Next base: position 1,124,608 of record NZ_AP018288.1, on the reverse strand, counting down.
GACAATGGTATTTCAGCATTTGAACCAATTGCCAGAGCTAGAGAACTCGGACTAAAAATAATTGTCACAGATCACCACGATATCCCCCAAAAGTTACCCCCAGCTAACGCCATCCTCAACCCCAAACTGATAGCAGAATCCTCACCTTATCGTGGTGTTGCTGGTGTTGGTGTTGCATATATCTTGGCGGTGTCTCTAGCACAACAATTAGGGGAGACTAAAGGCTTAATTCAGCCGATGTTAGCACTGTTTACACTCGGAACCATTGCAGATTTAGCTCCTTTAACAGGTGTAAATCGTCGCTGGGTGAAACGCGGCTTAAAGCATTTACCCAAATCCAATTTAGCAGGCGTGCAAGCGCTAATTCAAGTAGCTGGAGTCCAAGCGAGGGAAGACGGGGGAGATGGGGAGAAACGATTCAAAATTCCTAACTCCTCACTCCTAACTCCTAACTCTTCAAATTCAAAATCGCTAAAGCCGGAGGATATCGGGTTTCGTCTGGGCCCCCGGATTAATGCTATTGGTCGGATTGGTAATCCTCAAACTGTGATTGAATTGCTGACTACGGATGATATGGGTGTTGCACTAGAAAGAGCAATGCAGTGTGAAATGACTAACGCTAGTCGTCAGCAAATGTGTGAGCAAATTGAACTTGAAGCGATCGCTTATGTAGAAACTGAATTTATTACCACTTTACAGCAAGACCGAGTATTAGTTGTTGTCCAACCAAATTGGCATCACGGCGTTATTGGTATTGTCGCCTCGCGCTTGGTGGAACGCTACGGTGTCCCGGTGTTCATTGGCACTTATGAAGATGATCAACAGATTCGCGGTTCAGCACGGGGAATACCTGAGTTTCACGTGTTTGCAGCTTTAGAAGCTTGTCAGGACTTGCTCGGTAAATTCGGTGGACACAAAGCTGCTGGAGGATTTTCTTTACCAGCAAAGAATTTACCAGCTTTGCGATCGCGTTTGTGTGAATTTGCCAACCAATGTCTAGAACCCCAACACCTCAAGCCGCTACTAAAAATTGATGCTGAAGTTAATTTTGATCAAATCAATCAGCAACTTTATCAGCAACTAAATACTCTCCACCCCTGTGGTATCGACAACCCCGATCCCATATTCTGGACAGCTAATGTGCAAGTTGTTGAACAACAGATTGTAGGTAAGGGACACATCAAACTAACACTTAGCCAAATTATCAATGAACAACAGTATAAAATCAAAGCGATCGCCTGGCGTTGGCGCGACTACTTCCCCCTACCGCCGCAAGTGGATGTCGCTTACAAGCTGCGAGAAAATCACTTTAACGGTGAAACCACCATCGAGCTAGAGTTAATAGGTGTCAGGCTGCCAAATAATGATACAAAAGATTCTATCCATCCAAAACGACTTTCTCAGTCTCACTTATTTTACGCCTCGCCATCTAAACCGTTGAGAACCAACTTTCAATACAACCAACGGCAGTATACTTGTGGCATCTATCAAAACGCTTGTTTACCAGAACTCAGAATTAAAAATCCTGAAGGCAAAGTCTTAGTTATGCACCCAGGACGTACAATCGGTTTACTGGGTACTCATCGAGAAGATGCCATAGAGGTTGATGTCTCCCAACCGCAATATGACAGCATTATCCAAGCTGCTATGCAGGCGTTAAGTGAGGAGTTAGGAGTTGGGAGTTAGGAGTTGTGAGTTTTTAATTAACTTCTTGCTCTTAACTCTGAACTTTTAACTCCTCACTCAGAACTCTTAGAGGTTGCCGTTGCGAAATGCCAGTACAAAGATTACCGCTGGGCCAGCAAGGACAATTAGTGCCACAGACAATAGTTGGAAAATTACTTCCCAGTTGATGCTGCTAAAAACGTTCAGAAATTCAAACAAGGCTAATAACATTGTCCTTTTTATCCTCCCAATTGCTTGAAAAATTGATAACTCAATTGCAAAACCCGCAATTGATCATATCCGGGGATCGGCTGTTACATTTAATTTACTTAACAAAATTATAGGAAAAAACATAAAATGGCAAACTGGCAATGTGTCAAGCAATGTGGAGCCTGCTGTCATCTTGACCCAGCAGAACGTCCAGATTTGGATGAGTATCTCTCACCAGCAGAATTAGAACAGTACCTCAGCATGGTAGGCGAAGACGGATGGTGCGTTAATTTTGACCATACCAGTAGAGAATGCCGCATCTATCCAAATCGTCCACGTTTCTGCCGTGTGGAATCAGATACATTTCAGGATATGTACGGCATTGAGCCTGAAGAACTCAACGATTTTGCCATTGACTGCTGTCGCCAGCAGATAGAAGCAGTATATGGCGATCGCAGTCTAGAACTCCTGCGCTTCAACCAAGCTGTTGGTCTATGAGAAGTTAGTTGTCAGTTGTCAGGAGCCAGGAGCCAGGAGCCAGGAGCCAGGAGGCAGCTATGCTGGAGTAAAGAATTATTTCCCTGATCACCCCATCACCCCATCTCCCCCATCTCCCTCATCTCCCCCATCCCCCTCATCCCCTCATCCCCCATCTTCACCCTTGGGGTTGCAATTTATTACGACAATCTGAGAAAATGAGAAGAATATGAAAGCTCTCTAGCAATAAAACTACTGCCTGTGAAACTTGACTCTGCACCCGCGAGCCTTTTTGGCACATCTGAGACTGAATACCAGCCAGAACTAAAAGACAGCACCGAATCTAACTTAACTACTGCAACTGTTGAACAACTTCAGCCTGTAGTTGCTGATAGTCCAAAAAAGCAGGAATCAGCAGCGGTCATTTTTGGTACTACCTTCATCACTATCTTTCTTGCAGAGATTGGAGATAAAACTCAGTTATCCACTCTATTAATGAGCGCACAATCTCATTCCCCGTGGGTGGTGTTTTGTGGGTCTGCGGCTGCATTAGTAACTACAAGTTTATTAGGTGTGCTGTTAGGTAGTTGGATAGCCAGTAGACTCAGCCCAAAAACCGTAGAAAAGTCAGCAGGGGTAATGTTGCTGCTAATTTCCATCATGCTGTTTTGGGATGTAGTTAATAGTTAATAGTCATTTGTCATTTGTCATTTGTTAAGAGATAGGAGTTATTTCTCCCTCATCCCCCCACTCCCCACTCCCCACTCCCTACTCCCCACTCCCCTCAATAATATGGATTGGCATCTTTTAGGACTGAGCTTTATTACGGTTTTTTTGTCAGAATTAGGTGATAAAAGTCAACTAGCTGCGATCGCACTTTCAGGTCGTTGTCAGTCTCCACGCGCAGTATTTTTCGGCACAGCAGGCGCACTTTTGCTCACTAGCTTTTTGGGAGCATTAGCAGGAGGAGCTGTATCAGAATTATTACCTACACGCTTATTAAAAGCGATCGCGGCTGTAGGATTTGCCATCCTGGCTGCACGCTTGCTGTTGTTCAACAATGAAGCATCGCCGGATTCTGAAGAAGGCTGAAATAAACAAGAACAAGCAGAAAAAACAATGCCTACTAGCTGAGTCTACAGTCTAGTAGGCATAAATTTTGATAGGAGCGATCGCTTAATAATTAAACCTGCCGCCAGCACCAGTTTAACAAAGCACCACCCGCCATTAGTTTTAATGCTTCTAGTACAAAATAACTGCTGTGTAATACATTCATCTGCGCTGGAATTGCAGATGCAGCTTCAAAGAAGTTCAGATGAGTTCCAACAGCGCACATTTGCGGAGTTAAAAAATAGGTATCCAACAAAGCTATAGCTAACAAGATTACCGATAAAACAATGCTGTTAAGACTCCAGCTAGATAGGGTTTTTCTCAAAGCTAGTACGCCTGTCAATACTACAGCAGCTGATAATAATTCGATGCGATTAAAATTCCAAAAAATCGCATAACCTGCTGTAGTAAAACTTGCTTGGCTCATCATGCCCGAAAAGTAAAGACTAGGCATAATTACCCAATCTAAAACTACGCTAGCACTCAACCAAAAGCCCAAAACGAATATGACAGCAGTCTGCCAAATTGGTCGCTTGAATTCAACTGTAGAAAGAGTATTCATAGGAATAATTGCTGGTGTTGTATTTTTAGTTTTTAACTTCAAGAGTTGTTTTGACAACACATGTCAATTATCTTTTACAAAACAGTTGTCAGCTCAAAAAGTAATGATTATTATCTTTTCTAAGCATTGGTACTAAATATTAATTTTTTTATCGAGATATGTAAATAAACTGAATAATTTGTAATCTTTATTAAAAGTATCTAACTAGGTCATCTGGGTAAAGCAATGCGACTGTTGATGTTATTAGGCAGTGCGATCGCAACCATAGCGATGATGCAAGGATATGCTTTCCAGCCAAGTCGAGCAATTCAGTTGCGGGATGGCACAGTGTATTTTGCCCAACCACCGCGGCTTGTTGGCGCAGTAACTACCTACAACGATGTTTATGTGTGGGGTGCAACTTACTATTTTACGGTCAGCTTGCCAGACAATGCAGGCGAACCATTGCAAAAGATCACAATTAACCAGCGTGAGGGAGTAGACTACGTTCGCTTTCGCCTCAAAGACAGTTTTGCTTTTGAAGGTAGCCGTTCTGCCAAAGGGCAGAGGTTAGGATTGAAAGATGCTACAAGTGATAGGAAAAAACAAACAATATCGCTAACATTTGATCCACCAGTATCACCTGGCAAAACCATCACAATTGGTCTAAAGCCTGTACAAAATCCAACAGTCGCAGGAGTTTATTTATTTGGAGTTACAGCTTTTCCAGCAGGTGAAAAATCTCACGGTCAATTCCTAGGTTTTGGAAGACTGCAATTCTACCGTCACAGTAATTTCTTTTATGGGTGGTGATTAGTTGGGAGATGGGGAGATGGGGTGATGAGGGTGATGAGGGTGATGGGGAGATGAGGTAGAAATTTTTTCCCCAGTACCCAGTCCCCAGTCCCCAATCCCCATTGCCCCTAATCCCCACTCCCTCCGGTCGTGGGGGCCCCGAGTTCCCCAGTACCCAGTCCCCAGTCCCCAGTCCCCTAATTTACTTTTCATTAAATGTCCAAACACCATCATCCCAATCAAAATCTGTTGGAGGTGATTGCATCCAATGCTGACAACGTAGAAGATGTAACATTGCAGCTTTGTCTTGATTGTCAGCTGCTAACACTTTGGCAAACTCGCGTCTAGCAAGATTAAAATCGCGTTTTAAGTAATACTCACGACCTTTGTGATAATGTTCTATCACTTGCATTTTTTCGCTACTAATTGGCTCGGAACGCAAACCTACTAATTCATATATAGATACTGGCTCATTTCTACCTTTGACGCGAATATAATCTAGTTCCCTAGCCCAAATATTTTCTTCACAAGGTTGAAAAGTGTTTTGACTAATAACAATGTCACAACCGTATTGTTTACTGATACTTTCTAATCGGGAACCAAGATTCACACCATCACCAATGGCGGTAAATTCCATCCGCTTACTAGAGCCAATGTTGCCACTAATGACGATATCAGAATTAATGCCAATGCCAATGTTAATTCTGGGTTTATTAGCTGCATGACGACGTTGATTAAATTCGTGCAAGCGATGGCGCATTTCTATAGATGTTTGTACTGCCATCCAAGCATGTTCATTCAATGGTAGAGGGGAACCGAACACAGCCATAATGGCATCGCCGATGTATTTATCGAGTGTGCCTTTATGTTTAAAAACTGCCTCTACCATCGATTCAAAATAATCATTGAGCATACTTACCACTTCTTCAGCTTCCAAGTTTTCTGTCAAAGTGGTGTAACCTCGAATATCAGAAAATAAAATTGAAACTTCTTTGCGATCGCCTCCTAGTTTAGCGTCATCTAATTTCAATAATTCTTCGGCTAATTCCTGAGTCATGTAGCGATACATGGTACTCTTGAGGCGTTTCTCATCACTGATATCTTCCATGACAACCAGTGCGCCCCGGACTTGCTGCGGATCGCTGGCATCGGCAATGGAATTAATGGATAAATTAATACTGTGTTGTTCAGTGCCAGTACTGAGAAGTGTGCGGTCAGGATAATACTGCTGGCGGCGTTTGGCGTTAGTACCACATAAAGCATCATGGCACCATTTGCTAAAGTTGCCTTCTTTAATGGCGATCGCATCACTAATCAATTTACCTTCTAAACGGTCTTCTAGCTCCAGCCCTAACAAGCGTTTGGCGCTTTCATTAGCGGCGATAATTAACCCAGATTTATCAGTGGAAATCACACCATTAGAAAGACTACGCAAAATGTCCCGCTGCATTTGCTCTTGTTGCTTGACAGTGGCAAACAATTGTGCATTGTGCAATGCGACCCCCGCTTGGATATTAAAAGCTTCCATGAACTCTTCATCATTGCGGTCAAAACTAGCGCAGAAGCAATCGGGAGCTTTCGGCCAATTAGCCGGGTCATAATTAGGAAAATCCCCTGACTTTTTTTTATTTACTAGTTGGGTAACACCAATTAATTCTTGGTCGGCGTTATACACTGGCATACAAAGTAAGCTACAAGTACGATAGCCATTTTGTTGATCAAGTTGTTTGGCTGTTTCTGAGTCAGGATGGTCATACAAGTCAAAGGGAATATTCAGCTTTTTGCCAGAAGCAGCAACGATACCAGCAAAACCTTTACCGATGGGTACTCGTAACTCTTTGGTAGAACCATCATCTTGGGTGATTTTCGTCCATAGTTCATCTTGATCACGGTCTATCAGCCATAGAGTACTGCGATCGGCATTCATCAGTTCTTTGGCTTCTTCCATCACCCGCTTTAAGGTATCTTCCAAGTCAAGACTGCTTTGACTTAAAGATTTAATCGCCTTCATCAGCGCCGCTACGGCCCTTTGTTTTTGAGTCGCCACATAAAACGAGCGCGAAGACTCTAAAATCAAGCAAATAGAAGGAGCAAATTCTTGAAATAATTGTTCATCAGCCCCAGTAAAGCCTATGGTATCAATGCGTTCTGAGAGTGGAGCCTCTGGATTATTTAAGGAATTTAATTTATTGAGTAATTGCACCACCGCTACTAATCGTCCTTGTTCATTGAGTAGCGGCAAAGCTAGCATTGTGTAGGTGCGGTAGCCAGTTCTTTTTTCTTGTTGTTGAGCAAATACTGAACGCGGGTCGTCATAAAAATCAAAAGGAATATTGATCACTCGTTGGAAAGTAGCGACTTCACCGGCAATACCTTTATCAGCAGGGACGCGAATTTCTGGAGAGCGATCGCCTTCTCCCTCAGCTACAATTGACCAAAGTTCTTGTTTTTCTTCATCTAATAAAAATATAGTTGTCCTGTCTGCTCCTAATAATTCTCCTGTTTTCAAGGTAATTGAGTGCAACATCTCTTGCAGTATTGTCTCAAACCCTTGAGAATCGAGCATTGACAGAGTTTGATGAACAATATGTAATTTTTGCTCAACTTCCGTGACAACCTGTTTAAACGTATCCTGAGTCAGGGGAGCAAGAAACGTAGAAATAGTTCCCTTTCTTCTGGCAAGAGCGCCCACAGGAGCAGAATTCGGTTGTAAGTGGTGATTTTCTTGGTTGTGATCACCAATAATTAAATCAGCAGTCTCGCCAAAATTACGTTTATGCACTGACATAGGTAATTTTTGATATAGCAGGTTTAAATGTTAAGTATTTTTAACGATGTCATGAAATTTATCTAAGTGTTGCTTTTAGCAACAATCGATTGACACTTACCACAGTTTAATCGCTTGTTAAGCTAGCGTCATCCTGCGCCAGTACTTGTCTTTCCCAATGCTTAGTTTGCAATGGGAGTTGGGGATAATAGACAAATTGAGTCCGTGTTATTGCCTTGTTCTATACCTGAAATCATTTGAAAATCAAGGGATAATACTAATTTTGGTAGATGTCAGCAACAAATACTTCTCCCCAGATTCTCCTGCTCACTTGTAGCCACCGTGAAACAATTCAACCAAATCGATACACCCAGACCAAAAGATGCCAAATAGCGGCAGAAATATCAACTCATTTGAAGTTATTTATTAGTAGCATCAAGTTTATTGCTTGCTGTTAACTTTGTAGGTAAAACTCTTGTTCATTATATAGATGCACCACCGAGAGTCAAACAGCGATCGCTGCTAGAGCGCACATATCACCAGCCCACATAGCCATTACCTACTTGACTAGCTATGCTTGTGGAGTTACTGTTATACATAGTTCCCAAAAATCGTGCTAAATTAACAATTTGCTGTTCTAAGTCGAAAAATTGCTAGAGTCCAGAAGGTGAAAGACTTCAAGTGATTTGATATTGGTCGTCACCCATAGCCCATTGCCCTATTTAACTGACGGATTATGTCAGTAAGGATGTTCCCCTGTATCAAGCGAGGAAAAGCGTTTAAGGGGTAGAGCCTTGAATGTGCAGATAATTTAATCCATATTCTGCTGGAGGCTTTGTTAGTACCTTGGTAGTGATTATGGTTCTAGGGTGCTATCAATAAATCACTTTTAGTAATTTAAGGGCAGTTAAGATGCCTGAACTAGCATGATTATAAAGTTGTGTAACAAATTTAAAACTGCTGCATAAAACCTAAATAACAGCCGTAAGTATAAATGGAGAGACAAAATTCTGTTAAAGAAAGTCTCCACATTTTTAATATGCTGTTTGGTTTAGTGGATTGGTAACAATTCATTTCCAAATATTTGACTCAATTCCTGTATTCTGCAAGAGGTAATTTAGTATGACTAATACATCAGAGCTAGCGAGCAAGTTGGGTGAGAGTGAGGCGATCGCATCTGCTCAAGAGTCTGACTTAGTACAAACTGACCATCCCACTAAACAGGTATCTAGCTTTCAAAAACCTAAGCGTAAAACAAAAGGCTGTTTGCCTGGACAACAATGTGACACAGACAAGAGCAATGGCGGTAATGGCGATTCAGGTCATGGGCGTACATGAATAAAAATGCCAGTTGATGGGCTATCTGAGTACGAGCCACCACTACGTACTATTGAGCCTGAGCGACCTTATCCAACAGTTTTAGTAGCAGAAGTCATACAGCAACAGGCTAATCTATCAAATGTGATTGAAAATTAGTTGTCATAAATATTAGACTTTTGCAAAAGCCAAAAGTCTTCCTCAGACTTTTGTCTGAGGAAGACTTGAAAATAAAGTATTACAAAACTTCACTGAAAATCTAGTCAAATATAGGCAAATACTGCCAATTATCCAGAATTAGGAATGGTAAAATAATTTATAGAGTTTTCTTTTCCGCGCTCAAAGTGGCGTTGCTTAAAACCAAATTTCCTACGTCTGTCTATGTTTGACTACGGATTTTGGAACTCTGGAAAAACATAGATTTTCATGTCTGCTGTTGATTGGAAGTCTATGATTACTAGACATCAAAGCCTACCAAATGTCTATTTTCACCCGATATTAAAAGCGAATTTCGCTCAGTTCAGCGGACTGCCTTGCGACTTCGCTCGTTCAGTTTTTAATCAAAGGCACATTCTTTTGAGATGACTCAAAACAGCAAACGTTACTTTTGGCAACTGGGGTTAGCCAAGAATTTAGTAATTTTTGGGGCCTTAGCCGTTGGAGGGGGCTTATTAGCCATCACCTTTGCTTTTGCAGATTCTGCTTTCGCCCAAAGTGCCATTACTCCTGATGACACTCTAGGATCTGAGCGCTCTTATATTGACCAAACAAAACCTTTTGGTGATTCAACTGATGTGCTGACCGGTGGGGCAACTCGCGGCAATAATCTGTTCCACAGTTTTAAGGAATTCAACGTTAATCAAGGACGCGAGGCCTATTTCTTGAGTCCTAGTAGTAATATTCAGAATATTCTAGTGAGGGTCACTGGTAACAATCGCTCGGAGATTAATGGTACTCTCGGAACTTACCAGATGATTAATGGACAGCCAGATATTTCTAGAGCCAATTTATTTTTAATTAATCCCAATGGGATCATTTTTGGGCCGAACGCTATATTGAATTTGGATGGTTCGTTTGTAGGTAGTACAGCTAACGCAATCAAGTTTGCTGATGGCACTTCATTCAGTGCAACAGCTCCCCAAACAACACCCTTACTGACGATGAGTGTACCAATTGGGCTGCAATTGGGGAGGAATGCCGGAGAAATTAATGGACAGGGGAGAATACAAGTAGCAGCCGATAAAACCTTGGTCTTAGTAGGCGGCAACATCAGCTGGGATAGCAAATCGATACCACAAGATAGAATAGCGCTAAGAGCAGGAAGGGGTCAGATTGCTTTAGGGGGGATATTAGAAGAAGGAACAATAGGACTCAACCTAGATAACAACGGCCAGCCCTTAAGCTTTCCTGATGGCTTGGTCCTAGCAGATGTAACACTTAGCAATAGAACTCGAGTAGATGTCAATGGTGAGGGCGGCGGTTATATCCAAATCCAGGGACGGCGGGTCACACTCACTGAAGGATCAAAGGTTGACGCTGAGACTCAAGGAAGCCAAAACGGTAGAGGAATCTCTATCTGGGCAGAGCAGTTAATTATCAAAGATGGATCGCAAGTAAGAGCTTCTACTCGTGAGCGTGCAACGGGTTCTGGCGGAAGTTTAGTGGTTAAGGCAACTGACTCTGTGCAATTGAGCGGAACTGATGAACAGAATAATCCCAGTGCTTTGTTTGCTGATACTTTTGGTGAAGGTGCGGCGGGCAACTTGACCATTGAGACAGGAAAATTAATTATTGAGAATGGGGCAAATGTAGCAGCCGGTGCTAGGGAGGGTAGTCAAGGTAATGGGGGTACATTGAAAGTGTTCGCCTTAGATTCTGTGGAAGTAAGGGGAACAGCGCCCAATGGGAACCCCAGTGGCTTGTTTGCTGAAACTCGAGGCAGCGGTGATGCAAATTCTTTGACAATTAACACAAGGCAATTGATTGTTAAGGATGGAGCGATCATAACGACTGGCACTGCTATAGGTAGCCAAGGCAACGGTGGGAGTTTAGTTATAAACGCTTCTGAGTTTGTGGAATTAAGCAAAACAGCACCAAATAGTCAGGATACCAGTGGTTTGTTTGCGCGAAGCCTAGGTAGCGGTGATGCTGGTTCTGTGTACATTACTACAGGGCAGTTGATTGTCCAGGATCAGGCTCAAGTAACTGTAAGTGCCTTGGGAGGAGGAAATGCAGGCAACTTGGAAATTACAGCCCGTGAAATCTTTTTAGATGACAAAGCACAACTAGTTGCTGAAACTAGATCAGGTGATGGGGGCAATATTAATTTGCAATTAGAGAACTTGTTGCAGTTACGCAATAATAGTCAAATTTTCACTAATGCCAGTGGTGGCGGAAATGCCGGCAATATTACCATTAATATTCCTAATGGCTTGATAGTTGCTGTTCCAGAAGAAAATAGTGACATCAGTGCCAATGCTGACGCTGGCAACGGTGGCACAGTCAACATTGATGCTTTTCGTGTATTCGGCATCCAACCTCGTGAAAAACCGACCGAGTTGAGTGATATTACCGCTAGTTCTGAGTCTGGGCCACAAGGCAATATCGTAATCACAACTTCTGATATTGAACCTAGGCCAGAATTAATCAATTTATTACCAAACCAACCTGTTGAGCCTAAAGTATCCCAAGCATGTCAAGCAGGTACGGCACAAAAGACAAATAGTTTTACCATCACCGGTCGTGGTGGCTTACCAGCCAATCCCACCGAAACCCTCAACACTGATGCTGTTCTCACAGATTGGATTACTCTCGACAAAGTTGCAGAAACTTCCTCTGGTGTAACTAGCGAGAAAAATTTTACTAATCCCAGTCAAGCAAGCATTGTAGAAGCTACAGGGTGGGTAATCAATGCTAAAGGAGAAGTTGTACTGACTGCTAATGCACCTACTGCCGCAATGCATAATTCATGGCAAAAGTCAGCTGATTGTAGTTTGCCTCAATAGGGGAGCAGGGGGGAAGCTCTTAAGGTTTATGCATAAATAGTAGGAATAAATAAGTCATAAGCGCTGACATGAGACTAGTTGTCAGTCGTCAGTTGTGATTCCTTTATCTCCCCATCTCCTCATCCCCCATCTTCCTATCCCCCCATTTCCCCTTCACGGTGCTTAGGCTTCACTAAAAGCGCTACAAATATGGTATATGCTAAAAGCACAAAAGCTATAAGCTGTCTCACTATTTTATGCCGCAGTATACATCTGGCAACAATTGGGATTTTTTGCGCCAGCTTATGACCTTGTTGGCAATTATTGGCGCTTTCGTTGTCAATGTGCTATCAAACATTTCTCCGCTCAATGGACTCACCATAGGAGAAATTTCTAACACTTTGTTCAATAATGTTCTGATTATCCCTGCTAACTATGCCTTTGTAATTTGGGGACTGATTTATCTGGGATTATTCGCCTTTGGAATCTACCAGTTTTTACCTAATCAAAAACACGATTTAGATTTACGCAAAACAGGTTATTTGTTGGTAATTGCCTGTGTTGCTCAAAGTGTCTGGGTGTATCTTTTCCTCTCCAGACTTTTTGGACTTTCTGTAATTGCAATGCTCTTGATTCTACTACCTCTAATTGGTATTTATCTACAATTAGGGATTGGAAATAAGCATGTACCTCGTGATAAAAAGTGGTGTGTTCACCTTCCCATCAGTATTTATCTGGGCTGGATTAGCGTTGCAACTATTGTTAATGTAGCGTGTGCCTTATATTTTCAGAAGTGGAATGGATGGGGAATCTCTGCTGAGATTTGGACTGTGATGATGTTTTCTGCGGCTTTTTCAATTGCAGCAATGATTAGCATCCAACGTCAAGATATAGCTTACACAGGAGTAATAGTTTGGGCATTGGTTGCGATCGCAGTTAAGCACTGGAGCTATCCCTTACTGAGGAATATAGCATTAATTTTGGCAATTGTGCTTGCTGCGATCGCCACAGTTATAAAATTACGTAATCGACATGGCTGATGACTAGTGACTATTGACTATTGTTAAATATCAACTGTTGTGCAGTACCATCATCGATAAAGCTCTGTTCATCAACACCAACTAGTTCTACAATTATTTCACGGGTTGCGGGTGCAAAGCTACCCTCTCTTGCTGAAATCTCAACAATGGTTTGTTGTCCTTGTGTACTAACTCGGTAAGTTGTCGTACAGAAGGCTCCTGTTTGATACTCGAAAGTATGACCGTCATCTTCATAAAGTGTAAACTCGCCTTTACCCTTCCAAATCCGTAACCTCATTTGGTCTAAAGGACGTTCATCTGTATATTGCATCACTGGGGCCATGGGGATAATTGCCCCAGCACGCACATATAATGGCATTCGCTCTAGGGTTGCGTGTGCCAGTATGTGAGTTGGGCCTGCAAAGGTTTCGCTACTCCACCAATCGTACCAGCAACCTTCAGGCAAGTACACAGCACGGTATTCAACGCCTGGACGGTAAATTGGTGCTGCTAATATAGACGAGCCAAGCATTACTTGGTCAGCTAGAGTATAGGTCTTGGGGTCATTGGGGAAATCATACAATAAAGGGCGCAGAATTGGGGCACCAGTGGTTGCAGCTTGCCAAAAAAGAGTGTAAATGTAGGGTAACAGTTGATAACGCAGTTCAATATACTCACGGCAAATTTTTTCAACGCGATCGCCAAATACCCACGGTTCATGCTGTGCTGTAGTTAATGCTGAGTGTCCCCGCATTAAGGGATAAAGTATTCCTACCTGCATCCAACGAGCAAATAGTTCAGCCGTAGCGTTACCTGCAAACCCTCCAATATCAGCACCCACAAAACCAACCCCCGATAGACCCAGATTACACAGCATCGGTAAGGACATTTCTAAGTGTTCCCACAGAGATTGGTTGTCTCCTGTCCATACTGCTGACCAGCGCTGAGTACCAGCATATCCAGAGCGTGTCAAGATAAAAGAGCGTTCTGTGGGACGAGATTTTTTAGCTGCCTGATAAGATGCCTGTGCCATCATTAACCCATACAAATTATGGGTTTCGGCGTGATTCGTTCTCTCATCAGTCGGCCCTTGTAAAGCATCGAGGGGAAAGGAAATTTTGTTACCAGGGTCGCCGAATGGACGGTCATCTAGTGCGGGTTCATTCATGTCATTCCAGATACCAGCAACACCGATATCTGTAAGCCTATTTTGCCAACTTCCCCACCAACTTTGAACTTCAGGACGCAGGAAATCAGGAAATACAGCTTTATCAGGCCAGACATAGCCGTGAAATAGTTGACCGTTGGTATTACGGGTAAAATAGTCGTTTTTCAAACCCTCGTCGAAGACTTTGTAATCTGCTTCTGGTTCGTACTTTACTCCTGGATCAACAATTGTCACTACTTTGAAGCCATCTTGCTGAAGTTCTTTGATTAATTCTTGAGGGTGAGCAAATCGCTTGGGACTCCAGGTAAAAACCCGGTAGCCGTTCATATAGTCAATATCAAGATGGACAACATCACAGGGAATGTGGCGTTGACGAAATTCATGGGCTAGTTTACGTACTATGTCTTGTGACTCGTAACTCCAGCGACACTGATGATAACCTAGCGCCCATCGTGGTGGTAAGGGCATTCGTCCGGTTAACTGGGTGTAAGTCTGAAGAATTTTGGCGGGTTCAGGACCATAAATAATATAGTAATCTAGTTCACTTCCTTGAGTTTCCATCCGCCAAACTCCAGGTTGTTCTGCACCTAAATCAAATCGGCTCCAAAAAGTCGTATTGAAGAAAAATCCATAACCCAATCCCGGACGCAACGCGATAAAAAAGGGAATCGCCTGATACATGCTGTCTGTCATGATTCCATAATCAAGGGCATCAGATGTCCAGTTGGTTCTCACTTTTGAGCGCTGATCGAGTAAACCAGTGGGTTCACCAAAACCATAGAAGTGTTCGTCTGCTTCTATTTGTTTCCACCCAGCAACAGCACCAGTCCGCCACCGCATACCTAAGTCTGCATCCTGAGCAAAGGGCTTTCCTGCTGAGTCGAAGCACTGGATACGGCAAGGATTGCAGGACACGACAACGGACAATTGCTCGGTTGTAATTTCTATAGCCTCTGCTTTTTCTCGCACCTCAAACGCCACTATAGGCCATTGTTCATCCGCCTGTGCCACTGCCCACGATCGCCTGGGTAGAAATTCACCCGTTGGTGTCATCCGTACCCGAATTAAGTTAGATGCTAGCACACTCACACGCAGACAAGCATCGCCACATTTGAAGAGGATATGGCGCTCATCGTATTGTATTCCTTGTACTGCGCCTAGGATTGACCAAGGTGCCTCATTTGTGTGCAGTTGTCCGAAGTATTGCGGCATAATCCCTAATTAAATAACAATTATTTCCCCAATTGAGATTCACACAAACTACTGACAAAATGCCTGTATCTTTGGCAGGACTTATATAGCAGGGGAC